>CAWFYO010000005.1:0-273391 GCA_963820015.1 uncultured Actinomycetota bacterium | reverse complement strand
ATGTATTGCTAGGTCGAGGTATAGGGCGCCGGCAGCATGTCGTCGCCCTCGTGCTCGTCGGTGTGGGCCAGGATCAGCCGGCTCGGCGTCAGCACCACGACCGTGAGGTGACGGCGTACCTCGTCGCGGTCGAAGGTCGGCTCGTGGTGGACGAAGAACGACACGACGTCCTCGCCCGCAACCGCCCGCATCACCCCGTCGGCGACCACCTCGGGGTAGTAGCCCGTGCGGTCGATAGCCTCCTTCAGCCCCTGCATGAGGCGAGTCTGTCACGCCGGGGGGCAGCCCGCTCAGCCCGGGATGGTGTCGTCGACCGCGGCCGGGAGCCGACGCACGAACCAGTCGGACCGCGGGTCGGAGACCGGGTCGACCCGCGCGCGCGCCGTGAGCACGGAGCAGTGGTCGGCGCCGGCCAGCACCAGCGACAGCTCCAGCGACGAGACCTGCGGCAGGTCGTGCTGGAGCTGGGCCACGCGTGAGAGCAGGTCCTCGACCGCCGCGATGTCGACGACCTCGGAGCCGCGGTAGCCGAAGAGCATCGGCGCGGCCTTGATCTCACGGGTCATCGCGCCCGGGTCACGCGCGCCGAGCGGCGGGATCCGGTAGGACCGGTCCTCGAGCAGCTCCGACAGCGGCCCGGAGATGCCGAAGGACACCACCGGGCCGAACAGCGGGTCCTCCATGCTGCGGATGCTGAGCGGTACGCCGGGCTGGGCGACCTTCTGCACCACGAACCCGGCGGTGTCCGAGTCGTCGATCAGCTCGACCAGGGACTGCCAGGCGTCGCGCATCTCGGCCGGGCGGTCGATGTTGCGCCACACGTGGGCCAGGTCGGGGCGCTCGCGGAGCCGGTCGGTGGTGGCCTTGAGCACGACGTCCCAGCCGAGGTCACGACCCGCCTTGGTCGCCTGGGCCAGCGTCGTGACCCGGCGGGCCTCCCAGAGGTCGATGCCGTAGGCGGTCAGCAGGGCGTCGAGGTCGTCCGGTTCGAGCTCGGTGCCGTCGGGATTGTCGATCAGCAGCCGGTGGACCAGGCCCTTGGCCGCGGCCGGGTCGACCTCGGCGGGCACGACCGTCGGGCCGTTGGGGGTGCGCAGCCACACGGCGTAGTCGACGACGCGCGCGAGCGCGCGCACCGCCGCCTCGACGGCCGGGTACGACGGCACGGAGCCGCGGCCGGCCGTGGAGCCGGCCACGTCGGGCACGCGCAGCAGCTCGGGGACGCCCTCCACGCCGAGGAACGACGAGACCAGCGGTTTGTCCGACTGCTCCCCCACAGCCGCGAGCACGTCGGCGACCTCCGCGCTCGAGACGTCGATCGGCGGGATGTAGACGGCGACCACGGAGTCGACCTCGGCGTCGTCGATGGCGGCGTCGAGCGCGTCCTCGAAGTCGGGACCGGTGGCTTCGGCGCCGAGCGCGACCGAGCGGGTGACCACCAGCCCCACGGAAGCCGCGGCGTCGGCCGCGAGCAGGCCGAGGGCGTCGGAGTTGCCGACGATCGCGACCCGACGCCCGCGCGGCAGCGGCTGGTGGGCGACCAGCTGGGCGACGTCGAACATCTCGTCGAGGGTGTCGACCTGGATCACGCCGGCCTGCCGGAACATCGCGTCGACCGCCTGCGGCGGTGCGCCGATCGTGCGCACCGAGTGGCCCATCGGCACGCCCTGCGTGGTCCGGCCCGAACGCATCGCGATGATCGGCTTGCGCAGCGAGACGCGGCGCGCGATCCGGCTGAACTTCCGCGGGTTGCCGATCGACTCGAGGTAGAGCAGCACCACCTCGGTCGAGTCGTCCTCCTCCCAGTACTGCAGGAGGTCGTTGCCCGACACGTCGGCACGGTTGCCGGCGCTGACGAACGTCGAGAGGCCGAGCCCGCGGTTGTTGACCTTCTCCAGGATCGCCGTACCGAGGGCGCCGGACTGGCAGAAGAAGCCGGCCCGGCCGCGTGCGGGCATCTGCGAGGAGAGCGAGGCGTTGAGGCTGACCTGGGGGTCGGTGTTGATGATCCCGAGGCAGTTGGGACCGATCACGCGGAGCCCGTAGGACCGGGACAGCCCGACCAGCCGACGCTGCCGGTGTCGGCCCTCCTCACCGATCTCGGCGAAGCCCGAGGAGATGATGATCATCCCGTGCACGCCCTTCGCGGCGCAGTCGAGCACCACGTCCTGCACCGACTCGGCGGGCACCGCGACGATCGCGACGTCGACGTCGCCCGGGATGTCGCCGACCGCGGAGTACGCCGGCAACCCGGAGACCGCCTTGGCGAGCGGGTTCACGACGTAGACGCGCCCGGCGTAGTCGCCGAGCACGAGGTTGCGCACGAGCGCCTGGCCGACGGTGTCCTGGCGACGGGAGGCGCCGATCACCGCGACCGAGCGCGGGTTGAAGAACTTGTCGATCGAGGCGGACTCGGCGCGGTGCTCGCGGCTCGACATCACGCCGATCGCGGTGTCGGTCGGCTCGATCGGGAACTCCAGCGAGATGACGCCGTCCTCGTAGCCGCTGACCAGGCGGTACCCGGCGTCGCGGAAGGTCTGGATCATCCGGTGGTTGTCCGGGAGCACCTCGGCCACGAACCGCTCGATCCCCCGCTCCCGGCCGGCCTGGGCGAGGTGCTCGAGCAGCAGCTGCCCGATCCCGCGCCCTTGCTGGGCGTCCTCCACGAGGAAGGCGACCTCCGCGAGCTCGACCTCCCCGGCGTCGGAGCCGGGGGTGCCCGGGACGTGCCCCTCGTAGCTGCCGAGCGCGATCATCCGGTCCGACAGCATCATCACGAACGCGACGCGGTGGACGTGGTCGACGTGCGTGAACCGCTTGACGTCGCGCTCCGACAGGTTGGGCATCGGGGAGAAGAACCGGTAGTACTTCGACTGGTCCGACACCCGGCCGTAGAAGTCGACGAGCAGGTCGCGGTCGTCGGTCCGGATCGGCCGGATGTGCGCCGTCCCGCCGTCGCGCAGCAGGACGTCGGCCTCCCAGTGCTGGGGAGCGACGGCTGCGTCGGCATCGGCTGCGGTCACGACCCCGAATCTAGCGGCCGGAGGTTTCGCTGAGGTTGCCAGCGCCGCAACGCCGAAGGCCGGATGCTTGCCGCCGCAGTCGTGCAGGGCCAGACTCAGCGGACGTCAGAACGTCATGATCTTCGGTTCTCGGGACGGGGGAAACGGAAGGAACTTCGTGGGCTCTCTCAAGCGGTCACTACCAGCCATGCTCTTCGCCAGCGCATGCGTGGTCGGCACGGGCATCGTCCTCGCCCCACCGGCCAGCGCGGCCGATCTGGTCCTCGGTTCGGGGGCCTTCACCGTCGACACCACAGCGCTGACGCTCACCGGCCCGTCGGTCAGCGTGCACGGAGTCAACAGCCACGGCGTCGCGGTGTTCGCGTTTCACACCATCACCATTCCGAGCGGCGCCTCTATCACAGCATCGGGGAGCCGGCCCTTCGAGCTGAAGGCGAGCGGCGCCCTCGTACTTGCGGGCACCATCGCGAGTGACGGGGTCGACGCCAGCACCGGGATGGCCAGTCCGAACCCGGGAGGCGCCGGAGGCGGCGCGGGCGGAACGAACGGGACAACCGCGGGCGCTGGCCCCGGGGGAAGTGGAGCACCGAGCAACACCAACAGCGGAGGCGGGGGCGGCGGGTTCGGAGCGCGCGGAGCGCGAGGCGCCGCCGTCTCCGGCGGGACGGGCGGTACGGCGGGTTCCCAGTACGGCGACCTGAACGTCAAGCTGCAGGGCGGTAGTGGAGGCTCGGGTGGTTCCAACGTCGGTGGCGGTGGCGGGGGGGGTGCCGTGGGCCTGTTTGGCTCGACCGTGACAGTGGCCGCCACCGGTGTCATCACGGCGTCGGGTGGCTCCGGCAACGGCGGTTCGTTCGGAGGCTCCGGTGGCGGCTCCGGCGGTGGCATCCTCATCCACGGGAACAGCGTGCAGCTCGACGGTGTGCTGGTGGCGAGCGGCGGCTCAGGTGGGGGCGGCGGCAGCTACGGCGACGGTGGCGGCGGCGCAGGAGGCAGGATCGCCGTCCAGTACAAGAGCTTCCTGTCGCGGGCCACGCTGGTCACCGTCGTGAACGCCGGCTCTTCCGGAACCGTCGGCCCGTACGGGCACGGGACCCTCAGCCCCGACGCAACGGGTGGGAACGGGCGGTTCTCGGTCGCCCAGATCGACGCGTCCAAGCTCTCGATCGCGGGGCCAACCAGAGCGGCCAAGGGCAAGAAGATCACGCTGAGCACCAAGCTCACCGACGCCGGCACCGGGAAGGCAGTGGCCAAGGCACCCGTCACGCTGTGGAAGAAGTCCGGGACGCACTGGGTCAAGGTCGCGTCGAAGACCACGTCGTCGACCGGCACTGCCAAGGCCTCGGTGAAGCTCACCGCCTCCACCACCTACCAGTGGAGGTTCGGCGGCACCCTGATCCATCTGTCGACGAAGTCGGCGACGAAGACGGTCAAGGCCCACTGAGCAGCCTGCGGTACGCGCTGCGAGGTTCACCGTCGCAGCGCGTACCGCAGGTGCAACACCCGCTCGCCCTGGACGACCACGTGGGGGTCGTCGAGGACGATCTCGTCGGTGGCCGAGCCGAGAAACTTCTTGCCCTCGCCCAGGAACACCGGCGCGAGCTCGATCGCGAGCTCGTGGGCGAGCCCGGCAGCGACGACCTGGCCGGCGGTCTCGCCGGCGCAGACCAGGACCACTCCGTCGCCGGCGTGGTCGGTCGCCTGCCGCATCGCGTCCTGGATCCCGTCGGTGCAGAAGGTGTACGGCGCGTCGGGGTAGCGCGCCTGCCACTCCTCGGCGTCGCGGTGGGTGACGACGAAGACGTGGTCGCCCACGATCGGCTGCCCACCCCACCCGTCCACGACGTCGAACAGGTGCCGCCCGATCACCTGGCAGCGGGTGTCGGTCGAGGCGAGGTAGTCGCGGGACTGCGGTGAGACGTGGAACACCGTCTCGGGGCTGTTGAAGGTCAGCGGTGCCTCTCCCGACTGGTACCAGTCGAAGATCGGTCCGGGGATGTCGTCGGGGCGGGCGATGTACCCGTCGAGCGAGGCGACGGCTTGGACGACCACGGTGGCCATGTGCAGCTCCTCTCGTATTCAACGTCTTGGTTGACCACACATTCCATCACGGTCGCCGCCTTTGTCAACTACGTGGTTGAACACCTTGTTCGGCGGTGCCGTCCGTCGTACCCACGGCGCGCCCTGGTCCGCCCGGTCGGGCGGACCAGGGAGAATGCGCCCCATGGCACGCGGCACCACCCGGCAGGACCTCCCCGACGACTTCGAGGAGCACATCCTCGACACCGACATCAAGCAGGAGATGGAGGCGTCGTTCCTCGAGTACGCCTACTCCGTCATCTACTCCCGTGCCCTGCCCGACGCCCGCGACGGCCTCAAGCCGGTCCAGCGCCGCATCCTCTACACGATGAACGACATGGGCGTGCGGCCCGACCGTGGCCACGTCAAGAGCGCCCGGGTCGTCGGCGAGGTGATGGGTCGGCTGCACCCCCACGGCGACGGTGCCATCTACGACGCGCTGGTACGGATGACCCAGCCCTGGTCGATGCGGCTGCCCACGATCGACGGCCACGGCAACTTCGGCTCCCCCGACGACCCGCCGGCCGCGATGCGCTACACCGAGTGCCGGATGGCGCCGGCCGCGGTGGCGATGACGGCCTCGATCGACGAGGACACCGTCGACTTCAAGCCCAACTACGACAGCCGCGAGCTGGAGCCGGTCGTGCTCCCGGCAGCGATCCCCCACCTGGTCGTCAACGGCACCACCGGCATCGCGGTCGGCATGGCCACCAACATCGCGCCGCACAACCTGGTCGAGGTCGTGCAGGCCCTGCGCCACCTGGTCACCCACCCCGACGCCACGCTCGAGGACCTGATGCGGTTCGTTCCCGGCCCCGACCTGCCGACCGGCGGCATGATCGTCGGCCTCGACGGGGTCCGCGACGCCTACGAGACCGGCCGGGGCAGCTTCCGGATGCGCGCCACCGCGCGCGTGGAGTCGGTGGGCCGGCGCAAGGGCATCGTGGTCACCGAGCTGCCCTACGGCGTGGGCACCGAGAAGGTCTCCGAGCGGATCAAGGCGCTGGTCCTGGCCAAGAAGCTCCAGGGCATCGCCGACATCAAGGACCTCACCGACCGCGACCACGGCCTGCGGCTGGTGATCGAGGTGAAGAACGGGTTCGTCCCGGAGGCCCTGCTCGAGCAGCTCTACAAGCTGACCCCCATGGAGGACAGCTTCGGCATCAACGCCGTCGCCCTCGTCGACGGCCAGCCCCGCACCCTCGGCCTCCGGGAGCTGCTCCGGGTCTTCCTCGAGCACCGCTTCGACGTCGTACGACGCCGGTCGGTCCACCGGCGCGGCAAGGCCGCCGACCGGCTCCACCTCGTCGAGGGCCTGCTCGTCGCGATCCTCGACATCGACGAGGTCATCCAGGTGATCCGGTCCAGCGACAACGCCGCGGCCGCCAAGGAGCGGCTGATCTCGGTGTTCGACCTCACCTCTGCCCAGGCCGACTACATCCTCGACATGCCCCTGCGGCGGCTCACGAAGTTCTCCCGGATCGAGCTGGAGAAGGAGCAGGAGGAGCTCCTGCGCACGATCGAGGCCCTCGACGCGATCCTCGGCGACGACGCGCTGCTGCGGAAGGTCGTCTCCGACGAGCTGGCCGAGGTCGCCAAGACCTACGGCACCCCCCGCCGCACCGTCCTGCTCGAGTCGGGCGGCGTGTCCGTCGCCGCGACCCCGGCGTCGCTCGAGGTCGCCGACGACCCGTGCTTCGCCTACCTGTCCTCGTCGGGACTGCTCGCGCGCTCGACCTCCGACGAGCTTCCGACCGGCGACGGAGCACGCGCCAACCACGACGTCGTCGTCTCGGCCATCCGGACGACCGCGCGCGGTGAGATCGGTGCGCTGACCTCGCGCGGCCGCCTCGTACGCCTGAGCGTCCTTGACCTGCCGGCGCTGCCCGGCTCGGCCAACCACCCCCACCTGCAAGGTGGCCTGCCGTTCGACCTCGTGCGGTCCCTCGAGGCCGGCGAGCGGGCCCTGGCGCTGTGTGCGCTGCGCACCGACGGGCCGGGCCTGGTGCTCGGCACCCGCCAGGGCGTGGTCAAACGGGTCAACCCGGAGGTGCTCGGCAAGGACGAGTGGGACGTGATCGGCCTCAAGGACGGCGACGAGGTCGTCGGCGCAGCCGAGCTGCACAGCGGCGACGAGGAGCTGTGCTTCATCACCAGCGACGCCCAGCTGCTCCACTTCGGCGCCGCCGGGGTGCGCCCACAGGGCCGGAGCGGCGGCGGTATGGCGGGCGTCAAGCTCGCAGCGGGCCAGCGCGTCGTCTGGTTCGGCTCGCTCGACCCGGCCTCCTCGGTGGTGGTCACCGCGAGCGGGTCGTCCACGGCCCTCCCCGGCACCGAGCCGGGTGCGGTCAAGGTGGCCCCGTTCGCCGAGTACCCCGGCAAGGGACGAGCCACCGGCGGCGTCCGGTGCCACCGGTTCCTCAAGGGCGAGGACGCGCTGATCTTCGCCTGGGCCGGCACGGCGCCGGCCCGGGCAGCGGCCGCGAGCGGCTCACCGGTCGACCTCCCCGAGGCCACCGGTCGTCGCGACGGCAGCGGCGTCCCGCTCGCCCAGCCGATCGTCGCCTGTGCCGGTCCCGTTCCCGCCCAGCTCTGACGCGGACCGCTGTGACGCTGCCCCACTGTGACAAGGTGACCCCCATGCTGCGACGCCGTACCCTCCCGCTCCTCGCGGTGCTGCTCGGGCTCGCCCTCGCCGTCCTGTCGGCCTGCGGCGGCTCGTCTTCGTCCGGGCCGGCTCCGGCGACCGCCCTGAAGACCGCGGAGCAGAAGATCGTGGACACCTCGGGTCTGTCGTTGACGCTCTCCACCGACAACCTCCCCAGCGGCGTGCAGGGCGTGAAGGGTGCCTCCGGCACGGCGACCGACGCGCCGGCGTTCGACGGCACACTCACCGTCGACATCGCGGGCGGCGCCTTCCCCGTCCCGGTCAAGGCCGTCGACGGCAAGGTCTACGCGCAGATCCCGCTCACTCCCGGGTGGTCCGTGGTGAACCCGGCTGACTACGGCGCGCCCGACCCGGCGCAGCTGCTCAGCGCCGACCGAGGCATCCCGGCGATCCTCGCAGCCACCCAGGACCTGAAGCAGGGCGGCCAGACCCGCGGCGGCAAGGACAACAAGGAGGTGCTGACCACCTACACCGGGACCGTCCCCGGCGACTCGGTCGCGCACCTCATCCCGGGTGCCAGCGGCGGCTTCAAAGCGTCCTACGCGATCGCCGACAACGGCGAGCTGCGGTCGGCCGACCTGACCGGCGCCTTCTACCCCGGCCACCCCTCGCTCACCTACACCCTCGGGCTCGACGACTACGGCACGACCCAGGACATCACCGCCCCATGAGGGCGACCCTGCCGCTGCTCGTGCGGTCGTGACCCGCACCGGCGCGTCGCCGCGGGTCCTGCTCGGGCTCGCCGCCGTCGCGGTGGCCTTCGCCGCGGCCGACACCTACGTCGTCGTCCTCGCGCTGCCCGACATGATGGCGAGCGTCGGGCTCTCGATCGACCAGCTCCAGCGCGGGGCGCCGATCGTGTCCGGCTTCCTGCTCGGCTACGTCGCGATGCTGCCCCTCATCGGGCGGATCGCAGACCTGCGCGGCCGGGTGCCGGTCCTGGTCGCCGCGCTCCTGCTCTTCGCCTTCGGGTCCCTGGTCACCACGCTCGCCTACGACCTGCCGAGCCTGGTGGCCGGCCGCTTCCTGCAAGGTGTCGGCGGCGGTGGGCTGGTGCCGGCGACCCTGGCCCTGGTCGCCGACCTCTACCCGGCCGACCGGCGCGGCGTACCCCTGGGGGTCGTGTCGGCGGTGCAGGAGATCGGCAGCGTCGTCGGGCCGCTCTTCGGCGCGATGGTCCTGGCCGTGAGCGACTGGCGGGTGATCTTCGCGATCAACCTGGTCGTCGGGCTGGCGCTGGCGGGGCTCATCCAGGGCCTGCGGTTGGTGTCCCCACCGCAGGAGAGCGCGGCCCCGGCCAGCGGTTCGCGCCCCGTCGATCCCACCCCTGGGGCAGGCAGGCGACCGCCGTTCGACTGGGTCGGCGCCGGCCTGCTCCTGCTCGCCTTCGTGGCCGGCGGGCTGGTGTTCGTGCAGCCGAGCGCGCTGGTCAGCGACGTGACCTGGGGGCAGCTGTTCATCCCGGTCACCGGTTCGAGTCGCTGGCTGACCCCGGTCGGGCTGGTCGCGATCGCGGCCCTGGTGCTCTTCGTGGTGCGCTGCGCGACGGCCCGCCGCCCGATGGTCGATCTGCCCAGCTGGTGGCGCAGCGTCCGCGAGGCCGACCTCCTGGGCGCCCTCCTGCTGGCAGTCGCGCTCGCCGGGGTGATCCTCGCCTTCGCCACGGCCGATGCCCGCGTCCAGGTGTTCGCCCCGCAGGGACGCTGGTACCTCCTCGGCGCACTCGTCGCCACCGGCTGCCTGGTCTGGCACCTGCGCACCGCCGACCGCCCGTTGGTCCCCCGCGGCGCACTGCGTCGTACGCCGGCCTGGGGCGCGCTGCTGGTCAGCTTCTTCGTCGGCGCGTCCCTGATCGCGGCGCTCATCGACATCCCGATCTTCGCCCGCACGACGGTCTATCCCGGCTCGCAGGTGTCGGCGGCGCTGGTGCTCGTGCGCTTCTTGGTGGCACTCCCGATCGGGGCCGTGGCCGGCGGCTACCTCACTCGCTGGTTCGCTGCCGGCCTGGTCACAGCCGTCGGGATGGCGCTGGCCACGACCGGCTTCGTGCTGATGACCGGCTGGGGCGTCACCACCTTGTCGCAGCCGTCGGCGAACCTCGCCCTCCTCGTCGGCGGTCTGGGCTTCGGCCTCGCCCTCGCGCCGGTCAACGCCGTCGTGCTCGCGAGCACCGACTCCGAGGTGCACGGTCTGGCCAGCGCCGGGGTGGTCGTGGCGCGCATGGTCGGGATGCTGGTCGGCATCTCGGCACTCACCGCGATCGGGTTGCGGCGCTACTACTCCGAGACCACCGACCTGCCCCCACCGCTGCAGGTCTGTGGTGGGCACACGACCCGCTGCGACGCCTACGACGACCTGCTGATCCACGCCGGCATCGCCCAGGAGCACACCGTGTTCGCCGGGGCGGCCCTCTGCGCCGCCGTCGCCGCGGTCCTGGCGCTCCTGCTGTTCCGCGGGGCAGCCACCCGGGCGCTACCCTCGCGTCCGTGGGTGAACCCGTGAGCACCGACCCCTTCGCCGACCTCCTCGGCGCCAACGCGTCGTACGCCGAGCAGTTCGAGCGGGGCGGCTTCGACGGCATCGCCCGCGCGGGCGTCGCCATCGTGACCTGCATGGACTCGCGGATCGAGCCGCTGGCCATGCTCGGGCTCGAGCACGGCGACGCCAAGATCTTCCGCAACCCCGGAGGCCGGGTCACGCCCCAGGCCCTCGAGGCGCTCGTGCTCGGGGTGCATCTGCTCGGGGTCGAGCGGATCCTGGTGGTGCCGCACACCCGGTGTGCGATGGCGTCGGCGACCGAGGCCGAGCTCCACCAACGGGTCTCGGAGTCGGCCGGCATCGACGCGTCCTTCCAGCACTTCCACGTCGTCCTCGACCAGCTCGCAGCCCTGGCCGACGACGTCGAGAAGGTCCGCAGCCACCCGCTGATCGCCGACCGTGCCGCGGTCGGCGGCTTCCTCTACGACGTCGACACCGGCCTCCTCGCCCGGCACGCCTGAGCCTCCTCCCACGGCGACCCGTGGACGTCGGGAGCGGCCCGGGTGGACACTTCAGGGCGTGGGGGGACTGCTCGAACGCGAGACCCAGCTGGCCTCGCTGCGTCAGTACGCCGAGGAGGCGCGCGGGCGTGACGGCCGGCTGGTCCTGGTGTCCGGCGAGGCCGGCATCGGCAAGTCGTCTCTCGTCGAGGAGCTCCAGGCCGGGCTGCGAGATGCCACCTGGGTCTGGGGCGCCTGCGACGGCCTGTTCACCCCGCGCCCGCTGGCCCCCCTGCACGACATGGTCCGGGAGGTGGAGGGGCCCCTGCACGATGCCGTACGCGACGGTGCGCCGCGCGAGCGGGTCTACGACGAGGTCCTCACCTGGCTCGGGGCCCAGGAGCGCCTCACCGTCCTGGTCGTCGAGGACGTCCAGTGGGCCGACGACGCGACCCTCGACCTGCTGCGCTACCTCGGGCGTCGTCTCCGCAGCCTCCCGGTCCTGCTCCTGGTCACGTTCCGGGACGACGCGATCGCGCCGGCGGACACCCTCCGGGTCGCCCTCGGCGAGCTCGGCGGCCAGCGGTCGACCCGCCGGATCGACCTCCCGCCGCTCTCCCCCGACGGCGTACGGCGTCTGGCCGACGGCACGCCACACCCTCCGGAGGAGCTCCACCGTCTCACCGGCGGCAACCCGTTCTTCCTCACCGAGGTGCTCAGCTGCGACGACCTCGACGTCCCGACGTCGGTGCGGGACGTCGTGCTCGCCCGGGCCGCCGTCCTCGACGACGACGCGCGCACCGCGCTCGACGTGGCAGCGCTCGACGGGCTTCGGGTCGATCCCGAGCTCGTCACGACGGCGTCCGCGAGCGACCTCGGCACCCTCGACCGGCTGGTGGACGCGGGGCTGCTGACGGCCGACGGCGACACGCTCCGCTTCCGGCACGAGCTCTCCCGACGGGCGGTCGAGTCGGCGATCCCGGCGCATCGTCGGATGGCCGGCCACCGCGCCCTGCTGGGCGCGCTCGACCCGCGCTGCGACGACGAGGCGCGGATGGCCTACCACGCCGAGGGAGCCGGTGCCGCCGACCTGGTCCGCCGGTACGCGCCGGCGGCAGCCCGGCAGGCCAGCGCGCTCGGCGCGCACCGGGAGGCGGCCGCCCAGTACGAGCGGGCGCTCCGGTTCGTGCCCGACGACCCCCGCACGCTCGCCGAGCTCTACGACGGCTACGCCGAGGCCCTGGCCTACGTCGACTCGTGGCCGCAGGCCGCCGAGGCCCGTGAGCGCGCGATCGAGATCTGGCACGACCTCGGCGACGCGGCCCGCGAGGGCAAGGGACATCGCCGGCTCTGCGCCGTGTACTGGCGGCTGTGCCGAGGCGCGGAGTCGGTGGCCGAGATCAGGCGCGCCCTGGCGCTGCTCGAGCCGCTCGGCGACGACCCCGAGCTGGCCTACGCCTACTCCATCGAGGCCTTCAACCTCTGGCCGGCGGACGTGGCGGCCGCTCGGACGATGCTGCGCAGGTCGCGCGAGATGGCAGAGCGTCTCGGCGACCCCGTGGTGCTCAGCGACGTGCTGAACAACGTCGCCCTCGGCGAGCTCCTCGAGCGCCGCGACTGGACCGGCCCGATGCTCGAGGCGCTCCGGATCAGCCTGGAGGCCGGCGCCGAGGGCCAGGCGGGCCGCGCCTACGCCAACGCCTACACGTTCTTCATCCGCGAGTTCCGGTTCCCAGAGGCCGAGCGCTTCTGGCGTGACGGCATCGCCTACTGCGACGAGCGTGACATCACGACGTACTCCACCTGCCTGCGCGGCCACCGAGCGGTGGCCCTGGCCGACGTCGGGCGGTGGGACGAGGCCGCCGCGATCGCCGAGCGCGTCCTGGCCACCGATGCGAGCCCGGTCAACCTGCTCACCTCGCAGGTCACCCTCGGCCTGATCCGTGCGCGACGGGGCGTCGGCGACCCCTTCGCGGTGCTGGACGCGGCCGTCGAGGCGGCCGAGGGCGTCGACGAGGCCGAGTGGGTGAGCCTCACCCGGCTGGCCCGGGCCGAGGCACGCTGGCTGGCCGGCGACGACCAGGACGCCGTCGACGACCTGCGGATGGTCCGACCCCGGATCACGCCGATGGACTACGACGAGGACGCCCGGCTGAGCGTGTGGGAGACGCGCCTCCTCGGCGCAGCCACCCCGGCGTCACCGGCACCCGAGCCATGGGCCACCTGGGTGGCCGGCGACCACGCGGGCGCGGCCGCCGCCTGGGATCGCCTGGGCTGCTCCCACTACGCCGCCCAGGCGCTCGCCGACTCCGCCGACGAGGCGCACCTCCGCGACGCCGTGGCCCGCTTCGAGGCCCTGGGAGCCCGGGCCGCCGCGCGCCGCACCCGGCAGCGCATGAAGGACCTCGGCCACCGGGCCCCGCAGGGCGCGCGGGCCAGTACCCGTGAGCATCCGCTCGGCCTGACCCGGCGCGAGGACGAGGTGCTGGCCCTCCTGTGCGAGGGCCTCAGCAATGACGAGATCGCCGAGCGGCTGGTGCTCTCGAGCCGCACCGTCGACCACCACGTCTCCGCGGTGCTGACCAAGCTCGGCGTCGGCTCGCGCGCTGCCGCGGCCGCGCAGGCCCGCGCCCTCGGCTCGGCGCCGGCGACCACCTAGTCCTCGCGACGGACCCACCACCCCCTTACCTGGGCAATCTGGGTAGTCGAGGACCACAAACCTGGGCAGTTCCCCCGACGCGACCGCAGGGTCGTTCTCCCTAGCGTTCGGGAGTCCGGTCGACACCGCGTCGGCCGAGCCACTCGAAGGAGACACCCCATGCCGCTCTACATGGACGTGCACCACCTCGACGGTCCCGTCACCGCCGACGACGTCGCCAAGGCCCACATGGCCGACCTGCAGGTGCAGGACAAGTACGACGTGCAGTACCAGCGCTACTGGGTCGACGAGGCCAGCAGCACGATCTTCTGCCTCGTCGAGGCACCCTCGCCGGACGCCGCCCACACCGTGCACCGTGAGGCGCACGGCCTGGTCGCCGACGAGGTCCACGAGGTCAAGGAGGGTTCCTGATGAACCTCCGACGGGTCCTGGTCGCGGCCGCATCGACCCTGGCTCTCGCCGCAGGCGGCGCGACGTACGCCTCGCACGCCAGCGCTCAGGGGGCGACGCTGCCCGCACAGATCAGGGCCGCCACCGCGCCGTACCACAGCCTCGCCACTGCGCAGGATGCCGGTTGGAACGTGCTGTTCCACGACGTCAACAACCTGACCTGCATCGAGGACCTCGGGACGCCCTCGATGGGCGGGATGGGCTACCACTACGTGAACCCGGGCAACATCGGGTCGACGGACCCAACGCAGCCGGCGGCCGTGATCTACGCCGGAAACCCACGGCACCAACGGCTGGTGGGCGTCGAGTACCTCGTGCCTGACAGCCCGACGGGCAGCGTGTCGATGCCGAGTCTGGACGGGCAGGACTTCATGTACACGCCGCCGGGCAACCGGATCCTGGGGGACACGGCGTTCTGGTCGCTGCACGTCTGGGCGTGGGACCACAACCCGTCGGGGATGTATGCGATGTGGAACCCGAAGGTCACCTGCCCGTAGGCCGTCTCCGGCCCATGGTCACCTGACCGCCGCGCAGACCCGGCCCGATCACCTGCCAGCCTTCCCTGGCGTAGAGGTGACGGGCCGGGTCGTCGGCGTCCGCGGTCGTCATCAGCACCCAGCGCTCCTGCGGCAGCCCGTCGGTCACCGCGCCCAACAGCGCCGTCCCGACCCCGCAGCCTCGGGCGGTCTCGACGACCCCGAGGCTGACCAGCTCGAAGTGCCCGCCCAGCCACGCTTCGGCCACCTCGGGGGCGAGCACCCGGGCCGCCTGGTCGGTCCACCACTGACCACGCTCGCCGGTGTAGCCGTAGGCGAACCCGACCAGCGCCCTGTCGTCGTAGGCGCGCGCCAGGCGGAAGCCGGCCCGCGCCACGTGCCGGTCCCAGAGCCCGGCCCGCCAGCCCGCGTAGTCGGTCTGGTCGCCGAACACCCCGTCGTAGACCGGCCAGAGCTCGTCGGTGTCTGCCTCGGACACCTCCGACACCACGTCGTACGACGGCACGGTCGGTCCCCGGTTCAGGCGTCGAGCGCCTCGACGTCGACGTCGTAGGCGCCCTGCACCAGGAACTCCTTGCGCGGCGCGACCTCGGAGCCCATCAGCAGCTCGAAGACCTCGGCCGCGGACTCGGCGGAGTCGACCGTGATCCGGCGCAGGGTGCGATGGCGGGGGTCCATGGTGGTCTCGGCCAGCTGCTTGGCGTCCATCTCACCGAGCCCCTTGTAGCGCTGGACCGGGTCCTTCCAGCGCAGTCCCTTCTTCGCCAGCTCGGCCAGCGTGCGCTGCAGCTCGGCGTCGGAGTAGGTGTAGACGTACTTCTCCTGCCCCTTCTTGGGGTTGGTCAGCTCGATCCGGTGGAGCGGCGGGACCGCGGTGAAGACCCGGCCGCTGGTGATCAGGTCGGGCATGTACTTGTAGAACAGCGTGGCCAGCAGACAGCGGATGTGGGCGCCGTCGGAGTCGGCGTCGGCCATGAAGATGATCCGGCCGTAGCGACGGGCTTCGAGCTCGAACGTGCGACCCGAGCCGGCACCGACGACCTGGATGATCGAGGCGCACTCGGCGTTCTTGAGCATGTCGCCGATCGAGGCCTTCTGGACGTTGAGGATCTTCCCGCGGATCGGCAGCAGCGCCTGGAACTCGGAGTTGCGGGCCAGCTTGGCGGTGCCGAGGGCCGAGTCGCCCTCGACGATGAACAGCTCGGTGCGCTCGTTGTCGGTGGCCCGGCAGTCGGCCAGCTTGGCCGGGAGCGCGGAGGACTCGAGGGCGTTCTTGCGGCGCTGGGTGTCGCGCTGCTGGCGGGCCGCGAGGCGGGTCTTGGAGGCCGCCACGACCTTCTCCATGACCAGCTTGGCCTGGGCCTTCTCGACCCGCTTGGTCGAGGTCAGGAACTTCTTCAGCTCCGCCGACACCACCCGGCGTACGACGCCACGAGCGGCCGGCGTGCCGAGGATCTCCTTGGTCTGGCCCTCGAACTGAGGCTCGGCGAGGCGCACTGTGACCACGGCGGTCATGCCCTCGAGCACGTCGTCCTTGATCACGTCGGCGTCGTTGACCCGGAGCGCCTTGGTCTGCCGCATCACGTCGTTGAAGGTCTTGGTCACGGCGCTCTCGAAGCCGCTGACGTGGGTGCCCCCCTTGGGCGTCGCGATCACGTTGACGTAGGAGCGCATCTCGGTGTCGTAGCCCGTGCCCCACCGCACGGCGACGTCGACGGCGAGCTCGCGCTCGACCTCCTGCGGGGTCATGTGGCCCTTGTCGTCGAGCAGGGGCACCGTCTCGGTGAAGGTCTCGGAGCCCTGCAGCCTCAGGATGTCGGTCACGGCGTCGTCGTGGGCGAGGAACTCGGTGAACTCCGCGATGCCGCCGTCGTGGCGGAACTTCTCCTCCACGGGCTGGTCGCCGCGCAGGTCGCGGATCACCAGCTCGAGGCCGGGGACGATGAACGACGTCTGGCGGGCGCGTCCGATCAGGCCGTCCCACTGGAAGTCGGCGTCCCTGGTGAAGACCTGGCGGTCGGGCCAGAACCGGATGCGGGTGCCGGTGCGGGTCTTGGTGACCCGGGCGCCCTTGCGGGTGAGCCCCGACGTCGCCGTGAACGACGCCTCGGGGCCGTCGCCGGCGAACACACCGGGCGCACCTCGCCGGAAGCTCATCCCCTGTTGCGACGGCACCCGGTCTACGTCGACGTCGAGCCGGGCCGACAGCGCGTTGACCACCGAGGCGCCGACGCCGTGCAGACCGCCGGTGGCGACGTAGGACGAGCCGCCGAACTTGCCGCCCGCGTGGAGCTTGGTGAAGACCACCTCGACGCCCGGGAGGCCGGTCTTGGGCTCCTTGTCGACCGGGATGCCGCGGCCGTGGTCGTGCACCTCGGCGGAGCCGTCGCGGTGCAGGGTGACCTCGATCAGGTCGCAGGCGCCGGCCAGGGCCTCGTCGACGCCGTTGTCGATGATCTCCCACAGGCAGTGCATGAGACCGCGGGTGTCGGTGGAGCCGATGTACATGCCGGGGCGCTTGCGGACGGCCTCGAGCCCCTCGAGGACCAGGAGGTGTGCGGCGTTGTAGGTGTTGTCGGCGATGGTCGTGCTCCTGCGGCAGTACGGCGACGGCTCGCCGGTCGAGCCGTTCGAGGCCTCGACCCTACCCGCGACACGCCCAGGGTCGACGAAGGCTCGCTTGCCGGTGTGGACGCCCGGTCGGGTCTAGCGTGAGCGCATCACGCAGCAGGGACGAGACGGAAACGAGACGGCAGGTTTTTCGCGGAAAGCACGGCACGAGTCAGCCACACCCGGCACACTCGAGAGCAGAGATTCACAACGACTGAGCAGCAGTCTCCAGGTATGAGAACCATCCCACCTGGGCATGATCACCGTGGTTGGATCCTGGTGTCGCAGGACACGTAGGCCTAGGGGGGCTCGGGGAATGTTCCCACCTCCCGGTTACGTTGAGTACGACACCGGAACGATGAGAAATGAGGCCGATGTGACCACTGCAGTTGCCACGAGCTCCGCGCTGAGCGCCGCGGACCGCTGCGACCGTTGCGGAGCGCAGGCCTACTTGAAGGTCGAGCTCCAGTCCGGCGGCGAGCTGCTCTTCTGCGCCCACCACGCCCGCGAGCACGGAGACAAGCTCCGCGAGGTGGCCGCCCACGTCGTCGACGAGACCGACAAGCTGGGCGGCGAGGTGCGGCCGGCGGCGCCCGACGGCGAGCGCTGACCGCTCGCCCCACGAGCAACACGAAGGCCCCGGACCGACAGGTCCGGGGCCTTCGTAGTTCGCCCGCCGCTCCCCTGTCCTGCGACTTCAACGGCCGTCCTTCTCGTGTGGAAGGCTGCGGCGCGTGAACCCGATCGTGCTCGGCAGTGCTGTGCTGGTCGTGGTCGGCCTGTTCGGGATCGTGGTGCCGGTGCTGCCCGGCACCGTGCTGGTCGGCGCCGGGATCCTGGTCTGGGCGATCGCCGAGGCCACCGGCGAGGCCTGGGCGACTTTCGCGGTCGCCGCCTTGTGCCTGGCCGCCGGCCTGGTGATCAAGTACGCCGTCCCCGGACGCCGCCTGAAGGCCGCAGTGCCGACCAGCACCCTCGTGGTCGGCGGGGTGGCGGCGATCGTCGGCTTCTTCGTGATCCCGGTGGTCGGTGCTCTGGTGGCCTTCCCGATCGGGATCTACCTCGCCGAGCGGGTCCGCGTCGGCCACGCTGCCGCCTGGCCCTCGACGAAGGCGGCCCTGCGCGCGCTCGCGCACAGCATGCTGATCGAGCTGGTGGCCGCGCTGGCTGCGACGGCCGTGTGGCTGACGGGGCTCGCCCTCTCGTGATCGCAGTCGTGCTCGCCCTGGCCGGGGCGGTGTCCTACGGCGTCTCGGACTTCATCGGCGGCCTCGCCTCACGCCGTACGACGGTCTGGCCGGTCGCCGTGCTCTCCTGCTTCGGCAGCCTCCTGGGAGCTCTCGTCGTGGCGCTGGCCTACCCTGGGGCACCCACGCTCGCCGACCAGGCCTGGGGCGCGCTCGCCGGAGTCGGAGCCGGCGCCGGCACTGCCTTCCTCTACCGCGGCCTGGCCGGTGGCCGGATGGGTGTCGTGGCCCCGGTCAGCGGGGTCGGGGCGACCCTGATCCCGGTGCTGATCGGCGTCGCGGCCGGCGAGCGGCCGTCGGCCCTGGTCTGGCTGGGCATGCTCACCGCCGTTCCGGGGATCTGGCTGGTCTCGCGGGAGGAGACCCTGGGCTCGGCGCCCGCCGGTGGCTCCGGCCTGGTCGAGGGCGTGCTGGCCGGCATCGGGTTCGGCGTCCTGTTCGCCGCTCTGGGTCAGGTGCCGGAGGGTGCCGGGCTGTGGCCGTTGTGCGTGTGCGAGGTCGCCGCGGTCGTGACCACGGTGGTCGCCGCGCTCGCCCTCGGCGGCGACCCGAGACCTCGTGGCGGCCTGGAGTGGTGGGGGCTGGCCAGCGGCCTGCTGGCCGCGGCGGCCGGGGTCGCGTTCCTGCTGGCCACCCACCGCGGGCTCCTCAGCGTGTCGGCCGTGCTGGTGTCGCTCTACCCCGCCTTCACCGTGCTGCTGGCGGCCCTCGTGCTGCGCGAGCGCATCCACCGGGCCCAGGCCTGGGGTCTCGCGTTGTGCGCGGCCGCCGTGGTGCTGGTCGCCGCCGGCTGACCGCCCGGGACCTTGGTCCCCCCGTGGCGGGTTCGGGCGACGTGGCCGTGCGGCCGCGCCTAGGCTGCGACGCAAGGTTCCCCACGCCACCGGAGAAGGGCACCGTGGACACGGATGAACGCGCGCGCCTCGAGGCGCTCCGCGAGCTCGGGCTTCTGGACACCGAGCCCGAGGAGCGGTTCGACCGCGTCGTCCGCCTCGCCCACCGCCTCTTCGACGTGCCCGTCGTCGCCGTCAACCTGATCGACGACGACCGGCTCTTCGTGAAGTCCGCGATCGGCACTCCACCCGGCGAGAGCATCCCGCGCGACGTCGCCTTCTGCCCCGAGATGGTCGAGCACGGCGGGGCCCTCGTGGTCCCCGACGCGACCCGCGACCCCCGGTGGGCGGACAACCCGTACGTCGTAGGAGCGCCCCATCTCCGCTTCTACGCCGGCGCACCGCTGGCAGCGCCCGCGGGTGAGGTCGTCGGCGCGCTGTGCCTGATCGACGAGATCCCGCGGGAGATGAGCCGCACCGACAAGGCCCTGCTCGAGGACCTGGCCCGCTGGGTCGAGACCGAGCTGGCCTCCGACGCCGACGCGGTCCAGGCCACGGAGATCCAGCGCCGTCTCCTCCCCCGAGTCGCGCCGTACCTCCCCGGCTACGACATCGCCGGACGCTGCCAGCCGGCGCAGCACGTCGGTGGCGACTACTACGACTGGTACTTCCTCGACGACACGATGCTCCAGATCACCGTGGCCGACGTGATGGGCAAGGGGCTGGCCGCCGGCGTGATCACGGCCGGCCTGCGCACGGCGCTCCGGGTCTCCTCGCGCTTCAACCCGCTGACCGAGTCGGTGCGACGGACCGCCGAGGGCCTGGCCGACGACTTCTACGACTCCGGCACGTTCGCCACCATGTTCACCGCCCGGCTGCGGCCCCAGCAGGGGCACCTGGAGTACGTCGACGCCGGCCACGGCCTCGCCGTCGTGGTCCCGGAGAGCGGCCAGGTCCGCCACCTGACCTCGCGGGACCTCCCGCTCGGCGCCGACCCGGCCGGTACCTGGAACAGCCACGAGGCGCGGCTGCATCCCGGCGACACCCTGATCGTGGTCAGCGACGGCCTGCTCGACGCGTTCCCCGACCCGGCGGACGCGATCCGGGCCGCCGTCGACCTCGCCGCCTCGGCCGGCTCGGCCGACGAGATGGCCGACCGGATCCTCGCCGCCGGAGCCGCCGCGCCACTGGGCGACGACCTGACCGCCGTCGTCGTACGCCGGAGCGCCACATGACCAGCAGCGCCCTCCCGAAGAGAGGAGGCGACGACGACAGGAGACCGACCATGGTGTTGGCTCGACGAGAGGAGTACGGCCGACACCGGGCAGAGTCCCAGCCCGGCGGCAGACACTCCGAGGACCAGCGTCACCCGTACGCCGCCTCCCCGGCGTACATCCGGATCGAGGACGGAGGAACGACGCGGATGACCGACGACGATCGAGTAGCCGTGCTGCACCCGATGGGACGGCTCAACATGGTGGCCTCCCCCGCGTTCAAGAGCCAGGTCGAGGAGACCGTCGCGGCCGGCCGGAACCGGATCGTGGTCGACCTCGCCGAGGTCACCTTCATCGACTCCTCCGGGCTGGGCGCGTTGATCGCCGGCCTGAAGGCGACCCGGCAGGCCGACGGGGACCTGCGGCTCGCCGAGGTCCCGGAGCAGGTGATGACCGTGCTCCGGCTGACCAACCTCGACCGGGTCCTGCGCGCCCATGCGACCGTCGAAGACGCCTCAGATGACTGGTGACTACCTGCTCGAGGGTCTCGCTGTCCCCGAGAGCCTGAACCTCCTCCACGACCTGCTCGAGGTGGTGGGCCGAGAGCACCCTGACCTCGACCGGGAGGCGCTGATGCTCTTCGAGACAGCGGTCATCGAGGTCGTCGGCAACGTCGTGGAGCACGGCCGGCCCCCGGGCAAAGTGCAGTGGAGCTTCCACCTCGAGGTCCGGCCCGAGACCCTCACCGGCCGGCTGTCTGACAGCGGTGAGGAGTACCCCGGCGGGACCTGGGGAACCGAGATGCCCGACGTGATGGACGAGGACGGCCGCGGGCTGCCGCTGGCCACCGTCCTCCTCGACTCACTGCGCTACCAGCGCGGTGACGGCGTCAACCACTGGACGATGGTCCGGCGCTGCCGGTGACCGGCCGGCACCAGACCTGACCGATCCGGTCGAGGTCGCGGGCGACGTCGGACAGCGCGGCGAACACGGCTCGGCCGCACGGAGGGTCACTCCCCTGGCGCGGGTCTCGATCCAGAACCCGACCAGCGTGCCAGCCCAGCATGCAGCCTGCTGGCAGCACTTTCGTCCCCTGCGGAGGTCCCCAGACGGGGCCGGAGGCGCCCTGGAGCGCCGTACCGCGGCCAGCTGGCTGACCGGGCGCCCCGAAAATTGGCGAAATCATGGTCCGAAACCGCGTCACGGACCTCGGTGAGCCACGTCTCACTCACGAGGAGGCACACCGATGAGCACACCATCCCCCCGCCATGGTGCTGAAGGTTGCCCGTGTGAGGAGTGCCTGACGGCACGCATCCGGCTCAGCGCTGCCCTGGCAGCGGACGGCCGTGACATGTCCGGGCTGCGCGCCCGACTCGACGGGAACAAGGACTGCCACATCGCGTCCGTCAGCACCCTGAGGAGCGCATGATGACCGCGATCAGCACTCAGACCAAGGTCGGCTGCCCGACCTGGTGCAACGTCTCGCAGGTCACCCACCAGCGCGAGGTCCAGTGGGAGGGTCACGCCGTCCACTGGAGCGACTCCCGCGCCGGTGATGGCTGGGAGATCCGCCACATCGCCGTGACGGACTCCGCCGGCATCGACCAGCACCCGCCGCGGGTCCACGTGACCACCAGCGGCGCACTCACTCTGGGGGCCGCCGAGGCACTGGCCCTCACCCTGCTCGCTGCCTACGAGGAAGCCACCGGCTGACGCTCACTCCCACGCGGCCGCGCATGGGGCGCCCGCAGGGAACCGGAGGTCCCACTCCGCACCGCGCGAACGTGCGGAGTGGACCATCCGGGAGCACCACCGGACTCGTAGGCCAGGCACCGAGGCCATCGGCGCCGACCGGCTCTCGTCCCCGGCTCAGGGGGACCACAACTTCACACAGGTTCATCGTCGACGGCGAGGGTCACTCCGACTGCTCATCGGTCCCTCGCCGCCGACGCTGACCACTAGAGACTTTGGTCCCTGTGGGCGCTTGGGGCGCCCACGCATACTGGTCAGTGAAGCCGCCGGTGACCCGAGACGCCGGCGGCTTCGCTGTGTCCGCAGGCGCGTTCCGAGTGCCGGACCCGGTCTGCCTAGGTGAAGACGGGCTCGTCGTCCTCGCCGGTGCCGGAAGCCTCCTCCATCGTCACGTTTCCCCGGATCAACCGACCCACGACGCCGGGGTCGATGACGATCACCCGGCCCAGCACGGCGGTGCCGAGCAGCACCCAGGCGATGCAGTAGAGGTAGGTCAGGTAGGTGAAGGCCACCCCGATCGGCCCGAACCGCTCGGCGCTCACCGCGATGGAGGTCGCCAGGTAGCGATCCGCCACCGGGTGCGCCAGCACCATGATGAGGCCGAACATCGCGGCACCGGGCAGGAGCAACCGGATCGACACGCGACCGGCCATCAGCATCCACGGGATGAAGCAGGCGATGACCGCCGGTACGGCGAACACCATCAGCAGGCCCCACAGGTCAGGTGGCGGCACCTGCTTGACCAGGTCGACCAGCTTGTGGCTGAGAACCACCGACAGGGCGAGCACCATGACCGCCGCCAGCCACCGCCAGGTCCCCTTGGGCGGCAGCTTGGTGCGCCCGTGGCGCCAGATGGTGTCGTAGGCCCGGGTCAGCGCGCGCGAGAGGCTGGTGGCGGAGATCAGGACGATGAGGATGCCGACGATGCCGAAGGTGCCGAAGCCGCCGGCATTGACGACTTCGTTCAGGACGTCCTCGGCCTCGGAGGGCATGCCGGTGCTGCCGAGGGCCTGCGAGGCGTTCCGGCCGCCCAGGATGCTCGCGCCCATGATGATGATCGGGAACACCGAGGTGAACATCTGCGCGGCGATCGTCATCGCCCGGTCGAAGATCTGCAGGTGGCGCAGGCCGGCCGCCACCCGGAAGACGACGCGCCCCGGCCAGTTGCCGAGGCTCCAGATGAGCCAGTCCTTCGTGCGCGGCGACAGGCGCCCCAGGGCCTTGCGCTGGAGGGTGGTGACCTCCTCGGGGACGAGGCCGACGCCGTCCAGCAGCTCCAGGTCCTTCTGGTCCAGCGGCTGGACCTCTGGCTGCACCTCGCTCACGAGAGAAGGGTCGCCGGAAACGGGCTCCGCGTGCCTCACCCGCGCCGGGCGAGCGCGCACGAGATCTCGCCCGGACGGATCACCCCAGCACCTCGCGCAGGTTGCGCCGCATCCGTCGGAGCGGGGCATCGGGGTCGGATCCCTCGATCACGCGTCCGTGCTGCCCCGCCTCCAGGGCGACGTCGGCCTCGAACAGGGCCTGGCGCACGTCCCGGCGGGAGCTGCCCAGCGTTCCCCGTAGGTCCTCCAGCGCAGCCTGCAGCCCGGCGTGGTCGAGGTCGCCACGCTCGTGGTCGGCAAGGGCAGCGAGCAGCCGGGCCCGCATCCGCTGGTAGTTCTCGTCCACGGCACGCACGATGGCAGACGCCGGGCCGGTTGCGCTGCACCTGGGGGTGACGGGCGCACGAGTCGGGTGACACCGCCCCTGGCGGACGGTGTTCGGCCCTCCTAGGCTGGCACGGTCCTCCGACTCGATGCCCCGGTGTCCCGAGCGCCGGGGCATCGTCCTGTGACGTCGGCGTACGTCTCGACCGCCTGGTGCGGCTCATCGAGGTTTCGCAGCACCCGATCGGGGGTAGTTCCTGAGGTGATCCCGGGCCTGTGCGCCCCGTCTGCGGTTCCCCCGGCCGAAGACGGGGCGCATCCGTTGGTGGACGTGCCCGACGCCAGAAGGGGGGCCCGGCGCGGGGCATGGGGTCCCCCGCGGGCACTCTGGACGCCGAACACGCCCTTCTACCAAGGGAACCACGGGGAGGGCCGGATGCACATGCCCCATTTGCGTGAGCAGACGGCTCAGGACCGTCCGGCACCCAGCGCGAGCCAGCAGATCGGCCCGACGAACACGAGCCAGACGAACGCCCCCACGAACCACCCCTCGGTCCGGGTCCGCACCCCGATCCAGCCGAGGAGGACGGCGACCCCCAGCCACACGGGGAGGAAGACCACGGGCATCGCCGGGAACACGGCATCCCGACCAGTCGGACGCCCGGACCGGGTCTCGGCTGCCGACCAGCTCAGTCGAGGTAGTCGCGCACTAGGGACGCATGAGCGCTGTAGTCCTGAGCGTTACAAACGTGCAGGTCAGAAGCAGTGTGGGCCGTAATATCCCCGATTGAGAGGCACGCCATGACTGTGACCATGAACGAGACCCTACCGGCCGTCGACTGCACCCCCTGGTGTCACGACGGCACCGGCCACACGGACGCGCTCCACCCCGACGACCAGTGGTGCTACAGCGGCGACCGCACCGTGAAGCTCACCCGCATGCCGGTGCTGACGTTCGGAGAGCACAAGTGGCTCGACAACATCCGGGTTTACCTCGCCCGCGAGCGTGACGGCCGGCCCTACATGCACCTCGGCCGGGACGACCAGGTAGGTGTTGAGATGGATCTCAACGAGGTCCGCGAGCTGCGCGACATCCTGAGCCGAGATTCTGAGGACGGCTTCGCTGTCGGCCTGACCCGCCTACGCTGAACCCGGAGCCCCGTCGGTGACCCGAGATCCCGGCGGGGCTTCGTCATGCCCGGGGGTACGCCCAAAGGGCGTAGGGTGGTGTGTTCGAAGGATCCCAGCCGCGGGGCCCGTCCCCCGCGGCCAGAGCCCCGCCTAGTGCCGACACAGCCTGGCGGGGCGCTGCCGTAGCGGCGTGCGCCATGTGCCCCGCCTAGGGGCCGCCCGATCATCTAATTGGCAGGTTCCCGGCCCTAGTCTCCGCGGCAGGGGCCGCCGGAGTCTCGTACTTCCCGAGCCGAGGCGCCAGTGGCCCTGTCCAGCTCGATGCCCCGGTGTGCCCCCGTGTGCCGGGGCATCGCCATGTCTGCAGCCCGCCGAGGCCCTGACGGGTTGGCTTGAGCGGGAATGCCACACTGCCGGGTCGATTCCACCGTCCGTCGGCTCAGGATGAAACTGCGAACTTTTGATGGCTCATGCATGCCATCACCAGCGCGGCTATCCAGCCGAGAATGGTCCAACCGACGAAGAAGTTCAGCAGTCCGATCGCCAGAGCGTTTGACTTTCCCGCGAGTCGCGGCAACCGCCCAGGGCAGCATGTAGCCGAGCGTGAGCACCGTCAGGATCCATGCGATGACAGCTTGGACCGGGGCATCTCGCCTGTCGGAGGCTATGAAGGTGCGACGATGAAGCCTGAGCCTCGAGCGCCGAGAACGGCAGACGTTGCTGCGCCACGGCCGGCACAGTGCTGCGGCCTGGCGCCGTGTGATCGGTCCATGTCTGGCCATCCCAGAAGCGTTGCTGCGCTGGATTGCGCGGGATCCGTGTACCACCCCGCCGCTGGCTGACTCAATTTGCGGTTCCTTCCAACGCATCCCGGTCGCACAGTCACCGTCTACCGGTAGGTGGACGACCGCCGTGGTGAGGGTAGTGTCCGGTTCGGACAGTTGGCTGCCATGGTCCTTAGTTTCGCCTTCTCTGCTGCGGTGACGCTGAGGTGCCAACGCGTCTTCACTGCGACCCAGTACCTCTCATAGCGACATTTCCCGTGCTCGGAAGCCACGTGGTCGGGTCCTGGTCGCCCTTGGACTCGTTGTCGTGCGTGTCGACCGCGACAAGTGTGCGGGAGTCCGCGAGGTCGTTGTAGTAGCGGACCCGGGTTGCCTGTGTCCATCGCCAGGCCCCCGAGATCCAGACGTTTTCGACCGGGACAGTGTGGTCGATCTGGAGTTTGCTCGCGGCCAGGTAGGTGGTGGCGTTGTAGTACGAGTACCACTTACCCGTCTCGATCGTGCAGTTCGGGTTCTGCGTGGTGCGCTTCAGCGATTCGGCCTTGAGGACAACCGCACGCGTGTCGCACCCGGAGCCTTGGCTGATCCAGTCTCCGAAGTCTTTGGTCCGGTCGTAGCTCCCGACGTGAGAGTGCGCAGCGACGTGGAGATTCCTGATGGCTGATCGGAGCCGGACGTGGATCGTCTGACCGCTGGCCGCTGAGGCTGGAGTCGTCTGGACGG
This sequence comes from uncultured Actinomycetota bacterium, assembly GCA_963820015.1. Taxonomy (GTDB): domain Bacteria; phylum Actinomycetota; class Actinomycetes; order Propionibacteriales; family Nocardioidaceae; genus Nocardioides. Next base: position 247,093 of record CAWFYO010000005.1, on the reverse strand, counting down.
TTCCCAGCACCAAGCTGGCCGTCGCGAGAGCGGCCAGCACGTGGACCGAGGCGCTTGGCGGCTCTCACGCCTCGCAGGCCGTCCCGTCCCGGTCTCGGTCAAGGCTCTTGTAGTTGGCCCAGTAGACCCGACGCGCGTGCCGCCCGTATGCGGGCCGTCCGTAACCCTGGCGAACCTGCTTGGCAGCGGCGGCTCGAGACTTCGCGACGCCGTGCTTGAAGTCCCTGTGCAGGGCCGTGCAGTTGGCGTACTTGATCTGCGCGTTGGCCGGCGCGACCGTGGAGAGGGTGAGTGTGGCGACCGCGGCCGTGCTGGCGAGAACGGCAAGGAGTGGGCGACGCATGTGGAGCCTCCGAGTTAGTTGGGTCTGCGCAGCATGCTCACACATCCCGGTCGGAAGATAGGCCACTTTGGGGGAAGGTCTACCGATCCGAACGTCATCGAACACATGTTCGATACCTTGAGGCATGGCCGGAGGGATGAACTGTGATGTCTCAGGACATGGGTGACAGTTCTGCATCAGGACATCGGTGACCGTTGTTGTGTCAGGACTTCGGTGACGGTCGTCGGTTTCTTGGGGCGTGGTCCGGGTGGTCGGCCGTTGCCGACGTAGCGGATGCCGGGTCCGGGCCTGGTGTGTTCGGCGAGGATCTGGCCTTGGAGGTCGGTGATGATGATCTTGTCGCCGGTCTGGTTGCCGTCGCTGACGACGAGGACCTGCTCGAACGCGCGGTCGACGTCGATCTTGTAGAACACCTTGTCGACGTTGATGGTGCCGACAGAGCTGATCTTCCTGATGCGGGTGTCGGCGGGTAGATCTGCGGGCGGCTTTCGGTCGGGGGCGCCTGACCGGGGCCGGGCGGCTGGTAGACGGGCCGGTCCGGCTTCGGGCGGGGCGGATCGGCCTTGGGGGTCGCCTCCCAGGCGGTGCAGCGGCGTGATCCGCCCGGGTAGCCCTTGGTGGGGGCGCTGGGTGTTGTAGATGTGGTCGAAGGCGTCGACCTGGGCCTGGAGTCCGGCCAGCGACTCGGCCAGCGGTTGCTTGTCGAGGTAGCGGAACAGGGTCTGGTGGAAGCGTTCGTTCTTGCCCTGGGTGGTCGGCTTGTACGGCTTGCCGGTGATCGCCTCGGTGCCCAGTGCGGCAACATGGGTCGACGAGTTGGCCGATGATTCCTAGCCGGGAGGGGTTGAGCGCGCGCCCGTTGTCGGTCAGCAGCCGTTGCGGCACTCCGTGGGCGGCCACCGCCTTGTCGAAGACCGCGATCGCGTCCTTGGCGGTCTCACCGGCCGCGACATGGGAGGCCACCGCGTAGCGGGAGTGGTCGTCGATGAGCTGGAAGATCACACACCTACGCCCGTAAGTGAGCACGTACTCGGTGGCGTCGAGCTGCCAGCACGCGTTTGGCGCCGGGTAGACGAACCGTCGCCACGCCGAGCGCGGCTTCTTCTTCGGCTCCAGCCGAGCGACACCTGCCTCCCTGAAGATCCGAGCCAACGACGCCGTCGACGGGACCACCTCCAGGCCCATCGCGCGCATCTTCTCGTGCACGCTCATCGGTCCGTGGTCCAGCCCGGAAGCCTCCAACGCCGCCCGCACCTGCACAGCCTGGGCCTTCACCTCCTCGCTCAACTTCGACGGGCTCGCCCGCGGACGCCGCGACTTGGGCTCGAGCACCGCCGCCGGCCCTTCGGTCTTCGAGCGCGCCTGCGCAGCTCGTAGAACGACTTGCGCGAGATGCCGTGCTCGGCACAAAACGTCGAGACCGCCCCACGCGGGGCGTCCCTCGGGCCACTGCGAGATCGCGAGACGGACACGGGGATCGATGGGTTCATGGACAGCCACCTCCGCAGCCTCGCGGCCGAAGTGTCACCACCAAGACCACCAGAACTGTCACCCATGTCCTGATGCAGAACCGTCACCAAAGTCCTGAGAGATGACAGCTGGAGGGATGAACCGTCGTCGAGCGGACCGCCCATCCCTCCACGAACGTATCCACGGCACTCCTCCGCCACGCGAGCCCGAACCTTCACAGAATGCGAAGGCGCTGGGCGTCCGCCACTGTTGGGTGACCGACCGGAACGGCCGGCAACCCGGCCTCCTCCTCGAGTGGCGCCGAGTCGCATCAGGCTGGCAGGGACGCGTCGTGAGACCCGTCCTCGAGAGTCGTAGCGGGTGGGTCGTTGTCGAGGAGTGGCTCCCGGCTGAGTCCCTGGAGCGAGGTTGAACCGACCCCGAGGTCCCGACAGGCAACGTCAAGTCCGGCGGGGCTGTCAGATTTGCCTATGCCCACGTCGCTTCGGGTGGCTCTACTTCGACCTCGGCTTCCTTCATCAGCCTGCCGGCCCGTTTCCTCAACGCGGACGGCGACACATGAGGCTCCTGGATCGCGCCGATCAGCCCTATCGCACGGGTGCGGGTTATTCGGATCCACGCCGTCTGGGTCCGGACAGGCGTCGTACCCGTGCGATCGGAGAACCAACAGAGTCGCTCTCGCCAAGCCCATGGATTCGTGGCCGAAGAGCACTTCGTCGGTGGCGAGACCATGAACCTGCATTAAGGACTCGACGTAACAGGAAAGGTCGGACTCGTCCTGGCGGCGTTCCATGCTGCCGAAGAAGGCGGCGCCGGCTCAGGTTCTCGTCATAGACGTACATCCAACCGAAAAACCGGCGGAGCACCGAGTCGTCGTCTTCGAGGGCAGCTCCGTCGCTAGCCGGCATCTCCGACCAGGAGGCTGAGTTCCTTCACGGATTCGACCCACGTGCAGATCCTCCCCCTCGTCTTCCCACTCGCGTCCGCTGACGTGCTCACACCACGCGGACACCGGGCGGCCATCCGGATCGATCACGATTTCAAGGTCGACTCCACCCGTATGCCACTCGAGCTGCAGTCCGCCGTTGTAACGCGGGACCACTTGCGGAACGCAGGCGTCGTCGGCCATCACCCGACTGAGGAGCTGCACGGCAAAGACCACTGACGGCCAGGAAACCAGTCCGTCACTAGCATTGCGGGACGGGTTCGCGGATCTGCTCAGGATCTCGCGGAAACGTCGAGAAACAGGCGCCAGCCAGCGCGGGGCTCCATCTGGCCCAACTTGGCCACGCCACCTCGACACCTCAAGCTGGTTGTAGCGTGCGACGCTCGCGAGCGGGTTTTCGCTGTGTGTGAACTTCGACGCGAACACTGCCTGACTCATGCCCTAGTACCTCCCCCATATTTTGCGTGCAGGTCCGGCGACGTAGCACCGGCGAACGTCTCCACGATTGCCTCGTGAGCCTGGTCCAAAAACAGAGTCATGCACTCAAACGCGTCATGCTCGTCGGCGTTTGGTGTACCTAAAGGGTCCCCGGAGTATCGCAATGACATGCGCGATACTACGCCTTGATCGGTGTGATTGGTCAATGCGGCTGCGACGAGCACGGCATATGGCTCGTCGCCCCCGTACTGGAAGCGAAGATTCAAGCCTGCGTTGAAGAGGTCCTCCATGAGTTCGGCGAGCTTGCCGCGTCCCCAAAGTTGTAACAGTGGGACAGCGCCGACAGCAGATCGCCATTGAGCACTGGGAACTCGTTCTCGTAAGTCATGCTCTATGTGGACGACCTGGACGCCTTCGCCGACGAAATCACCGAGGGCTGCGGCCAGGCCAAAAAACTCCCTCGCGGAGGTCCGGGTACCGCGGATACGCGCCCTCGCTACTCCTCGACCATCCACACGCGAAACGGTCAGCCTGTAACTCGATCCAACGCGAGCCATCCTCGGCGGCGAATCTCACCAAGGGGATCGGCGGCATGTTTGCGATCTGGATCCGTAGGCCGCTCGGACCGTCGGAAGGTACGTCCATCTGGACGGGCTCGGGGGCACGCTCGCTCAGCACTGGATACCGAGGCTCCCACTGCGAGAGCAACTCTCGAATCCGAGTCACCGGGATCGTGAGGGGCTCGAACACCATCTCCATCCGGACGTGCTGCACCGGCGGATTCCGGAACTGAGGCAGGCCAGGGGGCCTCACGTACGCCAAGTCAGCACCCGTCATGACGTAAGTCTGACTCCTTGTGAAAAGTTTCGCCCGAGGCTCAGATGTTGGATGGTCGTCCACACGCGGTGCCCGGGGTCACATTCGGGATCGTAGGGCTCCGCATTGCCTCTCCGCACTCATCTCACGAGTTCGGGCGCGTCGTCGGCCAGCGGGCATCTGGCCAGCTACGTCATGGAGCAATGATTGACCGCAGTTGCGTCCCTGATAGTGGTGTAACGCGGTAGCCAGGATCCTCGGCCCCGAGCGTGTCGTCGGGACGAGGTAGCGGCCACCGCGTGATCCTTCGAGTGAACCTTCCAAAGCACTCTCGAACGGAGTCACCACGATGACCGCTCCTCACATTCTCAACCCTGTTGCCCTGTTGGAGAAGGGACTCTCCGACGCGTCCCCGGACCTGATGCGGACATTGCTCGCGACCGTGATCAACGCGCTGCTGTCCGCGGACGCCGACGCGGTCTGTGGCGCCGAGTACGGCGTCGCCTCACCGGAGCGGGTCAACTCCCGCAACGGCTACCGGCACCGCGACCTGGACACCCGGGTCGGCACGATCGATGTCGCGGTGCCCAAGCTGCGTCAGGGCTCCTACTTCCCCGACTGGCTGCTGGAGCACAAGAAGCGGGCCGAGGCCGCGCTCATCAGCGTGGTGGCGACCTGCTACCTCCTCGGCGTTTCCACCCGGCGGATGGACAAGCTCGTGGCCACCCTCGGGATCACCTCGCTGTCCAAGTCGCAGGTCTCGCGGATGGCTGCCGACCTCGACGAGCAGGTCAAGGCGTTCCGCACCCGCCGCCTCGATGAGTCCGGGCCGTTCGCGTTCCTGGCCGCGGACGCGTTGACGATGAAGGTCCGCGAGAACGGTCGGGTAGTCAACGCCGTCGTGCTCGTCGCGACCGGCGTCAACGCCGACGGACACCGCGAAGTGTTGGGCGTCCAGGTCGCCACCAGCGAGACCGGAGCGGCGTGGAACACCTTCTTCGCCGACCTGGTCGCACGCGGCCTGACTTCCGGCCCGGACGGGGTCATGCTCGTTACCAGCGATGCGCACGCCGGCCTGGTCGAGGCCATCGCAGCGAACCTGCCCGGCGCTGCCTGGCAGCGGTGCCGCACCCACTACGCGGCGAACCTGATGGACGTGTGCCCCAAGTCGGCATGGAACGGCGTGAAGGCGCTGCTGCACAGCGTCTACGACCAGCCCGACGCTGACGAGGTTAACGCGCAGTTCGACAAGATGCTCGACGCGCTGGCCGACAAGCTCCCCGACGTGTACGACCACCTCGACGCAGCTCGCGCCGACGTGCTCGCATTCACTACGTTCCCCAAGGAGATCTGGCGCCAGATCTGGTCCAACAACCCCCAGGAGAGGCTGAACCGCGAGATCCGCCGCCGCACCGACGTCGTCGGGATCTTCCCCGACCGCAACTCCGTGACCCGCCTGGTCGGTGCCGTGCTCGCCGAACAGCACGACGAATGGATCGAAGGCCGCCGCTACCTCGGACTCGAGGTCGTCGCCCGAGCCCGCGCCGCCATCAAGGCCGCCGCAGCCCGAGCAGCCGCCACTGCCAACACCGACTCGGCCGAAGTCGCGATCACCGAGCGCGACCTGCCCGAACTGGAGCCCGCAGCATGAGCGCGGCCACCACGACCAACACCCAGCGCGAGAAGGACCTCGCGATCCTCGCCGCCGGCGGCTTGACCGGCTGGTGGGACGAACACGGCCAGCCGGCCCCGTTCCCCGACGACTTCTTCGACCCCGACAGCGATTGGAGGCCCAGCAGCAGCGACACCCCACCCATACTCACCAACAGCGAGCAGCCCTTCTAACCGATCTTCGAAGGATCAGCCGTTACACCACTTCCGGGGACTTGACCTTGACCGCCGGACGGCTCAGCAGGGTTAAGGGTCTCATCGGAGCCCCGGTCCGCAGCCGTTGACACACAGGCTCCAGCGGGTGCCGGCTCCGAGGGCGGGGTGCCCCGACGGGCCTGTGAGGCGTCCACGTAGTCATAACGCCCATATCCCCCCGAGCTGGCGCCGCTGAGGGCGTGGTCGAAAAAACGGCCGCCGTCGCTCGCATATGGTGAAGAGCCAAGGACGTTCGGTGTCCGGGTGGGCCCTGTGGGGGACAACGCCCCACCCCTCATCTCACTCATGAGCGATACGTCCTGGGTGCGGCTCGGCTGTTCGTTTCGCGGTGCGCTTGCTCGGTGTCGCGCCGTTCCGTGCTCTGCCTCGCGCTCGCTCGGCCCCGGTCTTCTCTGCGTGGTGGCCTTCGCACAACCCCTGATGATTCGAGCGCTGGTGCCATTGCGGGACGGTCATGCCGTAGATCTCTCGCTCGGACCATCCGACGATGTGGTCGTCGTAGACGGAGGGTTGTCCGCATCCGGGGACGCGGCAGGTGGGTTCTTCGCGGAGGACTCTGTCGCGCATGGTGCGGGCTTGGCGGGTGTTGCCTGGCCGTGTGGGATCCCAGCTCATCCGACGCCCTCGATCCTGCCTTCGGCGTGGGCGGTGACGATGAGGTCGTGTCTGCCGATGGCTGCGAGTGCGGTGGTGTCGGCGGCTGTGAGTTGGCCGGTGCGGGCTCTTGTCTTGAGGTCGATCTCGTGTTCGGGGATGCCGAGCAGTCGGTCGAGTCGGCCGGCGTCGCGGGCGTCGGTGATCTCTTGGGGGTCCATGGTGGCCAGGTCCTCGGTCGTGAGCTGCCTGGCCTGCTCGTAGGCGGCGACGTCGTCGTTGTGGCCGGGGCAGGGCTCGTCCGGGGCTGCGGTCACTGTGGCGGTCACTTGGTGACCCCTTGCGTGTGCGAGCCGCCTTCGCCCCAGCCGCGGGCCTCGAGGACGCGGATCAGGTCGTGGATGCCGGCCGCTGCGTGGCGGTCGGTCACCAACCTGTGGTCGGCGATGGTGTTCGGCGACTCGTACGTCATGTCCTTGGCGACGATGGCCTGGATGTCGCGGATGGCCTCGGCTGCGGTGCGGAACGAGGCCCCAGCTTCGTCTAGGACGGCCTGCGTCTGGGCGACCTTGGCCTTGTGGTCGGTCAGTGCTGTGCGGGCGCGTGCGATGGCCTGCGGGACCAGTGCGGGGCCGTGCTTGGTCATGGCTGCTTGGACGGCTCGCTCGGTGGTGTCTACGGTCGCCAGGGCGGCACGGGTCCGCTCGATGTTGTATTCGAGGGTCCGGGCGAGGTCGGCTTGGTTGATCGGGGCCGGTAGGGCCTTGCCCGCTTGGGCGGCTGCCTTGATCGCGGCGGCATCGGCGAGGTCGGCTCCCTCGAGCGCGCGGAGCGCTTCGCCCAGGGCCGCGCGGGCGGACTCCCATGCCTTGATGGCCTTGGTGCGGGCGGTGACGGCGGCGGCGAGCGGCTTGGGCAGGGTGGCCCATCCTGGGACGTCGGTCAGGTCGGGCCGGCGGACGTAGTGCCGGCCGGTCGAGATGAGCTGCGTGTACTCCTCGAGCGTGGTGGTCATGGTGCGGTGCTCCTGTTCTGCGGACGGCTGTCGTCCGCGGTCTGTGGGGTTAGGTGGTGGCGCCAGTGGCGTTGGGTGCGGAGTAGGTCGACGAGCCAGGTCCAGTCGGAGCGCTGACCGGGTGGGCGTCGTCGCCCCTTGCGCAGGTCGTAGTTGCGCCGGGGCGACATCAGCGCCACCCGCCTGGGCGTCGGCGGTGGCGTTCGGTGTCGAGCTCGAGGAGGGTCATGGTGGCGCCGCGGGCGCTGAGCCATTCGCGGAGTCGGGTGGTGCCCTGCTCGTACAGGTCCGCATCGTCGATGAGGTCGAACTGTTGTGGTGTCATGGCTGGGTCTTTCCGTGCTGGGCGGTCAGTGCGGCCTCGACAGTTCGGGTCAGGTCGTCAACGAGTGCCGCGAGTGTCGGCAAGGGGATGAGGAGTTCGCCTTCGGACCTGGCCAGCTCGGCCAGCGCCCGGCCGGCGAGGGCCTCGAGCCGATGCCGCGGGCACCCACAGGCGGGCTCTTGGTTGCGGCGTCGGCTGTCGAGGGATACGACGGTCGCGGTCATGCGTACCTCCGGGTGGTGGGGTGATCGGCGCAGTCCGGAGGGCAGGCAGCGAACCCGTGCCAGCGACACGCGTCCCCTGTTGCTGCCTCCACCTCGCCCTGAGCGATCGGCGAGACGCGGCCGGCGGGTGCAGGGTTACGGCGGTCAGGCGTCCTATAGGTAAGGGGTGCGGTTTCGGCACCCCTTGTGAACCACTCGCCGAGCCCGTAAGGGGTGCCGTTTTCGCCACCCGTAAGGCGTCCGTTTTTGGCACCCCTTACGACGAGGGCCTGCCAGGTCGAGGGGCGCCCATAGGTGCCCTCGTGGACGAGGTCGAGGTGCCCCCTGGCGGCCAGTGAGCGCAGCACTTTCTTGACTGCCCCGGTGCTCTTGGATGTGGCGCGGGCGAGGTAGTCGTTGTGCAGGGAGAACTTGCCGTCTGGCCCCATCGCCTTTGACCCGTGCCGGCGTACCCCGTCGACGTACTCGGCCTTGATCGTGACGACCACGACCATCACGACCTTCTCGGCGTAGCTCAGGTGTGGCGAGAACAGGGCGGACTCGAGGATTGCCCGCCGAACATCGCGGCTCACGAGGCTTCACCAGCCTCGAGCACCTGGGCGCGTACTCGCTCCGCCCGTGCGATGCGCAGCGCCTTGTCGAAGGTTGCGGGCAGCCCGGACCACTCGGCGCGATGCGCGTCCCGCCGAGCTAGGTAGTCGGCGTCGTCGTCGCGCTTGTGCGCGACCCGCAGTGCCTCGACCTCGCTGCGCAGTCGCTCCTCGAGCTCGTCGCCCTCGGTGGCCCAGCACTCGGCCGCACGGACGACCGCGGCCACCTTGGCGACGTCGCCCTCGGGGAGTGCCAGCCACTCGGGCGTGCCGTAGGTCGGCACCGGGGTGCCGGGGCGGGTGATCATGCGGCGGGCCCAGCGCTTGCGGGCCTCGGCGGCGCTCACAGCTCCGCCCTTGTGGCCCGCGGCCCGGTGATGGTCACGGAGTAGTTGAGGTGTTCGAGGTGCGGCAGGAGGCGCTCACGGAAGGTCCGCTCAGAGCACACCCAGGCGCGGTGCTGGGTACTCCAGACGGGCGCCCTTCCCACGACGGCCACGAGGGCGTCGCGGGTGCCGTGACCGCGCACGAACACGGCGTACTTGTTGTAGATCTCGGCCTCGACGTGGCGGCTCACGCGGCATCGCCGGCCTCGGTCATAGCGTCAAGCTCAGCCTCGGCCTGCTCGGCGGTGGCGGTGGCTTCGCGGGCCTTCCTGCGTGACTGCGCGGACTATGAGCGCGAGGCGGGCGAAGTACGCCTTGCGGAGATGTCCGGCGCGGACGGGGTCGCCGCCGGCTTCGTCGAGGAACTTCTGATCGCATTGCGGCACGAGCGGGTGCGGTGCGGGCGGATCGATTGGGCGTGTTAGCCCACGAGAGCTCGGCGCCGATGCGACCTCGGAGAGAGCGCTCAGATTGGTTCAGTGACACGGACGTACACCCCTTCTGGGTGTCAATCCGTGCTTGCCTAAGGCAACGGGTGCGAGGGGATGCCCTCAGCTTTGGTCGGCACTGTAGTTATCGAGCTAGGGACAACGTTACCTGTCTGCCGAGCAGTCCGCCAACACAACTCCCTGGCGCCGACGTCGCCGCTTGGAATTCTCGAGCTTGGCCTCGATCGCTCGAACCTCGCGCACCGCCACGCTGACGTCGACGGCACCGACGCCATGCTCGCTACAGATCACAGGGATCGACCCGGCGAAGGAATCGAGTCTGGCGGTCTCTCGATCTCCGTTTACGTTCGTAGCCCTCTCGACACTGAGCCACGTCTGTCCGCCTGCGGTCGTTCTGCGGAAGATCGCGCCTATGGTCCCCTGCTGGCATTTCATGCAGCGAAGCTGCACCAGTCTGGTCTTATGCCCGGGTAGGAGGTCCATCCATCTCGCGGTTTCGGTCACAACTCCCCCAGGTTCAGCTTGCGGGCTTCCTCGGCCGCTCTCGCGGATGCCTGGGCCTTGGTGTAGCGCATGAGCATGTCGGGCCGGGTCCAGCCGCGACGGCCATCAGCCCGGACTCCGAGCCGCCTGCGGCGAGCCAGCGGTGCGCGGCGGTGTGGCGGAGCTTGTGCGGGTGGAAGCCGATCGAGGCCGGCGGCGTCGGCGCGGTCGCGGAGCGTCTTGTGCAGGGCGTCGTAGGAGAAGCGCTTGCCGCGGTCGCCGAGCCACAGGTCGCGGGCTGGCGGCGAGGCGGTGGGCGCGGCGCAGGCGCAGGTAGCGGTCGAGGGCGAGGGAGGCCTCCGGGCCGATCGGGACGACGCGGCCCTTGCCGCCCTTGCCGCGGCGGACGGTGAGCGCGCCGTTGATCAGGTCGACGTCGCCGAGCTCGAGGGCGACGACCTCGCCGGCGCGGGTGCCGGTCTCGAGCATGACGCGGACGATCGCCTCGTCGCGGCGGTGCCGCAGGGCCTCGGCAGGCGTGGCGCCCTTGGGTGGTACGCAGGCCTTGAGCAGGGCCCGGAGCTCGTCGTCGGTCAGCGGCTCGACCACCCGCTCGTCGAGCTTGGGCGACTTCACGCCGAGGAACGGGTCGGCCGGGATCTCGCCCTCCTCGGCCAGCCAGGAGGCGAAGCGGCGCACGGCGAGCTGGCGGGAGCGGGCGGTCGCGGCGGCCGCTCCGCCGTCGAGCAGTCCGGCGACCCAGCGGTTGAGGGCTGCCCGGGTCAGCGGCTCGGCGTCGCGCTCGAGGCACCATGCGAGGTACTGGCGCACGCCGTCGCCGTAGGTCTTGAGCGTCTGCGGGCTCTTGCGCTCGGCGCGCAGCGCGAGCTGCCAGGACTCGGCCAGGAGCTCGGCACTCCGACGAGTCGTCTCACGACACGCAGCCTAGCCGAATATCTGGACTAGGAGCGCTGTAGCGGCGTAGCGTGTCGTCCGACAGAGCGGCTGAAACCGCCTCTGACCTGCGGAGAAGCGTTCCGAAGGCCCGAAACCTCAGTCGAGGTAGTCGCGCAGCACCTGAGAGCGGCTCGGGTGACGGAGCTTCGACATCGTCTTGCTCTCGATCTGGCGGATCCGCTCGCGGGTCACGCCGTAGACCTTACCGATCTCGTCCAGGGTCTTCGGCTGGCCGTCGGTGAGGCCGAACCGCATGCTCACCACACCGGCCTCGCGCTCGGAGAGCGTGTCGAGAACGGCGTGCAGCTGCTCCTGGAGGAGCGTGAAGCTCACCGCGTCGGCGGGGACGATCGCCTCGGAGTCCTCGATCAGGTCGCCGAACTCGCTGTCGCCGTCCTCACCGAGCGGGGTGTGCAGCGAGATGGGCTCGCGCCCGTACTTCTGGACCTCGACGACCTTCTCGGGCGTCATGTCGAGCTCCTTGGCGAGCTCCTCCGGGGTGGGCTCGCGCCCGAGGTCCTGGAGCATCTGCCGCTGGACGCGGGCGAGCTTGTTGATGACCTCGACCATGTGCACCGGGATCCGGATGGTGCGGGCCTGGTCGGCCATCGCACGGGTGATCGCCTGACGGATCCACCACGTGGCGTAGGTCGAGAACTTGTAGCCCTTGGTGTAGTCGAACTTCTCGACCGCCCGGATCAGGCCGAGGTTGCCCTCCTGGATCAGGTCGAGGAAGAGCATGCCGCGGCCGGTGTAGCGCTTGGCGAGGCTGACGACCAGACGGAGGTTGGCCTCGAGCAGGTGGTTCTTGGCGCGGCGGCCGTCCTCGGCGATCCACTCCAGCTCCTCCTGGAGCTTGGCGGAGATCTTGCCGCCCTTGGCGAGCTTCTCCTCGCTGAAGAGGCCGGCCTCGATCCGCTTGGCGAGCTCGACCTCCATCTCGGCGTTGAGGAGCGGCACCTTGCCGATCTGCTTGAGGTAGTCCTTGACCGGGTCGGCGGTCGCGCCGGCGACCATCACCTGCTGCTCGGGCTCACCCGCGTCGTCGGCGTCGGAGACGACGAAGGTCGCCTCCTTCTCGTCCGCCTCGATCGTGGGGTCGGCCTTGACGTCCTTCTCGAACTCCTCGTCGGGAAGGTCGGGCAGGACCTTCTTGCCGTCGGGACCGACGGCCACCACGACCTCCTCGACGGTCTCGGTGACCTCCACCTCGGTGGCGCCGGACCTCGCAGCGGTCTTCTTGGCAGCGGTCTTCGCCGGCGCCTTGGCCGCGGCGGGCTTCGCAGCCGTCTTCGCGGGCGCCTTGGCCGGCGCCTTCGCCGCTGTCCGGGGGGCCGGACTGGTCTTCGTGGCCGGCTTCGCGGCAGCCTGCTTGGCTGCCGTCTTCGTCGGGGTCGCCGTGGTCTTCTTGCGCGCGGTCGAGGACACGAACACCTCTCGTCAAAAGCAGATGGGCGCGGCAGAGCCCGGTTTGGTCAAGAGCCGCACTGGTCATTCTGCCACGGGGGTGGTCGGGTCAACGAAGCGGCGGCCACCTTGCGGGCACGTGCGGTCGGCTTGCGGGAGCCCGCACCGCGTCGTACGCCGTGGGGCCGTCAGGCGCTCGCCTGTTGCGCCTTCGCCGCGGCCTTCTTCTCCTGCTTGTAGGCGCGCACCTTGGCCAGCGAGGCCGGGTCGGTCACGTCGGCCACCGACCGGTAGCCGGGCAGCGCGTAGTCGCCGACCGCCGCCTCCCACCCCTCGGGTCGGACCCCGAGCTGCTTGGCCAGGAGCGCGGCGAAGATCTGTGCCTTCTGCCGCCCGAAACCCGGCAGCTCCATCAGCCGCTTCAGCAGGTCGGCACCCGACGTCGCCTCGGTCCAGAGGCGCTCGGCGTGGCCGTCGTAGCGCTCATCGACGATCACCGCCAACGTCTGCAGTCGCTCGGCCATCGAGCCGGGGAAGCGGTGGATCGCCGGCGGCGTCGCGCACAGCGCCTTGAACTCCGCCGGGTCGGCGGCAGCGATCGCCGACGGCTCGATGCTGCCGAACCGCTCCAACACCTTCGACGGGCCGCGGAAGGCGTGCTCCATCGGGTACTGCTGGTCGAGCATCATCCCGACGAGGAGGGCGAACGGGCTGTCGGACAAGACCTGATCGGCCCGCTCGTCACCGGTGATGTGGATGGTCATGCGCCCATCCTGCACCTTCCCCCGGTCAGCCCACCTTGACCGCGAGCACCGGGCAGGGGGCGTCGAGGAGGATCCGCTGGGCATTGCTGCCGAGGATCAGCTTGCCGACCGGGGTACGGCGGCGCAGGCCGATCACGATCAGATCGGCGTCGCTGGTCTCGGCGATGCTGATCAGGTCCTCGGCGGGCTCGAAGCCCCGTACCAGCTGGCGCACGTCGTACTCCAGACCGGACGCCTGGAGCTTGGCCTCGAGGGCCGCCAGGTCCTGGTCGACGCGGGTGGAGTCGTCGGAGTCGAAGTCACGGCCGCCGCGATGGGAGTTGACCACGATCAGGGCGGCGTTGCGCAGGCGCGCCTCGGCGATCCCCTGCTCGACAGCGGCCTCGCCCTCGGGCTTGGCCACGTAACCCACGACCACCGCACCCATGAGAACTCCTTTTGTCGCCTCCGGCTCTCCTCTGCGCAACCTATCCCACCGTCTCCCGCGTGCTGCAGGGAGCCTCTGTGGAGAACCCACCGCGTCGGCTTCCCGCTCGGGCACGCTGAGCGAGTGCCCGCGCTCGTCGAGCCGGTCCCGCCGGCCACCGCCCGCTTGCTCCGGCGCGCCGTGCTCGACCTGGCCGGCTCCGAACGACGTCGCCACTTCCCCGCCGTGCTCCACGTCGGGACGCCCGGCGGCGCCGCAGCGACGGTGGTCGACGACCGTGGCTGGGACGCCGGCCTGCGCGCCGACATCGCCGGGGCGGCCCTGGGCGCGGCGGGTGGGGCAGCCACCGCCTGGGTGACCAGGCCCGGCGGCCTGGCACTTCAGGACGTCGACGCCGACTGGCTCGGCCCGCTGCTGCGCAGCGCGGAGGAGAGCGGTGTCGACCTGGTCTACGTGGTGGTGACCCGGCACGGGTGGGTCGACCCGCGGACGGATGTCAGGCGGGAGTGGAGACGGATCCGAGATCGACGTGCCCCGGGTCGGCGGTGATCAGGCCCTCAGTCCCAGGTGTGGACCGGCTCGTTGGTGTGCATGCGCTCGGCGTACTCCAGCAGGGTCGCCCGCAGCGTGTCGAAGCGGTCGGTACCGGTACGCCGGTGGACGCGGTCGACGAACCAGCTCGCACCGTTGACGCCCCGTTGGCAGCGCTGCTCGATGATCTCGAGCACCCGGTCGACGTCGACGCCGTCGACGCCCCACGACTCGAGGCCGGCCTGCGCCAACGGCAGCAGCCGGCGCAGTACGAGCTCGGTCGCCTTCACCTGCCCGATGCCCGGCCAGTAGATGCTGGCGTCGATGCCGTCCTCGGCCGCGGTCTCGAAGTTCTCGTGGGCGGCCTGGAACGACATCTGCGACCACAGCGGCCGGTCGCTCTCGGCGAGGTTGCGCACCAGCCCGAAGTAGAAGGCCGCGTTGGCCACCAGGTCGGCCACGGTGGGACCGGCCGGGAGGATGCGGTTCTCCACGCGGAGGTGGGGGGTGCCGTCGGTGATGTCGTAGACGGGCCGGTTCCAGCGGTAGATGGTGCCGTTGTGCAGCCGGAGCTCGCTCAGCTCGGGCGTGCCCCCGGACTCCAGCACCGCGACCGGGTCCTCTTCGGAGGTGATCGGCAGCAGCGCGGAGTAGTAGCGGACGTTCTCCTCGAACAGGTCGAACACCGAGTTGATCCAGCGCTCGCCGAACCACACACGAGGCCGCACCCCCTGGGCCTTGAGCTCCTCGCTGCGGGTGTCGGCGGCCTGCTCGAACAGGGGAATCCGGGTCTCGCGCCACAGCTCCTTGCCCAGGCAGAACGGCGAGTTGGCGCCGACGGCGAGCTGGACCGCCGCGATCGCCTGCGAGGCGTTCCAGTACGCCGCGAACTGCTCCGGCGAGGTCTGCACGTGGAACTGGGTGCTGGTGCACGCCGCCTCGGGCAGGATGGAGTCGGTGGTGGTGATCAGCCGCTCCGGACCGGTGATGTCGATGCGGATGTCCTCGCCACGGGCGTGGAGGATCTGCTCGCTGAGCAGCCGGTAGCGCGGGTTGGCACTCATCGTGCTCGACGTCAGGTGACCCGCCTGGAGGGTCGGCAGGATGCCGATCATCACCTGGTGGGCCCCCACCTCCGACGCATGCGCCTCGGCGTCGTTGAGCGAGTGGCGCAGGTCGTCCTCGAAGGTGCGCAACCCGCCTTCGCGCAGCCGCGCCGGCGGCACGTTGAACTCGATGTTGAACTGCCCGAGCTCGGTCTGGAAGGCCGGATCGGCGATCGCGGCCAGCGCCTCGGCGTTCTTCAGCGCCGGGTCGCCCGCCTCGTCGACGAGGTTGATCTCCACCTCGAGCCCGGTCATCGGGTCGTCGGTGTCGAACTGGTTCTCGCTGAGCATCCGCTCGAACACGTCGAGGCACCTGTGGACCTTCTCGCGGTAGCGCGTGCGGTCAGCACGGGAGAACTCCTGGGCGTCGACGTCTTCTCCCATGCGGTCACCTTAGAGCGCTCCGGGCCCGCTCAGGCAGTGCCTGACTCGGCATCCGGTCGATCACTCACCTCCCTCCACGCCGTCGGGGGCACGGCGCGCACGAGGCACTCGGCCAGCGCCAGGCCGAGCAGGTGCCCGGGGTCGATCTCGAAGCAGCGGTCGAGAGCGCACCAGGCGAGGGCACCGTGGCCGGCCTGCCAGGCGCTGAACGCCGTGACGGCCGCCGTGTCCGGCACCTGGGACTCGGGCGCCCGGCGCAGGAGCGAGGACCAGACGTCGAGGTGCTCGAGCGCGGTGTCGGCCTGCACTGCGAACAACGCCGCGTCGCGTACCGCCACGTCGGTCACGGCCCGCAGCACCCGGGCCGCCGCCTGGTCGTCGGGCGGCTGCCCGCGGGCGACGCACCGGGCGACCAGATCGAGCACCAGGGCCGCCTCATCGGGCCCCGGAGGAGGTAGCGCGAGCTGGGCCCGGAGGACGTGACGTCGCTGGTCGGGGTCGGCGGCCAGCGCGGTGCGGAGGTCGTCGCGGGTGGCGTGGGTGACCCGACCGTCGAAGACCGATTGGGCCGCGAAGGGGTGGCTCCGGTCGTCATAGGGACGCAGCGCCTTCTCGCGGCGTCCGGAGCGGGTGGGCACGCAGGTCCAGCGCCCACCGTCGGCGCGCAGGACGTCGATCACGCCGATGCCATGGCGGGTGAACGACGCCCGGAGCCGCGCCCCGACCCGCGCTGCCAGGACCGCGTCTGCGGTGTAGGCGACGAACGCGACCCGCTCGACGCCGTGCTCCACAGCAGGAGCGAGCAGCGAGTCGACCAGCTCCGCGACGGCTCCGGCCGGCTCGTCGGGAGCGGGCAGGTCGACCCGAGCATGGAAGGAGTGGCGACCGCCGAAGGTGAGCATCACGAGGGACTGCGCCGGCCGGAAGCCGAGCACGACGGGAACCGCGGCGAGCAGGTCTTCGGGGCCGCGGGCGGTGAGGAGGGTGGTCATGCGTCCACGATGCGCGGGGGCGGAGGTATCAGGAGCGGTGCCGGCGCGGCCCTGTGGAGAGCGGGTGCCGGAACGCGCGTTGTGGACGGAAAGCGGGCCGACAGGACGGGCCTGGGGGTCGGTGGGCCCCGGTAGGTTGCCCGCATGCGTCCTGAGGCCTCGGTGATGCACCTCGACCTCGATGCCTTCTTCGCCTCCGTCGAGCAGCGCGACAAGCCGTCGCTGCGCGGCAAGCCGGTCGTGGTCGGCGGCGTCGGCGGTCGCGGCGTGGTGAGCACGGCGTCCTACGAGGCCCGCAAGTACGGCGTGCGCTCGGCGATGTCGACCCGTGAGGCCCGGGCCCGCTGCCCGCACGCGGCGTTCCTCAACCCCCGCTTCCATGCCTACCGCGAGTCCAGCCTCCGGGTGATGGAGGTGCTGCGCGAGCTCTCCCCGCTGGTCGAGCCGCTCTCGCTCGACGAGGCGTTCGTCGACCTGGCGCCCGCCGGCCTCCCGGCGTACGACGACGCGACCGTCCGCGCCCTGGCCGAGCAGGTACGGGCCGACGTCCACCACGTCACCGGTGGCCTGACCGCGTCGGTCGGGATCGGCACCTCCAAGTTCATCGCCAAGGTCGCCAGCGACCTCGACAAGCCCGACGGGCTGGTGATCGTCGCGGCCGGCGCCGAGCAGGAGCTGCTACGCCCGATGCACGTGACCGTGATCCCCGGCGTCGGACCGGCCACCGCCGAGCGTCTGCGCCGCGCAGGCATCACCACCGTGGCCGATCTCGAGCGAGTCAGCGAGGACGAGCTGGTCCGCGTGCTCGGCAAGGCCCACGGTCACGGTCTCCACCAGCTGGCGCGCGCGCAGGACGACCGCCCCGTCGTTCCCGAACGTGAGACCAAGTCGGTCAGCGTCGAGGGCACCTACGACACCGACCTCACCGACAAGCGGCTGATGGAGGGACTGGTCAGCCGGCAGTCGGCCAACGTCGCCGAGCGGCTGCGCAAGAGCGGTCTGTCCGGACGCACGGTCACGCTCAAGGTCCGGCTCCACGACTTCACGACCCTCTCCCGCTCGACCACGCTCGACGCGCCGACCGACTCGGCTCCGGTGATCGCCCGGCTCGCGCGCGGACTCCTGGGCGAGCTCGACACCACCGGCGGCGTCCGCCTGCTCGGGGTCGGCGTCTCGGGGCTCGCCGACTGGATCCAGGACGACCTCTTCGGCGAGACCGAGGCCGAGGCGGACGACGAGCTGGACCTGCTGCCCGACCTCCCCGACGTCCGCACCTGGAACCCCGGGATGGACGTCGTCCACGAGGAGCTGGGCCGGGGCTGGGTGTGGGGCGCCGGCCGCGGCATCGTGACGGTCAGGTTCGAGACCGCCGAGACGCCGCCGGGTCCGGTGCGCTCGCTGCCGGCCGACGATCCCGCCCTCAGCGCGTGGCGGCCCGCCTGAGCTCCACCCGCTCCCCCGGCCTCAGCTGCGCACACCGCCACAGGTCTTCCTCCTCGACCACCGCCACCACCGGGTAGCCCCCTGTCGTCGGATGGTCGGCCAGGAACACCAGTGGCCGCCCGTCGGGCGGCACCTGCACCGAGCCGAGCACCACGCCCTCGCTCGGCAATTCGGCGTACGACGCGAGCGGCAGCGGCTCGCCGACCAGCCGGAGACCGATCCGGTCGGAGTCCGGGGACACGGTGTACGTCGTGCGCTGGAGGAGGTCGAGCACGTCGCCGGCGACCCGGTCTGCTCGCGGCCCCGCCGTCACCCGCAGCGGACCGGGCACCGGTGGCCGCGGGGTGTCGAGCGGTGCCGGCGCCGTCCCGGCCTCCCCCACCGGCAGCACGTCGCCGGCCGTCACCGGCGCCGGTCCGACCCGGCCCAGCGTGTCGGTGGACCGCGAGCCCAGCACCGGCGGCACGGCGATCCCGCCGCCGACGGCGAGGTAGGACCGCAGCCCGGTGCGGGGCCGGCCGAGCGAGAGGCGCCCGCCCGCCGGCAGCCGGACCGCACCTCCGAACGACTCGGCCCGCCCGTCGACCTCGACCGGACACGGTGCCCCCGTCACCGCGACCCACACCCCTGCGTCGGCGGTCACGACCAGCCCGCCCAGCAGCACCTCGAGACAGGCCGCCGAGGGGTCGTTGCCCACCAGCCGGTTCGCCAGCGCAGCCGCGGGCCGGTCGAGCGACCCGGAGCGCGGGACGCCGAGATGGGCCCACCCCGGCCGGCCGAGGTCCTGGACCAGGACCGACGCCCCGAGAGCGTGCACCTCGAGGCTCATGGCGCAGCCGCCCGGAAGACGACCCGGGTGCCGGGCGCCAGCAGCGCCGGCTCGGGGCGGTCGGGGTCCCAGAGCACGGCGTCGGTGCTGCCGATGATCTGCCAGCCGCCGGGCGAGGCGGCCGGGTAGACGCCGCACCACCGCCCGGCCAGGGCGACCGACCCCGCCGGCACCCGGGTCCGCGGGGTCGCCAGCCTCGGCACGTCGGGCAGGTCCGCACCTGTTGCCGTCAGGTAGGCGAACCCCGGCGCGAAGCCGCAGAACGCCGACTCGAAGGCCGTCGCCTGGTGCCGTCGTACGACGTCGGCGACGTCGCACCCCCAGTGCCGGGCCACCGTCTCGAGGTCGGGGCCGTCGTAGGTCACCGGCACCTCGACCGCCGGCCCGGGCCCGGACCCGGCCGGCTCCCAGGCCGCGAGCCGGGCGGCCAGCGCGTCCAGGTCGACCAGCGCCTCGAGCAGCCCGTCGAGAAGGACCGTCTCGGCTCCCGGTACGGCGTCGCGGGCCAGCCCACAGGACCTGGCCCACGCGGCCAGGGAGACGGCCTCGTGGGACGAGGCGACCTCGACCAGGGCGGCGTCACGACCGACGCGGATGATGCGCACGAAAGGCTCCGGACATAGGTGAGGGGCTCTCGATGGTATGAGCACCAAGAGCCCCTCGGCTGATCGCGTGGTGGCACCCGATCTCGGACAAGCTCCCCGATCCCGCCATGACCGCCACCGGCCGGCGACCCGGGGCAAGCCCCAGGATCTGGATCTTCCTTCTTCTCCGACCCAACCCGCCGCGAGCGGTGAGCTGGTAGGAGAGTTCTATGCCCGTGGAGACCGGGCGCGCAAGGGCCTCACGCCAGGAATTTCCGGCATTTTCGAGCCACCGGCGTGTCCTCCACAGACCGGGTCGTCTCGTCCACAGGAAGACCCCGTCCGTCCACAGGAGCGGCCCCCGGCCTGTGGAGATCGGCAGGAACCCCGAAGGTCAGCAGAAGGGCCGCAGGACGTAGCCCGCGGCCTCCAGGGCGCGTCGTACGGCGTGGGCGTGGGCGACCGCGCCGGGCGAGTCACCGTGGAGGCACAAGGAGGCGACCCCGGGCGCCAGCGCCGCCGCCTGCGCGACGATCGCCGACTCGTCGTCGAGCAGGGCACCCGGCTCGCCGCGCGGCACGAGCCGCCCGTCGTCGGTGTAGCCCCGGTCGGGGAACCCCTCCTCGTAGGCCTCCCGGCCCGCCGCGGAGGCCAGTGCGAGCAGCCGCGAGCCGGGGAAGCCGAGGACCGGCAGGTCACGCGACCCGGCGAGCACAGCCGCCGCCTGCCCGTCGTCACGGGAGACCCGGTGGTAGAGCGCGCCGTGCGGCTTGACATAGGCGACGCGGGTGCCCTCGGCTCGGGCGATCGTGTCGAGCACCGCCACCTGCTCGGCGACCTGGTCGCGCAACAGGTCGGGGGCCACGTCGTGCTCGACCCGGCCGAAGTGCGCGCGGTCGGCGTAGGAGACCTGGGCACCGACCACCACCCCGAGCCTGGCGGCCTCCGCGCAGACGGGGCGCATGGTGTCCGGCGTCCCGGCATGGAAGCCGCAGGCGACGTTCGCGGAGGTGACGACGGCCAGCAGGCCCGCGTCGTCGGTCACCTCCTCGCCGAGATCGGCGTTCAGGTCGACGGCGGGCCCGGGATCAGGCATCCGGGACGTCGAAGGTGCGGTAGTCGACCGTCACCCGGAAGCCGAGCTTGTCGTAGAGCGCCTTGGCTCCTGGGTTGTGGGCGAAGACATTGAGGCCGAGAACCGGGTGGTCGTGGGCGCGCGCCCAGAGCGCGGCCGCGTTCATGAGCGCGGCTCCGTAGCCCTTTCGCCGCTGCGACTCCACGACCTCCACGTTGTAGACGAAGGCCATCCGCTGGCTGACGTCGAGCCACAACAGGCCGACCGCGGTGTCGCCCACCCAGCCGTGGAAGAACTCCATCCCCGGCGAGTCGATGCCGGACGGGAGCAGCCGGTTGGTCTGCTCCGCGGACCGTTCCGCGGCCGCCTCGGCCGAGATCCCGGTGCGGGCCAGGATGGCGGCGTAGTCCTCGACCGCGCGTGCGAAGAACGCGTCGAACTCCTCGCTGCTCATCGCTCGGAGCTCCAGTCCGCCAGGGTCGCCGATCGGCTGGGTCAGGTCGAGGACCATGTTGTAGGCCCGCGGGGTGGAGCCGGGGAGCTCGACGAGACCCTGCGTCGCCGCTTCGTAGGGACGGCCACCGACGCCGAGCATCCGAGCGCCCATGCCGCGGGCGACCGCGAGCAGCGGGTCGAAGCAGCTCGGCCACCCGACCGGGGTCGTCGAGCTGCGCGTCGTAGACCGCGAGCTCCTCGCCCTCCAGGACCACCCACACCTGTCCCACGGCCCGTTCGCCGTCGACGACGTCGAACAGCCCGGCCCGCTGGCGGGTGTCGGTGACGAGCTGCTCCACCTGCTCGCGGGCGACATCGAGGTCGATGAGGCGAGCGACGCTGCGCCCCTGGGCGACCCGCTCCACGACCCGAGGGCGACGGTCCGGCAGGTCGAGGTCGTTCACGGGCTGCAGCTCGAGCACGAGCCGATCCTAGGACGGCTACTGTCCGCAGCGTGACCACCATCGATCCGGACGTCGCAGCAGAGTCCCCGCCCGTCGCGGCGCGGCGACCCGTGATCACCGAGCACTTCGGCCGCGCGCGCACCGACGACTACGACTGGCTGCGCGCGGCCGACGACCCCGAGGTGACGGCCTACCTCGAGGCGGAGAACGTCTGGACGGACGGCCGGACCACCCACCTCGCCGGTCTGCGGGACCGCATCTTCGACGAGATCTTGGCCCGCACCAAGGAGACCGACCTGTCGGTGCCGGTGCGCAACCGCGGCTGGTGGTACTACAGCCGGTCCTTCGAGGGACGCGAGTACGGCGCGTCGTGCCGCGTCGAGGTCAGCGACCCCCACGACTGGACACCGCCGCAGCCGGCCGACGACGCCGCCGTCGACGAGCCAGCCCTCCCCGGCGAGCAGGTCATGCTCGACCACGACGCCCTGGCAGCGGGGCACGACTTCTACTCGGTCGGCGGCGTCTCGGTGAGCCTCGACGGCACCCGCGTCGCCTACTCCACCGACACGGTCGGCCGGGAGCGCTACGTGCTCCAGGTCAAGGACCTGACCACCGGCGACCTGCTCCCCGACCGCCTCGAGGGCGTGCTCGGTGCAGGCGTGTGGAGCCCCGACGGCGGCGACCTCTACTACTGCACCGTCGACGACTCCTGGCGCCGTGACAAGGTCTGGCGACACCGGCTCGGCACCGCCCAGGCAGACGACGAGCTGGTGCACCACGAGCAGGACGAGCGCTTCTGGGTCGGGGTGGGCCGGAGCCGCACCGACCGGTTCCTGGTCATTGCCGCCGGGTCCAAGAACACCACCGAGTGCCGGTTCCTCGACACCGACCGGCCCGAGGCCGGGTGGGTCGTCTTCCATCCCCGGCAAGAAGGGCTGGAGTACGGCCTCGAGCACGCCGTGCTCCGCGGCGAGGACGTCTTCCTGGTGCTGCACAACCACACCGGCGCCGACTTCGAGCTCGGCGTCGCGCCGGTCGCGGCGACCGCACCTGACGGCTGGCGGCCGCTGGTCGGCTACGACGAGCGGGTCCGGATCGAGGACGTGGCGGCGTACACCGGCCATCTCGTCGTCCACCAGCGTAGCGGCGGCCTCACCCAGCTCAGGATCCTGGAGCTCGATGACGAGGCGCCGACCGGCGTGGGCGACGACTACCTCGTGGAGTTCCCTCAGGAGCTCTACACGGTCGGCGGCAGCGGGGGCCCGCAGTTCGACCAGCCCACGGTGCGGGTCGGCTACACCTCCCTGACCGTGCCCTCGTCGGTCTACGACTACGACGTCCGCACCCGCGCCCTCACCCTGCGCAAGCAGCAGCAGGTCCGCGGCCACGACCCCGCGGCGTACGAGGAGCACCGGCTCTGGGCGACCGCCGAGGACGGCGCGCAGATCCCGATCTCGCTGGTCTGCCGTGCCGGCGCCCGCGGCCCGGCCGGTCAGGAAGGCCCGATCCCGTTCCTGCTCTACGGCTACGGCGCCTACGAGATCTCGATCGACCCCGGCCTCTCGGTGTCCCGGCTGTCGCTGCTCGACCGGGGCGCCGGGATGGCGATCGCCCACGTCCGGGGCGGCGGCGAGATGGGCCGACGGTGGTACGACGACGGCAAGATGCTGCACAAGCGCCACACCTTCTCCGACTTCGCGGCCTGCGCACGGCACCTCGTGGAGACGGGCTGGACCACCCACGACCGGATCGTCGGCGAAGGCGGCTCGGCGGGCGGCCTGCTGATCGGCGCGGTGGCCAACGAGTACCCCGACCTCTTCGGTGGGCTGGTCGCCGACGTGCCGTTCGTCGACGCCCTCACCTCGATGCTCGACGCCAGCCTCCCGCTCACGGTCACCGAGTACGACGAGTGGGGCAACCCGGCGGGAGACGCCGAGACCTACGACTACCTGGCCGGCTACGCGCCGTACGACAACGTCGGCGCGCACGACTACCCGCCGATCCTGGCCACCACGTCGCTGCACGACACCCGCGTGCTCTACGTCGAGCCCGCGAAGTGGGTGGCCCGGCTGCGCGCCACGTCCCCGGACGGGAGCGGCCGCCCCGACGTGCTGCTCAAGACCGAGCTGGCGGCCGGCCACGGGGGCGTCTCCGGGCGCTACCAGGGCTGGCGCGACCGCGCGTTCACCCTGGCCTGGGTGCTCGACCGGATGGGGCTCGCGGACTGAGGCGCCTCACCGCCTTGCGAGCAAGCTCACTGAGAAGTCCCTGAGAGTTCCGTCCGGAGGCAACTCCCGGGGCCGGCCACACGTCGTGTCGGGTGAAGGGTTTCGCACCGTTCCCCCGGGAATCCCCCCGGGCCCGGGTGCGTTGCAGCCGATGTGGGTACTTACCGCTCGGTAGGGGCTCACGCCGTACAGGAGGGCGTCCATGGCAACACGTACCGTCAGCGCAACTCGTGAGATCGAGGGCCGCGACAGCGTCGGCCTGTATCTCGACGAGATCGCCCGCACCCCCCTGCTCGATGCCGCCGCCGAGGTCGAGCTCTCCAAGACGATCGAGGCCGGGCTGTTCGCCGAGGCTCTGCTCGCCGAGGGCCGGGTCGGCCGCAAGAAGGGCGGCGCGCCGATGTCGGCGACCGAGGCCGAGCTCGAGTGGCTCGCCGAGGAGGGCCGCCAGGCTACGACTCAGTTCATCAACGCCAACCTGCGGCTGGTGGTCTCCATCGCCCGCAAGTACGGCCGCGCCCAGATGCCGATGCTCGACCTGATCCAGGAGGGCAACACCGGTCTGATCCGGGCGGTCGAGAAGTTCGACTACACCAAGGGCTACAAGTTCTCGACGTACGCCACCTGGTGGGTGCGTCAGGCGATCACCCGCGGCATCGCCCAGCAGGCGCGAGTCGTCCGTCTCCCCGTGCACGTGGTCGAGGAGCTGAACCAGGTCGGCGGGGCCCGCCGTACCCTCGAGCGCCAGCTCGGCCGCGACCCGGAGCCGGAGGAGATCGCCACCGAGCTCGGCATGGACGTCGACCGGGTCCTCGACCTGATCGCGTGGGGCCGCGACCACGTCAGCCTCGACACGCCGGTCGACGAGGACGGCGACACGTCCCTGGGCGACCTGATGGCCCAGGAGACCTCCCCCGGTCCCGACGACAGCGTGCTGGACGTCGAGGCCCGGGCGCGCCTCGAGGCGCTTGTGGGCGAGCTCGACGACCGCGCCGCCGACATCATCCGGGCCCGTTACGGCCTGCTCGACGGTCGCCAGCACAAGCTCGCCGACATCGGCGCCCGCCACGGCATCTCGGCCGAGCGGGTCCGCCAGCTCGAGCGCGAGGCGCTGCAGAAGCTGCGCCGCCTCGGCGACCCCGACCTGGCCGCCTGACGCACCGTCCGACCCCCACCGACCCTGGCCGCTGAGAGCCGGCCACCCTCAGCCGCTCGCCTCCGTCCTGAGCAGCTGGTCGAGGACCTCCGCCACCCGCTGGCGGAGGTCCTCGTGCGAACCGGTGTTGTCGATCACGTAGGTGGCGGCCGCGAGCCGGTCCTCACGCGAGGCCTGGGCAGCGACCCGGCTGCGCGCCTCGTCCTCGGTCCAGCCGCGCTCCCGGACGGCGCGTTCGACCTGCACCTGCGTCGGTACGTCGACCACGAGCACCGCGTCGAACCGGCCGACCTGTCCGGTCTCCACGAGCAACGGGATGTCGTGGACGACGAGAGCCCCCTGCGGCGCGCTGGCCTCCAGCTCGGCGGCTCGAGCCCGCACGAGCGGGTGGATGATCGCCTCCAGTGCCTTCCGGCGGCCCGGGTCCTCGAACACCAGCCTCCCCACAGCCGCGCGGTCGAGCGCCCCGTCGCTGCCGAGCACCTCCGGCCCGAACTCCGCGACGACGGCGGCAAGGCCCGGCGTGCCGGGCGCCACGACCTCCCGGGCCAGGGTGTCGGCGTCGACGACGACGGCCCCCCGGTCGCGCAGCAGTGCCGCCACCGTGCTCTTGCCCGAGGCGACTCCTCCCGTAAGACCCACCCGCATGACGCGAACCCTACGCAGATACTTCCTTCCGGCGCGCTCAGATGATTGTGTGTCCCCACCTCTCCCGTACCGAGTCTCGAAGGGGACCCTTGTGAGTTCCATCCGTAACAGGTCGCTGACGGCTGCCGCCGTGGGTGGCACCGCCCTCGCGGTCAGCCTGCTCGGCGTGCCGAGCGTCGCCGCGTCCGGCAGCGGAGACCCCGCTGCGGTCGCCCGCGGACCCCTCGCCCAGGACGGCAACAGCCGCTCCGAGGGCAACTACGACGCGCGACAGCTCTCCGGCACCGCCCTCTACCGAGCCGACAGGTCGCTGGCCACCAGCCGCACCGCCTCGAACTCCGCCTACTACCGCAGCCTCGGGTCACTGGGGATGGTCTCCCTGGACCCGTTGACCCACACGGTGCGCAACATCGGCCGGACCGACGGCTTCCTGACCGGCCGGTCGTCGGCGCCGGCCCGTTCGGCGGCGATGAGCTACGTGCGCAGCCACCTCTCCGACCTCGGCCTCCGCCATGCCGACCTGACGACGTTCCGCTTCCGCAAGGACTACGTCGACACCCTCGGGGTCCACCACCTCATGTGGTCCCAGGTCGTCCGGGGCATCCAGGTGTTCGGCAACGGCCTCAAGGTCAACGTCGCCCGACACGGTCAGGTCGTCTCGGTGCAGGGCAGCCCCGTCTCCGGCCTCGCCCACCTCGCCTCTGGCGCCTCCACCTCGGCCAGGTTGAGCCCGGCCGCAGCCCGCACCCGGGCTGCCCACGACGTCCACGGCCGGCCGGCTGCGGTCCGCGTGACCTCGTCGCGCACCGGTGGCCGAGCCGAGACGGTGTGGGCCAACCACGACTACAGCACCAAGGTGTGGTTCCTGACCAAGACCGGGCTGCGCCTCGCCTGGTCGACCTACGTCCAGACCGGAGGTCGTGGCTACCAGCACGTGGTCGACGCCCGCACGGGCTCGGTCCTCCTGCGCAGCAACCTCAGCCACGACGCCGCGGGTGACGCCTACGTCTACGACAACTACCCCGGCGCCAGGCGTGGCGGCAGGGCGCGCGTCGTCAACCTTCTGAAGAGGGGCTGGCTGAGCAAGCGCAGCACCTTCCTCAACGGCAGCTCGGTGGTGGCATTCTCCGACGTCAACGACGACAACGCCGTCCAGAACAGCGAGAAGACGCCGGTGCCCGGCACCAAGAACGGCGCGCAGTTCAAGCTCAAGCACTTCACCAGCTCCGACTCGAACTTCTGCAGGAGGTTCGTGTGCACCTGGGACCCGGCGACGGCCAACTCGTGGAAGACGAACCGCCGCGCCGACGCGACCAACGCGTTCTACCTGGCGAGCAACTTCCACGACTACCTCGCCAGGAGGCCGATCGGCTTCAACGCCCGGGCCGGCAACTTCTCCGCCAGCGGCGGCGACCCGGTCCTGCTGAACACGCTGGACGGTGCGAACACCGACCACGGTGTGCCGGACGGCAACCACATCGACAACGCCAACATGAGCACGCCCCCCGACGGCGTGCCGC
This sequence comes from uncultured Actinomycetota bacterium, assembly GCA_963820015.1. GTDB lineage: Bacteria > Actinomycetota > Actinomycetes > Propionibacteriales > Nocardioidaceae > Nocardioides. The sequence continues at coordinate 220,177 of CAWFYO010000005.1, read as the reverse complement.
CGACCATGCAGATGTACCTGTGGCACTTCCCGGGCGTCCCGGACGACCCCAGCCAGGGCGGCGACCCGTTCGTCCCGACCAGCGGCGCGTTCGACGCCTCGATCCTCTACCACGAGTACACCCACGGGCTGTCGAACCGGCTCGTCACCGACGCCGACGGGAACGGCGTGCTGAACACGATCCAGGCCGGCTCGATGGGTGAGGCCTGGAGCGACTACTACGCGCTGGACTACCTGGTCACCAAGGGCCTGCTCACCGACACCTCCACCCCGGGCCAGCTGCTCGAGGGCAAGTACGTCGCGGCCGGGCTGCACACGGTCCGGACGATGGCGATCGACTGCCCGCCCGGTGCGAAGACCGCCGGCTGCACCTCCGGAGCCAACGGGAACAAGGGCGGCTACACCTACGGCGACTTCGCCCACATCCTCGAGCCCGGCTTCCCCGGACCCGAGGTGCACGCCTCCGGTGAGATCTGGGGCCAGACCCTCTGGGACCTGCGTACCTCGCTCGGTCACACCGTCGCGGACACCCTGATCACCCGGGCCATGTCGCTCTCGCCGGCCGAGCCGTCGTTCCTCGACATGCGCAACGCGATCCTGCAGGCGGACACCATCGCCTACGACCAGTCGCACACGCTGAAGATCTGGAAGGTCTTCGCGGCCCGCGGCATGGGCTACTTCGCCGCTGCCACCGACGGCACCGACGCCGCCCCGGCCGAGGACTTCCACCGGCCGCCGGCTGCGACGACGCCGCGGACGTCGTTCTCCGGAACGGTGACCGACCCGAGCACCGGAGACCCGGTCGGCGGTGCGCTGGTCCAGATAGCCGGGCTGGGCGACCAGTTCCACGCCGTGACCAATGACGGTGGCCAGTACACGATCCAGAACGTGTTGCCCGGCGTGTACCCCAAGGTCGTCGCCTCGGCGGCGGGCTACCTGCCCGACACCGAGTCGGTCGACGCCAGGACCGACACCCCGGCCGACTTCTCGATCACCCGGGACTGGGCGGCCAGCAGCGGTGGCGCACGGATCGTCGACTTCACCGGACCCGACTTCTCACCGGAGTGCGGGCCCGACAAGGCCATCGACACCAACGAGGGTCTGGGCTGGGGCAGCGTGACCGGGCAGTTCGGTGAGCCGACCAACAGCTTCATCCCGAAGTACATCGTGGTGGACCTGAAGCGGCCGATCGACATCGACAAGTTCGAGGTGAACCCGAGCAACACCTGTGGTGACGCAGGCAGCGCCTCGACGGGTGCGTACAAGATCGAGACGTCCACAGACGGCTTGATCTTCAACGAGGCTGCTTCCGGTGACTTCACCGGCCACCCGCGTGCACTCCAAGACGTGATCCCCTCGGGCAACACCAGCGGCGTGCGCTATGTGAAGTTCTGGATCATGGGCAACCAGGTGCCGGACTTCGCCACCAACTGCCCGGACGGCAACTTCTCCGGCTGTCAGTTCACCGACATGACGGAGCTGGCGGTCGTCGGGTCGCCCAGCCCCTGATCGTCGACCACACGGAGGGCCCGGACCACGCGGTCCGGGCCCTCCGTGTCGGGTGGGTCAGGGTGCGGCCGACGCCCCGACCGCGAAGCTCCGGGGCGACCAGGAGCCGGGCCAGCTCGCGACGAGCGCGGCGTGCACGGGCGCGAACGGCTGGAGGATCACGACGCCCCGGTACGTCGTACCGGGGCGTCGTGGGAAAGCGGTGGTGCCGTGAGGCGAACGGTGCGGCTCAGGCGCCGTTGCCGCCGGTGAGCTTCTCGCGAAGCGCCTGGAGCGCCTCGTCGGAGGCCAGCGAACCGCCGGTCTCGCTCTCCTCGGCGACGGCCTCGGTGCCCGAGGAGTAGGACGTGGCCTCGCCGGCCTCGACCTCGGCCTGCTTGGCCTCCTCCTGCTGCTTGACGTGGGCCTCCCAGCGGGCGTGCGCCTGGGCGTACTGCTCCTCCCAGGTCTTGCGCTGCTCGTCGTAGCCCTCGAGCCACTCGCCCGTCTCCGGGTCGAAGCCCTCGGGGTAGATGTAGTTGCCCTGCTCGTCGTAGGTGGCAGCCATGCCGTAGAGGGTCGGGTCGAACTCCTCGACGTCCGTGGCGGTCGTCGTCTCGTTGGCCTGCTTCAGCGACAGCGAGATCCGGCGACGCTCGAGGTCGATGTCGATGATCTTGACCATGACGTCGTCGTTGACCTGCACGACCTGCTCGGGGATCTCCACGTGGCGCTCGGCCAGCTCGGAGATGTGGACCAGGCCCTCGATGCCCTCCTCGACCCGCACGAACGAGCCGAAGGGCACCAGCTTGGTGACCTTGCCGGGCACGATCTGGCCGATCTGGTGGGTGCGGGCGAAGTGCTGCCAAGGGTCTTCCTGCGTCGCCTTGAGCGACAGCGAGACCCGCTCGCGGTCCATGTCGACGTCGAGCACCTCGACGGTGACCTCGTCACCGACGGCCACGACCTCGCTGGGGTGGTCGATGTGCTTCCACGAGAGCTCGGAGACGTGGACCAGACCGTCGACACCGCCGAGGTCGACGAACGCACCGAAGTTGACGATCGAGGACACGACGCCCTTGCGGATCTGGCCCTTCTGGAGCTGGGTCAAGAAGCCGTGGCGCACCTCGGACTGGGTCTGCTCGAGCCAGGCACGGCGCGAGAGCACGACGTTGTTGCGGTTCTTGTCCAGCTCGATGATCTTGGCCTCGAGCGTCTGGCCGACGTACGGCTGGAGGTCGCGCACGCGGCGCATCTCGACCAGCGATGCCGGCAGGAAGCCGCGCAGCCCGATGTCGAGGATCAGGCCGCCCTTGACGACCTCGATGACGGTGCCCTCGACGACGCCGTCCTCCTCCTTGACCTGCTCGATCGTGCCCCAGGCGCGCTCGTACTGGGCGCGCTTCTTGGACAGGATCAGCCGGCCCTCCTTGTCCTCCTTCTGGAGCACCAGGGCCTCGACCTTGTCCCCGACGTTGACGACCTCGTTGGGGTCGACGTCGTGCTTGATCGACAGCTCGCGCGAGGGGATGACGCCCTCGGTCTTGTAGCCGATGTCGAGCAGGACCTCGTCCCGGTCGACCTTGACGATGGTGCCTTCGACGATGTCACCGTCGTTGAAGTACTTGATGGTGCCGTCGATGGCGGCGAGGACGTCCTCTTCGGACCCGATGTCGTTGATCGCGACCTGGGGGGCGTCGACCTCGGCGTAGTAGGTGCTGCTCATATGGGAAGGAGTTCCTTGGATGGGTGGAGTTGGTGGGCGTGCACGCGTGAAGCCCGTGTCACTACCCCGTTGGGATCTCCGCGACCCGACGAGTGCCGTCACGCGGTGAGCAGATAGCGAGCCGGTGTCCGCTCCGTCCGGGACGCAGGCAGACTCCAAGCGCCCGTCGAGTCTACGCGGGCGGTGCGGCGGGCGTCCAACCAGCGGGGACGGCGTGCAGGTCGCCCTGCGTGGCCACAGCCCGGAGGAGGAGGTCGGCCCGGTCGGCCACCGGGTTCTGGCCCGCCCGCGAGGCGAGGTCGACCAGTGCCCAGAGGTCGGCCGCCCGGGCCAGCGCGAGGGCCTCCCCAGCCGGTACGGCGTGCCGCTCGCGGTAGCCCGCCAGCACGGCCTCCACGTACGCCGGAGCACGGTCGAAGCGCAGGGCGTTGCCGAGGTCGGTGAACGGGTGACCCGAGTGGGCGAACTCCCAGTCGAGGACCGCGGTCACCTCGAGGGTCTCGGGGTCCACCAGCAGGTTCTTGGGGTTGAGGTCGCTGTGCACCAGGCAGGCCCGGCCGGCCGTGTCGAGCAGCGCCTGCGCATCGGTCGCCACGCCGACCAACCGGGTGACCAGATCGGGGTCCCAGCGCAGTCCGGCCGCCTCGACGAAGCCGGGCAGTCCGTCGGCCAGCCCGAAGTCTCCGACCTGCAGGGACGCGTCGACGAACGGACCGGGCCGCAGCGTCGGCATGCCGCCCAGGATGCCCACCAGCAGCCCGACGTGCCGGCCGAGCAGGGACAGCCCCTTGTCGTCCAGACCGGCGATCACCAGGTCGCCGCGCTCCCCCGGGAGCCAGGACGTGACCAGCAGCCCGGGCCGGTCCGCGGCCGCGACCCCGCGTCGTACCTCCAGGACGTCGGGCACCGGCAGCAGGCCCCGGACCAGGTGCAGCACCGCGGCGTCGACCTCGGCTGCAGCGTCGTCGCGCAGCCCGGGCGGGTAGATCCGGACGACCGACCGCTGGCCACCGGCCTCGGCCAGGAACGTGTGCCCGGACCAGCCGCCGGCGAGCGGCACGAGATCAGCGGCGTCCATCCAGGCAACCTTTCCACAGGCCCGGGCAGCTAGGGTCGCGGGCGTGGAGGACCACCTGCCGCAGCGTGTCCGGGTCGAACGTCGCGCGGTCACCGAGGCGGAGTCACGCCGCGCCAACGGCCCGGACTGGGACCGGTACGCCGACGAGTACCAGGCCACCCACGGCGACTTCCTCGGCGACACCGGCTTCGTCTGGGGCCCCGAGGGGCTCCGTGAGGAGGACGCAGGGGTGCTCGGCGACGTGGCGGGCAAGGAGGTGCTCGAGCTCGGCTCCGGGGCCGGCCAGTGCTCGCGCTGGGTCCGGGTGCGCGGCGGCCGGTCCTACGGCCTCGACCTCTCGCTGCGCCAGCTCCAGCACTCGCGGCGGATCGACGACGAGTCCGGGGTGCCGGTGCCGTCGGTGCTCGCCACGGCGACCCAGATCCCCTATGCGGACGCCGCCTTCGACGTCGTCTTCTGCTCCTTCGGCGCCCTGCAGTTCGTGGCCGACCTCGAGCAGTGCCTGGCCGAGGTGGCGCGGGTGCTGCGTCGGGGTGGCCGCTTCGCGTTCTCGGTCACCCACCCGACCCGGTGGAGCTTCCCTGACGACCCGTCGGAGGCGGGGCTGACCGCCACGGCGTCGTACTGGGACCGGACGCCCTACGTCGAGATAGACGACGAGTCCGGGCGGGTCGCCTACGTCGAGCACCACCGCACCCTCGGCGACTGGGTCGCCCTGCTCGCGCCGCGGTTCCGGATCGTGGCCCTGCTCGAGCCGGAGTGGCCCGAGGGGCACGACCGCGTGTGGGGTGGCTGGTCGCGCGTGCGCGGCCGCCTCACTCCGGGGACGGCGATCTTCGCCGCCGACCTGGCCTGAGCCGGCCCGATCAGGTCGCCGGCGCTCAGCCGCAGGCGGTCAGACGCCGGCGCCCGAGGGGGCGTCCGTCGAGCTGCCGGCCCCGGCCCGGGTCCGACTGTTGCTGCGCATGGCCCGCACCAGCAGGGGGATGCCGATCGCCAGGCACACCAGGCCGGCCACGAGGCCGGCGATCGGGAGCACCTTGGTGACCAGCTGGAGCTGCCTGCCGGAGGACTTGGCGTAGTCGACGTTGTCGGCGATGGTCTGCGGCGTGTACTGCACCCGCAGGTCGAGCGCGGTCGCGCCGCCGTCCTTCAGGGTGCGCAGGTCGCGCAGCTGCTGGTTGATGATCTTCCCGGTGACCGCGTCGATCGTGTAGGTCTCGTCGAGGGAGTAGTCGGCCAGGATGTTGTTGCCGAGGTCGATCGTGGCCCCCGTGATCACCTGGTGGTACTGCTTGCACTTCAGGCCCTGCACGACGGTGTCGCCGACGTACTCGGCCGGCGTCGCCTGCTTGCTGGTGTCGTCCCAGACTGGATAGCTGATGTTCTTGGGGTAGAAGGGCCACTTGTTGGTCAGACCCTGCACCGGCGGGTCGTTGGTGACGAACTTCGGGTCGTCGATCGCCATGGCGGTGTGCCGGTCGGAGGCGTAGTTGAGCTTGGTCACCGAGATCATCCGCGGGTCGGACTTCTTCAGGCAGTCGGCCGGGTCACCGATGTCGTGGTTGACGCAGGTGGAGGTCACGAAGACCACGACCGAGCCCGTCGACAGCTTGTCGTCGACCTGGGTGATGTTGGTGATCTTGACCTGCTCGCGGGTGGTCTTCCCCGTCGCGGAGTCGAGCACGTCGCCGGGGCCGGTCAGATAGGTGCGCTGGTAGCTGTCGAGCGGGATGCGCTCGGCAGCGTCCTTGGCCCAGAACTGCGCGATGGCAGCGGAGGTCAGGAAGAACGCACCGAGCCCCAGCAGAAGCCAAGCGGGCCAGACCCTCTTCATGACGCGCATCCCTCCCAGAGCAGCCGAACGAGTGGGGGGACCCTAGCAGTTACTCACCAGTCACGTCCGGCGACGTTCCTCCCAGCGGGGCCTCCCCGAGGACCCCTGAGGGCCTCACGTGCTGTGGCATACTCCGCCGCGTGTCGACCCGCGTGATTTCCCGTGCGCGGGCCACGGCCCGCTCGCGCAGCGGTGTCGAGCGCCTCGGAGTCGCCATCATCGCCCTCGGGCTGGCCTACCGGATCTGGGCACTCGCCGGGTCGTGGTACTTCTTCGACGACCTCGCCTTCCTCTCGGCCGGCACCAACGACCCCCTCTCGTGGCACTTCGTCGGCCGGGTGTACGCCGGGCACGTGATGCCGGCGGGCTGGCTGGTCGTCAAGCTGCTGGCCACCTGGGCTCCCTACCGTTGGGGCGTCTGGGCCGGGGTGCTCGTCGTGATGCAGGCGGTGGCCTCGTTCGGCATGCTGCGCCTGCTCCGGTCGATGTTCGGTGACACCCGGGTCGTGCCGGCGCTGCTGGCGGGCTACGTCTTCTACGTCTTCACCGTCCCGGCCGGGATCTGGTTCGCCGCCGGGATCAACCAGCTCCCGTTCCAGATCGCGCTGGTGTTCGGCCTGCACGCCCACCTCGACTACCTGCGGACCCGCCGGACCGAGGCCCTGGTCACCACCCTTCTGTGGACGGTCTTCGGGCTCCTCTTCTACGAGAAGACGATCCTGCTGTTCGGGCTGTACGGGCTGCTGGCGCTCTGCTGGTTCAGCAGCGGCAAACTCGGCGAGCGGCTCCAGCAGCTCTGGAAGAGCTACCGCACGGGCGTGATCACCTATGGGGCGGTCGCGATCGTCTATCTCGTCATCTACGCCAAGGTCGGCCTGTCGTTCGGCTCGGAGCAGCCCGACAGCTCCCTGATCAGCGCGGTCGCCTACCGGCTGGTCGGCCGGGCCTTCAGCACCGCTGCCATCGGCGGGCCGCTGGAGTGGATCTCCTTCTCCGCGACGTCCCTGGCCGACCCCAGCGACCTGATCAGCCTCGGCTCGTGGGTCGCCCTCGGCTCGGTGATCTGGTACGCCGCCTCGACGCGCACCCACAGCCGGCGGGCGTGGAGCCTGATCGCGTTCACCCTGGCGGCGGACGTCTACCTGATCGCCTCGGCGCGGGCCACCCTCGTGGGACCGGACATCGGCCTGGAGTACCGCTACCAGACCGAGTCGGCGGCCGTGCTGGTGCTCTCGATCGGCCTGGCCTTCCTGCCCCTCATCGGCGCGGTCGAGGTCAACCTTCCTCGGGCCGACGTGCCCCGGCCGCACGAGAAGGCGGTCACCGTGCAGGCCATCACCGTGGCCATCGTGGTCGCCGCGGTGCTGTCGACCCTGACCTACGTCCGGAACTGGCAGCAGCACAACCACACCGAGGCCTACTTCGACAACGTCCGCACCACCACCGCGCTAGCCCAGGGCAAGCCGCTCCCGGTGGTCGACGGTTCGCTGCCGATCGACCTGCTCTGGGCCTTCGGCTACCCCGAGAACACCTACAGCCACGTCTTCCGGGCGTTCGACACCTCGCTGACCTACCCCGACCAGTCGATCGACCGGCTCTACGTCGTCGACGGCATCGGCCGGGTGGTGCCGGCGCAGATCCCGCGGACGCGCTACATGGTGGGTGCCAGCGGCTGTGGCTACCTCCTCAAGCCGAACGTCCCCACGTCCATCCCGCTCAACGGGCCGGTCATCGGCGGCGGCTGGTGGATCAAGATGACCTACGGCGCCCCGCGCGCGTTCGACGCGATGATCGGCCTGGGCGACCAGCACACCTCGATGCACCTCCCCGCGGGAGACCACACGGCGTACTTCCGGGCCGACGGGAGCTACAGCGGGGTGGTCATCGACAACACTCGGCCGGGCACGCGCACCTGCATCACCTCCCTGAGCCTCGGCGAGCCCTCCGCGCAACCCAACCCATGACGAACACGACGATGCCCGCAGCCCCTGCCCGGTGGTGGTCCCCACCGACGCCGGCCGGCGGCACCGACACCTCACGCGTGATCCCGGTGGCGTGCGCGCTGATCGTCGCCCAGCTGGCCTTCCGCGCGTGGGCGACGTACCACTCCTACTGGGAGGGCGACGACTTCATCTTCATCGACAACACGTTCGCTCCCGGTGGCCGCTCGTTGCACACGCTGCTGACCGGTCTCTCGGGACACGTCATGCCGGGCGGGCTCTACCTCAGCTGGCTGGTGAACCGGGTCTCGCCGTACAACTGGGGCCTGGCCACCGTCGTCCTCACGCTCCTCCAGGCGGTCGCCAGCGTCGGCTTCCTGCGCCTGCTCCTGGTCGCGTTCGGCCGGCGCTGGGGCATCCTGCCGCCCCTGCTGCTCTACCTGGTCACCGCCTTCAGCGTCCAGGGCGCCGTCTGGTGGGGTCCGGGGATCCACGCGTTCCCCTTCCAGATCGCGTTCTTCTGGGGCCTCACCAGCCAGATCGTCTACCTCCGGACGCGCCGCGCGTGGCACGCGCTGGCCGCGGTCGCGTGGGTCGCCTTCGGTCTCCTCTTCTACGAGAAGTCGCTGCTGGTCATCGGGGCCCTCCTGTTCATCACTTTGGCGTACTTCACCACCGGCACCTTGCGCGAGCGGCTGGTCCAGATCTGGCGCCAGTACCGCACGTCCGTCCTGGTCAGCGTCGTCCTCGGGGTCGTCTACCTCGCCGTGTACACCACCCTCGGCCTCAGCTTCGACCCGGGGAAGGCGACCAGCACCCCGATCGGGCCCACCGCCGACGTGATGGTGCTGCGCAGCTGGGGTACGGCGATCTTCGGCGGGCCGATCCACTGGTCCCACTCCCCCGCGAGTCCGTTGTCGTTCGCTGCACCGTCATCGCTGCTGGTGCTCGCGTGCTGGGCCGCCCTGCTGCTCTTCTTCCGCGAGCTGGTTCGCACCCGCACCAAGGCCCTGCGGGCCCTGTGGCTGCCCGGCTACTTCCTGGCCTGCGACGTCCTGCTCGTGGTGGCGGGCCGGGCGACGCTGGTCGGACCTCTGATCGCCTTCGAGTTCCGGTACATCGAGGAGATGGGCGCGGTCACCGCGCTGGCCGTGGCCCTCGCCACCATGCCCGTCCTCGGCGCGCCGGAGCAGGTCGAGGTCAAGCGCCCGAGCGTTTTCCTCGACCGGCGCCGCCCGGTCGTCATCGCCTGCGCCGTGATCACCGTGCTCGGCACGTGGTCGTCGTCGGACTACTTCCAGCACTGGCACCGGACCCAGCCGGCCAAGGCGTTCTTCCTCAACTTCTTCCACGACGCCCAGCGCCAGGGCCCAGGGACCGCGGTCGTGGACAGCGCCGTTCCCCCCAACATCCTCTGGCCCCTGTCCCACCCGGCCAACACCGTGAGCCACCTGCTGCTGCCCTACTCACCCCAGCTGGACTACACGACCGTCGCGACGGACCACCTCCTCCACCTCGCCCCCGACGGTCACCTCGAGCAGATGACCGTGACCCCTGTGCACCGCGCCGAGCCGGTCAAGCGGTCGAGCTGCGACAACAAGGTCGGGGAGCGGGGTCGCCGGATCCCCCTGGACGGCACGTTCGTCTACGGGGACTGGTGGGTGCGCATGGGCTACATCGCCTCCGCCAACAGCAGCATCTCCGTCCGCGCAGGAGGTGCCACCCACCACACGGCGGTGTCCAGCGGACTCCACGTGCTCTACTTCGAGGCCGGCGACGAGCCCTTCCGCAGCGTCTGGATCGGACCGATGATCGACGGCGGCATCCTGTGCACCAACGACCTCATGGTCGGCCAGCCGATCACCCGGACGACGCCGTGAGCCAGGCCGACCGCACCTTCCCGACGCTGAACGCCGTCCGCGGCGCCGGGGCGCTGATGGTGCTGACGACGCACGCGGCGTTCAACACCGGCCAGATCCTGCGCGGCTGGCCGGGCGCCGTCCTCGCTCGCCTCGACTTCGGCGTGCCGCTGTTCTTCGTGCTGTCGGGCTTCCTGCTCTCCCGCCCCTTCTTCCTCGCGATCGGCCGCGGGTCCCAGCACCCGTCGATCAAGCACTACCTGTGGAAGCGCTTCCTGCGCGTGATGCCGCTCTACTGGCTCGTGGTCGTCGTCGCGATGACGTTGGACCCCGCCAACCAGGGGCTCGGTCTCGACGTCTGGGTCCGCAACCTCACCTTGACCCAGCTCTACTTCCCCACGCTCCTTCCGGAGTCGCTGACCCAGATGTGGAGCCTCTGCACCGAGGTGCTGTTCTACATCCTGATGCCGCTGCTGGCCTATCTGCTGACCCTCACCCGGCACGGGCGCCGCCTGGAGCTGCCCATGGTCTGGCGGCGGTCGCTGGTGCTGGCAGTCCTGGGTGTGGCCTGGCAGGCGTGGTTCGCCCACGTCCCGGGCATCCAGGGGCACTACCTCCAGTGGCTGCCCGGATGGATGCCGATGTTCCTGGTGGGGATGGCGTTCGCCGCGACCAGCGCCAGCCTCACATTGAGGCCGCGCGACCACGTCATGGACCGTCTCGGCACCGACCTGGCCGGCTGCTGGATCCTCGCCACGGCCCTGTTCGCGATCGCCGCCACCCCGGTCGCGGGCCCGCGGACCCTGGCCATGCCGCTCGGATGGGAGGCAGCCACCAAGGTGGTGCTCTACACCCTTGCCGCGGGGTTCTACGTGCTGCCACTCATGTTCGGGCCCGAGTTCGAGGGGCGGGTCCGTACCTACCTCTCCAGCCGTACGCCGGTCTGGCTCGGCGACATCTCCTACGGCGTCTACGCCATCCACCTGTTCGTGATGGGCGTCCTGTTCCGGACCCTCGACATCATCCCGTTCACCGGGCACTTCTTCACCATCTGGGTGCTCGACCTGGGGATCACGGTGGTGCTGTCCACGCTGTCGTGGCGCTACTTCGAGTCGCGGATCCTGAGGTTCAAGAACGTTCGCTGGATGATGCGGCAGGAGTCCGCCGCCACGCGAAGCGACCTGGAGTTCCAGGAGCGAGCAGGACGACACTGACGGTCGCGACCGCCAGGGCTGCCCACACCTGGGCCCAGTCCAGGGCCCACGAGCTCGCCTTGAGGGGGCCCCAGGTGAGCGCGGCGGTGGCGACCAGCAGCTCGACGCCCGCGACGTACACCCACCAGTCGCGCAACCGGTCGAAGCGCCGGTAGAGGACCCAGGTGAGGGCCAGGGCCCCGAGCCCGGCCCAGCCGGCCAGGAAGCCCAGCACGGCTGCGACGAGGACCACGTCGACCCGGCCGGGGCCGGCCGCGGTCAGCGGTGGCAGCTCGGGGTCGGTACGACGTCGCCACGGGATCGCGGCGGCCACCACGACGAGGACCAGCAGCGCCCCCACGACGAGCAGGACGTCGAACAGGCGCTGGGGCGCGAACCGGAGCTGGACGGTCGCAGCCGGCCCCGCCGGGACGACCCAGCCCTGCTGCCAGCTGTCGACCGCCTGCACCGGGAGGGCCGCTCCGTTGAGGGAGGCGTGGTAGCCGGGATTCAGGTTCTGCGGGAGCGAGAGCACCCGCGGCCCGGACCTCGCCGGCAGGTCGACCGACGACGGCAGACCACCGTCGCGATGGACCGCGACGGGCGTGGCCGCCTCGAGGTGGGACCCGAATCGGCGCAGCGTCACCGAGTCCACGCGGAACGACCTCGTCGGCCCAGCGGCCACCGCGACGTGCCCCACCAAGTGGCTGATCGGCGTACCGCAGAGCTCGAGCGGCACCGAGGCACCGCGCAGGAGGTCTCCGACGTGGCCGGCCAGGGTGGTGTCGAACACGTCGTTGCCGACCAGGAGCTTGGGTCCCTGGCCGCAAGGCACCACGACGTTGCGGTAGACGTCGCGAGTCAGGCTGGCGCCGTTGAGCCGGATCTCGGTGATGCCCGGAGGCATCGTGCGGAACGCCGTGGGGGTCTGGGCCAGGGCCGGGTGCACCGACCCGACCGCCAGGGTGAGGTGCCGGACGCGCCAGCGGGGCACATGCAGCGCCCACCCGGTGCGATCGAAGTCGACCACCCGTGGCCGGTGGTGGGGGGCGTTCAGCACGGCGCGGTTCACCACGGAGGCGGGAGCGCCCGGGTCGACCGCGAGGCGCAGCGTCCGCAGCCGGGTGCGATGGGCGAGGGTCAGGTGGATGACCGGCCGGTCGGAGTGGGAGACCCACGTGGTCGCCGGGTCGCCGTCGAGCATCGCGCCGGTGCCGTCCGCAGGGTCGTGGTGCTCGGGGGGCGTGACCCGCGCCGAGACCCCTGTGCCGCGCAGAAGCCTCTGCCAGACCTCGTCGCTGCGGCGCAGCGAGGCAGTCGCCGAGATGTCATAGGACGCGGGATCGGGCAGCAGGAGCCGCCGGGCCAGCACGTCGCCGTCCTCGCCCGTGCCCTGCAGAAGGCTGCTGCACACCAGGGCGGACCGCACCTGCGAGCAGGGGAACCGGTCGGGGTCGCGCGACAGGGCCACCACGTCGACCGGGGCGCCCGAGACCGGCGCCGGCAGGGTGAGCCAGCGCTGGGGGTGCAGGTTGTCGATGCGCACCTCGCTCAGCGCCACCGCCCCGGTCAGCAGCTGCCCGGTGTAGACCCCGGCGATCCGGAGCTTCGAGGTGTGCGGCAGTCCGACGGCGAAGCTCCCGGTGAGCCCGGGCGCAGGAGCCGGCACCACGCGGGTGCGGCCGCCGCCGGAGATCAGCAGGGACTTCAGCGGCACCGAGTCGCGGGCCATCGCGACCGAGACGACGCCGACGTTGCGCGGCTGGGTGAAGTCGACCTGCCACCACTGCTGCTTGGGGTCGGTGTCGACGGCCGACCGCCACTCCGTGGTGGGGTCGTTGTCGAACACGGCACCCGGGTGGTCACCGATCGCGAGCGGCGGGGTGGCGTCGGCGTAGGCCTGCGACGAGCTCGCCTCGACGTCGCTGACTCCCCCGGTCCAGGTCTCCATGGTGCTCCACCGGGTGTCGTCCTCCACGATCCGGTGGGTCTGCTCCTTGCCCGCGAGCCGGAACGGCGCCGCGCCGGTCATGGTCGCGGACTGGTTCCAGCGCACCGCCGGGAAGTTCATCTCGCGGCGCTTGAGGTCGTCGGTGAGGACCTGACCCGTGACCCGGGACGTCGCGTCGGCGGCCAGCGGCAAGGTGTCGACGGGCAGGCCCGCCAGCGCCGGGTCGGAGCCCGACGACGGGTCGCCGACCAGCACCTCGCCGGGCTGGGTCAGGGCCGCGGTCACCGGCGCCACGACGCGGTAGACATCGACCGAGCGCACGGTGTCGGCGAGACCGCCGTCCTGGACGATCCGGGTCTGCTCGCTGTTCTGCACGTAGGCATAGGGCAATGGGCCGGCCACGGGACCGAACGACCTGACCAAGCTCAGCCCGGGGGTGGCGGTTAGCACGCTCCGCACGAACGCAGGGTCGGGCGCCCCGGTGAGCAGCCGGTCGAGGTCGTTGCGCACGACGATCGTGCCCACGCCGTTGTCGGCGAGGTAGGTGGCCAGCGTGGGGCTCGGCCGGCCCGACTCGACCATGCGGGTCACCGCGTCCAGGAAGACCACGTTGCCCGGCTGGGCCAGCGGCACGACGTTGCGCGCGGCCCAGGGACTGCGCGCCAGGCCCTGGAGGATGTCGTCGTGGGTGTTGCCCCAGGAGTACTGGCCGAAGGCCGCAGCGGGCAGCTCGAGGGCGACCGAGCCGTCGTCCTGGGCGGCGAGGTAGTCGGCGGTCTGCTGCCAGTACGCCGGCACGGCCGCGACGCCGCCGGAGGCGGGGATCATGCCGTACAGCCAGGGCGTGAGCAGCGCGATCACGGCCAGGGCGATGCCGGCGCGGTAGACGCGGAGGGCCACCACGGAGCCGAGGGCCCGGATCCGCTCGGGCAGCTCGTGGAGCGCGTAGGCCAGCCCCAGCACCAGCGGGATGCGCAGGACGACGTCGAACTTGTGCACGTTGCGGAACGGCGCGAGCGCGAGGTCGAGCGAGTGCATCCGGGCGGTGGAGAAGAACCCGGGGAGGTCGCGGGAGTAGCCGAACCCGACCAGCACGAGGCCGGTCAGCAGGCCCCAGACCAGGAACCGGCGGTGCGGGTTGCCGGACAGGCACATCCCGACCAGGCCGAGGGCGGCGACGGCGGCCGCGTCGAGGAGGAGGTAGGGCGTGCCGACGACGTGGAGCCCGGAGCCGAAGTCAGGCCCGCCGAAGTAGGCCACCCAGTCGGAGACCCCCAGCAGGCTGCGGGTCAGGTCGGTGGGGAGCGTGGTGATCGCGGAGTTCTCGATGTAGTCGAGGAACGGCGGTGCGTAGCGGCCCAGCAGAGCGAGCGGCCCGCTCCACCAGGCGGTGGCGAGGACGGTGAACAGGGTCCACCAGCCGAACAGCGGCCATCGACGCGGCCCGGGCTCGCGGGTCAGCAGCCAGACCACCCCGAGCGGCAGCACCGCGGCGACCGCGACCGCGTTGACGCCGCCGCAGCAGGCCACGACGAGGGCGCTGCGGGCGGCCGCTCGTCGTACCGAGCCCTCGCGGGAGCCGGTCACGAGGGGAAGCAGCACCCACGGCGCCAGCGCCATCGGCCAGACCTCCACCGACACGACCCCGATCAGAGTGGTCAGCCGCGGAGTCAGCACGAAGGCCAGGGCGGCCACCAGCTGGGTGGCCTCGGAGCCGATCTCGAGCCGCTTGAGCAGCCGGAGCATCCCGAAGAAGGCCAGGCACAGCAGGAGCGCCCACCACAGCCGCTGGATCATCCAGGGCGGCATGCTCAGCAGGTGGCCGAGGGCGAAGAACGGCCCCATCGGCCAGACGTAGCCGTAGGCCTGGTCGGGCACCTGGCCGAAGGCCTGGTGCGGGTCCCACAGCCGCAGTCCCTTCAGCAGGAACCGGCCCGGAGCGGTGAGGAGGTCGAACTTGGTGTCGGCGACCATCAGGCCCGGCGACTGGATGAAGGTCAGGACGGTCAGCAGCGTGGCGTACCCGACGTAGCGCAGGGGGGTGCTCAGCGAGCCGGGGGCGAGGCGCGGACCACGGCCACTGCCACCCCGCGCGGGGGGTGCGGCAGGCCGCGGGTCCTCCGGCGCCGCGGCCCGGGACCCGTCCAGGGCCGAGGACCGCACAGACATGCGCGTCATGCTACCGGCCGGTCATATCGCGACCGGGGCGGCGTACGACGGCCGGAGGAGGGTCCGTACCCTCCTCGCATGACCTCTGCCCTCACGAGGTGGCCATGACCGGTCGCGCCCCGCTCGAGGGAGTCGAGGTCGCCTTCCTCTCCTGGCGCGACACCCACAACCCCGAGGGTGGCGGCGCCGAGCGGGCGCTCGAGGAGGTGGCGGAGGGGCTCGTGGAGCGCGGTGCCCAGGTCACCGTGTTCAGCGCCGCGCACGCGGGCGCGCCCCCCGAGGACGAGATCCGCGGCGTGCGCTACGTCCGCGACGGCTCGAAGCTCACCGTCTATCCCCGTGGCATGCAGGCCCTGCGCCGCGGCGACCTCGGCCACCCCGACGTCGTGGTCGACGTCCAGAACGGGCTGCCGTTCTTCACCCGGCTGGTCACCCGATCCCCCGTGATCGTGCTCGTGCACCACGTCCACCGCGAGCAGTGGCCGGTGGTCTACCCGGGCATGATGGGCAAGGTCGGCTGGTGGATCGAGCGGCGCTTCGCCCCGAGGCTCTACCGGAGGAGCCAGTACATCACCGGCTCGCAGGCGACCCGCGACGAGCTGGTCCAGCTCGGCGTGGCCAGGAAGCGGATCGCGGTCGTCCACTACGGCACCGACCGGCACCAGCCGCTGAAGGCCGGCAAGACCGACCACCCGAGCATGTGCGTGGTCGGCCGGCTGGTGCCGCACAAGCAGGTGGAGCACGCGATCGACGCCGTCGTCGAGCTCCGCAAGGAGATCCCCGGCCTGACCCTGACCGTCGTCGGCAGCGGGTGGTGGAAGCACGTCCTCGAGGAGTACGCCGCGGTGCACGACCCGGACGGGGCCGTCAGGTTCCTCGGTCAGGTCGACGAGCACGAGAAGGAGCAGGTCTACCAGGAGTCGTGGGTGCTCGCCCTCCCGTCCCTCAAGGAGGGCTGGGGTCTCGTCGTGGGCGAGGCGGCGCTGGCCGGGACGCCGACGGTCGCCTATGCCAGTGCGGGTGGGACGCGCGAGTCGGTGCAGCACGGCCGGACCGGGCTGCTGGTCGACGACCGGGAGGGCTTCGTGGACGCCCTCCGGCAGCTGCTGACCGACGACGAGCTGCGGACCCGGCTCGGTGAGGGCGCCCGGGTCAACGGAGCGCGCTACACGTGGGAGCAGACGCGGGCGGGGTTCGCCGACGTCGTGACGAAGGTGTTGGCGGGCCGGCGGGTCTCGGCGGACTGACCCGCCGCATCGGACCCGATCAGGCCCGGTCGGTCACTGCGTCGTGCCGTAGGGGATCGCGGCGTTGACGTCGCCGGGGTTGTCGGAGGTGGAGTTCACGGTGTTGGTGACCAGGCCGACCAGGGTGATGCCGGCCAGGGCGCCGCCCACCAGCATGCTCGCGATCGTGCCGATGATCTTGCCCATACAGATCGTGCCTCCCTCTCGCTCCGCCCACATGCTACAGGTCAGACCGCCCGCGCACGCCACCGGTGCCGCGTCGACCGGAGCCCCCTGGCGGTGAGCAGCAGGATCCCGACCAGGAACGACCCCGCGTACGCCGCCCACGCCAGCGTCATCACCGCCCGGTCGGCGGCCGAGACCGTCCGGTCGTGCGGTGTCCCCCTCAGCCGGACGATGACCAGGCCGTCCCCGCTGCTGACCGGGTCGGCGTCGAACGTGAGGTGGCGACCGGGGCCGGCCGTGTCGGTCTCGATGGCGACGCTGCGGATGCCCAGAGCCAGCAGTGCCCGGGTCCGGGCCTCGGGCGTGGGCAGTGCGAGGGCCCGCCGCGCCTCGGGCACGCGCGGGTCCTCCCCCGGCACCATCAGCCCGTCCACGACCAGTCCGTCGTCGGCGAGGTAGTTGGGCGGCAGGTAGCGACCGAGCGGGTCGAGGACCGTCTGCCGGTTGTTCCAGGCCGGAGCCCGGTACGCCGAGAACGGCAGCACCAGCAGGTCACCCCCGGACAGGTCGGCGTCCGTCCTCGCCGTCGCCCACGAGGCCGGGTAGTCCACGGCCCGGAGCGCGCCCGAGACACCCCAGGCGGCGTCGTACAGGAGGAGGACGGGGAGGACCACGACCGCGCCGACGACGAAACGACGACCGGCCACGTCGAGTCCCGCGCGCGGCCCGGCCAGCCACTCGGCGCCCGCGGCCGGCAGCCCGGCGTACACCGGGAGGCAGAGGGCGAAGACCCGGGTGCCGTCGCGGAGCAGCCCGCCGCCGGGCACGTGCTCGGCCAGCGCGTCGAGCAGGCCCGGGAACACCCAGGTGCCCAGCGCGATCAGGTAGCCGAGGGCCCACAGGGTGAGCAGGCGGGCCGACTCGCCGCGGGTGCGCTCACGCCAGGTGCGCGCGCCGACGGCGGCCAGGGCGAGCACGACGACCAGCGACAGCCAGGCCAGGAACGTGTGCCGGGAGCCGGGGACGACGTCGGCGTTCCAGATGCCGCCCAGCCCGAGCCCGGCCAGCGGTGCCGGGAGGCTGCCTTCGGGATGCAGGGCGAACACCGAGGCGCCCGCCCCGGTGGCGCTGGTGAGGTGGAGCAGCCCTGCGGCGACCCAGGGCGCGTTGCCGACGAGCGCGCACAGCAGCAGCGTCAGGTCGCTGCGACCGATCGCCCGTGGCGAGCGCCAGCCGCTGACCACGAGGGCCAGCGCCGAGACCAGGCCGGCCGAGGCGCTGAGGCTGCCGAGCGGGACCAGCACCCAGGCGATGACCGGCACCCGTCCGGTACGACGGGTCTCCCGACCCGCGAGCACCAGCCACGGCAGCACGCCGTACCCCACCAGGACCGTCCAGTGCCCGATGACGAGGCGCTCGACGGTGAAGGGGTTCCAGACCGTGAGGGTCACCGCGGTCAGTCGCGCGGCGATGGAGTCGCCCACCAGTCGGACCATGCCGAGGGCGGCCGCCACCAGCGAGCCGAGCAACGCCGCCTTCTGCAGGAGCATCGCGGGCACCGCGTCGTCGAGGACCGCGACCACCGCGTCCGACGGTACGGCGCGGGGCAGGGCCGTGGAGAACCCGAGGAAGTCGCTGCGTAGAGCCAGGTGCGGCACCCACACCATGTCGTAGCTGAGGACGTAGCCCGCACCGAGCGCCGGACCGAGCAGCACCAGCGCCAGCGCGACCGCCCACAGGGTCGGCAGGTGACGCAGCCGGGTCGGCACCGGGGAGGCTCGCCCGCTCAGACCGGCAGGCGCCGGAACACCGGCCGCGGCACGTGCCGGAGACCGGACATCACGGCCCGCATCAGCGTCGGGACCCAGACCAGGTCGGAGCGCGCCGCCACCCCGCGGACGACCGCGTCGGCGACCTGCCCGGGAGTGACCGACATCGGGGCCGCCTCGCGACCCGCGGTCATCCTGGTGTGGACGAAGCCCGGTCGCACGACGAGCACGTGGCCGCCGTACTCGGCCAACGCCTCGCCGAGGCCGAGGTAGAACCCGTCCATTCCGGCCTTGGACGACCCGTAGACGAAGTTGGACCGGCGGACCCGCTCACCGGCCACCGACGACAGGGCCACGATCGACCCGTGTCCCTGCCGTTTGACGACTGACGCCAGGCAGACGCCGACGCTGACCGCGGCGGTGTAGTTGACCTGGGCGAGGCGGACGGCGGCGGCATGGTCGGTCCAGGCCTCCTCCTCGTCGCCGAGCACGCCGAAGGCGACCACCGCGACGTCGATGTCACGGACCGAGGCCACCTGCTCGACCACGGCGGGGTGGGACGCGGTGTCCTCCGCGTCGAAGTCGACCACCTCGACCTCGAAGCCGTCGGCTCGGAGACCTGCCGCGGCCGCGTCGCGACGCTCGCCCGGCCGGGCGGCCACGGTCACGACCGGCTTGGCGTCGGCCCAGGCCCGCGCGATCGCGAGCGCGATCTCGCTGGTGCCGCCGAGCAGCAGGAGGGACTGGGGTCGTCCCAGGGCGTCGATCATCGGCGGGCTCCGTCAGGGGTCGTCGGCACGGTCACAGGCCCAGGCGTCGGGCGAGGTCGGAGGTGAGGATACGTCGGGGGTCGACCCGGTCGCGGACCCGCGCGAACTCCTCGAGCCGCGGATACATCGCCGCCATCCGGTCGGCGCGAAGCCGCGCGTCCTTGGCGAGGTAGATGCGGCCGCCGGCCTCCACGACCTGGGCGTCGAACTGGTCGAGGAGCACGCCGAGCCCGGAGCGGACCGGGAGGTCGAGGGCGAGGGTCCAGCCGGCCATCGGGAAGGAGAGCAGCCCGTCGTTGGCGGGGCCGAACCTCTTGAGCACGGCGAGGAACGACGCGTGGCCGCTCCCGGCCAGTCGGCGTACGACGTCGTGCACGACCGCCTCGGCGTCGTCGGGAACGACGAGCTGGTACTGGACGAACCCGGCCGGGCCGTAGAGCCGGTTCCAGTCGGCGACGCCGTCGAGCGGGTGGAAGAACTGGGCGATCGTCTGGAGCTCACCGGTCCGCCGCCGCGGTGCCTTGCGGAACCACACCTCGTTGAAGGCGCGCACCGAGGCGTGGGAGACCAGCCCGTGCGGGACGCCGGCGGGCACTGACAGCCGGGGGTCGCCCGGCAGGGGGTACGGCGTGCGCGCGGCGCGGCCGATGAGCTCGTCGCGACGAGCGTGCTCACCGCGAGTCAGGACGGACCTCCCCAGCCCGCGGCCGCGGGAGACGGTGTCGACCCAGGCCACCGAGTAGGTGAACGAGGCGTCCGACTCGCGCATCGCCGCCATCAGCGTGGCGAGGTCGTCGTACCGGTCGGTCTCGACGGTGATCCACCCGGACTCGACCGGGATCGTGCGGAGCGTCGCAGACGTGACGACGCCGGTGAGCCCCATCCCGCCCACCGTCGCCCAGAAGAGCTCCGGGTCGTGGTCGGGTCCGATCACCTGGGTCGTCCCGTCGGGGGTGACCAGGTCGGCGGAGACGACGTGGGCGCCGAAGGTCCCGGTCCGGTGGTGGCTCTTGCCGTGCACGTCGCAGGCGATCGCGCCGCCGACGGAGACGTACCGCGTCCCGGGGGTGACCGGGAGGAAGCGTCCGGACGGGAGCAACAGGCGCATCAGGTCGTGCAGGGAGGTGCCGGCGGCGGCGACCACGTGGTCGCCGTCGCGACGTACCTCACCGGCGAGCGGCAGCAGCACCACTCCCCCGGCGTTCTGGGCCGCGTCGCCGTAGGACCGGCCGAGCCCGCGCGCGAGCAGGCCGCGGGAGGCCGCCGTGCCGAAGAGCTCGGGGAGGTCCTGGGCGGTGGCGACCACGGCGTCCGACACCACAGGCGTGGTGCGGCCCCAGCCGGTGAAGGTACGGCGCTCAGCCACCGAGCACCCCGAGGCAGACCAGCACCAGCCACACCAGTCCGATCGCCTGCAGCCCACGGTCGCCCAGGATGATGTCCTCGGGCTCCGCCGCCTTCCCGGCGTCGATGTCGACGGCGTACCGGAGCAGCCCGAGCACGAACGGGACGACCGAGAGCGACTGCCACGGGACCGAGCCGCTGACCTGCTCGAAGGCCCACAGGCAGTAGGCCAGGGCCGTGGAGGTCGCGGCGATGCTCCAGACGAACCGCAGGTAGGTGTCGGTGTAGCGGACCAGCGAACGACGCGTGCCCGCCTCGCTCCCGAGCGTGCGCATCTCGGAGTAGCGCTTGCCTGCCACCATGAACAACGAGCCGAACCCGGCGACCATCAAGAAGAAGTCCGAGAGGGGCAGGCTCGCCGCCAGCCCGCCGGCGATGGCGCGCAGCAGGAAGCCCACCGCGATCGTGGCCAGGTCGAGCACCGGCTCGTGCTTGAGCCACAGCGAGTAGGTGACCTGGAGGGCGGCGTAGGTCACCAGCAGGACACCGAGCTGCCAGGCGACCGCCGTACCGATGCCGACGGCGACGATGCTCAGGACGACGCCGACGGTGACCGCTGCCCGCTTCGAGAGCTCGCCGGCCGCGACCGGTCGCTCGCGCTTGCGCGGGTGGACCCGGTCGGACTCGACGTCGATCACGTCGTTGACGAGGTACACCGCCCCGGAGAGAAGGCAGAAGGCGACGAAGGCGACCAGGGTCTGCCACCAGACCGGCGCGTGGAAGAGCTCACCGGCAGCCAGCGGTGCGGCCGCCACCAGGAGGTTCTTGGTCCATTGCCGTGGGCGCATCGAACGCAGCACGGCCAGGATCACGCGCCGGAGTCTAGAGCCCCGCCGTGCCGTCGTTACGCTGCGTGCCGTGACGGCGAGGGAGAGGGTGCGCGACTTCGCGCGCTCGGGCAGCTCGATGGCGGTGTCCATCAGCATCGCCAACCTCGCCACCTACGGCTTCACGGTCGCCGCCTCCCACATCCTCGGTCCCCAGCAGTACGGCGCGCTCGCGGCGCTGATGGCGACGCTGCTGGTGACCAGCGTGCTCCTGCTCGGTCTGCAGGCGACCGGGGCCCGGCGGATCTCGGCCGAGCCGCAGCACCGGGCGGAGATCGAGCGCGAGGTGCTCCGGGTCGGCCTGGTCTCGGCGCTCGGCCTGGGCGCCGTCATGTTGGTGCTCGCCCCGCTGCTGGAGCGGGTGCTGCGCCTCGACAACCTGGTCAGTGCGGTGCTGGTCGCGGCCACCTGCGTGCCGCTGACCCTGATGGGCGCCCAGTCGGGCGTCCTCCAGGGTGAACGTCGCTGGTCTTCGCTGTCGCTGATCTACCTCGCCCTCGGCCTTCCTCGCCTCGTCATCGGCGTGGCCTTCATGCTGTGGCGTCCCACCCAGGCCTCGGCGATGCTCGGCGTCACCGTCGCCGCCGTCGTACCGGCCGTCGTCGGGTGGCTCGCCCTCCGCCACTCCCGACGTGGCAGCGACCCGGAGCCCACCCCCTCCGCCGTACGCCGGCACCCGACGCGCGACATCCTGCGGGAGACCGCCCACAACTCCCAGGCCCTGCTGGCGTTCTTCGCACTGTCCAACGCCGACGTGGTCGTGGCCCGGCACGGGCTCGGCACCGAGCTGGCCGGCCTCTACGCCGCCGGGCTGATCCTGACCAAGGCGATGCTGTTCCTCCCGCAGTTCGTGGTGGTCGTGGCGTTCCCCGACATGTCGACCGAGGCGAACCGGCGCGCCGCCCTGATCCGGAGCCTGGGCCTGGTGGCCGGCCTCGGGGTCCTGGGTGTCGCCGCGACCTTCCTGCTGCCCGGGCTGGCCCTGGTGTTCGTCGGCGGCGACGCCTATGCGCCGATCGAGGACCAGCTGTGGGCATTCGCCGTGCTCGGCACGGTGCTGTCGATGCTCCAGCTCCTCGTCTACGCGGTCCTGGCCCGCAGCGGCCGGCGCCCGGTCCTGCTGGTCTGGGTCGCTTTCGCCGTCGTCGTCCTCCTCGGGCTCCAGGCCGGCAGCATCACCGGCCTGCTGACGATCGTCCTGACGTGCGACACCGCACTGCTCCTGGCGCTGCTCCTGACCGACGTACGCCGTCGGCGCAACGTCGGTGACTACGCAGGCCTGGTGCAGCCCGGCACGACCACCTGACCCCAGTGGGGATCAGCGAGGTCGGCGCTCGTCGTGCTCCTCGCGCTGGTCGAAGGTGACGGTGAGGGTGGACTCGTGGGCCGCGCCCGGCTCCTCGGGATCGGCGCCACCCGGTGGGGCGCCGGCGGGCCACGCCTCGAGCGTCCGGAAGGAGCAGCCGTCCTGCTCGGCGACCTCGAACGTGAACGACACCTCCTGCCCCGCCTCGAGCCGCCGATATCCCGGCACCAGGACGGCCGAGAAGTGCGTCCAGCAGCCGAGCGGGGCGTCATCGCAGTCCACGACACCCCAGCCCTCGTCGTCGTGCCACTCGCGAACCCGCCCCCGCGCCGTCATCCGGCCATTATCGCCGCGCGGTCGCCCCCCTCCGCCTGAAACCTCATGTATCGGGACCACCCTCAATCCAGTCGTGGGCGATAGCGGATCCACTTTCGTGGTTGTCCGTGTCGGGGTGGTGGGGAGAACTCGGGTTGTCGGTCTTTGGGGTTGAGTCGGGTCTGCCAGGGCGAGTGGTGGATGACCCGGTGGTGGTGCCCGCACAGGAGGACGAGGTTGTCCAGGCGGGTGGGGCCGTGGTCGGCCCAGTGGCGGAGGTGGTGGGCGTGGCACATCACCGGTGGTCGGGTGCAGCCGGGGAAGGCGCAGTGCCGGTCGCGGGCGACCAGGGCGTGCCAGATCGGGACGGTGACGGTCCTGGTGGTGCGGCCGACGTCCAACAATTCGCCGTGGCTGCCGAGGACGACCGGGATGATCTCGGCGTCGCAGGCCAGGCGGCGGACCACGGCGGGTGGGAGGTCGAGGCCGTCGGCGGTGATCGCGGCGGTGACCGCGGTCGTGGTGGGCTGGGCGTGGGCCAGGTCGGCGAGGAGGGACTCGCGGGTCATGGTGACCAGGAGGCGGGCGGGGGCGCCGTGGGAGTCCGGGACGATCTCGCTGTTCAGGGCGTGCTGGAAGACCGCCGTGGCGGCGTCCCAGGCGCGGGCGCCGTGGTCGCGGGGGTCGTAGACCGGCCCACCACCATCTGCCTCGTCGACCGCCGGCACGGGGCAGGTCAGGGGGAGGATCACGGCCTTCCAGATCGCACCGTCCTCGACCGACCCGCGGCCCTTGATCCGGACCCCGCCGGCGCCGTCCTCGGTGATCGCCAGGTGGCGGTCGGCGTGCGCGGCGCGGTCTTCGCGCTCGAGCTGGGCTTCGAGGTTGCGGTCGGTGCCGTCGGGGTCGACCACGGCCAGGAGGTGGCGGCCGGTGCGGGCGAGGTCGGTGGCGTCGAACCGGGTCGCGTAGCGGACCAGGGTCTTCTCCGCGCGGCGTCGGAGGTGGGGTGCGCCCGGGAGGTCGGCGACCGATCGGACGATGACGTCGGCCTGCTCCGGCGACACCGTCCCGGCCACCATCCAGGCCCGGGTCCGCTCCAGGGGTCCGGTGAGCGCGACCGCGCGGCGGACCAGCCGCCGGCCTTCCCCGCGCCGCAGCCCGCACAGGTGGGTCAGCCAGTCGCCGGTCGAGCCGAAGTGGAGCCGCTTCTTGGCCAGGTCCCGAGCCTCGACCTCGCTGACCGCGGCAGCCTGGACGGCGGCCAGGGTCGCGGTCAGCCGCGCGATCTCCGCCACCACCTCGACCACGTCGCCATCACCCCGGGCCGCCCACAACAGCTCGTCGAGCTCGGCGACCTCGGACCGCACCCGAGCCAGCACCTGCACAGGCTCGGTGTTGGTGGGGCGTCCCGAGATCGACATAGGGAAAGCACATCACCGACCACCGACAATTCACCCGATATCCACAGCAGATATCCCACCATCCGAGATATCCACAGAAACAAAGTTTTCCCAGGACCTTTCAGTCCCGTTCCTCGGTTTCGAGACGGTCGCCAGAGCGACCTCCTCAACCAGCGGGGCATCTCACCTCCTCAACCCGCGGAGCTACCCCCGCCGCCTCGACCAGCGGGACCCGCCGTCGTCGTCGGTTTGAGGATGGCGTCCCGACGCCCGTCTCGAAGCCAGCGATCGTGTCTGGGCCGCGTGGTTTCGAGACGGCGCTGGCGCGCCTCCTCAACCAGCGGAGCATCCCGCCTTGTCAACCAGCGGAGCATCGCGCCTCCTCAACCGGCGGAGCTGCCGAACCAGCGGGGCAGCAGCGATGATCAGTGGGCGGCGTCGTGCCAGCTGCGGCCGGTGCCGACGGAGACGTCGAGGGGTACGGCGAGGTCGGCGGCGCCGCCCATCTCGCGGCGTACGACGGTCTCCAGCGCCTCACGCTCGCCTTCGGCGACCTCGAAGACGAGCTCGTCGTGCACCTGGAGCAGCATCCGGGAGCTCAACCCCGCCTCGCGGATCGCGGCGTCGACGTGGAGCATCGCGACCTTGATCAGGTCGGCGGCGGAGCCCTGGATGGGCGCGTTGAGAGCCATCCGCTCGGCCATCTCGCGGCGCTGGCGGTTGTCGCTGGTCAGGTCGGGGAGATAGCGGCGGCGGCCGAGGATGGTCTCGGTGAAGCCGGTACGGCGGGCCTCGTCGACCACGCCGGTGAGGTAGTCGCGGACCCCGCCGAAGGTCTCGAAGTACTCATCCATCAGCCCCCGCGCCTCGCCGGGCTCGATCCGCAGCTGCTGGCCGAGACCGAAGGCGGACAGGCCGTAGGCGAGCCCGTAGTTCATCGCCTTGATCTTGGCCCGCTGACCGGGCGTGACGTCGTCGGCGGGAGTGCTGAACACCCGCGAGGCGGTGATCGAGTGGAAGTCACGGCCCGACCGGAAGGCCTCGATCAGGCCGGCGTCCTCGGAGAGGTGGGCCATGATCCGCATCTCGATCTGGCTGTAGTCGGCGGTCATCAGGCAGTCGTAGCCCTTGCCGACCACGAAGCCCTCGCGGATCCGGCGGCCCTCCTCGGTGCGGATCGGGATGTTCTGCAGGTTGGGGTCGGTCGACGAGAGCCGGCCGGTGGCCGCGATGGTCTGGTTGAACGTCGTGTGGATGCGGCCGTCGGACTGCACCGTCTTGAGCAGGCCCTCGATCGTCTGCCGGAGCCGGCTCACGTCGCGGTGGCGCAGGAGCGCCATCAGGAACGGGTGCTCGGTCTTCTCGTAGAGCCCCTGCAGGGCGTCGGCGTCGGTCGTGTAGCCGGTCTTGGTGCGCTTGGTCTTGGGCATGCCGAGCTCGTCGAAGAGCACGACCTGGAGCTGCTTGGGCGAGCCGAGATTGATCTCCTTGCCGATCACCCGGAACGCCTCGGCAGCCGCGTCACGCACCTCGCCGGCGAAGTGGCTCTCGAGCATCTCGAGATGATCGGTGTCGACGGCGATGCCGATCTGCTCCATCTGGGCGAGCAGGTCGACCAGGGGGAGCTCGACCTCGGCCAGCAAGCGGGTGCCGCCGGTCTGCTCGATCTCGGTGTCGAGGGTCGCAGCCAGGTCGAGGACGGCGCGGGCATGGAGCATCGCGGTGGCCGCGACGTCGGACACGCCCTCGACGGTGTCGAACGCCAGCTGTTCCTGGCCGTCGTCGTCGCTGCTGCCCTGCTTCAGCTCACGCTTGAGGTAGCGCAGGGTGAGGTCGGCCAGATCGTAGGAGCGCTGGTCGGGACGCACGAGATAGGCGGCGAGTGCCGTGTCGGAGACCAGCCGGTGGAGCGGCCAGCCGCGGGCTGCCAGCGCCAGCATCGGGCCCTTGGCGTCGTGGAGCACCTTGGCCCGTGTCGGGTCGCCCAGCCAGGACATGATCGCAGCGTCGTCGGTGGGCGAGACCTCACCGGCGTCGACCCAGGCCGCCTGCCCGTCGGCCGCCGCCAGCGCGACGCCGCGGACCTCGCCGCTGCCGGCACCCCAGGCGCCGTGGACGGTCAGG
Organism: uncultured Actinomycetota bacterium; assembly: GCA_963820015.1. Taxonomy (GTDB): domain Bacteria; phylum Actinomycetota; class Actinomycetes; order Propionibacteriales; family Nocardioidaceae; genus Nocardioides. Next base: position 193,607 of record CAWFYO010000005.1, on the reverse strand, counting down.
CCGGTGCGGGTGTCGGCCCCGGCGTGCTCGTCGAGCCAGGCGCCGACCTCGCCGTCACCGAGGTGGACACCGTCGAGGTCGAAGCCGCTGTCGTCGACCATCGCGGCGTCCTGGACGTCCCACGACTCCAGGAGCCGGTCACGCAGCACCCGGAACTCCAGGGAGTCGAAGAGGGTGTGCACGAGGTCGCGGTCCCACGACTGGGCCTCGAGGTCGGCCGGCGACAGCTCGAGGTCGAGGTCACGGACCAGGGCGTTGAGGCGCCGGTTGCGGATGACGTCACCGAGGTGCTCGCGGAGGTTGTCACCGGCCTTGCCGGTGATCTGGTCGGCGTGGGCGACCACGCCCTCGAGCCCGTCGTAGGCCGAGATCCACTTGGCGGCGGTCTTGGGTCCGACGCCGGGCACGCCGGGGAGGTTGTCGGAGTCCTCGCCGACGAGGGCGGCGAGCTCGGGATAGCGCGCCGGGGGTACGCCGTACTTGGCCTCGACCGCGTCGGGCGTCATCCGGGCGAGCTCGGAGACCCCGCGCATCGGGTAGAGCACCGTGGAGTGGTCGGTGACGAGCTGGAGCGAGTCACGGTCGCCGGTGAGGATCAGCACCTCCATGTCTTCGGCGAGCGCCTCGGTGACCAGGGTGGCGATGATGTCGTCGGCCTCGTAGCCCTCGAGCGACAGATGGCGGATCTTGAGGGCGTCGAGCACCTCGTTGATCAGCGGGAGCTGGCTGGAGAACTCCTCGGGCGTCTTGTTGCGCTTCGCCTTGTACTCGGCGTACTCCTGCAGGCGGAAGGTCTGGCGCGACTTGTCGAACGCCACCCCGATGTGGGTCGGCTGCTCGTCGCGCAGGACGTTGATCAGCATCGAGGTGAACCCGAAGACCGCGTTGGTGTGCTGGCCGGTGGTGGTCGAGAAGTTCTCCACCGGGAGGGCGAAGAACGCGCGATAGGCCAGTGAGTGGCCGTCGAGGAGCAACAGGCGCGGCTTGGTCGCAGTGGCGGTCGCGGTCGCTGTCGACGAAGCGGGATCAGGCACCCGCCGACTCTATCCAGTGCCACCGACAGCCGCCCCGGCGCGGCCGGGGCGCTCGTGCGGTCTGACACGATGGCGCCATGACCGACGGGATGACCGACGAGGAGACCCTGGCGGCGTTCATCGCCGGCGACGAGAAGGGCATGGGGGCCCTCAACCAGAAGATGGGCGTCAAGATCCTCGAGGCGACCGCCGAACGACTCGTCGCCACGATGCCCGTCGAGGGCAACACCCAGCCCTACGGTCTGCTCCACGGAGGCGCGTCGGTGGTCCTGGCCGAGAGCCTCGGCTCGCTGGGCTCGGCGATCCATGCCCACCCCGACCGCGTCTCGGTGGGCATCGACATCAACGCCACCCACCACCGCGCCGCCACCAGCGGACTGGTGACCGCCACCGCCACCGCGATCCACCTCGGACGCACGGTGGCGTCCTACGACATCGTGATCACCGACGAGCGCGGCAAGCGCGTGTGCACCTGCCGGATCACCTGCGCGCTGATCCCGCGCGACCGGGTGCCCGGCTGACGGTCAGGTGTTGGACACCGAACGCGCGTTGCGCAGGCTACGGCGTACAGCGAGCACCTGGGTGACCTGACGGCCGCCCTGGTAGCGGCCGACGAGCTTGGCGCGCACGGCTCCGGTCGGCGCCATCCGCAGCACCGCCTGGGGACCGAGCGCGAGACGGGCCATGAAGCGGTTGGCCTCGCGTGAGCCGGAGGCGGCCGCGGTCGCGACGTGCCCGATGCCGAGCTCCTCGGCCCAGGTCACCGCGGCCTCGACCAGCGCCTTGCCGATGCCGCGGCGCCGGTGGTCGACCACGACGGCGGCGTTGTGCACCTGGAGGACCGGCTCGGGGTTGACCGGCGAGTACGTCGTCGCCTTGAGGTAGACCGCGCCCGCGAACGAGCCGTCGTACTCGGCGACGACGAGGCGTTCGCCGGGCACCTGCTGGGTTCGCTCGATGGCGCCGGCCAGGTCGTCGAGCTGAGCGCTGTCGGAGCGGCGCAGGAACGGCTGCCACAGGGCTGCCAGCTGCTCGACATCGGCCAGGCTGGCATCACGCAAGGTCACAAGGGACCGACTCATCTGTCGACCTCCGGTCACGAAGGAAGCGACATCCCGGTCCCCCCGTCGATGTCGCAGACGGCAGACTACGCTCACACACCCCGACTTGTCCCCAGGAGTCCCGTGATCATCGGAAGCGGCACCGCGGTCAACGTCGCCACGGTGCTGATCGGGTCGGCCGTGGGGGCGCTGGCGGGCAACCGCCTCGCCAGCCGCACGCGGGACCTGGTGACCGATGCGCTCGGCCTCGTGACCCTCCTGATCGCGGGACTCTCGGCGATCGCGGTGACCGACCCGGCGTTCGCGGCCGAGGTCGGACGGCACGCGCCGTTGCTGATCGTGCTGGGCTCGTTGGTCATCGGCGGCATCATCGGCTCGCTGCTCCGGCTCGAGCAGCGGGTGGAGTCGCTGGGTGGGGCGCTGCAGCGCCGGTTCGCACGCTCGTCGGACTCCGCGGAGCGAGCCCGCTTCATCGAGGGGTTCGTGACCGCGTCGCTGGTCTTCTGCACCGGCCCGCTGACGATCCTCGGCTCGCTGTCCGACGGACTCGGCCACGGCGCCGACCAGCTCTACCTCAAGGCCACGCTCGACGGCTTCGCCGCGGTGGCCTTCGCGGCGTCGTTCGGCTGGGGCGTCTCGGCGGCCGCACTCACCGTGCTGGTGGTGCAGGGGTCGATCACGTTGCTCGGCGCCGCCCTCGGTGACGTGCTCTCCGATGCCGCGCTGGCCGCGATCACCGCCAGCGGTGGGCTGATGCTCGTCGGGGTCGCCCTCCGCCTGCTGCGCATCCGCGAGATCGCGGTCGCCGACCTGCTCCCCGGGCTGGTGGTCGCACCCCTGCTCGTCGAGCTGGTCGCAGCCTTCCGCTGATCCTGGCTGAGGGACAGCGGGCTACAGGTCTCCGCCGAGGTACGCCGCGCGGACCGACGCGTCGCCGGAGAGCTCCACGCCCGTGCCCGACCGGACGATCTCCCCGGTCTCCAGCACGTGCGCCTCGTTGGCCACCCGCAGCGCCTGGGCGGCGTTCTGCTCGACCAGGAGGACGGTGGTGCCCTGCTGGTTGATCTCCTTGATGATCGAGAAGATCTGCTGGATCAACCGCGGCGCCAGGCCCATGGAGGGCTCGTCGAGCAGCACCAGCCGAGGCCGCGCCATCAGCGCCCGCCCGATGGCCAGCATCTGCTGCTCTCCGCCGGACATGGTGCCGGCCGGCTGGCTGACCCGCTCCTCGAGCCGCGGGAACAGCTGGAAGACGCGTTCGAGGTCATCTCGGTACGCCGCTGTCTTGCGGTCCTTGCGGACGTAGGCGCCCATGTCGAGGTTCTCGCGGACGGTCATGCCCGGGAAGCAGCCGCGTCCCTCCGGCGACTGGCTGATGCCCAGCTTGACCCGATCGTAGGACGGCACATGGGTGATGTCCTTGCCGTCGAAGACGACCTTGCCCTGGCGGACCTTCCGGAGTCCGGAGACCGTCTTCAGCGTGGTGGTCTTGCCGGCGCCGTTGGCACCGATCAGCGTCGTGATCTCGCCTTCCTCGACACCGAAGGTGATGTCACGGATCGCTTCGATGTGGCCGTAGTTGACGCACAGGCCCTCCACCTCAAGAAGCATCGTCTTCGTCCACTCCCAGGTAGGCGGCGATCACGGCCGGGTTGTCGCGGATCTCGGCGGGCGTGCCCTCCGCGATCTTGCGACCGAACTCCAGGACGACGATCCGGTCGGTGACACCCATGACCAGACGCATGTCGTGCTCGATCAGCAGCACGGTGTAGCCCTGGTCGCGCACCTTGCGGATCAGGTCCATCAGGCGCTGCTTCTCCGCCGGGTTGAAGCCCGCCGCCGGCTCGTCGAGGCACAGCAGCTGCGGCTTGGTCGCCATCGCCCGGGCGATCTCGAGACGTCGCTGGTCGCCGTAGGAGAGGTTCGTCGGCCAGCTCGTCGGCCCGGCCGCTGACCCCGACGAAGTCGAGCAGCTCGAAGGCCTCCTTCTCGGCCTGCGCCTCGGTACGGCGGTGCAGCGGCGTGCGGAAGAGCGCGTTGAGCAGGCCGACCTTGCTGCGGGCGTCGGCGCCGACCATGACGTTCTCGAGGGCGGTCATCGACTTGAACAGCCGGATGTTCTGGAAGGTGCGGGCGATGCCGAGCTTGGTGATCTCGTGGCGCTTGCGGCCGGCCAGGGCCTGCCCGTCGAACCTGACCGAGCCGCTGGTCGCCTGGTAGACGCCGGTCATCACGTTGAAGCAGGTGGTCTTGCCGGCGCCGTTGGGGCCGATCAGCCCGAGGATCTCGCCCTCCTTGATGTCGAAGGACACCGAGTCGAGGGCGGCCACGCCGCCGAAGCGGATCGTGACGTCGTCGACCTCGAGCAGCGGCCTTGCGAGGTGTCGCCGGTGGTCGCGGTCGCTCCGGTGCCGGTCTCAGACATCGACGGCCTCCCCTTCCAGCTCCTCGATCTCGGCCTGCGGCCCGGAGCGCCCGTCTGGTCCGGCGAGGCGGCAGCAGGCCCTGCGGGCGGACGTTGACGATCACCATCAGGGTCAGGCCGAAGATCAGCAGCCGCCAGTCGCTCAGGGCCCGGAACCGCTCGGGCAGGTAGGCGACCAGGACGCCGCCGAAGACCGCACCCCACCGGTTGCCGGCGCCACCGATGATCACCGCGGCCACGAACAGCATCGAGAGCAGGATCAGGAAGCTGGTCGGGGTTGATGTAGCCGCCCTGCCCCGAGGCCAGCATCGAGCCGGCCAGACCGCCGATGGCCGCACCGAGGGCGAAGGCGAGCAGCTTGTAGCGGAACGTCGGGACGCCCATCAGCTCGGCGGCGTCCTCGTCCTCCCGGGTGGCCTCCCAGGCCCGCCCGACCCGGCTCTCCTTGATCAGGAAGTCCGCGAACAGCACGATCGAGCAGCACGGTCAGCAGCAGCCAGTAGTAGGGGATCGCGTCGAGCACGTCGAAGACCAGGAACGGCGTCTTGTGCGCGTTGTCGATGCTCGGGATCAGCCCGTTCCAGACCAGGTGCGGGATCTGGAACAGCCCGTCCTGGTCGGCGCCGATCGGGTTGGGCCCGATGCTCGGCGGGGACGGGATGTCCTTGATGCCGGCCGAGCCGCGCCGAGCCAGTCGGTGTTGTGGATGGTGATCCGGATGATCTCGCCGAAGCCCGAGCGTCACGATCGCGAGGTAGTCGCCTCGCACCCGCAGGGTGGGCGCGCCGAGGATCACGCCGGTCACCATGGTCACCGCGATGGCGATCGGCAGCGCCAGGAAGAACGGCCAGTGCCAGTGCTGCGAGGTCAGGACGCCGGTGGTGTAGGCGCCGACGGCGTAGAAGCCGACGTAGCCGAGGTCGAGCAGGCCGGCGTACCCGATCACGATGTTCAGACCCGACGGCGACCAGCGCGTAGGATGCCGCCTCGAGCATGCACGCCGCCGAAGTCGGAGCCGGTGGTGGTCAGCACGGGTGGCCGGATGATCGGCAGGGCATAGGCGAGCGAGGACGCCGATCACGATCATCGCCAGGCGGGCCCGCTTGGACCGCAGGAAGGACGGCAGCTCGAACCGGGCCGGACGCGCCGACGCGCGTGCGGCTCGGGCTGGGTGGCTCGGCGGTGCTCATGCGCGTGCCTTTCCGAGGGACTCACCGAGGATGCCGGACGGCCGGACCAGCAGGATCAGGACGAGGAGGACGAAGGCGACGACGTCCTTCCACTGGGTGCCGAAGACGGCCGACCCCCAGTTCTCGGCGACGCCGAGGACCAACCCGCCGAGCAACGCGCCCCGGAGGTTGCCGATACCGCCCATGACGGCGGCGGTGAACGCCTTGACGCCGAGGATGAAGCCGGCGTTCTGCCGGGTGGAGCCGATGCGGATCATGTAGAGGGTGGCGGCCGCGCCGGCCATGATGCCGCCGATCAGGAAGGTCGCCCGGATGACCCGGGTGGAGTTGACGCCCATCAGGGCCGCGGACTCGGGGTCCTGGGCGACCGCGCGGATGCCGCGACCCAGGCGGGTACGGCGGACGAAGGTGTCGAGCCCGACCATCATCAGCACGGCCGACACCGATCACCAGGATGTCGACGTCGGTGACGCGGTAGTTGCCGACGGTGAACAGCCGTGCGGGTCGATGGTGACCGGGCTCGAGTAGACGTTGCGGGCCTGGCTGACGTAGTTGCTGAGCTTGTCCTGCAGGCCGAACCAGCCGGCGATCTGGTCGCGCAGCCCCATGATCTCCGCCAGGGAGAACGACGCCCCGATCGCGGAGATCAAGATGATCAGCTTGGGCGCCCCCTTCTTGATCAGCGGGCGGTAGGCCAGGCGTTCGAGCAGCAGGGCGATCGCTGCGGACGTCAGCATCGCCGCGACGCAGACGCGAGCCCCAGCAGCCCGATGGTGCCCATCAGGCTCTGGTTGGCCTGGCCGGTGCCGTGGACGAACACCACGACCCAGGCCACCGCGAAGGTCCCGAACATGAAGACCTCGGAGTGGGCGAAGTTGATCAGCTGGAGGACGCCGTACACCATCGTGTAGCCGAGGGCGACCAGGCCGTAGATGGCGCCGAGCGCCAGTCCGGTGATCGTCAGCTCGATGAAGTTGTTGAACAGGAACGCGAAGTCCACGTGCACGCCTTCCGTCCGGGGCACGCGGTTGCGGCCGGGAGATGCTCCCGGCCGCAACCGTCGCGGTGGTCCTGGCTGAGACAGGTCACGAGATCGGCGTCGGGTTGGCCGTGTCGAGCTTCCCGTTCTTCACTGTGTAGGCGAAGATCACCGACTGCTTGATGTCCCCGAACTTGTCGAACGCGATCGGGCCGCTGACACCGTCGCCGGTGTAGGCGTTCGACGAAGTCGTTCATGTCGGCGTGGCTGGTCTTGCCGGCGGCGATGCCCGCCAGGAAGATGTTCGGCCGCGTCGTAGGCCTGGGTGGAGTACAGGCCGGACGGGCCGCCGTTGACCGTCTGGTAGGTGCTGTCGAAGCTCGCCGGTGCCGGGCCTGCGGGGGCGGTCAGGATCGCACCGTTGGCTGCCGAACCGGCGGCCTTGACGAACGCCGGGTCCTCGGAGCCGTCGCCGGACATGAACAGGCCCTTGTAGCCGGACTGACGCAGCTGCTTGACCAGCAGACCTGCCTCGGCGTAGTAGCCGCCGTAGAAGACCGCGTCGGCCTTGGAGGCGGTGACCTTGGTGACCGTCGCGGAGAAGTCGGTCTGGCCGGTCTGCACCGTGTCGGTGTCGCTGCCCTTGAGGGTCGAGCCGAGGCCGTCCTTGACGTAGCTGGCCAGGCCCTTGCCGTAGTCGGACCCGTCGTCGATCACGAAGACGGTTGGTCGACTTCACGGTGTTGAGCATGTACGACGCGGCCGCAGCACCCTGGGCCGAGTCGTTGCCGATGACGCGGTGCCAGGTGGTCCAGCCCTGCTGGGTGATCGTCACGTTGGTCGCCGAGGGCGACACCGACGGGAGACCGGCCGCGGCGAAGGTCTTGCCGGTGGCCAGCGACTCACCGGAGAAGCCGGGACCGACCAGGCCGACGATCGAGTCGTCGCCGACGATCTGGGTGGCGAGCGGGGTGGCCTTGGTGGGGTCGCCCTGCGAGTCGAAGGTCTTGAGGGTCACCTTGCAGTCGGCGTGGTCCTTGTTGTACTTGTCGAGCGCGACGTTGATGCCGCCGACCATGTTCTGACCGAGAGCGCCGTAGTCGCCGGTGGTCGCGCCGAGGAAGGCGAGCTTGTAGTTGCCGCAGCTGCCGCCGCCGGAGGCGGTGCTGCTGCTGTTGCTGCTGCCGCAAGCGGTCAGCGCGAGTCCTGCCGCCGCCAGCGCGGCGAAGATTCGCAGGTTGGGCCTGAGAGCCACGTGTTTCCTCCGTCAGGGAACGGCCGTACGGCGTACGGCGTTAGTTGAGATGCCGGGGAACCTAGCATCTCCGGGGGGTCCGTCTCGCCCCTCGACACCGCGAATTTGCGAGTTTGCAACCTTCCCCGTGGTCACCACGGGCCACAGAAAAGGTCCGAGCGGGCCTAGTCCACGCCGTGCTCGACCACACCATCGGCCACTTCGCGCATCGAACGCCGGAGGTCCATGGCCGTCTTCTGGATCCAGCGGAAGGCGTCGGGCTCGCTGAGGCCGAGCTCCTTCTGGAGGATCCCCTTGGCCCGGTCGACCGCCTTGCGGGTGGCCAGCTGCTCCGCCAGGTCGTCGACCTCCTGGGCCAGCGCGCCCACCTCGGCGAAGCGGCTGACCGCGATCTCGATCGCCGGCACCAGGTCGGTGCGGGTGAACGGCTTGACCAGGTAGGCCATCGCACCGGCGTCGCGGGCGCGCTCGACCAGCTCGCGCTGGGAGAACGCGGTGAGGATCACGACCGGGGCGATCCGGGCGCGGGCGATCCGCTCGGCCGCGGCGATGCCGTCGAGCACGGGCATCTTCACGTCGAGGATCACCAGGTCGGGGTGGTGCTCCTCCGCGAGCGCCACCGCCCGTTCGCCGTCGCCGGCCTGCCCCACGACGTCGTACCCCTCCTCGGCGAGCATCTCGGCCAGGTCCATCCGGATCAGCGCCTCGTCCTCGGCGATCACGACGCGCCGCGGCTCGGGAGTGCTCACCGCCTCAGGCTATCCGGGGCCGGTCCGGCCCCTCCGATCCGGTAGGTTTGGCGCCCGTCGCCCCGGTATCCCAACCGGCAGAGGAAGCGGTCTCAAACACCGTCCAGTGTGGGTTCGAATCCCACCCGGGGCACCTCTGTGGGGTGCCGTTCCGCCCGTCGGTGGGTGGCATCGACGGGGTCGAAGCCGGGGTCACGACTCCTGGCTCCGCCGGCGGTAGGCCGGTGTGACCTCGTTGATCGCGTCACCCATCCGGTGGATGCGCAGGGCGTTGGTGGAGCCCGGGATGCCGGGGGGTGAGCCCGCGATGATCACGACCTGGTCGCCCTCGGTGACCCGGCCGATCCGGAGCAGCGCCTCGTCGACCTGGCGGACCATCTCGTCGGTGTGCTCGACGTCGCCGGCCAGGAACGTCTCGATGCCCCAGGTCAGCGACAGCTGCGAGCGCACCTTGGCCACCGGGGTGAAGGCGAGCACCGGGATGCGCCCGCGGTAGCGCGCGAGGCGCTTCGCGGAGTCGCCGGACTGCGTGAACGCCACGACGTACGACGCCCCGACCCGGTCGGCGACCTCGGAGGCGGCCTTGGCGATCACGCCGCCACGGGTCCTGGGCTGCCAGTCGATGGCGGCCATCGCGGTCAGCTCGTGGTCCTCGGTGGAGGCGATGATCCGGGCCATCGTCTCGACGGTCTCGACGGGGAACTCCCCCACACTCGTCTCGCCCGACAGCATCACCGCGTCGGCCCCGTCGAGCACCGCGTTGGCGACGTCGGAGGCCTCGGCGCGGGTGGGCCGCGGGTTGGCGATCATCGACTCCAGCATCTGGGTGGCCACGATCACCGGCTTGGCGTTGCGACGAGCCTTGTCGATGACCCGCTTCTGCAGGAACGGGACGTCCTCGAGCGGGCACTCCACGCCGAGGTCGCCGCGCGCGACCATGAAGGCGTCGAAGGCCTGGACGATCTCGTCGAGGTTGTCGATCGCCTGCGGCTTCTCGATCTTGGCGATGACCGGGAGGGTCACTCCCTCCTCGCGCATGATCTCGCGGACGTCGTCGACATCCGCCGCCGAGCGCACGAACGAGAGCGCGATGAAGTCCACGGAGGTCCGCAGCGCCCAGCGCAGATCGTCCTTGTCCTTCTCCGACAAGGCGGGCACGCTGACCGCCACACCAGGCAGGTTGAGCCCCTTGTGGTCGCTGACCTTGCCGGCGACCTCGACCCGCGTGGTCACGTCGGTGTCGTCGACCTTCACGACCACGAGGCGCAGCTTGCCGTCGTCGACCAGGATCGGATCGCCCTCGGAGACGTCGCCGGGCAGGCCCTTGTACGTCGTACCGCAGATGGTCGCGTCACCCTCGACGTCGCGCGTCGTGATCACGAACTCCGCGCCCCGGGTGAGCTTGACCTTGCCCTCCTTGAAGGTCTCCAGCCGGATCTTCGGGCCCTGGAGGTCGGCCACGATCCCCACTCCGTGGCCGGTGGCGTCGGAGGCCGCCCTGACCATGTCGTAGCGCCGGCGGTGGTCGTCGTGGTTGCCGTGGCTCATGTTCAGCCGGGCGACGTCCATGCCGGCGTCCACGAGCTTGCGGATCATCTCCGGCGTGTCGACCGCCGGGCCGAGGGTGCACACGATCTTGGCTCTACGCACGACGATCAACCTACCCGTTCTTGGATCGTTCCAAGAAACACTCAGCGGACCGAGATTGTCAGGACCCCGTCGGTGACGGTCGGATCCTCGCCGCCGAGGAGCCACATGGTGTCCCCGGCCGCCGCGACACCCGCGTCGCTGAGTGGGTGCGGGAGGCGCCCGGCACGCTTGAACCGCCCGGTGCCGGGGTCGAACCACCACATCGCACCGGTCTGCCGGTCGGGCGTCACCCGGCCGCCGACCAGCAGGATCCGGCCACCGAGCGTGGCGGCCATGGCGTGACCGAGCGGCACGGGCAGGCGCGCCACCACCCGCGTCCGGCCCGTCGAGAGGTCGAGCGCCTGGACGTCGCCGAGCTCGCGCCCGAGGACCTCTCCCCCGAACACGTACGCCGTGTGGCCGAGCACCGCGGTGGCGGCGTAGCGCACGCCTTGCTCCAGGCTGCCCACCGGCCGGCTGGAGCCGTCGGCGGAGAGCGCGAGCACGGTGGTCGGCGTGCCGGAGCCGTCGTACCCGCCGACGACCCACGGGGTGGTTCCGCGCTGGACCACGGAGAGGTCGGAGCGGCTGGTCGGCAGGTGCCCGGCCACGCGCCAGGCGTGCCCGCGCCAGGCCTGTACGACGTCCTGCTCGGTGGCGTTGCCCCCGCCCACGACGAGCGGCGTCGTACCGGACAGGCCGCCGGCGACGTCGTGCACCGGCACCGCCAGTGCCGGCAGCGGCGTGACCTTCCCCTGCGCGAGGTCCACGCGGACCACGCGGTCGGTGGACTGGTCTCCGGCGAGCAGGCCACCTGCCACCAGGACCTGGGCAGGACCGAGTGGGACCACGGCCTGGCGGCCCGCGGCGTAGGGCAGGTGCCAAGGCTCGGTCGTCACGACCGTGCGGGTCGGGCGGACGGGTGGCGGCGTCGCCGTGGCTCCCGCGGTCGTCCCGCTCGATGCGGGAGCCGACGACCCGGCCGTGGGTGCGGTCGTCGGCTGGGGAGATCTCGTGGGCGCGGCGTCCGTCGGTCCGCTGCCGCACGCCACGAGCAGCAGGGCCGGCGACGCGAGCAGCAGAGCGGCCGGACGCCTCACCGCATGTTCCCGGTGTGGCCCAGGGAGTAGCGGCCCGGCTGGGGCCAGACGGCGATCCCGTGCGGGCTGCCGCCGACCGGGATCGTGGCGACCAGCTTCCCCTTGCGGGTGTTGAAGCCGTAGACGACGCCGTTGTTGCGGCCCGACAGCCACAGCATCCGGCCGTCGGCGGAGACCCCGCCCATGTCGGGGCTGCCGCCACCGGGGATGACCCAGGTGTCCACGATCTTGTTGGTCTTCGGGTCGAGGACGCTGACCTCGCCGGCCCCCCGGTCGGAGACGTAGAAGCGGGTGCCGTCGCGACTCGGGTAGATGCCGTGCGGCATCTCCGGCATCCCGATGACCCCGACCTGCTTGAACGTCCGAGCCGAGATCAGGCGCACCTCGTTGGTGCCCATGTCGGCGACGTAGAACGTCTTCCCGTCCGGGGACAGACGGACGTCCTGCGGGATGCTCTTGCCCATCTTCGTCGGGGCGGCGTTCGGCGCGGTCGGCTGGGGGTCGAACCTGATGGCACCCTCGACGCGGTGGTTCAGGGTCCCGATCTTGAGCAGCTCCCCGGAGAACTCGCAGGTGACCACGAAGAAGCGGCCGTTGCCGGAGAAGTCGGCGTGGTTGGGGCCGAGGCAGCTGGGGTCCTTCAGGTCCTTGATGGTGTGCCAGGTGTGCGGGTCGGCGAACCGGATCGTGTCGTACTGCTCGATCATCACCACGGCCGTCTTCCCGTCCGGGGTGAAGTAGAGGTTGTAGGGCCGAGGCATCGGGATGGAGCGCGTCTTCCGCCCGGTGCGCGGGTCGATCGCGACCAGCTCGTTGGCGACGCTGGAGTTGGTGTAGAGGGTCTTGAGGTCGTAGGACGGTACGACGTGCTGGCTGAGGAAGCCGGTGGGGATGACCCGGACGATCCGGTGGGTCCGCTGGCTGATCACCGTCACCCGGGAGCCCGCGGAGTCCGGGACGTAGAGAAGCGCCGGATCGTGGCGCACCGCGGGCGCGAGCATGCCGGCCCGGGTCTGGGAGTAGACGTCGTTGTCGACCACCGGTGGCATGCCCGGGAGCGGATGCCGGAACGGGGCGGCGACCGGCGCGGCGGCGGGACCGCCCGCCGCGGCGGACGAGGAGACCGACGGGGCTGTGGACGAGCCGCCGGTGGAGGCCGCGGGAGCCGACGACGTCGAAGAACCGCAGGCCGCGGTCAGGACGAGCGTCGCGAGCACTCCGGACACGCGGGCACGCTGCTTCCACGACACGCGCGGGCACATCTCCTCAGGTCGCCGATCAGGGCCACCATGGACCGTAGCCCGGATACCTGACCGCTGCCTGACCGGGCGCCTGGTGGCTCAGACCACCAGCGGTCGTGCCGTGGGAGGGATCGGCGCGGGCAGGCTGGTCTCCCCGGTGAGGAAGCGGTCGACAGCGGCAGCCGCTGCCCGGCCCTCGGCGATCGCCCAGACGATCAGCGACTGGCCACGCCCGGCGTCACCGGCGACGAAGACCCCCTCGACGCTGGTGGCGTAGGCCGCGTCGCGGGCGACGTTGCCCCGCTCGTCGAGGTCGACGCCGAGCTGCTCGACCAGACCGGACCGCTCCGGCCCGGTGAAGCCCATCGCGAGCAGCACGAGCTGCGCGAGGATCTCTCGCTCGGTGCCCTCGACCGGCTGGAACGACGCGTCCACCTCGACCAGGCGCAGCGCGCGCACGCGACCCTCGTCGTCACCGAGGAACTCCTGTGTCGACACGGCGTAGACCCGGTCACCGGCCTCCTCGTGGGCCGAGGAGACCCGGAAGGTCATCGGGTAGGTGGGCCAGGGCTGGTGAGGCGGACGGTCGGCAGGTGGCTGGGTCAGGATCTCCAGCTGGGTGACCGAAGCGGCCCCCTGGCGGATCGCCGTACCGAGGCAGTCGGCGCCGGTGTCACCGCCGCCGATGATCACGACGTCCTTGCCGGAGGCGGTGACCTGTCCCGGGACGTCGTCGCCCAGCGACGCGCGGTTGGACTGCGGGAGGTAGTCCATCGCCTGGTGGATGCCGTCGAGGGCTCGCCCGGGCACGGGCAGGTCACGGGCGACGGTGGAGCCGATCGCCAGGACCACGGCGTCGTAGCGGTCGCGCAGGCTGTCGCCGGTGAGCTGGCTCCCGACCTCGATGCCGGCACGGAATACCGTGCCCTCGCGGCGCATCTGGTCGAGCCGCCGGTCGAGGACCGCCTTCCCCATCTTGAACTCGGGGATGCCGTAGCGCAGCAGGCCACCGATCTTGTCGGCGCGTTCGTAGACCGCGACCGTGTGACCCGCCCGGGTCAGCTGCTGGGCTGCGGCCAGGCCGGCCGGGCCGGAGCCGATCACCGCGACCGTGCGGCCCGAGAGCCACTCGGGCGGCTGCGGCCGGACGTAGCCGGACGACCAGGCGCGGTCGATGACCGCGACCTCGACGTTCTTGATGGTCACCGGCTCCTGGTTGATGCCGAGCACGCAGGCGGTCTCGCACGGCGCCGGGCAGAGCCGGCCGGTGAACTCCGGGAAGTTGTTGGTCGCGTGGAGCCGGTCCATCGCGCCGTCCCAGTCCTCGCGCCACACCAGGTCGTTCCACTCGGGGATCAGGTTGCCCAGCGGGCAGCCCTGGTGGCAGAACGGGATGCCGCAGTCCATGCACCGCGAGGCCTGCGTCGCGATGATCGGCAGGAGCGCCCGCCCCGGTCCGCCGGGGTAGACCTCCTGCCAGTCGTGGATGCGCTCCTCGACGGGGCGGCGGTCGGCGACCTCGCGCCCGTGCTTGAGGAACCCTCGGGGGTCAGCCATGGAGGACCTCCATGATGCGCTTGTCGACGTCGTCTCCGGACAGTCCTTGCTGCTCGGCCTCCGCTCGCGCCTCGAGCACCCGCCGGTAGTCGCGGGGCATGACCTCGGTCAGCCGGGCGACGGTGGCCGGCCAGTCGGCGAGCAGCTCCTCGGCGACCTGAGAGCCGGTCTCGTCGCGGTGGCGGCCCACCAGGACCCGCAGCTCCGCCGCCACGACGTCGGGCACGGGCCGGAGGTCGACCAGCTCGGGGTTGACCCGATGGGGCCTGAGGTCGAGCACGTAGGCCGTGCCGCCGCTCATGCCGGCGGCGAAGTTGCGCCCGGTCTTGCCGAGCACGAGCACCCTGCCCCCGGTCATGTACTCGCAGGCGTGGTCGCCCACGCCCTCGACGACCGCGGTCACTCCGGAGTTGCGCACGCAGAAGCGTTCGCCGACGCCCCCTCGGACGAAGATCTCGCCCGACGTGGCGCCGTAGCAGATCACGTTGCCGGCGATGATCTGCTCCTGGGCGGCGAACGTGGCCGCGCGGTCGGGGCGGATCACGATGCGCCCGCCGGAGAGGCCCTTGCCGACGTAGTCGTTGGCGTCGCCCTCGAGCCGGAGGGTGATGCCGCGCGGCAGGAAGGCCCCGAACGACTGGCCGGCCGACCCGGTCAGGGTGAGGTCGACGGTGTCGTCGGGCAGGCCGTCGGCGCCGTACGCCTTGGTCACCTCGTGGCCGAGCATGGTGCCGACGGTGCGGTTGACGTTGCGTACGGCGAGCTGGGCACGCACCGGCTCGCCGCGCTCGAGCGCGGGTGCGGCGATCCGGATCAGGTCGTTGTCGAGCGCCTTCGCGAGACCGTGGTCCTGGGGACGGGTGTGGCGCAGGGCCTGACCGGCGAACTGCTCGCCCACCTCGGCGACGTGGAGGATCGGCGAGAGGTCGAGCCCTGCGGCCTTCCAGTGACCGACGGCCCGCCCGACGTCGAGCGCGCCCACCTGGCCGACCGCCTCCTCGAGGGTGCGGAAGCCGAGCTCGGCGAGGAGCTCGCGGACCTCCTCGGCGACGTACTCGAAGAAGGTCACGACGAACTCCGGCTTGCCGCTGAAGCGCTGACGGAGCACGGGGTTCTGGGTGGCGACGCCGACCGGGCAGGTGTCGAGGTGGCAGACCCGCATCATGACGCAGCCGCTGACGACCAGCGGTGCGGTGGCGAAGCCGTACTCCTCGGCGCCGAGCAGGGCGGCGATCACGACGTCACGGCCGGTCTTGAGCTGGCCGTCGGTCTGGACGACGATCCGGTCGCGAAGGCCGTTGACCAGCAGGGTCTGCTGCGTCTCGGCGAGGCCGAGCTCCCACGGACCGCCGGCGTGCTTGAGCGAGGTCAGCGGCGAGGCGCCCGTGCCACCGTCGTGACCCGAGATCAGCACGACGTCGGCATGGGCCTTGGAGACGCCGGCCGCGACCGTGCCGACGCCGACCTCGGCGACCAGCTTGACGTGGACCCGGGCCGAGGGGTTGGAGTTCTTCAGGTCGTGGATCAGCTGCGCGAGGTCCTCGATCGAGTAGATGTCGTGGTGGGGCGGCGGGCTGATCAGACCGACGCCCGGCGTCGAGTGCCGGGTCTTGGCGACCCAGGGATAGACCTTGTGGCCGGGCAGCTGGCCACCCTCGCCGGGCTTGGCTCCCTGGGCCATCTTGATCTGCAGGTCGTCGGCGTGGGTGAGGTAGTCGCTGGTCACCCCGAAGCGGCCCGAGGCAACCTGCTTGATCGAGCTGCGACGCGACGGGTCGTGGAGCCGGTCGGTGTCCTCGCCGCCCTCGCCGGTGTTGGACTTGGCGCCGATGGAGTTCATCGCGATCGCCAGCGTCTCGTGGGCCTCGCTGCTGATCGAGCCGTAGGACATGGCGCCGGTGGAGAACCGCTTGACGATCTCCGAGACCGGCTCGACCTCCTCGATCGGGATCGGCTTCCGTCCGGTCGCGGAGGCGTCCTTGAAGCGGAACAGGCCGCGCAGCGTCATCAGCCGCTCGGACTGCTCGTCGACGCGGGACGTGTACTGCTTGAAGACGTCGTAGCGCTGGTGGCGCGTGGAGTGCTGCAGGCGGAACACGGTCTCGGGGTCGAACAGGTGGGGCTCGGCCCCCAGGTCGGGACGTCGCCACTGGTACTCACCGCCGACGGTGAGCTCGCGGTGGGTCGGGCTGATGCCACCACGGGGGTACGCCGTCGCGTGGCGGAGGGCGACCTCCTCGGCGATCACGTCGAGCTCGACGCCGCCCAGCTTGGACGTCGTACCGGTGAAGTACTTGTCGACCAGCGCCTGCGAGAGCCCGACCGCCTCGAAGATCTGGGCGCCGGTGTAGGAGGCGACCGTGGAGACGCCCATCTTCGACATCACCTTGAGCACGCCCTTGCCGAGCGCCTTGATCAGGTTCTGCACCGCGGCCTCGGGCTCGGCGGTGACGTAGTAGCCGTCGCGGGCGAGGTCCTCGACCGACTCCATCGCGAGGTAGGGGTTGACCGCCGCGGCGCCATAGCCGATGAGGAGGGCGACGTGGTGGACCTCGCGGACGTCACCGGCCTCGACCAGCAGCCCGACCTGGGTGCGGGTCTTCTCGCGGACCAGGTGGTGGTGGACGGCGCCGGTGAGGAGCAGCGACGGGATCGGCGCCAGCTCGGCGGTGCAGTGGCGGTCGGAGAGCACGATCACCCGGGCGCCCTCGGCGATCGCGGCCGAGACCTCGGCACAGATCTCGTCGAGCCGCCGGGCCATGGCCGCGCCACCGCCCTCGACCTCGTAGAGGCCGCGGCTGACGTGGGTCTGGAAGCCCGGCATGTTGCCGTCGCGGTTGATGTGGCGGATCTTGGCCAGACCGTCGTTGTCGAAGACGGGGAACGGCAGCACGATCTGGCGACAGCTCGCGGGTGTGGGGTCGAGGAGGTTGGCCTCGGGGCCGATCGTGCCGGCCAGGGAGGTGACCAGCTCCTCGCGGATCGAGTCGAGGGGCGGGTTGGTGACCTGGGCGAACATCTGGGCGAAGTAGTCGAACAGCAGCCGGGGCTTGTCACTGAGCGCCGCGATCGGGGTGTCGGTGCCCATCGAGCCGATCGGCTCCGCCCCGGTGTTGGCCATCGGGGTCAGCAGGATGCGGAGCTCCTCCTGGGTGTAGCCGAAGACCTGCTGGCGCCTCGTGACCGAGGCGTGGGTGTGGATCACGTGCTCGCGGTCGGGAAGGTCGTCGAGGTTGATCAGGCCCGCGTGCAGCCACTCGCCGTACGGGTGCTCGGCGGCGAGCTCGGCCTTGACCTCGTCGTCCTCGATGATGCGGTGCTCGTCGACGTCGACCAGGAACATCCGGCCCGGCTGAAGCCGGCCCTTGCGGACGATGGTCGCCGGATCGAGGTCGAGCACCCCGACCTCGGAGGCCAGGACGACGAGGCCGTCGTCGGTGACCCAGTAGCGGCTGGGGCGCAGGCCGTTGCGGTCGAGGACCGCGCCGATCTGGGAGCCGTCGGTGAACACGACCGCGGCCGGGCCGTCCCAGGGCTCCATCAGGGAGGAGTGGAACTCGTAGAAGGCCCGGCGGCTGGTGTCCATCTCCTGGTGCTTCTCCCAGGCCTCCGGGATCATCATCAGCACCGCGTGGGGCAGGCTGCGCCCGCCCATGTGGAGCAGCTCCAGCACCTCGTCGAAGCTCGCCGAGTCGGACGCGCCCGGCGTGCAGATGGGGAACAGCCGGTCGAGGTCGCCGCGGATCAGGTCGCTGCGCAGCAGGGCCTCGCGGGCCCGCATCCAGTTGCGGTTGCCCATCACCGTGTTGATCTCGCCGTTGTGGGCGATGAACCGGAAGGGGTGGGCCAGCGGCCAGCTCGGGAAGGTGTTCGTCGAGAACCGGGAGTGGACGACGGCCAGCGCGCTGGCGACCCGCTCGTCGACGAGGTCGGGGTAGAAGGTGTCGAGCTGCTCGGTGGTGAGCATGCCCTTGTAGACCAGGGTGCGGCTGCTCAGCGAGGCGAAGTAGACGTCGGTCTCGTGCTCGGCGCGCTTGCGCAGGCAGAACGCCATCCGCTCCAGGGCCATGCCGGTGATCCGGACGCCCTTGGCCTGCACGAACAGCTGGCTGAACACCGGCATCACGCCACGGGCGGTGGCGCCGAGGGCGCTCGCGTCGACCGGTAGGTCGCGCCAGCCGACGACGGCCAGCCCCTCCTCGTCGGCGAGCTCCTCGACTCTGGCCTTCGTCTTCACGACCTGGCCCGCGTCGCCGTCGAGGAACGCCGTACCGACCGCGTAGGCACCCTGGGGCGGCAGCGTGAAGTCGACGACCTCGCGCAGGAACGCGTCGGGCACCTGGAGCAGGATCCCGGCGCCGTCGCCGGAGTTGGCCTCGGCCCCCGCGGCGCCGCGGTGGTCGAGGTTGCGGAGGGCGGTGAGGGCCTGCTCGACGATGATGTGGCTGGGGTCGCCGGTCAGGGTGGCCACGAACGCGACGCCGCAGGCGTCGTGCTCGAAGCGCGGGTCGTAGAGCCCTTGGGCAGTCGGGCCAGCGTGCAGCGCGCGCATCTGGTCTCCCGTCGTCGGCGCCCCTCCGAGCGGGCGGTCAGGCGGATCGGGCGAAGCGTGCAGGGGACGGCGTTGGCCCAAGCGCGCTCAGGCTAGCAAGCACCGGTCCCGCTCCCCCTGCCCTTCTTGCCCTGCGGACAGGGGGTCTCGTCGGGATCCCCGGCTGACCGGGGATCCGATCGCTGGTCAGGCGTTGCAACGGGCGACCAGCGACAGGAAAGCCTCCTCCGTGTGACTGCCGTGACCGGTGGGACGAAGCTCAGCGGCATACTGAGACCATGCCGGCACTACCGGGTGGCACCGTCACCTTCGTCTTCAGCGACATCGAGGGTTCGACCGCCTTGTTGAAGGAGCTCGGCGACCGGTACGGCGAGGTGCTGGCCACCCATCGCCGGCTGATGCGGGAGTCCTTCACCGCCCGGGGCGGCGTGGAGATCGACACCCAGGGCGATGCCTTCTTCTTCGCGTTCCCGCGGGCGCGGGACGCCGTGGAGGCGGCCGTCGAGGCCCAGCGACGGCACGCGACACAGGACTGGCCCGACGGCGTCACGGTCCGCGTGCGGATGGGGCTGCACACCGGTGAGCCGGCGGTCGGCAGTGAGGGGTACCTCGGCATCGACGTGGTCCGCGCCGCCCGGCTGTGCACGGTCGGGCGCGGCGCCCAGGTGCTCCTGTCGGAGACGACCCGGGCCCTGGTCGGGAGCGCGCTGCCGCCCGGTGTCTCGGTGCACACGCTCGGCGAGCGGCGCCTGAAGGACATCGACGAGCCCGAGCGGGTCTTCGAGCTCGACATCGAGGGCGCCCCGACACCGGCACCGACACCGGCTCCGGCAGGCGACGCCTCCCCCACGCCCGGACCCCCGACCACGCCGAACCCGCCGACTCCGACGACCCCGCCCACTGCTCCGACCCCGTCGGGCACCCAGGTGCCGCCGGGTCCGATGGACGCCGACTGGGGCGCCCGGCTGGCCGCGCAGATCCAGGCCAGCGTGCGCCGCAAGATCGAGGAGCCGCTGCAGCGGATGTTCTCCGAGGTGGACGCCCTCGCCGACAAGGCGCGCGAGCACCCCGAGACGATCACCGAGAAGCTGGACCCGGACGCATCCGGCTAGCCCGTGGGCTCGTGGCCCTTCTCGGGGCCCTTCTCGGGGGGCGGCTCGGGCGCAGGCTCGAGGCCCGGGCCGGACGCGCCCGCGTCCGCGGGCTCGAGCGGCTCCTCGGGTACGTCGTCGGCGACCTTCGCCTGGTCGCCTGCCGCCTCGGCCGCGGCCCGGTCGCGGGCCAGGCGCGCCTCGGTGTAGACGACCGTCTCGCGCCCGGGATGCGTGCGCCCCACCACCACGAAGTAGATCGCCGCGAGGACGAACAGGACGATCGAGGTCCAGACGTTGAGGCGGAGGCCGAGGACGTGCTGATACTCCACGTTGTCGATCCGGAGCGTCTCGATCCAGCCGCGACCCGCCGTGTAGGCCATCACGTAGAGCGCCATCACCCGGCCGTGGCCGAGCTTGAAGCGGCGGTCGGCCCAGAGCACGAAGCCGAAGGCGCCGAGGTCCCAGATGCACTCGTAGAGGAACGTCGGCTGGAAGGTGGCGTACTGCTCGTAGCCCGGCGGTCGGTTCTGCGGGTCGATCTGCAGCGCCCACGGCGCCGTGCTCGGCCGGCCGAACAGCTCCTGGTTGAACCAGTTCCCCCAGCGACCCAGCGCCTGGGCCACCAGCAGGCCGGGCGCCATGGCGTCGATCACCGGAGGCACCCGGATGCCCTTGCGCTTCGCGCCGATCCACACGCCGACGCCGCCGAGCGCGATCGCACCCCAGATGCCCAGCCCGCCGCGCCAGACGTAGAGCGCGGTGACGGGGTTGTTGCCGTTGCCGAAGTAGAGATCGTGGTCGGTGATCACGTGGTAGAGCCGGCCGCCGATGACACCGAACGGCACCGCCCACAGGGCCAGGTCGGAGACCTCGCCGCGCAGCCCTCCACGGGCCTCCCAGCGCCGCTCACCGATCCAGATCGCGGCCAGGATGCCGGCGATGATGCACAGTGCGTAGCCCCGGATCGGGACCGCGCCGAGGTACCAGACGCCCTCGGCCGGGCTGGGGATGAACTGGGTGGTCACAGGTCTTCGCGATCCTCAGGAGAGCAGCTGGTGGATGTCGTGGGCGAACTCGGGAGCGGTCGTGCCGAGCGTCCAGGCGACGGGGACGGTGTCCTTGCCGTCGACGGCAAGGACCTGGGTGCCGTGCGTGACGTCGTACCCGCCACTCGGCAGCCGCTTGCCCTTCAGCACCGGTACGCCGACGTCGGTGGCGACCCGGGTGATCGCGGGCAGCGGGCCGGTCACCCCGACGAACGAGGGGTCGAACCGGTCGAGCCAGTCCCGGATCACCGGTCGGGTGTCGCGGGCCGGGTCGGTGGTGACGAAGACGACCTGCATCCGCGCGCGGTCGGCGTCGTCGAGCTGGAGCATGGCCGAGGCGAGCGTGGCCATCGTCGTCGGGCACTCGTCGGGGCAGTGGGTGTAGCCGAAGAAGACCAGCGTCATCCGCCGGTGCGTGCTGTCAGCGAGTGAGAACGGCCGGCCCTCGGTGTCGACCAGCGAGGTGGACGGCACATGGTAGGGCCGGGGCAGCACGGAGCCCGAGAAGGAGTCGGCCGAGCTCTTCGAGCAGCCGGTCACGACGAGGGCCACCAGCGCGAGGAGGGCGGCGGCCAGGGGGGCGACCGGGCAGGAGGGCGCGGCTACGCACGGCGTACGCCCTTGGCCAGGTCCTCGGTGAGCGCGACCAGCGCCTTCAGCGCCTCGCCCCGGTCGTCGTGGTCGAGCAGGCAGCGCACGAACGCGGAGCCGACGATCACCCCGTCGGCGTACGACGCCACCTCGGCGGCCTGGGCTCCGTTGCTCACCCCGAGCCCGACGCCGATCGGCAGGTCGGTGGTGCGCCGGGTGCGCTCGACCAGGGGGCCGGCGAGATCGCTGGTCGTGGCGCGCGCCCCGGTCACGCCCATCACGGCCGCGGCGTAGACGAAGCCCCGGCACGCGGCCGTGGTCAGCGCGAGGCGCTCGTCGGTCGAGGAGGGGGCGACCAGGAAGATCTTGTCGAGGTCGTGGGCATCGGCCGCGGCGATCCACGCCGCCCCGCTGTCGGGGGTCAGATCGGGGGTGATCAGCCCGGACCCACCGGCGCTCGCCAGGTCGGCCGCGAAGCGCTCGACGCCGTACCGCTCGACGGGGTTCCAGTAGGTCATCACGACCGTGGGGGTGCCGGTGGCTGCGACCGCCTCGACGGTGCGGAGCACGTCGCGGGTGCGCACCCCTCCCCGCAGCGCACGCTGGGCGGCGGCCTGGATGGTGGGGCCGTCCATCACCGGGTCGCTGTAGGGCAGGCCGACCTCGATCACGTCACACCCGGCGTCGACCATGGCGCGCAGCGCCTCGATCCCGCCGTCGACGTCGGGGAAGCCGGCGGGGAGGTAGCCGACCAGCGCAGCACGCCCGTCGGCGCGCGCCTTCTCGAACGCAGGGGCCGACCGTCATGTCACCGGCTCGGCAGCGCCGTCGGGGCCGCCCTCGGCCGCACCGAGGTGGAACCACTCGATGGCGGTGTCCATGTCCTTGTCACCGCGCCCGGACAGGTTGACCAGCATGATGTCGTCCGGGCCGTAGCTCTTGGCCACCTGCAGCGCCCCGGCGATCGCGTGCGCAGACTCGATGGCGGGGATGATCCCCTCGGTGCGGCTGAGCAGCGCCATCGCGTCCATGGCCTCGGCGTCGGTCACCGGGGTGTAGGACGCCCTGCCGGACGCCGCGAGGAAGGCGTGCTGGGGTCCGACCCCCGGGTAGTCGAGCCCGGCCGAGATCGAGTGGGACTCCATGGTCTGGCCGTCCTCGTCCTGGAGCACGTAGGTCTTCGCCCCGTGGAGCACGCCGGCGTCCCCGGCCGTGATCGTCGCCGCGTGCCGGCCGGTCTCGAAGCCGTCGCCACCGGGCTCGAACCCGTGGATCTCCACGTCGTCGTCGAGGAACGCGGTGAACAGCCCGATCGCGTTGGAGCCCCCGCCGACGCACGCCGCGATGCCGCGCGGGAGCACGCCGTACCGTTCGAGGCACTGGGCCCGCGCCTCGTCGCCGATCGCACGGGTGAAGTCACGGACCATGCTGGGGAACGGGTGGGGGCCGGCGGCGGTGCCGAACAGGTAGGCCGTGTGGTCGACCGACGCCACCCAGTCGCGGAGGGCCTCGTTGATGGCGTCCTTGAGGGTGGCGCTACCCGAGTCGACCGGGATGACCTTGGTGCCGAGCAGCTGCATGCGGGCGACGTTGAGCGCCTGGCGCTTGACGTCGACCGAGCCCATGTAGACGGTGCAGTCGAGCCCGAAGTACGCCGCGGCGGTGGCGCTGGCCACGCCGTGCTGGCCGGCGCCGGTCTCGGCGATCACCCGGGTCTTCCCCATCCGCCTGGTCAGCAGGGCCTGGCCGAGCACGTTGCGGATCTTGTGGGCGCCGGTGTGGTTGAGGTCCTCGCGCTTGAGCAGGATCCGGCAGCCGACCTGCTCGGAGAGCCGGGTGGCCTCGTAGAGCGGGCTCGGCAGGCCGGCGTAGTCGCGGCAGATGGTCGCGAACTCGTCGGTGAACGACGGGTCGGCCATCGCGTCGTGCCAGGCGACGGTCAGCTCGTCGAGCGCCCTGACCAGGGCCTCGGGCATGTAGCGGCCGCCCCAGCCGGCCTCGGGTCCGCCGAACCAGCCCTGCTCGTCGGCCTCCCAGCTGCTCATGGCGTCACCCCTGTCATCGCCCGGACCGCGCCCTCAGGGTCGCCGTCCTTGACGAGGGCCTCGCCGACCAGGACCACGTCGGCACCCTCGCCGACGAACCGTCGTACGTCGGCAGGGCCGGTGACGCCGCTCTCGGCGACCCGCACCACGTCGGTGAGCAGCGGGGCCACCTTGCCGAAGGTGGCGGGATCGACCTCGAGGGTCTTCAGGTTGCGGGCGTTGACCCCCACCAGGTGGGCCCCGATCGCCAAGCGCACGCTCGGCCTCGGGCTCGTCGTGCACCTCGACGAGGGCGGTGAGACCGAGGTCGCGGGCATGGTCGTAGAGGGACTGCAAGGAGTCGCCGGGCAGGGCCGCCACGATCAGCAGCACCAGGTCGGCGCCGGCCGCCCGGGCCTCGAGCAGCTGGTAGGGATCGACCACGAAGTCCTTGCGAAGCACGGGGATCTGCACCGCCGCGCGCACCTCGCGCAGGTCGTCGAGACTGCCGCCGAAGCGGCGCTCCTCCGTCAGGACGCTGACCGCCGCGGCACCGCCGCGCTCGTACGCCCCCGCCAGCGCGGCCGGGTCGGGGATGTCGGCGAGGTCGCCCTTGCTCGGGCTGCGGCGCTTGACCTCCGCGATCACCGACGAGCCGCGGGCGCGGAAAGCGGGCAGCGGGTCGAGCGCGGGCGGGATGTCGAGCAGCCGGGCCCGGAGGTCGGCCTCGGAGGACAGCGCCTGTCGTCGGGCGAGGTCCTCGCGCACGCCCACGACGATGTCGTCGAGCACGGACATGCGGAGACCTCCTCTCGGCGGCACGTCGGGGCGGCACGGAAGCGCTGGACCGCCGCCAAGCCTCTCACGCGGGACCAACGCGACCGGCACCCGCCCGGCCCGCGGTCGAGGGCCCACGCACGTTTCAGTAGGGTCGCGCCGCATGAGCCCCGAAGTCACCCCGCTCCCGCCGGCGCCGGACGACCCGGACAGCGCGAAGCCGAAGCGGGAGAACCCGAAGGCGCTCTGGGCGATGATCCTGGGCTTCGTCAGCCTGCCGATCACCTGCCTGTGCGGGTTCGGGCTGATCCTCGGAGTCCCGGCGATCATCCTGGGCTGGCAGTCGAAGGACGAGCCCACCGGCCGGTGGCTGGCCTTGGGCGGCCTGGTCTGCGGCGTGTTCTCGGTGGTGCTGGGGACCTTGTGGCTGGTGCTCCTGGCGACCGGGGCGGTCCACCCCCCGAACGCCTGACGCCGACGGCTATCCGGAGCCCTCGGTTTCGGGACGGGCCCAGCGGCCCTCCTCGACCAGCGGGCGCCGTCGGTTGAGGAGCCCGGTCTGCGAGCGTCTCGAGACCCACGGCGCCATCGGAGGTCGAGTCAGGGGGCGAGCCAGCTGCCGGGGACGTTGCGGACGATCGCGAACACCAGGGCCAGGACGATCAGGCCGGTGCTGAGCCAGCGCGGCACCGGAGGCACCACCTGGATCTCCTGGCCCCGCCACGAGGCATAGGCCCACCGACCCAGCAGTACGACGGCGACGGGGGCGAGCAGGACGAGGAGCAGGTTGCTCGAGGCAGCGGCGCCGAGGTGACCGTTGGTCAGGTCGTTGACGGCACGGAGGCCGCCGCAGCCCGGGCAGTAGAGGCCGGTCATCGCGTAGAGCGGGCAGACCCCCCAGGAGTGGCTGACGTGGGGGTCACGGACGTGGAGGGCCAAGGTGGCCACCGTGAGCCCGCCGATCGCGACCAGCGGGGTCCGCATCCGCTCGGCACGCGAACGGAGGGCGAAGGTTTCGGTGGCCAGTGCCATCGTCGAGGCCGTCAGTGACCGGGGCCGTTGAGCCCCATCCTGGCCATCACCACGAACACGACGAGCGCGACGACCCCGAGGGCGACGCCGACCCAGAACAAGGTCATGCTGACGGGGTTGAACATCAGACCGATCCCACCGACCACGAACCCGAGCATGGCGATCGCCACCGCGGCCCAGGCGGCCGGGGTGTTGCCGTGGTTGTCAGACATGCACGCTCCTCAGCGGTTCGGGTGGTCCGCATCCTAATGGGCGTCCGGGTCCGTGGGATCGCGCCCCTGGTCTAGGGCGCGCCACAGATCACCTTCGTCCATCGCCGCCAGGTCGTCGGCGTCTCCGGCGGCGAGCGGCGCGTCGTACCGGCGGCCCATCTCGGGCCACGAGCCGCACCGGCGGACGGCGGCGACGGCGGCCACCAGCGCCAGGAGCGAGGCGACCAGGGCCACCCACCACCACCCGGTGATGTGCGCGCCCGAGACGGTCTCACCCAGGTCGACGGTGGCGTTGCGGGCCGAGTCGAGGGCCGCGGAGCGGCCGAGCACCGCGGTGACCACCACGCCGGCGGAGACCACGGCCACCAGAACCGCGACGGCCCGTCGGACCTGGCCACGTGTCACCAACAGCACGCCCCAGCCGGCCAACGCCACCAGGCCGAGCGCCGCAGCGAGGGGGACATGCCCGCCGGTCTTGTCGACGAGGGTGCTGGCGGCCGCTCCGTCGGGCGCCGCCCACGGCTTGCTCCCCGCCAGGGCAACGAGGCCGGAGCCCACGAGCCCGGCCAGGACGACCGGTCCGAACGTGCGCCGGCCGTCAGCCATCAGCGGGGTCCCGCTCCCAGAGCAGGCCGTCATCGAAGCAGGTCCGGCTGCCGGTGTGGCAGGCCGGTCCCTCCTGGTCGACCTGGAGCAGGATCGTGTCACCGTCGCAGTCGAGGCTGACGCGTCGTACCCACTGCCGGTGGCCGCTCGTCTCGCCCTTGGTCCAGTAGGCCTGGCGGCTGCGGCTCCAGTACGTCGCGCGGCCGGTCGCCAGGGTGCGCGCGAGCGCCTCGTCGTCCATCCACCCGAGCATCAGCACCTCGCCGGTGTCGTGCTGCTGCGCGACTGCGGGCACCAGGCCGGCGTCGTTGCGCTTCAGCCGCGCGGCCACAGCAGGGTCGAGATCCATGACGGCATCCTCCCATCGCGACCGGGGCCACCTTCACCTGGCGACCTATCCTCGATCCACGTGATCTCCTTCGCCCGCCGTGAACGCCTCGCCCTCTGCGACACCGCCCTCCGGGTCGGCCCGGACGCCCCCACGCTGTGCGACCCGTGGGACACCCGGATGCTGGTCTGCCACCTCCTGGTCCGCGAACGCCACCCGATCGCTGCCAGCGGCATCACCGTGGGCGCGCTGGAGGGTCTCACCCGGCACGCGATGGACGAGCTCGCACGCGGCGACTTCGGGCGGCTGGTCGAGCAGTTCCGCACGCCCGGGGTGGTGGTGCCGTTCGGGTGGCCGGGCGTGGAGCAGGTGGTCAACCGGCTCGAGCACTTCATCCACCACGAGGACATCCGGCGCGCCGCGCCCTCCTGGACACCGCGGACGCTGGACGAGGCCGACGAGTCCTCCATCTGGACGGCTCTGAAGGTCCTCGGGCGGGCGCTGGTGCGGCCCGCCGGGGTGCCGGTGCGGATGGAGTGGGCGTCACGCTCGGCGACCCTGCGTGGTGGTGAGGATCCGGTGGTCCTCAGTGGCCTGCCGTCTGAGCTCGCGCTGGCCCTGCACGGACGGGCCCGCGCCGCCCACGCGTCGTACGACGGTCCGCCTGAGGCCGTCGCCAGGCTGGGTGGGGCCGACCTCGGCGGCTGAGGAAAATCTCCGGAAAAGCGCCCGTACCCCGCTCAGATAGGCCTTACCTTCGACGGTGCGGCCATACCCCCCCAAAGCCCATGGCTGCACGAACGGCGCTCGCGCTCTCCATGCGGGCGCCGTTCCGGGCTTCCGGAACCGTCCCGGACGCGCCAGGATGCCGGCGCGAGGCCGGCAGACTGGGTCTGACGCCGCGTCAGATGCCGGCGTGCTCCACGCCGGTGCTCTGGGCGTAGTACACGCTCTCGTCGTTGCGCGACACCGGCACGAAGGCCGGGTGACCGAACGTCCGCAGCGTCGGCAGCAGGAACCACACGAAGCCCAGGACCAGCAGGGTGACACCGCCCATGATCAACGTCATGGCGACTCCCTTCTTCTCTCCTCGAGAGTACGACCCATGGTTACCGTCCGGTAGGGGAACAGGTCCGGTGTAGCGGACGCAACACTCAGCGGACGGGGTGGCCGGTGCCGGCCAGCGCCTGCTTCACCTCGTGGATCGACACCGTGCCGAAGTGGAAGACGGTGGCGGCCAGCACCGCGTCGGCTCCGGCGTCGACGGCCGGTGGGAAGTCTGCGGCGGCACCGGCTCCGCCGGACGCGATCACCGGCACGGAGACGGCGGCCCGGACGAGCCGGATGACGTCGAGGTCGAACCCGGCCTGCGTGCCGTCGGCGTCCATCGCGTTGAGGAGGATCTCCCCGGCGCCGAGGTCGGCGGCCAGGATCACCCACTCGATCGCGTCGAGGCCGGCGGACTTCCGGCCGCCGTGGGTGGTCACCTCGAAGCCGGACGGGGTGCCGGCCGCACGTCGTACGTCGAGCGACAGCACCAGCACCTGGTTGCCGAACCGGTCGGCGATCTCGGCCACCAGCTCGGGACGCTGGATGGCGGCAGTGTTGACCGCGACCTTGTCCGCGCCGGCCCGGAGCAGCCGGTCGACGTCGTCGACCGAGGCCACTCCCCCGCCGACGGTGAGGGGGATGAACACCTCCTCGGCAGTCCGCGAGACGATCTCGAGCGTGGTCGCCCGGCCCTCGTGGGAGGCCGAGATGTCGAGGAAGGTCAGCTCGTCCGCGCCTTCGGCGTCGTAGCGGCGCGCGAGCTCGACGGGGTCGCCGGCGTCGCGGAGGTTCGCGAAGTTCACGCCCTTGACCACCCTCCCTGCGTCGACGTCGAGGCAGGGGATGACGCGGACGGCGAGGCTCACCCGAGCCCTCCCTCGCGGGTGAGGGCCAGCGCGTCCTCCAGGGAGAAGCGCCCCTCGTAGAGCGCCGTCCCGATGATCGCGCCCTCGACTCCCTCGGCCACCAGGCCGACGAGAGCGGCCAGGTCGGTCAGGTCGGTGATGCCGCCGCTGGCCACGACCGGGCGGTCGGTGGCCGCGCAGACGTCGCGCAGGAGCCGGAGGTTGGGGCCCTGGAGCATGCCGTCCTTGTTCACGTCGGTGACGACGTAACGGGCACAGCCTTCGCCGTCGAGGCGGGCGAGGACGTCGTAGAGATCGCCCCCCTCGCGGGTCCAGCCTCGCGCGGCGAGGGTGCGGCCGCGGACGTCGAGGCCCACCGCGACCCGGTCGCCCCACGTCGCTATCGCGGCGGCGCACCACTCCGGGCTCTCGAGGGCGGCCGTACCGATATTGACCCGGCGACAGCCGGTGGCCATCGCCGCCGCCAACGACTCGTCGTCGCGGATGCCGCCGCTGAGCTCGACCTGCACGTCGACGACGCCGACGATCGTGGCCAGCAGGTCGCGGTTGTGGCCCCGGCCGAACGCCGCGTCGAGGTCGACGAGGTGGATCCACTCGGCGCCCGACTCCTGCCAGCGAAGGGCGGCCTCGACCGGGTCGCCGAAGCGCTTCTCCGACCCGGCGACCCCCTGCACGAGCTGGACCGCCTGGCCTCCGGCGACGTCGACGGCAGGCAGGAGCTCCAGGCGCGGCACCCGGCGACTCTATCGACGCGGCGAGCGCAGCCGGGTGGGTGTCTCGCCCCGAACGGCGACCACCAGGTCGTCGAGGGCCACCGGCCCGCTGGTGTCGACCACGACCGTGCGCGGGGCGCCCAGCGCCTCCGGCCGAGCAGCCGCGTCGCGGACCCGCACCAGCATCTCCTCGTCGGCGGGCAGGTGGGGCAGGCCGCGGCTCCGCGCGGCGTACCGCTGCGCCGCGAGGTCGGGCAGCACCTGGCAGCGCACCTCGACCAGAGCCGGCCACCAGGGCCGGAGCAGACCGGAGACCCGCTCGACGTCCCGGCGAGGAGCGATCCAGATGTCGACGACAGCTTCCCCGCCGACGCCCTCGAGCCGGCGGACCAGCTCGGCCTCGGCGTCCTCGCGCAGCCAGTGGCGAGGGGTGTCCGGGGCGTCGGCGGCCAGCTCCTCCTTGATCTCGTCGAGGGAGACGAGGGCGCAGCCCAGCCGCTCGGCCAGCGCCGCCGACAGCGTCGACTTCCCCGCCCCTGGTGCCCCGGTGACGACGACCAGCGGGTTCATCGGCGCGAGACCAGCAGCCTGAGGACGGGGAACACCAGCACGCTCACCACCAGGGCGCCGAGTCGGGCCGCCCAGTCGGGCCGGACCAGCCAGACGAGCAGGTTGAGCAGGAGCAGCAGGCCGACGGTGGCCATCAGCTCGGTACGACGACGGGCGGCCAGCACGCCGGGGGTCAGGTGGGGTCTCGGCACCCAGCCGGTCAGCGCCTGCCGACGCGCCCGGGACCGTGACCGCCGCTCGACCTGGCGCTCCCGGGCCGCCCTGCGGATCGCCGCCTCACGCTCCCGCTCGGCTCGCCGCCGGGCTCGTGCCTTGCTCACCAGGCCCCCTCGGACCCCGGGGCGCTGGTCCCACCCGCCCCACCGACCCCACGGCGTGCGGGCTCCTGGCGCTTGTCGGCCGTTGCAACGGCCGCCAAGCGCAGGGATCCCCGGTCAGCCGGGGATCCCGACGGGACCCCCCACCCGCGGCCGATCACAGCGACTCCACCCAGTTGCGGAGGAGGGCGGCGCCGGCGTCGCCGGACTTCTCGGGGTGGAACTGGGTCGCGGACAGGGGGCCGTTCTCGACGGCGGACACGAACCGGTCGCCCCCGTGCTCCGACCAGGTCACCAGCGGAGCGCGGGTGTGGCCGTCGGTGCGCAGGTCCCACGCGCGCGCGGCGTAGGAGTGCACGAAGTAGAACCGCTCGCCCTCGAGGCCGGCGAACAGCCGCGAGCCGGTGGGCACCTCGACGGTGTTCCACCCCATGTGCGGCACCACCGGCGCCTGGAGCCGCTCCACGACGCCCGGCCACTCGTCGCAGCCCTCGGTCTCGACTCCGTGCTCGACCCCGCGGGCGAACAAGATCTGCATGCCCACGCAGATGCCGAGCACCGGCCGGCCGCCGGCGAGGCGCCGGTCGATCGCCCGGGCTCCGTCGACCGCTCGGAGTCCCGCCATGCACGCGGCGAACGCCCCCACCCCCGGTACGACGAGCCCGTCGGCCGCCTCGGCGGCGTTCCGGTCGGCGGTCAGCTCGACCGAGGCGCCGGCCCGCTCCAGCGCGCGCACCGCGGACCGGAGGTTCCCCGACCCGTAGTCGAGGACGACCACCGTCGGGGTCACGTCGGGCTACAGGGAAGTGGGGTGTTCACAGCATCCCCTTGGTCGAGGGCACCCCGGTCTCGCGCGGGTCGAGCGCGATCGCGTCGCGGAACGCGCGGGCGAAGGCCTTGAACTGCGCCTCCACCAGGTGGTGGGGGTCACGGCCCGACAGCACCCTCACGTGCAGGGCGATCTGGGCGTGGAAGGCGAGGGTCTCGAAGACGTGCCGGGTCAATGACCCGGCATAGTCGCCGCCGATCACGACGTAGGCCTGCCCGTCGGGCTCGCCGATGTGGACGCAGTAGGGGCGTCCGGAGACGTCGACGGCGCACTGGACCAGCGCCTCGTCGAGCGGCACCATCGCGTCGCCGAACCGGCGGATGCCGGCCTTGTCGCCGAGCGCCTCACGCAGCGCCTGGCCGAGCACGATCGCGGTGTCCTCGACCGTGTGGTGGGCGTCGATGTGGGTGTCGCCGTCGGTGGTGACGCTCAGGTCGACCAGCGAGTGCCGGGCGAACGAGCCGAGCATGTGGTCGAAGAAGCCCACCCCCGTCGAGACGTCGGAGCGGCCCGCGCCGTCGAGGTCGACCGTGACGTGGACCTTCGACTCCTTGGTCTCGCGGTCCAGGCTGGCCGTGCGGCTCATGTCCGTGCCTCCGTGTCCGTCACCGAGCTGAGTGCGTCCCTGAATGCTGCCATCTCCGCCGGCGTACCGATGGAGACCCGGAGCCATCCGTCGGGCCCGGTCTCGCGGACGAGCACACCGCGGTCGAGCAGACCCTGCCAGACGACGTGCCGGTCGGCGAAAGGACCGAACAGTGTGAAGTTCGCGTCGCTGTCGGCCACCGTGAACCCCTGCGCCCGAAGCCACTCGACGCACCGGTCGCGTTCGGCCCGCAGCTCGTCGACCCGGCTCAGGAGCTCGTCGGCGTGCCGCAGCGCGGCCAACGCGACCGCCTGGGTGACCGCCGACAGGTGATAGGGCAGCCGAACGACGCGCAGCGCGTCGCACACCTCGGTCGAGGCAGCGAGGTAGCCGACCCGCGCGCCGGCCAGCGCGAACGCCTTGCTCATCGTGCGGGTCACCACCAGGTTGGGGTGGCGCGGCAGCAGCTCGAGCGCGCTCGGGGTGCCCGCCCGGCGGAACTCGGCATACGCCTCGTCGACCACCAGCACCCCGTCGTCGAGCGCCTCGCACAGGGCGGTGACGGCCGACAGCGGGAGCGAGGTGCCGGTCGGGTTGTTCGGCGACGGCAGCAGTACGACGTGTGGTCTCCGCGCGCGGACCAGCGCGACCGCGCGGTCGACGTCGAGGGTGAAGTCCTCCTCGCGCTGCCCGGTCTCCCAGGTGGTGTAGGTGTCGCGGGCGTACTCGGGATACATCGAGTAGGTCGGGGCGAAGCTCAGCGCCGAACGGCCCGGTCCCCCGAAGGCCTGGAGGAGGTGGAGCATCACCTCGTTGGAGCCGTTGGCCGCCCAGACCTGGGCGGCGGTGACGCCGTGGCCGAGATAGTGCGCCAGCGCCTCGCGCAGCGCCACGAACTCACGGTCGGGGTAGCGGTTGAGGTCGCGCGCAGCCCCGGCGACGGCGCGCTCGATGTCGGCGACGACCGCGGCCGAGGGCGGGTAGGGGTTCTCGTTGACGTTGAGCAGCACCGGGACGTCGAGCTGCGGGGCGCCGTAGGGCTCGAGGCCGCGCAGCTCGTCCCGCAGGGGCAGCGGCGTCATCCGGGGAACCGGACCCGCACGGCGGCGCCGTGGCCCGGCAGGTCCTCGGCCTCGGCCAGGGTGACGACGTGGTCGGCCACCTCGGCCAGCGCGTCGCGGGAATAGTCGACGACGTGCACCGCCTTGAGGAACGACCGCACCGACAGCCCCGAGGAATGGCAGGCGCAACCGGCGGTGGGCAGCACGTGGTTGGACCCGGCGCAGTAGTCGCCCAGCGACACGGGTGCGTAGGGCCCGACGAAGATCGCGCCGGCATTGTGAACCCGCGCCGCGACGGCAGTCGGGTCGACGGTGTGGATCTCGAGGTGCTCGGCGGCGTAGGCGTTGACGACCTCGAGGCCCTGCTCGACGTCGTCGACCAGGACGATGCCCGACTGCCGCCCACCGAGAGCCGCGCTGATCCGCTCGGTGTGACGGGTCGCGAAGACCTGCTTGTCGAGCTCGGCCTCGACCTCGTCGGCGAGCCGGAGCGAGTCGGTGACCAGCACGCTGGCCGCCTGGGGGTCGTGCTCGGCCTGGCTGACCAGGTCGGCGGCGACGTAGGCCGGGTCGGCAGTGTCGTCGGCGAGGATCGCGATCTCGGTCGGGCCGGCCTCCGAGTCGATGCCGATCCGACCCTTCAGCAGGCGCTTGGCCGCGACCGTGTAGATGTTGCCCGGACCCGTGACCAGGTCGACCCGCGCACACTCCCCCGCGCCGTAGGCGAACATCGCGATCGCCTGCGCACCGCCGACGGCGTAGACCTCGTGCACGCCGAGGAGCGCGCAGGCAGCCAGGATGGTGGCGGCCGGAAGCCCGTCGTTGTCCTGATGCGGTGAGCTGGCCAGGGCGATCGACGAGACGCCAGCGACCTGCGCCGGCACGACGTTCATCACCACGCTCGAGACCAGCGGAGCGATGCCCCCGGGCGCGTAGAGGCCCACTCGCCGGATCGGCACCATCCGATGGGTGACCGTGGCGCCGGCACCGAAGGAGGTGGTCACGTCGTGCTCGAGCTCGGCCCCACAGCTGCGGCGCAGGCGCGAGATCGACTCCTCCAGCCCCGCCCGCACGGCCGGGTCGAGGTCGGCCAGGGCGCGGTCCAGCGACTCCTGCGGCACTCGCAGCTGCTCGGGAGCGACCCCGTCGAACCGCAGGGAGAGCTCCTTGATCGCCTCCACCCCGCCTGTCCTGACGGCCTCGCAGATCGGGCGGACGGCCTCCACTGCCGCATCGACGTCGAGCTCCGCGCGGGGTACGACGTCGCGGTAGTCCGCAGGCGCGTTCCCACGCAGGTCGATGCGCCGGATCCGCCGGATCGAGCCTGTCGAGGTCATGGCCTGATTCTACGAACGGCGCTCCGGTGCGCCGCGCGGTGCCCACGGAGGGGACGACTACGCTCGCTCCATGAGCGACACGCTCCCGATGTTCCCACTGAACACCGTGCTGTTCCCCGGGATGAGCGTGCCGCTGCGAGTCTTCGAGGACCGCTACCGCGCTCTGGTCCACCATCTCCTCCGGGTCGACGACCCGACCGAGCGGGTCTTCGGGTCGGTCGGCATCCGTGAGGGCTACGAGGTGGGCGAGCACGGCGCGCAGTGGCTGTTCCGGATCGGCTGCCGGGTGAAGCTGACCGAGGTCGAGTCGCTGCCCGACGGCACCTTCGAGGTCGAGGTGCTCGGCCTCGACCGGATCGAGCTCGAGCACCTCGACACCACCGGCACCTACCCGGTCGGGCGGGTGACCCCGCTCAGCGAGCAGCACGTGGCGGTTCCCGAGACGGTCACCGAGGACGCCCGCGAGACCTGGGCGTCCTACTGCGAGGCCCTGATGGAGATCGACCGCGATCCGCCCGCCTCCGAGCTGCCGCACGACCCGGCGTACCTCTCCTGGGCGCTGGCCGCGCTCGCCCCCCTCGGCCTGGCTGAGCGGCAGGCGCTGCTCGAGGCCGAGGACACCACCGGCCGGTTGCGCATGGTCACCGACGTGCTGCGCGGGGAGCTGCGGGTGATGAGCGTCTTCCCGTCGCTGCCGGCGACCGACGTCGCCCGCACCCGCTGGTCGCCCAACTGACCCGGCCGGTCGTCAGTGGGTGCTGACCCGGAACGTGAGGTGGCCGAGGTCACCGTCGATCCACGCGGAGAACCCGAAGGCCCCCAGCGGCTTGACGTTGTCGAGGCTCTGCGGGTCGTCGCCGACGGCCGCTGCGATCGACTTCTCGAACCGGTCGACGTCGACGAAGAGGATCTCGGAGGCGTGGTCGGGAGCCGGTACGACGTCCTGGAACGCCTGCGTGTCGCCGAGGTGTCCACCGGCGAGCAGCTGCTGACGGTAGTCGGCCGAGGGGCCGATGGCGACCAGGTCACCGGAGCTGTCGGAGCCGAGCAGCCCGGTCAGCGGAGCAGCGTGGCTCCGGAGCTGGTCGAGGACCGGTTCGATCCGGCTCGGGTCGCCCGTCACGGCGGCACCGACCGGGATCTGTGACCCGTCGCCGGCGTTGCTCAGCGCCTCGTAGTCGAGGTCGCCACCGACCGCGAACGTGGTCGAGTCACCCAGCATCGTCTCGACGTCGTCGGGCACCCGGAGCCCGGTTGACTGCTCGATCTGGTGGGTCAGCTGCTGGGTCGACATCCCGGCACCCATGGCACCGGACATCCGGCCGAGCAGTGTCTCCAGCCACCCCTTCCGCAGCGAGATCCCGAACGCGGCGGCCGTGTCGTCGGGCAGACGGGTGACGCCGGCACCGGCCTGGTCACCGGTGAACCCGGCGGCGCCGGGCAGGTTCGCCTCGGAGACGGCGGCGAGCTCGAGGCCCTTGCTGTTGAAGCGGATCGTGGCCGCCGCCCCCTTGAACGAGCGCAGCTCGCGGGTGAGGTCGCCGCTGGGGTCGATCGCGGCCGACCCCGACGGGATCAGACCCGGGCTCGCGAACCCGGAGGAGGCGCCGGTGAGGAGACTCGCCCACCGGTCGAGCTGGCCGGCGAGGTAGACCCCCGCCTTGGGCGCGGCGTACATGTTCACGACCCCTGCGTCGCCGAGGCGGTCGTTCCACTGCTGGTACGTCGCGTCGTCGGCGAGGCTGTCCTGGCCCGCGGCCGCCGCGACCTGGTCGGCGTGGCCCTGGGAGTCCGAGACCAGCACCCAGCCGTCGGTCACGGCGTACCCGGTGGGGGTGGAGGAGTCACAGGCCGCGATCGCCTTGAGCGCCTCGCGGGCCTTGCCGTCGTCGCGGGACTGGACCACGGCGACCGGCACCGGGTCGTCGCCGCCGAGGTCGACAGCTGCCAACGCGGCGCGGTCACCGAGCCACGGCTCGATGTCGTCGGCGTAGCTCACCCCGTCGCAGCCGAGGTCGGAGACGAAGGCCTGGCCGAGCTTGCGCCGCACGTCGTCGGTGCTGCTGACGCCGACCTGGTCCTTGAAGGCCGGGAACTTGTCGAGGGTCCGGAACGCGTCGATCTTCTGGCCCCCGCTCGGGTCGAGGTCGACGCTGACGTAGGCGATGGTCGAGGCGGGCAGCGCCTCCGCTGGCTGGGCTCCCTGCCGGAAGAACGACATCACGGCCCAGGCGGCCGCACCGCCGCCGAGCAGCAGGACGGCGAGGACCGCGACGACCCACGGAGTACGACGCCGACGGCGCGGAGCGGTCTCCGCGTCGGGTCCTGCGGGGTCGGGCAGGAACGGGCTGCCGCCCCCGGACTCGAGGTACTCGGGCGTGCCGGACGGTGGTCGGTAGTCGGACATGCCGTGTTCTCCCCGTGCTCTGAACAGGCCCCCCACGGGACTCCTGCGGCGCGAGCCTATAGCGGAGAGATCCTCGCGATGGGGGGTTCGGTCAGACCCGCACCACGCCGGGACGGAGACGCGCTTCCCGGTCAGTGGGTCTCGGGAGTCTCCTCGGCCCGGTGACGGGCCCGGTCGCCCCAGTCGGGACCGTGGGGGTGGCCGGGCCAGGCGAAGAACGTGAGGGCCACCATGAACAGCGAGGTCATCGGCCAGACCAGGAGCGGCGTGACGCCGGCGACCTGGAGGTGGTCTTGGAGCCGGGTGCCGTCTGCGGCGTGCGCTGCCGCGATCGCCGGGTCGGGCGGACCGAGGGCGTAGCCGACCTTGCGCATCACGAAGGCGGCCAGCACCGAGCCCACGATCACCAGCCCGAGAGTGACCAGCTCGTGGCGGCGGGTGACCACGCAGACGACGAGCGCGACCAGCGCCGAGGCGATCGCCGCGACGAGGACGTAGAGGCCGGTGCCGTCGAAGACGCGCCGCAACGCGGAGTAGTCGACGTAGTAGAGCTGGTGCTGCTGGACGAACTGGGCCGGCGGCGTCCAGACCCGTTCCCAGACCACGCCGGCGAGCGCCCCCACCACGACGTAGGAGGACAGGACGGCGATCGCGAACCGCCACGGCACGTCACCGCGCGACCGGTCGTCGGCCTGGTGGGCAGCGGCCCGGGAGGCATGCGGGGCGGCATGGGCGCCCGGATGGGCGCGGGTCGGCTCGGCGGCCTGCTCGGGAAGCTCGCTCATCGGTGCGTGGTCATCCGCTCAGGCATCCGGGGCCGAGCAGCTGCTTGAGGTCGGCGAACAGCGGGGCTCCGGCCGCCACCCGGAGGTTGTCGTCGACCCGCATCACGGTGGTCTGCTGACGCGAGAGCAGCCGGAGGTGGACCTCGGTGACACCGGGATGGGTGCGCAGGACCTCCTTGAGCTGGTCGACCACCGGCGGAGTGCATCGGGTGATCGGCAGGCTGACGACCACCGGGCCGGTGTGGTCGTCGGTGAGGTCGGGGACGGTGACCTCCTCGCCGCGGATCTCGGGAGTGTCCTTGCTCCGCGACAGCTTGCCGCGCACCGTGAGGATGGCGTCCTCGGCGAGCAGGCTGCCCGCGAGCTGGTAGGTGCCGGGGAACATCAGCACCTCGATCGCACCGTCGAGGTCCTCCAGGGTCACCACCGCCCAGGTGTCGCCCTTCTTGGTGATCTTGCGCTGCACCGCGGTGACCAGGCCGGTGACGGTGATCGGGCTGTTGTCGGGGCGGTCCTCGTCGAGGAGGAGCTGGCCGATGCTGCAGTCACTGGCACCGGCGAGCAGGTGCTCGAGCCCCATCAGCGGGTGGTCGGAGACGTAGAGGCCGAGCATCTCTCGCTCGTGCCCGAGGAGGGTCATCTTGTCCCACTCCTCGATCTCGGGCACGGCGACGGTCATGTCGAAGATCGGCTGGCCGCCGCCCATCAGGTCGTCGAACAGGGAGTCCTGGCCACCACCGGCGTCCTTCTTGATGGTGGCGTAGCGGTCGACCGCCTGCTCGTGCACGGCGACCAGGGCCCGGCGTCCGTGGCCCATCTCGTCGAACGCCCCGGCCTTGACCAGCGACTCGATGACCCGCTTGTTGCACACGAGGGGGTCGACCTTGTCCATGAAGTCGTTGAAGTCGGTGAACCGGCCGTGCTCGCCACGGGCCTCGACGACCTTGTCGACGACGTTGGCGCCGACGTTGCGGATCGCGGTCAGGCCGAAGCGGATGTCGTGGCCGACCGGGGTGAAGGTGGCGTCGGACTCGTTGACGTCCGGGGGCAGCACCTGGATCTTCATCCGCCGGCACTCGTTGAGGTAGACCGCCATCTTGTCCTTGTCGTCCTTGACGGACGTGAGGAGCGCGGCCATGTACTCAGCGGGGTAGTGAGCCTTGAGGTAGGCCGTCCAGTAGGACACCAGGCCGTAGGCGGCTGTGTGAGCCTTGTTGAAGGCATAGTCGGAGAAGGGCACCAGGATGTCCCAGAGCGCCTTGATCGCGCCCGGGGAGTAGGCGTTGGCCTGCATGCCCTTCTCGAACGGCACGAACTCGGCGTCGAGGATCTCGCGCTTCTTCTTGCCCATCGCCTTGCGCAGCAGGTCGGCCTGCCCGAGGGAGTAGCCGGCGACCTTCTGCACGATCGCGAGGACCTGCTCCTGGTAGACGATCAGGCCGTACGTCGGCTCCAGGATCTCCGCGAGCGGCTCGGCCAGCTCGGGGTGGATCGCCTGGATCTCCTGGCGGCCGTTCTTGCGGAGGGCGTAGTTGGTGTGGCTGTCGGCGCCCATCGGACCGGGCCGGTAGAGCGCGAGGACCGCGGAGATGTCCTCGAAGGAGTCGGGCCGCATCAGCCGCAGCAGCGAGCGCATCGGCCCGCCGTCGAGCTGGAAGACGCCGAGCGTGTCACCGCGGGCGAGCAGCTGGTAGGCGCCCTCGTCGTCGAGCGCGAGGTCCTCGACGACGAGGGTCTCGCTGCGGTTGCGCTGGATGTTGGCGAGGGCGTCGTCGAGGATGGTGAGGTTGCGAAGGCCCAGGAAGTCCATCTTGATCAGCCCGAGGTGCTCGCACATCGGGTAGTCGAACTGGGTGATGATCGCGCCGTCCTGGGGCCGGCGGATCAACGGGATGATGTCGAGAAGTGGTTCGCTGGACATGATGATGCCGGCCGCGTGGACACCCCACTGGCGCTTGAGGCCCTCGAGCCCGATCGCGGTGTCGACCACGGTCTTCACGTCGTGGTCGGCCTCGTAGAGCGCCCGGAACTCCTGCCCCTCGCCGTAGCGCCGGTGCCCGGGATCGAAGATCTCCTTGAGGGGGATGTCCTTGCCCATCACCGCAGCGGGCATGGCCTTGGTGATCCGGTCGCCCATCGCGAAGGGGTAGCCGAGGATGCGGCTGGAGTCCTTGACCGCCTGCTTGGCCTTGATCGTGCCGTAGGTGACGATCATCGAGACGCGGTCCTCGCCGTACTTCTCGGTGACGTAGCGGATCACCTCGGCACGACGACGCTCGTCGAAGTCGATGTCGAAGTCGGGCATCGAGAGGCGCTCGGGATTGAGGAAGCGCTCGAAGATCAGGCCGTGCTCGAGCGGGTCGAGGTCGGTGATCCGCATCGCGTAGGCGCAGATCGAGCCGGCACCGGAGCCGCGCCCGGGACCGACCCGGATGCCGTTGTCCTTGGCCCAGTTGATGAAGTCGGCGACCACCAGGAAGTAGCCGGGGAAGCCCATCTGGAGGATGACCTCGACCTCGAAGTCGGCCCGCTCCCGGGCCGCCTGCGGGACCCCACCGGGATAGCGGTGGTGCAGGCCGGTGTCGACCTCGCGGCGGAACCAGGTCTCCTCGGTCTCGCCGCTCGGCACCGGGAAGCGCGGCATGTAGGTGCCGTTTCCCTCGGTGAAGGAGACCTCGCAGCGCTCGGCGATCAGGAGGGTGTTGTCGCAGGCCGCCTTCATGCCGTGCTTGTGCTCCCACAGCTCGCGCATCTCGGCGGCGGACTTGATGTAGTAGCCGTCGCCGTCGAGCCGGAACCGCTTGGGGTCGCTCATCACCGAGCCGGACGAGACGCAGAGCAGGTGCTCGTGGTCGGGCGCGTCCTCGCGGTTGACGTAGTGGGAGTCGTTGGTGGCGATGACCGGGATCGCGAGGTCGGAGCTGAGCTGGAGCAGGCCGTCGCGCACCCGCTTCTCGATGACCAGGTCGTGGTCCATCAGCTCGATGAAGTAGTTGTCGCGCCCCAGGATGTCCTGGAAGTCGGCGGCCGCCTGCCGGGCCTTGGCGTAGTCGCCGATGCGCAGCCAGGTCTGGATCTCGCCGCTGGGGCACCCGGTCGTGCCGATCAGCCCCTCGGCGTACTCGGCGAGGAGCTCGCGGTCGGCGCGCGGCTGGTAGTAGTAGCCCTCCATGCTGGCCCGGCTGGAGAGCCGGAAGAGGTTGTGCATGCCGGCGGTCGACTCGGCCAGCAGCGTCATGTGGGTGTAGGCGCCGGAGCCGCTGACGTCGTCGTCGCCGCCGTCGTTCCAGCGGACGCGCTTCTTCTCGAAGCGGCTGGTGTTGGGGGTGAGGTAGGCCTCCATGCCGATGATCGGCTTGATGCCTGCCGCGGTCGCCTTGCTGTAGAAGTCGTAGGCCCCGAAGACGTTGCCGTGGTCGGTCATCGCGATGCTCGTCATGCCGAGCTCTGCGGTACGACGGAACAGGTCGTCGAGGCGGGCCGCACCGTCGAGCATGGAGTATTCGGTGTGGACGTGCAGGTGGACGAAGTCCCCACCGGTGACAGGCGCCGACGACATGGGCGGAGCGGTCCTCCTCAGCGGCACGGGCGGGCAGATCTCAGTCGGTCGGGCAGGCAGGAACGACGGCCTGGACGGACCAGCTTCGGGGAAGAACCGTCAGCCTACGCGACCACTCCCCTGATCCTGGCAGGGCGCACCGACAGCGCGATGGTCCGCCCGCCGGGACGCGTGGTCTACTGGCGCCCCGCCCACAGAATCCGACCAGCGAGGCGCGATGTCGACGCCCTACTCCCTACCAGCCGCCGCCCCGCCCGGCGTACGCCTAGACCGCCGGGCGCGCGAAGACGTCCCTGTGGCTCGGGGTGGCCTCCCTGGTCTGCTGCGGGCTGTTCACCGGCATCCCGGCCATCTTCGTCGGGGTCCACGCGCTCAACGAGATCGAGGTGGAGCGCGGCCGGCTGGTGGGGAAGGGGATGGCCTGGGCCGGGATCATCCTCGGCATCGTCGGGACGCTGGGCAGCCTCGCCGTCGGTGGCTACCGGGTCACCCACTGAACCGATCAGTTTTCGAGAAGCCCTCGAGGACGGGGCGTTCCTAGGCTGGTCCCACCAGCGAACGGCGACAGCGAAAGGACGGACGTCATGGCAACCAAGGGGGCAACCAAGGGGGCAACCAAGGGCACCAGCACCCAGGCCGGCGACGCGACCCAGTGGACCGACGAGGAGCGGGCCGCCATGAAGGAGCACGCGGCGGAGCTCAAGCGGGCCGGCGGCAAGGGCGCGGCCAAGAAGGCCGAGGAGGCACAGGCGTGCCTCGACAAGATCGCCGAGATGCCCGACCGTGACCGCGTCCTCGCCGAACGGATCCACGCCATCGTGACCCAGACGGCGCCCGACCTGGACGTCAAGACCTGGTACGGGATGCCGGCCTACGCGCGCGACGGCAAGGTCGTGTGCTTCTTCAAGCCGGCCGAGAAGTTCAAGGCTCGCTACGCCACGCTCGGCTTCGAAGACGCCGCAGCACTCGACGACGGCGGCATGTGGGCCACGTCGTTCGGGGTCACCACCCTGACCGAGGCCGACGAGAAGCGGATCGAGGACCTGGTCAGGCGCGCGACGAGCTGACCCGGTCCTCGAGCTCCTAGAGCTTGGACATCTTGTAGAACGGGCTGACGACTCTGACGGTGCGGGACCCGAAGTCGACCGTCACGGCGGCCGCTTCCAGCTGAATGACCCGCCCCATCCCGTAGGAGTCGTGGGAGACCAGGTCATTGACTGCGTACTGCTCGATCGTCGGCTCGGGATCCGGCTGGAACGGACTGCTTGCCAGATGCCGCCGTGGTCCTGCTGAAGATGTCATATCACCTCCAGTATGACCCTCCGAGGTGTCTGCGGACGAAAACGCGCCCTCGCGTGGCGCCAGGAGTCGCCGGGCCGGACCGACGACGCCGTCGGTCCGCGGCCGGTCCGGGTAGGAGAGCTCCATTGGGCGCAGGTACCGACCCCGAGGGGTCGGCACCTCGGTCAGGGACGCCAGGCCATCCGGATATCCGGGGACTTCTCCTCGTTGCCCGATCCGTCGGTGCGCTCCACCTCGACCAGGCCGCGGCGTTCGTAGAACCGGCGCGCGCCGACGTTGCTGACGAAGACCCACAGCTCGTAGCCGTCGGGATGGGTCGCCTCGACCACGTCGAGGAGCAGCGAGCCGATGCCCTGCCCCGTGAGGTCCGGCCGGACGTAGAGGCTGTCGAGGAAGGTGGGGGTGCAGGTGGCGAACCCCAGGAGCTCACGGTCGCGCTCGGCGATCCACATCGTCACCTCGGGCTCGACGACCCGGCGGGCGACGTGGGCGCGACCCTCGGCGTTGGTGTGCAACGCGGGGGGCATCTGCGGAACGGCGTGGATCCTGGCCTCGGTGTAGAGGTCGGCGATCGCATCGGCGTCCTCGGCGGTGGCCGGGCGGATGCTCAGCTCCCCTGCCTCAGTGGGAGGCACGGATCACCTCCAACGCGTGGGCCAGGTCGTCGGGGTAGGACGACTCGTACTCGACGTACTCACCGGAGTCGGGGTGCTCGAAACCGAGCCGCACGGCGTGCAGCCACTGCCGCTGGAGCCCCACCCGCTTCGACAGCGTGGGGTCGGCGCCGTAGGTCAGGTCGCCCACGCACGGGTGCTTCAGCGCACTCATGTGGACCCGGATCTGGTGGGTGCGGCCGGTCTCGAGGTGGACCTCCAGGAGCGAGGCGAAGCGGTGGGCCTCGAGGGTCTCGTAGTGGGTCACGCTGTGCCGGCCGTCGGCCATCACCGCGAACTTGTAGTCGGCCCGGGGGTGGCGACCGATCGGCGCGTCGATGGTGCCCGACAGCGGGTCGGGGTGTCCCTGGACCAGGGCGTGGTAGACCTTGTCGACCGTGCGGTGGCGGAATGCGTTCTTGAGCACGGAGTAGGCCCGCTCGCCCTTGCAGATCACCATCACCCCCGACGTACCGACGTCGAGGCGCTGGACGATCCCCTGCCGCTCGGACGCACCGCTGGTGGCGATCCGGAAGCCGGCGGCGGCCAGGTGGCCGACGACGGTCGGCCCGGTCCAGCCCGGCGACGGATGGACCGCGATGCCGACCGGCTTGTCGAGCACCACGATCGAGTCGTCGTCGTGGATGATCCGGATCCCCTCGACCAGCTCGGGGGTGACCTCGAGCGGGTCGGTCGCGGCCGGGAGCGCGACCTCGAGCATCGCCCCCGCGGACACCCGGTCGCTCTTGGCGGCCGTCGCGCCGTCGACCTGGACGAGCCCGTCGGCGATCAGACCGGCGGCGCGGGTGCGAGACAACCCGAACATGCGCGCCATGGCGGCGTCGACGCGCTCCCCCGCCAGCCCTTCGGGGACGTTGACGACGCGGTGCTCCGAACCGGCGGTGGTCACGACGCTGCGTCGCGCCGGCGCCCGGAGATCCCGATGCCCCGCCAGGTCTGCACGATGATCAGCACCACGGCTGCGTCGATCAGCATGTCGGCGACGTTGAACACCGGCCAGTGCGGCAGCGCCAGGAAGTCGACGACGTGGCCGCGCAGGACGCCGGGCTCGCGGAAGATGCGGTCGGTGAGGTTGCCGCACACCCCGGCCAGCAGGAGCCCCAGGGCGACCGCCCAGGTGCGGTCTCCGAGCCGCCGCCCGAACCGGATCACCACTGCCGCCGCAATCAGGGCGATCACCGAGAGGAGGGCGGTGTAGGACGTGCCGGTGCTGAAGGCGGCGCCCGCGTTGCGCACCAGGTCGAGCCGCAGCAGCGGGCCGATCACGTCGACGGGCTCGTAGGGAGTCAGGTGCCGGACCGCCAGGATCTTGGTGAACAGGTCGAGCGCGTACGCCGCGAGAGCGACGACGACGAACAGGCGCCGCGCGTCGGGGGTCGAGGTGGGGCCGGGGACGACAGGGCTTTCGGAGCTGTCTTCGGAACTCAGCGACGTTCCTCGCGTTGCTTGCAT
The DNA here is from genome assembly GCA_963820015.1 of uncultured Actinomycetota bacterium. GTDB lineage: Bacteria > Actinomycetota > Actinomycetes > Propionibacteriales > Nocardioidaceae > Nocardioides. Next base: position 149,617 of record CAWFYO010000005.1, on the reverse strand, counting down.
GTCAGGCACAGTGTGGCACGCGGGAACGCCATGGCCCGACCCTTGCCGATCGGGTTGCCGCAGGACTCGCAGATGCCGTAGGTGCCGTCGGCGATCCGGGCCAGGGCCCGGTCGATCTGGGCGAGCTTCTCGCGCTCGTTGTTGACCAGGGTGAGCTCCTGGTCACGCTCGAAGCTGGTCGCGCCCATGTCGGCCTGGTCGTGCCCGGCGCCGTCACCTGCGTCGCGCATCAGGCCGGCGAGCTCCTCCTCCTGGGCGGTGAGGGTGCGGATGACGCGGGCGCGGTCGTCGTGCAGGTCGGCCAGCACCTCGTCGATCTCGGCCTGGGTCCAGGCCTTCTCGCCCGGCAGGACCGGCAGGCTCGACGGAGCCGCGGACTTCTTGCGGGTACGCCGCGCGGGTGCGGCCTGCTTCGCGGCCGGGGCTGCCTGCTTCGCGGCCGGCGCAGCCTTCTTCGCCGCAGCCTGCTTCGCCGGCAGCCTGCTTCGCCGGGGCTGTCTTGGCCGGAGCCTTCTTGCGCCGGAGCCTTCTTCGCCGGAGCCTTCTTCGCCGGAGCCTTCTTCGCCGGAGCCTTCTTGGCCGGAGCGGCCTTCTTGCGCCGGCTGCCTTCTTCGGCGCAGCCTGCTTCGCCGCAGCCTTCTTCGCCGGAGCCTTCTTCGCCGGAGCGGCCTTCTTGGCCGCCGGAGCCGTCTTCTTCGCGACCGGCGCAGCCTTCTTCGCCGCAGCCTTCTTCGCCGCAGCCTTCTTCGCCGGAGCCTTCTTGGCCGGGGCGGCCTTGACGACCGACGCGGTCTTCTTGGCCGGCGCGGTCTTGGTGGCGGCGCTCGTCGTCGCAGACGCAGCGGTGCCTCGCCGGCCCACCACCTTGCGGGCGGCCGAGGCTGCTTTGCCGGCCAGGGACCGGGTGCTGCTGCGAACCATGGATACCTTCCGAGGGGAGGGCGCGGGACGCGATGGGTGTGGAACGACGGTCAGGGCGACGTCGCCGCCGGGGCAGGGTATAGCGCGCAGTGCCCTGGCTCAAAGAAGGCACGCCTGTCGGACGGCGGCGACTTCGGCGACCGCTGGGTCGCGAGGGGTCCACGAGACGCCGAACGGCCGGCACCCGAGGGGTGCCGGCCGTTCGGTCGGAGCTCTGTGGCGCGTGGGTCGGGCTCAGGCCTCGTCGTCGCCGAGGACCGAGCGCAGGCGCTTGGGCTGGGCGAAACCGCTGTCCTGCTGGGCGGTCGACGGGTCTGCGGAGCCGGAGCTCTCGAGAGCCTCGAGCTGCTGGGAGAAGTAGGTCTTCAGGCGCGAGCGGTACTCGCGCTCGAAGGCCCGCAGGTTGTCGACCTCACCGGAGAGCGTGTCGCGCTCGCGCTCGAGGTCGCCGAACAGCTGGGTACGGCGCTCGGCCGTCTCGCTGTCGAGCGACTGGGCGCGGCCACGGGCGTCGGCCTCCATCTTGTCGGCGTTGGTCTTGGCCTCGCTCTCGAGACGCTCGGCCTTGGTACGGGCCTCGCCGACGATCTTGTCGGCCTCGCTCTTGGCGTCCTCGACCAGCTGGTCGGCGTTGCGGCTGGCCAGCTCGAGCAGCCGGGCCGCGGCGTTGGACGCGTCGCCGATGGTCTCGACGCGGATGGTCTCCACGCCGGCAGCCACGGCCCCCACGGGGGAGACTGCACGACGGCCGGGGCCTGCACGGTCGGCGCGGGCGCGGGCTCGGGCTCCGGCTCGGGCTCGGGGGCCTGGACCACCGGCTCCGGGGCGGGAGGCGCGGGCGCGGCCTCGACCGGAGCCCCGCTCTGGGCCGCCGACAGCTTGGAGCGCAGCTCGTCGTTCTCGCGGGTGAGCCGTGCGAGCTCGGCCTCCACCTCGTCGAGGAACTGGTCGACCTCACCCATGTCGTAGCCCTCGCGGAGCCGGACGGGAGTAAAGCGCTTGTTGCTCACGTCCTCAGGCGTCAGCGGCATGACCTCACCCAATTCCTAGTTTCGCGGATCCGTGTACGTCGTCTGGTCGAACAATAGCCCCTCTTCCGAGCGCTCGGTCACCCGCGGGCAGGGCATGATGCGACGGCCCCGCCTGCGGCATCGCTGCAGGTGGGAGCCGTGGTCAGCTCTGGTTGAAGAACCCACCCTCGACCAGGCGCTGCTTCTCCTCGGCCGCCACGGAGACGTTGGGCGGAGAGAGCAGGAAGACCTTCTGGGTCACCCGCTCGATGGTGCCGCGAGTGGCGAAGACCAGGCCGGCGGCGAAGTCGACCAGACGCTTGGCGTCGGTGTCGTCCATCTCCGAGAGGTTCATGATCACCGGGACGCCGTCGCGGAAGTTCTCACCGACGGTGCGCGCCTCGTTGTAGGTGCGCGGGTGGAGCGTGGTGATGCGCGACAGCTCGGCGACGGCGACAGGGGCGGCCGCGGGCGCAGGGGTACGGCGGCGCTGTGACAGGTCGGCGACCGGTGCGGGCTGGCCCTGCGCCGGCGTACGGCGTGGCTGGGCCTCGGGCTCGGCGTAGGCCTGCTCGTCGTAGTCGTCGTCGTAGACGCCGGTGTCCTCGAGCAGGCCGAGGTACTCGCCGATCTTGCGCATCGCGCCGCTCATGGATGTCATCCTCCGGTTCGCTGGTGCCCACAGAGACACCGGTCGTGGTTGTGACGCTACTGGATCCGAGGGCGCGGCCCGAGGATTGCCGAGCCGACACGCACATGTGTCGCCCCCGCCTCGATCGCGGTCTCGAAGTCGTTGCTCATACCCGCCGAGAGCCAGGTGGCACCGGGCCTCTGGGAACAGAAGTCGGCGCGGATCTCCGCGAGTCGGCCGAACGCCGTGGCCGGGTCTTCGCCCAGGGGCGCCACCGCCATCAACCCCCGCAGCCGCAGTCTTCCGGCTTCGTCCACCGCCTCGGCCAGGTCGGCCAGGTCGGCCACGTCGGCACCCGAACGTCCCTCGTGGTGGGGCGGGTCGAGGCTGACCTGGAGCAGGACGTCGACCTCGTGGCTGCGTTCGTGAGCTCCGCGCTGCAGAGGGCCGACCAGCTTGACCCGGTCGACCGACTCGACGACGTCGGCATAGGAGCCGATCACCGCCGCCTTGTTGCTCTGGAGGCCGCCGATGAAGTGCCAGCGCAGGTCGAGGTCGCGACACTCGGCCTGCTTGTCGGCCGCCTCGGGGTGGCGGTTCTCGCCGACGTCGGTGACCCCGAGCCCTGCCAGGATCCGGACGTCGGAGGCGGGGAAGAACTTGGTGACCACGACCAGGGTCACCTCGTCGGCGTGGCGCCCCGCGCGCACGGCGGCCGCGGCGATCCGGAGTCGTACGGCGTCGAGGCCGGCGGCGATCTGGTCGCGGCGGGGCTGCGGGTCGGCGCTCACGGGGCGATCCTGATGATCCCGGCCTGGCGGCCGGAGCGCACGCCGTCGCGGCGGTAGGAGAAGAGATCGGGCGACTCACGGGTGCACACCGAGAGGTCGACGACCTCGACCCCGTCGCGCACGAGCTGCGCGCGCACCCCGGCGGCGACGTCGAGCGCCGGCGTACCCCACGAGGTGGTGGACCGGCTCGCGGGCTCGGCCGCGGCGACGTCGTCCTGCATCTCCCGGGGCACCTCGTAGCAGGCGCCGCACACGGACGGCCCGATCCAGGCGGTCAGCCCGGTGGTCGCCCCGTGGTCGCGCATCGCGGCCACGGTCGCCGGCACGATGCCCGCCACCAGGCCCGGTCTGCCGCAGTGGGCGGCGCCGACCACCCTGCCTTCGTGGTCGGAGAGCAGCACCGGCACGCAGTCGGCGGCCCGGACCATCAGGCACACACCGGGCTGGGTGGTGACGAGCCCGTCGCCGACGGCGTGCAGGTGGCCGTGGACGTCGTGGGCCGGACCGTCGGGTCCGACCACCGCCACGCCGTTGCCGTGCACCTGGCTGAGCTGGGCGAGGCTGTCGAGCCCGGAGCCGGGGGCGAAGTCGGCCAGCACGCGCCGGTGGTTCTCCTCCATCGCCTCCGCCTCGTCACCCCCGGCCCAGGCCAGGTTGAGGGAGTCGAAAGGGGCAGCACTGACCCCGTCGTGCCGGTCGGTGAAGGCCAGCGCGACGGGGCCATGGGTCAGCCGTGCGGCGTACAAGCGTCTGGGGCTGCTCTCACTTCAAGAAGTCGGGGATGTCGAGGTCGTCGTCGTCGAACTCCATCGCCGGACGGGGCCCCTGGGTCGCCGACTGCGGCCGGGCCGCGGCTCCGACCGGCTCGGGCTGAGGAGCGGGAGCCGGGGCGGCAGCCTCGGCCTTCTTGGCGGCCAGCGCCAGGGCCGCGGCCTTGGTCTGCTCCTGGGTCTGCTGCTGGGCCGGCGTACGGCGGAAGCCCGACTCGGACTCGCGCCGCTTGGGCATGCCGCCGTCGAAGCCGGCCGCGATCACCGTGACCCGCACCTCGTCGCCGAGCGCGTCGTCGATCGTCGCGCCGAAGATGATGTTGGCCTCGGGGTGGGCCGACTGCGACACCAGCGCCGCGGCCTCGTTGATCTCGAACAGGCCGAGGTCGGAGCCGCCGGCGATCGAGAGCAGGACGCCGTGCGCGCCGTCGATGCTGGCCTCCAGCAGGGGGCTGGAGACGGCCTGCTCCGCGGCGGCGACCGAGCGGTCCTCGCCGCGAGCCGAGCCGATGCCCATCAGGGCCGAGCCGGCGTTGGCCATCACCGACTTCACGTCGGCGAAGTCGAGGTTGATCAGGCCGGGAGTGGTGATCAGGTCGGTGATGCCCGAGACGCCCTGCAGCAGCACCTGGTCGGCCTGCTTGAACGCGTCGAGGACGCTGACGCTGCGGTCGCTGATCGACAGCAGGCGGTCGTTGGGGATGACGATGAGGGTGTCGACCTCCTCGCGGAGCTTGGCGATGCCCTCCTCGGCGGAGTTGGCCCGGCGCCGTCCCTCGAAGGCGAACGGGCGGGTGACGACGCCGATGGTCAGGGCTCCCAGGGACCGGGAGATCCGGGCCACGACGGGCGCGCCACCGGTGCCGGTGCCGCCGCCCTCGCCGGCGGTCACGAAGACCATGTCGGCGCCCTTGAGCACCTCCTCGATCTCGTCGGAGTGGTCCTCGGCGGCCTGGGTGCCGACCTCGGGGTTGGCGCCGGCGCCGAGACCCCGGGTGAGCTCACGGCCGATGTCGAGCTTCACGTCGGCGTCACTCATCAGGAGGGCCTGGGCGTCGGTGTTGATGGCGATGAACTCGACGCCCTTGAGCCCGACCTCGATCATCCGGTTGATGGCGTTGACGCCGCCACCACCGATGCCGACCACCTTGATGATGGCCAGGTAGTTCTGCGCTGCTGCCACGGTTCAAGCCTCCGGTGGTCGGCCCGCCGGCTGGTCGGCCTGGCGGACGCTTCTCTCACCCGCGCGGGGCGGGCGACTGTCGGTGGGGAAGTCCTCGAGGGTGTTCGGGAACCGTAACCCTGAAGTAGAGGGTTATAGTTATGTCAACCTCGTGTTGGCGACGACGTTAGGGACAACCCCGCGCCGATCCGCGCCGACACGCCGCGGGTCGCCCCTCGGCCGGAGAAAAGCGGAACGAATCGCTGCTGAGGCCGCCCCACCGGGTCGGGACTCGTCCCGCGGTTTCTCGGGCCCCCTGCCGGCACTCTCCGCGGGCCGGACCACTCACTGGCATAGGGACCGTCATCCGGGAGGTGCTGGAACGACGGTCTGTATGCCAGTTGGTCGTGATCAGCGCGGGCTGGTGACCGGCTGGCCGGGGACGCTCACGTCGTAGGTGTGGGCGGGCTGGTGGAGCAGCTGGGTCAGCACCTCGGCCTTGAGCGCCGACTGGGCGTCGCTCCCCCAGACCACCACCGCGCCCTTGCGCATCACCAGGGAGATCCGGTCGAGGCCGGCGACCTGCACGTGGTCGACCCGGCCCGACAGGCCCGAGGGCAGGGCGGCGATGACGCGGGCGGCCTGCGAGAGGGCCGCGCTGTTGACGCCCTCGGTGGAGACGACGTCCGGGAGCCCGGGCGGAGGCTTGGCGTAGTCGCGGAACAGCACGCCATCGGTGTCCATCGCATGGAACCGGCCGTCCAGGGCCACCACGGCGACCGGGGTGCGCTCGGTCACCTTGATCAGCACGCCGTCGGGCCAGTCGCGCGACACGTCGACGCGGCGGACCGCGGCCAGCGCGGCCACCCGGGCCCGGATCGCCTCGAGGTCGAGCTGGGCGAGGTGGGCACCCTGGGGCACGTCGGCAGCGGCCAGCACGCGCTTCTCGGAGAGCTGCGACTCACCCCGTACGGCGACGTGCTTCACGGTCAGCGCGGAGCTCACGAACACCAGCCAGATGACCCCGGCGACCAGCGCCACCAGGAGCACGGAGCCGATGACATAGCGCCAGACCAGCCACCGGCGCAACCACTGCCGGCGCTGGAACCTCCGGCGCGACCGGGCATCGGCCTTGGCCACGGGGTCGCGCTCGTCGCTACTGCCCTTGAGAGGGTTGCGCGGCAGCGTGATCACGCGTCCTCCTCCTGACGACGCAACAGCCCGAGCACCACGGGTCCGACGTCGGTGACGGTACCGGCGCCGAGGGTCAGAACCAGGTCGCCAGGCCGGGCGAGCCCCACAAGTTGTCGCGGGACTTCCCCGAGGTCGGGCACGAAGTGCACGTGCTCGGCCGGCAGCGGTACGGCGTCGGCCACCAGGCGCCCGGTGACCTCGGGGTCGGGCTCCTCACGGGCGACGTAGACGTCGAGCACGACGACCTCGTCGGCGGCACCCAGCGCCTGGCCCATCGCCGCGCCGAAGATCCGGGTGCGGGAGACCAGGTGGGGCTGGTAGGCCACCACCAGACGCCCGTCGCCCGCGAGGGCTCGCGCCGCCTGGAGGTCACCGACGATCTCGGCCGGGTGATGGGCGTAGGAGTCGTAGACCCGCACTCCCCCGACTTCGCCCTTGAGCTCCATCCGCCGGCCGGTGCCGGTGAACTCCCCGAGCCCCCTGGCCAGGTCGTCGAAGGCGAAGCCGAGCCGGAGCCCCACGGCCAGCGCGCCCACGGCATCGAGGGCGTAGTGGCGGCCGGGCACCTGAAGGACCACCCGGCCCAGGGGCCCACCACCCCGGCTCACGTCGAACGACGAGGCGCCGGCGGCGACCTGGAGGCCTGTGAGCCGCACGTCGTGGTCGGCGTCCTCGCCGGCGGTGACGACGTCGAGTCCGCGAGCCTGCGCGACCGGCACCAGCGAGGCAGCACCCGGATCGTCGGCACACAGCACGAGGAAGCCGTCGGCCGCGATCGTCGCGACGAAGTCTGCGAAAGCCGCGTGGTAGGCCTCCTCGCTCCCCCACACGTCGAGGTGGTCGGCGTCGACGTTGGTGACCAGCGCGGCGTCGGGCCCGTAGACCAGGAACGCGCCGTCGCTCTCGTCGGCCTCGGCCACGAAGAGGTCGCCGGTGCCGGCGTCGGCGTTGCGGCCCGTGGCGGCGAGCACCCCACCGATGGCGTACGTCGGGCCGGCTCCGGCGGCGCGGAGGGCCATGGTCAACATCGAGGTGGTCGTGGTCTTGCCGTGGGTGCCGGCGACGGCGACGACCCGGTGGCCGGCCATCACCGACTTCAGGCCCGCCGAGCGAGGCAGGACCGACAGCCCCCGCGACCGGCCGGCGATCACCTCGGGGTTGTCGTCGTGCGCCGCCGTGGTCACGACGAGCGTGTCGGCCCCGCCGACGTGGGCCGCGTCGTAGCCGAGGTGGATCCGGATGCCGAGCTCGCGCAGCGCTGGGAGGAACGGCGTGTCGTGGTCGTCGCTGCCGGTCACCGGCACACCCTGCCGCGCCATGATCCGCGCGATCGCCGACAAGCCGGCGCCGCCGATGCCGACGAAGTGCACCCGGCCCAGCTCGGCGGCCGGAGGGATGACGTCGGGGACGGGGATCTTCATGGCGTGGCGGCGTCCAGGATCATCCGGGCGAGCTTCTCGTCGGCGTCGAGCGGGATCAGGTCGGAGGCGGCCTCGCCCATGGCCCGGAGCCGGGCAGGATCGGTGAGCAGCGCAACGATGTGGTCGGCCACCCACGCGGAGGTCAGGTCGGCGTCGTCGACGATCAGCGCTCCGCCCGCCTCGACGACGGCGCGGGCGTTGAGGGCCTGCTCGCCGTTGCCGATCGGCAAGGGCACGAACACCGCCGGCAGCCCGACCCCCGAGACCTCGGTGACCGTGTTGGACCCGGAGCGGCACAGCACCGCGTCGGCGGCGGAGTAGGCGAGGTCCATCCGGTCGACGAAGCCGACCGTGACGTAGGGGACGCCGGTCTCGGGCGCGGCGGTCTCGTGGGCCGGCCCGGTCATGTGCAGCACCTGGACCCCGGCCTCGGCGAAGGCCGGGGCCGCGCCGAGGACCGCCCGGTTGAGTGACCCCGCGCCCTGCGATCCTCCGGTGACCAGCAGCACCGGGAGGTCGGGCCGCAGCCCCCAGGTGGCCAGCGCCTCCGCGCGACGGGCCGGCCGGTCGAGGGTGGCGATCATCCGGCGGATCGGCAGCCCGAGGTACGACGCGTGGCGCAGGTCGGTGTCGGGGAACGAGGTGGCGACGTGGTCGGTGAACCGGGCCCCCAGCTTGTTGGCCACTCCGGGAATGGTGTTGCCCTCGTGGACCACCAGCGGGATGTCCCGCTTGCGGGCGGCGAGGTAGGCCGGCACCGAGACGAACCCGCCGAACCCGCAGATCACGTCGGGGCCGACCCGATCGACGACGTCGAGCGCGGCCCGGCGAGCAGCCATCAGCCGGCTCGGCAGCCGCAACAGGTCGGCATTGGGGCGCCGGGGCAGCGGCACGCTCGGCACGAACTCCAGCGGGTAGCCGGCCGCCGGGATGATCTGGGCCTCGATCCGTTCGCGGGTGCCCAGGCACGTGATCTCGATGCCGGGCCGGAGTCGCTTCAGCGCGTCGGCGGTGGCGAGGAGGGGCGACGTGTGACCGGCCGAGCCCCCGCCCGCGAGCAGGACGCGCATGGGCTAGCGGCCCGACCTGGTGACGGGGCCGGCGGCGACACCGCTGTTGCGGGCCTTCTTGCGCGACGCCAGCGCACGAGCCGCCTCGGGCTCACGTCGCGCGAAGCCCACGAGCAGGCCGAGCGCCACCAACGACGGCACCAGCGCGGAGCCGCCGTAGGAGACCAAGGGCATCGGGATGCCGATCACGGGGAGCAGTGCCAGGACCATGCCCACGTTGATCATCATCTGGCCGATCAGCCAGACCACGATGCCGAAGCCCATGTAGCGGACGAACGGGTCCTTGGTCCGGCTCGCAACCCGGATGGCGGCGTAGGCGATGGTCAGGAACAGGCCGATCACCAGCAGCGTGCCGACCAGCCCCAGCTCCTCGCCGAGCACCGCGAAGATGAAGTCGGTATGGGCCGCGGGGAGGTTGCCCCACTTCTGCTGGCTGGCGCCGATGCCCTGCCCGAGGAGGCCGCCGTTGGCCAGGGCGAACAGGCCGTGGGCCGGCTGCCAGCCGGCGCTCTGGTAGTCGAGCATCGGGTTGGTGAAGTGGGTGATCCGGGTGAGTCGCTCCGGGTCGGTGGCCGCGAGGGCGCCGGCGAACACCGAGATCACCAGGAAGGAGAGGGCGAAGACGCGAGTGGGCGCGCCGACGACCCAGAGCATGCCGAGCAGGATCGCGAACAGGACCAGCGCTGTGCCGAGGTCGTGGCCGAAGATGACCAGGGCGGTGGCCAGGAGCAGGCCGGGCACGACGGGCATCATGATCTGGTGCAGGTTGCCCAGCCTGCGGTCCTTGTTGGCATAGACGTGGGCGGCCCACAGCACCAGCGCGAGCTTGGCGATCTCGGACGGCTGGATCACGATCGGGCCGAGCGCCAGCCAGTTGGTGTTGCCGTTGCGGGAGACGCCGAAGAACGCGGTGAGCAGGAGCAGCCCCAGCGAGACGAAGTAGCCCGGCCACGCCAGCCGTCGGATCCACCGCTGGGACAGGCGGCCGGCCACCCAGGCGCAGGGCAGGCCGATGCACACCCACAGCAGCTGCTTCTCGACCACGGCGTAGGAGTTGTGGCCGTAGTTCTCGAAGGCGTAGACGCTCGAGGCGCTGAACACCATGATCAGCCCGATGGTGAGCAGGAGGGCCGAGGCGCCGAGCAGCAGGTAGTAAGCGGTGAGCGGCCGGTCGAGGGCGCTGCGCACGGCAGCGAGCCAGGTGGCCACCGTGCCCGGGGTGCGGCCGTCGCCGGACCGCCGCCAGGAGCGCGCCCGGAGGGGGCTCACGATCGCCATCGGTGGTGTCGTCCCCCCTAGGTGTGACGGGCCGGTCGTCGGGTCCGGGTCAGTCGCCCAGCTTCCTCACCGCCGCAGCGAACGCGTCGCCCCGGTCGGCGTAGTCGGTGAACATGTCCATGGAGGCACAGCCCGGGGCCAGCAGCACGGTGTCGCCGGGTCGGGCGACCTGTGCCGCGGCCACGACCGCGACCTCCATCGCGGCATGTCCGGTGCCAGTCTCGCCGGGCTCGAGCACGATGACCGGCACATCTGGCGCGTGTCGCGCCAGGGCGTCGTGGACCACCTCGCGGTCCTGCCCGAGCACGACCGCCGCCCGCAGCCGTGAGCCGACGGTCTCGACCAGGTCATCGAACCGCGCACCCTTCGCCAGGCCGCCGGCGATCCACACGACGGACCCGAAGCCCAGCAGCGACGAGAGTGCCGCGTGGGGGTTGGTCGCCTTGGAGTCGTCGACGTAGGTGACGTCGCGGTGGGTACGCACGACGGCGATCCGGTGGCCGTCGGTGCGGAAGCCGCGCAGACCGTCGCGGACGGCGGCCTGGGGTACGCCGTGCGCCCGGGCCAGCGCGGCGGCGGCCAGGGCGTTGGCGATCACGTGGGGCGCCGGACTGAACAGGTCGTCGACCGTGCACAGCTCGGCGGCACTGGTCTGCCGCTCGGCGATGAAGGCCCGGTCGACCAGGATGTCGTCGACGACACCGACCATCCCGACCGACGGCATCCCCAGGGTGATCCCGATCGCGCGCGCCCCCTCGGAGACCTCGGCCTCGCGGACCAGCCGCTCGGTCTCGGGATCGGCGGCGTTGTAGACGCACGCCCGCTCGACCCCGCTGTAGATGCGGCCCTTGTCGGCGGCGTAGTCGGCCATCCCGTGCGGCCCGTCGTACCAGTCGAGGTGGTCCTCCGCGACGTTGAGGACGGCGGCGGACTCGGCCCGCATCGAGTCGGTGTAGTGGAGCTGGAAGCTCGACAGCTCCACCGCCAGCACGTCGTACGGCGCGGGGTCCATCACCGCCTCGACGAGCGGGAGGCCGACGTTGCCGGCCGCGATGCTGCGCAGCCCGGCCGCGCGAAGGATGGCGTCGAGCATCTGCACCGTCGTGGTCTTGCCGTTGGTCCCGGTGACGGCGAGCCAGGGCGACGGTCGCCCGTCGGGGCCGGCGTCGCGCAGCCGCCAGGCGAGCTCGACCTCGCCCCACACCGGGATGCCGCGCTCGCGCGCCTGCACCAGCAGCGGGGCGGTCGGCCGCCAGCCGGGCGACACGACCAGGAGGTCGGTGTTTTCGGGAAGCCGGGCCGTCGTCCCGGGGCCTAGACGCACGTCGGCACCGAGGACCCCGAGCAGCTCGGCCTTGTCCTCCTTGCCGTCGGGCCGCTCGTCGAGCGCGACGACCGACGCACCGAGGTGGGTCAGGTTGTCGGCGGCAGCGAACCCGCTGACCCCGAATCCGGCGACGGTCGCCCGGACGCCCGACCAGTCGTCATCTCGGCCGAGCAGGTCGACCGGAACCGTCATGCGCGGACCCCGCGGGATTGTTCGGCGGAGGAGCGGCTTCGGGCCCCGGCGGGCGCAGGCTCCGGAGGAGCGAGGCGGAGGAGACCCTGGTCTGGGCCCCGGTCTCGCGGCGCAAGGCGTTGCCGGGGCGGCGAAGGAGGTCGTGCGGCGACCGTCACGTCACGGCCACCCAGGCGGCGTAGAAGACGCCGAGCCCGGCCGCGACGCACAGCCCGGTGATGATCCAGAACCGGATCACGATCGTGACCTGCTCCCAGCCGAGCAGCTCGAAGTGGTGCTGCAACGGAGCCATCCGGAACACCCGGTGGCCGGGTTCGACCCGGAAGATCCTGCGCACGATCCCGAACCGTCGCGAGGCCTTGAAGAAGCCGACCTGGAGCATCACCGACAAGGTGATCACCAGGAACAGGCCACCGAGGATCACCAGCAGAAGCTCGGTCCGGGTCAGGATCGCGAACCCGGCGAGGGCGCCGCCCAGGGACAGGGAGCCGGTGTCACCCATGAAGATCTGGGCCGGCGGTGCGTTCCACCACAGGAAGCCGAAGCAGGCCCCGGTGATCGCGGCCGCCACGATGGCCAGGTCGAGCGGGTCGCGCACCTCGTAGCAGGCCGGGCCGGGGCGGGTCGCGCAGCTCTGGTTGTTCTGCCAGATGTTGATCAGCATGTAGGCACCGAAGACCATCACGCAGGCGCCGGTGGCGAGGCCGTCGAGACCGTCGGTGAGGTTCACCGCGTTGCTGGTGCCGGTGATCATCACCCAGAAGAGCAGGATCGCGACCACGGTCATCAGCTCGAACTTCGAGTCGCGGATGAAGGAGAGGTGGTCCGAAGCCGGGCTCACGTGGCGGCCGTCCTCCAGCATCGGCGAGAGCGCCAGCCAGCCGAAGACCAGGGCGATCACGGTCTGTCCGACCATCTTCGCCTTGCTGCGCAGGCCGAGGGACCGCTGCTTGGAGATCTTGATGAAGTCGTCGAGGAAGCCGACCACGCCCATGCCGACGAACAGGAAGAGGAGCAGCAGCGCCGAGGCCGACGGCTCCTGCTGGGTGGCCAGCTCGGCCAGGAAGTAGGCCAGCACGGTCGAGGCGATGATGACGACGCCGCCCATGGTCGGGGTGCCGCGCTTGGTGTGGTGGCTGGTCGGGCCGTCGTCGCGGATCTCCTGGCCGTAGCCGAGCTGGGTGAACAGCGGGATGGCCGCGCGGGTCCCGAGCAGCGAGAACAACAGGGCGAGACCGCCGCCCAGCAGGATCGCCTTCATCGCGTCGCGGCACCGCCTTCCTGCATCTCGGCCTGCTCCTCCGCGTGTTCCTCGGCCTGTTTCTCGACCAGCGCGTCGGCCACATGCTCGAGGGCGGCGCCCCGTGACGCCTTGACCAGGACGACGTCCCGGGCGGAGACATTCTGACGTAGCCAGTCGGCTGCGTGTTCGCGGCCCGCCGTGGTCACCACCTGCCCCGACCAGCCCGTCGTACGGCGAGCAGCGTCTCCGATGGCCTCCGCGGCCGCGCCGACGGTGACCACGACGTCGATGCCGAGGGCGGCCGCGCCGGCACCGACCTCGGCGTGCTGCTCGGCGGACGTCGGCCCGAGCTCGAGCATCTCGCCGAGGACCGCGACGGTACGACGCCCACCGCGCTCGCCGATCGCCGCCAGGGCCTCGAGGGCGGCGAGCATCGAGGCGGGGTTGGCGTTGTAGCTGTCGTTGACCACGACCAGGCCGTCGGCTCGCTCGTGGAGCGCCATCCGCCACGGCGAGAGCGACCGGGCCCGGCCCAGGACGTCGACCACGTCGTCCCAGGCGACGCCGGCCGCCAGCGCCATCGCCGCCGCCGCGGCGGCGTTGGGGACCTGGTGGGCGCCGGCCTCGAGGAGGTGCAGCGGCGCCCACCGCCCGTCGTACCCGAGCTCGAGCGAGGGCCGCCCCAGCTCGTCGAGCTCGAGCGCGCGCCAGGTGACGTCACCCTCGCGCCCGAAGCCCAGGACCCGGGCGGGGGTGCGGGAGGCCATCGCCGCCACCAGAGCGTCGTCGGCGTTGAGGACGGCCGTGCCGTCGGCGGTCAGGCCCTCGACGATCTCGCCCTTGGCCTGCGCGATCGCCGCACGCGAGCCGAACTCGCCGATGTGGGCGGTGCCGACGTTGAGGACGGCAGCGACGTGAGGCGGCGCGATCTCGCACAGCTCGGCGATGTGGCCGACGCCTCGGGCGCCCATCTCCAGGACGAGGTAGCGCGTGTCGGGGGTGGCGCGCAGCACGGTGAGTGGGACACCGATCTCGTTGTTCTGGTTGCCTTCGGTCCAGACCGTGGTGCCGGCGGAGGCCAGCACCTGCGCGAGGAAGTCCTTGGTGCCGGTCTTGCCCTGGGAGCCGGTCAGCGCGAGCACGGTGGCCGGCAGGCGGTCGACGACGTGTCGGGCGAGCCGGCCCAGCGCCGGGACGGGGTCGTCGACGACCACGGTCGGTACGCCGGTCGGGTGCGCGCCGAGGACCCCGGCCGCACCCGCTGCGCAGGCGCGCTCGGCGAAGTCGTGACCGTCGACCTGCTCCCCCACGACGGCGACGAAGAGGCCACCCACCACCGGCTGTCGGGTGTCGACGAACGCGGGGGCGGTCACCACTGCGCCGCCGGGGTCGTCGTGCACCACTCCCCCGACCGCGGACGCGATCTCGGCCAGGCTCAGGGGGAGCATCGGCGCAGCTCCTCGCGGGCCACCTGCCGGTCGTCGAACGGCAGCACGACGCCTGCGACCTCCTGGCCGGTCTCGTGCCCCTTGCCGGCGACCAGGACCACGTCCCCCGGGCCGGCCCGGCGGATCGCCTCGGCGATGGCGGCGCGCCGGTCGCCGAGCTCGACGACGACGGCCGCTCCCGCTCGGGTGCCGTCCAGGATGGCGTGCCGGATCGCCGCGGGGTCCTCGGTGCGCGGGTTGTCGTCGGTGACCACCAGCACGTCGGCCTCACGGGCGGCGATCTCGCCCATCAGCGCCCGCTTGCCGGCGTCGCGGTCGCCACCCGCGCCGAGCACCACGATCAGACGACCGCGGGTGACGGGTCGGAGCGTGGCCAGGACCGCCTCGATCGCGTCCGGCTTGTGGGCATAGTCGACGACGACCTCGAAGTCCTGTCCCTCGTCGATGCGCTCCAGTCGTCCCGGCACGCCCGGACCGTCGTCGATCGCCCGCGCGACGGCGGCCGCGTCGTACCCCGCCGTCGCGGCGGCGGCGACCGCCGCCAGCGTGTTGGCGACGTTGAAGCCGCCTGGGATCGGGCAGCCGGCGGCGACCTGGAGCCCGCCAGGCCCGGCGATACGGAACGTGGAGCCAGCAGCCGACCGGTCGATGTCCCAAGCCGCCCAGTCGGCCTCCTGGCCGTTGGCCGAGAGCGTCTTCATTGGCACGCCGGAGGTAGTGACCAGCCGTCGTCCCCACTCGTCGTGGACGTTCACCAGCCCCCGTCGCGCGCGCTCGGCGGTGAACAACGAGGCCTTGGCCTCGAAGTAGTCGTCCATGTCCCGGTGGAAGTCGAGGTGGTCGCGGCCGAGGTTGAGGAAGACCGCGACGTCGAAGACGATCCCGTCGACCCGCCCCATCACCAGGGCGTGGCTGGAGACCTCCATCGCACACGCCTCCACTCCGGCGTCGACCATCTGACGTAGGAGGCGGTGGAGGTCGGGCGCCTCGGGCGTCGTCAGGGCACTGGCGACGTCCTCGCCGAGGATCCGGGTGCCGACGGTCCCGATCACCGCGGCCGGCACGCCGGCACCGGTCAGCCCGCTCTCGAGGAGGCGCGTCGTGGTCGTCTTGCCCTGGGTGCCGGTGACCCCGACCATCCGGAGCCGCTCGGCCGGCCGGCCGTAGACCTCTGCCGCGAGCGAGCCGAGCACCCGCCTCGGCTGTGGTACGACCACCGCGGGCACTCCGCCGCCGATGCGGGCCAGTCCGTCGGGGTCGGTGAGCACCGCGACGGCACCCGCGTCGCGGGCCTGCGCCCAGTGGTCGGCGCCGTGGGCGCGCGCCCCTGGCAGGGCGGCGTAGAGGTCGCCGGCGGTCACGCGCCTCGAGTCGAGCGTCACCCCGTGCACACCGACGCCGAGGTCGCCCGCGGTGGCGGACTCCGTGCCGGTGGTCGTCAGGTGGCTGACCAGGTCGGCGAGGGTCGGCGTGGGGTCGTGGGTCATGTCTGCCCGAGGCTACCGAGGGTGAGGACCCGAGACCCGTCGCCCTGCGCGGACCAGTGGCCGGGCGGCCGGTCGGCTCACCACGTCGTGGGGATCTCCGACGGCTTGGCACCCGTCGGGGGTACGCCGTAGCGGCGCAGCGCGAAGGCCATGATCTTGCTGAACGCCGGACCTGCGGTGCCGCCGCCGCCCAGGCTGGTGCGCGGCTTCTGCACGACGACGTAGACGGTGAAGCGGGGCTTGTCGGCCGGAGCGAAGCCGGCGAACGAGACCGTCCGGCTGCCGTCGTAGCACGCGCACTTGGGCCCCACCCGTTGCGCCGTGCCGGTCTTGCCGGCCACGACGTAGCCGGGCACTTGGGCCAGGGGGGCGGTGCCCGCGTCGGGGTTGACGACGCGCTCCATCATCAGCGTCATCTGGTGGGCGGCGTCGGCCGAGACCACCCGCGTCCGGGTGGCGTGGTCGGTGCCGACGACGCTGCCGTCGTTGGCAGTGGCCGAGCCCTGGATCAGGCTCGGCGAGACCCGCACTCCGCCGTTGGCGATCGTGTTGACCGCCGCCGCCATCTGCAGGCCGTTGACCGACACGCTCTGGCCGAAGGCGATGCGGTCCTGGAGCATGCCGTTCCAGGCGACCTGCGAGGGCAGCAGGCCGGCGGTCTCGCCGGAGACGCCGATGTCGGTGCGCTGCCCGAGGCCGAACCGGGTCAGGTAGTGCCGCAGCTGGCCGGTCTTGAAGTGCCGCGACGCGATGGCCGTGCCGATGTTGGACGACTGCGCGATGACGCCGGCGAGGGTGAAGTGGAGCGTGTCGTGGGTGAACCAGTCGTGGATGGGATGGTCACCGCTCTTCAGTACGCCGGGCACGACCAGGCGGGTGCGGTCGGTGACCTGGCCGGCGTCGATGAGTGCGCTCAGGGTCAGCACCTTCTCGACCGAGCCTGGCTCGTAGGGACTCGTCAGGGCCAGGGAGTTGCGGTCCTTGCGGGGCGCCGCCTGCGGGTCGGTGGCGTCGAACGTCGGGTAGTCGGCGAGCGCCAGCACCTCGCCACTGTGGGTGTCCATCACCACCGCGAAGCCCGAGGCGGCCCGAGCCCCGAGCACGGTCTGGCGCAGGACCCGCTGGGTGTAGAACTGCAGGTCCTCGTCGAGGGTGGTGTGGAGCTCGCGGCCGTTGCGGGCCGGGATGATGGTGCTCTTGCCGAGCGGGATCCGGTTGCCGGCCCCGACCTCGTAGGTCTCCGACCCGTCGGTGCCGGCCAGCTGCTTGTCGAAGGCGAGCTCCAGCCCGGCCAACGGGCCGTCGGTGCCGAGGAAGCCCACCAGGTTGGCGGCGACGTCGTGGTCGGGATAGCTCCGGACCGGGTCGTTGCGCGTGGCCAGGCCGTCGAAGCCGCGTCGGGTCGCCTCGTCGACCACGCTGACCGCGAGCGAGGCCGGCACCCGGCGCGCGACGTAGGCGAACCGGCTGTCGGGCCGGGTGAGCGCCTTCAGGGTGTCGAAGTAGTCGATGTGCAGCCGGGTCGACAGGAACCGGGCCAGCTCGGGCGCCCGGTCGGTGGTCATCGACGGGTCGGCCACCACCATGCGGCCGTCGACCGACGTGGCCAGGGGCCGGCCGTTGCGGTCGACGATCTCGCCGCGGTCGGCAGGCAGGTCGACGGTGACGGTGCCGCCCGAGGTGGCCGCCAGCGTCGCGTAGTGGTCGGCCTCGACGCCCTGGAGCTGGACGAGCCGGGCCCCGAAGAACGACAGGACCAGGGCGATGAAGACGAAGCCGGCCCGCAGCCTCAGCGGGGCCGAGCCGCGCGTCGAACGACGCGCCCAGCCGTTCCTGGCCCGGGCAGCCGGGCGCGGGCGGGGCGAGCGACCGGGGCGGGGTCCGCCGCGGGGGCTCTGGGAAGGCACGTGACCGGTTCCTGCTCTGACTCGGTGACGGGTGGGCTCGGCGCGTCAGCGGTTGCTGCCGGTGGTGCCTTGTCTACCGGCGCGGGCGCCGTTGGCGGGTGAGGCGTGGCCGGTGTGGACCTGTGAATCCTGCACGCGGGAGGGCTTGTGGGTCGTCGCCGGGACGGTGACGACGCGGGGCTTCGGGTCGAGCGACGCGGGCTTCGGCGGCGGCGGCGGAAGCAGCCGGAGGTGGTCGATCCCCGTGGCGGGTGCGGGATCGCCGAGCACCTTGCCGGTGCGCAGGTCGAGGACGGCCGGGCTGGTGGGCAGCACCATCCCCATCCGCTGCGCCTTGAGCGCGATCGACTGCGGGTCGCGGAGCTTGTCGAGCTCCATCTGCAGCGTCTGCTGCTGGGCCAGCAGGGTGTCGGCGCGGTGCTGGAGGTCGGTGGCGGCGAAGGACGCCTGCTGCATCGAGGTGTTGAAGAGGAGGAGCCCGACGACGCCCCCGACGGCGATCATCGAGATCACCATCACGAACGGCACCGGGCTGCTGCGGCGCCGGCGGCGGCGCGGGACCACGGTGAGGCGGGCCCGCTCGAGGGCGGCGCCGGCCAGGCGCGGGACGCGGGTGCGGAG
The DNA here is from genome assembly GCA_963820015.1 of uncultured Actinomycetota bacterium. Lineage (GTDB taxonomy): Bacteria > Actinomycetota > Actinomycetes > Propionibacteriales > Nocardioidaceae > Nocardioides. Next base: position 131,144 of record CAWFYO010000005.1, on the reverse strand, counting down.
GACGGGCGCGGTGCTGCTCATGCGGTGCCCCCGCTGAGCGGTGCGTCCCCGGCGCGAAGCGCCCTGCTGACACGGTGTCGTGGGGTGATCATGCTGCTCCCTCGCTGGTGCGGATCCGTTCGACAGCGCGCAGCCGGACCGAGGCGGCACGTGGGTTGTGGGCGACCTCGTCGGGATCGGCCCGCTCGGCGCCGCGGGTGACCAGGCGCAGGGCGGGCTCGCGGTCGGCGGGGACGAACGGCAGGTCCGGTGGGACGTCCACGCGGGTGGCGGCGGCGAACGCCTGCTTGACCAGGCGGTCCTCGAGCGACTGGTAGGACTCCACGACCACGCGGCCGCCGACCGCGAGGACGTCGATCGCGGCCGGGATCGCCCGCCGCAGGACCCCGAGCTCGTCGTTGACCTCCATGCGCAGGGCCTGGAAGGTCCGCTTCGCCGGGTGCCCGCCGGTACGACGGGCCGGCGCCGGGATCGCGTCGTAGAGCAGGGCCACCAGCCGGGCCGAGCCGGAGAACGGCTCGACCTGGCGCTCGCGCACCACGGCCGCGGCGATCCGGGAGGCGAACTTCTCCTCGCCGTACTCCCGCAGGACGCGGGCCAGCTCACCGTGGGTGTAGGTGTTGAGGACATCGGCGGCGGTCGGGCCCGTGGTCGGGTCCATCCGCATGTCGAGGGGGGCGTCCTCGCGGTAGGCGAACCCGCGCTCCGCGACGTCGAGCTGCATCGAGGAGACACCGAGGTCGAAGAGCACGGCGTCGGCCTGCGCCAGGCCGAGCCCGGCGAGGATGTCGGGGATCTCGTCGTAGGTCGCGTGCACGCCGGTGAACCGGTCGCCGTACGGTGCGAGCCGCTCCCCCGCCAGGCGGAGTGCCTCGGGGTCGCGGTCGACGCCCACCACCCGCGCGAGGCCCAGCCGGCCGAGCACGGCCTCGCTGTGGCCGCCGAGACCGAGGGTCGCGTCGACCAGCACCGCGCCGTCGTGCCCCAGCGCCGGGGTGAGCAGCGCGACGACCCGGTCGAGGAGCACCGAGACGTGGGCGGGCGTGGTCATCGCGCCTAGCGCCCTGAACCCGAGAGCTGGGCCAGCAGGAGGAACCCTGCGGCGACCCCGACCGACGAGGCCGCGGAGAAGGCCATCAGCACCACGGCGTCGCGCGCCTGCTCGCGGACCCGGCGCGGCCCGGGAACAGCGCCCGGGGACGGCGGACCCGTGACGGGTGCTGCGGTGGATGTGAGACTCATCGGTTCGACCCCGCTCGATGGCGTTTGTGCCTGTGTGTGGCTGTGTGTGGCGGTGTGTGGAAGAGGGACTCGCCCAGTCAGGTCCCTGCCCGCTCCCGGGGCCATGGCTCTCATGGGGTGAGCCGGGGTCCGTGGTGGGGAAGGTCGTCTGGAGCCGGGGAAGGTGCCCCAGATGACGCGGGAGCGGGCGCGAGACCTCGCTGTGCGAATCCCTCTGTGTCGTTGTGGTCGTGGTGGTGGTCGTGGTGCGGTCGTGGTGTGGTCGTGGTGCGGTGAGGTCCGGCGTCGTCCCCGCTCAGGCGGGGAAGACGTCCTCGCTCATGTCGGCGAACGTCTGGCTGTGCTCGTCCTCCCAGGCGGCGATCCGGCTCGGGTCCCAGATCTCCACCCGGTTGAGCGCGCCGATCACGACCACGTCGCGGTCGAGCCCGGCGTACTCCTTGAGCAGCGGCGGGATGGTGATCCGCCCCTGCTTGTCAGGGGTGTCCTCGACCGCACGCATCGCGAGGAACCGGCCGTACTCGCGGGCCTGGCGGACCGTGAGCGGCGCTTCCTGGATGCGGTTGGTCATCGCCGCGAAGTCGGCGCGCGGGAAGACGTTGAGGCAGAAGTCCTGACCCTTCGTCACCACGAGCCCCTCCACGAGCTGCTCCCTGAACTTGGCCGGAAGGAAGAGCCGGTTCTTCTCGTCGAGCTTGGGGGTGTAGGAGCCCACGAACATCCGGGCACCTCCACCTGGCTGGACCTTCCCTCCACTTCGCCCCACTGTACTCCACTTCACTCCACCGTCAACCACATTCGCCCGATCCGTCGCGGGAGTTACGCGGCTTTCGGGCGGGAGCGAGCGGTCGGCCGCGGCGCACCGGGCCTCCGCTCCCCCGAGCAAGCCGCTGCCCCCGCCGGCCTCGGCGTGACCCAAACCCGCAGGTCAGCGCGCTGTTGTGCGGGCAATTCCCCAGGTCGACGCGCCTCGGTGGGGCGCGGTGGGGCCGGCGGTGGTGCTGAGTGGAGGGGAACTGCGCTGCTGGTGGTCCCGCGGTGGTGCGAGGTGGAGCGCCGGGGGCGAATGCCTACGTCGGGACGCCTCATCAGCCCCCTGCGCCCCAGGGGAATCCGCAACCAAACCGTGATCCCGGGAGTCAGAACCAAGCGCCCACGTGGCGCGTAGGTTGTGCTGCACGACCTAGCACCGGCCGGCCGAACGAGTGCGCCCGGGACCAGGTCGGAGCGGGTGGGCGCTACGGCGCGGAGTTCGACGGGAAGGACGGCTTGTGGCTGGTCCGGTTTCGCAGGGAGCCGACCTCGACACCTTGGAGAAGGTGGTCGAGCGGGTCCGGGGCAACATCAAGCGGGTCATCGAGGGCAAGCCGGACGTCATCAGCGCCGCGATCACGGTGCTGCTCGCCGAGGGCCACCTGCTGATCGAGGACGTGCCGGGCGTCGGCAAGACGATGCTGGCCAAGTCCCTGGCCCGCAGCATCGACAGCACGGTGCGCCGTATCCAGTTCACCCCCGACCTGCTGCCCTCCGACGTCACGGGTGTCTCGGTCTACAACCAGGAGAGCAGGAGCTTCGAGTTCCGCCCGGGTGGCGTCTTCGCCAACATCGTGGTCGGCGACGAGATCAACCGCGCCTCGCCGAAGACGCAGTCGGCCCTCCTGGAGTGCATGGAGGAACGCCAGGTCACCGTCGACAACACGACCTACTTCCTCGACGCGCCCTTCATGGTGATCGCCACCCAGAACCCGATCGAGATGGAGGGCACCTACGCCCTGCCAGAGGCACAACGCGACCGCTTCATGGTGCGGCTGTCGGTGGGCTACCCCGTGGAGTCGGCCGAGATCGCGATGCTCGACTCGCACACCATGACCAACCCGCTCGACGACCTCGAGCCGGTCACCGACGCAGCCGAGATCAGCAAGCTGATCGGGATCGTCAGCCAGGTGCACGTGTCGCAGGCCGTGCAGCGCTACACCGTCTCGCTCGCCGCGGCCACGCGCCGTACCACCGAGCTGGCGCTGGGAGCGTCGCCGCGTGCGTCCCTCCACCTCGTCCGCGCCGCCAAGGCGTCCGCGGCGATGCAGGGTCGCGACTACGTCCTGCCCGACGACGTCGTCGGGCTGGCGCCGTCGGTGCTGACCCACCGGCTGCTCCCGAGCGTCGAGGCGGCGATGGGCGGTCGCACCACCGCCAGCATCCTCGACAGCCTGCTCGGCTCGGTGCCCGTGCCCGAGGGGACCCGTGCGTGAGGCCCTCTCCGGCCTGACCGTCCGCGGACGGGCCTTCCTGGCTGCCGGGATCACCGCCATCGTCTGCGCGGTCCTGCTCGGCCAGCCGACCCTGACCCGGGTCGGCGTGCTGGTCGCCGCCCTCCCGCTGCTCACCGCGGTCGCCCTGGGGCGCAGCCGCTACCGCCTCGCCCTGGTGCGAGCCGTCAGCCCCCAGACCGTGACCGCAGGCCAGCCGGCGACGGTCAACCTGACGATGACCAACGAGGGCCGCACCCCGTCGGGCGTGCTGATGCTCGAGGATCACGTCCCCTACGTCCTGGGCACCCGGCCGCGGTTCGTGCTCGACGGGATCGGGCACGGCTGGCGCCGCCACGCGACGTACCAGGTCCGCTCCGACGTGCGCGGCCGCTTCGAGATCGGCCCGATGAGCGTGCGGGTCAGCGACCCCTTCGGCCTGGTCGAGCTCGGTCGCTCCTTCCGGAGCTCCACGAGCCTGACCGTGACGCCGCGGACGGTGCCCCTGCCGCCGATCCCGCTCGGCGGCGCCTGGACCGGCTCCGGCGACAACCGGCCTCGGGCCTTCGCCATCGGCAGCGCCGAGGACGTCACGGTGCGCGAGTACCGCCGCGGTGACGACCTGCGCCGCGTCCACTGGCGCAGCTCGGCCCGCGTCGGCGAGCTGATGGTCCGGCGCGAGGAGCAGCCGTGGCAGTCCCGGGCCACGCTCTTCGTCGACAACCGGCTCGGCGCCCACCAGGGCCAGGGCATCGCCTCGTCGATCGAGGCCGCGGTCTCGGCCGCTGCGTCGATCGCGGTCCACCTCGGGCAGCGCGGCTTCACCGTCCGGCTGGTCACCGCCGGCGGCGACGACCTCACCGCCACCTGGCACACCCGCGATCCCGAGCTGAACACGCGGGCCATGCTCGAGGCGCTCGCCGTGGTGCAGCCGGTCAACAACCTCCACATCGACACCTCCTGGCTCTCGGAGTCGACCCACGGCGGCCTGCTGCTCGCCGTCATCGGCGCCATCACCGAGGCCGACGGGCCGACGCTGCGCCGGATGCACCACCACGCCACCTCGGCCCTGGCCCTGGCTGTCGACGTCTCGGCCTGGGCCCCGTCGGGCGCCGGGCTCGGCAGCGTTCCCAACTCCGCCCGACCTATGCTGGTGCGGCAGGGTTGGCGCGCGGTGACCTTGCGGCCCCGCGACCGGCTCGACCAGGTCTGGCAGGACCTGGGCCGCACCAGCTCCCAGGCTGCGCGATCGGGCGCCACGGCCGACGAGGTGCGTGCCGTACCGAAGGGGGCCAGATGAATCACCCGATGACGTTCCCCTCCCCCGCTACGCTCCTGCATCGCCCAACGCCGCGGGGAGCCCGATGAACGGGATCCCGGGCGACGTTCGTCGTGACCTGCCGCTGGCAGCCGTGGCTGCTGCGACCACCTGGCTCACGATGCTGTCGTGGCGCGGCTTCACCAGCGACTGGGGCGCCTACATGGCGCCGCTGCTCCTGGTCGCGATCGTGGTCGCCCTGGCGGGGGTCGCCCTGCGCGCCGCGCCCTTGTCGCGTCGTAGCGGCGCGGCGTTGCACGTGCTCGTCGTCGCCCTGCTGGTCTGGCTGCTCCTCGGCGGCTCGGTGTTCCATCCGATCACGAGCAGTGACGCCATCTCGCTGCGCATCCAGGACGCCTGGATCAGCGCCGAGACCTGGCAGCCGCCCATCCCGACCAGCGAGCCGAGCATCGCCCCGCTGATGATCCCGTGCGGCGCCCTGGCCCTGCTCCTGGTCGACCTCCTGGCGTGCTGGCTGCGCAGGGTGCCGCTGGCCGGGCTCCCGCTGCTCGCCGTCTACTGCGTCCCGATCAGCGTCATCGGCCGGGGGGTCTCCGCGATCGTGTTCCTGGTCGGCGCCGCCGGCTTCCTGCTGATGATCTTCCTGCAGGAGTCCGCGCACGTGGCGCGGTGGGGGCGGCCGCTCGGCAGTGGCAAGGCCGACCCGACCGGGTTCGGGGTCAGCACCGGCGCCAGCCGCGGGACGGCGGCGAGCGTGGGCGGAGTCGCCGTGGTGCTCGCGGTGGTGCTCCCGGTCTTCATCCCGACGCTCCACCTCGACGGTTTCGGGATGTTCGGTCCCGGGGGCAGCGGCGGTGACCAGATCCATCTGGTCAACCCGGTCGTCAAGATGAACCGCGACCTGTTCCTCCCCAACGACGTGCCGCTCCTGGACATCAAGACCGACGACCCCGACCCGTCGTACCTGCGGATCGCAGCCCTGACCAAGTTCGACGGGACGGAGTGGAGCTCCGGCACACGCGCCGTGGTCAGCGACCAGGTGGCCGACGGGTTGGTGCCACCCGAGCCAGGTCTCGCGAGGTCGGTGCCGGTCAAGAACTTCAACTACACCGTCAAGGCGAAAAACAACTTCGACTCGCTGTGGCTGCCCACCGCCTTCCCGGCGTCGGCGGTGAACGCCGAGGGGGCCTGGCACTACGACACCTCGACCATGGACTTCTTGAACTCCGAGCAGCGGACGACGGCCGGTCTGACGTGGACGATGACGGCCTCCAAGCCGGACCTGTCGGCCTACGACATGGTCAACTCCCTCACCGCTCCGGCCGGGATCCAGTCTGCCTACACGGCGCTGCCGAAGACGTTGCCCTCGAGCGTGCAGGACCTGGCGCGGAAGGTCACCAAGCGCGCCAGCTCACGCTTCGAGCAGGCGAAGATGCTGCAGACGTGGTTCCGCTCGACCGGTGGCTTCACCTACAGCCTGCAGCGGCACCGCAACGACGGCGACGGCAACAAGGCCATGTTGAGCTTCCTCTTCGCGAACCCGAAGGGTGGCGGTGGCCAGGGCTACTGCCAGCAGTTCGCAGGGGCGTTCGCGGTGATGGCGCGCGAGCTCGGGATCCCGGCCCGGGTCGCGGTCGGCTTCCTGCAGCCGACCCGAACCGGCCCCCACCAGTGGCAGTACAGCGCCCACGACATGCACGCCTGGCCCGAGCTCTACTTCCAGGGGTCCGGCTGGGTGCGGTTCGAGCCGACGCCGGCGACCCGGCCGGGCGGCACCGAGGCGCCGCAAGTGGACCACCCAGGCGGTCCAGAAGCCCGGCGAGCAGTCCAGCGGTCCGGTGACCCGCAGGGCCGATCCCGACCGAGTCGACCGCACCGACCCAGAACCCGCTCACCCAGCGGGAGTCCGCGAACGGCTCGTCCGGCTGGTCGCTCCCGTGGCTGACGATCCTGGCAGTCCTGGCCGCCGTGGCGATCGGCGTCGGGCTGGCGCTGGTGCCGCGCACCCTGCGCCGGCGGCGTCGTACCCAGCGACTGGCCGGCGGTGCGGAGGACGCCTGGGCCGAGCTGCGGGACAGCGCCGTCGACCTCGGCGTGGCCTGGCCCTACGGTCGCTCCCCGCACGAGACGGGCCACCGTCTGGCCGCGTGGTTCGGACACGAGCCCGAAGGCCCGCCGCCGGTCCGGCCCCCGCGCGGGCGCGGGCTCAACCCGGCGGCGGAGTACTCCCTCGACCAGGTGGTCCACACCCTCGAGCGGACGCGCTACGCCCGCACGGCCGACGACACTCCCGGTGCGCTGGCCGAGCACGTCGAGACCTGCATCGCCGCCCTCGAGCACGGCAGCAGCAGCGGAGCGATCCGGCGAGCGGAGTGGTGGCCGCGGTCGCTGTTCACACGTGGGCGTGGTGCGGCCGCGCTCCGGCGGGCCGAGCAGGCGCCCGAGGCCACCTCGACCGGGGGCGTCATCGACCACGTGGGTTGAGGCGGCTCACGGGGTCGCCGAGACGTCGCCCGGGATCAGCGGCACGGCCCCGAGCGGCAGGGGCCGGTCAGGCCCCGTCGTCGTGGTGGCGACGGCGCCACGGACTCCCGAAGCGGTCGAGCATGCCCGGCTGCGGGCCCGGGCGAGCCGGGGCACGGCGGACCGCGGAGGTGCCGCGGAACGCGGCCAGCGCAATGGTCGCCGAGAGCAGCATGACCACGAAGCCGAGAATGCCCACGACCGTCAGCCGGGCGACAGCGCCGATCATCAAGATGGCGATGCCGATCGCGAAACCGAGGGTGGCCACGACAGCGCGGCGACGGGCCGCACGACGGAGGTTGGTGCCGCGAAGCGTCGAGGCGAGCTTGGGGTCCTCCTGCACGAGAGCGCGCTCCATCTGCTCGAGCGCTCGTAGCTCCTCTTCCGAGAGTGGCACAGGATCCTCCCCTCGCACGTCAGGACTCGAGGCCAAGTGTAGGCAGCGCCACGGGCGTGCGGTAGGCGGGCGAGGGAAATTGTGCAGATGTGAGACACCAAACCGGCCGATCGCGGGTCTCTGGGGGTGGGGAGGCCGTCTTCACGGGAGCAAACTGGCCGGGCGCACCGCGTCGGAGCCGAACCTCCGGGTGACCTGGTCCATGGCCCGCTCGGCCTCGGACCAGCCGCGGTCACGCTGCCCGAGGACCAGCTGGCGGTGGACCCGGGTGCGGGGCACCAGCCCCTCGACCCGGACGCCGACCAGCCGGATCCGGGCCCGCTGCAGGCCCAGTGCGTCGTAGGAGCGGACCGCCTCGCGGTAGATCTCCTGGGTGACGTCGGTGGCCTCGGCCAGGGTGCGGGACCGGGTGACCGTGGTGAAGTCCGCGAAGCGCACGGTGATCGTGACGGTGCGGCCCGCGACCTCCGCGGCCCGCATCCGCCCGGTGACCCGGTCGGTGAGGCGGAGCAGCTCGCGCACGATCACCGACCGGTCGTCGGTGTCGTGGCCGAAGGTCTCGCTGGCTCCCATCGACTTGTCGGGGTCACCGAGCAGCACCCCGAAGTAGGAGCCACCGGTGCGGGCCACCACCTGGCGTTCGTCGACGCCCCAGGAGAGGTCGTGGAGGTGGCGGCCGAGATGGTCGCCGAGCGCGCGCTGGAGAGTACGGCGCGGGGTGTGGGCGACCTGACCGATGGTGACCAGCCCGAGCCGGTGGAGGAGCTCGCGGGTCTTCTCCCCCACCCCGAACAGGTCGCCGACGTCGAGCGGGTGGAGCACTGTGGTCACCGAGGACGGAGTGCAGACGAACACCCCGTCGGGCTTGGCCCATCGGCTGGCCATCTTGGCCATCGTCATCGACGCCGCCACCCCGACCGAGCAGGTGATGCCCTGCTCGTCGTGGATGGTGGCGCGCAGATGCTCGGCGATCTCGGCCGGGGCCCCGAGCCGGCGGGTCGAGCCGCGGACGTCGAGGAACGCCTCGTCGAGCGAGAGTGCCTCGACCAGCGGCGTGACCCGGCGGAAGGTCTCCATCACCGACGCCGAGACCGTCGCGAAGGTCTCGAAGTCGGGCGGGACCACCTCGGCGGCCGGGCACATCCGCCGGGCCCGGGTCATCGGCATACCCGACCGGACGCCGCTGCGGCGGGCGAGGTAGTCGGCCGAGAGCACCACCCCGCGGTAGCCCCCACCGACGATGACCGGGACGTCATGCAGGTCGGGCCGCTCGCGCACCGCGACGCTGGCGTAGAAGGCGTCCATGTCGACATGGAGGATCGGGGTCGAGGACACCTGCTCGGCCGGCGCGGCGCCCCTCGCCGGGGCGCTCATCGCGCCTCCCGGGAGGGATCAGGACACGCGCGCGAGCAGGTGGAGCTGGGTGGCCAGCGGGAGGTATTCGGGCCGGGTCGCGACGGCCTGCTCGAGCTCGACCAGCGCAGCGGTGGCGCCGGGCTCGAGGTCGAGCAGCGAGCCGGGCACGAGATCGGTGAAGACCCGGATGCCGTGGACCGCGTCGACGGTGAACCCGGCTCCCTCGGCCAGCGCGGTGAGCTCGTCGTAGGTGAAGCGGGAACGGCCCGGCGACGCCTGCTGGCGGGGTCCGGGGGTCGGGTCGAGCAGGGAGAGCGCCTGCTGGAAATGACCGGCCATGGCCCGGGCGACCACGGCGGCGTAGCGCTGCGCGACCAGGAGGCTGAGGGTGCCGCCGGGGCGCAGCACCTGCGCCAGCGTGGCCAGCGCCGCGGCGGGATCGTCGACGACCTCGAGGACGCCGTGGCACAGCACGACGTCGGCGCCGGCGGGACGGACCACGTCGAGCAGGGTGGACAGGTCGCCCTGGCGTCCGGTGACCGCGACGTCGTGCTCGCGGGCTCGACGGTCGAGGGCGGCCAGGGCGTCGGGACTGGGGTCGACGACGACCACCCGATGACCCAGGGCGCCGATGCGGACGGCCAGACCGCCGGTGCCGCCGCCGATGTCGAGCACGTCACGGGGCTCGCCCCGGAGACTGGGCTCGAGCCCGGACCACACCACGGCCGTGCGGGTGGAGCCGCGGCCGGAGGTGCGCTCGCTCGCGGGGGTCGGCATGGATGCAGCCTAGGGTGCGCTGCCGCTCGGAGCGGCGCCGTACCGGCGGGAGCGCGAAGGCCGATCGAGTCCCGACACGCGCCAGATCGGATGCGAAGGCCCGCCGCAGGCCTCGATGGAGAGACGCCAGTCGTCTCGATCGGCCGTCGCGAGGGTCCGCCGTTCCGGCAAGGCGGAGGCGAAGCGGGCCGGAGGCCCGTCGAGACGAGGCCCAGCCGAGCGCTGGAGCATGCCGGGAGTGGCTCATCCGGGGCTCCCGGGGCTGCGGTGCCACAGGTTTCGAGAGGGTTGCTTCGCAACCTCCTCAACCCAAGGCTTGCCGCGCACGCCCTTGACGTCGTCGCCGGGTGGCTTGACGTCGGCGTAGGGCGACATCTGGAAGCCGCTGGAGTGGACCAGGACCCGGCGGTGGGTCACCTCCTCGACGGTCTCGACCACGGCCAGCCGGGCCCGGACCGCCTCGAGGCCGCCCTCGGGACCGGGCCGCTGCCACAGGCCGTGGAGGTCGGCCAGGGGCCAGGCACCGGTGGCCCGCAGGGAGATGCCGCGGTGACCGGTGCGGCGTACGACGCCGCGGACCACCAGCAGCCAGGAGTCGAACACGGTGGCGGCATAGGGGCCCTGGGCGTCTTCGAAGAAGGTCGCGTCGACCGGCCCGGTGCCGTCGTCGAGGGTCAGGAACACCACTCGCCGGCCGGAGCGGACCGGCGGGGTCTGGGTGGCGACCTTGACCCCTGCCACCAGGATCTCGGCGCGGCTGCGCTGGGTGAGCAGGTCGCGGCTGCGGACCGCGCCGAGGGCGTCGAGGAACTCGGCATAGGTGTCGACGACGTGGCGGCTGGCGTCGAGGCCGAGGATCTCCAGCTCGGCCCGCATCCGCTCGTCGGCGCTCATCTCGGGCAGGCCGCTGACCTGCTCCTGCGGCTCGTCACCGAGGTCGAGGGTGAGCTGGACCGAGGTGACCGGCCGGGGGTCGGCGGCCGCACGGGACTGGGCGGCCGCGCGTGCCCAGACCCCCTGGGAGGCCAGGGCGTGCCGCTCCACCGGCGCCGCCCCCTCGCGCGTGGTCGGGTCGGTGGAGGTGCGGGCGGCGGCCTCCTCGACCCGGAGGTCGGCCGGACGCGTCGTGGCGGACCGGACCCGGCCGGCGGCCAGGCCCCGCGCCCGCCCGGCCCGCTGGACGGCACGGGCATGGCGGTCGAGCTCGGCCACCTGGAGCAGCAGGTCGCGGCGGGTGACCTTGGTCCGGCGGCGGACGCCACCGAGCGAGGCGGTGGTGGAGCCGAGGCCGTAGAGGGAGTCGAACCCGCCGGCCAGCACCAGCCGCTCGGCGATCGGCCGGGACACCTGGGCGCGGTGCCAGAAGTCGGTCAGCGAGTGGTAGGGGCGGGAGGAGACGATGCGCTCGACCTCGCCGGCGTTGATGCCCTTGACCTCGGCCAGCGCCAGCCGGATGCCCCACGCCCGGCCGTCGGGCCAGCCCCGCTCGGTCGGGTCGGGACGCGACGTCTCGCCGAGCACGATCGGCGGTGGCTCGTCGAGCGAGGACATCCGCTCCACGACGTAGGCCTTCTCGGAGGCGTTGACGTCGAGGCCGAGGATCGCGATGCCGCACTGGCGGGCGTCCTCGAGGATCAGCCGCTTGGGATACATGCCGGGGTCGTGGGTGAGCACGCCGGCCAGGAAGTGGGCCGGCCAGTGGGCCTTGAGCCAGGCCGACTGGTAGGTCGGCAGCGCGAACGCCGCGGCATGGGCCTTGCAGAAGCCGAACGACGCGAACGCCTCGATGACCTTCCAGACCTTCTCCACCACCGGCAGGGGGTAGCCCCTGCCGAGCGCGGCGGGGAAGAACCAGAGCTTGGTCTCGGCCATCCCCTCGACGTCACCGAGGGCCCGGCGCTTCTCGTCGGCCTCGGCGTTGGAGACCCCACCGAAGCAGGCGATCATCTCGATCACCTGCTCGTGGAAGACCACGACGCCGTTGGTCTGCTCGAGGATCGGGCGCAGGTCGTCGTGGAGGTAGGAGACCTCCGACCAGCCGTGCTTGGCCTCGAGGTAGGGGGTGATCATGTCGCTCTTGACCGGGCCGGGACGGAACAGCGAGATGTCGGTGATGATGTGCTCGAAGGTCTCGATGCCGGACTTGCCGACCAGCTCCCGCTGACCCGGCGACTCGATCTGGAAGACCCCGAGGGTGCGGGCCCGGCTGATCATGCGGAAGGTGTCGGGGTCGTCGAACGGCACCTGCTGCTCGTCGTCGAGGTCGATCTCGACGTCGTCGGTCTGGCGGACCAGGTCGATCGCGTGAGCCATCGAGGACTGCATCCGGATGCCGAGCACGTCGAGCTTGAGCAGGCCGAGGTCCTCGACGTCGTCCTTGTCGAACTGGCTCATCGGGAACCCGACGAAGCTGGCCTCGACGGGGGTGCGGTCGAGCAGGGTCGCGTCGGAGAGCAGCACCCCGCACGGGTGGACGGCGATGTGGCGGGGCAGCCCGTCGAGCCGCTCGACGAGGTCGAAGAACAGGTCGAGGCGCTCGTGGCCGAGCCCGGCGGCTCGGAGCTCGGGCAGGTCGCGCATCGCCATCCGGGCGTCGCGGGCGCGGATGTGGGGGAAGGCCTTGGCGATCGCGTCGGTCTCGCCGGGTGGCATGCCGAGCGCACCGCCGACGTCACGGACGGCGTGGCGGACGCGGTAGGTGTCCATCATCGAGACGCACACGCAGCGCTCGCCGCCGTAGCGGTCGAGGATCGCACGGTAGATGTCTTCACGCCGGGCGGACTCGACGTCGACGTCGATGTCGGGCAGCGAGGCGCGCAGCGGGGAGAGGAACCGCTCCATGAGCAGCCCGTGGCGGATCGGGTCGACCCCGGAGATGCCGAGGAGGTAGTTGACCAGCGAGCCGGCACCCGAGCCGCGGCCGGCGGCCCGGACCCCCATCTCGCGGATCAGGTCGGTGACGTCGCCGACGGTCAGGAAGTAGGAGGCGTAGCCCAGGCCGCGGATCATCTCCAGCTCGTCGTCGAGCCGTTTCCAGATGCGCTGGCGCGGGGCACTGCCGTAGCGACGGCCGATCGCGCCCTCGCAACGCGCCCGGAGCAGGTCGTCGGCCGGCGAGCCGGTGGTCGAGGAGGGGCGCAGGTCGGCCCGGAAGGAGGTCGACAGGTCGAACTCCGGGAAGTGGACCTCGCCCAGCCCGAGGTCGGCACGGGGGTCGAGGGCGCAGCGGTCGCCGACCAGCCGGGTGTGGGCCAGCAGCCGATGGGCCTCGCGCTCGGAGTCGCCGAGACCGGCCAGCCGGGCGATCTCCTCGGCGACCTCGGCCATCTGCTTGCCGGACTTCAAGAAGCCCTCGGCGTTGCCGCGGTCGACGTGACGTCGGTCGAGGGCCACCAGGCGGCGAGCGGCGTCGAGGACGTCGACGACCGGGGCGTCGCGGCGGTCGGCGTAGCGGACGGCGTTGCTGAGCACCGCCCCCAGCCCGGCGCTGCGGGCGAACCCGGCCATCCGGGCGGCGTGGGGAGTGGTGCCGGGGCCCCACGTCGTGGCGGACCCGGGCAGCCGGTGGGAGACCAGCTCGACGAGGAGGTGGTCGCGCGGAACGATCTCGAGCCACGGCTCGAGCGCGGCCCGGGCCAGGTCGTCTCGGCGCCGGGCCACGGCCGCTCCGAGCTCGGAGGTGGGCCCGAGCAGCACCATCACGTCGCCGGTCTCGAGCCAGGGCGCGAGCAGCGACAGGTCGGCGACCGGCATGCCCCGCTCACCGGACAGCTGGACCGCGGAGACCAGCCGGCACACCGCCGCCCAGCCCGCCCGGCCGCCGTCGCCGCCGGCTCCCCCGGAATGAGCGAGGAAGGTCACCCGCGGCAGCAGCCGATCGTCGCGGAACGCGCCGCCGCGCACCGGGGTGCGGGGGCGCGGGTCGCGCGTGGACCCCGGCGGGTGGGCCGCCCCGAGGACCGGCCGGACCGCGAGGTCGACACCGAGGACCGGCCGGATGCCGGCCCGGCGGCAGGCCAGGGCGTGCTTGACCGCACCGTAGGTGCCGTCGCGGTCGGTGAGGGCGAGGGTGTCCATCTCCTGCTCGGCGGCCCGCTCGACCAGGACGTGGGGCAGCGACGCGCCGTACTGCAGGGAGTAGCCCGACGCCACATGGAGGTGGACGAAGGGATCCATCGGCCGCCGTCTAGCCGGCTCGGGCCACGCGGAAGGACCGCGCCGACGGATGGGCCGACGGATGGGCCGACGGATGGGCCGACGGAGGGGCTGACGGAGGGGCCGACGGAGGGCGGGGGTCGGCGAGGACGCAGAGCTGGGGCGAGGCGGCATGGGGCACCAGCCCCAGTGCCTGCTCGACCACGGCCAGGAACCGGTCGGCGTCACGGACCAGGTCGTCGGCCTCGCGCTCGGTGACCGCCCGGGTCGACCCGGCCTCGGCCGCGGCCCGTTTGGCGGCACCGGCCGCGAAGAAGGTGGCCCACTCGCTGAGCTCGGGCGCCACCTCGGCGAGGAGGACCCAGGCGTTCTTCTGCGGGCGGCGGCGGGCACCGGGCGAGCCGGTGGGTCTGGCCCGGGCGGCCAGCAGCGCGGCGGCGGCGCGGAGCGCAGCGACGTGGGCGCAGGCGTAGCGGGTGGGGACGTCGGGAGCGACCACGGCCTCGTGGAGCGAGTCGGCGGCCCGGGCGAGGTAGGCGTGAGTGGTGGCGGGCAGGGAGAACGGACCGGTCATCTGACTCACCTCTCAGTCCACGCAGCCGACGAGCGCCCAGCGCCCGTCGCTCCAGTCGAAGGCGAGGTCGAAGACCCCACCGTCGGGACCGGTCACCGCACCGCGACCGGCCTCGACCCGCCACAGCTCCCGCTCTCCCAAGAGATCAGCAGAGCGGAGGTCAGCCGCGCGGACGCCGGCAGCGGCACCGACGGCACCGGCGGCACCGGCGGCCTCGTCGGAGCCGATCACCGCCCGGGCGCTGGCGGACTGCCACCACGGGCCGGTCTCGACCCAGTGGGCCAGCACCGCCCGGACCTTCCACAACCGGCCTCGCCACAGGAACTGCTCGGGACCTTCCATGCCCGACACCAGACCCATCCGGGTCTCGACGGGATCGTCGTAGCGCCTCATGCTTCTCCCACGCTCGGTCGACCCCGGGTGGTCCCGGGCCGGTGAGGACGGGGGTCGAGGTCGCCCTCACCGGTGGCCGGGTGATCGAACAGGTGTTCGAACAACCAGTACGGTACACCTCACCCCCGACCCGCACCAGGGGTCGTGCGAACCTGGGGAGAACTCCTACAGCAGGGTCCGCAGCGCCGCGATCGCGCCGTGCAGGTAACGGTCGACGACCTCGCGGTCGTGGTCGTCGAGGCTGGGGGTGCTGCCCCTGGTGGTGCTCGCCCAGCTGGGCATCATCGTCGGCATCGGGGTGCTCCTGGACACGTTGCTGGTGCGCACCGTCCTGGTCCCCGCGCTGGCGCTGCTCCTCGGCGACACGTTCTGGTGGCCGCGCCGGGTCGGGACCGCCGAGCCTCAGCCCGTGGTGACCGCCGGGCCGTCGGCCCACGGGCCGGCCAGGTAGCCCAACGTGTCGGGGTGCCACAGGCAGACCGCCAGCACCCCCTCGACGACCAGCGAGATCACCGCGACGGCGACGAACACCGCCGGAGGGTCGAGGACGAACCCCAGCACGATGCTGGCGAACAGGCTCAGCACCACGAGCGCCGACAGGCCGAGCTGGCCCCACCGGTGGCCCTCGCGGAAGAACACGGTGAGCACCCAGACCAGCATCGCGGCGACCACGAGCATGGTCGCGGCCACGGGGAGGAACGCCGGAGCCACGAACCCCGCGCGCTCGAGGCCCTCGCGGCCGCCCTGGGCGAAGGCCTGGCGGGCACCCTCGTGGCGGTTCGCCCACGAGCCGACCACGTCGTCGTAGAAGACCACCATCAGGAGCACGGTGAGGCCGATGACCCACACCAGGCCCCAGGCCGCCCGGATGGCGAGCCCGACCGAGCCCGGAAGTGGCCGCTTCATGTCCGCCCGGTCCGTCCCTTCCGGCTAGCCTCGGCGCATGAGCGCCGAGCACGCTGCTGTCACGAGGTTCAAGCAGGCCCACTCCGCCGCGGGAGGCGGGGGCCGCGTCGTCATCCTGCCAGACTCCGTGCACACCGCAGCCCTGGCCGCGGAGGCCCTGGGGTGCGAGGTCGGGGCGATCGCCAACAGCCTGCTCTTCGACGCCGGCGGCACGCCGGTGCTGATCCTGACCTCGGGTGCCCACCGCGTCGACACCACCGCGACCGCCGCCCGGATCGGCGTACCGATGCTCAAGCGGGCGTCGCCGGAGTTCGTGCGCGAGCACACCGGGCAGGTGATCGGTGGCGTCTCTCCGCTGGCACACCCCTCCCCCGTGCCGACCTACCTCGACCCAGCCCTGCGCCAGTACGACGAGATCTGGGCCGCCGCGGGTCACCCGGCCGCGGTCTTCTCCACGACGTACGACGAGCTGATGCAGATGACCGGGGCCGTCGAGGTCGACGTCGAGGGCGAGTGACGGCAGATCTGGGTCAACCCGGCCTGTTCGAGGTGCCGGGTCGCCCAGGCCGGCCCCAGGAGACGGCCGAGGAAGGACTCGCCTTCCCCCGCGACCCCGGCCCGGTCGCGACCGTGATCGCCCGCGAGAGGCCCTAGGCTCCCGGGCGTGGGCGCCCTCGCGTTCGTCTTCTCCAGCGGCTGGGCCAGTGGCCTCAACTGCTACCTCGTCGTGCTGGTGCTGGGCATCTCCGACCGCGTCCACAACTGGGCGCAGGTGCCCGACGTGCTGGGGCGGTGGGACGTGCTCGCTGCCGCGGCGGTCATGTACGCGATGGAGTTCGTCGCCGACAAGGTCCCCTACATCGACTCCACCTGGGACGCCATCTCGACGTTCATCCGGCCGACGGTGGGGGCCGTCATCGGCATCCTGATCGCCGGCCAGGCCGACTCCCTCAACGGCGCCGTGGCCCTCGCCGTGGGCGGCGGCACAGCGCTGGCGTCCCACTCGGTGAAGGCCGGCGCGCGGCTGGCCATCAACGCCTCGCCCGAGCCGCTGTCCAACATCGCGGCCAGCCTCACCGAGGACCTCGCCGTGCTCGGCGTCGTCTGGTACGCCATCGAGCACCCGCGCGCGGCCGCCCTGATCGCCGCGGTGTTCCTGGCCGGCGGGCTGGTCCTGCTCTACGTCGTCGCGAAGCTGGTCCGGCGTGGCTGGCGGCGGTGGAAGGGCAAGGACCTCCGCACCGCCAGGCCGGCCGTCTGAGACCTCTCCCCTAGGGTGCGCGCATGGCGCGGGTGGTGGTGGTCGGCGGTGGCTTCGGCGGCCTCGCCACCGCGCTCCGGCTCGCCAAGCTGGGCCACGAGGTCACGCTCGTCGAGGAGCGCGCGCTCGGCGGCGCCCTGGCCCCGGTGACCCGCGACGGCTTCACGTGGGACACCGCCACCCACACGCTCGTGCCGGGGGTGGTGCGCGACCTGTTCCGCAAGACCGGCCGGCCGCTGGAGCGGGAGCTCGACCTGGTGCAGCTGGACTGCCTGCGCGAGCACTGGTTCGCGGACGGCACGTCGCTGGTGCTCACCGCTCGCCGGGCCGAGCAGCTCGAGGCGTTCGACCGTCTCCGCCCCGGGCTCGGTGCGGCCTGGGTCGACCACGTGGCGTTGTACGGCGACGACTGGGCGGTGCTGCGCCGGGAGTACGCCGAGGTGCCCTGGGACCCTGACCACCTCTCGAAGCCTCTGGGTGCGCTGCTCGGCTCGCGTGAGTCGCTGGCGCGCCGACTGCGCAAGGTCTCGAGCGACCAACGACTCGCGCTGGTCGCCGGTCACCCGTTCACCGCCGACGGGCACGCACTGCGGGACGTGCCCGCCTGGGCCGGGGTCACGTCGTACCTCGAGCAGCGCTTCGGAGCCTGGGCGTTCGTGGGCGGGACGGCTGCTCTGCGCGACGCCCTGGTCGCGCGGCTCGACACCCGCCGCGTGACCGTGGTCACCGCACGCGTCGACGACGTCGTGGTGCGGGCCGGGAAGGCGGTCGCGGTGACGACGACGAGCGGGGAGGTCGACGCCGACGTCGTGGTCTGCGCCGTCGACCCGCGGCGCCTGCCGGCCCTGGCGTCGTACGTGACCCGGACGACGCCGGTGCTGCCGCCGACGACCTGCCACCTGGGCCTGGCCGGAGCGGTGCCCGACCTGCCTCACGAGCTGGTCGTGCACGGCGACCCGACGCTCGTGGTCCGCACCCTGGGCCGCGCTCCCGACGGTCACCACGCGTGGACGGTGCACGGGCGCGGGCGGGTCGACGAGGACCTGCTCATCGCACTGGCCCGGCACGGGCTCGACGTACGCGGGCAGGTCGTCGCCCGGGTCGACCTGTCCCCGCGCGACCAGGTGGACCGGTGGGGTGGGTCGCCCGGGGGCGTGCAGTGGGCGGGACGCACGACCGTACGGCGGCGCCTGGGGCCGCGGACCCCGATCGCCGGCCTCTACGCCGCGGGGGCCCATGCCGCCCCGGGCTCGGGCCTGCCCTTCGTGGGGCTGTCGGCGTCGCTGGTCGGGCAGGTGGTCGGCCCGGCCTGATCGGTCCCGTGTCGGGGGGTCGACCGTCGGGATCCCCGGCTGGCCGGGGATCCGAGCGCTTGTCGGCCGTTGCAACGCCCGACAAGTGCAGGGAGCGCCTCCGCGCTGGGGCTCGAGTGACGGTTGGGACGGACGGCGGACCGGCGCCAGCAGCGTCAGCGCAGCTGGAAGGTCACGGTCACCGAGGTGGTCACCACCATCTCGCCCGGCTCGAGCGAGGCCGGCTCGAGGCTCGCCTTCATCGCCCGGCCGACGGGCGCGTCGGCGTTGCCGCTCTCCAGCACCGACTGGGGATCGCCCAGCCCGGCGCCGGCGAGGGCGGCGAGCTGGGTGGCGCGGTCGACGGCGTCGGCGTACGCCGCCTCGCGGGCCCGGGCCTCGGCCGCCGACCGGTCGGTCAGCTCCAGTGAGACGCCCTCGACCTGGAGCGCGTCACCGACCTGCTCGACCAGGGCGGTCAGCAGTACGCCGGCCGCATCGACGTCCTGGCAGCGGACGGTCAGCGAGTGCCGGGCCTCGAACCCGCTCGGTCGGCCGTCCTGGTCGTGCACCGGCCAGATCTGGACGCCGGTGGTGCCGATCCGCGCCCGGTTGGTGTGCTCGCGGGCGGTCGCGACGACCTGCGCGGCGGCGTTGTCGGAGCCGGCGAGGGCCTCGGCCACGCCCAGCGCTCGGTGGGTGGCGGCGACCCGGACTGCGGCGGAGTCGGGGACGACCCGGGCCTCGCCGTGGCCGGTGACGGAGACGGTGCGCATGAGCCCGACCGTAGCCCGCAGCGTCAGACCGTGAGGTTGAGGGCGGCGAAGATCTCGCGCGTGGCCTTGGAGCGGTTGAGGGTGTAGAAGTGCAGGCCCGGCGCCCCGTCGGCGAGCAGCTGCTCGCACAGCTCGGTGGCGATCCGGATGCCCTCGGCCCGCAGCGCGACCGGGTCGCCTTCGAGCGGGAGGATCCGGTCGAGGGTCTCCCGAGGCATCTCACGACCGGAGAGCCGGACCATCGTCCGCATCGAGTTGAGGTTGAGGATCGGCATGATGCCCGGCACGATCGGGAAGTCCGCCCCGATGTCGCGGGCGCGGCGCACGAGCCCGAAGTAGTCGTCGGCGCGCAGCACCATCTCGGTCAGGGCGAACTCCGCACCCGCGTCGTACTTGGCCTTGAGCACCTGGGCGTCGTGCTCCAGCGACGCCGCGTCGCGGTGTCCCTCGGGGAAGGCGGCCACGCCGACGGACAGGTCGGCGGTGTCGTTGAGGAAGCGCACCAGCTCGGAGGCGTACTCGAGCCCGCCGGGAGTCGACGTCCCAGGGCGTGCCGGGCCCGCCGGGCGGGTCGCCGCGCAGCGCGAGCACGTTGTGGACGCCGGCCGAGCGCAGCTCCTCCACGATGGCGGTCAGCTCGTCGGTGGTGTGGCCGACGCAGGTCAGGTGGGCCATCGGCAGCATCGTGGTCTCGCGGGCGATGCGCCGGGTGATGCCGACCGTGCGCTCGCGGGTGCCGCCGCCGGCGCCGTAGGTCACCGAGACGAAGGTCGGACGCAGGGGCTCGAGCTCGCGGATCGAGCGCCAGAGCACCGCCTCGCCCTCGGCGTCCTGGGGCGGGAAGAACTCGAACGAGAACGAGCGCCCCCCGTCGCGGAGGAGCTGGCCGATGGCCGGGTGGTCGGGCATGCCGTCGAGTCTAGGGAGCCAGGCACCCGTCCCGGCGGACGGTCCGTCTGCCGGTGGGCGGTGGGGTCACGCCGTACGACGGAGCCTAGGCTCGGCGCGTGACCACCAGCGCCCCCGAGTGGGACCCGACCCCCTTCCGCGGGCAGGTGCAGGGGGCGCTGGAGGCGTTCCTCGCGGAGCAGGCCGAGCGACTGGACCCGCTGGGAGCCGACGCGGCACGGCTGCTGGACGAGGCGCGGGCCGCGGTCTCCGGCGGCAAGCGCTTCCGCGCGGCGTTCTGCTACTGGGGCTTCCGCGCCGTCGCCGGCCCCTCCGACGTCGACGACGCGGCGCTGATCCGGGCCTGCGCCGCCCTGGAGCTCCTCCACGCCAGCGCCCTCGTGCACGACGACTTCATGGACGCCTCCGACACGCGGCGCGGGCGCCCGGCCACCCACCGCGGCATGGCCGAGGTCCACCGACGTGACGGGTGGCGGGGCGACCCGGAGCAGTACGGCGCGTCGGCCGCGATCCTGCTCGGCGACCTGCTGCTGAGCTGGTCCGACGAGCTGCTCCGCCGCTGCGGCCTGCCGCTGGAGCGCGTGATCGCCGCCCTCGACGTCTTCGACCGCTGCCGGTCGGAGGTGATCGCCGGCCAGTTCCTCGACGTGTCGGTGCAGGCACGCGGCGTCGCCGACGTCGACGCGGCGATGACCGTGCTGCGCTACAAGTCCGCGAAGTACTCCGTCGAGCGGCCGCTCCACATCGGGGCCACCCTGGCCGGCGCGAGCGAGACCCAGCTGGCCGAGCTCTCGTCGTTCGGGCTCCCGCTGGGCGAGGCGTTCCAGCTGCGCGACGACCTGCTCGGCGTCTTCGGCGACCCGGTGGCGACCGGCAAGCCGGCCGGCGACGACCTGGTCGAGGGCAAGCGCACCGTCCTGGTCGCGCTCGCCCTGGACGCCGCTCCGGCCGACGAGGCGGCCCGGCTCGACGCCGCCCTCGGGACCCCGCTCTCCCCCGCCGAGGTCGGCGAGCTGCGCGGTGTCATCGACCGCTCGGGTGCCCACCAGCAGGTCGAGGAGGTCATCGGACAGCTGGCCGGCCGCGCGGCCGACGCCCTCACCCGGGCGTCCTTCGACGACCACGCCAGCGCCGTGCTGCACGAGCTCGCGACCGCGGTCACCGACCGGGTGGTGTGAGCCGCGCCGCCGTCAGTCCAAGCTGGGGACGCCCTCGATGTCGGGGCCGTCGCCGCGGAGCAGGACCGCGAACCGGCCGCCCTTGTCGGCGTTCACCCGGCCGCCGAGGACCGACAGCGCGACCGAGAAGGCGCGCTCGTCCTCGCGGGCCAGCGGGCCCCAGCCGTCCCACAGCAGCACCCAGCCCTCGCTGTCGCCGACGGTGACGTCGGCCAGGCAGTCGGCGAGAGCGTCGAAGTTCTGGCCGTAGTAGTCGGGGAAGGCGAGCGCCTCGCCGATCGCCTCCAGGAACTCGGGCTTGGTCGGTCCGTGCCAGCCGTCGACCGCCGCGAACTGCCATCCGGCGTGCTCGACGGTGTGCCGCACGTCCTCGACGGCGAAGTGGCCGTGCCACCGGTAGATGCCGGGCTCGACGTGGTGGGCCAGCAGCCCGGCCAGTCCGCTCATGTGGTGGTGATCCTCTCGAACGATCGGTAGTGGTCCTGGGTCCAGTACAGCTCTCCCGAGGCACCGGTGATGATCCTCCGTGCCCCGCGGTCGCTCTCACCCGGGGTGGGCACCGTGTACTCGTGGTAGTAGCCGGTGTCCTCGTGGGGCAGGAGACCCTCGCGGTTCTCGAAGACGACACCGTCGCGGTCGTAGGGGAACGGGCCACCGGCGTCGATCAGCACCAGCGTGTGCTGCGCCTCAGGGGGCAGCTCGGCGGCGGTGACGGTCGGCAGCGCGGCCGGGTCGGCGTCGCCGTCCCGGCCGCCGCCGGAGAAACCGCCTTGGTTCAGCGCCCAGGTGAGGACGGCGACGACCAGCACCGCGAGCAGCCCGATCCAGAGCCGGCCCCGTTGGGGGGTCGGCTCAGAAGCTGAGGGCCTGCGCACGTCGCTTGACCTCCGAGCCACGGTTCTCCCGGAGCGCGTCGATCGGGCGGCCAGGCAGGTCGGCGTCGAGGAACAGCCACGCGATGCACTCGCGGTCGTCGTACCCGCCGTCGTGCAGCACGGTGAGCAGCCCCGGCAGTCCCTTCACGACGAGCGAGCCGTCGAGGAAGGCGGCCGGGACCGAGGGCGGCGTCCCCGGCTCCGGTACGGCGGCGGCGAGCTCGTGGACCTTGACCATCGTGCGCACCTTGGCCGGGGTGACTCCCAGCCGGCGCCCGACCTCGGTCCAGTCGAGCCACTCCTCGACCAGCTCCGAGAGGTCGGCATCTGCCAGCGACGTCATGGTCCAACTCTGTCACGACCGGGCGGGGGTACGGCGCGCCGGGGCCGCGGAATCGGGAAGCGCGCGTGGACGTCCGTAGGATGGCCCGACCGGGTGACTTCCCCGACCGGTGCAGGAGGGTCGACGTGGAGCAGGACACGCGCGCCCACGCGGGCGGCGCCACCCTCGCCGACCCCGCGACCGGGCTGCTGCTCGACGGCCGCTACCTGATCGGCCCCCGGATCGCCCGTGGCGGTATGGCCGCGGTCTACGAGGCGCTCGACACCCGGCTCGACCGTGAGTGCGCGGTCAAGATCATGCACCCCGGACTCGGCGACGACGGCGCGTTCGCCGAGCGGTTCAAGCGCGAGGCCCGTGCCGCCGCCCGACTCTCCCACCCCCACGTCGTCAGCGTCTTCGACCAGGGCGAGGATCCCGCCGTCGAGGGCGCTCTCTACCTGGTGATGGAGCTGGTGCCGGGTCACACGCTGCGCGACGTGATCCGCGACGAGGCACCGATGCAGCCGGCCCGCGCCGTCGCCCTGATCGAGCCCGTGGTCTCGGCCCTGGCCGCCGCCCACCGGGCCGGTCTGGTCCACCGCGACATCAAGCCGGAGAACGTCCTGATCGCCGACGCCGAGTCGGGAGGGCAGGTCAAGGTCGCCGACTTCGGCCTGGCCAAGGCGGTCAGCGCCGACACCCAGCACACCGCCACCGGCGGGGTGATCATCGGCACCGTCTCCTACCTCGCCCCCGAGCTGGTCGTCGACGGCACCTGCGACGCCCGCGTCGACGTCTACGCCGCGGGCGTGATGCTCTACGAGCTGCTCACCGGCCGGAAGCCCCACGAGGGCGAGTCGCCGATCGCGGTCGCCTACAAGCACGTCCACGAGGACGTGCCGCCCCCGTCGCGGCTGGTGCCGGGCATCCCGCCCTACCTCGACGCCCTGGTCGCCCGCGCCACCGCCCGCGACCGCGCCCAGCGGCCGGCCGACGCGGGCGTGCTCCTCCACCAGCTCCACCGGGTCGGGCAGGCGCTGGCCGGCGGGGTGGCGGACGACGAGGAGCTCACCACCGACCTCACGCCTGCGGCGGCCCCCGTCACCGACGAGACCACCGCGCTCGAGCTCCTGCCGGTCGCTCCCCCGGAGCTCGCCGCCTCGCCGGCCCTCGCCGCTGAGGTGGCCGACGCACCGCTCGAGCCGGCCCCCGACCTGAGCCCGCCCCCACCGCCGGACGAGCCCGTCGACGAGGGCTACGTCCACCGGCCACGCCGGTCGCGGCGGGGGCCGGTGCTCCTCGTCGTCGCCCTGGTGATCGCGCTCGCCGCCGGCCTCGGCGCCTACTGGTTCGGCTGGGCGCGCTACACCGCGACCCCCGGGGTGATCGGGCTGACCCAGACCGCCGCCGTCCACCGGCTCGAGGCCGCGGGGCTGAAGGCGACCGTGGGCGACCCGGCGTACTCCGAGAGCGTGCCGAAGGGCCGCGTGGTCGCGACCGACCCCGGTCCGGGCGCCCGGGTGCTCGACCACGGCACCGTGACCGTCACCTTGTCCAAGGGCAAGGAGCGGCACCCGGTGCCGAAGGTCCGCGGCCTCGACGTCGACCAGGCCCAGGACGCCCTGCGATCGGCCCACCTGACCTTCGGCCGGACGATCGGACGCTGGTCGGACACCGTGCCCAAGGCCACCGTGCTCGGCAGCAACCCGGCGGTCGGCACGCGTCAGCCGCCCGCCACCGTGGTCGACCTCTTCGTCAGCCGAGGACCCGCGCCGGTCCAGGTGGGCGACTGGAAGGGCCGCAGCGCCGCCCGCGCCCAGCAGGTGCTCACCGCCAAGGGCCTCAACGTCGATGCCAGCGACCAGGAGTTCTCCGACTCCGTGCCCGAAGGCCACGTCATCTCCCAGGACCCGTCCGGTGGCCGGCTCCACCGCGGCGACACCGTGAAGCTCGTGGTCTCGAAGGGTCCCGAGCTGGTGCGGGTGCCCGACCACCTGAGCGCCATGGGGGTCGACGCCGCCACCAGCCTGCTCGAAGGGCTCGGGTTCACGGTCACCGTCGACCACGCCGACATCTACCTCGGCCTCGGCTACGTCGCGAGCACCACCCCCGACTCCGGCACGATGGCGCCCAAGGGCAGCGTCATCGTCCTCCACATCGTCTGACCGCGCGTCCTGGCCCCGCCGGCACGCGCGGTAGCGTGCCGAGGTGCTCGCGGCCCGTCGTACCACCCTGCTCGCGACCGCAGCCCTCCTGGGCGTCACCGCGTGCTGGGGCTCGACGTTCTTCCTGATCCACGACCTGCTCACCCGGGTGCCGACCCTCGACTTCCTCGCCGTCCGGTTCGCGATCGCGAGCGCCACGATGGTCCTCCTCGCCCCCCGCGCCCTGGGGCGGCTCAGCCGTGAGGCGCGGCGCCAGGCCGTCGTGCTGGGGTGCCTCTACGGCGTCGCCCAGATCCTCCAGACCGCAGGACTCGCGGAGACGCCGGCGACGGTCTCCGGCTTCATCACCGGGATGTACGTCGTGGCGACCCCCGTCTTCGCCGCGCTCCTGCTGCACTCGCGGATCGGCCGGCTGACCTGGGCGGCCGTGCTGCTGTCGATCGTGGGTCTTGCGGTGCTGACGCTGGGCGGCCTGTCGGTCGGCTACGGCGAGGCCCTGATCCTCGTGGCGGCGATGATCTATGCCCTGCACATCGTCGGGCTCGGCGCGTGGTCGGAGCCCCAGGACGCGCTCGGGATGGCGACCGTGCAGCTGATCGTGATCGCGGTGATCTGCACCGTCGCGACCGCCCCCAACGGCATCGTCTTCCCCGCCCGGGCGGGCGACTGGGCGAGCGTCGTCTACATGGCGGTGGTCGCCGGAGCGGGCGCGATGATCGGCCAGACCTGGGCGCAGGCCCACCTGCCACCCACGCGAGCGGCGATCATCATGACCATGGAGCCGGTGTTCGCCGCGTTCTTCGCGGTGCTGTTCGGGGGCGAGAGCCTGACCGTGCGGATGATCCTGGGCGGGCTCCTGGTGCTGTCCGCGATGCTGCTGGCCGAGCTCGCGCCGCGCCGCAGGGTCGAGGTCGAGGTCACCCACCTGACCGTCTGAGCCACCAGCCCCGCACGGCCACGGGCCGGGCCCGACAGGCCCTCCGGGCGCCCTTTCTGATTGGATGGACCGCCATGGACGGCCGGCCCGACGCCTGCGCGCTCTGCGGCGTACCCCTCCTCGCCCCCGGCCGCTTCTGCAGCAACTGCGGTGCGCCGGTCGCTCCGGTCACCCTGCAGCCGACCACACCTGCCTCTCCAGCGCCGGGCGGACAGCCACCGCTCGAGGCCGATCCCTACGAGTCGCTGTACGCCGCGCCGGCTCCGGCCGCCGCTCCCCCACCGGTCGTCGAGCCGGAGCCCACGCCGACTGCCGTCAGCCAGCCGCCCCCCGCCCCGCCGGCCGAGGCCCTCCCTCCCGAGCCCATCCCGACCCGTGGCCCCGGCCCGGGACTCTGGATCGGCGCGGCCGCACTCCTGGTGGGCGTGCTCGTGCTCGGCAGCTATCTGCTCCTCCACGGCGCCGGCGGCAGCGGCACCGCGGCATCGTCGACCCCGCTGGTGCCGAAGCCGCACCCCACCTCGAAGGCCGCCAGCAAGGCGCCCAGCAGTGCCGCGCCCTCGTCGGCCAAGCCTTCGGCCCGGCCGTCCGGTGCCACCGAGGTCGCGGGCCTCGCGCGGGCCTCGGCGCCCCGCCACGCCGCGGCAGCCGTGGACTTCGCCGGCCGGCCGGTCACCTACGTCGCGCCGAACATGGTCGACGGTCGGGCCGACACCTGCTGGCGCGTCGCGGGCAACGCGAGCGGCATCGTGCTCACCTTCACGCTGGCGCAGCCGACCACGCTGACCAGGGTCGGCCTGATCAACGGCTACGCCAAGATCGCCTTCTCCCACGGCCACCCCGTCGACTGGTACACCGGCAACCGCCGGGTCCTGTCCGTCGACTGGGTCTTCGACGACGGCACCACCGACTCCCAGCGGCTGGCCTTCTCCCGCACGATGCAGCGGATGGCCATCGATCCGGTGAAGACACGGACGGTCAAGCTCCGGATCACGTCGGTGAGCCCCCCGGGTCGGGGCCGCGCCGCCCGCGACGACACCGCGGTCTCCGAGGTGTCGCTGCGCGGGACGACGGGCTAGAACCGGGCCAGAACTGTCGCTGCTGCCTCCGCGTCGGCCGGGCCGACGTCGAGGTGGGTGACCAGCCGGACGGCGTGGGGCCCGACCTGCGAGACCAGCACGCCGGCCTCGCGGGCGGCGGCCACGAACGCCGGAGCGTCGTCGCGGAGCACGACCACGATGTTGGTCTCGACGGTCGCCGGGTCGACCCCGCAGGCCTCAGCCAGCACCCGCGCGTGCGCGTGGTCGTCGGCCAGCCGCTCGACGTGGTGGTCGAGCGCATGAGCGCCGGCGGCGGCCAGGACCCCGACCTGGCGCATCCCGCCCCCCATCCGCTTGCGACGGACCCGTGCCTGCGCGACCGTCTCCGCGCTGCCGACGACCAGCGAGCCGACCGGAGCGCCGAGCCCCTTCGACAGGCACACGGACAGCACGTCCACGCACGCGCCGTACGCCGCGAGCGGGACGCCGGTGGCGACGTGCGCGTTCCAGAGCCGCGCGCCGTCGAGATGGAGGCCGCAGCCGACGGAGTCGGCCCAGGCCCGGAGCGCCTGCAGGTCCTCGAGCGGGAGGACCGTGCCGCCGGCGAAGTTGTGGGTGTTCTCGACCGAGACCGCGGTGGTGCGGACGAAGAACGGCCCCATGTCGGGGGCGTACAGCTCCTGGATGGCCTCGAGGTCGACCTGGCCGCGCGGGTGACGCCAGGTGCGCATGGTCAGCCCGGTGAGGGCGCCGTGGGCGCCCAGCTCGGCCCGGGCGATGTGGGCGGACGCCTCGCAGAGCACCTCCTGGCCGGGGGCGACCAGGGACGCGACCGCGAGCACGTTGGCCATCGACCCGGTGGGTGTGAAGAGCGCGGCCTCCTTGCCGAACAGCTCCGCCACCTGCTCCTGCAGCGCGTTGACGGTCGGGTCCTCGCCGAAGACGTCGTCACCCACCTCGGCCTCGGCCATCGCCCGACGCATGTCGGCCGTGGGGCGGGTCAGGGTGTCCGAGCGCAGGTCGATGGTCACGGGAACGGATGCTACGCAGGCGTCGTGCGGTCAGGGGACGCCGACCGTCGCCACCGGCGACCAGTTCCCGGTGCGGGGCCGGCCCCCTGGGCCTGATCAGTCGAGGTGGTGCAGCCGTGGCCACAGCACGTCCCACGACGCGACCGGGCCGCGGCAGACCGCGACCGGCTGTCCCTGCTCCTCGTTGTCGACGCCGACACCGTTGTCGAGGTGGTCGACGACGCGGCAGGTGGTGAAGAGGCGCCGCGCCTCGTCGTACTGCCCGCCGACGACGACCACGCTGGTCACCGAGTCCGGTGGGCGTGCCTGGTCGTAGAGCGCGTTCTGGGCGCTGAAGACCGGCACGTCGGGCGCGAAGTGGTGCACGGCACCGGCTTCGCCGTAGTTGGAGGTGAAGACGGCCGCGGAGGCGGGGTCCGGCAGGGCGTCGTAGGCCGTGGTGACCTGGCGGACGTAGGTGGGCCAGCCGACCGAGTCGCCGACGATCGGGTTGATCCCCGGGATCGGGGTCGAGCCGACCGTGCCGACGGTGAGCAGCGGGAGCCCGATGAAGGCCGAGACCAGGGCGTTGAGGGCGAACAGCCCCGCCCAGACGCGGCCGAGATGTCGCTCCATCGCCACGATCCCGGCTGCGAACGGCAGGGGCAGGAGGAACACCGGGTAGTGCGGCTGGGTGCCCCCGACGAAGGTGAACGCCAGCAGCGCGGCGAAGGCGACGACGAAGAACCGGAGCCGGGCGTCGCGGGCCAGCGCCACCAGCCCGGCGACCCAGATCACGACCAGCGGCGGCCCGAAGAGCACGACCAGCAGGGGGAACATCGCGATCCGGGTGTCGGCGGCGTTGTTGGCCGAAAGAGCCCTGCCCATGTCGCCCTCGGGCCAGCCGTTGAGCACCTGGTAGAGCTCGTTGGGCAGCGCCACGAGCAGGGCGACCAGCGCGCCGCCGAGGACGTACGGCGAGAGCAGCCGCCGCCGCGGCCCGACCAGCAGCAGCCCCAGCGCGATGCCGGCTACCAGCACCCCGACGAGGAGACGGTTGTACGTCGCCAGGCCGGCGAGGGCGCCCGCAGCCAGCCACCAGCGCGGCCGGTCACGCAGCTCGGCCTTCAGGATGCACAGGCAGATCGCCGGCCACAGGGTCAGGTCGGCGGTCGAGGTGAGGAACACGTGACCGAGAACGGTGACCGCCGACGTGGTGGCCACGCCCCAGGCGGCCCAGGTCTGCGCCTTGGCGTCGCCACCGAGCTCACGGGCGAGGAGCGCGGTGAGCAGGACGCAGCCGGCCGAGAACAGGGTCGCCGGCACCCGCAGCAGCCAGGGCCCCCCGTCGTACAGCGCGGTGATCGCGTGGGAGAGCAGCGGGGTGAACGGCGGCTGGTCGACGTAGCCCCACGCGGGGCGGAGCATCGAGAAGTAGAGCTCGTCGCGGTGGTAGCCGTACCCGTTGCCGAGCAGGGACAGGACCACCACGACCACCACGACCGGCGGCAGGATGCGACGCCAGGCGATCGGCGGTGTGTCCCCGTACACCCGGCCAGTCTGCCGGAGTCAGGCGGAGCGGAGCATCTCGGCCACGAGGAACGCCAGCTCCAGCGACTGCACGCGGTTGAGGCGTGGGTCGCACACCGACTCGTAGCGGGTCGCGAGGTCGAGCTCGGCGACCTCCTCGCCGCCCCCGACGCACTCGGTGACGTCGTCACCGGTGAGCTCGACGTGGATGCCGCCGGGCCAGGTGCCGAGCGAGCGGTGGACGTCGAAGAAGCCCTGCACCTCGGTGATCACGTCCTCGAACCGGCGCGTCTTGTAGCCCGTCGAGGTCTCGAACGTGTTGCCGTGCATGGGGTCGCACACCCAGGCGACGTCGAGCCCGGCCGCGGCGACCTTCTCCACGAGCCCGGGCAGCGCGTCGGTGATCCGGCCCGCGCCCATGCGGGTGATGAAGGTCAGCCGGCCGGGGCGGTTGTCGGGGTTGAGCCGGGCCGCCAGGGCGATCAGGTCGTCGGGGCTCGAGCGCGGGCCGACCTTGACGCCGATCGGGTTGTGCACGCGGCTGAGCATCTCGACGTGCGCCCCGCTGAGGTCGTTGGTGCGCTCGCCGATCCACACGAAGTGGGCGGAGACGTCGTAGGGGTTGCCGGTGCGGCTGTCGATGCGGGTGAGGGCGTGCTCGTACTCGAGGAGCAGCGCCTCGTGGCAGGTGTGGAAGTCGACCCGGTGGAACTCGTCGGGGTCGGCGCCGATCGCGGACATGAAGCTCATCGCGCGGTCGATCTCGGAGGCGATCTTCTCGTAGCGCTTGCCGACCGGCGAGTGGGAGACGAAGTCGGTGTTCCAGGTGTGGACCTGGCGCAGGTCGGCGTACCCGCCGGTGACGAACGCCCGGACGAGGTTCAGCGTCGATGCGCTGGAGTGGTAGGTCTCGAGGAGTCGCTGCGGGTCGGGGATCCGGGCCTCGGGGGTGAAGTCGAAGCCGTTGACCGCGTCGCCACGGTAGGCCGGCAGGGTCACGCCCTCGCGGGTCTCGAGGTCGGAGGACCGCGGCTTGGCGTACTGGCCAGCGAGCCGGCCGAGCTTCACGACCGGCACCGACGCGGCGTACGTCAGGACGACGGCCATCTGCAGCAGCACCCGCAGCTTGTTGCGGACGTTGTCGGCAGTCGCACCCTCGAACGTCTCGGCGCAGTCGCCGCCCTGCAGGAGGAACGCCTTGCCGTGCGCGACGTCCGCGAGCTTGGTGGTCAGGTCGTCGCACTCACCGGCGAAGACCAGCGGCGGGAGGGTGCGCAGCCGCGCGACGACGGCCTCGACCGCGGCGGGGTCGGGGTAGGACGGCTGCTGCGACGGGGCGAGTGCGTGCAGCGTCGCCAGGTCGGGGACGGCCCCACCCGTCGGGTCCTGGATGGTCACCACGGCTCCAGGGTACGGGGACGGGGCTCCCGCCGAGCATTTCCCGACGGTATCCGGACCGGGGCCTGCCACTGACCGGCCTACAGACCGACATCTCCCGGAGTCGGAACTGCCGGTCTGTCTGCCAGTTGGTCGGAATGTCCTCCCCCACCACCGGGTTGGGCCGGACATGACCACCACCGCCAGCCGCGTCGTGGCGGTCGCCTTCGGCGGCCCCGAGGTCCTCGAGGTGCAGGAGGTGGAGGTGGCCGACCCCGGTCCGGGCCAGGCCGTCGTCTCGCTGCGGGCGGCGGGGGTGAACCCGATCGACGCCCGGCTGTACGGCGGTCCCGGCGACCCGGCGCACCTCCCGGTCGTGCTCGGCTTCGAGGGCGCCGGGGTGGTCACGGCGATTGGCGAGGGAGCCGCGGACGACCAGGGTCCGCTGGCGGTCGGGGACGAGGTGATCGCGTTCCGCGTCAGCGGCGCCTACGCCTCCGACCTCCTCGTCGACGCCGGCACCCTGACCCGCAAGCCGGCCACCCTCGGCTGGGCAGAGGCCGCGGTCCTGATGCTGTCCGGGGCCACCGCCGTCCACGCCCTCTCGGCGACCGCGATCGGCGAGGGCGACACCGTGCTCGTGAACGGCGGTGCCGGCGGCGTCGGGCTGTACGCCGTCCAGCTCGCCCGGCTGCGCGGGGCACGCGTGATCGCGACCGCGAGCGAGGGCAGCCACGGGCTGCTGCGCGACCTCGGCGCCGAGCCCGTGGTCTACGGCGACGGCCTGCTCGAGCGGGTCCGCGCCATGGCCCCCGAAGGCGTCGACGCCGCGCTCGACCTGGTCGGCACGGACGAGGCGCTCGACGTCTCGCTGGCGCTGGTGCCCGACCGGTCGCGGGTCACCACGATCGCCCACTTCGTGCGCGGGCCGCAGGAGGGCGTGCTGCTGCCCGGGGGCCCGGAGAGCGAGGAGATCCGCGACGCCGCCCGACCCGAGCTGGCCCGACTGGCCGGCGAGGGGCAGCTGAAGGTGCTGGTGGCGCAGACCTACCCGCTCGCCGACGCCGCGGCCGCCCACCGCCAGATCTCCACCGGTCACACCACCGGCAAGCTCGCCCTGCTCCCCTGATCCGACCGTCCCGACGTCTGTGATGGGCCGGGGGCTCTCCAGGCAACAAGAATGTCGGGGACTATCGGCCCACGTGGATAGTCCCCGACGAAATGGTGGGTCGAGAGGTCCCCGGGGCAACAAGAACGTCGGGGACTATCTGCCGGGTGCCGGGGGACGGGAGTGCGGACGGGTCAGCCGAAGAAGACCTGGGCCTCGGCGTACTCCTCGGCGCTGACCAGCTTCAGCTCGCCGGTGCCCTCGATCAGCGGTACCCGGACGATGTCGGTGCCGCGGAGGGCGACCATGGTGCCGAAGTCCTTCTCCGCGACCGCGTCGACGGCGTGGAGCCCGAAGCGGGTGGCCAGCCAGCGGTCGAACGCCGTGGGGGTGCCGCCGCGCTGCACGTGACCGAGGACGACGGCGCGCGCCTCGGCGCCGGTGCGCTGCTCGATCTCGCCGGCGAGGCGGTCTCCGATGCCGCCGAGGCGGACGTGCCCGAAGGCGTCCTTCTCGCCCGAGACCAGCGTCATGTCGCCGCCCTCGCGCGGGGTCGCGCCCTCGGCCACGACGATGATCGGGGCGTACTGGGTCTCGAAGCGCTTGCGCACCAGGGCGCAGACCTCGTCGATGTCGAACGGGATCTCGGGGATCAGCACGACGTTGGCACCGCCGGACATGCCGCTGTGCAGCGCGATCCAGCCGGCGTGCCGGCCCATCACCTCGACCACCAGCACGCGGTGGTGGGACTCGGCGGTGGTGTGCAGGCGGTCGATCGCCTCGCTGGCGATGTTGACGGCCGTGTCGAAGCCGAAGGTGAAGTCGGTGCCGGACAGGTCGTTGTCGATCGTCTTCGGTACGCCGACCACGTGCACGCCGAGGTCGGCGAGCTTGGTCGCGACGCCGAGCGTGTCCTCGCCACCGATCGCGATCAGGGCGTCGACGCCGTCGCGGTCCAGGTTGTCCTTGATCTGCTCGACGCCGCCGTCGATCTTGAACGGGTTGGTCCGGCTCGAGCCGAGGATCGTGCCGCCCCTGGGGAGGATGCCTCGCACCTGCGGGATGCCGAGGTCCATGGTCAGCCCCTCGAGCGGGCCCTTCCAGCCGTCGCGGTAGCCCACGAACTCCAGCCCGTGCACGTCGACGCCCTTGCGGACCACCGCTCGGATCACCGCGTTGAGTCCGGGACAGTCGCCGCCACCGGTGAGCACTCCGACCCGCATCGCTGAACTCCTGATCGTCGTTGGATCGTTACAAACTGCCACCCTAGGCCCCGAGCCGTCCTCCTCGCCAACAGGTCGTACGTCGGCCGTCCCGGGACCTGTGTCACCACCTGGCGCGGCTCAGGGACCGGCGGGCGTCGCCGGGTCGACGGCGGCCACACCCTCGTCGGCCCACACCCTCGTCGGCCACACCCTCGTCGGCCGGCGTGACCGACCTCGGCGCGTTGGTGACCGCCAGCGCCGCGAGCGGCATCCGGACGCCGAGCACCCGGACCAGCCATGACCAGACCGCGCACACCAGCAGCGAGGCGCCCCAGGTGGCCC
Organism: uncultured Actinomycetota bacterium; assembly: GCA_963820015.1. GTDB lineage: Bacteria > Actinomycetota > Actinomycetes > Propionibacteriales > Nocardioidaceae > Nocardioides. Next base: position 97,969 of record CAWFYO010000005.1, on the reverse strand, counting down.
AGGTACCACGGGCCAGCAGGACCGACCAGAACAACGGGCCGATCGCGCTGGCCACCGCCCACGCGAGCTGGGTGGCCGCCATGTAGCGACCCCGCAGCGCGGCCGGCGCCGCCTCGGCCGACAGCGCCGAGACGACTGGGCCTGCGGTGAGCTCACCCAGGGTGTAGACGACGGCCCCGACCAGCACGACAGCGACCCCGGCCTCGACCGGCACCAGGTCGGCGGCCCACAGCAGCAGGAACGAGACCGCCGCGAAAACCACCGACGCCTGCAGCACGCGACGTCGTACGACGCCCGTCATCCGCCGGACGACGAGCCCCTGGCCGACGCCGATCATCACGGTGTTGATCACGTAGACCGTGCCGGGCACCCAGCCGGGCAGCCCGAGGACCTCCACGAAGTAGACCGGCATCGCGATGCTCAGGACCGTCCCGACCAGGGCGTAGCAGAGGATCACCGCGATCAGCACGCGGTAGGAGCGGTCGCCGAACGCCACCCAGGGGCCGGTGCGGTCGACGTGCTCGACCGCGACCCGGCCGCCGCCGGCGACCCCGACCATCAGGACGAACGCCGCGCCGTAGGAGACGGCGTTGCCCACCACGACGGACTGGTACGCCGCGTCGGTGCCGATCGTGAGCGCGGCCGCGGCCAGCAGTCCACCGACGCCGAAGCCGGCGTTGCGCATCGCCTGGAGGAACCCGAACCACAGCTCCCGCTCCCCCGGCTCGGTGATCTGGGTGACCATCGGCCCGAGCGCCGACCAGAACGCCGTGCGGGTCAGCGACGCCACGAACACCAGCACGGTCACGGCCGGCACCGAGTGGGCGAACGGGTAGAGCAGGAAGGCCACCGCCGCACCGGCGTTGCCGAGCTGCATCACCCGCTTGGGCCCGACCCGGTCGACCAGGGCGCCGAGGTAGGGGACCAGCGGGATCACCACGGTGTTGGCGATGGTCATCGCCAGCCCGAGCCGGACCAGCCCCAGCGAGGTCTGGTGGAGGAAGTAGAGCATCGACAGCGGCATCCAGATGCCGCTGCCGAGGGCGTCGATCGCGAGCGCGCCGACGAACCGCCGGTGCGGACCGACGTCAGGGAACCCGAGCTTCGACAGCACGTCGCCATCCTCCAACTTCAAGCCGGCTTGAGGGCAACCGAGTATGGCTACGCTGCGCCCATGACCTTCTCCATCGTGGCCCGTTCCGCCGACGGTGAGTCGTGGGGCGTCGCCGTCGCCTCCAAGTTCCTGGCCGTCGGCTCGGCCGTCCCGGCCGCGGTGGCCGGCGTCGGTGCGGTCGCCACCCAGGCCGACGCCAACGTCGCCTACAAGGGCCAGGCGCTGGCCCACATGGACGAGGGTGCGACCGCCTCCGTCGCTCTCCAGCGGCTGCTCGAGGAGGACGAGGGCCGCGACCACCGGCAGGTCGGCCTCGTCGACTCCGACGGCGGAGCGGCCAGCCACACCGGGCACGCGTGCCTCGACTGGGCCGGCAGCGTCACCGGCCCCGACAACACCGGCTACGCGATCCAGGGCAACATCCTGGCCGGCGAGTTCGTGGTCGCCGCCATGCAGGACGCCTTCGAGGCCACCGACCCCGAGGAGCCGCTGGCGCGCCGGCTGCTCGCCGCGCTCGCCGCCGGCGACGACGCGGGAGGCGACAAGCGGGGGCGGCAGTCGGCCGCGCTGCTCGTCGTACGGGAGGGGGCCGGCTACGGCGGCGGTGACGACATCGCGGTCGACCTCCGGGTCGACGACCATCCCGACCCGGTCACCGAGCTGGCTCGGCTGCTCGACCTCAACGACCTCTACCTGACCGCCTCGACGCCGGCCGAGCAGGTCGAGATCACGCCCGAGCTGCACACCGAGATCACCCACCGTCTCCACGAGCTGGGCTACGACGACCTGAACAGCTGGGCGGGCACGGAGAACTACGAGATGCGCATCGACCCCGGCGGCGCCTGGATCGACGAGCAGATCCTCGACCGGCTCCGCGACGCCACGCCTGGTCTGTGAGGGGGCGGCGATGAGCGTCCTCGCCATCGACGCCGGCACCACCGGCGTCACCGCGCTCGTGGTCACGCCCGACGGGCGGATCGCCGCGCGCGGCTACCAGGAGTTCGCCCAGCACTTCCCCCAGCCGGGCTGGGTCGAGCACGCTCCCGAGGAGATCTGGCAGGCGACGCTCGAGGCCGTCCGCGACGTGCTCGAGGGCTACGACGCCGCGCAGCTGCGCGCGGTCGGCATCACCAACCAGCGCGAGACGGTGCTGCTCTGGGACCGGGAGACCCTCGGCGCTCCGCGCCGCGCGATCGTCTGGCAGGACCGTCGTACCGCCTCCATCTGCAGCCGGTTGCGCGACGAGGGCCACGAGCCGCGGGTCACCGAGCTGACCGGGCTGCGTCTCGACCCCTACTTCTCCGGCACCAAGCTCACCTGGCTGCGCGAGCACGAGCCGCACACGTGGGCCCTGGTCGAGAGCGGGCGCTACGCCGTGGGCACCGTCGACTCCTACCTCGTCGCCCGGATGACGCGCGGCACCTGGCACGTCACCGACGTCTCCAACGCCAGCCGGACCCTGCTGATGGACCTGTCCACCGGCGAGTGGTCCGACGAGCTGTGCGACCTGTTCGGCGTGCCGCGCGACGCGCTGCCCGACCTGGTGCCCAACTGGGGTGAGATCGGCACCACCGACCCCGCCGCGTTCTGCGGGCTGTCGCTGCCGATCGCCGGGATGGCCGGCGACCAGCAGTCGGCCCTGTTCGGGCAGACCTGCTTCGACGCGGGCGACTCCAAGTGCACCTACGGCACCGGGTCGTTCATCCTCACCAACACCGGCACCTCGCTGGAGCGCTCGGACGCGGGGCTGCTCTCGACCGCGGCCTGGCGCTCCCCCGACGGCGAGCTCACCTACGCCCTCGAGGGGGCGATCTTCGTGACCGGCGCCGCGGTCCAGTGGCTCCGCGACGGTCTCCAGATCGTCGGCTCGGCCGCCGAGACCGAGGCGATCGCCGCGACCGTCGAGTCCTCCGAGGGTGTGGTCTTCGTGCCGGCGCTGACCGGCCTCGGGGCACCCCACTGGGACCCGCACGCCCGCGGCACCATCGTCGGCCTCACTCGCGGCACCACCCGTGCCCACATCGTGCGCGCCACCCTCGAGGCGATCGCCTTCGAGGTGCGCGACGTCCTCGACACGATGCCCCGCGCCGCCCCCCTCCGGGTCGACGGCGGCGCCGCCGCCAACGACCTGCTCTGCCACCTCCAGGCCGAGCAGCTCGGCGTGCCGGTCGAGCGACCGCGGATCGTCGAGACGACCGGTCTCGGCGCGGCCTTCCTGGCCGGCCTGGGCACCGGCATCTGGGACTCCACCGACGACCTGCGCCACACCTGGCAGCTCGACCGCCGGTTCGAGGCCGGGGCCGGTGCCGAGGCCCGCGCGGCCGCCGACGCGGCGTACGCCCGCTGGCAGGACGCCGTACGACGCTCCCTGGCCTGGGCCACCGACTGACCGGATCCGCGGGCTAGTCGAGCGCGTCGAGGGCCCGCTGCGCCGCGTCGCGGGCCTTGACCGCGGCGGTGTGCGCGGCCTGGGCCTCGTCCCGCGCCTCCTCGGCCTCGCTGAGCTCCTCGTCGGTCTCCTCGGCCGACTCCTCGAGCTCGGACAGCCTCCGTCGCAGCTCGTCGATCTCCGACTGCACCTGGAGGCTGCGGGCCTGGAGCTCGGCGAACGCCGCCTCCGCCGTCGTCAGCCCCTGCTCGGTCTCGGCGGCCGTCTCTGCCGCCTCGGCCAGCGCCTCCTCGGCCGCCTCACGCCGTCGCGCCGCCTCGTCACCCGGTACGACGTGCAGCTCGGGCGGCGCGGGCGCCGTGGCGGTGGTGGCCGACGCAGCGAAGCCCAGCGCGTCCGGGAGGGCGACCGCCGCGGCGACGTCGACCTCGTCGACCCCGGTCGAGGCCAGGGACGCGGTCAGCAGCCCGCTCCGGACGGCCTGGGCGCACCGCGGGTCGAGCAGCGCGGCGGTCAGCGTCGCCTCCACCTGGTCCGCCACCGCCTGGGTGACCTTGAGCCCCTCGTCGCGGGCGATCGTGCGCGCCTGCTGGGTGACCGCCGAGGTCAGCTGGCGGCGCTGCTTGGTCAGCGCCCGGAGCTCGGCCCCGTCCATGCCCTCCTGCGCCTCGCGCAACGCCTCGCCCACGGCGATCACCTGGTCGACCTGGGCCGCCTCGCGTCGTACGAAGAGGTTGACCACCCACGCCGCGACCGACGGCTTCTTGAGCTTCTTGACCGCGGCGGCGAGCTCCTTGTCGCCCTTCAGCTCCTTGGCCCGGGCATCGCGCGCCGGGGTGAACTCCTCCAGCGGCAGGGCGTAGAGCGCGTCGGCGAGCTCGAGGAGCTCCTTGCTGCGGCCGGTCATCGGGCGTACTCCAGCTCGGTCGGGTGGGGCGGCCACTCGGCGGTCTGAGCCCGCCCGGTCGGCTGCCAGCCCAGGTGGGCGTAGAAGCCGCGGGCCCGCTCGTTGTCGGCGAGCACCCAGAGCAGCCGGGTGCCGACCGCCCGGTCGAGAGCGGCCCGGGCGAGCCCCTCGCCCCACCGCTCGGGGCGCACCCCGAGGTGGCGGAGCCGGACCTCGTCGTAGGCGAGGTAGACGTCGAGCCGGTCGGGCGGGCCGACGACCTCGACCGTCACCTCGGGGTCGGCGAGGAGCCGCAGCCACCGGTCGCGCACGTCGTGCTCGGGATAGGGCACGCCCGGGAACACCTGGGCGAGCGCGACCAGGTTGGTGTCGCGCTCGAGAGCCATCAGGGCCTCGGCGTCGGCCTGGGTCGCCGCTCGGAAGGTGCCGGCGGCGGGATCAGTCGTGGGCACCGTCGAGCCCCTGCTCGATGGCCCACCGGGTGAGCTCGACGCGGTTGTGCATCTGGAGCTTGCGGAGGGTGTTCTGCACGTGGTTCTGGACGGTGCGGTGGCTGAGCACGAGCCGCTCGGCGATCTGGCGGTAGCTCATCCCGGTCGCGACCATCTTCAAGATCTCGGTCTCCCGCGGGGTGAGGTCGTTCTCCGGCTCGGGATCGGCGCCCTCGTTCATCCGGCGGAACTCGCCCAGCACCAGGCCGGCCAGACCCGGCGTGAACACCGTGTCGCCGGCGGCCACGCGCCGTACGGCCTCGATCAGCTCCTGCCGCGACGCGGACTTCACCAGGTAGCCGGTGGCTCCCGCCTTCACCGCCTCCAGCACGTCGCGCTGCTCGCCGGACGCCGACAGGATCAGCACCCGCGCCGACGGGTCGCGACCGAGCACGTCGGCGGTCACCTCGACCCCGCTCGGACCGGGGATCTGGAGATCGAGCACGACGACCTGTGGCCGGGCCGCGGCGAACCGGGCGATCGCCTGGTTGCCGTCGGCGGCGACCGCGACCACGTCGAAGCCGGCGTCGTGCAGGTCGCGCTCGACGGCGTCACGCCACATCGGGTGGTCGTCGACGACCATCACCCGTACGGGCCTGGCCTCCTCCCCGTCGGACATGCGCGCACCCTAACGCTCGAAGCGCCCGCGCCGGTGCCGCAGCGGCTCTTCGTCGCCGTCCCCCTCACCGGCACCGTCGATCTCGAGGTGCTCGACGACCGTGGTCACCAGCCGCGACCACCCGACCTCGGCGGCCTCCTCGAGCCGTACGCCGGCCCAGGTGCGCGCCGTCGCGAGTCGCGGCCCCCACGCGGTCTGCTCGAACTCCGCCTGCCGGAACATCCCGCCCGGGGCGGGAGCGGTGCCGGCGAACATCTCGGCCAGGGCCCGGTGCTCCCACGCGAGCAGGGCGACGACCCCACGGCCGGAGGCCAGCAGGGTCTCGGTGAGGGCGGCATCGGGGTCGAGCAGCGCGAGCACCCGCGCCTGCTCCCCGGCGGCGACCAGGAACGACGTGACCGTGAGCCCGGCTCTCCCCTCCTCCGCCGCCTCGTCGCCGGAGGTCCAGAGGCTGACCGTGCCGCCCACGCGCCCCCGGAAGCGCCGGACCGGGTCCGGCTCGGGGTCGGCGAACGGGTGGCTCGCGTGGATGGTCACGTTCACCTCGGCTTCGGCGTTTATCGGGACATTGACACCAGCGTCGAGAACAATGATCGAGTGCCGACATCATCCACGTCTCGGGGCCTCAGGTCGCTCAGTGCCCCCACGTGGCTGCTGCCATGGGCGATCTTCATCGGGCTCCTCCTGGTCTTCCTACCCACGATCGTCACCACTGGCCAGGTCTGTCTGGATGTCTGGTCGGCGAATTTTGCATCCTGGCACCTGGTGCGCACTGGACATCCCTGGATCGAGGGTCTGGCGATCCCGGATCTGGACCGCAATCAGTATCGCGACATCTGGGTCATGGCCGGCCCTGACGGCCACACGGTGATCGGCAGATCACCAGGCGTGATCGCCGTGACGTTGCCTCTGTACGCCTTGCTCCACTCCCCAGAGATGACACTCATCCCGGGCGGTGTCACGGCAGCTGCTCTCCTCGGCGGCGGCCACGTGCTCTATCTCGCTCTCGCTCGAGAGACGACCCGCGCCCGAGCGGCGATCGGTTCGCTGGCCTTCGCGCTCAGACCCCGGTCTGGTCCGTTGCGGCCAACGCCCTCTGGCCCCACACCTTGACCGTGTTCGGCATCTGCGGCATGGCTTGGGCATCCACCTCCAAGCGATGGTGGCTTATGGGCCTGTTCGGCAGGGGTCGCCCTCTGGGGGCGAGTCCATGCAGCCGTCATCCTCGCTGGCTTCGCACTGTTCCTCACGCCGTGAGACGCCACCGGAGCAGCCTGAGAATCGCCCTCGTCTCCGGAGCCGTCGGGAGCAGCGTTCCTGGCCCTGTCGTGCGTGTGGATCCACTGGATGGACGGAACCTGGAGTCCTCTGGGGTACCAGTCCCACGGAGCAGAGACCGTTACCGTCGTCGGTCGGTCGATGTGGGGACTCCCGTTCCTCGTCAACGAACTCGGCCTGTGGGTCTCGCCGGATCGAGGAATCCTGGTCTGGACGCCAGTTCTTCTTCTCGCTGCCGGGCTCGTGCGTTCCTGGCCGCAGCCTCCCGGACTGGACCCATGCCCTGGTCTACGCGGGGATCACGTACACCATCCTCCAGGGCAAGATCAACTCCTTCACCGGCGGCGACCCGTTCTACGGCTATCGCCTCGGGCTCGAGCTGCTCGCGTGCCTCGCGCCCGCGGTCGTCTTGGCGACCCCACGGATGGGAGCGTCAGCCGTCATCTGCTGGCTCCCGTTCTCGTGGCGCAGCTGTGGGTCATCAGCATCGGCGCTGTGGACGACAACTACTTCGTGTTTCCGCGGGACGCCTGGCACGACAACGCCTTCCTGGTCGCAGCACGTGCCACGCCGGCTGGTGTGTTCGGCCTGCTTGGTGTCCTTGGTGCTGGCGACTGTCATCGTGCAGGAGTTGATCGCGTTCCGACCGGGTCGGTATCCCGTGCGGCATCTGCGGTACTGCCCCCGTACGTCCCACAGCGGCGGTGTCAGTGACGGACACCGCAGGGAGCCGACTCGCTTCCTGGTGGGTTGCCACTCGGGCACCTCCGGCGTGCCGGGGATGCCGGCGTCGCTCTGACGCCGGCTGGCGCAGGTGCCCGGTACCTCGTGTCGCGAGGAGGATGTCCACGATGGCCAGCGTGAGCTCCGGATCCGGCGAAGCGGGCGTACGCCGGCGCCGCCCGCGGGATCGGTCGTGGGCTGGCCGGGCTCGGGCTGATCGGCGCCGAGCGCCCCCGCGCGGGCATCGGACGCGGCACTGGCTCCACAGCCTGACCCGGGTCCACGACACCTCCGCCCTGGTCGACCTCGACGTGCCGTGGTGGACCTACCGCGCCGTCGACGAGATCGAGATCTGGCTGTCGGCGCGGCCCCGGCCGGCCCGGGTCTTCGAGTACGGCGCCGGTGCCAGCACGGTGTGGCTGGCGCGCCGCAGCGGCGAGGTGGTGAGCGTCGAGCACGACCCCGGCTTCGCCGCCGCGATGGAGGACGCTGCTGTCCACCGTGCCGAACGCGACCCTGCTGCTGCGCCCGCCGACCCCGTCCGCCCACCCGGTGGTGCCCTCGGCGAAGGAGGGCTACGCCGGCCTCGACTTCGCGCCGTACGTCGCGGCGATCGACGAGGTCTCCGGCGACTTCGACCTGGTCGTCATCGACGGCCGGGCGCGCGAGGCGTGCCTGGAGCGTGCCCTGCCACGGCTCGCGGACGGCGGGATCGTCGTCTTCGACAACACGCGGCGGCGGCGCTACCGCCGGGCGATCGAAGCGGCTCCCGTGGTGGAGCTGCGGCTGCGCGGCCTCACGCCGACGCTGCCCTACCCCGAGCAGACCTCAGTCCTCCGGCCCGTCTGAGGCGGGCACCTGGGTCCGGGCGAGCCGCGCCGCGCGCCGGGAGCCGGCGAGCCCGAGCACCACGTCGCACAGCGCCAGCAGCCCACGCGAGGCCAGGGCCACCGCGAGCGCCGGCGCCCGACCGATGACGGGCGCGAGCGAGGCGGTGATCACCGCCTCGCGGACGCCGACCCCGGCCGGCGCGAACACCGCTACCAGCCCGATCGCCCAGCCCAGGGCCATCCCGCCGACCGACGCCGCCCAGGCGTCGGTGCCGGAGCCGCCGACCGCGTGGACGAGCACCGCGATCTGTGCGCCGTAGAGCAGCCAGACCACCAGCGCCCACGCATAGGCCAGGGCCATCGCCCGCGGGGGCACCGACAGCGAGGGGGGCTCACGCTTGGCCAGCCGGAAGAGCTCGTCGAGCACCTGGGTGAGCAGCCCCGGCCACACGCAGACCAGGGCGAGCGCACCCGCCGCCACCCAGGCCCACCACGACACCCCGGTCAGCCCGACCGACCACGGCAGCAGCGCCAGCCCGACCACGACCCCGGAGCTGGCCAGGACCGCGAGCAGGAGCAGGTTGGCGGCCAGCATCGCCGAACGCCGTGCACCCCAGCGCCGGCCGGCCTCCATCTGCGCCACCGCCGGCCAGAGCAGGCCGGGGAGGTACTTCCCGAGCTGGCTGACGTAGAACACCGGCCACGCCTCGCGCAGCGGCGGGACCGTCCCCAGGCCCCGGAGGAGCGCCCGCCAGAGCCCGAGCAGCGCCATCGTGCCGAGCAGGGCGAGCACCCCTGACCCGACCATCGCCTCCCAGCCGATCTCGGAGAAGGCCTGCTCGAGAGCGGCGCGGTTGCGCAGGATGACGTAGGCCGCGAGCAGCAGGACGACCGTGAGCAGGGCCCGCGACCAGAGGCTCCGGCCGGACCACCGGCGCCAGCTCAGAACCGCACGGCCTTCTGCCAGGGCTCGTCCGGCTCGGCCGTGATCCCCTGGTCGAAGCGCATCCGCCGGGTGTGCTCCAAGGTGGCCTCGATCAGAGTCCGGTTGGTCCGGATCAGGTCGGAGATGATGCCCAGCATCACGCTCAGGAAGGCCAGGATCAGCAGGACGGCACCGAGGAGGAGCGACTGCAGGTGTCCGTGACCCGGCTCGCCCAGCGCCAGGAGCACGGCGTACCGAGCGAAGGGCAGGAGGCCGAGCACGAGCAGGACCAGCGCCGCCCACCCGAAGATGACGTAGGGCTTGTACATGATGAAGGACCGCACGATCGCGGCCGCAGAGCGGACGACGTGCTGCCGGGTCGAGGTGAACAGGCGCGACTCGCGGGTCTTCGGGTTGGTGCGGACCGGGACGCTCTCGATCCGCAGCCGCTTCACCCCGGCCTGGATGATCGTCTCGATGCAGTAGCTGAACCGGGTGACCGTGTTCAGGCGCATCAGGCTCTCGCGGGAGTAGGCGCGGAAGCCGCTCGCCGCATCGGGCACCGTGGTGCCGGCCGCCCGGTTGACGACGCGGCTGCCGAGCCTCTGCAGGGCGACCTTGGAGCGCGAGAAGTGCTCGACCAGGTGGACCTGGCGGTCGGCGATGACGACGTCGGCCCGGCCCTCGACGATGGGACGCACCAGGTCGCCGATGCGCTGCTGGGGGTACTGGTTGTCGCCGTCGGTGTTGACCACCACGTCCGCGCCGATGCTGAGGGCGTAGTTGACGCCGTCCTGGAAGGAGCGGCCGAGGCCCTGGGTGCCGGCGTGCCGGACGAAGTGGGTGACCCCGAACGACCGGGCGACCTCGACGGTCCCGTCGGTCGAGCCGTCGTCGATGACGAGCACCACGATCTCGTCGATCCCCTCGATGCGCCGCGGGATCGACTGCAGCACGAGGGGCAGGGTCGCCTCCTCGTTCAGGCAGGGGATCTGGACGACGAGCTTCACGGAGGTCCCATCTCGGGTACGTCGGCGGGCGGGCGAGCCCTGGAAGTCTAGGGTCTCGGGCCCGCCACCCCCGCCGCTCGTGGATCGACGTCGGCCATCGGTGATGATGGGCGGACCATGACCACCACCTCCGGTGACCTCGTCGACGAGGCCGCACCCTCCGCCGTACGACGGCGCCTGGGCTCCTGGCTGGTGCCGGTCGTGCTCTTCCTGGTCGCGGCCGTCGTCTACGGCCTCACCATCGCCCACCACGTCATCAGCCTCGACGTGTGGAGCGCGAACTTCGGCTCGTGGCACCTCGCGCAGACCGGCAACCCCTGGCTCGAAGGTCTCCGGGTGCCGGTCCTCGACGGCAACCCGCTGCGCCACGAGTGGGTGCTCGACGTACACGGGCACACCGTGATCGGCCGTTCCCCCGGGGTGATCGCCGCGGCGGTGCCGGCGTACTGGCTGGCCGGTGCCGACACCTTCAGCACGACCCCCGGTGGCCTGACCGCTGCGGTGCTCACCGCAGCGTCGGTGACGTTGATGTTCCTCGCCCTGCGCCGCCGGCTGACCGTCCCGCAGGCCCTGCTCGCTGCCTTGGTCTTCGGCTTCGCGACGCCGGTCTGGACCGTCGCCGCCAACGGCATGTGGCCGCACACCGTCACGGTGCTGGGGATCTGCGGCATGGCCTGGGCGGCCTCGACCGACCGCTGGTGGTGGGCCGGCTTCTTCGGCGGGATCACGCTGTGGGGGCGCCTGCACGCCGCGCTGATCGTGGCCGTCCTCGGCCTGCTCGTCGGCGTCCGCCGGCGCTCACCGGTGATCGTGACCAGGGTCGGGCTGGTCAGTGCCGCGTTCCTGGGCCTGATCTCGGTGTGGACGCACTGGATGTACGGCAGTTGGAACCCCACGGCCTCCTACGACACCAGCCCCTTCACCAACTACGCCGCGGAGCACCGGTTCAGCCTGGTCAACCAGCTCGGCTTCTGGGTGGCGCCCGACCGCGGCATCTTCGTGTGGACGCCGCTGACCCTCCTGCTGCTGCCGGCCCTGGTCCGCTCGTGGCGCACCCTGCCCGACTGGTCGCGCGCCCTGGTGTGGGGCGGCCTTTCCTACACGGTCCTCCAGGGCGTGCTGAACTACTTCTGGGGCGGCGACGTGTTCTACGGCTACCGCCTCGGGCTCGAGATGCTGGCGTGCAGCACGCCGGCCCTCGCCCTCTCGGCGGCCCGGATGGGCCGGGTCGCCCGTGCCCTGTTCGGGCCGCTGCTCGGCGTCGAGGCCTTCGCGACGGCGTACGGCGCGCTGCACGACTACGTCTGGCTCGCGGGCAACCAGGTGTGGCACCACAACGCCTTCTGGTCCGCGGCGCGCGAGGACGGTGCCGTCACCTGGGTGCCGCTGGCGCTGGCCGCCCTGGCCGGCCTGGTCGCCCAGTGGCTGCTCGGGGCGCGGCTGGCTCAGCGCGGGACGGTCAGCTCCCAGACGGTGCCGTAGCTGCCGGTCGACACCTCGGCGGCGCCGCCCAGGTCGGCCAGCCGGCCGCGGATGGAGCTCGCCACGCCGAGGCGTCCCTCCTCCTCCGCCTGCTCGAGCCTGCCGGTCGCGATGCCCGGTCCCTCGTCCCGGACGGTCACGTGCACGGCGTCCGGTGCCGCGTCGAGCAGCACCCACGCCGGTGCGTCCGGCCCGACGTGGACGGCGACGTTGTCGAGGCACGCCGCGACCGCGGCCACGACCTCGGCCACCGCCTCCGGTGGCAGCAGCACGGCGTCAGGCGGCGCGGCCACCGACACCCCGGGACGGCGCTCCAGCCCCGTCAGCGCCGCGACCAGGTCGGAGGCTCCCGGCCGGCGCGCCTTCGTCGACGACCGCGGTGGTGACGGCGTCCTGCTGGCGGATGAGCGAGCGCAGCGCCTGCTCCTGCTCCCCCGCCAGCCGCCCGAGCTCGACGCCCTCGGGCCCGAGGTCGGGGCCGCGGCGCTGGACCAGCGCGAGGGCCTGGAGCACACCGTCGTGGACGGCCCGCGCCAGCCGGGTGCGCTCGGTGGCGGCGGCCGCCGTGCGTTCGGCGACGGCGGTCCGCGCCGCCGAGCGCAGCAGGGAGTCGACCATCAGCCCGACGATGGGGCCGCCGACGAGCAGGAGGAAGAGGTTGCCGTAGACGCTCTCCGACAGGTAGTGCCGGGTCCAGAAGTCATCGACCGACAGCAGCACGGCCGCGACCAGCCCGCCGTAGAAGCGCCAGTGGATGGACCACGCGAACATCGCCGCCATCACCCAGAACCCCGGCAGCGTGGAGTGGTAGCCCGGCTCCTTGACCACCGCGGTGAGGGCGATCGCGACGAGGGCGACGACCAGGTCGGAGACGACCCAGAACGTCGTACGACGGGCGTAGGAGCTGTAGACCCAGCTGATCAGGACGGTCCACACCACCAGGCCGGCGAGGATCACCGCCGCGGCCACGGGATGGGAGAAGCCCCCACGGCGGAGGTTGAGCCCGATCGTGTTGACCACCAGGACGAACCGCAGCACCGCCAGCCAGCGGTACATCCGGTCCTCGACGGCGATGGCCGCGGGCTCCGTCGGCCGGACCGGTCGCCGGAGCCCGGGGGTGAGCTCGTGCGAGGGGTGCCCGGTGAGCCCGGTCAGGACGCCTGCTTCTGCTCGCCGGAGATCGCCTCGGCCGCCTCCCGCTCGGCGCGCTTGGCGTCTGCGGCGGAGGCCTGGGTGAGCTCCTTGGCCTTGGCGGCGTAGACGTCGACGTACTCCTGGCCGGACAGCTGCATGATCTCGTACATGATCTCGTCGGTGATCGCACGCAGGATGTAGCGGTCGTTCTCCATGCCCTCGTAGCGGGAGAAGTCGAGCGGCTCGCCGAAGCGCACGCGCGGGCGGGTCCAGCTGCCGAACGTCTTGCCCGGAGGCGCGACGACGTCGGTGCCGACCACGGCTACCGGGATCACCGGGACCCGGGTCTCCAGCGCCAGCCGGGCCACCCCGGTCTTGCCGCGGTAGAGGCGACCGTCGTGGGAGCGGGTGCCCTCGGGGTAGATCCCGAACAGGTCACCCTGGTCCAGGATCGTGCGGGCCGAGGCCAGCGCACCCTCGGCGGCGTTGGCCCCGGAGCGGTCGATCGGCACCTGTCCCGCACCGGAGAAGAACTTCTTCTGGAACCAGCCCTTGAGGCCCGGCGTCGTGAAGTACTCCGCCTTGGCCACGAACGTCACCCGCCTCGGCAGCATCAGCGGCATGAACATCCAGTCCGTGTAGGACAGGTGGTTGCTGGCCAGGATCGCGGGACCTGTCGCCGGCACGTGCTCGGCACCCTCGACGTGGGGGCGGAAGACCACCTTCAGCCACGGCCCGAGTGCGATCCACTTCATGAACCAGTAGAGCAACCCGACCCCCTCCCCCTGCACGACGGTGTTGCGCGTCCGGCACCTGCGCACAGCCTAGTCCCACCGGAGGCGCACCAGCCCTGACAACCTTTCGGGTGTACGGCAGGATGCGCCCATGTCACAGCCCGCCTCCTCGACTCCCGAGGCCCCCACCGACCCGATCACCCTCCCGGCCCGACCGGAGCTCACCGGAGGTCGCCCGGTCGGCGTGCTGCTGGTGCACGGGTTCACCGGCTCGCCCGCCTCGATGAAGCCGTGGGGCCGGGCCCTCAACGACCTCGGGTACGCCGTCGAGGTGCCGCGGCTGCCGGGACACGGCACGAAGTGGCAGGACCTCAACCAGGTCTCCTGGACCGACTGGTACGCCGAGGCCGAGGCCGCGTTCGACCGGCTCCGCGCCACGTGCGACTCCGTCGTCGTGGGCGCCCTGTCGATGGGCGGGTCGGTCGTGCTGCGGCTGGCCGAGGAGCGTGGCGACCAGGTGGCCGGCATCGTGCTGGTCAACCCGTTCGTCTCCACCAACCGCAAGGAGCTGGTGGCCCTTCCGGTGCTCAAGCACGTCGTGCCCAGCCTCAAGGGCGTCGTCAACGACATCAAGAAGCCCGGCCAGGACGAGGTGGGCTATCCCAGGCTCCCGCTCAAGGGTCTCGCCCAGGTGCTGGAGATGTGGAAGGTGGTCGTGCCCGACCTCGGGAAGGTCACCCAGCCGCTGGTCTACTTCCGCTCGACCGTCGACCACGTGATCGACCCGTCGTCGTCGGCCACCGTGCTCCAGCACATCTCCTCGACCGACGTCGAGGAGCGCATGCTCGAGAACAGCTACCACGTCGCGCCCCTCGACCACGACGCCGACCGGATCGTCGCGGAGTCCGCGGCATTCGTGGCCCGGGTCACCGCCCCTGGCGGGTCGTCCGCCTGAGCGGGCACCAGAGCGCCTGGCGGGCGAGCCGTGCTGGTGGGGAGCGCCTAGGCTGACCGGGTGAGCAGTCGCGACGACGGCGCGCGGGACGAGCGGGCCGAGCGCGCGCAGGCCGAGGAGCAGGCCTGGCGCGCGATCGTCGACCACTACGGCGACCTGCCCGTCGTACCCGACGAGCCCGAGACGCCCGACGCCCTCGCGACTCCCGACCCGACCCGCGACCCTGCCGAGCCGTGGACCGGTGACCCGTCGGCCGCGCCGGCCGACGTCTTCCGGTTCGAACCGTACGACGAGCAGTTCGTGCCGCCGCCGCTGCCGCCGCCGCCCGACATCTCGACCGACCGCCGGTTCGCGTGGGTCGGACTGGTCGCACCGCCGGTGCTGCTGCTGATCGTCGTCGCCCTCGACTACCCGCTGCCCGGCATCCTCACCGGCGCGCTGGTGATCGCCTTCCTGGCGTCGTTCGGCTATCTCGTCGCCACCATGTCACGCGACCCGCGCGACCCCGACGACGACGGCGCACGCCTCTAGTTCGAGGGTCCAGCCGGTTCGCGCGAGCGAGCTGCGTAGCCGGCATCAGCCGCCTCGGACCGTCCGCCACCCACGCGTCGCCGCAGAGCCGGCGCCAGAGGTCCGTCGGTCTCGACCAGAGCGACCGGTGCCCCGGACTGCGCGGACCACGCCGTACCACCCCGGCGACGCGGTCTCAGCCCGGTGGAAGTCGGCGATAGTGCTGCGCGGAGTACGGCGTGCGCGAGACCGTCGATGTACTGGTTCAGGTCGGGGTGCCGCCAGGCGATCCAGGCCCCCATCACGTAGTCGTTGAAGACCGGAGTCCCGGCCGGGAGCCGGTCGAGGTCCGCGTCCAGCGCGAGCGGCACCCGCCCGGGCTCGGCGGAGGTGTGCGGCACGAGCAGCGCGAGCACGACCAGATAGGCGACCCCGATCGCCGGCCACGATCACGAGCTCCCGGCGGTCCGGCTCCGCGCGCGGCTCGCGGTCACGCTGGCTCGCACCGTCGAGCGCGCCAGCAGGCCGTCGAGAGCGCCGGCGAGCAGCGGCGCCGCCACGACGCCCCACGGTCGACCAGCCGCTCGGCGTACCAGACCCAGAACACCGCAGAGGACAGCATGAGCACGCGCGTCCAGCTCACGCCGGTGCGGGTGACGGCCCAGAGCACCGCGGTCAGCGCGACCATCAGGAGCGCCCCCAGCGGCCCGGCGGTGAGCAGCTGCGGTCCGCTGCCACTCGCTGATGTAGCCGGCCGTCGCGTTCACCCGGAACGGCGCCTCGAACGACCCGAGACCGGCGGGGTTCAGCAGCACCACGAGGAAGCGAGGCGACCGGGACGCAGCGGCGAGCCGGACGAGCGTGCGGAGTCGGCGCGACGGCTCAGCGCGATCCCGACCACGAAGAGGAAGCCGTAGGCGGCACCGATGAACCAGAAGCCGTGGCACAGCGACCAGACGAACTCAGCGGCACCAGCCACCAGCGTGGCCTCAGGTCACGGTCGGTCTGCAGCCAGGCGGCGAGCACCACCGGCAGCAGCACGAAGCTGACCAGCTGCGGCCGCGGCGTGATCGAGCCGTACGCCGGCAGCAGGAAGAGCACGGTCGCGACCGTGGCCGGCAGCAGCGCGGCCTCGCGGCGGTTGGTGACCTGGATCGTCAGACGACGAGGACGGCACCGAGCGCCGTACAGCCAGGCCAGCCCGGAGTACCCGAAGCCGCGCTGGACGAGAGCAGCCACGACCTCGGGCAGCGGCTCGGTCGGCACCCAGGGCACCGGGCGAACGTCGGACCAGTGGTCGGGGTCGACAGCGAGCGCTGGGCGATCAAGTCGTTGCCGAGCCGGAGGTGCCACCAGGCGTCGGGGTCCCACAGCTGGCGTGGCGGCCCTGCCGCCCATCCAGGCGACGGCGCCGCCAGGATGACGTAGGTCATCACGCGCACCATGCCGGTCACCCATGGGCGGCATCGTGCCAGTCGCGCGGTGCGTTTCAGTGGCGACTGAGGTCCGCGGCGCCGATCAGCCCGGCACGGTTGCCCAGCCGGGCCTTGCGGATCTCGAGCATCGGCCGGTGTCCGCGTCCGGTGAGCTGGGCGGCGAACGCCCTGCGGGTCGGCTCGAGCAGCAGGTCGTCGGCCGCGCTGACTCCACCGCCGACGACGACCACCGCAGGGTCGAGGACCGCGGTCAGCGACGCGATCCCCTCCCCCAGCCACTGACCGAGGGTGGCCAGGTGCTCGATCGCGAACGGGTCACCCGCGCGGGCGGCCTCGGTGACGAGCGGCCCCGTGATCGCCGCAGGGTCTCCCCCGGCGCGCTCGACGAGGTCGGCGGCCAGCAGCGAGCCCGCGCGGGCCGCGGCCCGCACGTCGCGGACCAGCGCCGAGCCGCTGGCATACATCTCGAGGCAGCCGTAGTTGCCGCAGCCGCAGAGGATGCCGTCGGGGACGACCCGCATGTGGCCGATCTCGGCGCCGACGCCGAACGCCCCGCGGTAGAGCGACCCGTCGAGGACGACCCCACCGCCGACACCGGTCCCGACGGTGACCAGCAGGAGGTCGTCGACGTCGTGCCCGGCGCCGAACTGGAACTCGCCCCATGCCGCGGCGTTGGCGTCGTTCTCCACGACGACCGGGAGGTCGAGCTTGGCCTCCAGGTCGGCCTTGAGGTCGAGGTCGCGCCACGCCAGGTTGGGGGCGAACATCACGACGGCGCGGCCCTTGTCGATGTAGCCGGCCGCACCGACGCCGACCGCCTCGATCCGGTGCCGGCTCCGGAGCTGCTTGACCAGCCCCTCGATGGCCTGCTCGATCGCGGCCGCGTCGGTGGCCGGCGACTCCACCCGGAGCTCCTCGACGATCGTGCCGCTCTCGTCGACCACCCCGCCGGCGATCTTGGTGCCGCCGACGTCGATCCCGCAGGCGAGGCTCACGACTCGACGTCCTCGGCCCAGGTGTCCGCGTCGTCGTCGAGCCGGATCCGCTCGACCCCGCTGCCGCCGCGGCGTGCGTCTCGGGCCGGAGGGCGCGTCGCGAGCAGGCCGGAGATGGCGAGCATCAGCGACGACGCAGCCGTGCTCAGGTGGGCCTTGACCTCGGGGCTGGCCTGCCGGACCGCGGCGACCGTGCGGCAGACCGGGCACCAGGCGCACTCCGGCGTCCCGGTCGAGACGTGCTCGTGGAGCTCGTCGGCGATCGACGACACGCCGTCCTGCAGCCCGTCGTACCACCCGTCGCCGTTCTCCCGGGCCCACCCGGACAGGGCGCCCAGCAGCTTGGCCGCCTCCTCGGCAACCGTGCCCACGACCTCGTCGTCGGTCTGTGTCATGCGGGAGTCACGTCTCCTCACCTCGTACGGCGGCGAACCTCACCTGCAGCTCGCCCCCGTCCACGCGAGCACCGGCGACCCGGTGCCGAGACAACCCGGCGGGCAGGGTCAGAAGACGACGATACGACCCCACGGTCACGACCAGATCGTCGCCGTCCCTGGCGAGGTCGACGTCGGTGCCGGCCACGAACGGAAGCCGCAGCCGCAGCACCGCTCCCGCGGTCGTGCGGGTGATCCGCAGCGGCTCCGCCGCAGGGGGTACGGCGAGCGGGTCACGGTCGCCGTACAGCGCGTGAGCGAAGGCCTCGAGGGCGTCGACCCCGACCGGCTCGGCCGGGTGGTAGGGCGACCGCCAGATCTCCATCCCGGTGAACGACTCGTCGACCTGGCCGAGCACCTCGGCCTGGGCCGCCACCCAGCCGGCCCGCCACGGGTCGTCGCCGCCGTCGGGGAAGACCCGGTTGGCGACCACTCCGTCGACGCGGTAGCCGAAGAGCGACAGGGTCGTGTAGCTGCGACGCGCCTCGGCCAGCACCACCTGCTCGGGGGTGAGCACGATCCGCACCCCCGACTCGGGACCGGTGAGCAGCCCGCGCACCTCGTCGAGCTCCGCGTGCAGCCGCTCGACGGCGGCGAAGACGTCGTCCTCGGGCATCGGGACCCCCGCGGCCCGCGAGAGCACGGGCCGCAGCGCCTTGACCAACCGCCGCTCGACGGGGAAGACCCGGCTCATGTACCACCCGAGCGCCTCGGGCAGGGCGAGCAGGCGCAGGGTCTCGGCGGTCGGCGCGCAGTCGACCACGATCGTGTCCCACTCCTCGGACAGGGCGTGCAGCCGGAGCTCGAGGAGCGCCAGCACCTCCTCCGCGCCCGGGACGACGGTCAGCTCCTCGGCCGCGACCGGGTCGACGCCGGCGACGTCGAGCACCGCGAGCAGGTAGCGCTGGATGTCGGCCCACGACTCCTCGAACCGGCGCTGCGCGTCGACCTGGTGGACGAACAAGCCTGGCGCGACCTCCTCGGGATCGGGGCCGAGGCTCACCCCGAAGGCGTCGGCGAGGGAGTGGGCGGCGTCGGTCGACAGCACCAGGGTGCGTCGGCCGGCCCGGGCCGCCAGGGTGGCGGTCGCGGCCGCGACCGTCGACTTGCCGACCCCGCCCTTGCCCGTGAACAGGAGGATCCGCACGGCCCTCAGCCGAGCGACTCGACGCGCTTCTTCAGACCCTTGAGCGCGGCATCGATGAGGATCTTCTCGCCCTTGCGCTTCAACATCCCGATCAACGGGATGGACACGTCGAGGGAGAGCCGGTAGGTGACGTCGGTGCCGCCGCCCGGCAGCCGGGTCAGGATGTAGGCACCGTCGAGGGCGCGCAGCATCTTCCCCTCGACGAGGGTCCAGGTGACCCGCTCGGAGCCCGACCAGACGTACTCCAGGGTGTACTCGTCCTTGATCGGAGAGACGTCGAGCTCGAAGTAGACCTGCTCGGCCCGGCCGTCGGGGAACTCCGAGACCACGTCGGCGGACCGGACGCCCTTCGCCCAGGTCGGGTACGACGGGAAGTCGGCGATCACGTCCATGACCTGGTCGGGCAGTGCGTCGACGACGATCGACGACTCGGTCTGGTCGGCCATGGAACCCCTTCTGCTGCTCGCTCCGGCCCGGACGCGCGCCTGCGTGACGAGTCGGCGTCGCGGGCTCGGCGAGCCTACCGGACGGTGCCGGGGCTCCCCGGCGGTAACCTCCGGGGAGATTCCCGACCGCCCAGCGTGGAGGCACCGTGCGTGAGTTCTCCGTCCCGTTGAACGTCGAGGTGCCGACGACCGGCAACCTGACCGACGACGTGGTCAGCAACGCCCACGAGGCTCCCGACGCCGTCGTCTTCTCGCGTCGGACGGGCACCGAGTGGTCGGTCGTCACCGCGCAGGAGTTCCTCGACGAGGTGCGAGCGGTGGCCAAGGGACTGGTGGCCGCGGGGCTGCAGCCCGGTGAGCGGGTCGCGCTGATCTCCAAGACCCGCTACGAGTGGACCCTGGTCGACTACGCCATCTGGTTCGCCGGCCTGGTGACCGTGCCGGTCTACGAGACCTCCTCGGCCGAGCAGATCGAGTGGATCCTCGGCGACTCCGGCACGCGTGCCGTGGTGGCCGAGGGCCCCGAGCACACCGTCCCGGGTCGCCGAGCGCCGCTCCAGCCTCCCCGAGCTCAACCACGTGTGGTCGCTGACCGACAACGCGATCGAGGTGCTCCGCCGGCTCGGCGCGGACATCTCCGACGACGAGCTCGAGTCACGCCGGCAGACCACCACCCCGCTCGACCTGGCCACGATCATCTACACCTCGGGCACGACCGGCCGTCCCAAGGGCTGCATGCTCACCCACGGCAACTTCATGACCGAGCTCGGGGTGGCCGTGCCCGAGCTCCACGAGCTGTTCGAGCCCGACGACGCGTCGACCCTGCTGTTCCTCCCCCTCGCGCACGTGTTCGCGCGGATCATCCAGGTCGGGGCGGTCAAGGCCCGCGTACGCCTCGGGCACACCGCCGACGTCAAGCACCTCACCGCCGACCTCGCCGAGTTCCAGCCGACGTTCGTGCTCGCCGTACCCCGGGTCTTCGAGAAGATCTTCAACACCGCCTCGCAGCGCGCCACCTCCGAGGGCCGGGGCGGCATCTTCGACCGCGCCGCGGACACCGCCATCGCCCACTCGCGGGCGCTCGACAAGGGACGGCCCTCGCTCGCCCTCCGGGTCCGGCACGCGCTGTTCTCGCGGCTGGTCTACGCCAAGCTCCGCGCCGCCCTCGGCGGCCGCTGTGACTACGCCATCTCGGGCGGCGCGCCGCTCGGCGACCGGCTGGGCCACTTCTACCGCGGCATCGGGTTCATCGTGCTCGAGGGCTACGGCCTCACCGAGACCACGGCCGCCCTCACCGCCAACCGGCCCGACGCCCTCAAGATCGGCACGGTCGGCCAGCCGCTGCCCGGCACCGAGGTGCGGGTCGCCGACGACGGCGAGCTGATGTTCCGTGGCGGCCAGATCTTCGCCGGCTACTGGAACAACGAGGACGCGACCCGCGAGGCCCTCGAGCGCGACGGCTGGTTCCACACCGGCGACATCGGCGAGATCGACGAGGAGGGCTTCGTCCGGATCACCGGCCGGAAGAAGGAGATCCTCGTCACTGCCGGCGGCAAGAACGTCGCTCCCGCCGTGCTCGAGGACCGGGTCCGCGCCCACCGCCTGGTCAGCCAGTGCCTGGTCGTCGGTGACGGGCGACCGTTCATCGCCGCCCTGGTCACCATCGACCCCGAGGCCTTCCCCGACTGGGCCGCCGAGCACGGCAAGGCCGGCGACCTGGGCGCCCTGGTCGACGACCCCGACCTCCGGGCCGAGGTCCAGGTGGCGATCGACGACGCCAACGCCGCCGTGTCCCGGGCGGAGTCGATCCGGAAGTTCGTGATCCTCCCCGACGACTGGACCGAGGAGACCGGCCAGCTCACCCCCAGCCTGAAGCTCAAGCGCAACGTGGTCGTCCGCGACCTCCGCGACGAGATCGCTGCGCTCTTCGTCTGACCCGCACGACGGGCCCGCGGCGCCGGGCCGACGATGCCACACGCGAGGGCCGACGCGCAAGGGCCGGTCATCCCTGGACCGCAGATTTTGCAAATCGCCCCCGTAACCCCCTTCCCGCTCATAACATCTGTCTCGCGTGTTTCGGGCTCAGCAAGGGGCTCCAGTCCTCCCCGACTCCGGGCCGCACCACGACGTATGCCCGCCCGCCACCCGCCGGACGGTGTCCGAGCGAAAGGGAACGCCCGACATGGACCGCCGCAGACTTCTCCTCATCCTCGCTGTGTTCGTCGCGCTCATCGGGACGGCCCTGGTGTTCCTCTACGTCAAGAGCGCCTCCAAGGTCACCGAGACCACCGTCTACGTCGCGGCCACCAACATCACACGCCAACGAGACCTGGGGCACGGCTGTGTCTTCCGGCAAGGTCGTGGCGAAGTCCGTCCCTCAGTCCTACGCGGACTCGGTGCCGGGCGCAGTGACGACCACGACCAGCATCAAGGACGAGGAGGTGGCCACGGCGCCGCTCTACGAGGGCCAGCTGATCGTCGAGAGTCAGTTCAGCACGAACGCCGGCAGGCCGCGCCGACCCCCTCCACCCTGCCGATCCCGAAGGGCATGATCGCGATCTCGGTGAACCTCACCGACCCCGACCGGGTGGCCGGCAACATCGAGAACGGCTCCCAGGTCGCGATCTTCGTCACCGGTGAGCTCGCGCCCGCAGGGGGCGCCGCAGCGGGCGGTGCGGCAGGCGCTGCTGCTACGACCACGACCCGCCTGCTGCTGCCCAAGGTCACGGTGCTCAACGTCGGCTCGCCACAGCCACCCACCACCTCCACCAAGACCGATCCGAACGGGACGCAGACGACAGAGCAGCTTCCTCGTACGCTGTTGACGCTGGCCGTCACCCAGAAGGAGGCACAGAAGGTGATCGTCTCCTCGAAGGCGCTCAACCTGACGTTCGGCCTGCTCACCAACACCAGCGTGGTGCACCCGGGCCCGGGCACCTCGACCCTCGTCGCATCCCTCTTCAGGTGATCTAGATGCCCGTCATCGTCGACCCCGACAGCACCACCGCACGGCGACTGCTCGGCGCCCTTCCACCGGGATGCCAGTCGGTGGACACGACCGAGCGCCTGCTGCCGTGGCTGGCCCAGCACCCCGAGGAGTACGTCGTGGTGCTGGGGCCGAACATCTCGTTCGGTGACGGCGTGACCGTCTGCGAGGGGCTCCGCACCTCGCGGCCGGCCACCAGCGTCGTGTTCGTGCGCCCCGCCCTCGACACCGCGCTCCTGGCCCGGGCCATGCAGGCCGGTGCCCGCGAGGTCGTGGCGATGGACGACCTCCACCTCGTCGCGGGCGCGGTCAACCGTGCCCACCAGTTCTCCCAGGCCCTTCGCGGGCCGGAGGCGACCAAGCACAACGGCCAGGTGATCTCGATCTTCTCGCCCAAGGGTGGTGTCGGGAAGACGACCGTCGCGGTCAACCTGGCGCTGGCGCTGACCGACAAGGGCTCGCGTCAGGTGTGCCTCGTCGACTTCGACCTGGCCTTCGGCGACGTCGCGATCACCCTCCAGCTCTTCCCCTCCCACACCGTCGAGCACGCGATCGGGTCGGAGGAGGACCTCGACGTGCCGATGCTCAACTCGCTGCTGACCCGCTACCAGGACAACCTCAAGGTGCTGGCCGCGCCCAGCCACCCCGACGTCCGCGAGCGGATCTCGCCCCTGCTGATCTCGAAGGTGCTGCGCACCCTGCGCACGATGTACGACTACGTCGTCGTCGACACCGCACCGGCCTTCGACGAGCAGACGCTCACTGCGCTGGACGAGACCGACGAGTGCATCATCGTGGCCACCCTCGACGTGCCGACCCTGAAGAACGTCAAGGTCGCCCTCGACACCCTCGAGATGCTCAACATCGGCCGCGGCCACCGCTACCTGCTCCTCAACCGCGCCGACGACGCGGTCGGGATCGGGGCGGAGAAGGTCGAGACCATCCTCGGCATGAACGTCGCCTCGCAGATCTCGACGTCCATCGACATCGCCGCGGCCACGAACGCGGGCACGCCGATCATCGCGGCCAGTCCCCACCACCCGTCCAGCGCCGCGTTCCGCAACCTGTCGACGATGCTGGCCGGCGAGCCGGCCGACGGGGCGGGCGACTCGGGCAGGCACGCGGACACCGACAACGACCGCTTCGCCAAGCTCTTCCGGATCAAGAGGTGACACCGTGAGCAGTCTCGCCGAACGTCTCGCCGCCGCGCGCAAGCAGACCGAGACCGGTGCCGCGCCGCCGCCTCCGCCGCCGGCCGGGGCCGACGGACAGGAGCCGCCCCCGCCTCCCCCGCCGCCGCGCGGTGGTGGCGGTGGTGGTGCCGGGGGCGGCGACCCCGAGCCGCCGCCGCGAGCCCGCAGCACGCCGGCGACGGTGGCCCGCGCGGGCAACCGGACGCAACGCCGAGTACGAGCGCCTCGAGCAGCTGAAGCAGGACGTGCACTCCGAGCTGCTCAAGCAGCTCGGTCCCCAGCTCTACGACGCCAACCTCGACCAGGCCGACCTCGACCACCGGGTCCGAGCGGTGCTGGCCCAGCTGATGAGCTCGCAGGAGCGGCCGATCAGCAACGCCGACCGCAACCGGCTCACCCAGGAGATCAGCGACGACATCCTCGGCTACGGCCCGATCGAGCCGTTCCTGCGCGACGTCGACGTCTCCGAGGTCATGGTCAACGGTCACGACTCCATCTACCTCGAGCGTGACGGCAAGCTGGTGAAGGCCAACGCGTCGTTCAGCGACGAGGCCCACGTGCGTCGCACGATCGACAAGATCGTGTCCCGCATCGGCCGTCGTGTCGACGAGTCCAGCCCGATGGTCGACGCCCGTCTGCCTGACGGCAGCCGGGTCAACGCCGTCATCCCGCCGCTGGCGGTCGACGGGTCCTCGCTGACCATCCGGAAGTTCGCCGCCGACCCGCTGACCTCCGACGACCTGATCGCGTTCGGCACCCTCAGCGAGCGCTCGGTGGAGTTCCTCGACGCCTGCGTGCGTGGCCGCCTCAACGTCATCGTGTCCGGGAGCACCGGCGCCGGGAAGACCACCACGCTCAACGTGCTCTCGTCGTTCATCCCGGAGGACGAGCGCATCGTCACCATCGAGGACGCCGCGGAGCTCCAGCTCAAGCAGGACCACGTCGTACGCCTCGAGTCGCGTCCCGGCCAACATCGAGGGTCGAGGCATGGTCACGATCCGCGACCTGGTCAAGAACGCCCTGCGTATGCGCCCGGACCGCATCATCGTCGGCGAGGTCCGCGACGCCTCCGCGCTCGACATGCTCCAGGCCATGAACACCGGTCACGACGGCTCGATCTGTACCCTCCACTCCAACGGCCCGCGCGACACCCTGGCCCGCATGGAGACGATGGTGCTGATGGCGGGCATGGACCTGCCGGTGCGCGCGATCCGCGAGCAGGTGGCCTCCGCGGTCGACCTGATCGTCCACCAGACCCGGTTCAAGGACGGCTCGCGCCGGATCACCTCGCTGACCGAGGTCGAGCGGATGGAGGGCGACGTGATCACCCTCCAGGACATCTTCGTCTACGACCACTCGGCCGGCTTCGACGAGGAGGGCAACGCCAAGGGCTTCTTGCGCGCGACCGGTCTGCGCCCGAAGTTCCTGGAGAAGATGGAGCACTCCAACGTCCGCGTGGACCCGATGCTCTTCGCCATGGAAGGGCTGCGATGACGCTGTCTGACCGTCGACGTCGGCACCTGGGCCATGTACGCCGGCCTGGCCGCGCTCGGGCTCGGCCTGCTGGTGATCCTGGTCCTCGCCATCCCGGGCGAGACGGAGATGACCACCGAGGAGCGGGTCGTCCAGTACGCCGCGCGGGCCGGCAGCGGCGCCCCGGCGTCCGCGCCGGTCGTGTCCCAGCCCCGGGCCGAGGACTCCGCGCTGCAAGTCGGCCAAGTCGGCCGCCGACACGGTCCTCAAGCGCAGCCACACCCTGGAGCAGCGGATCCAGCAACGGCTCGAGGGCGCCGGCAGCGCCCTGCGCCCCGCGGAGTGGCTGCTCCTCCACGTCGGCATCTTCCTGCTCGCGTCGGTGGTCGGGCTCCTGCTGGGCAAGGGCTCCCTGATCGTGGGCCTGATCTTCATGGTGCTCGGCGCCGTCCTGCCCTGGATGTACCTCGGACACCGCAAGAAGCGCCGCAAGAAGGCGTTCGAACGCGGCCTGCCCGACACCCTGCAGCTGATGTCGGGCTCCCTGGCCGCCGGCCTCTCCCTGGCGCAGTCGGTCGACACGATCTGCCGCGAGGGCTCCGAGCCGATCACGTCGGAGTTCAAGCGGGTGCTGGTCGAGACCCGGCTGGGTCTGTCGCTCGAGACCGCGCTGCAGGGCGTGGCCGACCGGTTCCAGAGCGAGGACTTCGACTGGGTGGTCATGGCGATCAACATCCAGCGCCAGGTCGGCGGCAACCTCGCCGAGCTGCTCAACACCGTGGCCGGCACCATGCGCGAGCGCGAGTACATCCGCCGCCAGGTGGCCGCCCTGGCGGCCGAGGGCAAGCTCTCCGCCTACGTGCTCGGTGGCCTGCCCCCGGCGTTCCTGCTCTACCTGGTGCTCGCCAACCCCACCTACGTCAACGTGCTGTTCACCCGGCCGCTCGGCATCCTGATGCTGATCGGCGGAGCCGTGATCCTGTCCGTCGGCGTGTTCTGGATGTCGCGCATCGTCAAGGTGGAGGTGTGAGATGACCATCTTCCTGGTCCTCGGGCGCAGCGCTGGTGATCACCGCCCTCGTGCTGATCACGGCGGCGCTGGGCACGACCGCCTCCGGGCGCGCCGTCGGCGGTGTCGACCGCTCGGTGGCCCTGATCGAGGCGCTCAGCGGAGCGCCCCGCGAGCTGACCAAGGATCTCGACGAGCCGTTCGCCGAGCGCATCATGGCGCCGCTCCAGGAGCGGGCGGCCAAGATCGCCCGGCGGCTCTCCGGCGCCGACGCCGGCGAGCGGATCCGGCACAAGCTCGACCTGGCCGGCAACCCGGCCGGCTGGACGGTCGAGCGGGTCCAGGCCGGGAAGACGATCGGCGCGATCGCCCTGTTCTTCATCTCGGTCGCCCTGACCTCGCTGATGGGCATGTCGCTGACCCTGCAGATCGTGTTCGTGGTCGGCGCCACCGCGGTGGGCTGGCTGGGCCCGAACCTGTACCTCTACCAGAAGGTCTACGACCGCTCGGCGAAGATGCAGCGCGAGCTGCCCGACGCGATCGACCTGATGACCATCAGCGTCGAGTCCGGTCTCGCGTTCGACGCCGCCGTGCAGCAGGTGGCGCAGAACACCAAGGGCCCGCTGGCCGACGAGTTCAGCCGCGTGCTCCGGGAGATGCAGATCGGCCAGGGCCGGGCCCAGGCGCTGCGCGCGTTCGCCGACCGCACCAACGTCGACGACGTGCGCTCGTTCGTGACCGCCATGGTGCAGGCCGACAGCTTCGGCATCCCGATCGCCAACGTGCTCCGGGTCCAGTCCCACGAGATGCGGGTCAAGCGCCGTCAGCGGGCCGAGGAGAAGGCCCAGAAGGTCCCGGTCAAGATCACCGTGCCCCTGATCTTCTGCATCCTGCCCTGCCTCTTCATCGCGGTCATGGGCCCGGCCGTCATCCACATCATGGACTCGTTCGCAGGCAAGTGAGAGCTGCGATGACCGCTCCGACCAGGTCGGCCGATGCTCTGGGGTAGCCCGCGCCGGCAGTACACCTGGCTGGCGCGTCGGCGCGCGGACGTTCGCGCTGCTCACGCTGGCGATGCCGCTGGCGCTGAGCCACAACCAGCTGCTGCTCCTCACCCTGGTCGCCCTCGGCGCGATCTGGGCCGCGGTCACCGCCGGCGAGCTGCTGGAGCTGCCCGCGACGCTGCTGCTGGTGCTCGACTCCGCGCTGGTCGGCTCCGTCGCCGGACTGTCCGCCCACTCGACGGTCGCCGTCCTCGGGGCGCTGGCGGTGCCACCGTTCACGGCCGGGCTCCGGCGCGGCACCCGTGGCGTGGCGCTGTCGCTGTCGGCCGAGCTGGCGACGTACGTCGTGATCAGCCTGATGAACGGCACCCTCACCCAGGACCAGGGCAGCGCCGCCTTCACCTGGGCGATCACCGGGCTCGGCCTCGGCCTGATCGCGTCGTTCGTCCGCACCAACTTCCTGGCCGCCGACGACCCGCAGCGCGCCTACCGAGACGCGCAGTCGCTGATCCGCGAGCTGATCGGGCTGTCCGGCAAGCTGAGCTCGGGTCTCGACCCGGTCGCGCTGGGCGGCCAGATCGCCAGCGCCGTGCGCGACGAGCTGCCGGTGTCGGCGCTGACCATCCACATCCCGCGCGGCGAGGTCCTCACGCCCCTCGTCGGCGACACCGGCCTGGCCAGCCCCGAGCTCGCGGTGAGCGAGGAGCTCGCGCAGTACTGCCTGATGACCGGCAACGTGCGGGTCTCCGGTCACAGCTTCGCCTTCCCGCTCAACAGCGGCGGCGGCGTGGCGGCCGTGGTCTCGGGCGTCCTCGCCCCGGGTCTCGACCCCCAGGCCGTCGACCTCCCGCGACGTCTCTCGGCCCTCGACCGCAAGCTCGAGCCCGGCCACCGTCCGCCTCGACACCGCCGTGCTGTTCCTGGCGTTCCGCGACTCCGCGACCGTCGAGGAGCGCCGCCGCCTGGCCCGCGAGATGCACGACGGGATCGCCCAGGAGATGGCGTCCCTGGGCTACTTCGTCGACACCCTCATCGACGGTGAGCCCGAGGGCTCGCCCAAGGCCCGCCAGCTGACCATGCTGCGCGAGCGGCTGACGATGGTCGTCGGCGAGGTACGACGCTCGGTGCAGACCCTGCGCACCAGCATCGGGGAGAACGACTCTCTCGGCACGGCCATCGGCTCACTGGCCCGCCACCTGAGCGCGAGCAGCGGCATCCCGATCCACGTGACCCTCGACGAGAGCACCACCCGGCTGCGGCACGAGGTGGAGAGCGAGCTCCTGCGGATCGCCCAGGAGGCGATGACCAACGCCGTCCGCCACTCCGGGTGCACCTCGATCATGGTGCAGTGCCGGGTCGCTCCCCCGTCCGCGGAGATCATGGTCAGCGACGACGGCTTCGGCCTCGGCACCGGACGTGAGGACTCCCACGGGCTCGAGATCATGCGCGAGCGGGCGGCGCTGATCGACGCCGACCTCGAGGTCGGCGACCACCTGCCGCGCGGCACCGTCGTCGCGGTCCGTCTGGCCGGCCCCGGCGTGTCGAAAGCAGACACCGACACCGGACCAGACACCCTGAGCGCATGACGCTGCGCCCCACCGGCAAGGACCCCCGATGACCGTGCAGGACGGCGAGCGAGCCGCGTCCCAGCCGCCTCTCCGCGTCATGATCGTCGACGACCACGAGCTCATCCGCGAGGGCCTGGTCGGCGCCTTCGCCCGCGAGGCCGACGCCGAGGTGGTGGGCTCGGTCGGCACCGTCGCCGAGGCCCTCACGACCTACGCCGAGGCCGCGCCCGACGTGATCGTCACCGACCTCCAGCTCGAGGACGGCACCGGTCTCGACATCATCCGCCAGATCCGCCAGACCGACGAGAAGATCGGCCTCGTCGTGGTCACCATGCACTCCGGCGACGACCAGATCTTCGCCGCCATGGAGGCCGGCGCCTCGGCGTTCGTCGGCAAGGACGCGCCCTCGACCGAGGTGGTGCGGGCCGCCCGTCACGCGGCCGTCTCGCCGCGCTCCTTCCTGTGCACCGGCCTCGCCGGCGCGATGATGCGCCGGATGAGCGCGGAGTCCACCCGGCTGTCGACGCGGGAGCACGACGTGCTGCTGCTCCTCGCCGACGGCGACAACGCAGCCGCCATCGGAGCCAAGCTCTACATGAGCGAGTCCACGGTGAAGTCCCACATCGCCCGCATCTACCAGAAGCTCGGGGCCAGCAACCGCGCGCAGGCCCTGGTCACCGCGATGCGGATCGGGCTGCTCTCGAGCGTCCAGCGCCGCGAGCTCTGATCCGGGCCGAGCGCCTCCGCGAGGCAGAGCACACCGCGGAGGCCGGTGTCCGGGTTTTCGTGGGAATCCCCCGAGAACACGCTCCGGAATGACCCGAATGGACTATCCGGGTCGGATCGAAAGCGTGATCCGCCGGCGGCGCCGAGCGTCCATTATGGAGTTCGGAGGCCTCCGGCCTTCTCGGCTCTCAACCGCCAACGTCACAACACCTCTGTAGGAGAACGAAATGCTGGACTACCTCCGCATCATGCTCAACGCCCGCATCGCCAAGATGGACGAGCGCGGCGCCTCGGCCGTGGAGTACGGCCTGCTGATCGCCGGCATCGCCGCCCTCATCGTCCTCGTCGTGTTCGCCTTCGGTGGCGTCATCAGCAACATCTTCCAGAACACCTGCACGTCGGTCGCCAACAGCGGCGCCAACGGCAACTGCTGATCGACGCTTCTCACGCACGGTGGCCGCGGACCTGATGGTCCGCGGCCACTGTCATGCCCGACCGCACGCAGGTCATGACGCCGCCGTTCGGACATCGCTCGGCACCGGCACACCGCCATCGTGCGCCTAGTCCGTCCGGGTCACCGCAGTCCGGTCGAACGCCCGGTCCGCAGGCACGACCCGCAAGCCTCACACTGAAGTCATCTCCCCCCCCCGGCACCAAGGAGCACCCGCCATGTTCGACTACCTGCGCATCCTGCTCAACGCCCGCCTGGCGCGTCGCGACGAGCGCGGCGCCTCCGCCGTCGAGTACGGCCTGCTGATCGCCGGCATCGCCGCGCTGATCGCCCTCGTGGTCTACGCGTTCGGGGGTGTCGTGCTCAACAACCTGTTCGTGAGCACCTGCGACACCGTGAGCCAGAACATCCCGGGCTCCAGCTGTTCCTGACCCTTCTGACGAGCTGATGGCCGCGGGCCCATGGGGGGCCCGCGGCCATCGCCCATTTACGGCTGCGGCCGCTCCTGACGTCCCAGCTGCCGCCCGATCGCGATCCGCTCCAGCGTGGTCGGGTGTGAGCCGAACCAGAACTGCGTGATCGCCGGCGGGTCGTCGCTGAGGGAGTGCAGCGCCAGCTGCTTCTGCATCCGGTTGAACGCCGGCGCGTCGCGCGTCGCCTGCAGCGAGTCGACGTCCGCGCGGGTCTCGATCAGCCGCGAGAGCCCGTTGTTGACCGGCGCCGACACGAAGGAGGCGAGGGCCACCAGGGCCAGCACCCGAGGCACCGTCGCCGGGTCGCGCATCCCCCGGCCGTCACCGGGCCGGGAGGACGCCGGCAGCACGAGCCCGAGCAGACCGATGCCGAGCGTCGTACCGAGAGCGGCCAGCACCGAGCCGGTCAGCACGTCGTCGTGAGCGGCGTGTCCGAGCTCGTGGGCCACGATCGCGAGCACCTGGTCGCGCGGCAGGTCGTGGAGGACCGTGTCGTAGAGCACGACCCGGCGGGTGCTGCCGTAGCCCGACACGTAGGCGTTGAGCGTCGTCGTACGGCGTGAGGCGTCGGCCACGAGCACGTCGTCGACGTGCACGTGTTCGACGTCGGCGAGGTGCAGGATCTGGGTCCGCAGGGTGCCGTCGGGGAGGGGGGTGAACTGGTTGAAGGCCGGCTCGACCAGGACGGGGTAGACGAACGAGCCGAACATCACCAGGCCGCCCAGCGCGACCCCGGCGACCGCGGGCCACGCCCGGGGCCAGAGCCGCGCCGCACCGACGAGCACGAGCAGGAGCAGCGACGAGATCACGACCGAGATGCCGAGCGAGGTCAACAGGTCGACCGTCCACGGCCACCACCCCTGCGTGCTGAGGCCGTGCTGCACCGCGCGGTGGTGGCCCACCATCGCGAACGGGAGGGTCGCCAGGCGGCCGATGACCGCCACCGCAGCCACCGCCAGGATGACCTTGACCCACCACCAGCCCCGGAGGTGGCCGACCAGGCGTGGACCCCAGGAGGTGAAGCCGAGGAAGCAGGTCACCGCAAGCGAGACGCCCAGCGAGATCCAGGCCAGCACGCGCGCCGGGTCGGTGTAGGCGTTGGCCCGGTCGATCTGGGCCCGGGTGAAGACCGTCTCGGCCGCGGCCGGGGGCGGCGTGCCGCCCGGGACGGGGTGCCAGGGGATGCGCCAAGCCGCCACGGCGAGGAAGGCGACGGTCGCGACGAGGAAGGTCAGGAAGGCGACCCGGCGCTGGCTCACGCGGGCAAGTGTGACAGGAGGTTCCGCCACTGCTCGGTGAGGCCGCGCACGCCGAAGCCGAAGCGGCTGCGCAGTGCGGTCTCGAGGGGCGTGCCGGCGTCGACGGCGTCGTAGAAGGAGACCAGGCGGGCCTGCCCGCCGGCGTCCGCGAGCAGCCGGCAGGCCAGCCAGGCGCTCTCGTAGCGGGCCTCGAGGTCGGGGGTGCCGGCCGCGAACTGCTCCCCTCCGGGCAGGTGGGCCGGCGGCCCGTGGCGGCGTACCAACGAGGCGATCCGGGACGCGCTCGTGGCGAGCGGGATGTGCTGGGCGCTCAGCGCGACGTAGTCGGCGAACCCCTCCACCAGCCAGATCGGTGCCGGGCTGGTGGCCGCCCGGGTCGCGACGTGGGTCGCCTCGTGGGTGAGCACCACCTGGGCACCCCGGGCGCCGAGCGGGTCGAAGACCAGCGGGTTGACGAACACGTGGACGGGCGCGTCGCGCACCCGTGAGCCGTCGACGGCGGTGGTGACCGCCGCGATCCCGGCGTACTGCCCGTGGTCGGCGTGCAGGGCCGCCTCGAGGGCGTCCTGCGGAGCCGGGCTCCTCGACGACGAGGCGGCCGCCCCAGTCGGGCAGCACGCCGCGGACCTGCGGCACCGCAGCAGCGGCGAGGGCCGCGACCCGGTCGGCCAGGGCGGCCGAGCCCCGCACGAGCACCAGCGTCGAGGAGGTACGCCGGACCTGGGCCGGCCCGGAGAGCCACACCGGGCTGCGCCGGTCTCCCCCACCGATGCCGGCGATGCACAGGCGCCCCTCGTGGACGGCGAACCGCACCCGCACCTCGAGGTTGACCGGCCGGGGGTCGAAGCCCGCGAACCGCCACCCCGCGGCCACGTCGGCCGCCCAGGCGCCGTCGGGCGCGACGCCGCCGGCCTGGTCGACGTAGCGGAGGGCGAAGCCGGTCACGTGGAGCGCCCGACCGTTGCGGACCACGCCCGCCAGATCGCGGCCGGCGCCCTCGTCGGCGCTCAGGCGCGCAGCGGCGGCCGGACGGTCCCGGCGTACGGCGGACACGAGGCCACGCAGGAGCGCCGAGGCGTCACTCTCCGAGGCCTGCGGCCCGGTCGGGTGGTCGAGAGGTGCGTGGTAGGTCGAGGGCCGCAGGACCAGCCAGGCGATCCCCCCGACCACGACGGCCAGGAACAGCGAAAGGCCGGCGACCCACCAGGTGGGTCGGCCGGCCCGTCGCTTCGCGGACGAAGGAGTGCTCGGGGTCGCGGGGTCAGCCAGGACGGACCGCGCCGACGAACGGCATCGAGTAGAGGCCGGTCACCCTGATGCCCGCCGAGGGGTTCTCGGCGTTCACGATCATGCCGTGGCCGATGTACATACCGACGTGGCTGATCGGGCTGTAGTAGAAGACCAGGTCGCCGGGCTGCAGCTGGCTCGGGGAGATGTGGGTGCCTTGGCCGAACTGGGCGCTGGCGGAGTGGGACAGGCCCACGCCGGCCGCACCCCAGGCGGCCATGGTCAGGCCGGAGCAGTCGTAGGCCCCCGGGCCGGCGGCGCCGTAGACGTAGGGCTTGCCGACCTGCGCCAGGGCGAAGTGGACGGCGATCGCGGCCCGGCCGGAAGCCGGCACGTCGGCGGGGATCGGCGTGGTCCCGCGCGAGGCTTCGGCCAGCCGCTGGCGGGCGTCGGCCTGGAGCTTGCCGAGCAACGCCTTGGCGTCGCTGAGGTTCTTGTCGATGCTCGCCTTGTCGGCGGCGGCGGCCTTCTCGAGCTGCGCGACCTTGGCGAGCTGGCTCGCCGTGGCGTCCTGGCGGATGGCCAGCGCCTTGGTCTGCGTGACGTAGGAGGCGTAGCGGCTGGTCTGCAGGGAGTTGAAGGCCGACATCGTCGACAGCTGCGAGACGAACTGGCTCGGGTCCTGGGAGACGACGGCCTGGCCCACCGCCGAGAGCGAGTCGCCCTCGTACTCCTGGACGATGGCGTCGGCGACGACCCGGCGGGCCTGCTCGGTACGCCGGTGCTGCAGCGACTCGTCGGCGCGCAGCGCCTTCACGTCACCACGCATCTGCCGGAGCTGCACGTGGATCTGGTTGTACCGCTCCGAAGCCTGCTCGGCGGCGTGGTACAGCCGGTCGACGCGGTGCTGCACGTCGCTGACGGAGGGCTGGGCCTGCGCGGTCCCGGACGGGACGGTGCCCACGAAGGTGACGAGGGCGGCGCTGGCGAGGACGGTGATGAGGCTTTTCCGGCCGTTGAGCACGAGCGGAAGGACTCCCTTGCGTGTCGTACGCCTACCAGGTGAGCTGACGGGTTCGGGCACGACTGGCCCTACCCCGACTCCTCCTCGGCCACTCGCGTGGCGTCGGCCTTGTCGGAGATTCACCCCAGATGGGTTTGGTTCCCCGGCTCTTTCGTCGCGGCCCCGAGCGGTCACGAGTCTTGACTCGGCGCGACCCACGTGTGGACACCGGACATGTCCTGCGGCACGGGGGTCTGAGCCAGAACCCTAACCACACCGCGGAGGGAAGGCCAAACTTTCAACCGACATGTCGTGACTTTTTCGTGACCTGGGACGGACGGGTGTCGCGTAGGTCACACGCATCACAGTTTTCCCTTCTGTCACACGGCATCCGGGCGCCTCATGCCGACTCGATCACCGGCCCGTCGACCGGGGTCACCTGTCGTAGTGGGGGCACCAGGCCACCGGCTGCCAGGGCATCGAGGGCCCGGCACTCGTCGTCGGCGAAGGCCAGCTCGGGGGGTGGGCCGAGGAGCACGGTCACCACGCAGTCGTGGCAGGCCTGGCCGCGTACCAGGCAGGTGTCGCAGTCGATTCTCGTTCGTGTGTCCGTCATGTCCCCGACGGTGACAGGGACCACCGACACACTCCTCCCCGCCGCCCGCGTCGTACGGCGTGTCGGCCCGGGTTGTCGGTGGGCCGCCCTAGCGTCGAGACGTGACCGCAACCGCCCGACCGAGCACCGGCCCCGCCGCCCCCGGGCCGAGGGCCCGGGCCCGCGCGGTGCTGCGGAGACGGGCCGACGCCAGGCGTGCTCCCGACCCGGCCGACCGGTGGGAGGCGCAGCGCAGCTTCGACGAGCTGGGTCGTCCGCTGCGCGACCTGACCTTCTGCGTGGTCGACCTCGAGACCACCGGGGGGTCGGCCGAGGGCGGCTCCATGATCACCGAGATCGGCGCGGTCAAGGTCCGCGGCGGCGAGGTGCTCGGCGAGTTCCAGACCCTGGTCAACCCCCACACCCAGATCCCGCCGTTCATCGCGGTGCTCACCGGCATCACCAACTCCATGGTCGGCCAGGCACCGGCGATCGAGTCGGTCCTGCCGTCGTTCCTCGAGTTCGCCCGCGGCAGCGTCCTGGTCGCCCACAACGCGCCGTTCGACGTCGGCTTCCTGAAGTGGTTCGCCGCCCGCCAGGGCATCCCGTGGCCGGCGTTCGAGGTGCTCGACACCGCCAAGATCGCCCGCCGGGTGATCACCCGCGACGACGCCCCCAACTGCAAGCTCTCGTCGCTGGCACGCACGTTCCACGCGACCACGACCCCCAACCACCGCGCCCTCTCCGACGCCCGGGCGACCGTCGACGTCCTCCACGGGCTGCTCGAGCGACTCGGCGGCCTCGGGGTCCACACCCTCGAGGAGCTGTCGACCTTCAGCGCCAAGGTGTCGACCGCCCAGCGCCGCAAGCGCCACCTCGCCGAGGGGCTGCCGCACGCGCCTGGGGTCTACCTGTTCCGCGACGACTGCGCCCGGGTCCTCTACGTCGGCACCTCGCGTGACCTCCGCACCCGCGTCCGCTCCTACTTCACCGCCTCCGAGACCAGGTCCCGCATCGGCGAGATGGTCGGTCTGGCCGACTCCGTGACCGGCATCGAGTGCGCGACGGCGCTCGAGGCCGAGGTGCGCGAGCTGCGGCTGATCGCCGAGCACAAGCCTCGCTACAACCGTCGCTCCCGCTTTCCGGAGAAGGCCCACTACCTCAAGCTCACCCGCGAGACCTGGCCGCGCCTCTCGCTGGTGCGGCGGGTCGCCGACGACGGCGCCGACTACGTCGGCCCCTTCTCGACCAAGAAGGCCGCGGAGAAGTGCCTGGCCGCGCTCCACGAGACCTTCCCGCTGCGGCAGTGCACCCAGCGCATCGGCCGCAACCCGGCGGGGTCACCGTGCGTGCTGGCCGAGATGGGCCGCTGCCTCTCCCCCTGCGACGGCAGCGTCGACGCCACCACCTACGCCGCGGTGGTCCGGCAGCTGCGCGACAACCTCCTGCAGCGGCCCGACGACGTCGTCGACCTGATCACCCAGCGGATGGCCGTGCTCGCCGCCGACGAGAGGTTCGAGGAGGCCGGGGTCCACCGCGACCGGCTGGCGGCGTTCGTGCGGGCCGTCGCCCGCACCCAGCGGCTGACCGCCCTCACCTCGATCCCCCACCTGGTGGCGGCCCGCCGGGAGGACGACCCCAGCGGCCGGGTCCGGTGGGCGGTCCACGTCGTGCGCCACGGCCGGCTCGCGGCGGCCGGTGTCATCCCGCCCGGCACCGACGCCCACCACTACGTCGCCGAGCTGGTCGCCAGCGGCGAGACCGTCCGCGGCGGCCCGGGCCCGGTGCCGGCCGCGACCGCCGAGGAGACCGAGCGCATCCTGCGGTGGCTCGAGGCGCCGGGCGTCCGGCTGGTCGAGGTCGACGGCGAGTGGACCTGTCCGATCGGCGGTGCGACGCGCCACCTCTCCCTCCACGACGCGGTCAGCCAGTCGCGGCTCGACCTGGTGCCGTTCGACGACCGGCGCGACCTGCCGGTCGCCTCCCGGCCGGCTCGCTAGAGTCTGGTGTCGTGATCACCGCCATCGTGTTCGTGAAGGCCGACGTCGCCCGCATCCCCGAGGTGGCCGAGGCGATCGCCGACCTCGACGGCGTGAGCGAGGTCTACTCCGTGACCGGCCAGATCGACCTGATCGCACTGGTCCGCGTCCGCAACCACGACGACGTCGCCAGCGTCGTGGCCGACCGGCTCAACAAGGTCCCGGGCGTCACCGCCACCGAGACCCACATCGCCTTCCGCGCCTACTCCAAGCACGACCTGGAGTCCGCGTTCGCCGTCGGCGTCGACTGAGCCTCGGGCCGCCTGCCACCGGGGCCGGGCGGCACCGCCCGTGCAGACCACCCGAACGTTCGGACACAATCTCCCGGTTCTACCTCCCCCGAAGCTCCGCGCGTCCTAGGCTGCCTCGTCAGTCTCTTCGGGAAGGGTTCCACCGTGCTCGGTCGCCGTCGTTCTCTGCGCTCCTTCGTCGCGGCCCTCGCGGGTCTCGCGACGTTGTTCGCACTCCTCCTGGTGAGCGTCGCGCCCGCCCAAGCCGCGACGCCCGATGTGCCCTCCGGGCTCACACCTTCGGGCGGAGCCTCGGCATCCGGCATCCCGACCCTGACCTGGGCGCGCAGCCTGGGCGCCACCGGGTACGACGTGCAGGTCTCCGCAAGCGCCTCCTTCTCGACGATCGCCTGGTCGACCTCCACGGTGAACAGCCAAGCGGTTCCCACTGCTCAGGTGCCGCAAGGCCTCGACTACTGGCGCGTGCGCGCCAAGAACAGCAGCGGGACCAGCGCCTGGGCGGTGGAGTCGTTCACCCGAGACGCGGTGGGCGCGCCCACGCTCCTCTCGCCGCTCGGCGACACCCTCAAGGAGCCGGACAATCCTCCGGTCCTCTCCTGGGTCCCGGTCTCCGGCGCGACGTCGTACTCGGTGCAGGTGAGCAGCGACTCGACGTTCGCCGACTCCAACGCGATCACGTCCTTCAGCACGAAGGTCCCGTCCTTGGTGGTCTCCACGCTCAAGGTCCCCAACACCTACTACTGGCGGGTCCAGGCCTCGCTGGGCGCCGGTCTCACGACTGCCTGGGCAGACCCGGCGTCCTACACGCTCGAAGGTCTGACGGCACCCTCGCTGGTCGGCCCCACTCCGGACAGCGTGAACACCGACGTCCAGAACGTCGTCCTCCACTGGAGCGCCGTCCCCGGCGCAGTGACCTACGACGTCGAGGTCAGCACCGACCAGGACTTCTTGACCTCGGCCGCCAGTCAGAACGGTGTGGTCGGCACCAGCTACTCTCCGCCCACGACCTTGAACAACGACCAGTACTACTGGCGGGTGCGGCCCGTGGACGCCTCGGGCAACAAGCTGGACTGGTCGCAGGTCGCGGTCTGGCACTTCCGGCGCAACTGGCCGGACCAGCCGACTCTGCAGTACCCCGCGGACGGCGCCAACGTGAGCGACCCGTTCTACTACCAGTGGACCCCGACCCACCACGCGAGCGGCTACGAGGTCCAGATGAGCACCTCGAGCTCGTTCCCCGAAGACAGTCGCACCCATACCTGCACGACCGTCGGGACGACGCTGGTACCCGGGCAGAACGAGAACCTCAACCAGGCACTGGCCTGCATGCCTGCCGCGGCGACCACCTACTACTGGCGCGTGATGGCCATCGACGACCCCAAGGGCGTCCAGAGCGACGTGATCTCGGCCGAGGTGGGGCACTTCACCTACTCGCCGCCGATGGTGAGCCAGGTGAGCCCCACCGACGGAGCGTCGGTCCAGGTCCCGACGATGACCTGGGACCCGGTGGCCGGGTCGGCGCAGTACAGGCTGACCTACACCGACACCACCAGCGGCAACTCCACGACAGTGACCACATCGGGTCTGTCTTTCACCCCCCGCACTCTGTTGACGGTGGGGCACACCTATCGGTGGCAGGTCCAGACGGTGTCGGGCTCTGGCCAGGTCGGCGCCTCGTTGCTGGCCGGCGGTCAGCCGACCTTCACCGTCATCGCGCAGGACCCGCCGGTTGCGACGATCCCCGCGGCGACCGACTCGCCCGACGGCCAGCGGTTCCCGACGCTCACCTGGGACCCTGTCGTCAGCGCGACCAAGTACCAGCTCTACGTGCGGCCGTCAGGTACGACCGGATATACCCAGGTAGGGACGAACTTCGCCTACCCCGCGGGTGAGGACAGCGGAACCTCGTGGCTCACACCCGGCAGCTACGACTGGATCGTCGAGGCCTACAACGGCAGCTCTCTGCTCAGTCAGACGACCACGCACGGCACGTTCACCATCACCGCCCTGGCGGCGGTGACCAACGGCCGCGCCGTCGCTGACCGGCAACCAGATCACGGGCAACAACGGCACTGCCATCGACAGCTGCGCCGCGACGCTGCCCAACGAGTGCCAGAACCTTCGCCAGACGCCGGTCCTCACCTGGGACTCGGACCCCAACGCCGGCTTCTACAAGCTCTACTTCTCCTACGACGGCGAGATGACGAACAAGGTCGCCAGCTACTCGCCGATCACCGTGTACGGCAACATGTGGTCGGACCTGAAGGCACTGCCCGACAGCCAGGCCGGCTCGGCGTACTTCTGGGAGGCGGTGCCCTGCCTCGACACCGGCGCCTGTGCCCCGCTCGCCCACGCGAGCCTGGCCTTCAACAAGCTGAGCAACCAGGTCGTTACTCCATCCGGCTGTCTCCAACAGCCCCAGCACCTGTGCCGACCCGGGTGACATCTGCAACGACGTCACCCTCACGTGGTCGGACTACCTCGACACCGAGCAGTCGGCCGATACCACCGACACGGTACTGAAGAACAGCGCCGCCACCACGGAGGCGGAACGCTATCGCGTGCAGACGTCGACCGACCCCAACTTCCAGACCACCCTCGACGACATCCTGGTCGACCAGACGGCCTTCACTTCCTACCTCAACACCTACCCCGAGGGCCCGGTGTACTGGCGCGTGCAGGCCCTCGACGGGTCCGGGAACCACCTCGCCTGGAGCGACACCAGCACGTTCACCAAGGCCTCACCGCCGCCGACCTTGACCAGCCCCGCGGTGCAAGCGACCCAGTCCGGCACGCAGGCACTTCACATGGGCTCCGCAGCGGTTCGCGAAGAGCTACACGCTGGAGATCTACGAGAACGACGACCTGTGGGCCAGGCGGCCAACCGAGTCGTGAGCGCCGGCGGCGTGCTCCAGTCGGCGTACACCACCACGACGCCGCTCCAGGTCTCCGGTATGCCGTACACGTGGCGGGTGCGCCGCGTCGACGCCAAGGGTCGGACCGGGCCGTGGAGCCCGCTCCAGGAGTTCACGATCACCGGCACCGCCCCGACTCTGACCAGCCCCGCGCCAGGGGCCGACGTGCCGCCGTCCGACGGTCTGTTCACCTGGCAGGCGGTCGCCGACGCCACGTCGTACACGTTCGAGCGGCGGGCGCAGGGGTCGTCCACCGTGTCCCAGGCCGTGACCACCGCTGCGACGGCCTACGCGCCGACCTCTCGATCGCCGGCGGCAACTGGCAGTGGCGGGTCACCGCGCTCGACGCGTCTGGCCATGTCATGGGCAGCTCGGACTGGCGCGACTTCTCCGTCACCGACACGGTGACCGTCAGCACGGACGTCACCATCGACGGAAGCGGCGCGGTCGGCACCGTGCTGACCGTCCAGCCCCCGACCTGGAGTCTTTCGGGGGTCGCCAGCACCTACCAGTGGAAGCGCGGCACGTCGAACATCACCGGCCAGAAGGGCACGCTCTACACGGTGACGACCGCCGACGTCGGCAAGAGCCTGACGGTCGTTGCCACGGGCACCAAGGACGGCTACAAGGCCGGCACGTCCACGAGCAACGCCATCGTGGGCAGTGCCGGTCCGGCTCCGGTGCCGAGCGTGAGCCCGTCGAACACGGGGACGCGCAAGGTCGGCTCGCTGTTGACCGCGGACCACGGGACCTGGTCGGGCACCGTGACCAAGTACAGCTACCAGTGGCTGCGCAACGGCGCCACCATCTCCGGCGCCACCGGCGCGACGTACAAGCTGCAGACCGCCGACGCGGCCAAGCACATCTCCGTGCGGGTGACCGTCACGGAGACCGGCCTGCTGCCGGGCCAGGCGACCAGCACCGCGGTGACCGTCGCCAAGCTGACCTCGACCACGAAGGTCGCGCTCGCCTCGGGCAGGATCAAGAGGGGCACGCACGGCACGCTGAAGATGACGGTGACGGTACCGGGCGTCAGCAGGCCGACCGGCAAACTGAAGGTGTACGACGGCTCGAGGCTGCTGGGCACCGTGACTCTGAAAGCCTCGAACTACGGGAAGAAGTCGTGGAGGCTACCGCTGCTGGGCAAGGGCAAGCACCACCTGCACGCCACCTACAGCGGCAACAGCACCATCAGGTCCTCCAAGTCGAGCTCGGCGACCCTGACGGTGGTGTAGGCCGGCATGCTGCGGCCGGAGCTCACGGTGCCCGACCAGACTCTGTTCTCCGAGCAGAGCCGGCCCCGGCGCGCCGCGGAGAGCCTGGCGTGGACCCGGCCGGTCGTGGCCGGCGGCTTCTTCGCCGGCGTCCTCGCGGTGCTGGTCCGGATCGCCGCGGCACCCTTGTCCAACACAGACACCTACTTCCACCTCCGGTTCGGGCTCGGAGTTCCTCCACCACTGGTCGCTGCGCCATCCGGGCTCGGTGAGCACGTTCGCCACGGCGCACTGGCTGCCGACGCAGTGGCTGTCCGAGGTGGTGATGGCCCGCACCGAGGATTGGTTCGGGCTCGCCGGCGTCGCCTGGCTGTTCGGGCCGCAGCTGGTCGCGCTGATGACGACGCTCTACCTGGTCGCCCGCCGCTGGGTGGACCCGTTGATCGCCGTGCCTGCTGACCGCGGTGGCGCTGGTCGCGTCCGTCCACGGGCCTGTCGATGCGGCCGCAGGTCGCTGAGCTTCCTGCTCGTCGCGTGACCACCGCCGCCTGGATGCGCACCCGCGAGGACGGCCGGCTGCGCTGGTGGCTGGTGCCGCTGACCTGGCTCGTGGGCCATGGTTCACGGGATGTGGCCGGTCGGGATCGGGCTCGGCTGGTCGCCGTGGCAGGACTGGCGCTCGACCGGGCGCGCACCCGCGCACGAGCTCGGCCGGCCTGCTGGTGCCGGTGCTCTCGGCGGTGTCGCCGCGTGCTGACCCCGCGTCGGGTCCGGGCCTGTACGGCGCGGTGCTCGGCGTCGGCGCGCGCTCGCGTTCTTCTCCGAGTGGCCCACCCCCGCTTCACGCGTCCCCGCCGTGGTCGTGCTCTGGGCCTGATGCTGGCCGTCGCCGTGGTGCTGTTCGTCCGGCGCGGCCGCGCCACGTGGTTCGACCTGGCGCTCCTGCTGACCGCCGGAGCGTGTGCCGTGTGGTCGTGGCGGACCGTCCCGGTGGCCGCCGTGATGCTGGTCCCGCTCATCGCCGCGCACGCCTACCGACGGACGCCGGGGGGACCACGCCCGACCGGGCGCGGTCGAGCTCGGGCTGATCGCAGGCGCCATCGTGGTCGCCCTGGGCGCCCTCGCGGTTGCCGTGCCGGCGACCGCAGACGCACCGCCGGCGCAGCCGTCCTGGGTCGACCCGGCGCTCGGCTCGCTGCCGACCGGTACGCCGGTGATGAGCGACTGGGACTACGGGCGGCTACCTGATGTGGCGCTATCCCGAGCTCGACCTGCTGATGCACGGGTACGGCGACACGTTCACCATCTCCGAGCTCCAGCGCAACACCGACATCCTGGCTTGCACCAGGGTGGGACGAGCAGCTGCGCGCCACCGGCGTGCGGATCGCCGTGCTCCCCCCGACCGGCCGCTGGCCTACGCCCTGGAGCACCAGCTGGACTGGCAGGTCCTGCACCGCTCACCCACGATCGAGATGCTGGTGGCCCCACCGGGCTGGTAGTCCGACTCGGCGGCTGCTGACCAGTCGGTCAGGGCAGCAGGTCGCGCACGACCGCGTCGGCGAGCAGCCGTCCCTCGAGCGTCAGCACCAGCCGCTCGGCGCTGAGCTCGACCAGGCCCTGGTCGACCAGCCGGGCGACCTGTCCGCGGCCATGGGCGTCCAGCGCGAGGACCGGCAGCCCGTCGCGGAGCCGGAGCTCGAGCAGGACCCGCTCGACCCGGCGCGTCTCGTCGTCGAGCGTCTCGCGCGCGGCGGCCGGGCTGATCGCGGCGGCCAGCCGCCCGGCGTACGCCGAGGGGTGCTTGACGTTCCACCACCGCACCCCGCCCACGTGGCTGTGCGCACCCGGGCCGACCCCCCACCAGTGGCCGCCGGTCCAGTAGAGCTCGTTGTGGCGACAGCGGGCGGCCCGGTCGCGGGCCCAGTTGGAGACCTCGTACCACGCGAACCCGCGCTCCCCCAGGCGCTGGTCGGCGAGGAGGTACTTGTCGGCCAGGTCGTCCTCGTCGGGTGCCGGGAGCTCGCCGCGGGTGATCCGGCGGGCGAGGGCGGTGCCGGGCTCGACGATGAGGGAGTACGCCGACACGTGGTCGGGGTGGCAGGCCAGCGCGGTCTCGAGCGAGAGGCCCCAGTCGTCGAGCGACTCCCCCGGCGTGCCGTAGATGAGGTCGAGGCTGACCTGTTCGAAGCCGGCCTCACGGGACCACTCGACGACCGCGGGGACCCGCAGCGGGTCGTGGGTGCGGTCGAGGGTGGCGAGCACGTGGTCGACGGCCGACTGCATGCCGAAGCTCATCCGGGTGAAGCCGGCCTCGCGCAGCGCCTGGAGGTCCCACAGGGCCACGCTGTCGGGGTTGGCCTCGGTGGTGACCTCGACCCCCGGGGCGAGCCCGAACTCCGCGGCGATGGCGGCCAGGACCGACGC
Organism: uncultured Actinomycetota bacterium; assembly: GCA_963820015.1. Taxonomy (GTDB): domain Bacteria; phylum Actinomycetota; class Actinomycetes; order Propionibacteriales; family Nocardioidaceae; genus Nocardioides. The sequence goes on along the minus strand of CAWFYO010000005.1, from coordinate 54,600 downwards.
CAGGTCGCCCGCCCCGAGCAGCGTCGGCGTACCGCCGCCGAAGAAGACGGTCTGCACCGGGAGGTCGCGGTCTCCGAGGACCCGCCGGGCCAGCCGGACCTCCGCGATCGCGGCCTCGGCGTACGTCGCTCGCGAGGCGCCGGGCTGGTCGCCGAGCTCGGCGGCGGTGTAGGTGTTGAAGTCGCAGTAGCCGCACCGGACCCTGCAGAACGGCACGTGCACGTAGATCCCGAACGGGCGGGTGCCCAGCTCGGCCAGCGCCGTCTCCGGCAACGCCCCGTCGGCCGGCGCCGGGTCGCCGGGGGGTAGCGAGGACGGCATCAGGCCATCCAACCACTCGCTCCCCCCAGCCGCTGCGTCCCTGCGCTGACGTGCGTTGTGTCCTGACTGCACGCGACCGTGACGGCGACCGCTCCGCGGCGCCAGGAACGCCGCCCACGTGCGCCAGGGAGCTGGCCCGGCAAGCTGCGACGCCACGGTCGCCTCTCTCCACGAGTCCGACCGCTGGCCCGAGGAACCAGATCGGCGCAGGTGCTCAGTGGTAGAGCGCGTCTGACCGGGAGCCCAGTATCGCAGACCCGACCGACGTCGAGGATGCCTCTCCTGGCCTCGAGCACGCGGTCCAGATGAGGCACGGCCGTGATGCAGCGGCGACGACCGTGCGGTGCCAGGGACGTCGGCCCCACGCGCTAGGCGTCGCAGGGCCCAGCCGAACATGTAGAACGCCGCCAACCCTCTCGAGAGTCCACCGGGACGCGCCAGCGGCGTCAGCCCCTCGGTGCGCCAGGATGCCAGCGCGCACCCGACCACAGCGCGCCGGCCTGCGTGTCCGACGTACGTCGGCGCGGTCCCCTGCATCGGCGAGCGCGCGATGCGTCGAGACGACCGTCGGCCACGCTGACCACGCGTCGAGAGGACCCCGTCGCCAGCGCGCTGCTGCGACGAACGCCAACGACCAACCAGGTAGAACTACTCGCTCGATGGCCAGCGACCAGGTGTGCGTCAAGGGTGACCTCGTGTCCGTAGCCCTGCGACCTGCCATCCAGTCGCGAGTGGTCGCGGAGCCGAGCGCGAGCCAGTCCCCGTGACTCCGACGCCAGCCATCACGGCCGTACGACAGTGATCATCACCAGCAGAGCCGGCCCGAGATCGTCGACGCGCCGACGTCGAACGACCTGAGGTCCACCGACCCCGAGCGCCCGCTCCTCGACGAGCTGCAGGTGATCAGAAACCCGACAGGCGAGAACATCGCGACGCCCGCAGAGCCTGCGTGTCGACGCGCAGCGACAGGCCGTAGGTGCTCGCACGTCGGAGACCACGACCAGCAGCACGGCGATGCCCCGAGACCGTCAGCTCCGGCCGCCGACCGAGGCGCCACCCTCCCGTGGCAGGGCTTACCGGGTCGCGCTCCCACGTCGGGAGCAGCGTTCCTCCGCGACCGCACCGCGCATCCCCATGCACGGGCGCCGGTCCCCCGCGAGCGTGCCAGGACACAGCGTGACGGCTACGGACGTCCACAGCCCCGGCCCGACGGAGACCGCCGGCCACCTGCCGCGCGCCCGGTCAGGAGTAGAAGGAGTCGATCAGCTCGGCGTAGTTGTCCTCCACCACGTTGCGCTTGACCTTCATCGAGGGGGTCAGCTCACCGGTCTCGACGGAGAGGTCGTGGTCGAGGAGCTTCCACTTCTTGATCGTCTCCCACCGGTTCACGCGGCTGTTCAGCTCGTCGACGTACGCGCCCACCATCGTCTGGCAGGCGTCGGAGGCCACGATCTCGGCGTAGTCGCCGGAGACGCCGTTCTCCTTGGCCCACTCCGCCATCGCGTCCGGGTCGAGGGTGATCAGAGGCGACCACGAAGTTGCGCTCGTTGCCGAAGACCACGAACTGGCTGGCGTAGGGACAGATCGCCTTGAACTTCGACTCGATCGCGGGCGGGGCGATGTACTTGCCACCGGAGGTCTTGAACAGCTCCTTGATCCGGCCCGTGATCCGCAGGAAGCCGTCGGCGTCGACTGCACCCTTGTCGCCGGTGCGGAGCCAGCCGTCGTCGGTCAGCGTCTTCGCGGTCTCCTCGGGAAGGTTGTGGTAGCCCTCCATCACGCCGGGGCCCTTGATCAGGATCTCGTCGCCCTCGCCCAGCTTGACCTCGCTGCCGGGGAACACCATCCCGACCGAGCCCATCTGGTAGTTGTCCGGCAGGTTGACGAACGAGCCGGCCGACGACTCGGTGAGGCCGTAGCCCTCGAGGATCAGGATGCCGGCGGCGTTGAACCACTCCGCGATCTCCTGGTTGAGCGCCGCGGCCCCGGAGATGAAGAAGCGCACCCGGCCACCGAAGCGCTCGCGGATCTTGGTGAACACCAGCTTGTCGAACAGGCCGTGCTGCACCTTGATCAGGGGGTTGGGGCTCCGGCCCTCACGGACCGCCTTGTCGTGGGCGATGCCGACCTTGAATGCCTGCTTGAAGATCGCCTCCTTGAGGCCGCCCTCGGCCGCCTGCATGGTGACGATGCGGGCGTGTGCCTTCTCGAAGATCCGCGGCGCGGCACCCATGAACGTCGGCTTCACGACGCCCAGGTTGTCGACGATCTTGTCGACCCGTCCGTCGATCGCGGCGGCGTAGCCGATCGCCATCTGCGTCGACATCAGCACCTTGCCGAACGAGTGCGCCATCGGCAGCCAGCGGAACTCGAGGTCCTCCTCGCTCAAGATGTCCTGCGCCTGGATCGCCGAGCCCTCGTAGACCCACGAGCGGTGCTGCAGCCGGACACCCTTCGGCCGGCCCGTCGTACCGGAGGTGTAGATGAGCGTGGCCAGCTGGTCGGGACGGATCTTCTCCGCCGTCTCCTGCATGACGCCCGGATGCTCGGCGAGGTAGGTGTCGCCCAGCGCGCCGAGCTCCTCCAGCCCGATCACCCAGTCGCCGTCGGTGGTGCCGTCGAACGTCACGACCTTGCCCAGGTGGGGCAGCTCGGCCTTGTCGCCTGTGAGCTTGGCGATCTGCTCGTCGTCCTCGGCGAACACGACACGACACTCCGAGTCGCTGAGGATGTACGCCGTGTCCTCGGCGTTGGTGGACGGGTAGACGGTCGTGGTCGCGCCACCGGCGCACATCACCGCCAGGTCGGCGAGGATCCACTCGTAGCGGGTGTTGGAGGCGATGCCGACCCGCTGCTCGGGCTCGAGTCCGAGCGCGAGCAGACCGGCGGCGAGACGGGCGACCTGCTCACCCGCCTCGGCCCAGGTGACCGAGGTCCAGGAGTCTCCCTCCGGATAGCGGAAGGCCTCTTTCCGCGGGCTGCGGTCGACCCGGTCGAGGAACTGGAGAGCGACGTTCGCGACCATCTGGTCGACGAAACTCGCGTCGGTGGTGGGCATGTCACTCCTGGGAGAACGGGGAAGGCAGCGGACGGCGACCCGAGGCGGGGCTCAATGTAGTTCACGACGTGACGCTCAGGTAGGGGACGACGTCCCGAGCTGACCCACCATCTGGCGGCCGAGGACCCGGAGCCGACCCTCGGTGTCGAGCACCCCGGAGTCGCCGGTGTGCAGCCAGCCGCCCTCGACCACGCGCGGGACCCGGCGGCCGTGGTAGCCCTCCATCAGTCCGGGACCGGAGACCAGGATCTCGCCGTCGTCGGCGATCCGGACCCGGGTGCCGGGCAGCGGGTGCCCGACGGTACGGCTGCCGCGGTCGCCGGGAACGGCGAGGGCGACCACCCCGCCCGCCTCGGCGGTGGCATAGCCCTCCAGCACCATGACGTCGGCCAGGTCGTAGAAGTCGTTGGTGTCCGAGCCGAGGTCGCCGGTGACCACGAACCGGAGCCGCCCGCCGAACAGCTCGCGCACCTCCGAGAGCACCTTCTTGTCCAGCGACCGGTGGCGCCGGGCCAGGCCCGGGGGAACTCGCTCGCCCGCGACCCGTTGCTGCCGGACCTGACGAGCGGTGTCGAAGGCGCGTTCGGTGGTACGCCGCCGCAGCACGCCGCTGCGCTGCTCCCTCTGCACGCGACCGCGCAGTCGCTCCAGCTGCGGCGGGCTCGCCACCAGGACCGTCGGCCGCACCACCCACAGCGCGTCCGCCAGCGCGCTGGTGTCGTCGTCGGCATCGTCTCCCGGCGGGCCGGGGGCGGCAAGCGCCAGCGGGCAGCCGCTGACCAGCTGGGCCGCCAGCACCGATCGGCCGATCGTCCCGGCCAGCGGGACCGCACAGAAGAGCAGGTCACCGTCGTCGAGGAGCCCGAGCATCGACAGCGCCGTCGCCTGGTAGGTCAGCGACCCGTGCGTGAGCCGGACGCCGGGCGTCCGGCTGCCCGGGCGGTCCTCCGGAGCCTCGGCCGTGGCAGGGACCAGCGCGGCCAGCCCCTGTCGCCGGAGCGCGTAGAGCCGCTGCGGCACCGCCCGAGGCTGCTCGGCGAGGTGCTCCTGCCCGAGGGCCAGCAGGCCCTCGAGCGTCAGCACCCGCGGGTCGGGATAGTCGCCGTCGATCTGGACGACCTTCGTCACGTCGCGGATGCGCGACCGGATCCGCCACAGCGTCCGCACCGCGTCGTAGTCCTCGGCGACGACGACCCGCGCGCCGGACTCGGCGAGAGCCCGCGCGACGTCGTCGTCGGCGGCCGCGGGGTCCAACGGCGTCACCGCGGCGCCGGCCGCCTGCGCGGCGAGGAAGGCGAGCACCCACTCGTAACGGGTCGAGGCAAGCAGGGCCACCCGGTCCTCCACCGCCACGCCGAGCGCCATCAGGCCGGCGGCCAGACCCTCCACGAGCTCTCGGGTCTGCGACCAGGTCGACTCCTGCCAGCCGCCACCCTCGACGGGGTAGTAGTAGGCATCCTCGTCGGGCGCCTCGTCGGCCCGCTCGAGGAACATGTGCACGAGGGACCGCGGGCGCCTGTCGATCGCCACCGGGTCGGACTCCACCGGACGCTCCCTCGCTCGCTCGAGTCGTCACTCTAGCGATCAGGAGCCCCACGCCGCCCGAGAACTCAGTCCTGGACCGCCTTGGTGATCGTGATGCATCGGGTGATCCACTCCCGTTCCTCGGCATCGAGGTCGCGGCTCATGCGCTGGGCGTCCTCCACCGCCCAGTTGGCGTTGATGACCATCCGCACCACGACCCAGTCGCGAGCGCGGTCCTCGTCCAGCCCGGCCGCATCGACCAGGGCGTGGAAGCGGCGTCGGAGGCCGGTGCGGACGTCGTCGGCGAGCTCGTCCCAGCGGTTCCACAGCATCGGCGCGGGCTCGTAGTGGGGGTCGCCCGACATCGGCTTCGGGTCGATCACCAGCCACGGCTCCCGGTCGCCCGCGAGCACGTTGAAGTAGTGCAGGTCGCCGTGGATGATCCGGCCGGTGCTCGCCGGGTCGGCGACCAGGTCGCGCCCCAGGGAAAGGGCCTGCTCGCGCATCCGGTGCGGGATCGGGATGTCGCGCGGCTGGGCGGCGAGCTCGTCGAGCCACCGCCCGACGTACGACGTGACGGTGGCCAGCTGGGGAAGAGCGGGTCGGTGGATCCGGGGGTAGAGCCCGGCCACGATCTCGCACGCCTCGACGTCCCAGAGGTCGCTCAGGTCGCGCCGGTGCAGCCGCTCGAGGAGCAGCGCGCGGCGGCGCGGGTCGGCACGCAGCAGCCGCACCACGCCGTCGCCCTGCCAGTGCTGGAGGGCCAGGGCTTCGTGCGCGGACTCGTCGTCGCCGTCGAAGCTCACCTTGAGGACGGCCGGCTCGCCCTCGACGGTCCGGACCGGGGCCACCAGCGAGCAGAAGCCGTGCCAGAGGTCGTCGCGGTCACGTGTGAGCTCCCACTCGTCGAGCAGCTCACCGAACTGTCGAGGCAGCCGGTCGAGCCAGACGCCCCAGTCGGGGCCGAGACCGCGCTGCTTCTCCAGGCCGGCCGGCAGCACGATCGTCACGCCGGCCATCGTGGCACGGCGCCGGAGACACGACGGCTGGCCAGAGGCCGGTCAGGCGTGGCTGCGGGGGGTCGGTCAGGCGGTGGGGCGCCCGGCCGCGACGTCGCACTGCGTGCAGCGCTCCGAGACGTCGAACCGCTCGAACGGGTGCCGGCTGCGTCCGAAGGCCTCGAGCGAGTCGAGCGAGGCGCCGCACAGAGCCAGCGGACTGTGCAGATGGGCCGCGTGCACGAGCCCGGCGGGGCTACGTCGTTGCCTGCGGCGCCACAGCGGGCCGCTGCGCCGGAGCTCCACGCCGTCGGCGTAGGTGAGGTAGATCGGACGTACCAGCGAGAGGTGGTCGCGCTCCGGGGCGGAGACAGGGCCCGAGGATGTGCTGTCCTGGTCGAAGACGTAGGCGTGTTGGGGGGCCATGCAGCGATCCTGACAGCGTGCGGGGCCACGCCTGAGCGCAAGTGGCGAAGACGAGCCCAACGGCGGCGCCCCCGTAGTCCTTTCGGACTAGGGGCTCGGGCCTTCCGGCCCTGGGCTCGGTGCTGGGCCCGGACCCCTAGCCTGGCTCGGGTGGCCTACGACTGGGACGACCTGCGCGGGCTGAGTCTGGCCCGGCAGTTCCCCGTGCTGTCCGCCCATGCACCGGGTGACGTGGCCGACGCCGTGGCCCGGATCGGGCCGATCCAGTCGCAGACCGCGCGCTCGCCGTACGTCGCGCTGGGCGCGCGCCGGCCGGGCGTGACCCACGAGGAGATCACCGCGGCCTACGAGTCGTGGCAGGTCGTGCGCGGAAGCACGATCCGCGGCACGGTGCACACCTCGACCCCGGACCACCACGCCCTGCTCGACGCGGCCACCCGGGTGGGCAACCGCGCGCTGTGGACCCGCACGCTCCGGTTGGAGCACCACGACCTGGAGGTGGTCTGGGCGGCGATCGAGGAGTTCGCCCGCGACGCGTGGCGGACGCCGGCCGAGCTGCTGACCTTCCTGACCGGGTGGCTCGGCGACCACGGGGAGGCCGAGGCCGTGCGGCGTCTCGACAACCAGGCCGGCCGCTACTTCGCGTTCGGCCACGGTGGGCTGCTGCGCCGTCCGCTGGCGGGCGAGTGGTCCGGCCAGGGGGCACCCGGCTACCGCACCGCGACCGCCGTGCTGGGCCCACGAACGGCTCCCGACGACCCGCTGCCGGAGGTCGTCCGCACCCACGTCGCGTCGTACGGACCGGTCAGCCGGTACGACGTCGCCTGGTGGTCCGGGCTCGGGCTGCGCCAGGTCGACGCCCTCCTCGACCGGCTCGACCTGAACTGGCAGGACGGACCCGGCGGGCGCGCGTACGCCGACCTGCCGACGCCTCCTCCGGCCCGAGAGGTGCCCGGTGTCCGCCTGCTGCCCGAGTTCGACGCCGTCCTGTGCGGCTACGACTCCCGGGCACGCGAACGGTTCGTGGCGCCGGCCGACCACGAGGTGCTGTGGCACCGCAACAACGGGTTGATGCTGGCGCCGGTGCTCGTCGACGGCAGGGTCGGCGGCCACTGGCGGCTCGAGGGCTCGGGCCGAGGCAGGGCGCTCACGCTCACGGCGTTCGCGGGCTCGCGCACGCCCCGCAGGGCCGAGCTCGAGGAGCCGGTGGCGGCTCTCTCCGCGGCCCTCGACGTGCCCATCACCTCGGTCACCGTCGCGCGCTGACACCCAGCCCGACCCCGAGCCGCCACACTGGACCACGTGGGCGACACCCGGACCCTGATCCTGATGCGGCACGCGAAGTCGGACTGGTCCGGCGGCGAGCCCGACCACGAGCGTCCGCTCGCGCCGCGGGGTCGCCGGCAGGCTCCGGAGGCCGGCCGCTGGCTGGCGTCCCATGTAGACCGGATCGACCTGGCGGTGGTCTCGTCAGCGGTGCGCGCACGCAGCACCTGGGCGCTTGCCGCGGCCGAGCTCGCGGCCGAGCCGCCGGCCCGCCTCGACGACAAGGCGTACGGCGCGTCCGGTCCCGCCCTCCTGCGCCTCGTGCGCGAGCTGCCGGACGACCTGACGACCGTGGTGCTCGTCGGCCACAACCCCGGCCTCGAGGACCTGTTGTCGACGCTCACCGGGGCGTGGCTCGCCCTCCCCACCTCGGCGTTGGCGCTGGTCGCCGTGTCCGGGTCGTGGGCGGGCGCAGGTCCGGAGACGGCGGAGCTGCGCACCTCCGGTCGTCCTCCCGCCTAGGGTGCGGCCAGCCGCCCGCTCAGCCAGACGTCGGGCGGCAGGTGTCGCTTCGTGGGCACCGGGACGGTGCGCTCGCCGACGTCGTCCAGCAGGTCGTCGGCCAGCCGACGCCAGAACGCCGCGGCCCGCGGGTTCTCCTCCTGGAACGGGATCTCCCAGCGCCCCGGGTGGCGGCGCAGCACCTCTGCGGCGAACGCCGACGCCGTGCCCCGGCCGCGGGCCGAGCGGGTCACGAAGAACTCCCCCATCCGGGCCGGCTCGCGATGGTCGCCCCGCACCAGCGCGAAGCCGCAGGGGACGTCGCCGAGCCGCGCGAGGTAGGCCACCCGTCCCGGCCCACCGTCGTACGACGGGAGGCGTCCGGGCGGGAAGCGCCCGTCGAGACCGGGGGCACCGTGGCGGAACTCGGAGAGGTCGTGCTGGTAGAGCTGCCAGAGCTCGTGGAGCACCGGCCACTCGACGGGGCCGGCGACGTCCACCCGGAGCGGCCAGACCGCGTCGACGACGAGATCGCCGACTCCTTCGGGGAGCAGCGGCAGCATCGGGAGCTCCGCGGCGGTCACCCACAGCGGCTGGTAGTGGTTGTCGGACGACTGCTCCTCGGCCTCGGGCCCGCCGAGGACGGGCTCGCCGTCGGGCGCGTGGACGAGGACGTAGGACGCCTCCCGGCCGCCGTGGTTCCCCTCGAACAGCACGCGCACCGCAGTGCCGGCCAGCGAGCATTCCTCGGCCAGCTCGCGGACGGCGGCCTCCTCGGCGCTCTCGCCGGGGTCGATGCCGCCGCCGGGCAGCACGGCGTAGGGGTAGCCGTCGAGGACGCGCGCCATCACCAGCAGCTTGTGGCCGCGCACGACCACTGCGACCCCACGCGGCTCCCGGCCGCCGAGCGGCACCCGGAGCTCGGGGATCTCCGGGCTCACTTCTTCCCGGCCTTCTCCCCCGTCGAGCCGGTGGAGAGCGCGGCGACGAACGCCTCTTGGGGGACCTCGACGCGGCCGACCATCTTCATCCGCTTCTTGCCCTCCTTCTGCTTCTCCAGCAGCTTGCGCTTGCGGGTGATGTCGCCGCCGTAGCACTTGGCGAGGACGTCCTTGCGCATCGCGCGGATGTTCTCGCGCGCGATCACCCGGGCGCCGATGGCGGCCTGGATCGGCACCTCGAACTGCTGCCTCGGGATCAGCTCCTTGAGCTTCCCGGCCATCATCACGCCGTAGGAGTACGCCGCGTCGCGATGCACGATCGCGGAGAAGGCGTCGACCGGCTCGCCCTGGAGCAGGATGTCGACCTTGACCAGGTCGGCGGCCTGCTCTCCCGATCGCTCGTAGTCCAGCGAGGCGTAGCCCTTGGTGCGCGACTTCAGCTGGTCGAAGAAGTCGAAGACGATCTCGCCCATCGGCAGCGTGTAGCGCATCTCGACGCGGTCCTCGGAGAGGTAGTCCATCCCCTGCAGGCTGCCGCGCTTGTTCTGGCAGAGCTCCATGATCGTGCCGATGAAGTCGGACGGGCTGAGGATCGTGGCCCGGACGACTGGCTCGCGGACCTCGGCGATCTTGCCGTCGGGGTACTCGCTGGGGTTGGTGACGGTGTGGATCGTGCCGTCCTCCATCTCCACCTCGTAGACGACGTTGGGGGCGGTGGAGATCAGGTCGAGGTCGAACTCGCGCTCGAGCCGGTCGCGGGTGATCTCCATGTGGAGCAGACCGAGGAACCCGCAGCGGAAGCCGAAGCCCAGCGCCCCGGAGGTCTCAGGCTCGAAGGCCAGTGCCGCGTCGTTGAGCTGGAGGCGCTCGAGCGCGTCGCGCAGCGTCGGGTAGTCGTCGCCGTCGATCGGGTAGAGCCCGGAGTAGACCATCGGGTTGGGGTGCTTGTAGCCGCCCAGCGCCTCGCTGGCGCCGTGGTGCTGGCTGGTGACGGTGTCGCCGACCCGCGACTGGCGTACGTCCTTCACGCCGGTGATCAGGTAGCCCACCTCGCCGACCCCCAGGTCGCCGGCCTTGACCGGCTCGGGGCTGATCACGCCGACCTCGAGCATCTCGTGCACGGCTCCGGTCGACATCATCTTGATCCGGTCGCGGTGGCTGAGCTTGCCGTCGACCACGCGGACGTAGGTGACGACCCCGCGGTAGGTGTCGTAGACCGAGTCGAAGATCAGCGCGCGCGGCGGGGCATCGGCATCCCCCACGGGCGGCGGTGTCTGCTTGACGATCTCGTTGAGCAGCTCGGCGACACCCCGCCCGGTCTTGGCCGAGGTCTGCAGGACGTCGGCGGGGTCGCAGCCGATGATGCCGGCGAGCTCGGCGGCGTACTTCTCCGGCTGCGCGGACGGCAGGTCGATCTTGTTCAGCACCGGGATGATGGTGAGGTCGGCGCCGAGGGCGAGATAGAGATTGGCCAGGGTCTGGGCCTCGATGCCCTGCGCGGCGTCGACGAGCAGCACGGCGGCCTCGCACGCCTCGAGCGAGCGCGACACCTCGTAGGTGAAGTCGACGTGCCCGGGGGTGTCGATCATGTTGAGCACGTAGGTGCCAGGCTCGGCTCCCTGCGCGTTGTCCGTCGGCACGGTCCAGGGCATCCGGACGGCCTGGCTCTTGATCGTGATCCCGCGCTCGCGCTCGATGTCCATCCGGTCGAGGTACTGCGCGCGGGCGTTGCGCTCCTCGACGACTCCGGTGAGCTGCAGCATCCGGTCGGCCAGCGTCGACTTGCCGTGGTCGATGTGGGCGATGATGCAGAAGTTCCGGATGACCGCGGGGTCGGTCCGGCCCGGAGCCGGGGCGGGCGGGGTTGCGGGCACGGGTGACTTTCGGTCGGGATCGGGAACGGCGCCATTCTCCCAGAGAGACCGGGGCGGGACGAAACCCATGCGTGACCGCACCGGTCAGGGCGCCTACCCGGGCCTGGCCACCCAGATGTCCCTGCTCTCGGAGGACGGACTCGACGCGACCTACCTCGCGGCCAACCTGCGGCAGCCGCCCCCCGCCCCCGGGGCCGCGGAACCCCCGACGCCACCGCCCTCGACGGAGGCGCGGCTCACCGAGCTCCGCGGCCTGCTCGACAAGGGCCTGATCACCCAGCAGGAGTACGACGCGCGCCGGCAGGGAATCACCGACTCGGTGTGATCCGCCTCAGTGGCCGCGCAGCGCGCCGGTGGCCATCAGCGCTGACCACACCTTCTCGCGCTGCGCCATGGCGTAGTCGACCGTGTAGTGGTGGTCGTCCCGCCAGACGACCTGCTGGTCGACGACCGGCGAGCAGACCGGCGCGGTCCGGCAGAAGATCGGGTTCAGGTCCACCGGGAGCACCTTCGGGTTCTCCATGGCGATCGTTGACACGAAGCCGTCGGTCACCGACGGGGTCGCCTCCGCGGTGACCACGCACTCGTCCAGCCGCTTGGCCGAGGCCAGGCAGTCGGTCGGGCTGAACGTCTCGGGCATGATCGAGCGCTGCACGACGATGGTGGGGGCGACGGCCGTCGTCTTCTCGAGCGTGTCGCGCGTCGTCTGCCACACGGCCTGGTGCAGGGACATCTTCTTGCCGTCGCGGCGCGAGATCAGGCTGCCCCACTCCGCCTCGTCGTCCCGGGGGCGGCCGATCAGCACCACCACGTCCGGGTGCAGCTGGGGCAGCGCGTCGTCGTACCACGTGTCTCGGGCCCCCGCGCACGCCGCGGCGGTCCCGGCTCCGTCCTTGGCGTTGCTGAGCTGCACCTGCCACGGGCAACCGGCCAGGACGTTGACGTCGAGGTTGAAGTGGTGCTCCTGGGCCAGCTTGCGGAAGACCGGGACGAAGGTCTGCGCCTGGCTGTCGCCGACCAGCAGGACGGTCGGTCCGCCGTCCTGGACGTCGCGGCAGCCGTCCACGTTGTCGGGGCTGCAGTGGCGCAGCGCGCCGGACTCCTTGCTCAGGGCGACGTAGTCGACCTTGGGTATCGGCGCAGCGAGCTCCCGGGCCAGGAGGCTGTTCCCGCTGGCGAGCCCGGAGCTGGACGTGGACGCGTCGACGAGCGCGGGCGGCTGGGGCCGATCGAGCACGCTCGGCACGACGAAGACCGCCACCAGGGCGCTCGTGGCGAGGCCGGTGGTGACCACCGGCCAGGTGAACGCGTTGAGCCGCGGCGCCCGCCGGATCGGGATCTCCAGCAGCTCGTAGGACAGGGCCGCCAGGCCGGTGGCCAGCCCGAAGTCCAGGGCGGCGATGGCCACGGCGCTCGTGTGCAGCACCGTCTGCAGCGCGATGATGATCGGCCAGTGCCACAGGTAGGTGCCGTAGGAGATGCGCCCGAGGTAGGCCATGGGCCGCACCGACAGGGCCCGGGACAGCAGCGAGCCGTCGGCCTGTGCGACCCCGCCGAGCAGCAGGACGGCCGCGACCGTGGCGGCGATCCCACGCCAGGAGGCGTTGACGTCCCACAGACCGCTGCCCACGAAGAGGACCCCGGCCAGGCCGACCGCCCCCACCACGTGCGCGACCCGGGCGGGAAGACGGCGCGTCGTGAAGGCGAAGCACGCGGTCAGCAGTGCGCCGGCCAGGAGCTGGTACAGGCGGGTGTCGGTCCCGTAGTAGGCCCGGTCGGTGTTGACCGACGCGAAGTGGATCTGGGCGGCCAGGGACGCCACCAGCATGGCCCCCAGCACGCCGATGACCACGCGGCCCCGGTGCGAGCGTCGTACGCGGAACAGGAGGAACAGCAGCACGGGGAAGAACGCGTAGAACTGCTCCTCGATCGACAGCGACCAGAAGTGCAGGAACGGGCTCTTGTCGACGTCCGCGGCGAAGTAGTCGCTCGCGGCCGCCATGAAGTGGAAGTTGGCGTAGTAGAGCAGGGCGCTGACCGCGTCGCCGACGATCGCAGCCCGGCGGACCACCGACCACAGCAGCGTGAACACCAGGCACGTGGCCACCACGACCACCACGGCAGCCGGCAGCAGGCGTCGGACCCGACGGGAGTAGAACCGTCCGATCCGCAGCGACCCGGAGTCCTGGAGCTCGCCCATGAGCACGCTGGAGACCAGGAAACCCGACAGCACGAAGAACAGGTCGACGCCGATGAACCCGCCCTGGAACCAGGCCAGCCCCGAATGGAAGAGCAGCACCAGGTAGACCGCAACCGTGCGCAGACCGTCGAGGTCGGGTCGGTAGCCGCGGATCACGGTGGCCAACCCTAAACGCTGGCCCCTGAACTTCCCGACTTCGCGCGCCGCTCCCGCCGTGCGACCGGGCCCCCGGGGGCCGTACACTGCGGCGAACCCGGTCGCGGCGTACGGCGGGGCTGGGCAAGGATGGCGCCGTGACCGCAGCGATCCCCACCACCATCCCGCACGGCCGCACCGCGCGACGGCTGGAGTGGGCCCATCTGCCTCCGCCCGTCCGGGCGGCGATCGAGGAGCGATGCGGCTCGCCGGTGGTGGAGGCGGTCTCGCAGGGCGGGGGGTTCACGCCTGGCTTCGCCTCCGTCCTGGTGTGCGCCGACGGCTCGCGCCACTTCGTCAAGGCGGCGTCGACCGTGGCACAGCGGCTGTTCGCCGAGTCCTACCGCGAGGAGGCGCGCAAACTCCGTGCGCTGCCCGAGGGCACGCCCGCTCCGCGGCTGCTCTGGGAGATCGACGGAGACTGGTTCGTGCTCGGCCTGGAGTACGTCGAGGCGAAGGCGCCGCGCCGGCCCTGGCGGACGGCGGACCTCGAACCCTGTCTCGACACCCTCGAGACCGTCGCGGACCTGCTGACCCCTGTCCCCGAGGGCCTGCACCTCGACCCCATCGAGGCCGAGCTCGCCGACTGGCCGGACCACTGGGAGCACGTACGCGCCACCCGTGACCTCCCGCACGCCGACGAGGCGGCGGCGCTCGCCCGCGACTTCGCGGAGGCGGTCACCGGGCGGACGCTCGTCCACACCGACGTCCGGGACGACAACGTCCTGATCACGCCCGACGGCCGGGCTCTCTTCTGCGACTGGAACTGGCCCACCATGGGTGCGGCCTGGCTCGACTCGCTGCTCCTACTGATCGGCCCGCGGGGGGACGGTCTCGACGTCGATGCCGTCATCGCCGAGCGGCGGCTGCTGCGCGACGTACCGCCCGACGACGTCGACCGCGTCCTGGCCCTCGTCTGCGGCTACTTCCTCCATCAGGCCGACGAACCGGTGCCGGCCACCTCGCCGCACCTCCGCGATGCCCAGCGGTGGCAGGGCGACGTGGTCTGGGCCTGGCTCGCGGAACGCCGCGGTTGGGACCGGTGACCGCACCCCGCGCCGTCGGTGTCCACCTGCCCTACGAGAAGGTGCCGGGCCGCGTGCGGGTCTGGGTCGACGAGACCCTGGGCAGCCGGGTCGTCTCCTGGGTGGAGCAGGTCGGTGGTATGTCGCCGGGGTGCGTGACCCGGGTCGTGACCGCCGACGGCACGCGGGCGTTCGTGAAGGCGGTCGGAGCGCAGCTGAACCCGGACACGCCCGGCCTGTTCCGTCGCGAGGTCGCGGCGCTGCGCCTGCTCGGCGAGGGTCCGCTCTGGGCCACGCTCCACGAGTCGTACGACGACGGGGACTGGGTCGCGCTCCTCCTGGAGGACGTCGAGGGACGCCACCCCGACCTCACCGACGACCGGGAGATGGCCGACCTGCTCTCCGCGACCGACCGCCTCGGCGAGAGGCTGGCAGAGGTGCCGCTGCCCGACGAACGCGCCGCCGACATGGGCGCACCCGGCTATGTCGACCTCCGGGCCGGGTTCGTCAGATGGCTCGCTGCCGTCGACCGTCTCGAGGCCCTGCCGGCGGACCTCGTCCCGGAGTCGCTGCGCCGCCAGGGCGACCGGTGTCGGGCCCTGGCTGACCTGCTGCTCGAACCGTTCCCCGAGCGCCTCGTCCACTGGGACGTGCGGGTGGACAACCTGATCCGCCGCCCCGACGGAGCGATCGTGTTCGTCGACTGGGGCACCACGGCGCTCGGACCGGCCTGGGCGGACCCGCTGCTGGCCCGACTGGAGCGGGTGGAGTCGTCGTGGTTCGACTCCTCGCTCGGCTCCTCCTCCGCGCTGGCCGCCGCGGGCGACGACCTGGTCACCGGCTGGCTGGTCGCCTTCGGCTCGGTGCTCGCCTGGCGGTCGACCCAGCACGCGGCCGACGTCGGGCTGCCCACGCTCAACGAGTTCCGGCGGACCGAGGCCCGGCGGATGCTCGGCGCCGCGGCTCGGCGCCTGGGATGAGAGACTCGACCTGCTGTCGCGAGCCCACCGCGCGAATTTGGGCTGGTCAGCGGGCCACTGGTAACTTTGGTCCTCGCGTGTGCGGCTCTCCGTGCCCGCACGCCCACACTCTGCATCACACCCACCAGCACCCGACCGAAGGCTTTGTCAGTGGCGAACATCAAGTCCCAGATCAAGCGGAACAAGCAGAACGAGAAGGCTCACCAGCGCAACAAGGCTGTGAAGTCCGAGCTGAAGACCCTGATCCGCAAGTTCCGCGAGGCTGCCGACGCCGGCAACAAGGACGCCGCGATCGAGGCGTGCCGCGCCGCCGCCCGCAAGCTCGACAAGGCCGTCTCCAAGGGCGTCATCCACAAGAACCAGGCCGCCAACCGCAAGTCGGCCATCATGAAGCGCGCCGCGTCACTCTGACGCCCCCGCTTCCTCATCCGAGGCGCTGACCCACCGGGTCGGCGCCTCTGTTGATCTCAGGAGCGCTCGCGCAGCCCGCTCACCGTGAGGACCAGCCGCTCCAGGGTGTAGGACGGGTCGCTGGCGGCGCCCTTGATGTCGGCGTCGGCCTTGGCCACCGCCCGGATCGCCCGTGCGATGCCGCCCTCGGTCCACCCGCGGGACTGGTCGCGGATGGTGCGCAGCTTCCACGGCGGCACCCCCACCTCGCGAGCCAGGTCGGGCTCGCGCATCCCCCGGGGCGCCGACAGGTAGCGGGCGATGCCCCGGGCCGACCCGGCGAACGCCGAGGTGACCAGGACCGGCGCCGTACCGCCGTCGAGGGCCCACCGCAGCTCCTCCAGCGCCGGCCTGCGTCGGCCCCAGAAGGCCGCGTCGGCCACGGCGAACGACTTGGCCTCGGCCCGGCCGCCGAAGTAGCGCTTGACCTTGGACTCGGTGATCTTCTCGTCGGGGAAGTCGTTGACCAGCTGGTCTGCGGCGGCTGCCAAGGCGCGGAGGTCCTGCCCGACGGCCTGGACCAGGGCGCTCGCAGCCTCAGGGTCGATGGTGCCGTCGTGGACGCGCACCTCGGCGGCCACGAAGCCCGGGTATTCGGACGCGCGGAGCTCCTCGCTCTTGACCTCGGTCACCCCGGGAAGCTTGCGGAGCTTGGTGAGCAGGCCCGAGCCCTTCTGCCCTCCGCCGTGGACGAGCACCAGCGCGATGTCGTCGGCCGGGGCCGAGGCGTAGTCGAGCACGCCGTCGTAGGACTCGTCGGGCAGGCCCTCGAGCCCGCGCACGACCACGCACCTGGTCGAGGAGAACAGCGACGGCGCCGCGAGCTCGCCGAGCTGGGCCAGACTCAGGCCGGCCGCCTGGGTCTCGGAGATCTCGGCCTCGCCGTCTTGCCGGCGGACGGCTTCGCGGACGCCGATCACGGTGCGCTCGGAGAGGAACTCCTCCTTGCCCGTCACCAGCGTGACCCGGCCCAGGACGTGGGCGGCCGTAGGGCCGGTCGAGCGCGTCGCGGGCATGGCGGCAGCCTGTCACACGCCACCGACCCCTCACCTGCGGGACACCGCCCTGAGCCTGCCGTCGTGCTCGACGACGGCGACGGCGCCGTCGGTGTCGGTGCGGAGGACCCGCGCGCCGGTCTTCGCCAGGGCGGCCACGGTCTCGGGGGCCGGGTGGCCGTAGTCGTTGTCCGCGCCGACCGAGATCACCGCCAGCCGCGCACCGAGTGAGGCCAGGAACGGAAGGTCCTGGTAGCGGCTTCCGTGATGAGGCACCTTGAGCACGTCGACGTGAAGGCCGGGCAGGGTTTGCGCCAAGGTCTCCTGGCCTTCAGGCTCGATGTCACCGCCGAGGAAGAACGTGACGCCCTCGATCCGGGCCACCAGGACGACGCTGGCGTTGTTGGCGGTGCTGCCGTCGCCCGGTCCTGCGGTCGGTGAGCTCGGCAGCGGCCAGACCGGCTCGAGGGTCAGGTCTCCGACGCGTCGCGCGACGGCGTAGGGCGCCACCCGCGGCGTCAGCCCGGCGCGCGCCGCGGCCGCACGGACCAGCGACACCCCCTCGGGTGGGTCCTGGAGCCGGCTGACGTCGACCTCGCCCACCGAGCGCCCTGCGAACACCCCGGCCAGCCCGTCCACGTGATCGGCGTGGAAGTGGGTCAGCACCACCAGCGGCACCCGGCTGACCCCGAGCCCGTCGAGACACCGGTCCATCAGGCGCGGGTCCGGGCCCGCGTCGACGACCACCGCCGCGTGCGGCTGTCCGGTCGCCAGCACCAGCCCGTCGCCCTGCCCGACGTCGCAGGCCACCATGAGCCAGCCCGCAGGCGGCCAGCCCGGGGTCGGCACCCGGACCAGCACCGCCGCCACGAGCACCACAGACCCCGCCAGCCCGGACGTCCGCCGCGCCACCAGGCGGGGGCCGGTCACCGCCGCCGCGAGGCAGCCGAGGGTGAGCCCGGCCAGGGCCACCGGACCGCTCCCCCACCCGACCGCCGGCACGGGCAGGCCCGCACCGCGACGCGCCACCAGGACGAGCCACGCCACGCACCATCCCGCGCAGGTGCCGACCAGGCGTCCGGCGGGTGGCAGCACGACCTGGAGGCAGCCACCGAGCAGCCCCAGCACCGTGGCCGGCCCGACGGCCGGTGCCGCGAGCAGGTTGGCGCCGACGGCCACCAGGCTGACCTGCCCCGAGATCGCCGCGATCAGCGGGGTACAGGCGAGCTGGGCCGCTGCCGGCACCGCCACCGCGTCGGCCAACCACCCCGGGAGCCAGCGAGCCAGAGCAGTCCGCCAGCCGGGAGCCAGCAGGAGGATGCCGGCGGTGGCGCACACCGACAGCGCGAACCCCATCGCCGTGGCCAGCCCCGGGTCGAGGAGGAGCAGGACGACGGTCGCCACGCCCAGGCCCCGGATCCCGCGGTCGCGGCCGTGGGCGCCGAGCCCCACCAGTGCCACGGTGCCCATCGCCGCCGCCCGGAGCACGCTCGGCTCGGGCCGTGCCAGGAGCACGAAGCCCACGATCCCGGCCGCGCCCACCAGAAGCAGCCAGCGCCCGCGCACCCGCAGCCAGCGCGCCAGTGTGAGCGCGAACCCGACCACGAGGGTGAGGTTGGTGCCGGAGACGGCGAGCAGGTGGGTCAGGCCGGTGGTGCGGAAGTCGTCGGCCAGCCCGGGGTCGAGCCCGGCGTCGTCGCCGTCGACCAGCGCTGGCACCAGCACCCGTCGGTCGGCCGGCAGGTCGGCGACCGAGGCACGCAGGGCGTCGCGCAGTCGGGCTGAGGCACGCCACCACGGACCCGGCGGAGCACGGACGGTCGGCCGGCCGCGGGTCGAGAGGACCGCAGCGACGTCACCCTGACTGCTCGGGGCGAGATGCCCGTCGACCTCGACGGTGGCGCCCAGCGGCACTGCGCGCCAGCCGGTGCCGCCGAAGACGAGCACAGGCTCGCGCAGGGCGCGGGTGTGTCCCTCGGCGACCACACGTCGTACCTCGAGGCGGACCATCACCTGTGGCCCGAACCGCCCCTGAAGGGACACCGGGTCGCTGGACACTCGCGCGGTGAGGCTGACCTCCGCGCGGTGGTCCGCGAGACCGGTCAGCGGGTTGTCACCGACCCGCTCCGCGCGCACCCCGGCGGCCGTCGCCACGGCGGCGAAGACGACGAGGGCACCGAGCGCGGTCAGCGCGGCCGCCCGCCGTCGCAGCCACCATCCCGTCAGAGCGGTCAGCGCCAGCCCGGCGCCCAGCAACAGAGCCCAGGCGGGCGACGCCCGCGTCACCAGGGCTCCCGTCCAGGCCGCCACCGCGACCGCGAGGGTCCGGAGGTCGACGGCGTGGGGCACGGCCGTCAGATCGTGACGTAGGGGGTGAGCTGGGCCAGGGTCGCGTCGCCGATGCCGTCGACGTCGAGCAGCTGGGAGATGGCGGTGAACGCTCCGTGCTCGGTGCGCCAGGCGATGATCGCCTGGGCCGTGACCGGCCCGACCTCGGGCAAGGACTCCAGCGCGATCTCGTCGGCGGTGTTGAGGTCGACCAGCCCGACCACCGGAGATCCCGACGGGCTCGGGCCGGCCACCGGAGCCGGCGCCGGCTGCGCGGGGCCCACCACGATCTGCTCGCCGTCGGTCAGCACGCGGGCCAGGTTGAGCGAACCGAGCCGGGTGCCGCGCCGGGCACCGCCCGCGGCCCGCAGAGCGTCGACCACCCGCGACCCGGAGTGGAGCACGACGATGCCGGGGTGGCGCACCCTGCCGCTGACGTCGACGACGATGCGGGACCCGGGCCCGGACGCCTTGGCCACGGACGGTCCGGCAGAGTCGCCGACGGCGGCAGCAGGAGCCCCCGACGGGGCCACCAGAGGCGACGCCGCAGCCGGCAGCGAGGCCGGGACCGTTACGTCGTGGCCGCCGCTGCGGACCAGCCACCAGCAGGTGAGCGCCAAGCCCACGGCGGCACCGACCGCCAGCACCGCGACCTGGCCGGCCCCCAGCGACCAGCGACCGCGCAGCGGCTCCGGCACGACCACGCCCCACGGCACCGAGCGGCGCGACGCGTGGCGCCCCGGCAGCCGCGGCAGCACCGGCTCGGGCCTGGACGGCGGCGCCGGCTCGCCCCATGCCGGCGCCCGGACCCGGGTGACCCCTCCGGGCCGCCAGTGGTCGGCGCCCAGCTCGGCGCCCAGCTCGGCCCCCGGCTCGGCGCCCGGCTCGAGGCTGTCGTCGGGCGCCTCGTCCGGTGACTCGTCGACCCCGGCGACCCGCAGCCGCGGTCGCGGGCCCTCTCCTCGCACCGTGTCGAGCTCGGCGCTGAGGAGCTCGAGGCGCCGGGCGACGGCGGCTTCGTGGTCGGAGGCGAGGGCTCTGCGCATGCGACGACGCTAGGAACGGGAGCGGACGACCCGTCGTACGGCGGACGGACCCTGTGGACGAGCCGAGCCGCACCGCCTCCTGTGGACGGTCAGCGGGCCGTCCACAGGATCCGGTGCGGCCCCGCGGGACGCGCAGGAGCGGCCCGCTCAGAGGCGCGGTGCCACGCAGGCCGCGACCATCCCCGGTCCGACGTGCGCGCCGAGCACCGCGCCCAGCTCGCCGCACCACACCTCCCTGCCCCCGAGGTTGTCGGCGAGGCGCTCGCCGAGCCGGCCCGCGAGCTCGCCGGCGCGGTCGGGGTTGGCGAGGTGGGAGACGCACACGTCCACGGCCGCGGCACCGGCCGCCTCGACCACGAGGTCCTCGAGCCGGGTCAGGGCCCGACCGGTGGTGCGGACGCGCTCGAGGCTCACGACCCGCCCGTCGTCGATGCGCAGCAGCGGCTTGACCGACAGCGCACCACCGAGCAGGGCGGCCGTCGCGCCGATGCGTCCACCGCGACGGAGGTACTCCAGGGTGTCGACGTAGAACAGCGAGGTGGCCAGCTCGGCCCGCCGGCGCGCAGCCTCGGCCCCCTCCTCGACGGAGCCACCGGCGTCGACGACGTCGGCCGCGGCCAGGGCGGCGTAGCCGGTCGCCACGCCGACCTGTCGCGAGTCGACGACGGTGACCGGCACCGACGAGTCGCGCGCGGCCAGCAGTGCCGACTCGAAGGTGCCCGACATCTCCGCCGACAGGTGCACCGAGAGCACGGCGTCCGCGCCCTCGGCGGCCGCCCGCGCGTAGACCTCGCCGAGGACGGCCGGCGCGGGTCGCGACGTGCTCACCGGCCGGAACTCGTGCAGCGCCTCCGCGACCATCGCCGGCGTGGCGCCGTCGGGGCCCTCGTCGTAGACCGTCGCGCCGATCACGACCTGGAGCGGTACGACGACGATGCCGCGCTCCTGCGCCACCTCGGGCGGCAACGACGCCGTCGAGTCGGTGACGACGACGGTCCGCCCTGCCATGCGGCGAGGGTACCGGCGCGGGTCAGCCGACGACGATGTTCACCAGCTTCGGCGCGCGGACGATCACCCGCCGCACGGTGCCGCCGTCGATCGCGCGTACGACGCCCGGGTCGGCCAGCGCGGCCGCCTCCAGGTCGTCCTCGGTGATGTCAGGCGAGACCTCCAGCCGGGCCCGCACCTTGCCGTGGACCTGGACCACGGCCGTCACCGACTCCTCGACCAGCAGCGCCTCGTCGACCTCGGGCCAGCCGGCACGCGCGACCGTCGGCTGGTGACCCAGCCGCTCCCACATCTCCTCAGCGGTGTACGGCGCGACCAGGGACAGCAGGATCGCCACGGCCTCGGTGGCCTCACGGACCGCCGGGTCGTGGGGGCCGCACCCGCTGTCGACCGCCTTCCGCGTGGCGTTGACCAGCTCCATGGTGCGCGCCACCATCACGTTGAAGCGGTGGCTCTCGACCAGCTGCTCGGACTCGCGCAGGGTGCGGTGCGTCACCCGGCGCAGGGCGACGTCACCCGTGGCCGGGTCGGCGCCCGGCTCCGAGGTCACGTCACCGCTCAGCCGCCAGGCGCGCTGCAGGAAGCGCACCGAGCCGCTGGGCGACATGTCGGCCCAGTCGATGTCGTCCTCGGGGGGGCCCGCGAAGACCAGGGTCAGCCGCACCGCGTCCACGCCGTAGGCCGATAGTTGCTCCCCCAATCTGACGCCGTTGCCCTTGGACTTCGACATCTTGGCGCCCTCGTTGATGACGATGCCCTGGTTCAGCTGGGCCGAGAACGGCTCGCCGAACTCCAGCAGTCCCATGTCGCGCAGCACCATCGTGAAGAAGCGCGCGTACAGCAGGTGCAGCACGGCGTGCTCGACCCCGCCGATGTAGATGTCGCACGGACCCCACAGGTTGGCCAGCTCGGTGTCGAAGGCCCGGTGGGCCTCGTGCGGCGAGCAGTAGCGCAGGAAGTACCACGACGAGTCCACGAACGTGTCCATCGTGTCGCTGTCGCGCTTGGCCGGACCGCCGCACCGCGGGCAGTCGACGTTGACCCAGTCCTCGGCGGCCGCCAGCGGCGAGACCCCCTTGGGTGTCAGGTCGGCGCCGCGCAGCTCGGGCAGCACCACCGGCAGCTGATCCTCGGGGACCGGAACCTCGCCGTCCACCGGGCAGTGGACGACCGGAATGGGTGCCCCCCAGTAGCGCTGGCGCGACAGCAGCCAGTCGCGCAGCCGGAAGTTCACCGCGCCCTGACCGACGCCCCGGGCCTCCAGCCAGTCGATGATCGTGCGCTTGGCCTCGGTCACGCCCATGCCGTCCAGGGAGACGGAGTCGTTGGCGGAGTTCACCGCGGGGCCGTCCCCGGTGTACGCCTTGCCCTCCCAGCCGTCGGGCGGCTGGACGGTCCGCACGATCGGCAGGTCGAAGACCTCGGCGAAGTCCCAGTCGCGCTGGTCCTGGGCCGGCACGGCCATGATGGCGCCGGTGCCGTAGTCGGCCAGGACGTAGTCGGCCGCGTAGACCGGGATCTGCTCGCCGTTCACAGGGTTGGTCGCCTGGACCCCCAGGAAGACGCCGGTCTTGGGGCGGTCGGTGGCCAGTCGCTCGATGTCGCTGGCCTTGCGCACCTCCGCCAGGTAGGAGTCGTACGCCGGGCGCTGCTCGTCGGTGACCAGCTCACCGGCCAGCGCCGCGTCGGCGGCGACGACCATGAACGTCGCGCCGAACAGCGTGTCGGGGCGCGTCGTGTAGACCGCGATGGGCTCGTGCCCCTCGACCGGGAAGGTCACGTGGGCGCCCTCGGAGCGGCCGATCCAGTTGCGCTGGGCGTTGATCACGCGCTCCGGCCACGTCGGCGCCAGGTCGTCCAGGTCGTCCAGCAGCTCCTGGGCGTAGTCGGTGATCTTGAAGTACCACTGGGTCAGCTCACGCTTGGTCACCTCGTTGCCGCAGCGCTCGCACCGGCCGTCGATCACCTGCTCGTTGGCCAGCACGGTCTGGTCGAAGGGGCACCAGTTGACCGGGCTGTTCTTGCGGTAGGCCAGCCCGCGCTCGCGGAACTTCAGGAACAGCCACTGCGTCCAGCGGTAGTACTCCGGGTCGGAGGTGTTGAACGTGCGCGTCCAGTCGAAGCTGACGCCGAACTTCTTGCACGACTCGGTCGACATCGCGATGTTGGCGTAGGTGAACGTCGCCGGGTGGGCGTTGTCGCGGATCGCCGCGTTCTCGGCGTTCAGCCCGAAGGAGTCGAAGCCCATCGGGTTCAGCACCTCGTAGCCGCGCTGCCACCAGTAGCGCGCGATCACGTCGTGCAGGGCGAAGACCTCGGCGTGACCCATGTGCAGGTCTCCCGAGGGATAGGGGAACATCGTCAGGGCGTAGCGCTTCTCGCGCGCGCCGCTGCGCACGATGTCGTCGTCGGCCCGGAACGGCTGCAGCCTCTCCCACACCGGCTGCCACTTCTCCTGCATCGCAGCCGCGTCGTACGCCGCCACCTCGGCCTCGGCCTGGTCCTCGCTCATCGTCTTCGCTCTCTCGCCTGGTGGGCCTCGTGCTCGGACCCCTGGTTCTGGACAGAAAAAAACCCCTCGCAGGGAGGGGTGGCCGCGTGACGTGAGGACGTCAGCGCGGCTGTCGAAGAAGCAGGGTGCTCCACATGCGGCCCATCGTAACCGAAACGTGCTGGCCCCCGCCGCCGGGTTCCTCCCGACATTGGCTAGGTTCCGGCGCATGACCGACCTGAGCAGGTACGACGACTGGCTGGCCTGGTTGGGCCGGCAGGGGGCCGACGACCCCGACCTCCGCGTGGTGTTCGTGGGCGGCTCGGCCGTCACAGGTGGCTACGACGACCACTCCGACCTCGACGTCGAGGTACTGGTGACCCCGGGAGAGGCGGTGGCGGCCTACCGCCGCCTCCTCGACGCGGCGCTGCGGGACTTCGAGGTACACCAGGTGTGGGAGCTGCCGGAGGCCACGTGGCCGGACGGGCGACAGGCCTTCCTCAACCTCACCCCCGACGCCGGCGACATGTCCCGCCCGACGCGGATCATCGACCTCCACGTCTCCGACCTCGCCGATCACCACCGCCTCGTCGACGTGCGCCGGCACGGCACGCCGTACGTCGTGCACGACCCGGAGGGCCTGGTCGAGCTCCGCCACGACGACGAGGAGGCTGGCGCGTGCCCGCGCCGAGGCCGTGCGAGCAGATCGGCGCACGCCGGCAGACGGCCGAGTGGCTGGTCAACCGGGCGATCGCACGCGGCGACGAGCCCGAGGCCGCAGCGTTCCACCTCCAGTTCGGGGTGAACCCCCTGGTCCGGCTGCTCCGGATCCAGCACTGCCCGGCGCGCCACGACTTCGGGCTGCGCTACCTCGGCACCGATCTACCGCCCGGGTACGCCGCGCGGGTCACCGCTCTGCTGCCCGGGCCCGGGCTGGCCGACCGCGCCCGGGCGACGTTCGCCTGGCAGGACGAGCTGCTCGCCGAGCTCGAGCGTTCCGCCGGCTCCTGAACCGCCTGGCGACCGTCAGGCGGTCGGGTCCTCGTCCCCTCGCCGGTGAGCCTCCTCGTCGGCGGCCTGCTTGTCTCGCTCGAGCTGCGCCTCGTCGACGACGATCGGGCGCAGGTAGGCCCACCCCACGAAGAAGGCGGCGAACAGCAGGAGACCGATGCCGACCCACAGGTTCGCGTTCACGCCCGACACCTTCGCCAGCTGCCGGTCGGAGGTCACGAACGACATGATCACCAGCACCACGCCGTAGATGCCGAGCAGAGCAGCGATGATGTTGCGGATGTCGAAGAGGCTGGCCTTCGAGGTCCGAGAGGCGTTCTCGCTCATGTGACCCGACTCCTAGCGGAAGATGATGTTGAGGATGGTGACCAGGACCAGCGAGACGCCCGCGAGCTTCGGGGCCGACAGCCACCAGTGGTCCGCGTGCTCGTCGAGCAGGTCCTCCTTGGGCGTCAACGAGTAGACCAGGCCGCGCAGCTCCGACTCCTTTCTCGGCTGGGTCATGAAGGTCACGACCACGCTGACCACGATGTCCACCACGAACGCAGCGCCCGCGGCGGCGAAGCTGGCGCCCTGTCCGCCGATGTGCAGCACGCCGATGCTCGCCGACCCGAACGCGTCCTCCGAGAGGAACGCGACGAGGACGGCGGCCAGGGTGCCGGACACCAGGCCCGTCCAGGCCGCGGTCGCGGTCATCCGCTTCCAGAACATGCCGAGGATGAACGTCGCGAACAAGGGCGCGTTGAAGAACCCGAACAGGGTCTGCAGGTAGGTCATCATGTTCGGGAACTGGCTGGCCCAGTACGACGTCCCGATCGCGATCACGGCCGCAGCGACCGTCGCGAACCGCCCGAACGTCGTGTAGTAGTGGTCCGGCTTGTCCTTCTTGACGTACGTCTGCCAGAGGTCGTAGGTCGTCACGGTGTTGAACGCCGAGATGTTGGCCGCCATGCCGGCCATGAACGCCGCGAGCAGACCCGCGATGGCCACCCCGAGAAGGCCGTTGGGCAGCAGCTGTTTCATCAACAGCAGCAGTGAGTCGTTGTAGGTGATGCCGTCGGCGCCGGTGGCCTTCCCGTCGCCCTTCATCGAGGCGAGCGGGCTGACCAGCACCGCGGCCAGCATGCCGGGGATGATGATGATGAAGGGGATGAACATCTTCGGGAAGGTGCCGATGATCGGCGCGCGCTTGGCGGAGTTCATGTCCTTGGACGCCATCGCTCGCTGCACCTCGACGAAGTTCGTCGTCCAGTAGCCGAAGGACAGCACGAACCCGAGCCCGAAGACGATTCCGACCACCGACCAGAAGCTCGAGCTGTACGTCGTGATGGTGTTGCCGGGCCACGAGTCGAGCTGGTCGCTGGTGCCGGCGCTGGACATCTTGTCCTGCAGGCCGTTCCAGCCGCCGACCTCGTGGAGGGCCAGCAGCGTCAGGGGCAGCAGCGCGGCGACGATCACGAAGAACTGCAGCACCTCGTTGTAGATCGCCGCGGACAGCCCGCCGAGCGTGATGTAGGAGAGCACGATCGCGGCAGCGACGACGGTGGAGACCCAGATGTTCCAGCCGAGCAGGGCGTTGACGATGGTCGCGAGGAGATAGAGGTTCACGCCCGCGATGAGCAGCTGGGCGAGCGCGAAGCTGATGGAGTTCACCAGGTGGGCGGTCGGGCCGAACCGCCGCAGCATGAACTCCGGGACCGAGCGGACCTTCGAGCCGTAGTAGAACGGCATCATCACGACGCCGAGGAACAGCATCGCCGGGATCGCGCCGATCCAGTAGTAGTGGAACGTCGCCATGCCGTACTGCGCGCCGTTGGCGGACATGCCCATGATCTCGACCGCGCCGAGGTTGGCGCTGATGAACGCCAGCCCGGTCACCCACGCGGGCAGCGAGCGCCCCGACAGGAAGAAGTCGATGCTGCTCGAGACCGAGGCGCGGGCACTGAGCCCGATCCCGAGCACGAAGACGAAGTACGTCGCGATCAGCAGGTAGTCGACCCAGGACGCATCCATGCGCAGGATCGACGACGACAGCGGTTCCATCCAGACCTCCCGAGTGCGTGGACAGGCCACGCACGTTAGTCCCGGTCCGAACCCTGTCGTCCAGACGACGACCGTCGTACCCCCGAAGGGGTGGGCGGAAACCTCGGCCACCGCAGCCCGGCGCCGCGAGGGCGACCCCTAGGCTGCGGCCATGACCTCGCTCGACCTGTTCCGGCTCGACGGCCGCGTCGCGATCGTGACCGGCGCCTCCAGTGGCCTCGGCGTCGCCTTCGCCCAGGGGCTGGCCGAGGCCGGTGCCGACGTGGTGCTCGGCGCCCGACGTGCCGACCGGCTCGAGCAGACGGCCGACCTGGTGCGGGCTGCGGGGCGCCGGGCGGTCACGGTCGCCACCGACGTCGCCGACCCCGACGCCTGCACGGCGCTCGTGCAGGCCGCGACGAACGAGCTGGGCAAGGTCGACGTCCTGGTCAACAACGCGGGGATCGGCACAGCCGTCCCTGCCACGCGAGAGACGCCTGAGCAGTTCCGATCGGTCATCGACGTCAACCTCAACGGCTGCTACTGGATGGCCCAGGCCTGCGGCCGCGCCATGCAGCCGGGCTCCTCGATCATCAACGTCTCCTCGGTCCTCGGGCTCACGACCGCCGGCCTGCCACAGGCGGCGTACTCCGCCTCGAAGGCCGCCCTGATCGGCCTCACCCGCGACCTCGCCCAGCAGTGGACCGGCCGCAAGGGGATCCGGGTCAATGCGATCGCGCCCGGGTTCTTCGACTCCGAGATGACCGAGCACTACCCCGACGGCTACCTCGACGCCATGCAGTGGCGGATCCCGTCCGGCCGCAAGGGAGACCCGGCCGAGCTCGCGGCGACGGTCGTCTTCCTGGCCTCCGACGCGGCCGGCTACATCACCGGGCAGACCCTTCCGGTCGACGGTGGGATGACGATCACCTGACCCATGGGGGTTTCGGAGCGCTACCGCAGGCCGTGTCGCTCCCAGTACGCCGCCAGGGCGTCGTCGACCTCGCTCGGCCAGGTGCCACCCGCGGACTCCAGCGCGGCGCGGCCGTGGGTGCGGATCGCCGCGCGGACCGCGGTCATCGCAGCGACCACCGAGTCCCGGTCGGCCCTCGGCGCGGGAAGCGCGGCCAGCAGGTCGCGCTGGCCGGCGGTGAGGCGGCTGCTCCACTGCTTGAGGCCCATCACCGGCACCGGCTGGTTCGACTCGACCAGGAGGAGGTAGAGCAGCTGCTGGTAGTTCTGGACAGCGACCTGGCCCAGCAGCCAGTCCGCACGGGCGACCACCGCGGCCGGGAAGATCGCGCACTGGCGCAGCACCTCGGTGACCAGGCCCTGCATCCGCTCGACGTCCGGGAGACGCTCCTCGTCCGCCCGCACCGGAGGTGTGAGCCGGTCGCGGTCGAGCACGCTGACGCGGTCGACGTACGGCGAGGAGGCCACGTCGTCGGGCGTCTCCAGGACAACGTCGAGGCGGAGCCCTTGCCGGGTCGTGAACGCGAACCCGACCAGGCCGGCGATCGGGATGGTGATCACTGGGTCCACGACGGCCCAGGTCTCCGCGTCCCCGAACGGCGCCAGGTCGGTCACGGTGACGACCAGGTCGAGGTCGCTGCCCGCGTCGGCCACTCCCCGGCCGACCGAGCCCGACAGCCAGATCGCCCGCACCCGCGGGTCTCGCTCGAGGTGGTCGACGACGCGCGAGAGCAGGTCGACGTAGCCGGGCTCCAGCGGCGCCAAAGCCTCGCGCACCGGCCTCGAGAGCCTCATGCCCTGCGCAGGAGGTCGCGAAGGCTCGACGGCGCGACGCCGGTCACGCGTCGTCCGTCGCCGGTCACGGCGTCAGTCGCCGGGGCGCAGCAGCATGTAGCCGGCCCACACACCGAACATCACCAGCCCGAGCAGGAAGAGCCAGGCGAGCTCGAACTCGAAGCCGGCGGCGATGACCACCACGAGCGCGCCGCCGGTGACGTAACGACTGAGGTCGGAGTTCACGGAGCCAGGCTACCGCCCCGCGAGCGCCGGTCGCGGCTGACCACCCGTGGAGGGTGACCCCTCAGGTGGCGCCGGCCCTGGCCCCTCCTCAGAGCCGGCGCATCGACGTGCTGGTCAGCACCAGCTCGCCCAGCTCGTCGGTGGCATCGACGTCGACCTCGGCCTCGATGACCCAGTCGTGGTGGCCGGCCGGGTCGGCCAGGGTCTGGCGGACCGGCCAGCGGCGGCCGGCCCGCTCGACGACGAACAGGTCCGGACCACGGGCGTCGCCGTCGGTGCCGACCAGGTCGTGCTCGGCGTAGTAGCCCTCGATGGCGGCGTCCCAGGCCTCGCGGGTCACGACGACGTCGCGCGGCGGGTCGAACCGGGCAGCGTCTGCCTCCTCCAGCGCCGCCAGTGCGTCGAGGTCGTCGCGGGCCACGAGCTGCACCCGGCGCCACATGGCGTTGCGGATCATCACCGTCAGCGCGCGCTCCTGCTGGGACAGCGGACGGGCCGGCGGAGCGGTGGCGTCGACGAGGGTGCGTGGGACGTGGTCGGGGTCCGAGAGCGCCTCCCACTCGTCGAGAAGTGAGGAGTCGGTCTGCCGCACGGTCTCCCCCAGCCACTCGATGAGCTCCTCCAGCTCCGGGGGACGGTGGGCGTCGGGCACGGTCTGCCGGAACGTGCGATAGGCATCGGAGCAGTAGCGCAGCAGCAGTCCCTCCGAGCGCGCGATCCGGTAGCGGGCCACGAAGTCGGTGAAGCTCAACCCCAGCTCGTACATCTCGCGCACCACCGACTTGGGGTCCAGTGCGTCGATGGGCAGCCACGGGTGACGCTGCCGGTAGGTCTCGAACGCCGGCTCGAGGAGGTCGGCCAACGGCTTCGGCCAGGTCACCTCCTCCAGCAGCGCCATCCGCTCGTCGTACTCCAGACCGTCGGCCTTCATCTCACCGATCGCCTGCCCGCGCGCCTCGTGCTGCTGGGCCACCAGGATCTGTCGCGGCGGGTCCAGCACGGCCTCGATCACCGACACGACGTCGAGGGCGTAGGTCGGCGCCTCCGGGTCGAGCAGGTCCAGCGCGGCGATCGCGAACAGGGCCAGCGGCTGGTTGAGCGCGAAGTCCTCCGGCAGTGCGACGGTGAGGACGTAGCGACGTCCGAACTCGTCCGGCTCGTCGAGCCGCCTCAACACCCCGTTGTGCACGAGCCCCCGGGTCAGCCGGAGGGCGCGTCGCGCCAGCCTGAGCTGCGTACGACGGTCCTCGTGGTTGTCCATCAGCAGCCGGCGCATCGCGGCGAACGCGTCCTCCTCGCGCGCGAAGACGTTGACCAGCATGGCGTTGTCGACCTTCATCCGCGACCGCAACGGCTCCGGGGCGCCGGCGACCAGCTTGTCGAAGGTCTGCTCGCTCCACACGACCGTGCCCTCGGGCGGCTTCTTCAGCTGCGCCTTCGACTTCCGCTTGGCCCGCTGGTGCTCGCGCAGCGCGGCGTTCTTCGCGTCCGCCTTCGCCTTGGCCTTGGCGTTCTCGATGACGTGCTCGGGCGCCTGGACGACGACGTACCCCGCGGTGTCGAAGCCGGGCCGCCCGGCGCGGCCGGCGATCTGGAGGAACTCCCGGGTGCGCAGCACCCGCTGCTTCTGCCCGTCGAACTTCGCCAGCGCCGTGAACAGCACCGTGCGGATCGGCACGTTGATGCCGACACCGAGGGTGTCGGTGCCGCAGATGACCGTGAGCAGCCCCTCCTGGGCCAGCTGCTCCACGAGCCGTCGGTAGCGCGGCAGCATCCCCGCGTGGTGTACGCCGATCCCCCGGCGCAGCAGCTTCGACAGCGTCTTCCCGAACCCCGCGCTGAACCGGACCCCCGACAGCACCTCCGCGAGCCGCTCGGGGTCCGCCGGCTTCCGCAGCGACGGGCCCGCGAGCGAGTTCGCGTGCTCGACCGCAGCCGCCTGCGTGAAGTGCACGACGTACACCGGCGCCTGGCCGGTCGCGATCAGCTCCTCGAGGGTGTCGTCGAGGGACTCCAGCGACCAGCTGAAGTGGAGCGGCACCGGCCGCTCGGCCCGGTCGACGATCGCGGTCTCCCGACCGTTGCGCGCGGTGAGGTCCTTCGCGAGCTCGGCGACGTCGCCCAGGGTGGCCGACATCAGCACGAACTGCGCCTGGGCGAGCTCCAGCAACGGGACCTGCCACGCCCACCCACGCTGCGGGTCGGCGTAGTAGTGGAACTCGTCCATGATCACCAGTCCGACGTCGGCCTGCCGCCCCTCGCGCAACGCGATGTTCGCCAGCACTTCGGCCGTGCAGCAGATGATCGGAGCGCCCGGGTTGACCGAAGCGTCCCCGGTCAGCAGCCCGACGTCCTGGGCGCCGAACACCGCGCACAGCGCGAAGAACTTCTCGCTCACCAGGGCCTTGATCGGCGCGGTGTAGAACGACACCCGGTCCTCGGCCATCGCGGCCATGTGGGCGGCCGTGGCCACCAGCGACTTGCCCGACCCGGTGGGCGTCGCGAGCACGACGTTGCTGCCCGACAGCAGCTCGAGGATCGCCTCCTCCTGGTGCGGGTAGAGCTCCAGGCCCTGCTCCCCGGCCCAACCCAGGACCCGCTCGTACGCCGCGTCGCTCACCGGGCCCATTGTGCAGGGGCGGTCACGGGAGCGAGAAGGCCGCCGCAGGCGGGTCACTCCTCCTGGCGTGGCTCCCGCACGGCGTAGTCGGTCGTCATCGAGGTCGCCATGACCTGGGGCCACGGCGCGACCTCAGGATCCTGCCTGTGGCGCGACCACCCGTCGGCCGATCGCGATCCCGAGGACCCGGGTGGCGAAGAGGACGCCCGGCAGAGGCGTCAGGACCGTGGCCCCACCACCAGAGCCGATAGTCGTCATCCCACCTCACTGCCCAGCCCCCGGTGTGACGCACTCGTATCCCGATGAAGGGTGTCCCACGCCCTTGGCACGAGAAAAGGCCGCCCGCGGGCGGCCTCTCAGATCTCGGGTGGAGCTGAGGGGACTCGAACCCCTGACCCTCTGAAGCGATCCAGGGTGTTCGTGACATTGGCTATTTCTCGGCCGTTCTCGACTCCGCCCCGTCTGACCTGGGACGACGCATTGGGTCTAGCTGCGTTGTCCATCGATGTTACCGCTCGACCTCCAGCGATCTCGGTCGGTCTCGGCGCAGATCGTGATGCAATCTGGGGAGTTCCCGGTGAGCGCCGCGTTCCGGTACCGCATTCGCCCAAGGCGACTTTGCGAAGTGGGCTACACACACCTACGTCGGCTGGCACCGGGAGCCCGAGCCACGGCCAGGAGATTTGAACCCGCGCCCTCTGGAATCACAAACGACGATTCCGGTGGCTACCGAACGTTCCGCGAAACAGCCGAATCGCTTGTATTGAAGCGGTGTTCGCTGTCTTAAACACGTCCGATCGTACCTGATCAGTACCGGCTCAGGCGGGCTGAATCCGGAGGGTATGCGGAGGGTGATCAAGTCGGGCAATGGGACCGCGTCGGCCCGTTGATCCGTCCCGACAGCGGCTTGACGTCGACAATGATGACGAGCTGAACCACCAAGCAACCCACCCCATCCGCCCGAGAGGGAGTCCGCCTTGCTTGCGGTTCATCGTCCAAAGCGGCGATCGAGCAGTCTTGGAGGGTACCGACTGCACCCCACGAGCCCGACTGAGCAGCGTTTCCCCAGGTCGACCGCGGAAGGAAGTCACAAGGAGGAGGAGAGCTAGACCTCGGGCGTAAAGGCCCCGCTGGCGGCGACAGCCGGCACCATTTGATGGGCTATTCGAGAGAACCTGGCGATCTTCCCGGCGAGAGGGGCCCGCTCTCCGGGCCAGGCTGGTGTCACAACCGCAGTAACCAGCCAGCTACCGAGGAGACGCCATGAACATGCTCGACCGCCAACTCGCCCACCACGAGATCGACCGCCGCTTGCGCGACGCCGACCACCGCCGACGCATCCGCTGGGGCCGGGATGGTCGCGTCGCTGCTCGCCGCGCCCGCCGAGGCTGAGAGGAGCTCGCGTGAACGTGCCAATGAGGCGAATCGGCCTGCTCGGAGGGATGAGCTGGCAGAGCACCGCCTTGTACTACCGACTCCTCAACGAAGGGACCGAGCAGCGGCTATGGGGCCTGCACTCGGCAGACTGCGTCGTCGTCTCGGTCGACTTCGACCAGATTGCGGCGTTCCAGGCCACGGGCCGCTGGACCGAGGCCGGCGAGATGCTCGGTGATGCCGCACGACGCGTCGAAGCAGCGGGAGCCGACCTGCTCCTGGTCTGCACCAACACCATGCACAAGGTCGCGGACCAGATCCAGGACGCGGTCGGCATCCCGCTGCTCCACATCGTCGACACCACCGCGGCCGAGGCACGCCGTCTCGGACTGCGCCGGGTGGGCCTGCTCGGCACCGGCTTCACGATGGAGCAGCCGTTCTACCGCGAACGGCTCGAGTCTCACGGCCTCGAGGTACTCCTGCCTGACTCCGACAGTCGGGAGCTGGTCCACCGGGTCATCTACGAAGAGCTGTGCCACGGAACGTTCGACCCGGTGTCCCGAGCTCGGGTCAGCCGGGTCATCCAGGAACTTGTTGACGCGGGCGCCGAAGGCGTCATCCTGGGCTGCACCGAGATTGAGTTGCTCATCGGACCTGAGGACAGCCCTGTCCCGGTCCTTGCGACGACTCACCTGCACGCGGCAGCTGGCCTCGACGCAGCCTTGAACACGGCCCCCGACCACCGCTAGCCCTCCCTCCGGCCCCGCCGGATACGATCCCGCGCCTCCCCGAGTCCCAGACCAGACCGACCACTGACCCGGAAGGACCCCTGACGATGGCTCAGAACCCCACCGCGCCGCCCGCACCAGAGCCCGCCGCGGCCGGCCACCTCCCGCCCGAGCAGTTCAGTCGCTGGTACGGCGGCTGGGACCCGCTCAACCCAGCCACGATCGGCGACTTCATGGAGGGGTTCGACCGGCCGTGGTGGATTATCGGCGGCTGGAGCCTCGAGGTCTTCACCGGTATTCCGCGCGACCACGAGGACATGGACGTCTCCATCCTGTCCAGCGACGCTCAGGCCTTCCGGGAGTTCCTGGGCGACCGGTGGACACCGTGGAACGTCGACGACGGCTGGTTCCGCCCGTTCGACCACCGCTTCACCGACGTACGCCCGGACAGCCAGGTGTGGGTCCGCCGTGACGCACAGTCCAGGTGGGTCCTCGATGTTCCGTTCACCCCCGACACCGGCGGCCGCTGGACCAACAAGCGCCATCTCGACCACACAGAGGACCTCGACGACGTCACCTGGGTCGCACCGGACGGGCTACGGTACGCCCGCCCGGAGGTGACGTTGATGTTCAAGGCCGCCCAGGCTCGGGAGAAGGACCGACGCGACGCCGAGGTCACGCTCCCCCTGCTCGACGACCAGGCCCGTGGCTGGCTGAGCCGGACCGTCGCCCGGATGGACCCGGCACACCCCTGGGCCCGAGACCTCTGAACGCATCGGATCGCCTTTCCTGGCGGTTCCCCGTGTCGCGAGCGGCCGTTAGGGTCCCGCCATGGGGGTGCACGGGAGGGAACCGGAGCAAGCCGCCATCTCGGACCTGCTGGCGCGGGCACGGGCAGGGCACGGCGGCAGCCTCGTCCTGACCGCCGAGGCAGGCGCCGGTAAGACCTCGCTCCTGGCGGAGGCCGCCGCCGGTGCCCGGGCTGCGGGGGACATGACGGTCGTGACCACGTCCGGCATTGAGTCCGAGGCGCCCTTGGCGTTCGCCGCCCTCCAGCGGCTCCTCGCACCCCTGTCCGGGTCCCTGGACCGGATTCCCGCGCCGCAGGCCCAAGCCCTGCGGGTCGTGTTCGGCATGGAAGCCGGTGATGCCGGCGACCGGTTCCTGATCTTCCTCGGAATGCTGTCTCTGCTGGCTGACGCGGGCGAGCAGCAGCCGGTCCTGGTGGTGGTCGACGACGCCCAGTGGCTCGACGACGCGTCCGCGGCCGCGCTGCAGTTCGTGGCCCGCCGCATCGCGATGGAACCGGTCGCCTTGCTGTGGGCTGCCCGGGAGAACGCAGCACGTCCGTTCGACACCACCGACCTCCCGACCCTGCGGCTGGCCGGCCTCGGCCTCGCCGGGGCCACCGCCGTCCTGGCCGAGCAGGCCGGTGGTGACGTATCGCCGGAGGTCGCGGCCCTGCTGGTGGCCAACACCGGCGGGAACCCGCTGGCGTTGCGCGAGCTGCCAAGCGTCCTGACCCCGGGCCAGCTGGCCGGGACTGAGCCGCTTCCGCCGCGGCTGCCGGTGACCGAACGCATCGAGCGAGTGTTTCTCGACCGGGCCCGGCGCCTGTCCGAGGACGCCCAAACCCTGCTCCTGGTCGCCTCCGCCGACGACTCGACCCGGCTCGCCACCGTTCTGAAGGCGGCCGAGACGCTCGGCGCCGACACGGGTTCGCTGGGCGAGCTCGAGACCTCCGGCCTGGTCGCCGTCGATGGCGACCGGCTGAGGTTGCGGCACCCGCTGGTGCGGTCGGCGATGTACGAGGCGGCCTCGAGCGGCGACAGGCGCCGCGTCCATGGTGCGCTGGCTTCGTCCCTCGACCGTGAGGAGGACGCCGACCGGCGGGCCTGGCACCTGTCCTCCTCGGTGGTCGAGCCGGACGAGTCAGTGGTGGCCGAGCTGGTGGCGGCCGCGGAGCGTGCCGGTCGCCGCGGCGGCCACGAAGCGGCCTCGGCCGCGTGGGAGCGAGCCGCCGAGCTCGAAACGGACCCCGACCAGCGGGCACGAAGCCTGTTCGCGGCGTCGATGTCTGCGTGGGCGTCCGCGCACCCCGACCGCGCCCGAGACCTGATCGAGAAGGCCATCACCGAAGCCCGCGACCCTCTCCTGCTCGCGGACGCGCGGCGGCTCCGAGGTCGGATCGAGTGGAACACCGGGTCGGTGAAGCTGGCTAACCGGATGCTGCTCGAGGCCGCAGTCGACGCTGCCGAGCACGACCAGGCCCGAGCCCGGGAGCTGGCTGCCGAAGCGGTCTCGATCGCCCCGTGGGGCGGCAACTCCGAGTCCGGCATCGACGGCACCACCGTGGTCCCGGCTCCCGCCGCGGATGCGCCCGCCCGGGCGCGGACCTACGACCAGCTGATGCGCGGCTGCGCCCACGTCGCGGCCGGCGACTATGCGGCCGCCGCCGAGCCGTTCCGCAGGGCGTTCGCCATCCACGAGGAACTCACCGAGGACTTCGAACTGCTCCCGAACCTGAGCATCTGCGCGTTCCACCTCGGTGAGTTCGACCGATCCCAGGGCTACATGCAGCGAGTGCTGACGCGCGCCCGTAATGACGGTGCCGCGGTCATGGTGCTCTACACGTTGACACGGCTGGCCATGATCGACCTGGCCGGCGGCCGATGGACCGACGCCGTCGGGGACTGCACCGAGGCCGTGTCTCTCGGCGAGGTCACCGGCCACCACGTCCTGGCCGACACACCCGCCGCCATCCTGATGCTGCTCGCGGCCCACCGTGGCGAGACCGACACATTCACTGACCTCGTCCCACGCCTCGACGTAGCCACGTCGTTGGGGGCCTCCGGCGTGCTCGACGTCGTGCTGCGCGATGTCGTCCATTGGGCTCACGGCGTGCACCTGGCCCTGACCGACGCGAGCCGGCCGGCGTCGGCGTTCCACCGGTTCGCCCAGATGTCGCACGACGTGCAGAAGCGGATGGCCGGCATCGACCGCATCGAGGCGGCGGTCCGGGCCGACCAGACCGAGGCCGCCCGCCTGTGGACCGAGGACTTCGCCACGTTCGCGGCCGCGACCGGGCTGCCGTGGTCAGCCGCGGTCGCCGAACACGGCCAGGCTCTTCTGGTCGCATCGGACGACCCCGAGTCAGCTGACGCCCACTTCACCCTGGCCCTGGAGCTGCACGAGGAGGACGCGAACGCCGACGGTGCGGGCTGGCCCGGGCGGCAGTTCAACCGGGCCCGGACCCGTCTGGCGTACGGCGAGTTCCTGCGCCGCTCCAGGCGCCGGGTCGATGCCCGCACCCACCTGCGGGCCGCCTTGGACACGTTCGAGGAGCTGAAGGCCAGGCCGTGGGCCGAACGCGCGGCTACCGAGCTGCGGGCCTCCGGTGAGACGGTCCGGCGTCGCGACGACTCTTCCGGCGAGGTCGTGTTGACCCCGCAGGAACGGCAGGTCGCCCAGTTGGTGAAGAAGGGCATGTCGAACAAGGAAGTCGCCGCGCAGCTGTTCGTCAGCCCACGGACGGTCGACTTCCATCTGCGCAACGTGTTCACCAAGACCGGGGTCAGCTCGCGCGGTGAGCTCATCGGCCTCGAGGTCGAGTAGGCCGATGCCGGGCGGAGCCGCTCGGGCCGAGGAGTTAGCGCGTCAGTGTCCGGTGACGACGAACGCCTGGTGCATCCCGTTGGCGTAGTGGTTGCGCAGGTTGCACACCAGTTCGTACCGGCCCGCTGGCAGGGTCAGGGTGACCCACCCGACGCTGCCCGGCTTGATGCCGTCTCCCGTACCTGCCGCGCAGGAGGCTGAGGCTTCGCCGATGCTGCCGGCCTCGTCGACCTTGCCGTCGGTGCCTGGGGTCCGCTGCCCAGCGGCCTGACCCGGTGCCACCGGGAGCACGACCATCTCGTGCGTTCGCCATCCCATGTTCCCGACCACGAAGCTGACCTGACCGGTGGGAACGCTGGCGGGGAATGCTCGCAGCATCATGTGGCCGCCGAGCGGGGCGACGCCGCCCATCATGCTGGTCATGCCCATATCGCCCACGATCACGTGAACGGTGCTGCCCGGCAGTGAAGTCGGCGCGGAACAGGTCAACCGGGACATGTGATACCCGGGCGGGACCGAGCCCATCATCGACCCGCTGAAGCCAGATGACCCCGAAGGCGTCGAGCCCGACTGGCCGCCCATCATCCCGCCAGATCCGTTGGCGCACCCGGCGCCCAAAGCAGCCACCAGCCCCATCCCCACCATGAACAGCAGACGACGGCGCACAGTCACGCGAACAGCCCAGCACTCCCGGTGTACCCCAGTCAGAGCATGAGGTCCCGAGCAGCGGGGACTTTCGCGTCGCCAGGGCCCCTCAGTTCTTGCTTCGAGCGATGGTGCAGCCCAGCGCGGCTGTGGCGAGGGCGACCACGGCTGCGGCTGTGAAGGCGGCGGTGAACCCGGAGGGGTTGAGCGTCCCGCCCGAGGCGGCTGACCCGCTGACGGCGATACCGAGGGCCGTGAAGACGGCCGTGCCCAGCGCCGCGCCGACCTGGGTCGCTGAACCGGCGAGCCCGGACGCCAAGCCGGTATGCGTCTCGGGGACCGAGGAGGCGATGACCATGGTGGTTGGGGTGAAGCTGAGCGCGACTCCGACCGCGACCAGGAGCAGGCCCGGCAGGACGGCGACCGGGTAGCCGGCCCCGTGTGGTCCGTAGGCAAGCCACAGGTGCCCGGCGGCGAGGATGACGAGGCCGGCGACGAGGGTGCGACGTGGCCCCAGTGCCCGCAGCACTCGCGGGAGGAGGGCCAGGGAGACGACGAACCCAGTCACGGAGGTGGGGACCATGGACAGGCCTGCCTGCCGGGGAGCCATGTGGAGGGCTTGCTGCAGGTAGAGCGCGACGAGCACGAACGAGGAGGCCCGAGCGGCTCCGCCGAGGACGGCGAGCCCGACGCCGGTGGACAGGACGCGGGACCGGAACAGCTCGAGCGGCACCAGGGGCTCGGCGGTGCGGCGCTCGATGTGGATGAACGCGGCGGTGAGTGCCGCGGAGGCCGCGAAGCTGGCAAGGACCGACGTCGAGGTCCACTGACCGTCGGCGGCGCCGAGGGCGCCGTGGACGAGGGCGATGACGGCTCCGGTGATGGCGGCGGCGCCGGGTGCGTCGAACCGGTGCCGGGTCCCGGTGGCGGTCTCGTCGAGCACGCGGCGGGCCAGAACGATGGAGGCGAGGGAGAACGGGACGGTGACCAGGAACACGGCCGACCAGCCGAACGTGCCGGTGAGGATGCCGCCGAGGAAGACGCCGGTCGCTCCGCCGACGGCCGAGGCGGCGCCCCAGGCGCTCATCGCCTTGGCGCGCGCCGACCCGGGGAAGGTCAGCAGAAGCAGCGACATGGCAGCCGGGCTAAGCGAGGCTGCGCCGGCGCCCTGGATCATGCGGCCGGCCACCAGCATCTGCTCGTTGCTGGCGGCGGCCGCCAGGAGGGTGCCGACGGTGAACAGGACCGACCCGGCCGTGAACATGCGGCGGCGGCCGAACAGGTCGGCGGCACGGCCCGACAGCAGGAGCAGGCCGCCGAAGGTCAGCACGTAGGCGTTGACCACCCAGGTCAGGGCGGCGGGGCTGAGGGCTAGGTCGGCCTGGATGGACGGCAGCGCGACGTTGACGATGGAGGTGTCGAGCATGACCACGAGCTGGGCAGAGACCAGCAGCCCGAACGCGATGCTCCGGCGGCGGCGCTCGAGCTGAGCGGTGGCGGAGGCCGCGGGAGCGCTGGCCGGGGTGGGGGTACGAGGTGCGGCGGTGGTGGTCATCGTAGGCCTGCCTGCTGTGGTCGGTGGTCGGTGTGGCTTGGGTGGGTCCACGGTCCCGCCGCCGGGGCTGTGCTCGCGCCGGCGAGATTGCCGGGTTCGCACCGACCGGGTTCGTGGGGGTGCAGAGACGACGGGGCCGCGAGGGTGGTGTTCCCTCCCGGCCCCGGCGGCCTGTGGGCGGCGGGTCAGTGCATGCCGTGACCGTGACCGTGGCCGCCGCCTGCAGATGCCTTCACGCTCGGGACCGCGAAGGCGGCGAACGCGGAGAGGGCGACCATGGCGACCGCGATGGCGGTGAAGACGGTCGGGTAGGCGTCGATGAGCCCGGTACGGGTGGTCAGGTCGCCGGCGATGGCGGTGAGGCTGGCGACGCCGAGGGCGGCGCCGACCTCGTGGCCGGTCATCATGACGCCGGAGGCGAGCCCGGACTGCTCATGGCTGATGCCGCTCATGGCGACGATGGAGATGGCCACGAACATGGGGCCGGTGCCGAGCCCGAGGACGATGAACCCGGGCAGGACGTCGGTCAGGTAGCTCGGGTCGGCGTCCATGCCGGCCATGAGCCAGGCGCCGGTGGCGACGACCAGGAGGCTGGCGACCATCAGGTGCTTCGGGCCGACGTGGCCGATGACG
This sequence comes from uncultured Actinomycetota bacterium, assembly GCA_963820015.1. Taxonomy (GTDB): domain Bacteria; phylum Actinomycetota; class Actinomycetes; order Propionibacteriales; family Nocardioidaceae; genus Nocardioides. The sequence continues at coordinate 14,778 of CAWFYO010000005.1, read as the reverse complement.
TGGGAAGCGATGGCCGCTCCGAGGGTGATGGCTGCTGCCAGGGGCAGGAACTCCAGTCCGGCGATGACCGGGGAGGCGCCGAGGACCTGCTGGAGGAACAGGGAGCTGACGAAGATGGCGCCGACGATGCCGCCGGTGATGACGGCCATGACTGTCGAGGCCGACATCAGGGACCGGATCTTCCAGGTGGCCGGGGGGACCAGCGGCGTGGGGACGTGGCGCTCGATGAGCCAGAACGCGGTGAGCAGCACGGTGGCGACGGTGGAACCGACGATGGTCTGCGTCGAGGTCCAGCCGTGGGTGCCGGCGTTCTCGATGGCGTAGACCATGGCGAGGAGTCCGGTGACCAGGGTGACAGCGCCGGGAACGTCGAGAGACCGCGGGCCGTGGCTGTGCCCGTTGTTGCGGTTGCGGGCGACGGTGCGCAGGGTCAGGACGGCGGCGACGATGCCGATGGGCACGTTGACGAAGAAGATCGAGCGCCAGCCGAGGGTGGTGGTGAGGACGCCTCCGAGGAGCACGCCGGCGGCGATGCCCATGCTGCCGATGGTGCCCCAGATGGCCAGCGCGGTGGAGCGCTGCTTGCCGGTGTAGGTGGTGACGATGATGGACAGCGCAGCGGGGGTGAGCATCGCGGCCCCGGTGCCTTGTGCGGCGCGGGACATGATCATGGTCGCGGCCGAGGACGCGGTGGCGGAGACCAAGGACGCGGTGGTGAAGACGGTCAGCCCGGTCAGGAACATGGTGCGGCGGTCGAAGAGGTCGGAGAGCCGGCCGCCGAAGAGCAGCAGTCCGCCCGAGAGCAGGACGTAGGCGGAGACGACCCACTGGTAGTCGCCGCTGGAGAACGACAGGGATTCCCCGATCGAGGGCAGCGCGACGTTCACGACGGAGACGTCCAGGACGACCATGAACTGGGCCATCAGCATCAGGGCGAGGACGGTCCAGGGGCGCCGGGCCTCGGCCTCGCCGGCTTCGTGGTGCGCCGGGTGTGGGTGGTGTGCGCCGTGCGGGTGAACGGCCGGCTGGCCGTGGTGACCGTGACCGTGGCGGGTGCCATGTGCGGCGCCGGGGACCGGTGCCGGGGCGGTGTGGTGCGACATGGTGATGCTCCTTCGAGTCCAGTTGGAGTGGGCCGGGGCTTTGTGGCCCGTTGACTCGACACTCCCGTCAGAGCCCCCTCCGTCGCGCCGGGTGAACCACCGGGTTCCCGCGGCCGGCCGCCCTCGAGCCGGCCCCTCGGGCTACGGCTGTAGCGGTGCCTCCGGCGCCCTCACGCCGCGTCAAACGGGTGGCGACCCGGTGACATCCCGGCGATTTCGCCGGCGCGGCCCAGGGGGTGCCGTTCGTAGCGTCAACGACGCCATCACCGAGCATCCGACCCTCCACAGAGGAGCAGCCTCCATGTACGCCGCCACCGACCCCACCGTCCACCGGCCCGCACCGACGCCGCCGCCGCGCACACCGCTGGACGCGCTCGTCATCGGTGCCGGCCAGGCGGGCCTCGCGGTCGGCTACCACCTGGCCAGGCAGGGCATGCGGTTCCTCCTGGTCGACGCCGCACCCGAGATCGGGCACAGCTGGGCGACCCGCTGGGACTCGCTGCGCCTGTTCACCCCGGCCGAGTACTCCGCCCTGCCCGGCATGGCGTTCCCCGCCGCACGGGGCACCTACCCGGACAAGGACGAGGTCGCCGGCTACCTGAAGGCCTACGCCAACCGGTTCGACCTCCCCGTCATGCCCAACACCCGCGTCCAGCACGTCGACCAGCAGGAGGGCCTGTTCCGGGTCGCCACCAGCCAGGGCACCTTGTGGGCTCGGCAGGTCATCGTGGCTACCGGACCGTTCCAGCACCCCGCCATCCCCTCAGTCGCCAGCGGGTTCGCCCCCCAGGTGACCCAGCTGCACAGCTCCGCCTACCGCAACCCCACCGGCCTGCCGCCCGCTAGCGCCGGAAACGTCCTGGTCGTCGGAGCGGGGAACTCCGGGCTGCAGATCTCGCGCGAGGTCGCCCGCACCCATCGAGTCCACCTCGCGGTCGGCACCCGGCCGACGGCCGTGCCGCAGCGGCCATGGGGGCGCGACCTGTTCTGGTGGCTGACCAAGAGCGGGGCCGTGACCCGGCCCTCGTCGTCCCCGGTCGCCGCCTGGTTCCGCAAGCGCGGCGGAGACCTGGTCATCGGCACCACCTGGGACGACATCGACGCCGCCGGCATCCACGTCCACCCCCGCCTCGCCACCGCCGACGGGGACACCGCAAAGTTCGCGGACCAGTCACAGCTGGACGACGTAACCGCCGTGGTGTGGGCGACCGGTTTCCGACCCGACTACTCCTGGCTCGACGTCCCCGGCGTGTGGGACGGCCACCAGGTCACCCACCAGCGCGGCGCCACCAGCGTGCCCGGGCTGTGGTTCATCGGGCTGCCGTGGCAGCACTCCCGCGGCTCAGCACTTCTGGGGTTCGTCGGCGATGACGCCGCCTGGGTCGCAGACCAGGTCGCCAGCCACGTCCCCACCCGGCCCACTCCTGGCACGCGGCCGTAACCGCGCACCCCCAGACCCACCGACCACACCGACAAACCACGACAAGGAGAACAACAGGATGTCCACCAACCCGACCACCAACCCGACCTCCAGCCGGCCCGCAGCCGAGCCCGAGAGCCGGCAGCCCGGCAGCGGGAACGTCGTCGACCGGGGCGCGCTGAGCCTGTCCGCCGGGCTGCTCCTGGGAGGGCAGCTGCTCTACATCCTCATCACCCAGTTCCACGCCGGCGGGGACGCGAACGACCACCGCGAGATCTTCATCCACTACGCCGGCAGTGGCGACTGGAAGGGCGTCCACGTCGGCCAGTTCCTCGCCATGACGATGATGGTCGCCGGCCTGGTCGTCTTCGGCTCCGCCCTCAAGCCCGCGCTGAAGGGTCGCGCTACCGTCGCCATGAGCGCGGTCGCGAAGTCGGCCTCGATGCTCGCCGGGGTCGCTCTCGCGCTGTACGCCGCCCTGCAGGCCGTCGACGGGGTCGGCAACCAGCAGGTCGACTCCGCCTGGGAGCACGCCACCAGAGCCGACAAGACAGCCCGGTTCGCCAGCGCCGAAGCCATGCGCTGGCTCGAATGGGGCATGCGCAGCTACCACGACTACGCCCTAGGCCTCGCGCTCATCGGGTTCGCATTCGCCGCCGCAGCCGTCGGCCGCCTCGTGGTCCCGAAGGGGGTCGCCTGGCTGATGGGCGCCGCCGGCGTCGCCTACCTGGCCCAGGGCTGGGTGGTCGGCGTCCAGGGCTTCTCGGTCGCCGACTCCAACCTCATCGTCGCGGCCTGGGTACTCAGCCTGGCCGGGATGGGCTGGCTGGTGGCTGCGACTCGGCGCAGGGCGGCCTAGGGCCGCCACGACGCGGTCGGCCCGGTCGCGCGGGTCGTCGCGCGGGCCGTCGCCCGGGCAGCTCGTACCTGGAGCGTCATCGCGAGGGTGTCGAGAGGGGCCGTCACCGGTCCCCTCGGCACCCTCCACGCCGTTTCCGGAGAATGCGCTACATACGTTTGATTGGCGTCATGACCGAGCGAGAGTTCTCGCCCGGTCAGATCGTGAGCACGACCCGCCCGGAGCCTGACCCGTCCTGCAACCGTCTGATGGCGTCACCGGCCTCGTTCAACGGATAGCTGCGGTCCACCACCGGGGCGACCTTTCCGGCGGCGACGAGATCGTTGATCGTCTCCAACGTCGCGGCCTCCTCCTTGGCCAGGAAGGTGACCAGTCGTTGGCGGACGAACGGCGACAGCAATGCGGCTCCGAGCTGCCGTTGCGTGCCTCCGATCCATCGGTCACCCTCTCCTCCGACGATCACCAGAGTGCCGCGGGGAGTCAGGGCGCGCCGCATCGGTCTGACCGAAGTGCGACCGAAGACGTCGACGATGACGTCGTAGTGGTGGCTGCCGTCGGCGAAGTCCTCGTGGGTGTAGTCCACGACGTGGTCGGCGCCCAGCGACCGGGTCAGTTCGAGGCTGCCTGTGCCACACACCCCGGTGACCTCCGCACCCAGCTCCTTGGCCACCTGGACCGCGATGCTGCCCACGGCGCCCGATGCGCCCACCACGAGCACGTGGTCTCCCGAGTGGACCCGACCGTGGTCGCGCACCGCCTGCACGGCAGCGAAAGAGGCGTAGGGCAGCACCGCCGCCTGTTCGAACGTCAGGGTCGCAGGCTTGGGCGCCACCTTGCCCTCCGGGGCCGCGACGTATTCGGCATACGTGCCCTTCGCAGCGCCGTAGACCTCGTCTCCGGGCTGGAAACGGCTGACGTCCTTGCCGACGGCCTCGACTCGTCCCGCGAAGCTGACGCCGGGAACGGTCTGCTTGGGAGAACGCAAGCCGGTGCCCAGACGCATGAGGTACGGGTGACCCGTCATGAAGTGCAGGGCGCCGCGGTCAACACCGGCGGCGACCACGTGGACGAGGATGTCGCCATCACCCACCTCGGGTCGAGCGACCTCCTCCAAGGAGAGCGCATCCGCCTCGCCGTAACGATGTTGGACGATGGCCTTCATCTCAAGCCCCCTTCCGGGATGGAGCGATTACACCACCAGGAACCGTGTGAGCGACACGTCCTGCAGCTCCTCTCGCGCGCGGAGACGGAGCACCCTTCGACCCACTCTGGCCGGGCCCCGCACCGCCGGGACGTCACGCGGTGGTGAAGTGCTCGCGGTGTTCTCCCGGTGTGGTGTTGAGACGTCGGCGGAAGGTGCGGTTCATGGTCTCGGGGGTGCGGAAGCCGCAGGTCCGCGCGATCTGTTCGATCGAGCTGCGGGTGGTCTCGAGCAGCCGGCAGGCCGACTCGAGCCGCACCGTCTCGACGTGGTCCGCGGCGGTGATGCCGAGCTCGGCCTTGAACACCCGGGTGAAGTGCCGTTCGGACAGGTTGATCTGGCGGGCCAAGGCGGGAACGGACAGGTCGCCCTCGAGGTGGTCGCGCAGCCACGACAGCAGGTCCCGGACGGGTTGGGTGTCGGCGCCTTGCGCTGCCAACAGCGCGGAGAACTGAGCCTGTTCATCGGATCGTTGCAGGTAGACCACGAGGTGGCGCGCAATGCTCGCGGCCGCCTGATGGCCGTGGTCCTCGGCCATCAGCGCGAGGGCAAGCCAAGGAACTGGTGATTTCGCCGGTGCGCGCCGGGGCCGGTGAACCGGAGTCTGGACACGCACCACCACCACGACACCGAAACCCACGCGAAGGAGCAACACCATCATGTTCACCGCCACCCACGAGGTCACCGGCATGACCTGCGGCCACTGCGTCTCCTCGGTCACCGCCGCCGTCACCGCCATCGACGGCGTCACCAGCGTCGACGTCGACCTGGCCTGGGGCGAAGTCACCGTCACCAGCGACGCCCCGATCGACCGGGACCGACTCGACCAGGCCATCACCGCGGCCGGTTACCAGCTGGCAGCCCAAGCCTCCTGACGGGCGTCCTGACCCCCGGAGGTCAACACCTCGCAGGACGCCAAGTGGGTGGCGCCGGCCGATACCGGCAATCCCGGCGACTTCGCCGGCGCCACCCACATCCCCTCCCCGCCACGCTCGAACCAACACCCCAGAACTCAACCCCCCGGCACAGAGCAGCATCCGACCACACACCCAGCACGCACCCAGCGGAGAACCCGATGACCACCATCGACACCCTCGACCACCAGCCCGGCAGCGCCACCCGCGAGACCCGCAGCCGCATGCCCGCCGCTGAGGCCTCCCCGGTCGTGTGCACCATGGACATCGGCGGCATGACCTGCGCCTCGTGCGTCGGTCGCGTCGAGAAGGCGCTCGCCAAGGTCGACGGCGTCACCGGTGCCAGCGTCAACCTCGCCAACGAGACCGCCACCGTTACCTACGACCCCAACCGGGTCACCACCGACCAGCTCTCCGGCGCGGTCACCAAGGCCGGCTACACCGGCACCCCTCGCACCAACCCGGGCTCGGCCGACACGGGACAGACCCCCACCACTTCTCCAACCCCGGGCGCGGCCGACAAGCGCAAGAGCCACAACGGCCTCCGGCTGCGGTGGATCACCGCCCTGACCGCCGGCCTCGGCCTGATGGCCGTCATGTACGTGCCGATCTACCCCGACACGATGACCTGGCTGATGCCGCTGCTGTTCGTCATCGCCACCATCGTCCAGTTCACCGCAGGCGCCGACATCTACAAGGCCGCCTGGGCCGCCGCCAAGCACGGCGCCACCAACATGAACACCCTGGTCGCCCTCGGCACCACCGTCGCATACGGCTACTCCGCCTTCGTCACGCTCTGGCCCGGCCTCGCCCAACGCTGGGGCCTGCCGCTCCACGTGTACTTCGAGACCGCCCTCATCGTCATCGCTCTGGTCCTCATGGGCCGCTGGTTCGAAGCCCGCGCCAAGGACCGCACCACCGGCGCCATCGCCGCCCTCATGGGCCTGGCACCCACCACTGCCCGCGTCGTCCAGCCGAACGGCGAGGAGGTCGACGTCCCCCTCGAGCAGCTCACCGTCGGAGCCCTGGTCCGGGTCCGGCCCGGCGAGAAGGTCCCCGTGGACGGCACCGTCGTCGACGGCACCTCGGCGGTCGACGAGTCCATGCTGACCGGCGAGAGCCTCCCAGTCACCAAGACCCCCGGCGACACCGTCATCGGCGCCACCATCAACACCTCCGGCACCTTCATCTTCGAAGCCACCGCGGTGGGCGCCGACACGACCCTGGCTCAGATCGTCCGCCTCGTGGAGGACGCCCAAGGCTCCAAGCCCCCCATGCAGCGCATGGTCGACCAGATCGCGTCGGTGTTCGTGCCGGTCGTTCTCCTGGTTGCCGCCGCCACCTTCGCCGGCTGGTACCTGCTCGGGCCCGCCCACACCGGCCTGACCTTGGCGGTCGGCACCGCCGTCGCGGTCCTCATCATCGCCTGCCCGTGCGCCCTCGGGCTGGCCACTCCGACCGCGGTCATGGTCGGCACCGGCAAGGCCGCCGAGCACGGCATCCTGATCAGCAACGGCGAAGCCCTCGAGACCGCGCACCAGCTGACCGCCATCGTCCTGGACAAGACCGGCACCCTCACCCACGGCCGACCCGAGGTCACCGACATCACCACCGTCGGCCAGTGGACGGCCGACGCTCTGCTGGGTCTGGTCGCCGCCGCCGAGGCCGGCAGCGAGCACCCGCTCGGCGAGGCCATCGTCACGTTCGCCCGCAACCGCGGCCTCACCCTGCCGCCGGTCACCGGGTTCGACGCCGTCGCCGGCCACGGCATCCGCGCCAAGGTCGACGGACACCGCCTCCTGGTCGGCAACCGCGCCCACCTGACCGCCTACGACGTCGACCCCACCCCGCTCGAGCCGACCGCCGATCGTGTCGCCATGAGCGGGCAGACCCCCATGTTCGTCGCCGTCGACGGACACCTCGCCGGCGTCATCACCGTCGCCGACACGGTCCGCCCCGAAGCCGCCGACGCCGTCGCCCTCCTGACCTCCCTCGGGCTCGAGGTGTGGATGCTCACCGGCGACAACCAGCTCGCCGCCCACGCCATCGCCGCCCAGGTCGGCATCCGCAACGTCATCGCCGAGACCAAGCCCGCCGACAAGGCCGCCCAGGTCGCCCGGCTCCAAGCCCAGGGACACGTGGTCGCGATGGCCGGCGACGGCATCAACGACAGCCCCGCCCTTGCCCAGGCCGACCTCGGCATCGCCATCGGCACCGGCACCGACGTCGCCATCGCCGCCTCCGACATCACCCTGGTCGGCGGCGACCTGCGCGGCATCGTCACCGCCATCGCCCTGTCCCGGCGCACCGTGACGACCATTCGCCAGGGTTTGGCGTGGGCGTTCGCGTACAACGTGCTGCTCATCCCGGTCGCCGCCGGCGCCCTGTACTGGTGGCACCACCTCCTGCTCGACCCGGTCCTGGCGTCGGCGGCGATGGCGATGAGCTCGGTCAGCGTCGTCACCAACGCCCAACGGCTCCGCCGGTTCAAGCCGCCCAGCACCGTCGACGACGTCCTGCGGCCCGGCCTCCGGGCACGCGTCGGCGGCTGGGCATACTTGGGCACCGTCGCGACCATCGCGGTCGCCCTCGGGGCCACGTTCACCTGGGCCAGCCACACCGACGCCGCCAGCCACGGCATGAACGGCATCCTGGCCTGGAGCGACGGCATGGGCATGCCCATGCAGCCCGCCATGAGCGTCATGGAGACCACCGAGACCGACCCGATCAGCCCCGCCGACGCCGGCCTCACCGTCACCGTCCACGCTCCCGCCAACGTCCAGCCAGGCACGCCCACCCAGGTCACCGTCACGGTGCGCGACGCCGAAACGGGCGCACCGGTCACGGACCTGGTCCGCACCCACCAGGTGTGGATGCACATGATCATCACCCGCACCGACCTGGGCACGTTCGCCCACATCCACCCCGACCCGACCGACACCCCCGGCCAGTACCAGGTCACCGCCACGTTCCCAACCGACGGCCGCTACCTGGTCCACACCGAGTTCCGCGGCAACGGCCAGATGACCGACGTTGTCGCCTCCTCGACGCTGACGGTCGGCCACCCCAATCCGGCGACCCGCCGACAGACGGGCGCACACCTGCCCGAGATCCGGGCCACCGTGGTCGGCGGAGTGCGGATCACACTGGACGGCACCGCTCGTGTGGGTGATGACGAGAGCGACCTGCACTTCACGTTCACCGACGCCCGAACCGGTGCCCCGGTCACCGACCTGCAGCCCTACCTCGGGGCACCCGGGCACGTCGTGGTGATGCGCGCCGACGCCACCACGTTCCAGCACGACCACGCCGAATCCTTCGACACCAAAGGCCGCATCAGGTTCGCCGTCCCCGGCAGCCACTTCGGGCCCGAGCTCGACCTTCACCCTCGGTTCTACGTCCCGGGCACCTACCGGTTGTGGGCCCAGTTCGAGCTCGGCAACGGCACCGTCGTCACCGCCCCGTTCGTCATCCACACGACCAAGCACCCGGTGCAGTAGCTGCACCCGGCGCTCCAGGCGGGCCTGATGCCTGGGGCGCCGGCGCACGCTCTGACGGTCCAGCTGCGTCACGCAGGCCCATCCCGGGTCTCACCAACCGACGCAGAGGAGACCCCTCATGCGTACCCCATGCCGCCGTGGCCGCCGGAGACGGAGCTGCCGGCGTCGAAGCGGCGTCGTTCGCGCCTCGGGGTCGACAACCCCCGGTTCGCGCACCTTCCGCGCGCGGCTCCCGGCAGACCTCTGCACGCGTTCAGACTCGCCGGTGTTCACCGACCTCCTGAGCGATCGGGAGATGTCCGTGTTGAAGCCTCAACCTCCGGGCGGCGGTATGTCGGAAGTTGTGCGGTGTGCCGGGCTTCGGGTCATTTCAGCGGCTGGTTGGTTCGGACCGATGAAACGACGTCGTTGATGGCCTGGGCGGTCTCGGCAGCGGGTGCCTGGTTCAGGATGAGGTCTGCGTGCTTGGCGCCGTCGACGACGCGGTGCACGCTGTTGGTCGACAAGGCGACCGTCTTGTTCTGCGCCGCCATCCAGGCCGCGTCGCTCCCGCTGCCGGCTGTCAGCACGATTAGGGGCTTGTCGCCGAGGTCGGTGAGTGACGCCGCTTCGTGTTCGGAGGCATTGGCTTGGAGGAACTCGTCGATGGTGCTGTGAAGACTGGCTGAGGTGGCGAGCTTCGCCGCCACCTCGTCCGCCGACTGCGGTGGCAGGCTGCCGTAGCCGAGGCCCCACAGGCGCCCCAAGCCGAGCCGGGCCGAGGTCGAGGCCAGTACGGAGACGCGGGCCAGAATGTCGTCGGGACCCCAGCTTTGAGGAGAGGTCGATGTCGGCAGGTGGGCTCCGGTCGAGTCGATGAGCACCATGCCGGCGACCTCGTTGGGGTAGTGGGCGGCGAAGATGCGGACGTACAGGCCGCCGAAGGAGTGCCCTGCCAGGACGTAGGGGCCCGGCACGTGTGCGCGATGGAGCAGCGTGTGCAGGTCGGTCATCATCTGCTCGCCGTCCTGGGTGGTGTTGGAGGCCTCGCTCCACCCGCGTCCGGCACTGTCGTAGACGCAGACTCGGGTGTGCTGGGCGACCGCGGGCGCTATCCACCCCATGGCCGACGACATGTCGCCGCCGCCTGGTTGAAGCACCACGGTGGGGCTGCCTGAGCCGGTGCAGTGGATGTGCAGCTTGTGTCCGCCGACGTCGACCAGTTGGCCCGGTATCGGGTACGCGCTCGCGTCCAGGTGCTCGCGCACCGTCTCGTACCCTCCGCCCACGGAGGCGAGAACCATCAGCACGATCACCGGGTACAGCAGCCACCCCCGGGTGCGGCTGTGCAGGTGCCGGTGCGCTTGCACGGCCATCCAGACCGCCATCACCAGCACCGCGGGAGGCCATATCCAGTGCAGGGCGTCGGCCACGCCGGAGCCGAACACGATGAGGAGAAGCCCGGACACGCCCATGAAGACCGCCGGCACCACGGCCCACCGTTGTGGCTGGTCGGTGTACCGCACCGAGAGCACGGCCAGCATCGCCCAGCCGATGGCGAACCCCCATAGCACCGCGCCAGTGATGTCGTTCTCCTTGACGTGGATGAAGGGGGCGGCGACGAGGAGCAGGGCGGCGACGACGCCGGTGGCCAGTGACCCGGCCACGATCCGTCCGATGTGACCCTTGTTCGTGGCAACGGAGCCTTCATCCGAACCGACCTGGCCCGTGTCGTCGGGGGTGATGGGGGTTTTCGCCATGGAACTCAACTCCTCGCGCATCTGGCGCAGCGCGAGCACAGTCATCTGCGCCGGGGCACGTTCCGTCAATCTTGGACGGTACGCCTCATGGGGCTGGGCCTACTACGACATGCGAGTCAATGTGGGCTGAGGGCCGGCTGGCCGTCGTTAGAACTTGTTGCGTTTGCTACTCACCTTCAACTCGCGGTCCCTGCCCATTGGTCTCCCTTCGGCGCGTCCTGCTCGATCGGCGGGGTTCCTCGAGACCATTCACCGTCCGTCGCCGCCCGAGGGTTCGAATCTCCAAGTGGTGACCCTGGGTCAGGGGATCGAGTCCTGGGATTGCCGAGCCGATACGGCGCTGACCTGCGCAGACGCCGTGCATCCCAGCGCCGATTGCTCGATGGTCATCCGATATATGGGGAGTTTCTGGGAGTTCGCCCCTGCATGGGGATCGAATGATCAGACCCAAACGCCTCTGACGCGAAGATTCGCGGCGCGCTGTACAAATTGCACAACGAACAGGGCCAGGCGCCGCTCATCTTCGCGCACCATGGTGCGCCGGAGGCGCCGCGTTGCTGACCTGCAGTTTCGGTGGAGCTGAGGGGACTCGAACCCCTGACCCTCTGCATGCCATGCAGATGCGCTACCAGCTGCGCCACAGCCCCGGATCGCTGCTCCGCCGGTGCGGCAGGCAACTCGCGGAATCTTAGCCAACGCGTCCGTCGGTCGCGAAATCGGGTCCGTGCGCGGTGCCGACGGCCTTCTCGTTGTACGACGTGAGCACGAGGTGGCCGCGGACGGCGTGCTCGGAGACCACGGTGTAGGCGCAGTTCTCGACGCCTCGGAGCGACCGCGAGAGCTCCCACGACCAGCCGAGCATCCCCAACAGGCCGACCTTCAGGCAGGCCCCGTGGAGCATCACGACTCCGGTCTCGCCGGGCGCGAGCGACTGCCAGCACTCCAGCAGCGCCGGCAGGACCCGGTCGCGCACCTGCTCGGTGGTCTCCTCCCCCGGCACCAGCAGGCTGTCGTCACCGACCAGCCACGCGGCGTGCTCCTCGGGGAACTGCTCGGCGAACTCCTCGACGGTCAGGCCCGACCGCTTCCCCACGTCGTACTCCCGCAGCCGGGCGTCGGGCTCGATGGCGAGGCCGGTCGCCGCGGCGACGTAGGCGGCGGTCTGCAGGGCCCGGCTCAGGTCGCTGGACCACAGGCGGACCGGGGAGAACGTGGCCAGCGCGGAGGCGACCGCAGCCGCCTGCGCGCGGCCGAGGTCGTTGAGGGGTACGTCGGCGTGACCCTGGGCGCGCTGCTCGGCGTTCCAGTCGGTCTCGCCGTGGCGGACGAGCACCAGGGAGCGGGGGTTTCGAGACGGGCGCAGAGCGCCCTCCTCAACCAGCGGGGACACGGGCGGTGCCCTCCTCAATGAGCGGTGGCACGGCTGACGTCGGCCGGGAGGTCGAGGAGGGGGCAGTCGCGCCACAGCCGCTCGAGGGCGTAGAACTGCCGCTCCTCCTCGTGCTGGACGTGCACGACCATGTCGCCGTAGTCGATCAGCACCCAGCGCCCGTCGCGCTCGCCCTCGCGGCGGATCGGCTTCTCGCCGGCCTCGCGGAGCTTGTCCTCGATCTCGTCGACGATCGCCTTGACCTGCCGGTCGTTGCTCGCCGAGGCGATCAGGAACGCATCGGTGATGGCGAGCTGGTCGCTCACGTCGAAGGCGATGACGTGCTGCGCCAGCTTGTCGGACGCCGCGCGGGCGGCGATGTGGACGAGGCTGACGGCGTGCTCGGTGGCGCTCATGCAGAACTTTCGGCGTTGGGAAGGGAAGGGTGAGCCGACTGGGGGTAGAGGCGGTGCTTGCCGATGTACTGGACGACACCGTCAGGGACGAGATACCACACAGGCTCGTCCCGCATCGTACGTCGTCGGACGTCGGTGGAGCTGATCGCCAGCGCCGGCACCTCGACCATCGTGACCCGGTCGCCGGGGATCTTGCCGAGCGTCTCGGCGTCCATCATGAAGCCGGGGCGGGTACAGCCGACGAACTGGGCGAGGTCGAACAGCTCCTCGACGTCACGCCAGGTGAAGATGTCGGCGAGCGCGTCGGCACCGGTGATGAAGTAGAGCTCCGCATCGGGCATGGCCGCGTGGAGGTCGCGCAGGGTGTCGATGGTGTACGTCGGGCCGCCGCGGTCGATGTCGACCCGCGACACCCAGAACCGCGGGTTGGACGCGGTGGCGATGACCGTCATCAGGTAGCGGTGCTCGGCCTCGGTGACCTGCCGGTCGGCCTTCTGCCAGGGGGCACCGGTGGGCACGAACACCACCTCGTCGAGGTCGAACCACGCCTGCACCTCGGAGGCGGCCACCAGGTGACCGTGGTGGATCGGGTCGAAGGTGCCGCCCATGACGCCGACGCGTCGGGCGGGGGCGGCCATCGCGGCGCTCGCGCTCAGCTGTGCTCGCGTCCCGCGCCGAAGACCAGGAGGGCGAGAAGGAGCGCCAGCAGGATGACGAGGACCGTGCCACCCACGACCCAGTGGTTGACGGCGAGCGGAGTCACGACCATGCGGGCAGCCTAGCCGACCGGGCGCGGCTCACCTGACCTGCCCGTCGCCGGTGACGACGTACTTGGTCGAGGTCATCTCCGGGAGCCCCATCGGGCCGCGGGCGTGGAGCTTCTGGGTGCTGATCCCGATCTCGGCGCCGAAGCCGAACTCACCACCGTCGGTGAACCGGGTCGACGCGTTGACCAGGACCGCCGCGGCGTCGACCTCGGCCACGAACCGGCGGGCGGCCCGCTGGTCGCCGGTCACGATCGCCTCGGTGTGGCCGGTCGACCAGCGCCGGATGTGCTCCAGCGCCGCGTCGAGGTCGGGCACGACCGCGGCGGAGATGTCGAGGCTGAGGTACTCCCGCCCGAAGTCGTCCTCGTCGGCCGCCACCACCCCGTCGTACGTCGTGAAGGCCGGGTCCCCGTGGATCGTCACGCCGGCGTCCTGCAGGGCGGCGACGACGCGCGGCAGGAACTCCTCGGCGACCGCCGCGTGGACCAGCAGCGACTCGGCCGCGTTGCAGACGCTGGTGCGGTCGGTCTTGGCGTTGAGCACGATGGCGAGCGCCATGTCGAGGTCGGCGGCCGCGTCGACGTAGACGTGGCAGTTGCCGACGCCGGTCTCGATCACCGGCACCGTCGACTCCTCGACGACCGTCCTGGATCAGCCCGGCGCCGCCGCGCGGTACGAGCACGTCGACCAGACCGCGGGCCCGCATCAGCTCCTTGACCGTCTCCCGGGAGTCGGCCGGCACCAGCAGGATGCAGTCGGCGGGCAGCCCGCGTGACTCCACCGCCTCCCGCAGGACGTCCACGAGCGCCGCGTTGCTGGTGGCGGCGCTGCTGCTGCCGCGCAGGAGCACCGCGTTGCCGGACTTCAGGCAGATGCCGGCGGCGTCGACGGTGACGTTGGGCCGCCCCTCGTAGATCATCCCGACCACCCCGAACGGCACCCGGACCTGCCGCAGCTCCAGCCCGTTGGCCAGCGTGCCGCCGCGGACCACCTCGCCGACCGGGTCGGGCAGGCGCGCGAGGTCACGGAGCCCGTCGGCCATCGCGACCACGCGCTCCGGGGTGAGCCGCAGCCGGTCGACCATGTGGGCCGGGGTGTCGGCGTCCTCGGCGCGTCGTACGTCGTCGGCGTTGGCCGCCAGCGCGTCGCCGACGCGCGCCTCGAGGGCGTCGGCCATGGCGTGGAGCGCCGCGTCCTTGTCGGCCCGGGTGGCCAGCGCCAGCGCCCGGCTCGCCTCGCGGGACCTCCGGGCCAGCGTGGTGACGTCTGCGCTCATGGTGGAAATCGTACGGCGGCCGCGCCGGCGCCGCCGGCTGCCAGCGCGCGGACGCGAGAGCTGTCACGCTCCGTTAGCTCGCCCGGGGCGCCCGCGCAGGGGCGCCCTCGTGCGGATAACGGAGCGTCACAGCAGGGGACGTTGAGCTGGGGCCCCGAAGCTGAGTCACCACCCCTCCGTCCTCGTCCGGGCGGCAGCAGACCGCAGGACGGAC
>CAWFYO010000004.1:0-118663 GCA_963820015.1 uncultured Actinomycetota bacterium | reverse complement strand
TGCTGGCCCGGTTCCCCGACCGGGTGCTCACCGTGAAGCGGGCGGTCGAGCCCCGGGAGACGCGCACCGGTGACCCCGGCTGGTGGCTGCTCAGCGACAACCCCGAGGTGGGGGTCGACTCCCGTCATCGCGGCGTGATCGCCGAGGCCGACGTGGTGGCGACGGTGCTGGTCCGGCTGTGGCGGCGACCCGGCCGGGTGTGACCCGCGCTCGGTGTCCACGATCGCCCTGCCGTGCGGGCACGACGTACCGGCTGTGCGACAGTGGCGCCGTGGCAGCCTCCGATGCCGGCACTACGCCCCACGACCAGCCCACCGACCCGCCGCTGGGGGCTCACCCCTTCGCCGGTGACCCCGTCTTCAACCTGCACGTCGGCGGCAAGATGGAGGTCCGGTCGACCGTCGGGCTGGGAAGCCGCGACGACCTCTCCCTGGCCTACACCCCGGGCGTGGCCCGGGTGTGCGAGGCGATCGCGGCCGACCCGTCGCTGACCCAGCACTACACCTGGGTGCCCAACACCGTCGCCGTCGTCACCGACGGGACCGCCGTGCTCGGCCTGGGCGACATCGGCCCGGCCGCCGCGATGCCGGTGATGGAGGGCAAGGCAGTGCTGTTCAAGCAGTTCGGTGGCGTGGACGCAGTGCCGATCTGCCTGGCGACCACCGACGTCGAGGAGATCATCGAGACCGTCGCCCGGCTCGCGCCGAGCTTCGGGGGCATCAACCTCGAGGACATCTCTGCGCCACGGTGCTTCGAGATCGAGGATCGGCTCAAGGCGATGCTCGACATCCCGGTCTTCCACGACGACCAGCACGGCACGGCCGTCGTCGCCCTCGCCGCGCTGACCAACGCGCTGACGCTCACCGGCCGCACCCCGGAGACCACCCGGGTCGTGGTCTCCGGAGCAGGCGCGGCGGGCGTCGCCGTGGCGCGGATCCTGCTCAACGCCGGCGTGAGCGACATCGCGGTCGTCGACCGGCAGGGCGTCGTGAACTCCCGGCGCCCGGACCTGACGCCGGTGAAGAAGGCGCTGGCGGCCGTGACCGCCGACCGCCACGACCGCTCGGGCGCCCTCGCCGACGTGATGGTCGGCGCCGACGTCTACATCGGGGTCTCGGGCGGCACGGTGGCCGAGGAGGTGGTGGCGAGCATGGCCGACGAGGCGATCGTGTTCGGCCTGGCCAACCCGATCCCCGAGGTGCCGGTCGAGATCGCCCACCGGCACGCGCGGATCGTGGCCACCGGCCGGTCGGACTACCCCAACCAGATCAACAACGTGCTGGCGTTCCCCGGCATCTTCCGCGGTGCGTTCGACGTGCACGCCACGGCGATCACCGAGGGCATGAAGCTGGCCGCGGCGAACGCGCTGGCCGACCTGGTCGGTGACGACCTCGCCGATGACCTGATCGTGCCGTCGCCGTTCGACCCCCGGGTCGGGCCTGCGGTCTCGGCCGCGGTGGCCGCCGCTGCGCGCGCGGAGGGCGTCGCTCGTCGCTGAGGGCGGGGCTCTAAGGTCGGAACATGTTCGCGGTCTATGCCTCGTCCTTCTCCTCCGACGAACCGCTGTCCGGCCTCGTGGTCGGCGAGCGGCCCGACCCGGAGGTGCCCGACGGCTGGACCACGGTCGACGTCAAGGCATCCTCGCTGAACCACCACGACCTCTGGTCACTGCGCGGCGTGGGTCTGCGTGAGGACGCTCTGCCGATGATCCTGGGCTGCGACGCGGCCGGGCTCGACGAGGACGGCAACGAGGTGCTGGTGCACGCCGTGATCGGCGACCCGGCGTGGAGCGGCGACGAGACCGAGGACCCGCGGCGCTCGCTGCTGTCGGAGCGCTACCAGGGCACCTTCGCCGACCGGGTCGCCGTACCGAGGGCCAACCTGGTGCCCAAGCCGGCCTCGCTGTCGTTCGCCGAGGCCGCCTGCCTGCCCACGGCCTGGCTCACGGCGTACCGGATGTTGTTCGTGCAGGGCGCTCTCCGCCCTGGCCAGCACGTGCTGGTGCAGGGGGCCGGTGGCGGGGTCGCCACCGCGTTGGTCACCCTGGGGCGCGCGGGTGGCCTGCACGTGAGCGTCACCAGCCGAGACGAGGCCAAGCGTGCGCGGGCGCTGGAGATCGGTGCCCACGAGGCCTACGAGACCGGCGCCCGGCTGCCCGAGCGGGTCGACGCGGCGATGGAGACGGTCGGCGCGGCGACCTGGAACCACTCGCTGCGCTCGCTGCGGCCCGGTGGCACCGTCGTGATCAGTGGCGCCACCAGCGGCCCGAACCCCGACCAGACCGAGCTGAACCGGATCTTCTTCCTCCAGCTCAAGGTGGTCGGCTCGACGATGGGCACCCGCACCGAGCTGGCGCAGCTGGTGTCGATGCTCGACGCCACGGGCGCTCGGCCGCTGGTCGACCGGACGCTGCCGATGACCGAGGCGCGCGAGGGCTTCGCCGCCATGCAGGAGGGCGACGTGTTCGGCAAGATCGTGTTCACCCGATGAACCACCCCACGAGACCACTCGCTGCGCTCCCGCGGGGGACGCGGTGACGACCCACCTGCTCACCGGCGCGGGATCGGGGATCGGGGCCGCGCTCGCCGAGTCCCTGCACGGACGCGGTGACCACCTCGTGCTCACGGCGCGTTCGCCCGAGCGGGCCGCCGAGCTCGGCGAGCGCTTCCCCGGCGCGGACACGGTGGTGCTCGACCTGGCCGACCCGGCGTCCCTGGAGGGCCTGACCTGGCTGCCCGACCGGCTCGACTCGCTGCTGCACGTGGCCGGCGTCGTCGACCTGGCTCCGGTCGGCGAGGTCACCTATCCCGAGCTGCGCGAGCAGCTGGACGTCAACCTGATCTCACCGGCCCTGCTCACCCGCGCCTGCCTGCCCGCGCTGCGGGCTGCCCGCGGGCTGGTGGTGTTCGTGAACTCCGCAGCCGGGCTGTCCGCGGGCGCGTCGTGGTCGGCGTACGCCGCCTCGAAGTTCGGCCTGCGGGCCCTCGCCGACTCGCTCCGGGCCGAGGAGATGGACCACGGGGTGCGGGTCACGACCGTCTTCCCCTCGCGCACCGCGACGCCGATGCAGGAGAAGGTGCACGAGCAGGAGGGGCGCACCTACGACCCCGCCTTCTGGATCCGGCCGGAGACGGTGGTGTCGACGATGCTGCACGTGATCGACCTGCCGCCCGACGCGACCATCCCCGAGGTGACGGTGCGACCCCTCGTCCCCTGGCGCCCCCGCTGACCTGGCAGGTGGGTACGCCGGATACGCGCTGACCTGGCAGTTGTGTACGACGCGAACGACGGGTCAGCGTCGTACGGCGTGACGCAAACGACGGGTCAGCGTCGGGGTGGGTCCTACTCGAGCAGGAAGATCCGTAGCCTGCGGCCGGTGATCCGCTGCTGGTACTTCAGGTAGCCGCCGTAGACCGTGGCCGCCCGGTCCAGCACCGACTGCTGCTCGGCCTCGGTGGCCGGCCGCGCCACGACGTCCAGCGAGGTGCCGCGGTGCACGATGGTCGCGTGCGGGTCGGCCTCGAGGTTGAGCACCCAGGCCGGCGTGGAGGGCTGGCCGAAGTTGGTGCCGAGCAGCGCCAGGGTGTCGTCGTAGGGAACGGCGATCAGGTGGGAGGTACGCCGCAGGCCGGACTTGCGGCCGGTGGTCGTCACGTCGAGCACCGACAATCCGGCCAACAGCTCGGGGGCGCTGGTGCGACCCTTCGTGAGGCGGCCGACGAGGTCGTCGAGATGCCGCAGCGCCTTGGAGAAGAACCACGCCCCGGGCCTGCTGGAGCCCAGCCGCTGCATCGCTCGCTGGAAGGCGTTGGCGCGAGGATGGTGGTACCCGAGGTCGGCGGCGACACCCATGGCCAGGAGCGTAACGGGCTCAGTCCTCGGGATCGTCGAGCCGCGCCAGCCAGGTGGCGAACCGCTCGACCGCGGTCTCGAACTCCGGGTGGGTGTCGGTGAACTCCTGAAGCCGCTCGCCCAGCCAGGCCAGGGTGACCTCCTCGTCACCCCGGCGCTGCTGGAGCTCCTCGATCCCGCGGTCGGTGAAGTACATGAGCCCTGCCGACCCGCGTCAGTACGACGCGTCGACGCGGTCGTCGGAGGAGTCGAACGCGGTGGCCATCAGCTCGCGCTGCTCCTCGGCGTGACGCTTCGCCGTACCGACCGACGGCGACGAGCACGCCGGCCGGGTCACCGGCTCCACCTCGTGACCGAGCGAGGGCCAGACGTTGAGTGCGTAGTGCGGCCACGGGCCCATGTTGAGCGGCTCGTCCTGCACCCAGCGCACGTGCTTGAGGTGGGGGTAGCGCGCGATCTCGGCCCGGATCTCGTCGACCGGCCGCGGGTAGAGCTGCTCGACCCGGGCGATCGCGAACCGGTCGCCGTCGTCGCGCTTGCCGCGCTCCACCATCAGGTCCCAGGTGACGCGCCCCGAGCACAGCAGCAGGGTCTCGACCTGGTCCGGGTCGGCGTGCTCGTCGGGGATGAACGGCCGGAACTCGCCCTGGGTGAAGTCACCCGGCTGCGAGGCCGCCTCCTTGCGTTTCAGCATCGACTTGGGCGTGAACACCACCATCGGGCGGTGCATCTCGCCGAGCGAGTGCTGCCGGAGCAGGTGGAAGTACGACGCCGGGGTCGACGGCTGTGCGACCACGAACGCCTCGTCGGCGCACATCGACAGCCACCGCTCGATGCGGGCCGACGAGTGGTCGGGACCCTGACCCTCGTAGCCGTGAGGGAGGAGCAGCACGACGCCCGACTGCTGGCGCCACTTGGTCTCACCCGAGGTGATGAACTCGTCGATCACGGTCTGCGCCCCGTTCACGAAGTCGCCGAACTGTGCCTCCCACAGCACCAGCGCTTCGGGCCGGGCCACGGAGTAGCCGTACTCGAAGCCGAGGGCGGCGTACTCGGAGAGCAGCGAGTCGTAGATGTAGAACTTCGCCTGGTCGTCGGTCAGCGCCGTCAGCGGCGTCCACTCGTGGGCGTTGACGCGGTCGATGATGGTGCCGAAGCGCGAGACGAACGTGCCGCGCCGGGAGTCCTGGCCGGCCAGGCGGACCGGACGGCCCTCCATCAGCAGCGACCCGAGCGCCAGGATCTCGCCCGTGCCCCAGTCGATCGGGCCGTCGGCGATCGCGTTGGCGCGACGCTGCAGCTGCGGCATCACCTTCGGGTGGACCGTGAAGCCCTCGGGCGGCGTGACGTAGGCGTCCGCGATCCGCTTCATCACCTCGGCGGTGACGGCGGTCTGGGCGGTGCCGCCGACCTTCTCGGGGTAGTCGGGCACGGTCGTCCACTCGGTCGGGTGGGAGTCGGCCTCGCGCACCTCGGTGAAGACCCGCTCGAGCTGCTGCTGGTAGTCCTTGAGGACCTGCTCGGCCTCCTCGATCGTGATGTCGCCACGGCCGATGAGGGACTCGGTGTAGAGCTTGCGCACCGAGCGCTTCTGCTCGATCAGGTCGTACATCAGCGGCTGGGTGTACGACGGGTCGTCGCCCTCGTTGTGCCCGCGCCGGCGGTAGCAGACCAGGTCGATGACGACGTCCTTGTTGAAGGCCTGGCGGTACTCGAACGCGAGCCGCGCCACCCGGATGCAGGCCTCGGGGTCGTCGCCGTTCACGTGGAAGATCGGCGCCTGCACCATGCGCGCGACGTCGGTGCAGTAGAGCGACGAGCGCGACGAGCCGGGGGAGGTGGTGAAGCCGACCTGGTTGTTGACGACGAGGTGGATCGTGCCGCCGGTGCGATAGCCGCGGAGCTGGGACAGGTTGAGGGTCTCGGCGACCACGCCCTGCCCGGCGAACGCGGCGTCCCCGTGGACCAGCAGCGGCAGCACCGGGTAGTCGGCACCGCGGTTGAGGACGTCCTGCTTGGCCCGCGCGATGCCCTCGAGCACCGGGTCGACCGCCTCGAGGTGGGACGGGTTGGCCGCCACGGACACCTTGATCTTGTCGCCGAGCCCGGAGAGGAACTCGCCCTCGGCGCCGAGGTGGTACTTCACGTCGCCGGAGCCCTGGACGGTGCGCGGGTCGATGTTGCCCTCGAACTCCCGGAAGATCTGGGAGTACTTCTTGCCGACGATGTTGGCCAGCACGTTGAGCCGGCCGCGGTGGGCCATGCCGATGGTGACCTCGTCGAGCCCGATCTCGGCGGCGGCCTCGCAGATCTCGTCGATGACCGGGATCGTGGTCTCGCCCCCCTCGAGGCTGAACCTCTTCTGGCCGACGAACTTGGTCTGCAGGAAGGTCTCGAAGGCCTCGGCCTGGTTGAGCTTGAGCATGATCCGCAGCTGCTCCTGGCGCGGAGGCTTGGTGTGCGGACGCTCCACCCGCTCCTGGATCCAGCGGCGCTGGTCGGGATCCATGATGTGCATGTACTCGATGCCGGTGGTGCGGCAGTAGGAGTCGCGCAGGATGCCGAGGACGTCGCGCAGCTTCATGAACGGCCGGCCCTCGCCGCCGAAGCTCCCGGCGGCGAACTCGCGGTCGAGGTCCCACATGGTCAGGCCGTGCGACTCGATCTCGAGGTCGGGGTGGCTGCGCTGGCGGTACTCGAGCGGGTCGGTGTCGGCCATCAGGTGGCCGCGCACGCGGTAGGCGTGGATCAGCTCGAGGATCCGAGCCTGCTTGCCGATCTCGTCGTCGTGGGACGTCGCGATGTCGGACTTCCACCGGATCGGCTCGTAGGGGATGCGCAGAGCCCGGAAGATCTCGTCGTAGAAGCCGCCCTCGCCGAGCAGCAGCGCGTGGAGGCGCTTGAGGAACTCGCCGGACTGCGCGCCCTGGATGACGCGGTGGTCGTAGGTCGAGGTGAGGGTCATCACCTTGCTGATGGCGTTGCGGGTGATCGTGTGCTCGGAGGCGCCTTGGTACTCCGGGGGGTACTCCATCGCGCCGACGCCGATGATGGCGCCCTGCCCGCGCATCAGCCGCGGCACCGAGTGGTTGGTGCCGATCGTGCCGGGGTTGGTCAGCGAGATCGTGGTGCCCTGGAAGTCCTCGACGGTCAGCTTGCCGTCGCGGGCCTTGCGGACGACGTCCTCGTAGGCGGTCCAGAACGCCGCGAAGTCCATCGTCTCGGCGGCCTTGATGTTGGGCACGAGGAGCTGGCGGGTGCCGTCGGGCCTGGACATGTCGATGGCCAGGCCGAGGTTGATGTGGGCCGGGGTGATCTGGTGGGGCTTGCCGTCGATGACGTCGAAGCCGACGTTCATCTCGGGCATCGCCTTGAGCGCCTTGACCAGGGCGTAGCCGATCAGGTGGGTGAACGACACCTTGCCGCCGCGCGCGCGGGACAGGTGATTGTTGATGACGATGCGGTTGTCCCAGAGCAGCTTGACCGGGACCGAGCGCACCGAGGTGGCGGTCGGGACGGTCAGCGAGTCGTCCATGTTGGCGACGGTGCGGGCGGGCGCGCCGCGGAGCACGGTGTACGTCGGCTGGTCGGTCGCCGCGGCAGGGGCCGGCCGCTCCTTCTCCTTGGGCACCGGCCGGTCGGTGCCCTTGGCCGGCTCGGCGGCCTTGGTCTCCGGCCGCGGGGTGGCCCGGGGGGCGGGAGCAGGCTTCGCGGCGGGGGTCGCGGCGGCGGCCGCGGTCGCGGGCTTCGCAGCGGGCGCGGCGCCAGACGAGGCCGGTGCGGCGGCGGGCGCAGCGGTCGGGGCCGGGGCGGCCGTGCCGGTGCCGTTGCCGTTGGCCCGTGCCGTGGTGGTGCCCACGGTGGCGGTCGAGCCGTTGCCCGGGTGGGTCTTGAAGTAGGACGCCCAGCTGGGGTCGACGCTGCCGGGATCGCGCTGGAACTGCTCGAACATCTCCTCGACGAGCCACTCGTTGGCTCCGAAGTCGGAGGAGGGGTCGGCGGCGGCTCCGGGGGAGCCTGGTGCGGAACCTGGTGCGGAGGTCTGGTCGGACCGGGAGTGCTGCTGCGGCACGGGTGGAATCGCCTCTTCACTGGAACGTGCGCGTGGGTGGGATGCGTCGTCCAGGCTAGTCCCCCATCCGAGCAAATACCGAAGTAAGGCGTCCGGTTGGTGCAAGGTGTTCGCGTGCACCCATTCGACGCCCACCTCCGAGCCCGAGCCCGCCGGCACGGAGCCGCTGGAGCAGCGCTGCTGACCGCCCTCGCCCTGGCCGTCGGCGGGTGCAGCAGCAGCGGCTCGTCCGCTCCCGCTGCGCAGTCGTCAGGGGCGTCCGGCACGGCCTCCGGTGACGCGTCGCCGATGGCCAGCAAGGTCGTGATCGGCACCGTGGCGGGCAACGTCCACCAGCCTTTCCGGCAGCGGTTCGCCGCCGTCCGGCACGACCTCCAGGCCTCGGTCGGCCAGGCCGTGGATGCGTGGCTGGACGGGGGCTTCGTCGGCGTCAGCTACCCCCGCGACAGCTTCGACGCGGCGTTCGCCACCTTCACTGCCGACGCTCGCCAGGACGCCGAGCGCGACAAGGCGCTGATGACGCTGTGGGCGCTTCGCCACCGGATCGACGGCGTCACCACCACCCACCGCACCGTCGTCATCGACGTGCTCGCCCCGCGCGGCCGCCCAGCCGCTGCCACTGCGCGGGTCGACCTGCGGTTCACCACCAGCGGCCAGGTGGCCAAGAAGATCGAGGTGACGGGCAGGTTGCTGCTGACCAGGACCGACAGCGGGTCGTGGCGGATCTTCGGCTACGACGTCACCCAGGGGGCCGGCCGATGAACCGCCGCCGCCTCACCCGCGTCCTCCGACTGGCGACCCTGGCCCTCGTGCTCGGCGTCGTCGCGCTCACCATCCCTGACTCCGGCGTCCGGTCCACCGAGATCGCACTGGTCAAGGTGCACCAGGCCGACGCGGCCGCGATCGGGCCCGACGTGATCTCGATCCTCGTCGTCGGCTCCGACGCCCGGCCGGGCGAGAACATGATCCACAGCCGGGGCGACGCCCTCCAGCTGGTCACGATCAACACCCAGACCCATGCCGCGAGCATCATCGGGGTCCCGCGCGACTCCTACGTCGACATCGCCGGCCACGGCATGGACAAGATCAACGCCTCGCTCTACTTCGGCGGCCCCCAGCTGCTCGGCCAGTCCGTCGGCAACCTGATCGGCGTGCAGCCGAAGTACGTCTTCGTGACCCGCTTCCCCTACTTCATCGCGATGGTGAAGTGGCTCGGGGGCATCGAGGTCCGCAACCCCTACGCCTTCAGCGACGACGCCCTCAAGCCCAAGGGGTTCAAGGCCGGACGCATCCACCTCGGCGGCTACGACGCGATGGCCTACTCCCGGATCCGGCACACTCTCCCGGCCGGCGACTTCGACCGCTCGGCCCACCAGGAGATCGTGCTGAAGGCGATCCAGGCCAAGGTGCACGCGCGCGCAGCCAAGGCCGGCTTCATCGAGCACGGCGTGCTGGACGCGATGAGCCACACCTACACCAACCTCCCGCCGGCCGAGCTGTTCCGACTGGCGCAGGCCATGGCGCAGGTGGACCCGTCGAAGGTGCGGGCGTGCGTCGTCCAGGGCGGCATCGGCACCACGTCGTACGGCGCGAGCATCGTGCTGCCCTACGTCTCGCAGGCCCGCGACATGGGTGACCAGATCCGTCACGACGCCACGCTCTCGCACTGCGGCTGACGACGGCCGTGCTCGGCGACCGTCAGATGGTGCGCGGCACCTTCCCCGTCCACGTGCACACGTGACGCAGGAACCGGTGGGCCGAGTCGTCGGTCGGCGCGAACATGCAGGGGCAGCCGCCGTCGATCACGGTGATCCCGTTCTCCCGACCCAGTGACGTGGCCTCGGGGGAGACGCTGCCGGCGCCGAAGGCCCGGTGCATCCAGACCCTCGTGACGCCACGGTCGATGCACTCCTGCACGGTCTCGACGGCTCGTTCGGGACGCGTGCCTATGACGACGACGTCGATCTCGCCCGGCACCTCGTTGAGGCTCCGGTAGCAGTGGTCACCCTCGACGGTCTCGGCGTTCGGGTTGACCGGCACCACGTCGTAGCCGGACTCCCGGAGCCGCTTGTACACCACGTTCGATCCGTGGTTCGCCGGCTCACGTGAGACCCCGGTGACGGCGAAGCGACGACAGCCGAGGAACTCCTGGGCTGCTTCAGCGGTCTTCATGGTCTTCCTCCTCTCCTGCTCGTTCCAGGCGACTCCCCTGTGGACCCGGCGCCCAGAGGCGGGCGGGGCAGACCCGGGGGACCAAATCCTCATGACGTCGCCGGGGATGCGCAGGACGATGGAAGACGGAGGAGTCTGCTTGCGCGCCGCGGACCTGACCTGGGGAGGCGTGTGCTCATGTCGGTTTCCTATCCGGTGCACGTGGCGGCCGAGCTCGACCCTCGGCTGAGCCGGTGGCTGTGGCTGGTCAAGTGGATCCTGGTGATCCCGCATTACTTCGTGCTCGCCTTCTTGTGGCTGGCGTTCGCCGTGACCAGCGTGCTGGCGTTCTTCGGCATCCTGTTCACCGGCCGATACCCACGCTCGCTGTTCGACTTCAACGTCGGGGTGCTGCGCTGGACCTGGCGGGTCACCTACTACGCCTACGGCGCGCTGGGCACCGACCGCTACCCGCCGTTCTCCCTGCGCGACGTGCCGGACTACCCGGCGCACCTCGAGGTGGACTACCCCGAGCGCCTCTCGCGGGGGCTGGTGCTGGTCAAGTGGTGGCTGCTGGCGATCCCGCACTACGTCGTGATCGGGATCTTCCTCGGCGGCGCCGGCTACGTGATCGGTAGGGGCGAGCACGCGACGTACTGGGGGAGCGGCGGGCTGATCGGTCTCATGGTCTGCATCGCCGCGGTCGTCCTGCTGTTCACCGGGCGCTATCCAGCGCGCGTCTTCGACCTGGTCCTCGGCCTCAACCGCTGGGTGCTCCGGGTTGCCGGATACGTCGCGCTGATGACCGACCGGTACCCGCCGTTCGCGCTCGACCAGGGCGGCCACGAGGACAGCGGCGTGGCGACCCTGGCGCCTCCGCCTCCGCCTGCGACCCCGACCCCGCCCGTGCAGACGGCTCCGACGACGACGGCTGCCTCTCCGGCGCCTCAGGAACACCGCGGATGGTCGGCAGGGCGAGCCGTCTCCCTGGTGGCCGGTGCGCTGGTGGCGCTGGCCGGGATCGGGATGCTGGTCGCCGCCGCGACCGTCGGCATCGTCGGGGCGACCGCGCGCGACGCGGACGGCTTCTGGATGAGCCCGAGCCGGACGCTGGCGTCGGCCGGCTACGCCGTCACCACGCAGGACCTCGTGGTGCAGTCCGACGTCCCGGGCCTGCCGCACCAGCTGCTGGGTGACGTCAAGATCCGGGCGACGTCGACGAACGGCAAGGCGATCTTCGTGGGGATCGCGCCCACCGCCGCGCTCGCCGGCTACCTCGGCTCGACCCGCCACTCGGTGCTGCGGAGCATCGACGGGGGCAATCCGCGCTACGACCAGGTTGTCGGGCTCGGGCGCGTGGCGACGCCTCCGGGCGCCTTCCGCGGATGGGCGGTCAGCACGTCAGGCCTCGGCACCCGGTCCCTGGTCTGGCACACCCGGACCGGGCACTGGACCGCGGTGGTGATGAACGCCGACGCGAGTCCGGGCGTACGCGCCGACACCGCTATCGGGGCCGAGCTCCCGGCTCTGCCCTGGCTCGCGGGCGGTCTGCTGGTGGCAGGTCTCCTGGCCGGGGCGGTGGCTCTGGTGCTGATCCTGGTGCCGGCTCGCCAGGTGGCGCGGGAGCGGACGGCTCCCGGAGGTGGAGCCGCGTAGCACCTTGTCGCCGGCTGGACCTCGGGCCGAAGGTCATCCAGCGCGGGAACCGCGGCCTGCTGCCCTCCGGCTTGCGGGAGACGAGGCTTCAGCCACGAGCACAGCGTCGACCAGGCTCACCGAGGAGCTGATCCGGAGGGCGTGCCTCGCGCCGAGTGTCGCCAACGACGACGATCCTTGTGCCTGGCGCGCGGCCGTTCTGCACGGCATGCAACCGCAGGTGCTGGCCCGGATCGGCTGGCCCGCACCCGGCGCGGGGGACCCGCGGACCGAGCGAACGCCGCGACGGTGTGTCGAGGACGTCCTGGGCGAATGACGCCGTCGGTGGGCGCGGCTACGGTGCCCTCATGGAGTACGACGAGGCCCTGGCCGAGCGGATCCGCGCGCTGACCGCGGGCGAGCCCCTGGTCGAGAAGAAGATGTTCGGCGGGCTGGCCTTCCTCCTGGGCGGCCACATGGCGGTGGCCGCGAGCGGGCAGGGCGGCCTCATGGTCCGGGTCGAGCCGTCGCAGACCGACGCGCTGCTGCGCGAGCCCGGGACCGCGCCGATGGAGATGGGGGGACGCGGCGCCATGGCCGGCTGGCTGCGCGTCGCCGCCGAGGCCGTCGACGACGACGAGGCGCTCGCCAGCTGGGTGCAGCGCGGGCTCGGCCACGCGGGGTCGCTGCCGCCGAAGTAGGTCGGCTCAGGAGCCGGTCGAGCCGCTGAGCTGGACCATCAGCCCGTGCTGGCCGTTGTCGAGGGTCGCCGTGTCGCCGTCGACGGTGACGGTGACCGTGCCGTCGAGGGCCTGCAGGACCGCCTGCTCGACCTTCGTCGCCGGACCGGGGCAGGCCATCTTGGTCATCGCCACCGGCGCGAACGTCAGGGTGTCGCCGTTCGCGGTCACCGTCGTGTGGCCGCGGTTGCAGCCGGTGTCGAGCTGGACGGTGCCGTCTCCGGCGACCTCGAACGTGGGAGTGCGGACACCCTGGGGGATCGTGGCGGCGCTGTTCGGCGTCGTGAGGTCGGTGACGGTCCAGGTCCGCCCGAGCAGCGTGGAGGCGTCCGCCGGTGCCTCCGTCTGCAGCGTCATGGTCACGCCGCCGGAGGTGAGGGTCAGGGTGTCGCCGTCGAGCGCCGCATCGGCACCGGCTCCGAGCCAGCCTGCCAGCCACTGGTCCTGCTGCATGAGCCCGTCGGGGCATGCCATCTGGGTCATCGCGGGGGAGTGGGTCCACGAGAGGTGGCCGTCCTGCACGTCGTAGGGGCCGAAGAGGGAGTTGCAGCCGGCATGGGCGCTCAGGCTGCCGTCCTGGAAGTCCAGGCGGACGTGGCTGTCGGCGACGAGGTCGTGACCCTCGACGCTCGTGGAGACGTACGCCGTGCCGTCGAGGTCGTCGGCCGTGGGCACCGTGGACCCGCCGGTGGCGGTGCTCGACGATCCGCTGCCGCAACCGGTGAGTACCAGCGCGGCCAGCGCCAGCGCGCTGAAGGGGAGCGGACGCACACGGATCATGGCCCGCAGTATCAAGGGTCGCCGGTCTCACCGTCCGGCGGCGCGACGGATCGGGCTCGACCACCTTGCCGCCCGCCGGTCAGGGGCAGCGGGTCAGCTCACCGCCCGCGAGGCCCGCGGCGAGGGCGAGCCAGGCTGCGCCGTAGTAGGACGGCTGACCCCGGGCCGTCTGCCCGGCCCCGCGTTCGAGGGCGGCGACCCCACCCTGGTCACCGGAGGCACGAGCCGCGGCGGCGGAGGCCAGCAGCGCGACGGTGGAGGCGTTGGGGTCGACCGCGTCACCGGTGACCGACAGTGCGTTGGCCGAGGAGCGGCTGTCCTGCTGGAGCACCGGCCACCAGGCCGCGGCCAGTCGCCGCGACTGCGGGTCACACCCCGCGGCGAACCACAGCGGGACCCGTTGGGCGTCGGGGCCGTACTGCGGGGTGCCGCCACCACCGCCTTGGCCGGTCGCCACGAGATGGTCGCCCTCGAGCCGGGTCCAGTCCGCGGGCAGGAGCTGGCCGTCGTGGGTGAGCCCCGCGACGAGGTCGACCGAGGAGGTGGCGAGCGAGCTCCAGCGGCGGTCGTGGGTCAGGGTGGCGAGCTCTGAGAACACCGAGGGCATCAGGTAGGACGGGTTGACCGTCACCGGGTCCTGGGTGGCCCACGGGCCCGCCGCCAGCACCAGGCGTCCGCTGCTGTTCTGGACGGTCTCGTGCTGGAGCACGGCCGAAGCCAGGGCGTGACCGTCGGTGTGCAGCGACGCGGCGTCCGGCCCGTCGTAGCGGAGCAGGGCGAAGGCAGCGAGCACGTCGGCGTCGGCGGCCGGCTGCGGATCGAGGATCTTGCCCTGCCCGTCGGCGTGGAAGGAGAGCAGACCGTCCCGTGTGAGCAGATGGTCACGGGTCCAGGCCCAGATGGTGCGGGCGACGTCGGGCTGTCCGGCCAGTTCAGCGACGAGCATGCCGTAGGCCTGCCCCTCGCTGACCACGTCACTGCCCTGGTCGCGGCGCATCACCCGGCCGTCGGAGGTCGCGTAGGTGGAGAGGAACGCGTCGGCCGGCGAGGCGCCCTCGGAGGGAGCCGGGGACGGGGTGGCCGCGCCTCCGCTACCGCTCGAGGCCTCGCTGCCGCAGCCACCTGCCGTGCCGAGGAGGAGTCCGGCGGTCGCCCCGGCCAGCACGCTCCTGAGCGGCTTCGGCCTCACCCCAGGCGACCCGTCTGTGCCGGCAGCTCGACGTCGGGGCGTGGGTGCGGTGTGCGGCGGACCGCGCGACGAGCCGCCAGGCTGTTCAACGGCGCGCTCGCGAACGCCCAGGTCGGAAGCACCAGCAGCAGCGCGGTGAGGGTGCCGCCCATGCCGCCTGCGTGGGTCAGCGCCGCCGCGATGCCGCCCACGCCGGCGAGGGCGAGCAGGGTCTCTGGCAGGTTGGTGGTCAAGGCACGCCACGGCCGTCCGCCCGGGACCCCGGCGTCGACGAGTCCGCCGAGGATGGCGAGCACGGCGGTGCCGAGGAGGGCGAAGACGAGGCGACGGCTCCAGGCGACGGCACCCGGTGGGCGAGGCTGGGGGCGGCGTACCCCGACCACGCAGATGGTCGACACGACGGAGACCGCGATGGCGGGCATGAGCAGGCCGAACACAAGAACCCTCCCTCGAGTGGTAGCGGCCCCGTGCGGGGTGCTCCTACCCAGGGGCCGCCCCCGGTATGCCTCGGTCAGTGGCTCGTGGTCGGTAGCGGATCCATTTTCGGGGTTTGTCCGTGTCGGGGTGGTGGGGGGGAACTCGGGTCTTCGGTCTTTCGGGTTGGTCTGGATCTGCCAGGGGGTGTGGTGGATGACCCGGTGGTGGTGGCCGCAAAGGAGGGCGAGGTTGTCGGGCTGGGTCGTGCCGTGGTCGGCCCAGTGTCGGATGTGGTCGGCGTGGCACGTCACCGGTGGTCGGGTGCAATGGTCCACCAGGAGCAACCCCCACACCCGCCCTCGACCCGGTGCTGCTCCGCGAACAGGTGTTCGCGACCGTCGGCGCCGACGGCAACATCGTCGGGCTGTTCTGAGCGGTTCGCCCCACAGGCCCCGTCTGTCACATCTCGCAGGCGCTCCCTGCACTTGTCAGGGGTTGCAACAGCCGACAGGTGCAGGGATCCCCGGTCAGCCGGGGATCCCGACGGCCCTGCGCCCCGCACGGGTCAGGCGAGGGACTCCCGGGCTCCCGAGCCTCCTCAACCAGCGGAGCATCCCGCCTCCTCGACCAGCGGAGCTCCCCGGGCCTCCTTCAGCGGCTGGGACGTCGCCGGTGACCCCCGTGATCCGCCCGCTGGCCCCGAAGGTCTTTGGTCACGTCGGGCGCGCCGGTTCGAGGCCGGCGAGGGCATCTCGGTAGTCGAACCAGCCGACGACCTCAGGACCGGTCGCCGCGAGCACGGGTACGGCGCCGCACTCGCTGGCGTCGAGGGCCCGGATCGCGTCGGCGACGTCGGTGTCCACACGGACGAGGGAGGGGAGCTCGACCAGGAGCTCGGCCGGCGTGGCTTCGTGCCGACCGTCGAACAGGGCCTCACTGACGGCTCGGGCGGTGATGATCCCCAGGTAGGTGCCGTCGCGGGTGACCGGCAGCACGCCGTAGCGCACGCGGGCCAGCTCGTTCGCGACGTCGGCGAGCGGGACGTCGGCGCCGATCGCGGGCGGGACCGGCCTCATCACCGTGGAGACCTGCACCCGGCCTCCTGGCGCGATCGTCTCGCGGACCCCGAGGTGCACGCCGCGACGGCGCAGCTTGAGGGTGTAGATGGTGTCTCGGGACAGGCTGTGGCCGATCCCGGTGGCGAGGACGATCGCGGTCATCATCGGCAGGATGATCGAGTACTCACCGGTGAGCTCGAACATGATCACGACGGCGGTGATCGGCGCGCGTGCCGCGCCGGCGAAGACCGCACCCATCCCGATCAGCGCATAGGCGCCCGGCGGCCCTGCGTCCGGCACCACCCGGGCGAGCACCACCCCGAAGGCCGAGCCCAGCATGGCGCCCACGAACAGGCTCGGTGCGAACACTCCGCCGGACCCGCCGATGCCGATGGTCAGGGACGTCGCGATCATCTTGCCGACGAGGAGCACGAGCAGGAACGCCACCGCGTAACGGCCGTTGACGGCGTTGCCCAGCACCGGGTAGCCCACGCCGTACATCTGCGGCAGCAGCAACAGGACCATGCCGAGAGCGAGACCGCCGACGGCCGGTCGCAGCCACTCCGGGCCGCGCCAGAAGGCGTCGCAGCCGTCCTCGATCAGGTAGAGGACTCGGGTGAATGCGACGCCGACGCACCCGGCAAGCACTCCCAGGGCGGCGAAGTAGAGGTACTCGGACGGATGCTGGACGGTGAACGGCGGCAGGTCCAGGAAGGGCTGGTTGCCGAGGATCGCCCGCCCGATGGCGCTCGCGGTCACGGCCGCCAGCACCACCATGCCGAAGGACTGCGCCGCGAAGTCGGCCAGGATCAGCTCCATCGCGAAGAAGACCCCGGCCAAGGGTGCGTTGAAGGTCGCCGCGATCCCGCCGGCCGCGCCGCAGGCGACCAGGACCCGCATCCGACCTTCGGGTACGCCGAACACGCGACCCGCGGTCGACCCCAGCGCCGACCCGATCTGGACGATGGGCCCCTCCCGCCCCACCGAGCCGCCTCCGCCGATGCAGATGGCCGAGGCGAGAGCCTTCACCGCTGCGACTTGGGGCGGGATCCGCCCGCCCCGTCGCGCGACGGCGTACATCACTTCGGGAACGCCGTGGCCACGGGCCTCGCGCGCGAAGAAGTGGACGAGGGGACCGTAGGCGAGCCCCGCGAGCACCGGGACTCCCACCAGGAACCACCGGCCCAACCCGGGCAGGGCCGGATGGGCGGCGCCTGGCACGGCTGCGTAGTCGGCGTGGCCGGACAGGACGAGCGTGAACTCCCGGATCAGCCAGCGGAAGGCGACAGCGCCGAGACCCGCGCCGGCCCCTACGAGGAGTGCCAGCGCCACCAGGCCGCCGTGGCTGGAACGCACACCGGTCACGGCCCGCTCGACGGTCGGCCGGCGGAAGCTCTCCCAGCGCGCTCGAGCGACCGAGGTGCCGCCGAGCGTTGTCATGGCTTGCATCATGCAATACTTGCATGCGTGAACGCAACTCGATCAGGCTCCTCCGGCCGGCGGCCCCAGCGCACGTCGGCGACGATGTCCGACGACCAGCTCGACGACCTGGTCACCGCGCTGCTGACCGCGTCCCGGGCGCTCCTCGGGGTGACCGCGCAGTCCCTCACCGGGGTCGACGACCTCGTCACGGTGCCGCAGTTCCGGACCCTGGTCGTCCTCCAGACCCACGGCCCGAGCAGGCTGAACATCCTGGCCGACCGGTTGAAGGTCCAGCCGTCGACCGCCCTGCGCAGCGTCGACCGGCTCATCGCGAACGACCTGGTCACCCGACGCGAGAATGCCCGCGACCGGCGGGAGGTGGTCATCGACCTCACGCGTCGCGGGCGCGACCTGGTCGAGCGGGTGACGACCCAGCGGCGCCGGACGATCGCCGAGATCGCTTCGTCCATCCCTTCCGGCCAGGTGCGTCACCTGATCGATGCGCTGACGGCCTTCGCCGCCGCTGCCGGGGAGCCGCTGGCGACCAGCGACGCCGTGGGCATTCTCTAGGTTCGCCGCGTACGACGTGCCGCGGCCTCCCTGGCGCGATCTCCTCAACCAGCTCCTCAACCAGCGGCGCATCCCGCACCTGCTCGGCCATCGTGGCCCGCTCGACCACCCGGGGCCGGTTCAACCATCGGGCGGAGCTCGTCGAACGGCGGAGGTGGCGCCACCGGAAGTGGCGCCCCCGGAAGGATTCGAACCTTCGCTCCCGCCTCCGGAGGGCGGTGCTCTATCCCCTGAGCTACGGGGGCTCGGGTGGGACGACCTTACAAGCGCACCGGGCGGAGTCGGAAACCGGCTCCCCGCCTCCGGTGCGGTACGTCGAGGGCCGGCTGGGCTGTGCGATAGTGCGAAGGTGAGAGCAGTCCACCGGCTGCTGACGATCGCCGGAGCGCTCCTGCTGCTCACTGGCATCATCGCCGGAGTCCTGAACCGCGAGGTGCTCGACCCGCACCGGTTCTCGGCCCACGTCGACGCGATCCGCGCCGACCCGGCCGTCTCGCGCGAGCTCGGGGCCGTGGTCACCGACCGGCTCCTCGAGGCGCAGCCCGACCTCACCGCGATCCGCCCGTTGCTGGAGGCGACCGCGGCCAGCGTGGTGGCGAGCCCGGCCCTCGGGGCGACGGTCCGGGCCGCGGGCGTCGGCCCCGTCTATCGCGGGCTCACCCAGGGCGGGCAGGACCCGATCGTGCTGCGGCTCGCCGACGTGGCCGCGGTCGTGCTCGGCGTCGTCGCCGTGGCGGCGCCGGAGCAGCGGGCCGCGCTGCCGGCCGAGCTCGACGTACGGCTGTCCCGGTTCGGCGGCCGCGGCACGCCGGGGGAGCCGGTGACCTGGGTCCACCTGGTCGGCCTGCTCGCGTGGCTGTTGCCCCTGCTCGCGCTGCTCCTGCTGGCCGGCGCCGGCGCCACGCTGGGCGCGGAGGGGCGTGGCTGGCGGAAGCGGCTGACCGGAGCCGCCGGCACCGTGGGCCGCGGTGCGCTGGGTGCGGGCGTCACCTTGTCGGTGCTCCTCGTCGTGACCGGCTTCATGGTCGGGCGGGCTGAGACCTCCACCGTCACCGGGGCACTGCGCCGGGCCGTCTGGGGCCAGCTCGACGGCGCCTTCTGGGCCGCGGCCGGCGTCGTCGCCGCGTCCGGCTACCTGCTGGTGCTCCTCGCTCGCCCCGGTGTCGGACTACGGGGAGACCTGAGCCTGTCCGGGCGGGCCGCCCGCGCCTGGCGGCTCACCTTCGACCCCGGGCCGGGGCTCGAGGCCCGGGTCATCAGGGCCGGCTTCGTGGTCCTCGCCGGGGTGGGGCTCACCCTCCAGCCGCTCGAGGTGGTGCGCGCCCTGCTCTGGGCCACCGGACTGGTCCTGCTGGTGATCGGCGTCGCGCTGGTCGTGCAGATCGTGGTCGGTGCGGTCCGGGCCGGCGTCGTACGGCGCCACGTCGGTGCGCTGGTGCCCGACAACCTGCGCGTGACCCAGGTCGCCGCGGTCGGAGCTTTCGCCGTGCTCGTCGCCACGTTCGTGATCGGCGCGCGCCCTTCCGAGCACGACCTCACAGCCGCGCTGGGACGCGACGCCACCACCTGCAACGGGTACGACGCGCTGTGCGGGCGCCCCTACGACGCCGTCGCCTTCCCGGCCACTCACAACGCCATGTCGGCGGCGAACGAGCCCGGGTGGTTCTTCGCCGAGCAGCCGGACGGCATCGTGTCCCAGCTCGACCACGGCATCCGCGCCCTGCTCATCGACACCTGGTACGGCCAGCGCACCAACCGCCCTGGCATCGTCGCGAACACCGACCACAGCCGGGCCGAGTCGCTGGCCGAGGCGCGCGCGTCGTTCGGCGAGGCGGCGCTGCGCAGTGCGCTCCGGGTCCGCGACGCCCTCAACCTCACCCCGCGCGGTCCGGTCGAGCCCTATCTCTGCCACGCCCTCTGCGAGATCGGGTCCACCCCCTGGCTGCCTGTGATGCGACAGGTGCACACCTGGCTCGCCGCCCACCCCCGCGAGGTCGTCACCTTCTTCATCCAGGACACCGTGAGCCCGGCCGACACCGCGAAGGTGTTCGACCGGGCCGGCCTGCTGCCCGAGGTCTACACGCCGACCGCGGCCGACGCTGCGGCCCAGCGGTGGCCGACGCTCGGGCAGTTGATCGACTCCGGCCAGCGCGTGGTGGTGCTGATGGAGAACCACGGCGGCGGGACGGCGTACCCCTGGCTGCTCGACGGCTTCCGCTGGACCCAGGACACACCGTTCCTCTTCCGGAAGCCGTCAGAGCTCAGCTGCGAGGCCAACCGGGGCACGCCGTCCGGGTCGCTGTTCCTCCTCAACCACTGGATCACCGACAAGTCGCGCGAGATCTCCAACGCGACCCTGGTCAACGCCCGTGGCGTGCTCCTGCCGCGGGCCGAGCAGTGTCGCGAGGAGCGGGCGCGGCAGCCGAACTTCGTCGCCGTCGACTTCTACGACCGCGGTGACCTGTTCGGGGTGGTCGACACGTTGAACGGCGTGGGCTGACGTGGCGGGCGAGGTCCTCGCCCGTCCCGGGCGCTCACCCTGGCTGACCCGGATCCTCCTGCTGGCGGCGTCCCTGGTCGTGACGTTCGTCGTGGTCCGGGTGATCGGGAAGATCAACTGGGCGTCGGTCTGGGACTCACTGACCCATCTGACCTGGTGGCAGCCGCTGGTCCTGCTGGTCGTGGTCGTGGTCCGCCAGGTGATGAGTGCCCTGCCGCTCGCCCTCTACATCCGCGGGCTCTCGGTCTACCGGGCGACGCTCAACGACCTCGGCGCGATCCTGATGGCCATGATCGCGCCGCCGCCGAGCGACCTGGCGCTGCGGGTCTCGATGTTCACCTCCTGGGGGATCTCGGCGGCCAAGGGGGTGGCCGGCGCGCTGATGAACACCCTCACCTTCTACGTCGTCCGGTTCGCGGCCCCGACGCTCGGCTTCCTGCTGCTGATCGCGCTGGGCCAGCCGGCGGGCTGGCGCTGGCTCGACCTGGTCAGCATCGCGATCGCCCTGGTGATCCTGACCGGGATCCTGCTCGTGCTCCGCAGCGAGCCGCTCGCCCGGACCGTCGGGACGCGGGCCGCTCGCCTGGTGTGGCGGTTCCGGCAGGGCGTCGACCCGGAGGCGTGGGCGCAGGCGTGCCTCACCTTCCGCTCCGACATCTCCGCGACGTTCCACCGCGGTTTCCCGCGCTCGCTGCTGGCGGTCTCGGGGCTCCTGGCCGCCGACCTGACCGTCCTGGTCCTGAGCCTGCGCTTCGTCGGTGTCGGCGCGACCGACGTGTCGGTCGCCGAGATCGCCGTCGCCTATCTCTTCGCCTACCCGCTCACGATCTTTCCCTTCACCGGCATCGGCATCGTCGACGCGATGATCCTGGCCGCCCTCGTCGAGAGCGGAGGGCACGAGATCGAGTCCGTCGCGGTGGCCGGCCTGATCGTGTGGCGCGTCTTCACCGTCGGGGTGCCGGTGCTGATGGGAGTCGTCGCGGTCGGCACGTGGCGGCGTGGGCTGAGTGTTGCCCAGGCTCAGGGTGAGGGCGGCCCGGCCATCTGACGGCGCCGAGGCCATCGCCCTCCGGAGGTGCCCTCCGCCGACGCACCTGGTCGAGGTGTACTGCGAGGAAGGGGTCAGCCGACCCCTTCCTCGCAGTGGAGCGCTGTGGTGGGTGAGCCCACCCCGTGGTGGCGGGCCCGGCAGCCACCATCGCCACCACGATCCACCAGCCCAGGTGAGACGAACCGGGTCGTCAGGGGACGACGCTGGAGGCCAGCAGGTCGAGCCCGAGCCGCCGGGTCAGATGGCGTGCCGCGAGCTCGCCGCGCACGCTGTTGCCCGTCGGGTCGAGCAAGGGGGAGAAGGTCCCCAGGGCTCCCTTGCCGGGGGAGACGGTGACGATGCCACCGCCGATCCCGCTCTTGCCGGGCATCCCGACGTCGAAGAGCCAGTCGCCGGACGTCTCGTACATCCCTGCCACCGCCATCACCGCCAGCGTCGCGTGCGCCGTCTCCGGGTCGACCACGCGCACGCCGGTCACCGGGTTGGTACCGCCGTCGGCCAGGGTCGCGCCCATCACCGCGAGGTCGACGGCGGTGACCTGGAGGCAGCTCTGCCGGGTGTAGAGCTCCACGGCGTCGCCGGGGTCTCCTACCAGGGCCCCCTGGCTGGTGAGCAGGTTGGCCAGCCCGCGGTTGCGGTGGTTGGTCGCCCGCGCCGAGTCGAGGATGACCGCGTCGAGCTCGAGGTCGCGTCCGGCGAACAGCGACAGCCCGGCGAGCAGGGACTCCCAGCGCTCCTCCAGGTCGGGCCCGGGCCACAACGCGGTCGTGGCGATCGCGCCGGGGTTGACCATCGGGTTGGTGCGGCCGGCCGGGTCGCGCTCCACGGCGTACGCCGAGTTGAACGCGAGGCCGGTCGCGTTCACCCCCACGCGCCGGCGTACCTCCGCGACGCCGACGGCCTCACCGACCAGCGCGAAGACGAAGGGCTTCGAGACGCTCATGACGGTGAACGGCGTGCGCGCGTCGCCGGCGACGGCCTGCTCGCCGGTGACCGAGACGACGGCCAGCCCGAAGGCGTCGGGCTCGGCCTCGGCCAGCGCCGGGTAGACCCGCGACAGCGTGCCGCCGCGCTCGGGCAGGAACAGCTCGTGGGTCTCGTCGAGCACCTGCTGCACGCGGTCGCGCCCGGGGAGGGTGCCGGAGGAGACGAACCGCTCGGGCGAGGTCACGATCGCAGACTAGGCCGACGAGGGTGGCCCGCGCCGCGCCCCGGGGCTGATGACCTTCGACCCTGCTTCCGTCGCCGTCGTGGCGCGAGGCTGGCTCCGTCCGCTCGGGAGCCTCGACGTGCGAAGGAGCAGCAAAGGTCATGAGTGGCGAGCTCGAGCTGGTGGTAGCGGCGTACCAGGACCTCGGAAGCGCACAGGAGGACTTCGACACCCTGCGCACCCAGGTGGAGGACAAGTCCGTCGCGACCCGGGGGATGGTCCTGATCGCGAAGGACGACGCGGGCAAGGTCGTGCTCTACGACACCGGCGACCACATGGGTCGCCGCGGTGCCGGCTGGGGAGGCGTCGGCGGTGTGCTCGTCGGCCTGTTCGCCCCGCCGATGCTCGGCGCCGTGGTCGTCGGCGCCGCGGCGGGTGCCGTGGTCGGGAAGTTCACCCACCACAAGCTCACCGACGAGCTGCGCGAGAAGATCGGCGACAACCTGAAGCCCGGCACCGGCGTGGTGCTCGGAGTGTTCCCTGCCGACCAGCGGCTGGTCGTGGAGCGGGCCTTGGCGCACTCTCCGGCGAAGTCGGTCGCCGCGATGGACGAGGCGACCCTGTCCGACCTCGAGGACGCGCTCGCCGAGGGCATGGGCAAGTTCGCGCCCGACCGCACCCAGCTGCCGATCCCCGACCGCGAGTTCGGCGGCACTGCGGGCCACACCCTGCGTGAGTCCGTCTCCGACTGGTCGTTCGTCGCAGGCACGCACGCCCCCGACGACGCACCCAACGTCCTGGTGGTCCTCATCGACGACGCCGGCTTCGGCTCCATCGACGGGTTCGGAGGGCCGGTGGCCGCGCCGAACTTCACCCGGGTGCAGGAGATGGGCCTGACCTACAACCGCTTCCACGTGACCGCGGTCTGCTCGCCCACCCGGGCTGCCCTGCTCACCGGCCGCAACCAGCACCGCGTCGGGTTCGGCTCGATCGCGGAGTACCCCGGGCCCTACCCCGGCTACTCGGCCAAGCGGCCCCGCAGCTGCACGGCGTTCCCCAGGATCCTGCAGGAGAACGGCTACGTGACCGGCGGGTTCGGCAAGTGGCACCTGACGCCGGACAACGTCCAGGGTGCCGCGGGCCCGTTCAGCAACTGGCCCAAGGCGTGGGGCTTCGACCACTGGTGGGGCTTCCTGTCCGGTGCCGCCGGCCAGTACGACCCGATCATCACGATGGACGACGCCGTGATCGGTGTCCCGGAGGGCAAGGACGGCGAGCAGTACTACTTCCCGGACGACCTGACCGACAAGGCCGTGGAGTGGCTGCACTCCGTCCGCGCGCAGGACGCCGCCAAGCCCTGGATGATGTACTACTCGACCGGTTGCGCCCACGCGCCGCACCACGTCGCCAAGGAGTGGGCCGACCGCTACCAGGGCAGGTTCGACGACGGCTGGGACGTGCTGCGCGAGCGGACGCTGCAGCGCCAGAAGGACCTCGGCATCGTGCCGCCGGACACCGAGCTCACCGCGCGGCCTGACGTGTTCCCGGCCTGGGACTCCCTGTCGGAAGCGGAGCGGAAGCTCTACGCGCGCCAGATGGAGGTGTACGCCGGGTACCAGGAGAACGCCGACTGGAACGTCGGGCGGCTGCTCGACTCGATCGAGGAGCTGGGCGACCTCGACAACACGCTGGTCTTCTACATCTGGGGCGACAACGGCGCCAGCATGGAGGGCACGATCACCGGCTCGTTCAACGAGATGACCTTCCTCAACGGGATCGTCCTCGACGCAGAGCACCAGCTCCAGCTGATCGAGCAGTACGGCGGCATCGACGCCATGGGTGGTGTGCACACCGCGCCCCACGTGGCCGCTGCCTGGGCGCACGCCATGAACACGCCGTTCCAGTGGGGCAAGCAGATGGCCAGCCACCTCGGCGGCACCCGCGACCCCATGGCCGTGGCCTGGCCGCGCCGGATCTCGCCGGACCGGGCACCGCGGGCCCAGTTCACGCACTGCATCGACCTCGGCCCGACCATCCTCGAGGCGGTCGGGCTCCCCGAGCCCAGCCACGTCGACGGCATCGAGCAGGAGCCGATGGACGGCACCAGCTTCCTGCCGACGTTCGAGTCCGCAGAGGCACCCGAGGCGCACACGCTGCAGTACTTCGAGATGTTCGGCGGGCGGGCGCTCTACCAGGACGGCTGGTGGGCGGCCTCCAGGCCCGAACGCATCCCGTGGGACTTCTCGCCGGCGAGCCTGAAGCCCTTCGGACCCGAGAGCGACTGGGACCCCGACCGCGACGTGAGGTGGGAGCTGTACTACCTGCCGGACGACTTCTCCCAGGCCAAGGACCTCGCGGCCGACCACCCGGACAAGGTCAAGGAGCTCCAGGAGCTCTGGTGGGCCGAGGCGGAGCGCAACCGGGCACTGCCGCTGTGGGCCGGGGCCTCCATCATGTTCGGCGACCTGCCGCCGCTGCCCACGGTCACCCGGTTCCGGTTCGACGGTGACGTGCAGAACGTCCAGCGCGGGATGGTGCCGCGCGTCTTCGGACGGTCCTACTCCATCGAGGCCGACCTGGTCGTCCCCGAGGGCGGCGCCGAGGGCGTGATCGTGGCGAACGCCGACTTCATCGGCGGCTTCGGGCTGTGGGTCGGCCACGACGGGCTGCTGCGGCACACCTACTCGCTGCTCGGGGTGGAGACCTACAAGCAGGTCGCCACCGAGCCGCTGCCGGTCGGTGAGGTCACCGTCACGATGCTGTTCGAGGCCGATGCACCCACCCCGGGCAGTGGCGGCGCGGTCACCCTGCTCGTCGCCGGCAAGGCGGTGGGCGAGGGCAGGCTCGACAAGACCGTGCCGATCGCGTTCACGTCGTACGCCGGGATGGACATCGGTCGCGACAACGGCCTCGTCGTCGACCTCGACTACGAGGACCAGGCGCCGTACGCCTTCACCGGCACGGTCAAGCACGTCGTGTTCGACCTGATGCCGCTGGCGCACGAGGACGAGACCGCTCTGCACGAGCGGGCGCACCAGCACACCCTCGGCACGGGCGCTGCCGGGTAGCGGGGCGTCCGCTGGCGCGGTCTCGAGCGCCGCGACATGGCAGCAGCGTAGGAGGTGCGACGACTCGGGCGTCTCATGCCCGAGGGAGTCGCGTGTCCGGTGCCCAGACCTGCGGGAGCATCAGTCGGGAGCATCAGTAGGGTCTGGTGCCGCCCAGAGCGGCAGCGGTGCGAGTGCTGGCCGGCACGCGTCCGGGATCGCTGCTCTGAAGTCAGGAGAACGCATGACGCACGCTCAGCCCGAAGGTCCCGAGGTGAGCCCGGGCACACCGGCCACGTCGACGACAGTCGACCCCTCCGCGGTCGACCCGGTGGCGGTCATCCGCTCCAAGGCCTATCTCTCCGCGCTCGTGCTGGCCGCACTCCTCGGAGTTCCCATCTCGGCTGCGGCCTACGGCTTCCTCGCGCTCACCTCGAAGCTGCAGGACGCGATCTTCCAGGACCTGCCCGGCGACCTCTTCACCGGCACGACGCCGGCCTGGTGGCCCTTGCCCTGGCTGTTCCTGTGCGGGGTCCTGACCGCGGCCGTGATCCGCTACCTGCCCGGAAACGCCGGACACTCGCCCGCGCTGGGGTTCCAGATCGGGGGCGGCCCCCCGGTGGACCGGGAGCTTCCGGGCATCATCCTCGCTGCCCTCGCCACGCTCAGCCTGGGCGCGGTTCTCGGACCGGAGGCGCCGCTGATCGCGATCGGCGGAGGCCTGGCCGCCTTGACCGTCCACCTGGCGAAGAAGGACGCGCCGCCCATGGCGTTGACCGTCATGGCGTCGGCGGGAAGCTTCGCCGCGGTCAGCACCCTGCTCGGCTCACCCCTGCTCGGCGCCTTCCTGATCATGGAGGCGGCCGGCATCGGTGGGGTCACCCTCAGCCTGGTCGCGCTGCCAGGGCTGCTGTCCTCCGGCATCGGCGCCCTGGTCTTCATCGGTCTGGACAACTGGACCGGCCTCGGCTCGTTCTCCTTGGCTCTCACGTCCGTCCCTCCCGCATCCACCCCCACCGTCGCGACGTTGGCGTGGGCCCTGGTGCTCGGCATGGCGGCGGCGCCGATCGGGTGGGCGATCCGGTGGCTGGCCCTGTCGCTCCGTCCGCTCGTCCATCGCAATCGGGTGCCGGTGACCGCCGTGCTCGGACTGCTCGTGGGCCTCCTGGCGATGAGCTACCAGCTGATCTCCGGAAACAGCTTCACCCAGGTGCTCTTCTCCGGACAAGCGGACCTCCCGCCGCTGGTGGCCCATGCCGCCGACTACTCGGTCGCTACTCTGCTCCTCCTCGCCCTGTGCAAGGCCGCGGCGTACTCGCTCTCGCTCAGCGCCTTCCGCGGTGGCCCCGTGTTCCCGGCCATGTTCATCGGCGGCGCGCTGGGCATCGCAGCGTCCGGTCTGCCCGGCATGGAGCTCGCCTCCTCCATCGCGATCGGCATCGGCGCCATGTCCGCGACCATGCTCCGTCTCCCGCTCACCGCGACACTGCTGGCCGTGCTGCTGCTCGGGGCCGACGGGGTCACCGTCACGCCGGCCGTCATCATCGCGGTGGTCGGCGCGTTCGTCGCGACCAACCTGCTCCCGGCCCCCCGACCGGGCCTCCCGCCGGCAGCACCGGCCTGAGCCGACGATTCGGCAGGCGGAAGTGGGTCGAGGCGCGCTCGGTGCCGCCGATACCCTGACCCGGTGACACCGCAGCAGCTCTCCGACCTCATCGTCGCGTCCCTGGCGGACCTCTCCGCCGCGGGCACGCTCACGCTCCCTGCCGGCGTGCCCGAGACGGTGACGGTCGAGCGCCCGCGACAGAAGGGTCACGGCGACTACGCCACCAACGTCGCACTCCAGCTCGCCAAGCAGGCGGGCCTGCCTCCGCGCGACCTGGCGACAGCGGTCGCGGCCCGGCTGGAGCAGGCTGAGGGCATCGCCGGGGTCGAGGTGGCCGGACCCGGCTTCCTCAACATCACCGTCGCGGCCGCGGCCCAGGGCCAGGTCGCCGACGACGTCGTCGCCGCTGGTGCGACGTACGGCGGGTCAGAGATGGGTGCGAAGGAGACGGTCAACATCGAGTTCGTCTCGGCGAACCCGACCGGCCCGGTCACCCTGGCCAGCGCCCGGTGGGCCGCGGTGGGCGACACCCTGGCCCGGCTCTTCGACGCCAGCGGCTACCAGGTCGCGCGGGAGTACTACTTCAACGACCACGGCGCCCAGATCGACCGGTTCAGCCGCTCGCTGCTCGCGTCCGCCCGGCACCAGCCGACGCCGGAGGACGGCTACCCGGGCCAGTACATCGCCGAGATCGCCGCCGCGGTCGTCGCCGAGCACCCCGAGGCTCCCGGGCTGCCGGACGACGAGGCGCTCGAGGTCTTCCGGGCCACCGGTGTCGGCCTGATGTTCGCCGAGATCAAGCAGACCCTGGCCGACTTCCGCGTGCCGTTCGACGTGTACTTCCACGAGAACGACCTCTACGAGTCCGGGGCGACCGAGCGGGCGATCGCGCGGCTGCGCGAGCTCGGCAACATCTACGAGCAGGACGGCGCCACCTGGCTGCGCACCGAGAAGTACGGCGACGACAAGGATCGCGTCATCGTCAAGAGCGACGGCCACGGCGCCTACATCTCCGGTGACGCCGCCTACTACCTCGACAAGCGCGAGCGCGGCTTCGACCGGTGCATCATCCTGCTGGGCGCCGACCACCACGGCTACGTCGGCCGGATGATGGCGCTCTGCGCCGCCTTCGGTGACGAGCCGGGCAAGAACCTCGAGATCATCATCGGCCAGATGGTCAACCTGCTCAGCCACGGCGAGGTCGTGCGGATGGGCAAGCGCAGCGGCAACATCATCACGCTGCTCGACCTGGTGGAGGCGATCGGCGTCGACGCCGCCCGCTACGCGCTGGTGCGCAACTCCCTGGAGACCAACCTCGACATCGACCTCGACCTCTGGACCAAGGCCCACAACGAGAACCCGGTCCACTACGTGCAGTACGTCCACGCCCGGACCCGCTCGATCCTGCGCAACGCCGCCGACCTGGGGCTGCAGCCCGAGTCCCACCCCGAGCTGCTCACCCACGAGAAGGAGGGCGAGCTGCTGCGGGCGCTGGCGGAGTTCCCGCGGGTGGTCGCGGCGGCGACGACGCTCCGCGAGCCGCACCGGGTGGCGCGCTACCTCGAGGACACCGCGGCGTCCTACCACCGCTTCTACGACAGCTGCCGGGTGCTGCCGATGGGCGACGAGGAGCCGACCGACCTCCACCGGGCCCGGCTCACCCTCCTGGAGGCGACCCGCACCGTGTTCGCCAACGGTCTGGCGCTGCTCGGGGTCTCCGCACCCGAGCGGATGTAGCGGTGCCCACCCACGAGGCGGGCTGGGCCCACGTCGAGGGCGCGCTGCGGCCCCCGACCTGGCTGCGCTCGCCCGACGACGCCAACGCACTGGTCCCCGGGCTGTGG
Source organism: uncultured Actinomycetota bacterium (assembly GCA_963820015.1). Taxonomy (GTDB): domain Bacteria; phylum Actinomycetota; class Actinomycetes; order Propionibacteriales; family Nocardioidaceae; genus Nocardioides. The sequence continues at coordinate 89,579 of CAWFYO010000004.1, read as the reverse complement.
TCGACCACGGCCCACAAGGTCGCGGGCTCGCTGGTCGTCGGCGGCGTCTCGGTCCCCGACCTGGTCGCCGACCTCAACACCCCGGCGTACGTCCTCGACGAGGCCGACTTCCGCTCCCGTGCCCGCGCCTTCCGCGAGGCGTTCGCGGCGTACGACGTCTTCTACGCCGGCAAGGCGTTCCTCTGCACGACGGTCGCCCGGTGGGTGGCCGAGGAGGGTCTCTGCCTCGACGTCTGCTCCGACGGTGAGCTCACGGTCGCGCTGCGGGCCGGCTTCGACCCGGCCCGGATCGGCTACCACGGCAACACCAAGACCGAGCCCGAGCTGCGGCGGGCCGTATCCGAAGGCGTGGGGCGGATCATCGTCGACTCCTTCGACGAGATCGCCCGGCTCGGGCGGGTGACCGCAGACCTCGGGCTCACCGCCCGGCTCATGGTGCGGGTCACGGCCGGCGTCGAGGCGCACACCCACGAGTACATCGCGACCGCCCACGAGGACCAGAAGTTCGGCTTCTCGATCAGCTCCGGAGACGCCCTCGACGCCGTACGGCGCGTGGTCGCCGACCCGGGGCTGGAGCTGCTCGGCCTGCACTCCCACATCGGCAGCCAGATCTTCGACACCTCGGGCTTCGAGGTGGCCGCCCGCCGGGTGCTGGCGCTCCACGCCCAGGTCGGCTCCGAGGTCGGCGTCACCATGCCCGAGCTCGACCTCGGCGGCGGCTTCGGGATCGCCTACACGACGGAGGACGACCCGTCAGACCCCGCCCAGCTCGCGATCGAGATGACCAAGATCGTCGAGCACGAGTGCCACGCGCTCGACATCCCGGAGCCGCGGCTCTCCGTCGAGCCGGGGCGCGCGATCGTCGGCCCCGCGATGTGCACCGTCTACACGGTCGGCACCGTCAAGCAGGTCGAGCTCGACAAGGGTGCCGTCCGCACCTACGTGAGCGTCGACGGCGGGATGAGCGACAACATCCGCACCGCCCTCTACGACGCCGACTACTCCTGCACGCTCGCCTCCCGAGACTCCGAGGCGCCGCCGGTGCTGGCGCGGGTCGTCGGCAAGCACTGCGAGGCCGGCGACATCGTGGTCAAGGACGAGTTCCTGCCCAGCGACGTGCGCCCCGGCGACCTGGTCGCGGTGCCGGGCACCGGCGCCTACTGCCGCTCCATGGCCTCCAACTACAACCACGCCCTGCGGCCGCCGGTGGTCGCGGTACGGGACGGGGTCGCGACGACCATCGTCCGCCGCGAGACTGTCGACGACCTGCTCGCCACCGACCTAGGAGCACACTCCTCATGAAGCCGCTCAACGTCGCCGTGCTGGGCTGTGGCGTGGTCGGCTCGCAGGTCGTGCGGCTGCTGACCGAGCAGGCCGGCGACCTGGCCGCTCGGGTGGGAGCGCCGGTGCGGCTGGTCGGCGTCGGCGTACGACGCATCGACGCGCCGCGCGACGTCGAGGTGCCCGAGGGGCTGCTCACCACCGACGCTGCGGCCCTGGTCGCCCGAGCCGACGTCGACGTGGTCGTCGAGGTGATCGGGGGCATCGAGCCGGCCCGGTCGCTGATCCTCTCCGCCCTCGAGAACGGCGCGTCGGTGGTGACCGCCAACAAGGCGCTGCTCGCCGAGGACGGGCCCACCCTCTTCGAGGCGGCCGCGAAGGCCGGCCGTGACCTCTACTACGAGGCCGCCGTCGCCGGCGCCATCCCGATCCTGCGACCTCTCCGCGAGTCGCTCGCCGGCGACCGGGTCACCCGGGTGCTCGGCATCGTCAACGGCACGACCAACTTCATCCTCGACAAGATGGACACCACCGGCGCCGGCTTCGAGGAGGCACTCGAGGAGGCCCAGGAGCTCGGCTACGCCGAGGCCGACCCGACCGCCGACGTCGAGGGCTTCGACGCCGCGGCCAAGGCCGCGATCCTGGCCAGCCTGGCCTTCCACTCGCGGGTCACCGCTGCCGATGTCCACCGCGAGGGCATCACCGACGTGACCGCCGCCGACATCGCATCTGCCAAGGAGATGGGCAGCGTGGTGAAGCTGCTCGCGATCGCCGAGCTCTCCGGCGAGGGCGTGTCCGTCCGCGTCCACCCGGCGATGATCCCCAGGTCCCACCCGCTGGCCAGCGTCCGCGAGGCGTTCAACGCGGTCTTCGTCGAGTCCGAGGCCGCGGGTCAGCTGATGTTCTACGGTCCGGGAGCCGGGGGTGCGCCGACTGCGAGCGCCGTGCTCGGCGACCTGGTGACGGTGGCCCGCAACCGCCTCGGCGAAACCCGCGGCGCCGGCGAGTCGGCGTACGCCGACCGGGCGGTGCTGCCGATGGGCGAGACCCGCACCCGTTACCACATCGCGGTCGACGTCGACGACCGTGCCGGCGTGCTCGCGGAGATCGCCACGGCGTTCGCCCAGGAGGACGTCTCGATCCAGACCCTGCGCCAGGAGGGTCGCGGTGAGGACGCCCAGCTCGTCGTGATGTCCCACGACGCCACCGACGCCCAGCTCTCGCGCACCGTCGAGAGGCTGCGCGGTCTGGAGTGTGTCCGCGAGGTGAGCTCGGTGATGCGGGTCGAAGGAGTGGCGGAGTGAGCGGCCCGGCGGTGGGGACCTCGCAGTGGCGTGGCGTGATCGAGGAGTACCGCGACCTGATCGACCTCCTGCCCGACGGCCTCGAACCGGTCACCCTGCGCGAGGGCGGCACCCCGTTGGTCCCCGCCGGCTGGCTGTCCGGCCTGACCGGCGCCGACGTCTGGCTGAAGGTCGAGGGCGACAACCCGACCGGCTCCTTCAAGGACCGCGGCATGACGACCGCGATCTCGGTCGCCCGGCACGAGGGGGCGGAGGCCGTGGTCTGCGCGTCGACGGGCAACACCTCCGCGTCGATGGCCGCCTACGCCGCGCGCGCCGGACTCACCCCGATCGTGCTCATGCCCGAGGGGAAGATCGCGGCCGGCAAGATGGCGCAGGCGATCGTCCACGGGGCGCTGATCGTGATGGTGCGTGGCAACTTCGACCACTGCCTCCAGCTGGCCCGCACCCTGTCGTGGAGCTACCCCGTCGCGCTGGTGAACTCCGTGAACCCGGTGCGCATCCAGGGGCAGAAGACCGCGGCGTTCGAGATCGTCGACTTCCTCGGTGACGCCCCCGACGTCCACGTGCTGCCGGTCGGCAACGCCGGCAACATCACGGCGTACTGGCTGGGCTACGAGCAGTACGCCGACCTCGGGCGCGCCACCCGCAAGCCGGTCATGCGCGGCTTCCAGGCCGAGGGCGCGGCACCTCTGGTGACGGGCGAGCCGTTCCCCGACCCCGAGACCAAGGCCACCGCGATCCGGATCGGCAACCCGGCGTCGTGGAAGCAGGCCGAGGCCGCCGCGTCGGAGTCCGGCGGTCGGTTCCGGGCGGTCTCCGACGCTCAGATCCTGGCCGCCCAGGCCGAGCTCGCCCGCCACGAAGGCGTCTTCGTCGAGCCGGCGTCGGCCGCCGGGGTCGCCGGGCTGCTCGCCGACCTCGAGGCCGGCGACTCCTACGCCGGCCTCACCGTGGTGGTGACCGTCACCGGTCACGGCCTCAAGGACACCGCCACCGCACTGGAGTCGGTGGGGGAGATGGTGCACGCCGTCATCGACGCCGACGTCGACGCGGCCGCGACGGCGGCCGGGCTCAGATGAGCCTCGTCGCCGGCCCGGTCAGGGTCACGGTGCCGGCCACCAGCGCCAACCTCGGCCCCGGCTACGACTGCCTCGGGCTCGCGCTCGGCCTCCGTGACGAGCTGACCGCCGAGGTCGGCGGCAACGGTCTGGTGGTCGAGGTGAGCGGCGAGGGCGCGGACTCGGTGCCGCTCGACGACACCCACCTCGTCGCCCGGGCGATGGACGCAGCCTTCGCGACCATGGGGGTCACCAGCCCACCGCTCCGGCTGGTGTGCGCCAACCGCATCCCGCACGCCCGGGGTCTCGGGTCGTCGTCAGCGGCGATCGTGGGCGGCATCGCGCTGGCCCGTGCCCTGGTCACCGACGGGTCGGAGCGGTTGGATCTCGGCACCTTCCTGGCTCTGGCGACGGCGCTCGAGGGCCACCCGGACAACGTCGCACCCGCTCTGTACGGCGGGCTGGTGGTCTGCGGTCAGGACGACGTCGACGTCTGGGCCGACGGGGCTCGGCTCGACCGGCGGGTCCGGACCGTCGCGTTCGTACCGCCGACGGGACTGTCCACCGAGGTGGCCCGCGGGCTGCTCCCCGATCTGGTGCCCCACGCCGACGCGGCGGCCAACACCGGCCGAGCCGCGCTGCTCGTGGCCGCTCTCGGCGGGGCACCCCAACGGCTCCTGCGCGCGACCGAGGACTTCCTCCACCAGTCCTACCGGCGCCCGGCCATGCCCGGGTCGCTCGACCTGGTCGACCGGCTCCGCGCCGACGGCCACGCCGCAGTCGTCTCGGGCGCCGGCCCGACGGTGCTCGTCCTGCTCGCCGACGACGCCGACCTCGCGTCGTACACCCCGGACGGCTGGCGCTGCCTGCCGCTCCCCGTCGCCACCGAGGGCGTCCGGGTCGGCTGACCTGTTCGGCCGCGCCGCCGGTCGAGGAGGACACGCGGGTACGTCGCCGGCCGAGGAGGGCGCCCTGGCGCGGCTGTGCCGTTGGTTGAGGAGGGCGCTTCGGCGCCCGTCTCGAAACCATCGGTTCACGGTCGCTCGGGGTGCTCGCGGGGGGGCTGCCGAGAATGCTTCTGGGAAGTTTCTCCAGCCTTGTGGATGACCCGGTTCTCGGGGCCGGACTTGTCGGTGGTGCCTGTTTCGATGGTGCTATGTCGATCTCGGGACACCACACCGCGGAGGGGCCAGCAGACCTGCTGGCCGAGGTGGTGGCGCGGGTGGCCGAGCTCGACGATCTGTTGTGGTCGGCGAGGTCCGACGAGGAGATCGTCGGGACCGCCGAGCTGGTCCAGCGGGCCAAGGCGGTGTTGGCCGCGGTCGAGTCCGATGCGGTCAGTGAGGCCGAGGCCCGTCAGGTGGCCGAGAAGGCGTTGCACCACGCCTCGACCGCTGACTGGCTCACCCATGCCGGGGGGCTGCGGCGGTGGGAGGGCCACCGGCTCGTCAGGCGAGCGGTCGCGTTGACCGGGCCGCTCGAGCGGACCCGGGCGAGGCTGGTCGCCGGAGTGGTCTCGGCGGAGCAGGCCGACGTGATCGTCCGCACCATCGCCGACCTCCCCGCAGCGGCCCGGCTGCGGCAGAAGGCGGAGAAGGTGCTGCTCGGCCACGCCAGGTCCCTGGACGCCGCCGAGCTGGGCAAGGCCGCCCGGCACCTGGTCACCGTGATCGACCCCGACGGCACCGACCGCAGGCTCGAAGCCCAGCTCGACCGTGACGAGCGGGCCGCCCACGCCGACCGCTACCTCTCGATCGTCGACGACGGCGCCGGCTGGGTCCGTCTCAAGGGCCGCGGGAGCGTGGAGGACGGCGCGGTCCTCACAGCCGCCCTGCTCCCGCTGACCTGCCCGCAACCTGCGGTCGACGAACACGACGGAGCAGGGCCGCTCTACGACCCCCGCCCCGGCCGGGCCCGGATGTGGGACGCCATGATCCAGACCTGCCACCACAGCCTCGACACCCAGGCCGCGCCGGACTCCCACGGCGCCCCGGCCCGCCTGATCGTCACCCTCACCCACGACTCCCTCCTCGCCGGTCTCGCCCAGCCAACCGCCGAAGCCACCGCCGAAGCCACGCCGAAGCCACCGCCGAAGGCACCGCGCTGGGCGAGAGCCTGCCGGTGACCGGGGACGGGCTCGGCCTCCCACCCGGCCTCCTGCGCCGGCTGGCCTGCGACGCCGAGGTCGTCCCCGTCGTCCTCGGCACCCGCGGTGAGGTCCTCGACGTCGGTCGCACCACCCGCACCGTCACCGTCCCGATCTGGCACGCCCTGCTCGCCCGAGACCGGCACTGCACCTTCCCCGGCTGCACCCGACCCCCGGTCATGTGCCACGCCCACCACCTACGCCACTGGGCCGACCTCGGCCCTGCCCGCCTGGACAACCTCGTCCTCTTGTGTGGCCACCACCACCGCACCATCCACCAATCGCCCTGGCAGATCAGGCTCGACCCGAAAGACCGACAACCCGAGTTCTCCCCACCACCACGCCTCGGCAACCAACGCACCTGGATGAGATACCGCCCCCGCGTCGAGTGACGCCCGCCGGCGGAGATCGCGCGACGTAGGCGTTCCTCGGCGGCGGTGCCGTAGGTCACACCCGCGGGTGCTATCGTGGGCCACGCGTCAGGGACCGCGACGCAGGCCCGCTCCAGGATCTGCCCCGCCCGATGCACCCCCTCCTCACCACCACCTCGCTGTGCTGTTGCGAGCGTGTCGTGGCTCGAGAAGCAACCAAGCCGCCGCCGGCGCTCTGCCGCACGGCGCTGATACGTGGGAAGGACCTCACGTGACGGAAACCATCGAATCCACCTCCGCGGAGAGCGCCGACAGCGGCGCGCCCGCCCCCAAGAAGAAGACGGGTGGACTCAACTCCATGCTGCTGGCCGACCTGAAGTCGATGGCCGGCGGCCTCGGCATCCGTGGCGCCGGCTCGATGAAGAAGGCCCAGCTGGTCGATGCCATCAAGGCAGCCCAGTCGGGTGCCCAGTCGGGTGCCCAGTCGGGTGCCCAGTCGGGTGCCCAGTCGGGTGGCCAGAAGCCAGACCAGAAGCCAGAGCTGAAGCACGACCAGAACGGTGACCAGCAGGGTGACCAGAAGCGCGGCCCGTCGGGCGAGCGGTCCGGCAGGGGTCGCCAGGAGCCCGCCGAGAAGACGGAGGCCCGGAAGGAGAGCCGCTCGGAGGAGCCGGCCGCCGAGCCCAGGCAGGAGCAGCAGGACCAGCCCGAGTCCGGCCGGCGCCGCGAGCGCGACCAGGGCCGCGACCAGGGCCGCGACCAGGGCGGCCAGGGCCGCCAGCAGAAGCAGGACCAGAAGCAGCAGGACCAGAAGCAGGAGCCCAAGCACGACGGCGGGGGCGCCGGCAAGGACCCGCAGGGCCAGCCCTACGACGGCGAGGGCGGCAGCCGTCGTAGCCGCCGGCGCCGGGGCCGCGACCGAGGGCGCGAACGCCAGCCGAGCGGCGTACAGCGGGGCGAGCCCGACACCTCGATCCTCGACGACGACGTGCTGACGCCGGCGGCGGGCATCCTCGACGTGCTCGACAACTACGCGTTCGTCCGCACCAGCGGCTACCTGCCCGGTGCCGACGACGTCTACGTCTCGCTGGCGATGGTCCGCAAGTACGGCCTGCGCCGCGGCGACGCGATCGTCGGCCAGGTGCGTCAGCCGCGGGATGGCGAGCGCAAGGAGAAGTTCAACCCGATGGTCCGCATCGATGCCGTCAACGGCGCCGATCCCGAGGCAGCCCGGACCCGCGTCGACTTCGCCAAGCTGACCCCGCTCTACCCGAGCGAGCGGCTGCGGATGGAGACCGACCCGACCAACATGATCGGCCGGGTCATCGACATCGCCGCCCCGATCGGCAAGGGCCAGCGTGGCCTGATCGTGTCGCCGGCCAAGGCCGGCAAGACGATCATCATGCAGTCGATCGCCAGCTCGATCACCACCAACAACCCCGAATGCCACCTGATGGTCGTCCTGGTCGACGAGCGGCCCGAGGAGGTCACCGACTTCGAGCGCTCGACCAAGGGCGAGGTCATCTCCTCGACGTTCGACCGTCCGGCAGGCGACCACACCATCGTCGCCGAGCTCGCCATCGAGCGCGCGAAGCGGCTGGTCGAGCTCGGGCACGACGTCGTGGTGCTGCTCGACGGGATCACCCGGCTGGGCCGGGCCTACAACCTCGCGGCCCCCGCCTCGGGCCGGATCCTGTCCGGTGGCGTCGACTCGGCAGCGCTCTACCCGCCGAAGAAGTTCTTCGGGGCCGCCCGCAACATCGAGAACGGCGGCTCGCTGACGATCCTCGCCACCGCCCTCATCGAGAGCGGCTCGAAGATGGACGAGGTGATCTTCGAGGAGTTCAAGGGCACCGGCAACATGGAGATCCGGCTCCGCCGCGACTTCGCCGACAAGCGGCTCTTCCCGGCGATCGACGCGGTCCAGAGCGGCACTCGCCGCGAGGAGCTGCTGATGAGCCGCGAGGAGCTCCAGATCGTCTGGAAGCTGCGCCGGGTGCTCTCCGGTCTGGACGGCCAGCAGGCCCTCGAGCTGCTCCTGGAGCGGCTGAAGAAGACCCAGACGAACATCGAGTTCCTCATGCAGGTCCAGAAGACGACCCCGGGCGCACTGGACGGCGAGGACTGACGCCGGGCGGCCCCCCCGGACCGGGAACACACCGATTACCTGCGGTGTTGGACCCGGTGGCAGAATCGCCCCTTGGCTCCGGTTCACCCCACGAGTCGCCGTGCAGAGCAGCGACGGGGACCCGGATCCCCGAAAGGAAACCCATGAAGAAGGACATCCACCCGGACTACACGTTGACCGAGGTCACGTGCACCTGCGGTAACACGTTCACCACCCGCAGCACAGCCACGAGCGGCACCATCCACGCCGACGTGTGCTCGAACTGCCACCCGTTCTACACCGGCAAGCAGAAGATCCTCGACACCGGCGGCCGTGTCGCCCGCTTCGAGGCCCGCTACGCCAAGGTCCAGAAGAAGGCCGAGCCGAAGCCCGAGGCCGTGACGGCCCAGGAGACGGCCGAGGAGACGGCCGAGTCCAAGTAGCTCCGCGCACGGCGCCGACCCCGGAGGGTCGGCGCCGTTCGTCTGTCCCCACGAGACCAGGAGCGCTGCGCGATGTTCGAGGCTGTCGAGGGCCTGCTCGGTGAGCATGCCGAGCTCGAGGGGCGGCTGTCCCTGCCCGAGACCCACGCCGACGCCCGCACCGCCAAGGCGCTCAACCAGCGCTACGCCGAGCTGAGCGCGATCATCTCGACCTGGCGCGAGTGGCAGCAGGCCGGGGACGACCTCACCGCGGCCCGCGAGCTCGCGGGTGAGGACGCGACGTTCGCCGGCGAGGTCGAGTCGCAGGAGGTACGTCGCGAGGTGGCCGAGGAGCGGCTGCGCCGGCTGCTCGCCCCCCGAGACCCGCTCGACGACAAGAACGCGATCCTCGAGATCAAGTCGGGGGAGGGCGGCGAGGAGTCGGCACTGTTCGCCGGCGACCTCCTGCGGATGTACTCCCGGTACGCCGAGGCCACCGGCTTCACCACCGAGGTGCTCGACGCCACCGAGTCCGACCTCGGCGGCTTCAAGTCGGTCACGGTGGCGGTCAACGCCCGCGGGTCCGTGGAGCCCGGCCACGCGCCGTACGGGTTGCTGAAGTTCGAGGGCGGGGTCCACCGCGTGCAGCGGGTACCGGTCACGGAGTCGCAGGGGCGCGTGCACACCAGCGCGGCCGGTGTCCTGGTGATGCCGGAGGCCGAGGCGATCGACGTCCACGTCGACGAGAACGACCTGCGGATCGACGTCTTCCGCTCCAGCGGCCCCGGTGGCCAGAGCGTCAACACCACCGACTCAGCGGTCCGGATCACGCACCTGCCGACCGGCATCGTGGTCAGCTGCCAGAACGAGAAGAGCCAGCTCCAGAACAAGGAGCAGGCCCTTCGCATCCTGCGCGCGCGACTCCTGGCCGCGGCCCAGGAGGAGGCCGACGCCGCTGCCGGCGCGGCACGCCGCAGCCAGGTGCGCACCGTCGACCGGTCCGAGCGGATCCGCACCTACAACTACCCGGAGAACCGGATCTCCGACCACCGCACCGGCTACAAGGCCTACCACCTCGACCACGTGCTCGACGGCGACCTGCAACCGGTCATCGACTCCTGCCTCGAGGCCGACCTGCAGGCCCGGCTCGACGCCGTCGAGGCCGAGGAGCACTGAGTGCCGGCCCGTCGTCTGCTCGCCGACCAGGCAGCGGCCCGGCTCCGAGCGGCCGGGGTCGAATCTCCTGAGCACGACGCGGAGGTGCTGCTGGCCCTCGTGCTCGGCGTCGAGCGGTCCCGGCTCGCGCTCGTCGACGACGTACCGGACCCCACCGCCGAGCAGTACGACGCGCTGGTCGCGCGTCGCGCGGACCGGGAGCCGCTCCAGCACCTGACCGGGGTCGCCCACTTCCGCTACGTCGACCTCGAGGTGGGCCCCGGGGTGTTCGTGCCGCGGCCCGAGACCGAGCTCCTGGCCGGCTGGGCGGTCGACTCGGCCACCGACCTGATCTCGTCGGGCGCCACCGACGCGCCCGTCGTGGTCGACCTCGGCACCGGCTCGGGCGCGATCGCCAGGGCCGTGGCCCACGAGGTGCCCCGGGCCCGGGTGCACGCGGTCGAGCTCGACGAGCAGGCTCATGCCTGGGCCGCCCGCAACCTGGCGGCCACCGGCGTCGACCTCCGCCAGGGCGACCTGGCCGACGCCTTCGACGACCTGGCCGGCGCCGTCGACGTCGTGGTCAGCAACCCTCCCTACATCCCGCACGAGGCCTGGGAGTCCGTGGCCGCCGAGGCCCGCGACCACGACCCCGCGCTGGCGCTCTGGGCGACCGGCGACGGGCTCGACACGATCCGCGTGGTCGAGCGGCGCGCGGCGCTGCTGCTGCGGCCCGGGGGAGTGCTCGGGGTGGAGCATGCCGACGCGCAGGGCGAGTCCGCGCCCGCCGTGCTCAGCGGCACCGGTCGCTGGGAGCACGTTCGCGACCACTCCGACCTGGCCGGTCGCGCGCGCTTCGTGACCGCGCGACTGGCACGATGAGCCCACCCGGACCGGACGCAGACGGGCAGAGGAGAGCAGATGCCCACGACGTACCCCACAGGCACCGACGACGAGCGGGAGGCCGCGATCGAGGCCGCCGCCGAAGCGGTGCAGCGCGGGGGTCTCGTCGTGCTCCCCACCGACACCGTCTACGGGCTCGGGGCTGACGCGTTCGACCACGCCGCGGTGCAGGCGCTGCTCGACGCCAAGGGCCGCGGCCGGGAGATGCCGCCGCCGGTGCTGATCAGCGCCGCGACCACGCTCGACGCGCTCGCGACCAAGCTCCCGTCGTACGTCGCCGCACTCACCGAGGCGTTCTGGCCCGGCCCGCTCACCCTGGTCTGCGAGCAGCAGCCCTCGCTGACCTGGGACCTCGGTGAGGCCCGCGGCACGGTCGCGGTCCGGATGCCCGACCACGAGGTCGCCCTGGCCCTGCTGGAGCGCACCGGCCCGCTGGCGGTCAGCTCGGCCAACCTCAGCGGTCTCCCGGCGGCGACCGAGGCGGCGGCCGCCGAGGGCATGCTCGGCGACAGCGTGGACGTCTTCCTCGACGCCGGCCCCTCGCCCGCGGGCGAGGCCTCGACCATCCTCGACGTGCGCGGCGAGGTCCCCGACGTGCTGCGTCCGGGGGCGCTGTCGGTGGCCGAGCTCAATGCCGTCCTCGTGCCGCTGGGTGCCGCGATCCCGGGCGAGGATGACGACGAGGACGGGGAGGACGACGAGGACGGGGAGGGCGAGCCCCGCGAGCTCGACTCCATGCTCGTGACCGAGCTGCGGGCGATGGCTCGGGGGCTCGGGATCAAGGGCGCCGGCTCGATGCGGAAGGCCCAGCTGGTCGAGGCCATCCGGGCCGAGGATCGCGGGTGACCCTGCCCCGTGCGTGAGTACCTGCTCGTCTTCCTCGTCGCCGCCGCGGCGACCTACCTGCTGACCGTCATCGCCCGCGAGATCGCGGTGCGCACCGGCGCGGTGGCGCGGGTCCGCGACCGCGACGTGCACGCCGAGCCGATCCCCTATCTCGGCGGTCTGGCCATGCTCGGCGGCCTGATCGCGGCCTTCGTGGTCGCCCAGCAGCTGCCGTTCCTCTCCACGCGTGGTGGCCCCTTCGTCTTCCACGACGCCAAGATCGTGCTGATCGCGGGCGCGATGATCTGCGCGGTCGGCACTCTCGACGACCTCTTCGAGCTGGACGCCCTCACCAAGCTGGGCGGGCAGGTCCTGGCCGCGGGGTTCTTGATCTTCAACGGGATCCAGTACACGTTCTTCCCGCAGAGCCACGGCGGCCAGTTCGTGCTCGACCCGGCGCAGGGCGCGCTGCTGACGGCGTTCATCGTCGTCGCGACCATGAACGCCGTGAACATGGTCGACGGGCTCGACGGCCTGGCCACCGGTGTGGTCGGCATCGGGGCGCTGGCGTTCTTCGCGTTCTGCTACCAGCTGCTCAGCCTCAACAACGCCTCGCTCGCCTCCACCGGGGCACTGCTCAGCGCGATGCTGGCCGGCGCCTGTGCCGGCTTCCTGCCCCACAACATCAACCCCGCGCGGCTCTTCATGGGTGACAGCGGATCGATGCTGATCGGGCTGGTCCTCTCGGCCAGCGCGATCACGCTCACCGGGCAGTACTCCGGGTCCGATCTCTCCAAGGGCGCCATGGGGTCCCCGGCCAGCCTGGCGCCGACCTTCTTGCCCCTGGCTCTGCCCGTCCTGCTCCTCGTGGTGCCGATCGCCGATCTCGTGCTCGCCGTCATCCGGCGCACCCGCGCCGGCCGCTCGCCGTTCGCCCCCGACAAGCAGCACCTCCACCACCGACTGCTGGAGATCGGGCACTCACAGCGCAGGGCGGTTCTCATCATGTGGATGTGGGCGGCCCTGGTGGCCGGCAGCACGGTGGTGATCAGCCTCTACACCGGTCCGCTGATGTGGTCGCTGATCGGGCTGGCCACCGTCGTCACGGTGGTGCTCACCTTCCTGTTGCCGGTCCTCCACCGGCCCCACCTGCCGGGTCACGACCTGCCAGGAGCCGAGGGCGCCTGACCTGGGTCTTCTCGGTGCAGCCGGAGCGGAGAACTCCCCCGGTTGGCGACTCGGGAAACGCTTGTGCTACTTTTCACAAGCGCTACCGGACCTCTGGTCCGGCCCCGTCCCCGACACCCAGATCAGGCCGCCACCACATGACGACCGAGTGCCTCGTGACCCGCTCCGAGGCCGTGGTGTGCCGCGCTCCGGCGCCGTTCGAGGGCCGCTCGCGCTGTGATAGTTTCCGAGCGTCGCCGGCGCCCCTGCCCGCGTGCCCTGGCGCCCCTGATCCGCACGACCGACCAGCCTGTGAGAGCGACCTGAGTGGATGCCCGATGGACAGCCCGACCCGACGCTGCGCGGGCGCGACCTCGCCGGGCTCGGCGGGATGCTCGCGGGTGCGGTCGTCGTGGGCCTGGTCGTCGGCATGCTTGCCGACCGGGCGGCCGGCACCTCGCCGGTCTGGACCCTCGTGGGCATCGGGCTGGGCATCCTCGCGGGTGTCGTCGCGTTCGTGGTCCGGGTGCGGGACGTGCTCAAGTGAGCGTGCGGCATGAGCGGGGGCGTCGTGACCGAGCCTGAGGTCACCGCCGCGGCCGGTGGCCACGCGTCGTACGGCCAGGTCGTGCGCGACCAGAAGAAGACCATCTACGTGGCGATCGGCCTGTCCGTCGCCTCCTACTGGATCCTCGGCCAGCTCGGCGAGTGGACGCTCGCCGGTTGCCTCGTGGCCGGTGTCGTGCTCGGCCTGCTCAACCACCTCGCCACCGAATACTGGCTGCTGCGTCTGCTCACCTCCGGCGAGGAGCCGACCAAGAACCGCCTGGCGATGTCGACGATGACCCGGCTGGTCGTCGTGTCGGTGGCCGCCGTCGCGATCGCGGTGTGGTTCTGGCCCGACGGGATCGGGGTGTTCTTCGGCCTGGCGGTGTTCCGGCTGATCGCCCTCGTGATGACGACCGTGCCCCTGCTGAAGGAGCTGAAGAAGCAATGACCGCCCCTCTGATCAGCCCCGTGGTCCAGACCGAGATCAAGATCGGCGAGCACGTCGAGCGTCACTGGATGGGCATGACGTTCAACATGGACACGATCTGGACGACCCTCGTCGCCGGCACCATCGTCGTCCTGCTCGGCTTCTGGGCGCGCAAGCAGCTGACCCGCGACACCGAGAACCACGTGCCCACCAAGCTCCAGCTGGTCTGGGAGGGCGTGGTCAACCAGGTGCGCGACCAGGTCGAGGACAACCTCGGCCAGGTCAACCCGTTCGCGGTCGCACTGGCCGTGTCGCTGTTCTTCTTCATCCTGGTGGCCAACTGGCTCGAGATGATCCCGAGCGAGCCCAACTCCCACTGGCACTTCCTGCCCGCGCCGACGGCCGACACCAACTTGACCTACGCGATGGCGCTGACGGTGATGATCGGTGCCTGGTCCTACGGCATCTCGCAGAAGGGCGCCAAGGGCTACTTCAAGCACTTCATGGAGCCCTACCCGTTCCTCCTGCCCCTCAACATCATCGAGGAGATCACCAAGCCGATCTCCCTGGCCCTCCGACTCTTCGGCAACATCTTCGCCGGCGGCATCCTGCTGGCCCTGATCGGCTCGCTCACCGCCTGGACGATCGGCAACATCGTCCCGGTCGGCGGCGTGCTCTCGGTGATCTTCTTCATCATGTGGAAGCTCTTCGACATGGCGATCGGCGCGATCCAGGCGTTCATCTTCGCGCTGCTGACCGTCCTCTACTTCGGCATGGCCGGCGCCCACGGCGACACCGAGCACGAGATCGAGGAGCACGACGCCGCTGACGCCGAGCGGGACGCCGCAGCGACTGCCGCAGCGCACCACGACGCCGAAGCCGAACCCCAGCTCGCGGTCTGAGCACCCGCTCGACCGCACCAGAGGTAAACCCCGTTGCGCCGGCACGGCGCGGAACCAAGGAGAAACAGTGGCAACCACCATGGAATCGGCTATCAAGACGGCGGGTGCGTTCGTCGGCGGCGGCCTGGCCCTCGGCGGTGGCGCGATCGGCGCCGGTGTCGGTGACGGTCTTGCCGGCTCGTCGTACATCCAGGGCGTGGCTCGCCAGCCCGAGGCACAGGGTCGTCTCCAGACGATCTTCTTCCTCACCGTCGCGCTGGTCGAAGGCATGTACTTCATCAACCTGGCTTTCATGGCGCTGTTCGTCTTCGTCCTCGGCAAGTGAGCCGAGACCGTCGAAAGCCTTCAGCCGTACGACAGGACTGACAGATGAGCATTCTTGGCGCCACACCCGTGCTGCCGTTGGCCAGCAACTTCCTCGTGCCCAACGCGACCTTCCTGGTCGAGCTGCTCGCGTTCGCGATCATGGTCTGGATCTTCGGGCGTTACCTGATCCCGCCGATCAACAAGGCCATGACCGAGCGGCAGGAGGCGGTCCGCCGTCAGTTCGCCGAGCTCGACGAGGCCCAGGCCGGTGCCCGCAAGGCGGAGGCCGACTACAAGGAGCAGCTGAACAACGCCAAGCACGAGGCGGCACGCATCCGTGAGGAGGCGCGCGAGCAGGGCGCCCAGATCGTGCAGGAGGCCCGGGACAAGGCCCAGACCGAGGCCGACCGGATCATCGAGCACGCCCACGCCCAGGTCGAGGCCGACCGCAAGTCCGCCTTCGCCTCGCTGCGACGCGACGTCGGCAGCCTGGCCACGACCCTCGCCGGACGCATCGTCGGGGAGTCCATGGACGACGACGAGCGCCAGGGCCGAGTGGTCGAGCGCTTCCTCGCCGACCTGGAGGAGACCGGCTGATGGATCTCCGGGGAGCCTCGTCCGAGGCGCTGACCGCGCTCACCAAGCGGCTCGATGCCGCGACCTCGAGCAGCAAGGCCGCCGCGACGCTCGGTGACGAGCTGTTCACGGTGAGCCGGCTGTTCCGCACCGAGGCCGGCCTGCGCCGCTTCGCAACGGACGCGTCGCTGCCGGCCGAGGCCAAGCAGGGCATGGTCGAGCAGGTGTTCGCAGACCGCCTCGCCGCCGACACGCTGGGTCTGCTGACCGACGCGGTCGGACGCCGGTGGACGCTCTCGCGCGACCTGCCCGACGTCCTCGAGCGACTCAGCGAGATCGCGGTGGTCCGCTCGGCCGGCGCCCAGGCCGACCAGGTGACCGACGAGCTCTTCGCGCTGTCCCGGGTCATCGACGGCGACCCGGCTCTGCGCGACGCCTTGTCCGACCCGGCCCGTTCGGTCGACGACAAGGCAGGGCTGCTCGACTCGCTGCTCGACGGCAAGGCACTCCCCGCCACGGTGACGCTGGCCAAGCAGGCCCTGGCCGGCACCTACCGCACGATGACCAACGCGCTGACGACCTACCGCCACGTCGCGGCGGAGACCCAGGGTGAGGTCGTGGCCACGGTGCGCGTGGCGCGTCCGCTCGCAGACGCCGACGAGCAGCGCCTGACCGACATCCTCGGCCGGCAGTACGACACGACGGTGCACCTCAACGTCCTCGTCGATCCCGACGTCCTCGGCGGCATCCGCGTCGAGATCGGCGACCAGGTCATCGACGGCACCATCTCCAGCCGGCTCGACGGCGCCCGCCGGGCGCTCGTCGGCTGACCCCCGACGAGCCCGACCACCCGCCCAGAACTTCACGAAGACACCAGAGAGTAGGGAAGAGATGACGGAGCTCACGATCCGTCCGGAGGAGATCCGCGACGCGCTGACCAAGTACGTCGAGGACTACCAGCCCGAGGCGGCCAGCAAGGAAGAGGTCGGCACCGTCGCCCAGTGCGCCGACGGCATCGCCCGCGTCGCCGGTCTCCCGTCGGCCATGGCCAACGAGCTGCTGGAGTTCGAGGACGGCACCCTCGGCATCGCGCTGAACCTCGACACCCGCGAGATCGGTGTCGTCGTCCTCGGTGACTTCGACAAGATCGAGGAGGGCCAGACGGTCCGCCGGACCGGCGAGATCCTCTCGGTCCCCGTCGGCGACGCCTTCATGGGCCGCGTGATCGACCCGCTCGGCACCCCCATCGACGGCCTCGGCGAGATCAAGTCCGACGAGCGTCGCGCCCTCGAGCTCCAGGCGCCGGGCGTCATGCAGCGCCAGTCGGTGAGCGAGCCGCTGGCCACCGGCATCAAGGCGATCGACTCGATGACCCCGATCGGCCGCGGTCAGCGCCAGCTGATCATCGGCGACCGCTCGACGGGCAAGACCACCATCGCGATCGACACGATCATCAACCAGAAGCAGTACTGGGAGACCGGCGACCCGCAGCAGCAGGTGCGGTGCATCTACGTCGCCATCGGCCAGAAGGGCTCCACCATCGCCGCGGTCCGCGGTGCCCTGGAGGAGGCCGGCGCGCTGGAGTACACCACGATCGTGGCGTCACCGGCGTCCGACAGCGCGGGCTTCAAGTACCTCGCCCCCTACACCGGCTCGGCCATCGGTCAGCACTGGATGTACGACGGCAAGCACGTCCTGATCGTGTTCGACGACCTGACCAAGCAGGCCGAGGCCTACCGCGCCGTGTCGCTGCTGCTGCGCCGCCCGCCGGGTCGCGAGGCCTACCCGGGCGACGTGTTCTACCTGCACAGCCGCCTGCTCGAGCGCTGCGCGAAGCTGTCCGACGCCATGGGCGCGGGCTCGATGACCGGGCTGCCGATCATCGAGACCAAGGCCAACGACGTGTCGGCCTACATCCCGACCAACGTCATCTCGATCACCGACGGCCAGATCTTCTTGCAGTCCGACCTCTTCGCGGCCAACCAGCGGCCGGCGATCGACGTCGGTGTGTCGGTGTCCCGGGTGGGTGGCGCGGCGATGACCAAGGCGATGAAGTCGGTCACCGGCTCGCTCAAGGTCGACCTGGCGCAGTTCCGCGCGATGGAGGCGTTCGCGATGTTCGCCTCCGACCTCGACGCGGCCTCGCGCCAGCAGCTCGACCGCGGCCAGCGGCTGATGGCGCTGCTCAAGCAGCCGCAGTACTCGCCCTACCCGCTGGCCCAGATGACCGTGTCCCTGTGGCTCGGTACGACGGGCAAGCTCGACCCGGTCCCGACCGAGGACGTGCTCCGCTTCGAGCAGGAGTTCCTCGACTTCCTCGGCCGCTCGCACGAGGGGATCCTCGACGCCATCCGCGACTCGAAGAAGTTCGAGGAGGACACCGAGAAGGGCCTCGTGGAGGCCTACGACGCGTTCCTCGACCAGTTCGAGACCTCCGAGGGGCATTCGATCAAGCCCGGCACCGAGCCCAAGGCCGAGCCGGTGACCGACGATGAGCTCGAGCAGGAGCAGATCGTCAAGCAGAAGCGGGCCTGACACATGGCTGTATCGCTGCGCGAGTACCGCGCGCGGATCAAGTCGGTCGAGTCGACCAAGAAGATCACGCGCGCCATGGAGCTCATCGCTGCGTCCCGGATCATCAAGGCGCAGCAGCGGGCTCAGGCGGCCGCGCCGTACGCCCGGGAGCTGACGCGTGCGGTGACCGCGCTGGTGACGTACTCCAACGTCGACCACGCGCTGACCACTGAGCCGGAGAACCCCGACAAGGCCGCGATCCTGATCGTGACCAGTGACCGGGGCCTCGCGGGCGCCTACTCCTCGAGCGTGCTCAAGGAGGCCGAGCGGCTCGCCGAGCGGCTCCGGGGCGAGGGCAAGGAGGTCATCACCTACATCTCCGGACGCAAGGGTGAGGCCTACTACCGCTTCCGCAACCGGCCCGTGGCTCAGTCGTGGTCGGGCTTCTCCGACCAGCCGCGCTACGAGAACGCCAAGGAGATCGGCGAGGCGCTGATCGCGGCCTTCGACTCCGAGAAGGACGCCGAGGGCCACGTCGACGAGGTGCACCTGGTCTACACCCAGTTCAAGTCGATGCTCGTCCAGGAGCCGCACGACGTACGGATGCTGCCCCTGGAGGTCGTGGAGGGGGAGGAGCGCCCGTCCGACGACGAGGTGCTCCCGCTCTACGAGTTCGAGCCGTCGCCCTCGGAGGTGCTCGACGCCCTGCTCCCGAAGTACGTCCAGAGCCGCATCTTCTTCGCGCTGCTCCAGGCGTCGGCCTCCGAGCTGGCCGCCCGGCAGAAGGCGATGAAGTCCGCCACCGACAACGCCGAAGAGCTGATCAAGAAGTACACCCGCATCGCCAACCAGGCCCGTCAGGCGGGCATCACCCAGGAGATCAGCGAGATCGTCGGCGGCGTGAACGCCCTGGCCGACGCCAACGCTGCCGCCGAATGACCCGCGACACCGCGCCAGACCCGACAGACCGTCAGAGCACCGCACGACGCAGAGTGAGTTGAGAGACATGACTGCCACCGCTTCCGAGAACAAGGCCGGCACCACCGAGGGTGCCGGCGGCCGGATCGCCCGAGTGATCGGCCCGGTCGTCGACATCGAGTTCCCCGTGGACTCGATGCCCGAGATGTACAACCTCCTCGAGACCGAGTTCACGCTCGGCGGTGAGACCCGGACCCTCTCCCTCGAGGTCGCCCAGCACATCGGCGACGGCATGGTCCGCGCCATCTCGCTCCAGCCGACCGACGGCCTGGTCCGTGGCGCGCCGGTGAGCGACACCGGCGGCCCGATCACGGTCCCGGTGGGCGATGCCACGCTCGGCCACGTGTTCAACACCCTCGGCGACTGCCTCAACCTCGCCGAGGGCGAGACCCTCGACGTCAAGGAGCGGTGGGGCATCCACCGCAAGGCCCCGGCGTTCGACCAGCTGGAGTCCAAGACCCAGATGTTCGAGACCGGCATCAAGGTCATCGACCTGCTGACCCCCTACGTTCAGGGCGGCAAGATCGGCCTGTTCGGCGGCGCCGGCGTCGGCAAGACGGTGCTGATCCAGGAGATGATCGCCCGGGTCGCCCGGGACCACGGTGGTGTGTCGGTGTTCGCCGGGGTCGGCGAGCGCACCCGCGAGGGCAACGACCTGATCGTGGAGATGGAGGAGGCCGGCGTCATCGGCCAGACCGCCCTGGTCTTCGGCCAGATGGACGAGCCGCCCGGCACCCGGCTGCGGGTCGCGCTGTCCGCGCTGACCATGGCCGAGTACTTCCGCGACGAGCAGAACCAGGACGTGCTGCTCTTCATCGACAACATCTTCCGGTTCACCCAGGCCGGCTCCGAGGTGTCCACCCTGCTGGGCCGGATGCCGTCCGCGGTGGGCTACCAGCCCAACCTCGCCGACGAGATGGGCACGCTCCAGGAGCGGATCACCTCGACGCGTGGACACTCGATCACCTCGCTGCAGGCGATCTACGTGCCGGCCGACGACTACACCGACCCGGCTCCGGCCACGACGTTCGCGCACCTCGACGCCACCACGGAGCTGTCGCGTGAGATCGCCTCGCTGGGCATCTACCCGGCGGTCGACCCGCTGACGTCGACCTCGCGGATCCTCGATGCTCAGTACATCGGCAAGGACCACTACGACTGCGCGATCCGGATCAAGCAGATCCTCCAGCGCAACAAGGAGCTGCAGGACATCATCGCGATCCTCGGCGTCGACGAGCTGTCCGAGGAGGACAAGATCATCGTCAGCCGGGCGCGCCGTATCCAGCGCTTCCTGTCGCAGAACACCTACGTCGCCAAGCAGTTCACCGGCCTCGAGGGCTCGACGGTCCCGGTCGCCGAGACTGTCGAGGCGTTCAACAAGATCGCCGACGGCGACTACGACCACGTGGCCGAGCAGGCGTTCTTCATGTGTGGCGGTCTGGACGACGTCGAGCGCAAGTGGGACGAGATCCAGAAGAGCCTCTGACATGGCAAAGACGATGCAGGTGTCCCTCGTCGCGGCCGACCGCGAGATCTGGTCGGGCGAGGCGACCGTGGTCAACGCCCGGACCCTGGCCGGCGAGATCGGCATCATGGCCGACCACAGCCCGGTCATGTCCGTGCTCGCGCCCGGCCAGGTCGACGTCCGCACGGTCGACGACGGCCACTGGGTGGCCGCCGTCGACGGCGGGTTCATGTCGGTCGCCGACAACCACGTGCGGCTGATCTGTGAATACGCCTGGCTCTCGCACGAGAGCGACTTCGAGGAGGCCAAGCGACTCATGGAGGAGCGCAAGGCCGCGCTGGAGGGCGACAACTAGCCGCAATCTGGCCGCCTCCTGGTAGGGCGCGGCTCCACGCCGTACCGTCGAGGGCGGAGACCGGGAGGAGAGCGTTGCCGATCTGGGAGGGGCTGCTGGAGTCGGCGGCCGTTGTGCTCCTGCTCGTGCTGCTCCTGGGCATCTCGCTGGTCGTCCGCCGGCGCTGGTTCTCCCGCCACGGGGGAACCTTCGAGCTCAGCTACCGCGCTCGCACCTCGTCGCCCGGCGCCGGCTGGCTGCTCGGTCTCGGGCGCTACGCCGACGACCGGCTCGAGTGGTTCCGTTTCTTCTCGCTCTCGCCGCGCCCGAAGCGGGTCTGGAACCGCGACTCCCTGACCTACGTCGAGCGGCGCGACCCCGAGGGCAGCGAGTTCCTGTCGCTGTATCCCGGACACGTCGTCATCCGCTGTGACACCCCCGCCGGTGAGATCGAGCTGGCACTCAACCCGTCGTCTCTGATGGGCTTCCAGTCCTGGCTCGAGGCCGCCCCACCCGGCACTGCCCGTCACCTGTGAGGCCGGCCACGACGCCGGCCCCGGCGAGGGACGCGACGAACACCGCCCGCAACGCGGTGGCGTGCGTCTTCGCCCTCAACGGCTTCTGCTTCGCGACCCTCGCCTCCCGGATCCCCGACCTGCGCGCGACGCTCAGCCTCTCCAACGGCGCGCTGGGGGTCCTGCTGCTGACGGTCGCCGCCGGCGCGATGGTCGGCATGCCGATGGCCGGCCCCCTGACCGAGCGGTACGGCGCCGGCACGGTGGTCCGCTTGGGCGCCCTCGCCGACCTGGCCGGGCTGGTGGTCACCGGCGTGTTCGCGACGGCGGGCCGGCCGGTGGGCGCGGCGGTCGGGCTGTTCTGCTACGGGCTGGGTGCCGGCTCCTGGGACGTGGCGATGAACGTCGAGGGCGCGGTCGTCGAGCGGATGGCCGGGCGCAGCATCATGCCCCGCTTTCACGCAGGGTGGAGCCTGGGCACCTTCACCGGCGCCGGTGTGGGCGCGCTGGCCGCGGCACTCGGCGTACCGCTCGCCCTGCACTACTCCCTCGTCCCTGCCGTGGCGGTCGGGGCCACGCTGCTCGTCAGCCGCGCCCTGCCGTCCGGCACCGGCCCGGAGGACGACGCCCCTGTCACCTCCGGACGGTCGGCCTGGCTGGAGCCGCGCACGCTCGCGATCGGGTTCATGGTGCTTGCCTTCACCCTGGCCGAGGGTGCCGCCAACGACTGGCTCGCCCTCGGGCTCGTCGACGGCTACGGCGCCCGGCATTGGGTGGGAGTCCTCGGGTTCGCGCTCTTCGTGGCCAGCATGACGTTCGGGCGGCTGGTCGGCCCGATCGCGCTCGACCGGTTCGGGCGCGCGCCGACGCTGCTCGCCTCCGCTCTGTCCGCGTTCGTGGGAGTGCTCGTGGTCGTCGAGGTGGGGCTGGCGCCGGTGGCCGTCCTCGGCATCGTCCTGTGGGGGCTGGGTGCCGCGCTCGGCTTCCCCGTGGGCATGAGCGCAGCCGGCGACGACCCCCTGCGGGCCGCCCGGCGGGTCAGCGTCGTCTCGACGATCGGGTACGGCGCGTTCCTGGCCGGGCCGCCGCTCCTCGGCTTCGTGGGCAACCAGGTCGGCACCCTCGACTCGCTGCTCGTGGTGGCCGCCGCGATGGTCCCCGCCGCTCTGCTGGTCTTCTCGGTGCGGCGGCCGCGCCCCGCCGGCTAGCCGGCGGGGCGATCGGTCGCCTCGATCGCAAGCTGCGCCGCGGTGGTGCGCCTTGGTCGCCAGCGACCTGCGGTGTTCGCTGCGGCCGTCCCGGCCGGGCTCCGCCCGACTCCGTCGGGGCGGAACGTCCTCGCTCAGGCCTGGGGCCGACCGTCCTCGAACAGCCGTGGGACCGGGTGGTTGGCCACGAAGGTCCCGTGCGGGTCGACCGCCGAGCGGATCCCGGCCAGCTGACGCCACACGCCCTCGGCGTAGGCGTCGCGGGTGTCGACCGTGGTCTCGGCGAAGTTGAGGTACTGCCGTCCGTTGCTCCACGGCTTCAGCGCCTGCGTCAGCCGGACCGCGTCGGCGTGCGCGGCAGCACCCATCTCCGGCGTCGCGGCCACGCCGCCGGCGAAGGCGACGTAGGACCCCTCGAGGTGCGAGAGCACCCCGCCGCCCTCGTGGGGCCGCCCCAGTGCGCCACCGAGCTGGCGGAGCTCGGCGAGCAGCAGCGAGGTGCTCGCGTCGGGACCGACCGTGTCTACGAACGCGTCGACCGCGGCGTCGGCGAAGGTGCCGAGCACGGACGAGTCGGAAGCGAACGGCGTCGGGCCCTCCGGGTCCAGGTGCAGCCGGCTCAGCGAGGTCGTGGGCACGCGGGCGAAGGTGTCGATCTCCGGTCCCAGGGCCCGCAGGCTCCGCAGCAGCGAGTCGCCCCGCTCGTCCGAGCCGAGGACCGCGCCGTCGATGTCGACCAGCTGACGTCCGCGCAGGAACTCGGGGACGTCCTCCAGCGGAGGCATCCGCAGCACGCGGAACGCGGTGGTGATCTCGTCGGGAGCGGTCGGCGCCCAGGCGCTCCACGCCCGGAGCACGTCCTCGGTGCGGGAGATGTCCCACATCAGGTGGCCGGCGTACGCCGTCTCGATGGGGTAGCTCTGCATCTCCAGGGCGGTCACGACGCCGAAGCTGCCGCCACCGCCGCGCAGTGCCCAGAACAGGGCCGGGTTCTCCTCGGCGGACGCGCGAACCAGCGTGCCGTCGCTGACGACGAGCTCGACGGCGGTCAGGCTGTTGGTGGCCAGACCGAGCCGGCGGGCGTACCAGCCGATGCCGCCGCCGAGGCTGTAGCCCGCGACGCCGACGTCGGGGGACGAGCCGTGCAGCACCGCACGTCCGTGCGTGGCCGCCGCGTCGACGGCGGGCTCCCACACGGTCCCGCCCCCGACGCGGACGACGCCGCGGGCGGGGTCGGAGACAGCCGAGCTCAGCTCGGAGGTGCGGAGCACGACGACGTCGTCGAGGTCCTGCAGGCCCAGCGGGCCGGCGTTGTGACCGGTGCTCTGCGGTGCGATCCGCAGGCCGGCCTCGGTGGCGGCGCGGACGACGGCCGACACCTCCGCCGCAGTGCGCGGCCCGGCGACCGCGTACGGGCGCTGGTCGACGGCGACGTTCCAGGGTATGCGGGCAGCGTCGTAGGCAGCCTCGCCGCGCAGGACGACGCGCTCGGCCGGGATGCCGAGGCGCAGTGCGCCGGTGCCGGCCGGGGTCGAGGTGGGGACGATGTCGAGAGACATGGTGGTGGTGCTCCTTGGTCGTTTCCTTGGTGGTCGGGACGACAGTGCCGCGAGCCGCTTGTGGGCGACTTGGGAGCGACTTGGAGCGCGCGATTGCCTATGCTGCGCGTCGTGGAGGTGGGGGTCCTCGGTCCGGTGGTCGCGCGGCACGACGGTCGCGACCTGGACCTCGGCACGCCCAAGCAGCGGGCGCTCGTCGCCGCCCTGGCCCTGTACGGCGGGCGACCGGTCGCGGTGGACACCATCGTCGACCTGCTCTGGACCGACCAGCCCCCGGCCGGGGTCGCCGGCACGCTCCAGGCCTACGTCAGCGGGCTGCGGCGGGTGCTCGAGCCGGAGCGCCAGCGCCGCGCGCCGGCGTCGGTGCTGGTGACCGCGGCGCCCGGCTACGCCCTGCGCCTCGACCCGGGTGCCCTGGACGCCGAGCGGTTCGAGCGGCTGGTCGACGAGCAGCACCGCCGTGTGCAGCTGCTGTCGCAGCACGGGCCGCCGGTCCTGTCCGCCGGGGACCTCGCCGCCTGCATCTCGGCGCTCGACGAGGCGGTCGGGCTGTGGCGCGGCACGCCGTACGGCGAGCTGGGCGAGGCGCCGCAGGCCGTCGCCGAGCGGACGCGTCTCGAGGAGCTGCGGCTGGTCGCCCTGGAGGACCGGGCCGTCGCCCGGCTCGCCCTCGGCGAGCACGCGACCGTGGCCGCCGACCTCGAGGCGCTCACCGCCGAGTACCCCCTGCGTGAGCGGCTCTGGAGCCTGCGCGCCCTGGCCCTGACCCGGGCCGGGCGACAGGCGGACGCGCTCCAGGTCCTCCGCGAGGTGCGCGACGTCCTCGACGAGGAGCTCGGCATCGAACCCGGCGTGGCGCTACGCGAGCTGCAGACGGCGGTGCTGCGGCAGGACCCGTCGCTGGAGTGGACCGCGCCTCCGGTGCAGCCCGGCGCGCCGATCCTGCCGGCCCGCGCCGAGCCCGGGCCCGACGACCGGTCCACGCTGTCCGGCCCGGACTGGCCGATGGTCGGCCGGGACGCCGACCTCGCGGCCCTGACCCAGGCCTGGGAACGAGCCCGCGCGGGCGCCGCGACCTACGTCGTGCTCACCGGCGAGCCGGGCATCGGCAAGTCGCGGCTGGCCGCCGAGCTGGCCGCCGTGGCCCGGGAAGGCGGCGCCCGGGTGTGCGTCGGGCGCTGCACGCAGGACGACATCGCCCCTCCGCTGTGGCCGTGGTCGCAGGCGTTGGAGGCGCTCGGCGCCACCCTGCCGGTCACCGAGGACGACGACGCGGCCCAGTTCGAGGGGTTCGCGCGGATCGCCGGCACGCTCCGCGAGGCAGCGCGCCAGCAGCCGGTCCTGCTCGCCCTCGACGACCTCCACTGGGCCGACCCGTGCAGCCTGCGGGTGCTCAGACTGCTCGCGGAGACCGCGACCGACGAGCGGCTGCTGGTGGTGGTCACCTGGCGCGAGAACCCCGAGCCGACCGGCGCCCTCGGCGACGTGGCCGAGACCCTCGCGCGCCGGCACGCCGTACGCCGGTCGCTGACCGGGTTGCCGGCCGAGGCCGTCGGCGAGGTCTTCGCCGCCGTCGCCCGCAACCGGCCCACCGACGACCAGGCGGACGCCTTGCAGGAGCGCACCGACGGCAACCCGTTCTTCGTCGTGGAGTACGCGCGGCTGGCCGGCGAGCGGGCCGACCTGGCCCGGCTCCTGTCCGAGGAGCAGCCGCCCGCGGGCGTCCAGGACGTGCTGGTACGCCGCCTCGCCCGGCTTCCCGAGGGCACGGTCACCGTGCTGCGGACTGCCGCGGTGATCGGCCGGCGTTTCGACGCGATGACCCTGGCCCGGGCCACCGGGGTGGACGAGGACGCCCTGCTCGACGTCGTCGAGCCGGCCGAGGCCGCCGGCCTGGTCCGCGACGTCGACGTGGAGCGGTTCACCTTCGCCCACGCGCTGGTGCGCGACACGCTCGTGGCCGGCCTCAGCGCCACCCGCCGGGCTCGCGTGCACGCGCGGGTCGCCGACGCGTTGGCCGACCAGCCCGACCGGGCGGGGGAGCGCGCCGTGCACTGGCAGGCGGCCGGTCCGTCGTACGCCGGACCGGCCTGGCGTTCGGGGGTCGAGGCGGCCGGCGTCGCGCGCCGGTTGTACGCCCACCAGCAGGCGGCCCACCTGCTGAGCACCGCCCTCGACACCATGCGCGGTGATCCCGAGGCCACCGCGAGGGACCGCTACGACGTCCTCATGCACCTGGTCGACGCCTACCGCTGGGCGGCGATGTGGCCGGAGCTCGTGCGGACGGTCGAGGAGGCGGTCCGCGTCGCCCGCGAGGAGCTCGACGACGTGGAGCTCACCGCGCGCGCCGCGATCGCGACGAGCCAGGGCGCGCTGTGGCAGTCGGCAGCCACCGGCTCGGTGCACGAGGAGATCGTCGGAGCCCTGCGCTGGAGCCTCGAGCGCCACCCGGACCTGAGCGCGATGAGGTGCCGCATCCTGCTCGGGCTCGCCAACGAGCTCGTGCACGGTGCCCCGCTCGACGAGCGCAGGGAGCTCGTCGAGGAGGCCCTGGCGATCGCCCGCCGGCTCGGGGACGACGAGCTCCTGCTCGACGCGTGCCAGGTGTCGTTCTCGGCGCTGTGGTGGGCGGGGACCGCTCCGGAGCGGCTCGCGCTGGCCGACGAGTCGCTCGCGCTGGCGCGCAGGCTCGGCAAGGATCGCGCCGGCGTCGTCTCGGCGTGCCTGCGCGCCGTGGTGCTCGGCGAGCTGGGACGGCCCAGCGAGATGTTCGCGGCGAGCGAGCACGCCCGGGCCGAGGCAGAACGACTCCGCATCCCCTACGGCCTGCTGGTGGTCGACAACCTCCTGCTGCCGTGGCTGGCCATGGCGGGTCGTTTCGAGGAGTGCCGGGAGGCCCTCGAGCGGATCGAGGCCCTGGAGGCGCAGATCTCGCTGGACCCGTCCGAGTCCGCCGTGGCCGGCGCCTGGGTGGCGCTGGGCATGTGGCGACCCGACGACGGCCAGGGAGCGGCGATCCTGCAGTCGATGGAGGGCGGGCCGGTCCCGATCACGGCCACGGTCGTGGCGGCTCTGTGGCGCGCGGGACTCACGGAGGAGGCCCGTGCCCATCGGGCGAGCCACGAGATCCGCCTGGAAGGGGAGGACACCTTCGCCCTCCTCAACTGGGGGATGGCCGCAGAGGTCGCGTTGCAGCTGGGAGAGCCGGCGCTGGGAGCCCGCGCCCACGACCTGCTTCTCCCGTACGCCGGAAGGTCCTGCAGCGTCGGCTCGGGACTGGCCAGCGGACCGGTCGACCTCTACCTGGCCTTCGCCGATGCGGCGGCCGGCGAGACCGAGCGGGCAGCGGGGCACGCCGACGACGCCGAGCGGCTGTGCGCCGAGTGGCAGATCCCGCTGGCCGCGCAGTGGCTGCGCGACCAGCGGGACCGCTACGGGTTCTGAGCTCAGACCCGCTCGAGGGGTCGGCTCGAGCGCCCCTCGGCCGAAAGCGGCCCTCGGGGCTGGCTGCCCTCCTGCCGCTCCGGCTCCTCCGCGTTCTCAGGTCCTCGCTCGCCCTCGACCGAGACGCCCGGCAGGATCCGGTCCAGCCAGCCCGGCAGCCACCAGTTCCAACGACCGAGCATGGCCATGGTCGCCGGGACCAGGACCATCCGGACGACGGACGCGTCGAGCGCGATCGCGGTGGCCATCCCGAGCCCGAGCATCTTCACGGTCACGTCGACCTCGCTGGCGAAGCCGAGGAACACCGCGACCATGATCGCGGCGGCGGCCGAGATCACCCGCCCCGTGGACGACAGCCCGCTGACGACGCTCTCCCGGGCGTCTCCGCTGTCCAGCCAGTGCTCGCGGACCCGCGACAGCAAGAACACCTCGTAGTCCATCGACAGCCCGAACAGGATCGCGAAGAGCAGGATCGGCACCCAGCTGGACACCGGCACCGCGTGGTCGACCCCGAGCAGGCGCACGCCCCAGCCCCACTGGAAGACCGCGACCAGGACGCCGTACGCCGCGGCGATGGAGAGCAGGTTCATCGCGGCCGCCTTGATCGGCACGACGACCGAGCGGAACACCATGGCCAGCAGGAGCACCGAGACGCCTACGACGAACGCGATGACGAGCCACAGCCGCTGGGCGAGCAGCTCGGTGATGTCGGCGAACAGCGGCGTCGTCCCCGTCACCTCGGTGCCGGTCGGCAGCTCGGCGCGCAGGTCGGCGACCAGGCCGGGCATCCGAGCGTCGGAGGGTGCGAACGCCGGCTGCGCCTCGAGCACCGTGACCGCACCGTCGGGTGAGGCGACCGGCGTGGTCACGCCGACGATGTCCGCGTTGTCGTGCAGGGCCCGCACGGTCTCGTCGACCGCGCCGGCACCGGCCCGCGACCGGTCGACGACCACGGTGACCGTGCCGTTTGCTCCGGGGCCGTACTCGGCGGTGACCAGGTCGAACGCCCGACGGGTGGTCAGGTCCTGGGATGCCGTGGACTCGTCCTGCGGCCAGGTCCGCATGTCCAGCGCCGGGACGGCGATCGTGAGCATCAGCAGGGCCGCGGCGACGGCCCATGGGAGCGGCCGACGAGCGACGCGGCGGGCCCATCGGGCCCTCAGCGGCGTCGTCACCCGCTCGCGGGAGCGGCGTACCCGGCGCGGCAGCACCCGCCGGCCGGCGAACCGGCAGAACACCGGGACCAGCGTCAGGGAAGCCGCCAGCACGGCCACCACCGCGATGGCGGTGGCGAACCCGAAGGTCGAGTACGTCGAGAGGCCGGCCAGGCGCAGGCCCATCAGGGAGACCAGCACCGTGGTGGCCGCGAACACGACCGACCGTCCGGCGGTGGCCATCGCCCGCCCCGCTGACTCGGCGACGTCGTGGCCCTGGCGGAGGAACTCCACGTGGCGGGTGACCAGCAGCAGGGCGTAGTCGATGCCGACGCCGAGGCCGACCATGGTGGCCACGGTGGGCGCGGAGGTGCTGACGTCGGTCGTTCCGGCCAGGACGGTCAGCCCGGCCGAGCCGACGCCGAGACCGACGAGGGCGGTGCCGATCGGGAGGCCCGCGCCGACGACGGACCCGAAGGCCAGGACCAGGATCAGCAGCGCTGCGAGCACGCCGATCAGCTCGCCGCGGCCGGTCATCGGGGCGGCGGCGGTGTCGGGCAGGTCGCCTCCGAGCTCGACCTGGACGCCGGAGTCGCGGGTCGGCTGCACGGCCTGCTCGAGCGGCTCGAGGTGGCCCATCAGGTCGGCGTCGGTGACCGGTACGTCGTAGGAGACGGTGAACAGCGCGGTGTCGCCGTGGGCGGACATCCGGGGTTCGGAGACGGTGGCGACGTGGTCCATCGTCGCGAGGTGGGCCCCGAGCGTGGTGACGACGGCGGGTCGGAGCGTCTCGTCGTCGTGGGCGACGACGATCGCCGATGCGTTGCCGGCGCCCGGCACGTGCTGCCGGAGCAGGTCGATGCCGGCCTGGGCCTTCGCGCCCTGGACGTCCCAGTTGTCGTGCGGCTTGCCGCCGGCGACGGAGGCGAGCCCGAAGAGGAGGACGGCGGTGAGCAGCCAGAGGCCGAGCGTGCGCCACGGGTGCAGCGCGGCGCCGCGGCCGAGGCGGTAGAGCGTGCGAGACATTGCAGGTCCTTCGTAGGTGGTCGAGATCAGGTGTCGGCAGGACTCTGCGGGCGGCCGCTTGGACCCCACTTGGGACCGACTTGGAAGGTGCGGGACGATGCCTCCATGCATCCGGCCCTGGCCGACGCCTCCGCGACGCCGTACTGGCTCGACACCACCGACCGTCCAGCGCCCCGGCCGCCCCTCGACGCCCACCGGGTCACCGACCTGTGCGTGGTCGGCGGCGGGTACTCCGGGCTCTGGACCGCCCTGCTGGCCAAGGATCGCGACCCCGAACGCGACGTCGTGCTGCTCGAGGGCAACCGCATCGGCTGGGCGGCGTCGGGGCGCAACGGCGGTTTCTGCGCCGCCTCGCTGACCCATGGGCACACCAACGGTCACGAGCGCTGGCCCGAGGAGATGGAGACCCTCGACCGGCTCGGCCGCGACAACCTCGACGCGATCGAGGAGACGATCGCCCGCTACGACATCCACTGCGACTTCGAGCGCCCGGGCGCGATCACCGTCGCCACCGAGCCCCACCAGGTCGCCTGGCTGCGCGAGATGGCCGACGAGGTGCCGGGCAGCCGGTTCCTCGACCAGGCCGAGATCCGCGCCGAGGTCAACTCACCGACCTACCTCGCCGGCGTCCACGAGCCGCACGACGTGGCCCTGCTCCATCCGGCCCGGCTGGCGTGGGGGCTGGCCGAGGCGGCCGAGCGGCTCGGCGTGCGCATCCACGAGGGAACTCCGGTGACCGGCCTGTCTCGCGCCGGCGACGGGATGGACGTCCGCACGCGGGACGGCCAGGTGATCCGGGCCCGCCGGGTGGCGCTCGGCACCAACGCCTTCCCGGCCCTGGTCCGCCGGGTCCGGCTGCACACCGTCCCGGTCTACGACTACGCGCTGATGACCGAGCCGCTCACCCCCGAGCAGCGCGACGCGGTCGGCTGGCGCAACCGGCAGGGCCTGGACGACATGACCAACCAGTTCCACTACTACCGGCCGACCCGCGACGGCCGGATCCTCTGGGGTGGCTACGACGCGATCTACCACTTCGGCCGCCACGTCCGCCCGTCCTACGACCAGCGCCCGGCGACGTTCGACCTCCTGGCCGAGCAGTTCTTCGACACCTTCCCCCAACTCGCCGGCCTGCGCTTCAGCCACGCCTGGGGCGGCGCCATCGACACCTGCACCCGCTTCTGCGCCTTCTTCGGGCAGGCCTACGGCGGGCGCGCGGCGTACGCGCTGGGCTTCACCGGGCTCGGGGTCGGCGCGACCCGGTTCGGCGCCGACGTGATGCTCGACCTGCTCGACGGCCTCGACACCGAGCGCACCCGGCTCCGGATGGTGCGTGAGAAGCCGCTGCCGTTCCCACCCGAGCCGATCGCCTGGGCCGGGATCGAGCTCACGCGTCGTTCCCTCGCGCAGGCCGACCGCAACCAAGGCGCCCGCAACGTCTGGCTCCGCACGCTCGACCGGTTGGGTCTCGGCTTCGACTCCTGACCACTCCCGTCCGGCCGCGGGCTGCCGCGGCAGCAGGGTGGGATCAGGAGGTGAGGGCGCTCCTCGACGCACTGACTGCGAGCCCGTCGACGAAGTCGTTCATCGCGTGCCCGGAGTGACCCTTCACCCAGTGGAAGGCGATGTCGCCGCGCTCGGTGACCGCGGCGACCAGTGGCTCCCACAGGTCGCGGTTGGCCACGGGCTTCTTCGCCGAGGTCAGCCAGCCCCGTGCGAGCCAGCCCTCCCACCAGCGGTCGCGGAAGCAGTTCACGACGTACGTCGAGTCGCTCACCACGAGCACCGGCCCGGCCAGGGCGGTGACGGCCTCCAGCGCGGCCCGGATCTCCATGCGCTGGTTGGTGCTCGCCCGCTCCGAGCCCGAGGCGTACGACGTCCGGTCGACGGCCCAGGCCCAGCCACCAGGGCCCGGGTTGCCGGAGCAGGCGCCGTCGGTGAAGACCGAGACCGCGTCCGGGGGCGCGATCATCTGGGCGGGCCGCGGTCGTGGGGTCATCGGGTCAGCCCCGCTCGACGAAGGCGGCGATCGAGGCCAGCTCGCGCTTGCGTGACGGCTCGTGGAGGTAGGGCATGTGGCCGGTGTCGAAGTACTCGTGCTCGATCCGGTCGAACGCCTCGTCGGGGAGGCGCAGGTGGGCGACCATGTTCTCCGCCGCGTGGTAGGGCGTAGCCAGGTCGTAGTAGCCGTACTCGATCCGCACCCGCAGGTGAGGGTTGGCCCGCATGATCCGCTCGAGCTTGTCGGCGACGAAGATCGGCTTCCCCTCGAACTCCTTGAACGACCACTCCTTCACCTCGTTGGCGAACACCTCGTAGGCGAGGTCCTGCGTGCTGCCCAGCTCGTGGCGCAGGTAGTGGTGGAACGCCGCCGCGAACGGACCCGACATCGCGTCTTCGGACGGGTCGGCGTCCATGTTCTCCGCGATGGGGGAGTACAGCGGCCCGGTGAACCGGCCGTCCAGCCGCCCGACGGTCAGCCCCCGGTCGCGGAGCAGCTCGGTACAGAACCGCCAGTGCTCGACGCGCAGGTCGGCGCCCTCGACGTAGGTCTCGGACAGACCTGTCAGCCGAGCCAGGGTACGGACGACGGCGGTCCGCTCCTTGGCCGGCAGGCGGCGACCAGCCGCGAGCGCGGTGCGGTAGGGCCCGGCCGAGAACTCCTCGGCCTCCCGCCGCAGCCGGGCGAGCCGGCCCTTG
Source organism: uncultured Actinomycetota bacterium (assembly GCA_963820015.1). Taxonomy (GTDB): domain Bacteria; phylum Actinomycetota; class Actinomycetes; order Propionibacteriales; family Nocardioidaceae; genus Nocardioides. The sequence goes on along the minus strand of CAWFYO010000004.1, from coordinate 57,180 downwards.
ACCTTGCCGTGGTAGTGCGCGATCGCGGTGTAGGTCGGCAGGAAGTTCAGGCACGACTCGTCCCAGCGGTGGTGCTCGAAGTCCTGGCTGCCGAAGTCGAGCACGCTGGAGACCAGCACGATGCCGTTGAGCGCCATCGAGTGCCGGGCGAACAGCCGCTCGGCGACGGCCACCGCCCGGACGGTGCCGTACGACTCGCCGATCACGTACTTCGGCGACATCCAGCGGTCCTCACGGGTGCACCAGAGCCGGATCAGCTCGGTCACCTGCTCCACGTCCTTGGCGAAGCCGTGGTAGTCCTTCGGCTTCCCGCCCTCGACGGTGCGGGTGTGACCGGTCGACATCGGGTCGATGAAGACCAGGTCGGAGACGGCCAGCAGCGTCTCCGGGTTGTCGACGAGCCGGTACGGCGGGGGGTGCGGCGCGGTGACGTCGCCGACGTCGGCGCGACGAGGGCCGAGCAGCCCCATGTGCAGCCAGATCGAGGACGAGCCCGGCCCGCCGTTGAAGATGAACGAGACCGGCCGGGAGGACACGGCGGAGTCGTCCAGGGTGTACGCCGTCACCGACATCTGGGCGCGGGCCTTCCAGCCGTGGAAGACGTCGTCCTTCACCTCCTCCTCGCGCAGCACGATCCGGCCGCTGCGTGCGGTGTAGGAGATGTCGCCTCGTCGGGTCCGCAGCGTGTGGTGGGTGACCACCAGGTCGTCGACCGGGTCGGGCTTCTCGGGCTTCTCGTCCTTCTTCGCGGTCTGCGCGGCCTCGACGGGCTTCGCGTCGCTCATGCCTCTCCTCCGGTCGGGTCCGTGGTCGCCTCGGTGGGCGTGGTCTCGGCCCCGCCGCGCTCGCCGCCAGGCACCCACAGCACGTCCCCTGGGCGCGGTTGACGTAGCGGGCCAGGATGAAGACCAGGTCGGAGAGCCGGTTGAGGTAGCGGATCGCCACCGGGTTCATGGTCTCGGCGTGCACGTCGTAGGCCGCCCACGCCGACCGCTCGGCACGCCGTACGACGGTGCGCGCGACGTGCAGCCGGGCCGCGGCGGGGGTCCCTCCGGACAGGATGAACGAGCGGAGCTTCGGCAGGTCGGCGTTGAACTCGTCGCACCACTCCTCGAGCCGGTCGACGTAGTCCTCGGTGATCCGCAGCGGCGGGAACTCCGGGTCGGGCGTCACCGGCGTGCAGAAGTCCGCGCCGACGTCGAACAGGTCGTTCTGGGCATGTATCAGCACCACCCGGACCGGCTCCTCCAGGTCATGAGCAAGTGCCATCCCCAGCTGGGCGTTCGCCTCGTCGACGTCTGCATAGGCGTGGAGTCGGAGGTCGTTCTTCGACGTCTCACTCATGTCCCCGAGTCGCGTCGTACCAGCCGTCACCCGTGCGCGTGTAGATCCGAGTCAGGTTGACCATGGGCACGAGGTTAGTGGGCGGTGAGCGAAGAAATGGGTGGCCATGGCGCAACCGAAGGGGGATGCTCGCGCGTCATAGTGGTCAGTAGGACGTTGTTCGTGACTGACCAGCGCCGGAGGCTCGGGCTTCCGGAGGACGGAGGCAGACGATGACGCAGCCGGAAAGTCCCACACGGGGCACGGGGAGCGGGGGACGGACGATGGAGATCGTCCACGAAGGACGCACGCTGGTGCTGACCGGTGACTTCGACGTGCGCAGCACGATGGAGGTCCGCACCGCCATCCACGAGCATCTTCACGGCGCCGAGCAGGACCTCGTGATCGACCTCAGCGGCGTCGGCACGCTCGACTCCACCGCGGCCCGGGTGCTCGCCTACGCGACCCTCGAGGCCGGCCGCATCGGGCCACCACCTGCGGCTGCGCGGCTGCGGCCCCGCGGTCCGGCGGATGCTCCACCTGACCCGGCTGGCCCGGTTCATCGAGGTCGACCGCCGGGCCGCCACCGCCTGAGGCTTGACCAGCTGGAGTGTGACCTTGTCGGCTGAGAACTAGTTCACAAGCCGCTGACCTGCGGCATTGGCCGCCCCTACCCTCGGTCGCATGCCACCGAAAGACCGCCCCTGGGTCATGCGCACCTACGCCGGCCACTCGACGGCCGCGGCGTCCAACGCGCTCTACCGGACCAACCTGGCCAAGGGCCAGACCGGGCTGTCGGTGGCCTTCGACCTGCCGACCCAGACCGGCTACGACCCGGACGACGCCCTCAGCAAGGGCGAGGTCGGCAAGGTCGGCGTCCCGATCCCGCACCTGGGGGAGATGCGCAGGCTCTTCGAGGACATCCCGCTGACCGAGATGAACACCTCGATGACGATCAACGCCACCGCGATGTGGCTGCTCGCGCTCTACCAGGTCGTCGCCGAGGAGCAGAACCCCGGAGTCGACCCGCAGGAGGTCGCCCACCGGCTCGCCGGCACCACGCAGAACGACATCGTCAAGGAGTACCTGTCACGCGGGACCTACGTGTTCCCGCCCGAGCACTCGCTACGGCTGACCACCGACCTGATCGCCTACACCGTCCACGAGATCCCGAGCTGGAACCCGATCAACATCTGCAGCTACCACCTGCAGGAGGCGGGGGCCACACCGGTCCAGGAGCTCGCCTACGCGCTCAGCACCGCGATCGCGGTGCTCGACGCGGTCCAGGCGTCGGGCCAGGTCTCGGAGGAGGACTTCGGCAAGGTCGTCGGCCGGATCTCGTTCTTCGTCAACGCCGGGGTGCGGTTCGTCGAGGAGATGTGCAAGCTGCGCGCCTTCGTCGAGCTGTGGGACCGGATCACCCGTGAGCGCTACTCCGTCACCGACCCCGCCATGCGCCGGTTCCGCTACGGCGTGCAGGTCAACAGCCTGGGGCTCACCGAGGCCCAGCCCGAGAACAACGTGCAGCGGATCGTCCTGGAGATGCTCGGCGTGACGCTGTCCAAGGACGCCCGGGCCCGCGCCGTCCAGCTGCCCGCGTGGAACGAGGCCCTCGGCCTGCCGCGCCCGTGGGACCAGCAGTGGTCGCTGCGGCTGCAGCAGGTGCTGGCCTACGAGTCCGACCTCCTGGAGTACGACGACCTGTTCGCCGGCTCCCACGTCGTCGAGGCCAAGGTGGCCGAGCTGGTCGCCGGCGCCACGGCCGAGATGGACCGGATCCAGGCGATGGGTGGGGCGATCGCCGCGGTCGAGTCCGGCTACATGAAGCAGGAGCTGGTCTCCGCCCACGCCGCCCGCCGTGCCCGGATCGAGTCCGGCGACGAGGTCGTGGTCGGGGTGAACCGTTTCGTGACCACCGAGCCCTCACCGCTGACCGCCGACCTCGACGCGGCGATCCAGGCCGCCGACCCAGCCGCGGAGCAGGCTGCGCTCGACAGCGTCCGCGCCTGGAAGCAGGGGCGCGACGACGCCGCCGTCGCCGAGGCCCTGGCCCAGCTGGCCGCCGACGCCAAGACCGACGTCAACCTGATGACGGCCACCCTGGCCGCGGCCCGGGCCGGGGCCACGACGGGGGAGTGGGCCACCACCCTGCGCGGGGTGTTCGGGGAGTTCCGAGCGCCCACGGGCGTGAGCGGCGCGGTCGGGGTGGCGGAGGCGGGCGCCGACCTGGCCGCCGTACGCCGCCGGGTGCAGGAGACCGGCGCGGAGCTGAGCGGTCACCAGGGCGGGCGGCTGCGGCTGCTGGTCGGCAAACCGGGCCTCGACGGGCACTCGAACGGCGCCGAGCAGGTCGCCGTACGGGCCCGCGACGCCGGGTTCGAGGTGATCTACCAGGGCATCCGGCTGACGCCCGGACAGATCGTGGCCGCGGCAGTGGCCGAGGACGTGCACTGCGTCGGCCTCTCGATCCTCAGCGGCTCCCACATGGAGCTGGTCCCGGCCGTGCTGGTGGGACTGGAGGAGGCCGGACTCGGTGACGTGCCGGTCGTCGTCGGCGGCATCATCCCCGACTCCGACGCGCGTCGGCTGATCGACGCCGGAGTCGCCGCGGTCTACACCCCCAAGGACTTCGGGCTGACCGAGATCATGGACGGCATCGTCGACGCGATCCGCGAGGCCAACGACCTCGACTAGCCCCCTGTCCGGCTCACGCGAGCGACGGAAGACCCTTGCCAGGGGCGCGCGCGGCATAGCAGCGTGACGTCCAGGAGGTGTCATGACCAAGACGCTGCCCGAGGGGGCCGACGACTTCGGTGGGCTGGTCCCGCCGGACGACCACGACCCGGCGGACTACACGAAGGTGGGTCGGCTGAGGGCGATGGTCTACGAGGCGGAGATCGCCCGGCTCCAGGAACAGCTGGTGATGCTGCAGTACTGGATCGCCTCGCAGGGCCTCAAGGTCGCGGTGATCTTCGAGGGCCGCGGCTCTGCAGGCAAGGGCGGAGTCATCGCCAGGATCACCGAACGCACGAGCCCGCGCACCGTCCGCGTCGTGGCCCTGCCGACGCCGACCGAGCGCGAGCGGACGCAGTGGTACTTCCAGCGGTACGCCGAGCACCTCCCGGCCGCAGGGGAGATGGTCCTGTTCGACCGCAGCTGGTACAACCGCTCGAACGTCGAGTGGGTGATGGGCTTCTGCACCGAGGAGGAGCACCAGGAGTTCCTGCGCTCCTGCCCGGAGTTCGAGCGGATGCTGGTGCGGTCGGGGATCGTGGTCCTCAAGTACTGGTTCTCGGTGTCGTTCGGCGAGCAGCGCCGCCGCTTCGAGGCCCGCAACGAGGAGCCGATCAAGCGGTGGAAGCTCTCCGCCATGGACCTCGCTGAGCACGAGCTCTACGTCCGCTACTCGATGGCCAAGGACACGACGTTCCAGTACACCGACATCAAGCAGGCACCGTGGTACGTCGTGCCGTCGGACGACAAGCGGGCCGCGCGGCTCAACTGCATCGACCACCTGCTCAGCCAGTTCGACTACGAGGACATGGCGCCCGACGTCGTGGAGCTGCCCGACATGCGGCAGATCCCCTACATGCGCCCGCCGTTCCACGAGCAGACCTTCGTGCCGCGCCGCTGGTAGGCAAGCCTGGCCGGGCGAGGATGCGGTCAGACCCGGAAGCCCTCGTCCTCGGTGATCGGCACGCCCAGCTGGTCGAGCGCCTGCTGGAGCACGCCCTGCACCGCCAGCGTGTCGCGCAGGGGCATCACGTCCGACTCGGTGAGACCGGCGTCGAGGCAGCGGGCGACCTCGTCCGCCTCGTGGAAGTAGCCGCGCCCGGGGCCGGTGAACGTCTCGGTCTCGGACGGGCCGCCGTTGCGCCGGACGACGATCTGGTCGGGGTGGTGGAAGCGCGGCGCCAGCTCGATCGAGCCGCCGGTGCCCACCACCACTGCCCGGCCCGGTGACCCGCCGGCCAGGGTGGCCTGGAGCGATGCGGCCCGACCGTCGTCGTAGGCGAGGTGGAGGGCGACGCTGCGGTCGGCGCCGTTGGGGTACGTCGTGCCGGTCACGGTGACCCGGTCGGGGTCGCCCAGCAGGTGCTGGGCGACCGAGACGACGTAGACCCCGAGGTCGAGGATCGCCCCGCCGCCGAGGCGAGGGTCGAACAGTCGGCTGGCCGGGTCGAAGGCTCGGAACGCGCCGAGGTCGGCCTGGACCAGCAGCGGGTCGCCGATCTCACCGGCCGCGACGAGCTCGCGCACGCGCACCACCGCAGGGAGGAACCGGGTCCACATCGCCTCCATGCAGAAGACGCCGTGGTCTCGCGCGGCCGCGACCACCTGCTCGGCGCCGGCGAGGGTGGCGGTGAACGCCTTCTCCACGAGCACCGGCTTGCCTGCCTCGATCGCGGCCATCGCCAGGGCGAGGTGCTGGGGGTGGGGCGTCGCGACGTACACGGCGTCGACGGCCGGGTCGTCCATGAGGTCGCGATGCGTGAGCCCGCGGGCGTGCCCGAAGTCCGCCGCGAAGGCCGTGGCCGAGTCGCGAGACCGTGACGAGACGGCAGCGACGACGGCGTCCCGGGCGTGCGGGAGGTCGGCGGCGAAGACCCGTGCCATGGCGCCGGTCCCGGCGATGCCCCAGCGAAACTTCATCGCGCCAGCCTAGGCGGCGCGGTCACCAGCCGCGGGTCCCCGGACCTCCCTTGAACGGTCCGACCACCCGGCTGGTGATCCAGCCGCCGTAGAACCTGCCCTCCTGGGGAACGACGACCTCGTCGTCGACGCGACACTCATCGACGAGCGCCGGCATCACCGCGACGTGACCGACCAGCGCCTCGAAGCCGGGGGAGGGCGAGGGATAGGTCCAGCCGGCGCGGACCGCCGTCCGGGCCGGGGTGACGAGGTCGTAGTAGGCGGCCTCGCCCTTCCACTCACAGTACGACGACCCGGCTGAGGGCCGCAGGACACCGGGGGTGAACGCGGAGGTGGGCAGGTAGTAGGTCGGCGGGTGGCTGGTCTCGAGCACGCGGTAGGCGTCACCGGTGCGGGCTACCATCTCGCCGCCGAGGCGGATCTCGAGGGAGGCGGAGGTGGCCTCGAGCCGTGGCGGGCGGGGGTAGTCCCAGACCGACTCCTGGCCCGGACCGGGCTCGACGCGTCGGACGCTAGACACGCGTGACGTCCGCGGAGCCGGCGGCGGGTGAGGAGGGCTGGGTCCGTCCGCTCCCGGCGACCCCGAGCGCCACGACCGCGCAGGCTCCGGAGGCGATCGTGAAGGTCCACAGCAGCGCCGGGGCCGTGGTCGGGTGCAGCTGGTCGTGGTTGCGGGAGGTCTCGACCACGGCGGCGACCAGGAAGACCAGGCAGGCCGTGAGCAGCATCCAGGCGATGCCCTGGAAGGCCAGGGTCAGTGGGGGTGTAGGCGCTGCGCCGGGCATCGGCGGCCGCTCGAACGCCGCCCGCGAAGGGGGGTGGTAGCCGACCACGGCCGCCGGCTTCAGCGGCCCGTAGATGTGGGGGAAGGCCTCGCCGTCGACGTCGTCCGCGCGCCACGGCACGTCGAGCAGATCGGTCTCGATCTCCAGGACCAGGATCGGCTCGCCCACGTCGAGGTAGAACCGCTCGAGCACCCCGGGGACCTGAGCCCGGTGGGCGGCGTGGAGGAAGCCCACCTCGGCGAGCGAGGCGCCGTAGGTGGAGGTGGTGTAGCTGCCGGAGACCTTGGCCTGCTGCCAGTCGGCGAGCGTCGCGACGTGGTAGATCCGCATGCCGCGCATCCTGCCGCACGGGGTCGCTAGGTTGGGGACGTGAGCGACCTGCACTGCCCGGCCCGGTTCGTCGTCGCGCGGCACGGGGAGGCGGAGTACGAGTCGCCCGAGATGAACGCCACCGGCGGCAGCCTCACCGACCTCGGCCGGTCGCAGGCGCGTGACCTGGGGGAGCGGCTGCGGTCGGAGCGGATCGCCGTGGTGGCCTGCAGCGAGCTCTCACGGGCGGTTCAGACCGCCGAGATCGCAGCGGGTGTCCTGGGGCTGCCGGTGCGGGTGCGGGAGCGGCTGCACGAGTTCCCGGCGGGAGACTTCCTCGGCCACCCCTACGACCACACCTTCTTCAACCCCCTCGTGACGGGCTGGCTGGCCGGCGACCTGGACGCCGGGGTGCCGGGCGGTGAGACCGGGCGGCAGACCGCCGGCCGCGTGCTCGGGGTGCTCGACGACCTGGCCGACCAGTACCGCGGCGAGACCGTGCTCGTGGTCACCCACGGCGGGGTGATCACGGCCCTGTGGGGCCTGGTCGCGCCCAGCTCCCCCTCGGCGCCGCGGGCCGACGGGGTGGCCAACACCTCGACGTACGTCTTCGAGCGCGACGCCGACGGCTGGCGCGCTGCGACCTAGGGCACGGGCTGGCCCGCCAGCCCGCGATGGACGACGTCGAGGACGACCTCGAGCGCGCTGTCACGCTGGTCGGGCGGCAGGTTGCGGAGCGGTCCGTGCACGACCAGGTCGGCGAAGCCGTGGACGGCTGACCAGCAGGCGACGTCGGCGCCGACGCGGCGCTCGGGGGTCACCGCGCCGCACGCCACCAGCTCGTCGAGGACCTGGTTGAGCACGAGGTAGGGACCGGTCAGCTCCTGGTCGTCGGAGGGAGGATCGGTGTGCGCGTCCGTGCTCTCGGGGGCGGTGAACGCGGTCGTGAACAGGCCCGGTTCGCGGATCGCGAAGTCGACGTAGGCGCGGCCGGTCTCGCGGAGCCGGGCGAAGGCCCGCTCCTGCGGGTCGTCCTGGGTCACGGTGGCGATCCGGTCGAGCATCGCGCGCTCGAGATCGGCGTAGGCCCGGTCGGAGACCTCGGCGAGGAGGGCGGCCCGGTCGCTGAAGTGTCGGTACGCCGCGTTGTGGGAGACCCCGGCTCGTCGCGCGACCTCGCGGAGCACCACGCCGTCGGGGCCGGTCGAGCGGGCCAGCTCGACGGCGGTGTCGACGAGCACCGGCCGGAGGTTGCCGTGGTGGTAGGGCTGGCCGCTGGTCACGTGCCGATCCTAGGCGATGTTGACAGTGGTCACATCATCGACGTACCTTCATGTTGTCACTGTCCACATGGACTCCTGGACTTCCTCGGAGGACTCGATGCTCACCATCCGCTCGACAGGCCGCCCCCACAAGGCCGCGGTCCTGGCCACGGTCTGTGCGGCCGTGCTCGCCATCAACCTCGACACCACCATCGTCAACGTCGCGCTGCCGTCGATCTCGCGGGAGCTCTCGGCCGGCACCCGCCAGCTCCAGTGGGTCGTCGACGCCTACAACCTGGCCTTCGCCGGGCTGGTCCTGGCCGCCGGCAGCCTTTCCGACCGGTTCGGCCGGCGGCCGGCGCTGATCATCGGGCTGCTCGGCTTCGGCGCGGCCAGCGCTGTCGGCGCCCTGGTCACCTCGGCCGACGCCCTCGTCGCGACCCGGTTCCTGATGGGCGCCTTCGCCGCGTTGATCTTCCCCACCACGTTGTCGATCATCAGCAACACCTTCCGCGAGCGCCGCGAGCGCGCGGCCGCGCTCGGGATCTGGGGTGCGGTGGTCGGCCTCGGCGTCGCCCTGGGCCCGATCTCCGGCGGAGTGCTGCTCGAGCACTTCTACTGGGGAAGCGTGTTCTGGGCGCTGGTCCCGCTGGCCCTGGTCACCGCGGTCGCGGCGTACCTCCTCGTTCCCGAGTCGCGCGACCCCGGTGTCCCGCGGCTCGATCTGCCCGGACTCTGGCTCTCGATCGCGATGCTGGCCACGCTGACCTACACGATCATCGAGGCGCCGGCCCACGGCTGGTCGTCCTTGGAGACCGGGGGTGGGTTCGTGGCCGCGGCCACTCTGCTGGCAGCCTTCGTGGTCCGCGAGCGTCGTACGACGCACCCGATGCTGGACGTCACGCTGTTCCGCGACCGGCGGTTCAGCGCTGCCAGCGGGGCGGTGACGATCACCTTCTTCGCGCTGTTCGGCTTCATCTTCCTGGTGACGCAGTACTTCCAGTTCGTCCGCGGGTACGGCGCGCTGTCGACCGGCGCGCGGATCCTGCCGGTCGCGGTGTCGATCGCGGTCGCCTCGGTGGTCGGGGCGGCGCTGGCGCCCAGGATCGGGACCAAGATCGTGGTCACCACCGGGCTCGTGCTCTTCGGGACGGCCTTCCTCTGGATCTCCACGTCGACCGACTCCACGCCGTACGCGACCGTGATCGTGCCGCAGATGGTCCTGATGGGGCTCGGTATGGGCCTGATCTCGACCCCGGCGACCGAGTCGATCCTGCTGGTGCTGCCGCCGGCTCGGGCCGGGGTGGGCTCGGCCGTCAACGACGCCACTCGGGAGCTCGGCGGTACGCTCGGCGTCGCCGTCGTCGGGTCGGTGTTCTCGTCGGTCTTCGGCTCGCACCTGGCGTCCGGCGCGTTCACCGCGCTCCCCGGCTCGCTGCTGACCCGGGCCCAGGACTCCGTGGGAGTGGCCCAGGCGGTCACGATGCAGGACCCGCGCCTGCTGCCGGCGTTCCACGACTCGTTCATGGCCGCCATGTCGACCTCGTGCATCGTGGTCGGGCTGCTCTGCCTGGCCGGTGCGGTCGCCGCCGCCTTCCTGCTCCCGGGCCGGCTGCCGGTCCACGTCGAGGTCACCGACCCGGAGAGCGCTCCGGTCGCTGTCTGAGCCCTTCCCGGAGACCTGGCAGGGTGTCGGGATGAGCGAGCCGACGTACTTCGTGACCGACATCGAGTCGTCGGGCTTCCGGCCGGGGCAGAACTCGATGCTCTCCTTCGCCACCGTCGCCGTCACGGGCGGCGGTGGTGAGTGGGGCCGGTTCGAGGCCGTGGTGGCCGAGCTCCCCGGGGCCACCTGGGACCCCGGCACCAGGGCCTGGTTCGAGCGGGACGAGCCGGAGGCGCTGGTGGCGGCGACCACCGACCCGCGCGACCCGGCAGAGGTGATGACCGCCTATACGGCCTGGGTTCGCGGCTTCCCTGGGCCGCGGGTCTTCACCGCGCATCCGCTCGCCTTCGACGGCCAGTGGATCGACCACTACCTGCGCACGTTCGCCGACCTGCCGCTGGTGCGCAGCCTCTACGACGCCGACCCGATCTTCCACGACACCCTCTGCCTGCGCTCCTACGCCGCGGCCGTCACCGGCCGCTACGTCGGGGACGTCTCGCCGGTCACTCTTCCGGCGGACTGGTTCGGCGACGTACCCCACACCCACCGGGCCATCGACGACGCGTTGGGCTACGCCCACCTGCTCGCCGAGCTCTTCCGGCAGACCCGCAGCTCCGCTGGTTGAGGGGTCGCTGCTCAACCGGCGACTACGGACAAGGCAGCGGTGGCTGTTTCGAGACGGGCGTGGAACGCCCCCCTCAACCGGCGACTACTGACCAGCACCTTTTCGGCCACCGACGACCGGCGGCCGCGGGACTCACGCACCCGAGCCGCGCGGCGTACGCTCGAGAGAGCATGAGATCGGGAGGTCGTCATGGAGATCCTGGCCCTGATCCTGGCCGTCGTCACCATCAGCATGCTGGTGTCGTGGTTCCTGAGTGCTCGGGTGGTGCGCCAGATCGAAAGAGGCGTCGTCTTTCGGCTCGGCCGGGCGCAGAGCGAGGTGCGCAAGCCAGGGCTGACCATGCTGGTCCCGTTCGTCGACCAGATGACCAAGGTGAACGTCCAGGTCGTCACCATGCCGGTGCCTGCCCAGGAGGGCATCACCCGCGACAACGTGACGGTGCGGGTGGACGCGGTCGTCTACTTCCGGGTGATCGACCCGTGGCGAGCCGCGGTGGTCGTCGAGGACTACAAGTTCGCGATCCTCCAGGTCGCCCAGACCTCGCTGCGGTCGATCATCGGCAAGAGCGAGCTGGACGACCTGCTCTCGAGCCGGGAGAAGCTCAACGAGGGGCTCGAGATCATGATGGACAGCCCGGCCGCCGGCTGGGGCGTGGAGATCGACCGGGTGGAGATCAAGGACGTGGCGCTGCCCGAGACCATGAAGCGCTCGATGTCGCGGCAGGCGGAAGCCGAGCGGGAGCGGCGGTCGCGGGTCATCACCGCCGACGGTGAGCTCCAGGCGTCGGAGAAACTCTCGCAGGCGGCACGCGCGATGAGTGCGTCGCCGGCGGCCCTGCAGCTCCGGCTGCTCCAGACGATGGTCGAGGTGGCGGCCGAGAAGAACTCCACGCTGGTGCTGCCGTTCCCGGTGGAGATGCTGCGCTTCTTCGAGGCCGCGGCGCGCCGTGAGGTGAGCCTCCCGTCCGCCACCGCGCCGAGCGAGGCGCGGGCGGGAGACGCTGCCGCTCCGCGGTCCGAGCCGCTCCTGCGGACCCCAGGGAACGCCGTGCCGGGCGCCGTACCGAACGGCGTGGAGCACCCCGAGGCGTCCTGAGGCCTCCTGCGGTCAGAACAGCCGGTCGTCGGCGTTGTCGAGCCCGCGCAGCGCGTCGTAGTCGACGACGGCGCAGGAGATGCCGCGGTCGAGGGCGAGCACCCGTGCCTGCGGTTTGATCTCCTGGGCCGCGAAGATGCCGCGGACCGGGGCGAGCAGGGGGTCGCGGTTCAGCAGCTCGAGGTAGCGGGTCAGCTGCTCGACCCCGTCGATCTCGCCGCGGCGCTTGATCTCGACCGCGACCGAGGCGCCGGTGGCGTCGCGGCACATCAGGTCGACCGGGCCGATCGCGGTGGGGAACTCCCGCCGGACCAGGGTCAACCCGTCGCCCAGGTGGGTCGGGTGCTCGGCGAGCAGCTCCTGGAGGTGCTTCTCGACCCCGTCCTTCTGCAGGCCGGGATCGAGGCCGAGCTCGTGGGAGCTGTCGCTGTAGACCTCGTCGATGAGGATCTGGAGCGTGTCCTCGGGCCCCTTCGAGGAGGCCCGGGACGTCACCGTCCAGAGCGCGGCACCCTCGTCGGTGGTGTCCTCGCGCAGGGTGCAGGGCGGGGACATCCAGTTCAGTGGCTTGTAGGAGCCGCCGTCGGAGTGGATCAGCACCGACCCGTCGGCCTTGATCATCAGCACCCGCGTGGCCATCGGCAGGTGGGCGGTGAGCCGGCCGGCGTAGTCCACCTGGCACCGAGCGACGACGAGCCTCACGGGCGGTGACCCTACCCGGTGCGGCAGACTCTCTCGCATGCCGGAACGGGTGGTGGTCGTCGGCGCCGGGGTGCTCGGCCTCAGCTGCGCACTGCGCCTGCTCGAAGCCGGCCACCGGGTCGACGTGCTGGCCCGCGAGCTGCCGCTGGAGACCACCTCGGCGGTCGCCGCGGCCCTCTGGTATCCCTACCTCGCGTTCCCCCAGGACAAGGTCACCGCGTGGGCCGCCACGTCGTACGACGTGTTCGCCGGGCTGGCGGACGACGCGGCGACCGGGGTGACGATGCGTCGCGGCACGGAGCTCTTGAGGGCGAAGTCACCGGACCCGTGGTGGGTCGAGGCCGTCCCGGCCCTGGAGCGGGTCGCACCGCGGGCGCCGTACCGCGATGCCTGGTCGTTCGTGGCGCCTGTCATCGACATGCCGAGCTACCTGGTCTGGCTGCACTCCCGGGTGCTGGACGCGGGCGGCACGGTCACCCGGATGGCGCTGCCTCACCTGCCGGAGGGACCGCTGGTGGTCGACTGCAGCGGGCTCGGCTCGCGACACCTCGCCGACGACCCGACCACGACGCCGGTGCGCGGGCAGGTCGTGGTCCTCGAGCAGGTCGGGCTCGAGGAGTGGTGGCTGGCCGAGGACGGCCCCACCTACGTGATCCCGCGTGCCCACGACATCGTCGTGGGTGGCACCGACGACGCGGGCGAGTGGGACCGTACGCCGTCCCCCGAGATCGCCGACGAGATCCTGCGCCGCGCCACCGGTCTGGTGCCCGCGCTCGCGCGCACGCGGGTGCTGCGGCACAAGGTCGGCCTCCGGCCGGTGCGGCCGGAGGTGCGGCTCGAGCGCGTCGGCGACGTCATCCACTGCTACGGCCACGGCGGCGCCGGCGTCACCCTGTCCTGGGGTTGTGCGGCCGAGGTGGCCGCGCTCGCCGACGCCGTCGGCGGGTGAGCCCGGGCGGCTGCCCGTGTGAGGAACCTCGCGCTGACGGCGCCGCGACGCGTGGGAGGATTCGCCCCATGACGAGCACCACGGCGCCCGAGACCCCTGTCAGCACTCGCGATTTCGACACCATCGGCGTCGTCGGGCTGGGCACCATGGGAGCCGGCATCGCCGAGGTCTTCGCCCGCAACGGCTTCTCCGTGATCGGCGTCGAGGTCACCGAGGACGCCGTCGAGCGCGGCCGCCAGCACCTCGAGCACTCCACCAGCCGCGCGGTGAAGCGCGGGAAGCTGAGCGAGGAGGACCAGGCGGCTCTGATCGACCGGGTGTCGTTCTCGACGTCCCTGAAGGACCTGGCCGAGGCCGACTTCGTGGTCGAGGCGGTCGTGGAGTCGCTCGAGGTCAAGAAGTCGATCTTCCGCGACCTCGAGGGCATCGTGAAGCCCGAGGCGATCCTGGCGACCAACACCTCCAGCCTCAGCGTCACCGAGATCTCGACCGCCAACCTCCACCCCGGCCGCGTCATCGGCGTCCACTTCTTCAACCCGGCCCCGGTGCAGAACCTGGTCGAGATCATCCGCACGGTGGTCACCGAGCCCGACGTGCTCGACGACGTGAAGGCGCTGGTCGCCCGGCTCGGCAAGAGCCCGGTGATCTGCGGTGACCGGGCCGGCTTCATCGCGAACACCCTGCTGTTCGGCTACCTCAACCACGCGGTCGCGATGTACGAGGGCAGGTTCGCCACCCGCGAGGACATCGACGCGGCCATGCGGTTCGGCTGTGGCTACCCGATGGGCCCGCTGGCGCTGCTCGACCTGATCGGCCTCGACACGGCGTACGAGATCCTCGACACGATGTACAAGCAGGGCCGCGACCGCCTGCACGCACCGGCCCCGATCCTCAAGCAGCTGGTGACGGCGGGCATGCTCGGGCGCAAGACCGGCAGCGGCTTCTACACCTACGAAGGCCCCGACAGCCCGGTCGTCGTCGCCGACGCGCACACGCCCGACGCCACCCACCCGCCGCAGCTGCGCCGGCCGATCTCGGCGGTCGGCGTGGTCGGCACCGGCACCATGGCGACCGGCATCGTCGAGGTCTTCGCCAAGGCAGGATTCGATGTCACCTACGTCGGGCGCTCCGACGCCAAGGTCGACGGTGTCCGGACCGCCATCGAGCGCTCGCTCGACAAGGCGATCCAGCGCGGCAAGCTCGAGGAGGCGGCGAAGTCGGAGGCGCTGGGCCACCTGACCGGCACCACGAGGCTCGACGACCTCGCGTCCGTCGACATCGTGATCGAGGCGATCGCCGAGGACCTCGCGGTCAAGACCACGCTCTTCGAGAACCTCGACGAGATCTGCAAGCCCGGCGCGATCCTGGCCACGACCACCAGCAGCCTGCCGATCATCTCCTGCGCCAAGGCGACCAGCCGGCCGCAGGACGTCATCGGCATGCACTTCTTCAACCCGGCGCCCGTGATGAGGCTGGTCGAGGTCGTCTCGACGGTCACCACCGCGGACGACGTGGCCGAGACGGTGCTGGCGCTGTGCGACCAGGTCGGCAAGGTCGCGGTCTCGTGCGGCGACCGCGCCGGGTTCATCGTCAACGCGCTGCTGTTCCCCTACCTCAACGACGCGGTCAAGATGCTGGAGGGCCACTACGCCACGGCCGACGACATCGACATCGCGATGAAGCTCGGCTGCGCCCTGCCGATGGGTCCGTTCGAGCTGCTCGACGTGGTCGGGAACGACGTCTCGCTGGCGATCCAGCGCGAGCTCTACCTCGAGTTCCGCGAGCCCGGCTTCGCGCCTGCGCCGCTGCTTGAGCACCTGGTCACGGCGGGCTACCTCGGCCGCAAGACCAAGCGCGGCTTCCGCGACTACAGCGCATGAGGCCCAACGCCGCCGGCGCTCCCTAGGATCGGGCCATGTCGACCAGCAGGCTCGAGGCGTTCAGCGACGGCGTGCTCGCGATCATCATCACCGTGATGGTGCTCGAGCTGAAGGTGCCCACCGAGCCGTACACGCTCCAGAACCTCTGGGACACCAGCGGTCTCGGCCTGCTCACCTACCTGCTGAGCTTCATCTACATCGGCATCTACTGGAACAACCACCACCACCTGTTCCAGGTCTGCGACCGCATCGACGGCACCGTGCTGTGGGCCAACCTGGGACTGCTGTTCGCACTGTCGCTCTACCCGTTCACCACGGCCTGGATGGACGAGTCGCGCCTGGCCCGCACGCCGGTGGTGGTCTACGGCGTGAACCTGCTGGCGGCCGGCACGGCGTACTTCTTCCTCCAGCACTTCATGGCCCGGGTGCCCGGCAACGGCGCACGGATGCGGGAGGTCTTCGGCCGCACCGGCAAGGAGATCGCCTCGATCGTGCTCTACGTCGTGGGCATCGCGCTGGCCTTCGTGGAGCCCTGGCTGGCGATGGTTCCCTACGCCGCCGTGGCCCTGATGTGGCTGGTGCCGGACCGCCGGGTCGAGCGCTGGCTCGAGGCCCGCGAAGCCGCGTCCTAGCCGACCGGCCGCCGCTGGTGGAGGAGCGTGCCCGCCGCTGGTTGAGGAGCGCGTTCTGCGCGCGTCTCGAAACCCCGCCCTTCAGTCCAAGCAGAAGACGTTGCCTTCGGGGTCTTCCATCACGATGTGACCGCCGCTCATCGGTGGGTCGGGCTCGTGTCTCTGCACCCGGGTCGCGCCGAGCGCGGCCAGACGCTCGCACTCCGACTCGAGCGCAGCCATCCGCTCGTCGCCCTCCAAGCCGGGTGCAGCCCGCACGTCGAGGTGGACGCGGTTCTTCGCGGTCTTGCCCTCGGGCACCTTCTGGAAGAACACGCGCGGGCCGGCTCCGTCGGGGTCGACGACCGCCGAGGCGCTGTCGCGCTCGTCCTCGCGCACCCCCGCCGCCTCGAGGAACTCCATCCACGCCTCGATCGGGTCCTCCCCGGGCGCGAGGTCGCGGCCCGGCGGCGGCTGGACGACGTAGTGCAGCGCCTCGGCCCAGAACCGGGAGAGCCCGATCGGGTCGGCGGCGTCGAAGGTGATCTGGATGGTGCGGCTCATGCGGTCTCCTCGTGCCGGAGGTGGAGGTGTCGGAGGTAGAGGTCTCGGAGGAGGCAGATCTCCGCCCCGTGGTGGATCAGCTCGCGGTTGATGTGGAGGACGAGGTCACCGAGCGTGGCGTCGGCGAAGTAGCCCTCCGCAGGCCCGCAAGGGCGGGCCAGGCCCTCGTCGCCGAGCGATTCCACCCCGGCTGACCAGGCGTCGTACGCCGCATCCATCTGCGCGAGCGCGACGTCGGCCGTGCCGGGGAAGCCCCAGGACTCCGGCTCGGCCGGCGGCCCGCCGAAGTGGCTGGCCGTGCGGACCGCCAGGCAGCTCCGGGTGATGTGAGCCAGTCGCCAGGCGATCGTCGTCACCGGAGCGGGCGATGGCTCCGGCCAGGAGTGGTCCAGCACCAGGTCGCCGCCTCCCGCGGAGTCGTTCCCGACCGCCTCGGCGCGCGGGCGGATGCTCCAGCACCCGTCCACGGGCTCCCAGTAGTACTCCTCGTCGGTGAGGCCGTCGAGGCGGGGACGGAACATCTGTCGGTAGTGGAAGTCGAGCTGGTCGCGCAGCCGGGCGTTCCACCCGCGCGTCGCCCAGTCGGTGGTCTCGGTCATGAGGGATCCTCGGTCGAGGCCGGCTTCCAGGCCTTCAGGAACGGCAGGTCGGGCAGGCCGTCGCGCGCCGCGACCAGGGCGTACATGGTGGCACCGTCGAGCGTCTCGCGGATGATGTCGCCGTGGCCGGCGTGCCGCGACAGCTCCTCCATCAGGTGCCACCAGATCCAGCGGACCGTCCAGGGCGGTCCGTCCTTGGGGAACCACGGAGCGTCGGGTACGGGGACCTGGGTGTCGAGGTCCAGTCGGCGTACGCCTTCGAGCACCGCCTCGCTCGCATGCTGGTGCGCCGTCAGCAGCGCCTCGACCGAGTCGGTCGGGTCGAACCGGAAGCTGTCGAGGTACGCCGCGACGTCCTCGCCGGACTCCTGGACCGGGCCGGGCGCGGCCTCGGCCTTGGCGAGCCAGGACAGCTGCACGTCGGTGACGTGCTTGACCAGGCCGCCGAGGCTCAGGTCGGAGGCGCTGGGCGACAGGGCAAGCTGCTCGGCCGCCAGCCCGTGCACCAGGGCCGGGAAGGCGTCCTGGGCCTGGCCTAGGAAGCCGATGATCGCGTCGGTCTCGTTCGCGGCTGGGGGTGCATGCAGGGGCATGGGGTGTCCTCTCCTCGTGCCGGGGTCGTCCGTGGCGTCGATCCGATCATGGATCACAAACAGGACAGTTACTGTCCGCTACCGGTGGCAGACTCTGGCCATGGCCGAGACCACCGAGCGGGTGCTGCACCTGCTGGGACTGCTCCAGCAGCGC
Organism: uncultured Actinomycetota bacterium; assembly: GCA_963820015.1. Lineage (GTDB taxonomy): Bacteria > Actinomycetota > Actinomycetes > Propionibacteriales > Nocardioidaceae > Nocardioides. The sequence continues at coordinate 39,410 of CAWFYO010000004.1, read as the reverse complement.
CCCGTCTGGACCGGCCCCGAGCTCGCCGAGCGGCTCGGCGTCACTCCGCGCAGCATCCGGCGCGACGTCGAGCGGCTGCGGGCATTGGGCTACCCCGTGCAGGCGACCCAAGGTGTCGGTGGTGGCTATCAGCTGGGCCGCGGACGCGGCCTGCCGCCCCTGCTGCTCGACGACGCCGAGGCGGTGGCCGTGGCCGTCTCGCTCCGGATGGCGGCGGGCGGCACGGTGTCCGGTGCCAGCGAGGCCGCCCTGCGGACCCTTGCCAAGCTCGACCAGGTGATGCCGCCGCGGCTGCGCAGCGAGGTGCGCGCGATCCACGAGGCGACCCAGACGCTCGACCACGGCGAGGCGACCGTCGACGGAGACGCGCTGCTCCGGCTGGCCAAGGCGGTGCGCGACACGGTGCGCGTGCGGTTCGACTACGAGGCGCGCGACAAGACCCCGAGCAGCAGGCTCGTCGAGCCGGTCGGCCTGGTGGCGACCGGGCGGCGCTGGTACCTGATGGCGTTCGACCTCGACCGCGACGACTGGCGCACCTTCCGCCTCGACCGGATGAGCGCCGTCGAGCCGACCACATGGCGCTTCCGCGAGCGGGAGCACGAGGACCCGGCGGCCTACGTCCAGCGGTCCGTGACCAGCGCGGCGTACCGCGTCCAGGCGAGGGTGTTGGTCCACGCCCCGCTGTCGGAGGTCGCCGAGCGCACCAGCGTGCGCTCGGTGACGCTCACCGCCGTTGACGACCAGACCACGCTGCTCGAGGCCGGCGCGGAGTCGCTCTTCGGGCTCGCCTTCCACCTGTCCTGGCTCGGCTTCGACTACGACGTGCAGGAGCCGGCCGAGCTACGCGAGGTCCTCGCCGAGCTGGGCGCGCGGGCGATCCGGGCGGCCGGGGTCTGACGTGTGCTGTCCGGCGCGCCGGACGATCCGGTGGGCCCGTCGGCGTGCGGCGGGACGCGCTGCTCAGCTGAGGAAGTCCGGCACCGTGCCCTGAGCCTCGGCGCACCGTCGGGCTGGGCCACACCGTAGGCTCGGGGCATGGAGTGGCTGCTCGTCCTTCTCGTGGTGGCGGCGGTCGTCGGGTTCGTGGTGATGCGACGACGGAGCCAGGAGCAGTCCCGGGCTCGCGCGGCCGCACCGGCTGGAGCCGGTGAAGAAGCTGGCCTTCGAGGACGTCACGGCGCTCGGCGTGGGGCTCCAGGACCTCGACCTCGAGCTGGCCGGGCGGCCGCTCGACGAGGGTGCGAACGCCGACTACCAGCGCGCTCTGGACGCCTACGAGGCGGCCAAGACCGCGGCCGACTCGATCACCAGCCCCGAGCAGGTGCAGGACGTCACCAAGATCCTCGACGACGGCCGGTACGCGATCGACTGCGTCCGGGCCCGCGTCGCCGGCCGGGCGCTCCCGCAGCGACGGCCGCCCTGCTTCTTCGACCCCCGACACGGACTGTCCGTCGCCGACGTGACCTACGCGCCGATGGGTGGCGCCGAGCGGCAGGTGCCGGCCTGCGCTCTCGACGCCGAGCGCGTGCGCGCGGGCGCCGAGCCCGACGTACGCCAGGTGATGGTCGGCACCCGGCGCGTGCCCTACTGGGAGGGCGGCCCCGCCTACCGGCCCTATGCGGCCGGCTACTTCGGCCGGTTCGGCCCGCTCGACTGGATCTTCATGGGCTTCATGTTCGAGGGCCTCGGCGACGGCCTCGGTGCGCTCGCCGGCGGGCTCGGCGACGGGCTCGGCGACGGGTTCGGCGACGGGTTCGGCGACCTGGCGTCGGGCGTGGGTGACGGCATCGGCGACGTCGCGAGCGGGATCGGTGACATGTTCGACGGGTTCGACTTCTGATGGCTCGGCTGCGCCTGCTGCTCGGGCTGGTGCCGGGAGCTCTGCTGCTCGGCCTGGCGGCGCCGTCGTACGCCGCGATCACGCTGCCACCGACCGGCACCGACTGGGACTACCAGCTCGGCGGCGCTCGCCCGGTGCCCCACCATGTCGGGATCGTCGAGCGGGACCGGCGTGCGAAGCCGGTCGACGCCACGTACAACGTCTGCTATGTCAACGGCTTCCAGACCCAGAGCAACGAGAAGAGGTTCTGGCGCCGCCACTGGTCGCTGGTGCTCAAGGACGCCGGCAAACCGGTCGTCGACTCGGCGTGGGGGGAGTGGCTGCTCGACATCCGCACCCCGGCCAAGCGCACGGCGCTGGCCCGGATCATGGGCCGCTGGACCCGCGGCTGCGCTACCGACGGCTTCGACGCGGTCGAGTACGACAACCTCGACTCCTTCAGCCGCAGCCACCACCTGATCACGCGGGCCGACGCCAAGGCCTACGCCGCGCTGCTGGTCGGCAAGGCCCACCGCTACGGCCTCGCCGCCGCGCAGAAGAACTGGGCCGAGTGGGACGGCACCGTCGCCGGCTTCGACTTCGCGGTCGCGGAGCAGTGCGCGCAGTACCACGAGTGTTGGAGGTACGTCGCCTCCTACGGCCGCCACGTGCTCGCCGTCGAGTACCGCGACAAGGCGTTCCACCGGGCCTGCCGCAACTGGGGCGACCGGATCGCCGTCGTCCGACGCGACGTCGACCTCGGGCCGACCGGCGTACGCCGGTGGTGCTGACCCTGCGCCCTGGGAGACTGAGTACGTGACCCTGCCGGACCAGCTCCACACGACGGCGATCGGTGACCGGGGCTCCCGGGTGGTCTTCGCCCACGGCCTCTTCGGTCAGGGCCGGAACTGGACGCAGATCGGCAAGGCGCTGGCCGACCGCCATCGGGTGCTCCTCGTCGACCTGCCCCACCACGGTCGCTCGGGTTGGGACGACAGCTTCGACTACCTGCAGGTGGCCGACCAGGTCGCCGGCCTGCTCTCGGCCGACGACCCGGTGGCCCTCGTCGGGCACTCCCTCGGCGGCAAGGTGGCCATGGTGCTGGCGCTGCGGCATCCCGAGCTCGTCGAGCGGCTCTGCATTGTCGACGTGTCACCGGTGGCCTACGACCACCTGTCCCAGTTCGAGGGCTACATCGCGGCGATGCAGGCGCTGGACCTCTCGTCACTCTCCCAGCGCGGCGACGCGGACGCGGCGCTCGCCGAGGCCGTGCCCGACGCGACGGTGCGCGGTTTCCTGCTCCAGAACCTGCGACGCGACGGCGACGGCTGGCGCTGGCAGGTCAACCTCGACGTGCTCGGGGCCTCCCTGCCCGTGATCGGAGGGTGGCCCGAAGACCTGCTGGCCGGCGCGCCGCCCTATCTGGGCCCGGTGCTGTGGGTGGCCGGGGAGCGTTCGGACTACGTCGTCCCGGCCTACGTCGCGGCGATGGACCAGTGGTTCCCGTCCGCTCGCCGGGTGGTGGTCAAGGATGCAGGCCACTGGGTGCACTCGGAGCAGCCCGAGGTGTTCGTGCAGGTGCTGCGCCGCTTCCTCGACGCCGACTGATCCGGTCCGGTCGGTCAGCTGACGCAGAGGCAGAACGGGTGGCCGGCCGGGTCGAGGAACACCCGGAACGTCGTTCCGGGCTGGTGCTCGTGCTTGGTCGCGCCGAGAGCGAGCACCGCGGCCTCCCCCTCGTCGAGGTCGTCGACGACCACGTCGAGATGCATCTGCTGCGGAAGGTCCTGCCCGGGCCACTGCGGGGCGAGGTAGCCCTCGACCTTCTGGAAGCTGATGCAGTCGCCGTAGTCGGCCCGGATGTCGGCCCAGCCGTCGTCCGCCTTCACCGGCCAGTCGAGCAGCGCGCCGTAGAACGTGGCCAGGGCGTGGGGGTCGGGGCAGTCGAGGACGAAGGCGGGAAAGCGTGCGATAGCCATGACGGCACCGTAGGCGATCTTCCGGACGATCTGCGTCCCGATATCCGGAGACCCGGTCAGCGGCGACGCGCGCGGTAGGCCGCGACGGCGGCCCGGTTGGTGCAGGCCGTGCTGCAGAAGCGGCGCGACCGGTTGCGCGAGAGGTCGAGGACGACGCCGTTGCAGTCGGGGTCCGCGCACACCGCGAGCCGCGAGGTCTCGTCGGCGCGGATCACGTCGATCATCGCCATCGCCGACTCGACCAGGATCCGGGTCTCCAGGGGGGCTGCGGGGGAGACGGCATGGATGTGCCAGTCGTGCGAGCCGTGCCGCACCAGCCGAGGCACGGCGCGGGCCTCGGCCAGCGCCTCGTTCACCAGGACGGCGGCCTCGTCCCGGCCGCTGGTGAGCAGGTCGCGCAGCCGCGGGCGCAGGCCCCGGACCTCGCTCAGCTCGGCGTCGTCGCCGCGCCGGCTGCCGGTGAACTCGTGCTCGTCGAGGAAGGCCACCAGCCCCGCGCGGGTGGTGAGCGTGTCGGGCTCCTCCGCGGAGTTCACCAAGGCGACGGCGGCCAGCAGGGCCGCTTCGGTGTCATGAGTGAAAACCACGTTGACACATTACCGCACCCACCCGTAGTGTCATGTGTCATGGCGACGATGACTCATGACGTGGTCGTGCCCGTCCGGCACTCCACTCGGGCGGGTCTGGGCTTCGCCGTCCTGGCGGCCGCCTCGTTCGGGCTGTCGGGATCGCTGGCCTCGGGCCTCATGGACGCCGGCTGGAGCCCGGCCGCCCTGGTGTTGTGCCGGGTGAGCGTGGCGGCGCTGGTGCTGGCGGTCCCGGCCGCCCTGGCGCTTCGCGGCCGGTGGAGCCTGCTCCGTGCGAACGCCGGCCTGATCGCGTCGTACGGCGTGGTGGCGGTCGCGGGCTGCCAGCTCGCGTTCTTCAGCGCCGTCGACCGGCTGCCGGTGGCGGTCGCCCTGCTGCTGGAGTACACGGCTCCGGTCGCGGTCGTCGGCTGGCTGTGGCTGCGTCACCACCAGCGCCCCGGCCGGCTCACGGTCTCCGGAGCCCTGGTCGCCGGGCTCGGGCTGCTCCTCGTGCTCGACGTGCTCGGCGCCGGCTCGGTCGACGGGCTCGGCGTGGTCTGGGGCCTGGTCGCGATGGTCTGCTGCGCCTTCTTCTTCGTGGTCTCGGCGGGGGAGGACCACGGGGTCCCGCCGATCGTGCTCGCGGCCGGAGGGCTGACCGTCGGCGCTGTGTCCCTGGCCGTGGCCGGCCTCGTCGGCGTGGTGTCGCTGTCCGCCTCGAGCGGCAGCGCGACGTACCGCGGCGCCGAGGTGGCGTGGTGGCTGCCGGTCCTCGCCCTCGGCGTGGTGACGGCAGCCATCGCCTACGTCGCCGGGATCCTCGCGTCGCGCCGGCTGGGCGCTCGGATGGCGTCGTTCGCGGCGCTGCTGGAGGTGCTGTTCGCGGTGGTGTTCGCGTGGCTCCTGCTGGGCCAGCTTCCGCACCTGGTGCAGCTCGTCGGCGGGCTGCTGGTGCTGGCCGGGGTGGTGCTGGTCAAGCTCGGTGAGCCGACCGCCGACTGACGCCCGGCGCCTCGGCTCCCGGCCTCAGGACTCGTCCTCGCCGAACCCGGCCATCATGTCGCGCAGCGACCCGAGCTGGGCCGAGATGGCCTCGCGACGACGGGTCATCCGGTCGACCTCGGCCTTGATCGCGGCCAGCTGACGCTCGTGCTCGGCGTTGCCCGACGCGGTGATCGCGTCGGCCTGCGTGCGGGCGGAGGCGACGATCTGCTCGGCCTCACGCCGGGCCCGGGAGAGCAGGGCCTCGGCCTCCTTCTGCGCCTGCTGGCGGTGGGTGTTGGCCTGGGCGGTGGCGGCCGTCGCCCGGGCCTCCGCGGCGTCGGCGCGCTGCTCGGCCTCCTCGACCAGGCGGCGGGTCTCGGCCGTGGCGCTGGCGTGGTAGTCCGTGGCCTCCTTGGCGAGGCGCTCCCTCTCGACCGCGAGCGTGCGACGAGCCTCCTGCACCTCCCGGTCGGCGGACGCGCGGGCCTGCTCGGCCTCGCGGGTCGCGCTCACCTTCAGCTCCTTGGTCTCCTGCTCGGCGGCCAGTCGCAGCTGCTCGGACTCGCGCTTGGCCGCGGCCCGCAGGTCCTCGGCCTCGGCCATCGCCAGCGACCGCTCCTGCTCGGCGTCGGCAGTGATCCGGGCCCGCATCTCGTCCAGCTCCTTGAGCTGGACCAGGCGCATGTCGTCGGCTTCCCGGGTGGCGTCCGCGCGGATCGACGTGGCGTCGCGGACCGCCTGCTCCCGGATGTCCTCGGCGTCGCGGGTGCCGGCCGCCCGGATCTCGCCGGCCTCCTCCTCGGCGAGGCGGAGCATGGCACTGGCGCGGCCGCCGAGACCGGCGTACGACGGGTTGGCGTTCTCGGCGAGCTCCGTGCGGGCGGACTCGAGCTCGGCCTCGAGCGCGGCGGCCCGCTGCTCGGACTGGGCCAGCGCGCCGGACAGACCGCCCTTCTCCGCCTGGACCTGGCGCAGGTGGGCGTCGACCGAGGCCTTGTCGTAGCCGCCCCGGCGTACGGTCGCGAACGCGCCACCGGCTGCGGTGGTGGCCGGAGACGACGGCTGGGCCGGGCGGCCGGCCGGTGAGCCGGACGGCTGCGCGATGGCGGCCTGGGCCTGGGCCTGGGCCTGCGGCTGCTGGGCGGCCGGCTGCGGGGTCTGCTGTGTCGGCTGGGCCGGCTGCGGGGTCTGCTGTGTCGGCTGGGCCGGCTGTTGCGCCGGGACCGGCGGGATCCGCCGGGTCTTGTCGGGGTCCGCCGGCGGCTTCGTAGCGCCCTTGTCGGCCTTCGCGGAGGCGGCGCCCTGGGCCTTGATCACCTGCGTCGGCTGCTCGTCGGCGGTGCTCTGGTTGTCCGGCTCGTCGTCGAAGATGGACAGGCCCTCGTCGCTCATGTGGGACATCCCTTTCCCGGATCTCGATGTGGCTCCAGTCTTGCCGATGCCGTGAAACGAAGACCACCGCGGCTCGCCGGGGTTCGCCGTACTGTGACCCGGGCCATGGCGGCCCGGCGGCTCAGAGGTCGCGGAAGGCGTTGATCGCGTCGAGGTGACGGGCGCGCTTCTCCTCGTCGCGCACGCCGAGCCCCTCCTCGGGAGCCAGGCAGAGCACGCCGACCTTGCCCTGGTGGAGGTTGTGGTGCACGTCGAGGGCGGCCTGGCCGACCTCGTCGAGCGGGTAGCTGCGCGACAGGGTGGGGTGGATCATGCCCTTCGCGATCAGCCGGTTGGCCTCCCATGACTCGCGGTAGTTGGCGAAGTGGGAGCCGATGATCCGCTTGAGGTTCATCCAGAGGTAGCGGTTGTCGTACTCGTGCATGAAGCCCGAGGTCGAGGCGCAGGTGACGATCGTGCCGCCCTTGCGTGCGGCGTACACGCTCGCCCCGAAGGTCTCCCGGCCCGGGTGCTCGAAGACGATGTCGACGTCCTCGCCGCCGGTGAGCTCACGGATGTCGGAGCCGAACCGCCGCCACTCCTTGGTGTCCTGGGTGCGCTCGTCCTTCCAGAACCGGTAGCCGGCCTCTGCCCGGTTGATGATCAGCTCGGCGCCCATCTTGCGGCAGATCTCGGCCTTGTCGTCGCTCGAGACGACGCACACCGGCACCGCGCCGCCGTTGAGGGCGTACTGCGTGGCGAAGCCGCCGAGCCCGCCGCTCGCCCCCCAGATCAGCACGTTGTCGCCCTGCTTCATGCCGGCGCCGTTGCGGCTGACCAGCTGGCGGTACGCCGTGCTGTTCACCAGCCCGGGCGCCGCGGCCTCCTCCCAGGTGAGGTGGTCCGGCTTGGGCATCAGCTGGTTGGACTTGACCAGCGCGATCTCGGCCAGGCCGCCGAAGTTGGTCTCGAAGCCCCAGATCCGCTGCTCTGGATCCATCATCGTGTCGTTGTGGCCGTCGGGGCTCTCCAGCTCTACCGACAGACAGTGGGCGACGACCTCGTCGCCCGGCTTCCAGAGGTGCACTCCCACCCCGGTGGCCAGCACGACGCCGGCCAGGTCGGAGCCGACGACGTGGTACGGCAGGTCGTGCCGCTTGCTGAGCGGGCTGACGCGGCCGTAGCGCTCGAGGAAGCCGAAGGTCGGCACCGGCTCGAAGATCGAGGTCCAGACGGTGTTGTAGTTGATCGCGCTCGCCATCACCGCGACCAGCGCCTCGCCGGGCCCGAGCTCCGGGAGCGGGACGTCCTCGACGTGGAGCGACTGGCGCGGGTCCTTCTCCTTGCTCACCAGCCCCTCGAACATGCCGACCTCGTCCTTGTGGACGGTGGCCGCGCGGTAGCTCTGCGGCACCTCGAGGGCGGCGAAGTCGTCGGCGGTCGCGGTGCCGGACGTGATGGCGTCGAGAATCTGCTGCACGGTCGTCTCCAGGGAGATGGGCGGCGATCTGGATGGCACCGCGCACCTTAGTGGGGCCCTCCGGAGCCGTGCGGAATGTGAGACTGACGTCTCACGAGCTCACACGGGCAGGGGCGGCTCCACCAGCTCGATCAGGACCCCGCCGGCGTCCTTGGGGTGCACGAAGTTGACCAGCGAGCCGGCCGTGCCGCGCTTGGCCACGTCGTACAGCAGGCGGACGCCGCGCTCGCGCAGGATCGCGGCCACGGCCTCGACGTCGGTGACCCGGTAGGCCAGCTGCTGCAGGCCCGGGCCGCTGCGGTCGAGGAACTTCGCGATCGTGGAGCTCTCGTCGAGGGGGGCCAGCAGCTGGATGCAGGAGCCGGAGTCGCCGACCGCGACCATCGCCTCGCGGACGCCCTGCTCCTCGTTGGTCTCCTCGTGGACCGTCTCCATGCCGAAGGTGTCGCGGTAGAACGCTGATCGCCTCGTCGAGGTCGGGCACGGCGATGCCGACGTGGTCGATGTGGGTGAACAGGTGGGTGGGGACGTCGAGGGACATGCCCCCATCGTGGTACGCCGTGGGGCGGGGCGCACGGGGCGAGTGACCCCTCCCGTGTGACGTTTTCCTCAGGCGCTGCCACGGGCTGGCCTCGCGGGGGCCGGGGACCGCTGGGTATCGTCCGTGGGAACACCGTCCGCATGTGGGAGGCACCGTCATGTCGCAGTCCGGATCCGTCATCGTCGCCGGGGCACGCACCCCGATCGGGCGGCTGCTCGGAGGGCTGAAGTCGCTGTCGGCCGCCGACCTCGGCGGCGTCGCCATCAAGGGCGCGCTCGAGAAGGCCGGGGTCTCCGGCGACCAGGTCGACTACCTGATCATGGGCCAGGTGATCCTGGCAGGCGCCGGCCAGAACCCCGCGCGCAGCGCCGGGATCGCCGGCGGGCTGCCGCTCTCGGTGCCGTCGATCACGATCAACAAGGTGTGCCTGTCCGGGCTCAACGCGATCGCGACGGCCGACCAGCTGATCCGCACCGGCGAGGCCGAGATCGTCGTCGCCGGTGGCATGGAGTCGATGACCAACGCGCCCCACCTGCTGCCGAAGTCCCGTGAGGGCTTCAAGTACGGCGACACCACGCTGGTCGACTCGATGGCCTACGACGCGCTCTGGGACCAGACGACCGACCAGGCGATGGGTGCCCTGACCGAGGACTACAACCAGGCGGCGACGGCGCTGACCCGCGAGGAGCAGGACTCCTTCGCCGCGGCCTCCCACCAGAAGGCGGCAAACGCCTGGAAGAACGGCGTCTTCGACGACGAGGTCGTCCCGGTCTCGATCCCGCAGCGCAAGGGCGACCCGCTCGTGGTCTCCCAGGACGAGGGCGTGCGCGGCGAGACCACAGTGGAGTCGCTGTCGGCGCTGCGCCCGGCGTTCCGCAAGGACGGCACCATCACCGCCGGCTCGGCGTCCCAGATCTCCGACGGCGCCTGCGCCGTCGTGGTGATGAGCAAGGCCAAGGCCGAGGAGCTGGGCCTGGAGTGGCTGGCCGAGATCGGTGCCCACGGCATGGTGGCCGGCCCCGACTCGACCCTTCAGCTGCAGCCGGCCAACGCGACCAAGCTGGCCTGCGACAAGGAGGGCATCACGCCCGCCGACCTCGACCTGGTGGAGTTCAACGAGGCCTTCGCGGCAGTCGGCATCGACTCGACCCGCGCCCTGGGGCTCGACGAGTCCAAGGTCAACGTCAACGGCGGCGCGATCGCCCTCGGTCACCCGGTGGGGATGTCCGGCGCCCGGATCGTGCTCCACCTGGCGCTCGAGCTCAAGCGCCGCGGCGGCGGCATCGGCGCGGCCGCCCTCTGCGGCGGCGGCGGCCAGGGCGACGCCCTGATCGTGCGCGTCCCGGCCTGAGGTACGGCGTGACCCGACGCCGCGGGACGGGAGACGTCACCGCGCTGGTCTCCCGCGCTCGCGACGGGGACCCGCGCGCGGTCGCGCGGCTGATCTCGCTGGTCGAGGACCGGTCACCCCTGCTGCGCGAGGTGATGGCGGCCCTGGCCCCGCACGCCGGGCATGCGCAGGTCATCGGGATCACCGGGTCACCGGGTGTCGGCAAGTCCACCTCGACGTCCGCCCTCGTCGGCGAGCTCCGCGCAGCGGGCCGCCGGGTGGGGGTGCTCGCGGTCGACCCGTCCTCGCCGTTCTCCGGCGGTGCGCTGCTCGGCGACCGGGTGCGGATGCAGGACCACGCTCTCGACCCGGAGGTCTACATCCGTTCGATGGCCTCGCGTGGTCACCTCGGCGGCCTGTCGTGGACCACGCCGCAGGCGATCCGGGTGCTCGACGCGGCCGGCTGCGACGTCGTACTGGTCGAGACCGTCGGGGTCGGGCAGAGCGAGGTCGAGGTTGCCGGGCTCGCCGACACCACCCTCGTGCTCCTCGCCCCCGGCATGGGTGACGGGATCCAGGCGGCGAAGGCGGGGATCCTCGAGATCGGCGACGTCTACGTCGTGAACAAGGCCGACCGCGACGGCGCCGACACCCTGCGTCGCGAGCTCCGGTCGATGCTCGCGCTGGCCGAGCGCCCGGAGGGTGCCTGGCGTCCACCCATCGTGAAGACGGTCGCGTCCAAGGGGGAGGGGCTCGACGAGGTGGTCGCCGAGATCGACCGGCACCAGGCCTGGCTGGAGTCGTCGGGCGAGCTCGCGGGCCGTCGTGCCCGGCGCGCCCGCGACGAGATCGAGGCCATCGCGGTCACCGCGCTCAGGGAGCGCTGGGGGGACGTCCACGGCCGCTCGGAGCTCGACGAGCTCGCGGCGGCGGTCGCAGCGGGGGAGTCGGACCCCTACGCCGCGGCCGAGACCCTGCTCGCCGCTCTGTGACGAGCCAGACCCCACTACGCTGCGGCGCATGCCACCGCTGCCCTTCGACCCCATCGACGAGGCGGCGCGGCAGTGGGGCCGGCGCTGGGACGCCGTGCCGGCGATGCACGCGGTGACATCGCTTGATGCGGGTCCAGCAGCTCGTCCTGGGACGGCTCGACGCGATCCTCAGGCCGCACGGGCTGACGTTCGCCCGCTACGAGGCGCTCGTCCTGCTCTGCTTCTCCTCCCGCGGGTCACTGCCGCTGGGGAAGATGGGGGAGCGGTTGCAGGTGCACCCCACCTCCATCACCTCCATCGTCCAGCGGCTCGAGGCCGACGGCCTCGTCACCCGTCGTCCGCACCCGGACGACGGTCGTGCCGTGCTCGCCGAGGTGACCGAAGCCGGCCGCACCTTGGTCGAGGCGGCCACCACTGACCTCGTCGGCGCCGACTTCGCGCTGGGGGCGCTCTCCGACGGCGATCTGGCCGAGCTCTCGGCCTTGCTGCGCCCGGTCCGCCGGGCGGCGGGCGACTTCGACTGAGGTGCCACCGTGACGAACGCCGACGCCGTACGTCGCGTGGGTCTCGCGCTGCCCCGGGCCTACGAGCGCGAGGTCCGCGGCCGCTGCAAGCTCAAGGTCAAGCAGATCGTCTTCGTCGCGTTCAGCCGCGACGAGACCGAGATGGGCTTCGGCTTCCCCCGGGCCGAGCGCGACGGCCTGGTGGCCTCGGACCCCGAGACGTTCTACCTTCCCGGCACTGCGGACCTGCGCTACCAGTGGGTCTGCGCCCACGTCGCCCGGCTCGACGACGACGAGATGCGCGAGCTGGTGGTCGACGCGTGGCGGATGTGCACGCCCCGGATGCTGCACGACCTGCCCGAGCTGCCAGAGCCCACCGCGCGCGTGTGGGACCTGGTCGAGCGGCAGGACTGGCACGCCGTACGCCCGCTCCTGCACCCCTCGCTCCGCTTCGACGACGGCGTCGTCGCCCTGCGTGGACGCGACGAGGTGCTCGACCACCTGAAGGGCCACCCCACCCCGAAGCCGCCCACCGAGGTCGAGGTCCGCGGTGGGCAGCTCGTCCGCTGGCGGCGTCGAGCAGGCGGTGTCTGAGATCCGAGCCTCAACCCCGTCAGCGCCTCGTTGCGCGACTTCCCTCCCGGACCGCACTCCGGATGCCCACCGCCCCGGACCCCCGTCTCCGCCCCTGACTCCTTCGACAGTCGGGCCCGGACGGCGCCCACCCTCGGCCTGCTGAGCCTCCTCCTCAGCGTCGTGACCGGCGTCCCGGCCATCTGGGTCCGGACCTACCTGCACACCCACGCCTGACGAACAGGGGGCCGTCGCGAAAGGGGCCCTCGACGCGGTCCACAAAGGGCCGGACCCGCAGCCACCGTTCTGGAACGACGGTTCGGCCGGCGCGCGATTTCAGCGGCAGATGGGCCGTCCGGCAACTGATCGGCCCAGTCAGACGTGGGCGAGGTGGCTTCCACCAGTCAGGTCTGGCTCGTGCGGGAGGCCTCGGTGGCGATACCGCTGGTCGGCAGATCGGAGCGCGGACAGCGGAGGTGAGGGCGTTGTGCCCTCCGAGCAACGTCCACCGGTCTATGTTGGGACGGGAGGCGTCTTGGTGACGTGCTCATCTCTGAGAGGGCTGCTATGTGGTGGCTTGTCGTGGGAATCGTCGTGGTACTGGTCACGGCTGCCGCTGCGTTCCGCCGACGTCGTCGCCGTGGGACCCGCAGTATCGACCCCGCTGGCCTCGCCCATCAGCAGGAGAGCAAGACAATCGGCGGGTACGGCGAACATCTCTGAGCCCGTGCCCGTGCCTTCGACGAGGTTCGACCATGCTCACGGACAGCGGCTACTTGTCAGGGCGCTGCTACGCCGCAGCGAGCAAGCGAGCCTCTCGCTCAAGAGGGGACGACCCGGAACTCGTGGCTCAGGGTCTGGGTCATGAGAGTGGGGTCGTAGCGACGCACCTCGACGCTCAGCACGCGTGCGTCGACGTCACTGCCGACCGGTGCGTACGCGAGCCCCTTTTCGACAGCCTCGGTCACTCGCGCACGCCCCCACCAGCAGGTCCTCGGACGGCACTGCATCAGCCAGCAGGCGTAGCACCGTGACGCAGACCGCGTGCATGGCCGGCTCGTCTGCGGGGTCGTAGCCCAGCACGAGATCCGCCTCGTCCCTGGGTTGACGTACGGCCAGGCGCACCGTGTCCTCGACATGCACGAACAGCTCGTCTTGAGCGATCAGCGGACACCCGGTTGGCACATAGTCGCGGTCACGAAGATCAACAGGCACGGACGTGTGACGCGAGAACAGCCCCTTGTCGACCTTGTTCACCCAGGAAGGGGGTTTCAGCCGCTGAGCCGAGTAGATCTTCCGCTCCTCGGGGCAGGTGCGTGCGCCGGACAGCGGCGAAGGAAGACGTTTGGCTCTGAAGGCGTTCCCTCTCGTAGCGTGCCGCTCATGGAGCCGACAGAAAGTCCCGACGAGCTGTTGGACAAGTTGCTGATCGAAGTGGCTCGCACTCAGGAGCGGGGCCCGCTCCATCGGATGGTTCTCAACGGGTGTCGTGTGCTCCGCTACCTTGCTGACGGTTCCGTCGCAACCAGGGAAGAAGCTGGGAACTGGGCACTCGAGCATTGGCGCGCGTCGGACCATGAACTCGTTGAGGCGGCACTCGCCAGGGAGACGGGCGCTGACAAGGGAGCGGCCATGGACATCTCGGACGCTCACTTCTTTGGATTCCGCGTCGACGTGATTGCCAGAGGAGGTGTCGACCCGGAGGACCGATGACTCGACCGCAGGCAGATCCGCGCGCGGACAGCGGCATAGTGCGTTGAGAAGTAGGCCTACGCGGTCCCGGGTGGTGCGGGTAAGCACGTCGACGAGGAGGTGAGATGACGTGAGCGCGCTCAGCGAACTCATGCGCGAGGAGCCAGACGACGAGCGGGCTGCCACTGACGAGCAGTTGGCGCATACCGCTCTTCGGTCCTTCGGTGTGACCGCCACCGAGGTGATCTTCCTCGGACACAACTCGGGAGCGGCCTACCGGGTCGAGAGTGCCGATGCGGGACGCCTGCTGCTCAAGGTCCACAGTCCCCAGGGCGACAGCGAAGGCTTGCCGCACCCGCCATTCTCGGCGGCCTGCCGTGGCTCGCCACCATGGCGGAAGTGACGGAGTCAACCGTTCAGACGCCGTTGCCGGACCCCAGCGGCGCGCTCCTACCGTTCGTGACCCATGCGCCATGTCAGCGGCATAGCGGGCGCTGTGGCTGCTAGGTCCGCGACAGGCGGGAGGCGATGAGGCCCGCCGCCCCCATCACCGCGACCAAGACGAGCAGGATCCGATGTACATGCCTCCGGCGAGGTGCAGAAGGACCCCTCCGAGCGCCACGACGAGCACGCCCAACCAGCCGAGGAGGAGCGACAGCCTTCGCACGTCGCGCAGTGTATGGGCAGGCCGGACAGCATGGGCGTGCGCTAATCGGTGCCTTACAGGGCGCGGAGGTAGTAGACGACCGGCACCGGGTAGAAGCCCATGGATTCGTACAGCGCCCTGGCTGGAGCGTGGAACCAATCACCCCCGGTCCCGAGCGAGACGACCTCCAACGGATGCTCCCGCATGGCGCACATCGCGTGCTCACACAGGGCGCGTCCCAGACCGCTGCGGCGATGAGTCTCTCGCACCGCCAGGGGGTCGATCTGACCGTGCCGACCTTCCAGGTCGATGTGCCAGCCGACGTATGCCGCGAGTTGGCCGTCGATGGCCTCCGCGACCGCAACATGCTTGCCTTGCTCTGGGTCATGCAGTTTCGGGACCGAGGCCCGGTAGTCCTCCGCCCACTGGCCGTGCTGATGTTCGTAGACGTTGGGCGGAACCATCGTGCGGAAACTCTGCTCGTAGAACGGGCCGAACACCTCGATCGTGAGGTCAGCCAGCGCGGGCAGGTCTGAGGGCTGGAACGGGCGGATGTGCATGGTGGTGTGCTTCCTTTTCGAGGGTTGCAGGTCCACGGCACCAGCGACGGCGCGGGTACTGGCGTCTGCGGCTCTCGCGGAGCCGCTCCCTCAGGCGCGGGTGCGACCCGCTGCGAAGCACTGCACGGCAGGACCCTACGTGACCCATGCGCTCATCGGCATGTGCGCGGGCGGACAGCGGCATAGGAGGCTTCTATGCGCTTTGGTGGTGGCGTGTCCGCTTCGTCACCTCCTCGACCACGGAGTCGGCCGTTCGGCTGCTGACGTCGATGAGGGCGTCTTCCAGTGCCTGCTGGTCCAGGTCGCGTTGACGGGTAGTGGCTTCTCGAAGCACTTGCTCCTGGTAGGTGGGATCCGCGTTCGTCAGGTCGTCGCCCGCGAGCCGGGCCGTGCTTCCTGCGGTGCGCTCTCGGACGTGCGCGGCCAACGTCGTCTCGTCACCGCGCAGCCGGACCACGGTGACTCTTGCGTGGGCGGCGGCGGAACGCAGGTGCTGGTGCTCCGTTCGGTCAGCCAGGTGGCTGCTCACGATGAGAGATGCGGCACCTCGTGAGGCGAACAGCTCGTGCAAGGCAGCGGTGTTGGCGAGACCCAGTCCCGCGTTGCCCTGGCTCGTCACGGCCGGGCCGCGCAGGAATGCCAGCTGGTCGAGGTCCACGAAGCCGGTGGAGATTCCTTGCTCCCACGCGGCGCGGGCAAGACCGAACCCGACGGTGGAGGTGCCGACCGCCCGAGGGCCGGTGAGGACCAGCAGGGCGGCCGTGCCCTGGGATCGTCCCGCCGGCAGTGCGTCCCGCTGGGGACGACGATCTTCGAGTCTCTGGGCCAAGTGCCGTAAGCGGTGCACGACCTCGGTCACGCTCAGAGTGGTGGTGTCGATCTCGGTGTGCGCGAACGCTACCTCCGCGAGCGCAGCCGCCTCGGCGATCACCTCGTCCGCGTCCTCGTCGTCCCAGCCCCGTTCCAGGATGCGCGTCCGCAGGACCTCCGGATCGGGGTTCAGCAAGCAGAACGTCACGTCGGCGTGGGGATAGTGGGAAGCGAGGTCGGCTGGTGATGCCGGATCAAGGACGCCAGAGACGACCAGGAGCTCAGCGCCCGCGGCAGCGTAGTTGGGGATGAGTGCGTTCAATGCGGCGGTCTTGAGCGCGTAGCGGTCCGGGTCATCGTCGGTCTCGGGGTAGAGCATCCCGAGCTGGTCCACATCGACGTAGGCGACGGTGATGCCCTCGTCGCGCAGCCTCTCGAACAGTGACCATGCGGTGACGGACTTGCCTGCGGCTGGAGCGCCACAGATCCAGAGCATGGGAAGAAGGGCGGGAGGAGACATGGATCGGTCTCGTTTCATGAGAAGGGAGTTGCCACCAGGCGCACCGACGGTGCGCAAGAAGCGCCCGGGCAAGACGCAGGGCCTGCTTAGGTACGGGCTCCGCCGAGGGAAGCGCTCGGAACGGGAGCAGTCCTTCTCACTTGGTCACGGGCGAAAACCTGCCATGGCTGCAAGGCGAGCACAACCAAGTTGCTCCCTCGGGGCGACGGCCTGCCGACGACCGGGGCATTAGCGCGGTTCTGCGGACCTGTCTCTGCAGGAAACCAAGAGCCTGAGCACTGACCAGGCGACGGTGAACGCGCCGATCAGTTCGGTTATCACCCGAAGTGATCGTGGGCCGGTCGGGGGTGACACTCGCCAGGGCCACCGTCAACTCGACAAGCCCGAACCGCAAGCCCAGCCATGCGCGGTCATCACGCAGGGTGGTCGTAGTGCTCCCAACGCATGGCGACGCGAACGCCAGCTGCAACGATCCCCACCGAACTGATGGCGGATCCAACGGCCACAGCGAGACAGCCGAGGAACACGACGGCCGCTTCGCCGCCAGAGGCCCCAATAGTGATCAGCATGCCCCCGAATCCCGCGTCAACCAGGGTGCCTGGCGATTCTGACGTCCGGTCGCGACGAGCCCATCTGGGACTTCGACTTGGGATCGGCCGAACCATCGACCTCGACCACGACAAGACCCAAGGTTGTGACCCAGAGTTCACACTGCTGATCGTCGAGGCGCTCGATGACCGCATCGGCCTCCAGCGGGCGGAAGGGCACGAGACGCAAGCACCAATGACCAGGCGTGGAGCCGACCCTCGTGATCCAGTGCTTGCCATCCGCAACGGTCTGGGTGGCGACGACATCACCGCGGGCTATCCCGAACGCCCATGCGGGCGCCCGCACAAGGCGGTAGATGTCATCTCCCACAGGCTCGGCGTCGATGGCCTCCTCCGGCACCGGGGATAGTCGTCGTCGTCCTGCTCAAGCCTGATCCAGACGTGCTCCAGGGTCACGCTCGTCAGTGTGGGGGATGGAACGAGGCCGTGCGTCCGCTCGACCTGACTCGTCCTCTCATGGCTGGGCTCATGTCAGCAAGGGACAGCCAGGCAGTTGTGCACCTACGCGCCCCCCGGGGTCGATGTGGCCGGTGAGGCGGGCGGGTACCGGGCGCGTCCTTCCGCTTCCGTATTCCTGCCGTCCGGGGTGCCGCGAGTGTGGAGGCGGCGTACGCCCACTTCGCACGCCTCATCTACCGGTCGCCAGGCAGGGAGAATGCGCTGCGAGGTGCGGCGCTGGTTCGGGAGCCGGTGTTCGGTCAACGGTGCGTTCTTGCTCCGCGTGGCCGGGCAAGGCTTGGCCAGCCCGGCGAGCTGTGAGGTGGTTGAGGCGAACGGAAACGGGCAGCCGATCGGGGTGACGGTGAGCGCCGTCCGCGGGCAGCCTCGCCCGCTGAGGCGCCTCTGTCGTCAGGCGGTTGAAGCGGCTCACATGGTCCCGTGCCCCTGCCGCTGGCGCGCTTCGAGGCGTTCTGCATGATTTGCACAGAACAAGGCAGTCATCGCACACCCACCGCAAGCATCACCCCGATGCCTTGCGTGTTCGACTCCACAGTCCACCGCTCCTCGCAACGTGCCCCGACGGGCAGCCGGCAGCCTATGTCCTCTCATCGCCATGTGAGCGAGCCGGACAGCGGCTGTGAGTGCGCCTCCTATGGGTCGTGTGCGTGCGATCCTGTGGAGGTGCAGGGCGCGCTTCCACTTCCATACCTCTTGGTGATCCTCGTCGCACTCGGGTTCTGGGTCTGGTGCGTTGTGGACTTCGCGAGGACTGATCCGCGTGACGTTCGGACCTTCGAGCCTTGGGTCTGGGTGCTTCTGCTCGTGTTGGGCAGCTTCGCCGGTGGGGTCGCATGGATTATCGGTGGCCGCCCTCGACCAGGTGTGCGCTGACCGCACAACCCTGACCGCGCCGCACAGCGGCATAGAGGGCGTTAGTCGAGGTAGCCGGTCTCGCGGTTGATCGACTTGAGAAAGTCACGGATGGCGGCCTCGTGCTCCGCAGCAGTGGGCTGATGGCCGTCGGAGAAGACACTGGTGAATCCGTAGCCGGCGTTCGGTCCGCTGGTCCATGTGTAGTGGCAGCCGCCAGGTTGGCCGGGTGCTTCGGCGACGTCGAACACCTCGGAGTCAACGATCAATCGGAGTGGTTCATAAGGGCTTGAGGTCACGGGTTCATCATGCGGCTTGGAGTCGGATTCACTAGGTCCTCATCGTCTAACCATCGTTCTGGCACCAGCACGGACAAGGGTGCGGACGTACCTGCTGCAGTGCCGGACAGCGGCGGGAACGTGACGTCCCGCGGGGCTGGCAGCCATACGAGCAGGCACGGCTTTACAGCCGCGGCGAGCCCCGGACCTTATGGGCCCGGGGCGGTGGCAGGCGCGTTGGACCCCCTACTTCTGGGCCCGGAGCTTGGCCCGCAACGTGGCCAGGACGGTGCTTCCCGAGGGCACCCGGCTGGTGGGGTGGGACCGGTACGAGCCGGACAAGTGAGCACCGGTGGGGCTGTAGCAGACCACCGAGGCGATGACATCGCTGCCGGTGTCGCCTGAACCCTCTGTAATCAGTACCCCGACCCCCCAACTCTCCTTGAGGTCCGGGGCGCTGAGGACCACGATCCCGGTCGAGGTCTGGTCTACCATCCCGCCACCAGTCATCTGAGTCCCTGCCGGGCAGGTGGCATAGGCGATCACGGCGTCAGGGATTCCGTTGTTGTCCAGGTCGTATGTGTCGCCGGTGAAGTCGAAGGCCCCGGTCTTTCCAGAGGTGCGAGCAAATGCCGCAGAGCTCAGCCCATCGAGCTTGTCGGCGTTGAGGTTGGCGATCTTCGAGCCGTTGTTGACCTTCAACGCGGGCCCTTTGGCCTTCAACGACAGGGCCGCGCCCTTCGTGGACGTCAACGTGGAGGTGGTGTTGGCGGTGTTGGACCGGCCGAGAATGAACTTCCCGCCAGTGGCCGCAACGGCGCCGGTGCCGGCGATCAGCACAGCAAAGATGGCACCCGCGGCGAACGCGGGCGCGGTGCGCTTGAACATGGGAACCTCCCCGATCTGGCCGCTTCCCTCATGGTCGCGGCACGGGTCGATCTTGCGCAGCCGCCGAGGCCGCCTGTCCGTTCGCCCGCTGACACACCGAGCGACCGATGCACACACATCGGCTGCCAGATGAGGGCGTTGCGCTCGCCCTGCCCGCCAACGATGGCAACGTGGCGGGACGCGGGACCCAGAAGGCCCTGCGAGCGTGGCGCCGCACGGGTCGTCTTCTGGAGACGCCTCCGACCGCAACGTCTACTCCCATCGGCGGGACAGGATTTCTCCACACGCCGGTAGATCCCCTTGTGAGTCGAACGCGTGTTCGATATCATACGTGTATGACCACTTCCCTGCTCGACCGGTTGCCGGTGTCGCCCCCGGCCGGGCCGGGGGTGACCGGGTTGGTGGCCGAGGCGGAGGCGTCCCTGGCCGGAGCCGGCGGGGCGTCGGTGGACGGCCTGGACGACGAGGCCCTGGGCGAGGTGATCGCGGGCCTGGCGCGGGTGGAGTCGCGGGCGGTGGAGCTGAGGTTGGCGCTCTCGGCCGAGGCCGACCGGAGGCGGGTGGCCGAGGCGACCGCCGAGACCGGCACCGATGCGTGGCTGGCCCGGTTGACCGGTACGTCGCGGGCGCAGGCCGCCGGGGGGCTGCGGCTGGCCAGGCTGCTGGGCGAGAAGTACGCCGCGACCCGGGAGGCGTTCGCCGCCGGGCGCGTGGGGGTCGACCAGGTCCGGGTGATCCTCAGTGCCGCCGAGCAGGCCCCGGCCGAGGCCACGCCCGGCCAGCTCCGGCTGGCCGAGCAGTGGCTGGTCGACCAGGCCACCGGCGCCGGCACCCGCACCGGACGGAGCCTGGACGCCAAGAGACTGCGCCAGGCCGCCCGGCGGATGTTCGCCCGGATCGACCCCGAGCTCGCGTCCCGGCACGAGGCGATCCTGCTCGGCCGCGAGACCCGCAGCGCCGAGGCCGAGACCTTCCTGGCCCTGCACGACAACGGCGACGGGTCCTACACCGGCCGGTTCCGGATCCCCGAGCTCCACGGCCACCTCCTCACCCAGGTGCTGGACCGGCTCACCGCACCCCGCCGCCTGACCCACGACCGCTCCGGTACCGCGCTGGTCGACGAGTCCGCACCCGGCCACGACGGCGGCATGAACGCCTACGAACGCTACGGCGCCGCCCTGTGCGAGCTCATCGAGCACCTCCCCACCCAGGGCTGGACCGGCCCCGGCGACCACGGGCACGGCGGCCACGGGCACGGCGGCAACGGGCACGGCGGCAACGGGCACGGCGGCAACGGCTGCGAGATCCTGGTCCGCATCGACCTCGAGGCCCTCCTCACCGGCCTCGGGACCGCCGGCCTGGACACCGGGGTCGCCATCACCGCCGGCGAGGCCCGCCGCCTGGCCTGCAACGCCGGCCTGGTCCCCGCCGTCCTCGACAGCGACTCCATGCCCCTGGACCTCGGCAGGTCGAGACGCCTGCACTCCCGCACCCAACGCCGCGCCCTGGCCCTGCTCCACGACACCTGCGCCATCACCGGCTGCCAACGCCCCTTCGCCTGGTGCGAGATCCACCACCCCCACCTCTCCTGGGGCCACGGCGGCGCGACCGACCTCCACAACGGATTGCCCCTCTGCGGCCACCACCACCGCCGAGCCCACGACCCCACCTTCACCCTCCACCACCACCCCGACGGCCCATGGACCCTCCACCGGCGCACCTGACACACCGCCGTCGAAGGGGGTGGTTTGAGGCCGGATCCGCGGGTACGTCGCGGGATGAGGTCACGCTCGGGCGTCCTGGTCATGTTGTCTGCTCTCGTGGTCGCCGGGGTTGCGGCGCAACCGTCGAGCGCCACCGCCGAGCGAGCCGCGCCGCGCGCGGCCCTCGACCGAGTCCGCCACTCGGGCTTCGTCCTCGCCACGACGAAGCCCGGCGGCCCCGGCATGGCGCCGGCGTTCGTCGGCAACGGCTACCTCGCCGGACGACAACCGTTCGACGGCCAGGGCTACGCCCAGGTCAAGCTGCCCGGACAGACGGACCGGCTCCCGACCCAGTCCGAGGTCCACGGCCTCTACGCGCTCGGCGTACCGGACGCACCTCCCGGATCGCCGCCACAGCCGAAGATCGAGCGGCGGGCCGCTCTGCCGGCCTGGTCGACCTGGTCCTACAACGACGGCAGCGGCGCCTACCGGCTCTCCCGCGGGACCGTGTCGGACTACCGCCAGTCGCTCCACCTCCGCACCGGCACCTGACCACCTCCCTGATGTGGAGGTCCCCGGCCGGGAAGCGGGTGCACCTGCGCTACGACGTCACCCCCGACCGGGCCCGGCGGCATGCGGCTGTGGTCCGGCTCCGGATGGTGCCGCGGTTCAACGGTCGGGTCTCGGTGACCGACGCCCTCAGCGGCCGGGCCGCCGAGCTGCTCAGGTCGCGCGGGAAGGGACACCGCGGCCGGGCTCACGGTCAAGCAGGCGGTCTCGCTCCGCGTGCGCGCGGGCCGGACCTACACGGTCACCAAGTACGTCGGCGTCGCGACCGCCTCCGACACGCGCCGTCCCCACGCCCGGGCGCTGGCGGCGTCGCGCCGCGAGTCCCGACTCGGTTACCGACACCTGCGCCGGACCTCCGACCATGCCTGGGCCCGGCTCTGGCGCTCCGACGTCGTGGTCTCCGGCGACGCTCGGCTCCAGCGGCAGGTGCGGTCGTCGTTCTTCGCGCTGCGGGCCAGCGTCCGGCACGACACCCCGTGGGCCCCGTCGCCGGGTGGGCTGTCGTCCGACGGCTACAACGGTCACGTCTTCTGGGACTCCGAGACCTGGATGTACCCGACCCTGCTCGCCACCGAGCCGGCCCTGGCTCGCGAGAGCCTGCAGTACCGCTACGACCGGCTCGGCGCCGCCCGTGCCAACGCACGCAAGACCGGGTGGAAGGGTGCCCGCTTCCCTTGGGAGAGCGCGCTGCGCGGCACCGAGGAGACCCCCGCGTTCGCCAACCGGCAAGCTCGAGATCCACGTCAACGCCGACATCTCGCTCGCCGTCCACCAGTACTGGCTGGCCACCGGCAACCGACACTGGCTGGCCATGCGCGGCTGGCCGATCCTCCAGGTCATCGCCCGCTACTACGTCAGCCGAGCGACCAAGCGAGCAGACGGCTCCTACAGCATCCGCAACGTGATCCCGCCCGACGAGTACGCCGAGGGGGTCGACGACAGCGTCTACACGAACATGTCGGCCGCGCGGGCCCTCCGTTTCGCGGTCGCTGCGGCGCACACCTTGCACCGCCCGGCCGACGCGCGCTGGGGATGGGTCGCACGCGGTCTGCGGATCCTGTTCGACCAGAGCCTGGGCATCCACCCCGAGTACGCCGGCTACCCGGGCGACGCGGTCAAGCAGGCCGACGTCACCCTCCTCTCCTACCCGTGGCAGCACCAGCAGTCCCGCGCGGTGACCAGGTCGGACCTCGACTACTACGTGCCGCGCACCGACCCCGGCGGCCCGTCGATGACCGATGCCATCCACTCGATCATGACCTCGAAGCTCGGCATCCCGGGCTGCGCCGCGTTCACCTTCACCCGGCGCAGCGCCGACCCGTTCATGCGGCCGCCCTACGACCAGTTCTCCGAGGCACGCACCGGTGGCGCCTTCACGTTCACCTCGGGCGCCGGTGGGTTCCTCCAGGAGTTCCTCTACGGCTACACCGGCTTCCGGTGGGGCGCCGGTGGCGTGCGGCTCGACCCGAGCCTGCCGCCTCAGCTGACCGGCGTACACGCCTCTGCCCTGCACTGGCGCGGGCGGACCCTGTCCGTCGCCGTCGGTCCGCACCACACGCGGGTCACCTTGCGGTCGGGCCGGGCGATGCGGGTGACCACCCCGGGCGGCACCCACCTGCTGCGGACGACGCTCACCCTGCCGACCCGCCGGCCCGACCTGAAGCCGACCGGCGACCTGGCCCGGTGCCGCGCCGCCCAGGCGTCGCCGGCGACGGCCGAGCCAGCCGAGGCCGCTGTCGACGGGACCGTCATCACGCAGTGGATCGGCGACGAGCCGTCGGCCGAGGTCACCGTCGATCTCGGCGCCGCGAAGGCGGTCGCGACGGTCTCCGTCGCGCGCAACGCGGTCACCACCTATCCCGCGCCACCGGGAGGGGACAAGGGCGTCACCAAGCCGACGGTGAGCGCCGACGCGCGCGTGCGGGTCTCCGCCGACGGTCAGACCTGGCGCACGCTCGGCACGATCGCCGGCACCAGCCTGCACGGCAGCGTGGCGGGCGACGGTCAGCCGGTCCGCTACGTCCGGCTGGTCGCGGTGGGAGCCACGGCCGACGTGCCGCTGATCGTGGGCGATCTCCGGGCGTCGCACAGCTGAGCTCGGGCCTGGGGTTCCTCCTCCCCGGATTGGGCACGATGGGGTCATGGCCAAGAAGAAGAAGCGCTCCGAGAAGAAGCTGAAGGCGAAGCTGAAGAAGGCCCGCGCCCAGCGGGACAGCGCCGAGAGGTCGGCGGAGAAGTGGAAGGCGCGGGCCAAGCAGCGCCGCTCGGAGGCGGAAGCCCTCGAGGCCGAGCTGTCCGGCCTACGCCGGCGCCTGGCGAAGGCGGAGACCGCGACGCCGGCGGAGGCCTCCGCGACCGCTCGCCGTACGGCTCCAGACGAGTCGTGGACCGTCACCCGGCTGCGTGCGGAGGCACGGACCCGGGGCGTCCCCGGCTACTCGCGCCAGAGCAAGGCGCAGCTCCTCGCCGCGCTGCGCGGTTAGTCGAAACTAGTAGGAAGTCCTAGTATCTTGGGTATGACCGACGACGCTCGCTCCCGCTGGCAGGCCCGCTACGACGCGTCCCGGGTCCGCGAAGCCGACTTCACGACCCTGTCCGGGATGAGGGTCGAGCCGGCGTACGGCCCGGCAGACGGCAGCCCCTCCGAGTGGCCGGGCGAGTTCCCGTTCACCCGAGGGCTCTACCCGACCGGCTACCGCGGCCGCACCTGGACGATCCGTCAGTTCGCCGGTTTCGGCAACGCCCAGCAGACCAACGAGCGCTACCGGATGATCCTGGGCCGCGGGGGCGGCGGGCTGAGCGTCGCCTTCGACATGCCCACCCTGATGGGCCGTGACTCCGACGACCCGAAGAGCCTCGGCGAGGTCGGGCACTGCGGAGTCGCCATCGACTCCGCCGCCGACATGGACGTGCTGTTCGACTCGATCCCGCTCGAGGACGTCACCACGTCGATGACGATCAGCGGGCCGGCGGTCCCGGTGTTCTGCATGATGCTGGTCGCCGCCGAGCGGCAGGGAGCCGACCTCGGCAAGCTCAACGGCACGCTGCAGACCGACATCTTCAAGGAGTACATCGCGCAGAAGGAGTGGCTCTTCGGGCCCGAGCCGCACCTGCGTCTGATCGGCGACCTCATGGAGTACTGCGCCGAGAACATCCCGGACTACAAACCGCTCAGCGTCAGCGGCTACCACATCCGGGAGGCCGGCTCGACGGCCGCGCAGGAGCTGGCCTTCACCCTGGCCGACGGCTTCGGGTACGTCGAGCTGGGGCTGAGCCGCGGCCTCGACGTCGACGTCTTCGCGCCGGGCCTGTCGTTCTTCTTCGACGCGCACGTCGACTTCTTCGAGGAGATAGCCAAGTTCCGGGCCGCCCGCCGGATCTGGGCTCGCTGGCTGCGCGACGTCTACGGCGCGCAGACCGAGAAGGCGCAGTGGCTGCGGTTCCACACCCAGACCGCCGGGGTCTCGCTGACCGCGCAGCAGCCCTACAACAACGTCGTCCGGACCGGCATCGAGGCACTCTCGGCCGTGTTGGGCGGCACCAACTCGCTGCACACCAACGCGCTCGACGAGACCCTCGCCCTGCCCAGCGAGCAGGCGGCCGAGATCGCGCTGCGCACGCAGCAGGTGATCATGGAGGAGACCGGCGTCGTCAACGTCGCCGACCCCCTGGGCGGCTCCTGGTACGTCGAGGCCCTCACCGACCAGATCGAGACCGAGGCCAACGCGATCTTCGACCGGATCCTCGCCATGGGCGGCTCCGACCTCACCCACGCCGACGTCGACGGGCTCGCCGAGGCCACCCGCCGCGGCGCCGCGCCGATCACCAGTGGCCTGCTGCGAGGCATCGAGGACGGCTGGTTCATGTCCGAGATCGCCGAGGCCGCCTTCCAGTACCAGACGGCGCTGGAGAAGGGCGACAAGAAGATCGTCGGCGTCAACGTGCACACCGACTCGATCACCCACGACCTGGAGATCCTGCGGGTCTCGCACGAGGTCGAGGTCGAGCAGGTCCGCGACCTCGCACATCGTCGTACGGTGCGCGACGAGGCGGCCGTGACGGCCACCCTCCAGCACCTGGTCGACGTCAGCCGCACCGACGGGAACATGATCGACCCGATCCTCGAGGCGTGCCGGGTCGAGGCGACCCTGGGCGAGATCTGCGACGCCCTGCGTGCGGAGTGGGGTGAGTACCGGGAGCCCGCCCGCTTCTGAGGGGCGCGCCTCTGCGAAACTGCTGGGGTGGATCTCCAGAGCGCGCTGCGCTCGCTCCCAGCCAACCCTCGCGTGGTCGTGGCGGGCAACCATGCCGTGCCGTGGCACGTCCTCGGACTGGTCGACGAGGGCCTCGAGGAGTACCGGTTCTGGTGCCTGAACGCCCCGCCCGGGATTCCCGTGCGTGAGGGCGTGACGCCGGAGACGTCGTTCGTCGGTCCGGGGATGCGGAGGAGCCCGCTCCTGAGCTATGTGCCTTCCCGGCTGTCGATGGTGCCCCATCTGTTCGACAACCGGCTCCCGCCCGACCTGGTGCTGCTGCACACGACACCGCCGCGCGACGGGAAGGTCTCGCTCGGTGTCGAGGTCAACGTGCTGCCGGCCGCGATCGAGGCCGCGCGCCGGCGGAGTGGTCTCGTCGTCGCCCAGACCAACAGCGACATGCCCTGGACCTTCGGCGACGCCGAGGTCGACGTCGACATGGTCGACGTGCTCGTCGAAGCCGACGGGCCGATGCCGCAGGCTCCGGTGAGCGTCGTCGACGAGGACTCCGCGACCATCGGCCGCTTCGTCGCGGAGCGGGTCACCGACGGCTCCACGATCCAGGCGGGGATCGGTGCGGTGCCCGACGCGACCATGCACGGGCTGACCGGCCGCCGCGGCCTGCGGGTCTGGACCGAGATGTTCTCCGACAGCGTCCTGGCGCTCGAGCGGGCGGGGGCTCTCGACCGCGAGGTGCCGATCACCGCGTCGTTCCTGTTCGGCTCGCCCGAGCTCATGGCCTGGGCCGACGGCAACCACCGGGTCGAGATGCGGCGTACCGAGGTCACCAACAGCCCGGCCCTGATCGCCCGCAACCCCGGGATGACGAGCGTCAACACCGCGCTGCAGGTCGACCTGTTCGCCCAGGCCAACGCGAGCCGGATCAACGCCCGCATCCACTCCGGCTTCGGCGGCCAGACCGACTTCATCGTCGGCGCCATGCACAGCCAGGGCGGCCAGGCGTTCATCGCGCTGAGGTCGTGGCACCCGAAGGCCGACTGCTCGACGATCGTGCCGCTCGTCGACGAGCCGGTCACGTCGTTCCAGATGACGTCGGTGGTCACCGAGCAGGGGGCCGCGGAGATCTACGGCAACGACCAGGAGGAGCAGGCGCGCCAGCTGATCGAGAACGCCGCCCACCCCAGTGTCCGCGAGGAGCTGTGGGAGGAGGCCGTGGAGCTCGGCCTGCTGCGGAAGCCCTGGCAGGTCCCCTAGCGCAGGGTGTGCGCGAGCCGGGCGTCGGGGCTCCCTAGGATTGGCCGCATGACGCAACAGCCGTTCAGCCGACCCGGCGCCATCGACCTCTCGGGGCTCAAGCGACCCGCCGGCGAGAGCCCTGGAGCCGCGCCCCCCGGCGCCGCCCCCGCGGGGAGCGCGCCGGTCGGCCGATCCGCCTACGCGATGGACGTCACCGAGGAGTCCTTCCAGACCTTGCTCGACGCCTCGGTCACCGCTCCGGTCGTCCTGCTGTTCTACTCCGCGAGCCGGGTGCCGGAGAGCGCGACGATGGCCCAGGACGTCGCGCTCGTCGCCGACGAGTACGACGGGCGGTTCCTCGCCGGCCTCGTCGACATCGACGCGGCCCCCACGATCGCGCAGGCGATGCAGATCCCGCAGGTGCCGCTGCTGCTGGTCGTGCTCGACGGTCGCCCGGCCGCCCAGCCGATCCCCGGCGTCCTGTCCCTCGACGAGATCCGGACCCTGATCAACCAGCTCGCCCAGGGGCTGACCGCCCAGGGCGTCACCGGCCGCCACCAGCCGTTGCCCAGCGCGCCGGTCGAGGACGATGACGGCGAGCCGCAGGTCGACCCGCGCTACGCCGGCGCCCAGGCCGCCCTGGAGAACAACGACATCGATGGTGCGGTCGCGGAGTACCAACGACTCGTCGACGCCAACCCGGCCGACACCGAGGCCGTGGCCGGGCTCGCGATGGCCCGGGTGCTCCAGCGCACCCAGGGCGTCGATCTGCAGGCTGCGCGCGATGCGGCGGCTGCGTCCCCCGACGACGTGGATGCGCAGACGCTGGTCGCCGACCTCGACCTGCTCGGCGGTCACGTCGACGACGCCTTCGATCGCCTGGTCGCGCTGGTCCGCCGTACCACCGGCGATGAGCGCAACCGTGCCCGAGAGCACCTGCTCGCGCTGTTCGCGGCTGTCGGAAACGACGACCCGCGGGTGCTGCGCGGCCGGCAGAGCCTCGCCTCGGCGCTGTTCTGAGGCGGCCGTGACCACGATCGTCTTCTGCCACGCCCATCCCGACGACGAGGCGTCCCAGACCTCCGGTGCGATGGCCCGCGCGGCTGCTGAGGGCGACCGGGTCGTCGTGGTGTTCGCGACCAACGGAGAGCACGGTGAGGTCGCCGCCGACCTGGCCGAGGGCCAGACGGTCGCCGACTACCGGCGGGGTGAGGCCGCTGCCTCGGCGGAGGTCCTGGGCCTCGCGCGCGTCGCCTGGCTCGGTTACGCCGACTCCGGGATGACCGGCTGGGCGCAGAACCATGCCGAAGGGTCCTTCCACGGTGCCGACCTCGACGAGGCTGCCGGTCGCCTCGCGCGCGTGCTGGACGAGGAGGACGCCGACGTACTGGTCGGCTACGACTGGCACGGCAGCTACGGCCACCCCGACCACGTGAAGGTCCACCACGTGGCCCACCGGGCGGCCGAGCTGGCCCGGCGCCGGCCCCGGCTGCTCGAGTCGACGATGAACCGCACGGCGATGAAGCGCGACTTCGACGCAGCCCAGCAGGCAGGGTCGGCGATCGCCGAGGACTGGGATCCCGATTCCCCGATGGACGACGGCAACCCGCTCGGCACGCCGGAGTCGGAGATCACCTGGCGTGTCGACGTCTCGGCGTACGTCGATCGCAAGCGCGCCTCCCTGGAGGCCCACCGCTCGCAGGCCACCGACATCGAGCAGTTCCTCACGATCCCGCCGGAGGTGTTCGCCGTCGTGTTCGGCCACGAGCACTACCTCGAGCCCGGCCTCGACCAACCCATGACCGACGGCTGGCCCTTCAGCCCTGCCCCCACTGGTTGAGCAACCGCGCCAGCCCCGGCGATGCACCGGTGGTTGAGGAGGCGCGCCAGCGCCGTCTCGAAACCACGCGGGCCGGACGCCGGCCGCTGGTTTCGAGACGGGCGTAGCACGCCCTCCTCAACCGGCGGCCGGGGCCGGGCGACGGGTCAGTCGGGGCGGCGGGGGCGGACGAAGGGGAAGGCGAGGGTCTCGCGGATGCTGGTGCCGGTCAGCATCATCACCAGCCGGTCGACGCCCAGGCCGAGGCCGCCGGTGGGGGGCATGGCGTGCTCGAGCGCGCTGAGGAAGTCCTCGTCAACCTGCATCGACTCGACGTCGATCGCCCGCCGGCGCGCCTGCTCGACGAGCCGCTCGCGCTGCTCGAGCGGGTCGATCAGCTCGGTGTACGCCGTGCCGATCTCGGTGCCCCAGGCGACCAGATCCCAGCGTTCGGCCAGGCGCGGGTCGTCGCGGTGGGCTCGGGTCAGGGGCGAGGTCTCGACGGGGAAGTCGGTGTAGAACGTCGGCGCGGTCGTCGCGGGCTCGACCAGCGCGTCGTACAGGGCGAGGACCAGGCGCCCCGCGCTCGTGTCGTCGGGCACCGAGAGGTCGTGGCTGCGACACAGGTCGGCCAACGTCGACACCGGGGTGTCCGGGCTGACGGGGGTGCGGGTGGCTCGGGACACCGCGTCGTGGACGGGTACGACGGGCCAGTCGCAGTCGAGGTCGGTCCGCTCGCCGTCGCGCACCGCGACCGGTGCGCCGTACAGGGCGATCGCGACGGCGCGGACCAACCCGCAGGTGAGCTCGCGCATCGAGGTGTAGTCGGCCCACGCCTGGTAGACCTCGACCGAGGTGAACTCGGGGTTGTGGGTGGCGTCGACGCCCTCGTTGCGGAAGCTGCGGTTGAGCTCGAAGACCCGGGACATGCCGCCCACGGCCAGCCGCTTGAGGTAGAGCTCGGGGGCGATGCGCAGGTAGAGGTCGGTGTCGTAGGCATTGCTGTGGGTGATGAAGGGACGCGCCGCGGCGCCTCCCTGGATCGGGTGCAGCATCGGGGTCTCGACCTCGGTGAACCCGCGTGCCACGAGCTCGCCACGCAGGGCGTACACCGCGCGGCTGCGCCGGTCGAGCGCCTCGCGCCCGCCGGGGTTGACGATCAGGTCGAGCGTGCGGTTGCGGGCGCGGGTCTCGGGATCGGTGAGCCCGGTGTGCAGGTCGGGCAGCGGCCGCAGGCACTTCGCCGCCATCTGCCACGACTCGACCAGGACCGACAGCTCGCCCCGGCGCGAGGTGACGACCTCGCCCGTCACCGACACGACGTCACCGAGGTCGACGCCCTTGCGCCACAGGGCGAGCAGCGACGGGTCGGTCGTGGTCCGGTCGAGCATGGCCTGGAGGTGGCAGTCGTCCTCGGCCAGTACGGCGAACAGCACGCCGCCGAGGTCGCGGAGGGCACGGACCCGGCCGGTCACTGACACGCGCCGACCGGTGTGGGTGTCGGGAGCCAGGTCCTGATGCGCCGAGCGCACCTCGGCCGCGCCGGTGTCGCGCGGAACCGCAGGCGGGTACGCCGGCATCCCGGCCGCCTCCAGCAGCACCAGCTTGGCGCGGCGGACCCGCTGTTGCTCGCTGTACGGCGGCTGGGCGGCGCGGTCGTCGGCCTCCTCCTCGAGGGCTGCGACCTGGGCGGCGAACACCACCGGGTCCGGCCGGGGCTGGGTCAGGTCGCGCCGGCGTCCGAAGGTGTCGATCCCGAGCTCGGGCAAGAACCCCTCGGCCCGGCCGCACGCGATGGCGGCCCGGACCACCGACACGCCGCCGCCGTAGCAGAGGAACCTCGGGCGCCAGTCGGGCTGGTACTTCGCGTTGGACCGGTACAGCGTCTCGAGCTGGTAGAAGCGGGAGATGAAGCCGAGCACCGCATCGTTGATCCGGGTGACCGGACCGGCGCCGACCTCGTCGGCGCCGCTGAAGACCGAGCGGAACACCGCGAAGTTGAGCGAGACCCGGCTCACCGACAGCTCCAGGCACGCCTCGACCAGGCCGGTGACCATGGCCTCGATCAGTCCGTTGGGGGAACTCGGGGAGCGCCGCATCAGGTCGAGCGACAGGCCCGAGCGCCCCCAGGGCACGAAGTGGAGAAGCCCACCGAGCGTGCCGTCGGGGGCGTGGGCGGTGACGACGGCGCACCGGGCGTCGGCCGGGTCGCCCAGGCGGTTGAGGGCCATCGAGAAGCCGCGCTCGGTGTCGGAGCCGCGCCAGTCGACGGCACGGCTTACCAGCTCGTCGAGCTCAGCCGGCGTGAGCTCCCAGGTGCGCCGCACGCGGATGTCGTAGCCGGCCTTCACGACGCGTTTGACCGCCTGTCGCACCGGCGTCATGCCGGGGCCGTCGAGGTGGTAGCGGTCGACCTCGATGATCGCCTCGTCGCCGAGTCCGAGGGCGCGCAGACCGGCGTCGACGTAGGCCTTGGCGCCGTCGCGGCCTGGGGAGAGCGCGGTGGGGTACCAGGCGTGCGAGCGGCACTCGCGCAGCCAGGCCTGGATGGCGCCGGGCCACGCGTCCACGGGCCCGATCGGGTCCGCGCTGGCCACGCAGACCGTGCCCTCGACGCGGTAGGTGACCGCGGCGCGATGGTCGGCGGAGAACACCACGGCCTTGTCGCGGCGGGTCGCGAAGTAGCCGAGCGAGTCGCTCGTGCCGTGGGCGAGGAGCAGGCGGCGCAGCTCGAGCTCGTCGTCGGTGGAGAGGTACTGCCGGGCGCGGGCGGACCGCGAGAAGACCAGGATCGCGAGCACCAGCGAGGCGCCGCTGATCAGGCCGCCGAGCACGAACACCCAGTGCGGCCCGTCGTCGGTGACCAGCAGGTGCCGGGTCGCGGAGCGGGCGGTGCCGAGGGCCGACATCAGGCCGAAGAGGATCTTCTCCCCGGCGCCCTGCAGCCCGCGCGGGAAGGCGAACGCCAGCACCGTGCACACGACGTACGACGTGAGCAGGCCCCCGAAGAGCACCGCGAGCGCGGTCGCCCAGCTGCCCTCGGAGACCCGGGTGTCGAAGACCCGATAGGCGGCGACCAGGGCGACCAGGGTCGTCAGCGAGCCCACGACCGCCAGGTAGACGAACCAGGTGTAGCCCGCCGGAAGCTCACTGTCGACGCGGGTGCCGGCCATCTGCTGGGCGGCGGCGACGATGTTGTCGAGCGCGGAGATGGCGAGGACGACGCAGGTGACGGCGTGCATCAGGCGCAGCCGGCGACGCAGGCCGCCGGACAGGATGAACCACAGGGCCGCGATGAACAGGCTGCCCTGCACGGGGATGCCGAACAGGTTGAACGCGGTGTCGACGTACAAGGTCCAGTGGCCGTGCGCGACGACGCCCACGAGGCACCACACAGCGGTGAAGAAGGCGACTCTCCCCGCGAAGGTGGCGGCACCCGATCGCCATCTGGTCGTGGCGGCGGTCGGGCGTCCCTTGGACGCCTGGGTCACCGCTCGAGCGCCGAACGCCCCGCCTCGAGCCGGGCGACGGGCACCCGGAACGGCGAGCAGGAGACGTAGTCGAGCCCGACCTCGTCGAAGAAGTGGATCGACGCGGGGTCACCGCCGTGCTCGCCGCAGACCCCCAGGTGGAGGTCGGGGTTGGCCTTGCGGCCGATCTTGGCGGCGTGCCGCACCAGGCGGCCGACCCCGTCGACGTCCAACGACTCGAAGGGGCTGACCTGGAAGATGCCGCCCTCGAGGTAGTTGGTGAAGAACGACGACTCCACGTCGTCGCGGGAGAAGCCCCACGTCATCTGGGTCAGGTCGTTGGTGCCGAAGGAGAAGAACTCCGCCGACTTGGCGATCTCGTGGGCGGTCACCGCGGCCCGCGGGAGCTCGATCATGGTGCCCACCTTGTGGGGGACGCTCAGTCCGCGCTCCTGCTCGACCGCGGTGCACACCTCGGTGATCTGCCGACGGACCAGGTCGAGCTCGGTGACCGAGGCGACCAAGGGGATCATGATCTCGGGCTGCGGGTGGCCGCCGGCCTCGATCCGGTCGGCGGTGGCCTCCAGGATCGCCCGGACCTGCATCTTGAACAGCCCGGGGATCACGATGCCGAGGCGGACCCCGCGCAGGCCGAGCATCGGGTTCTGCTCGTGGAGGCGCTTGACCGCCTCGAGCAGCTTCTCGTCGTGCTCGTCGAGGTCCTCGTGGTCCTCCTCGAGCGCGACCTTGACCGCGAGCTCGGTGTAGTCGGGCAGGAACTCGTGCAACGGGGGGTCGATCAGCCGGATCGTGACCGGCAGTCCGTCCATCGCCTCGAAGATCCCGATGAAGTCGCTGCGCTGGAGGGGGAGGAGCTCGGCGAGCGCGGCCTCCTGGCCGGCCTCGTCCTCCGCGACGATGAGGTTCTCCACGAGCTGGCGCCGCTCGCCGAGGAACATGTGCTCGGTC
Source organism: uncultured Actinomycetota bacterium (assembly GCA_963820015.1). Classification (GTDB taxonomy): domain Bacteria; phylum Actinomycetota; class Actinomycetes; order Propionibacteriales; family Nocardioidaceae; genus Nocardioides. The sequence goes on along the minus strand of CAWFYO010000004.1, from coordinate 5,972 downwards.
CGGCACAGGCCGATGCCCTCGGCCCCGAACCGCCGGGCGCGGGCTGCGTCCTCGGGGGTGTCGGCGTTCGCGCGCACCCGGAGACGTCGTACGTCGTCGGCGTGCTTCATCACCCCGTCGACGGCAAGGACGATGTCCTCGTCGACCTGCTCGCCCTCGAAGTAGCGCATCACCGAGGAGTTCACCACGGGGACGGCGCCGAGGAAGACCTGACCGGTGGTGCCGTCGATGGAGATCACGTCTCCCTCGCTGATGGTCTCGCCGCCCCGGACGCCGGCCCGGCGCTTCTTCGCGCTCACGTCGAGGGCCTCGGCACCGCAGACGCAGGTGCGACCCATGCCGCGGGCGACCACGGCCGCGTGGGAGGTCTTGCCGCCGCGGCTGGTCAGGATGCCCTTGGCGGCGACCATGCCGCGCAGGTCGTCGGGGTTGGTCTCCTTGCGGACCAGGATCACGTCCTCGCCGCGCTCGGCCCACGCAACGGCGGTGTCGGAGTCGAAGACCGCCTTGCCGACCGCCGCGCCCGGGGAGGCGTTCATGCCGGTGGCGATCAGGTCGCGCTCGGCGGCGGTGTCGAAGCTGGGGAACATCAGCTGGGCGAGCTGGGCCCCGGTCACCCGGGTCATCGCCTCGTCGCGGTCGATGAGACCCTCGTCGGTCATGTGCCGGCCGATCCGGAACGCCGCCGCCGGGGTGCGCTTGCCGACGCGGGTCTGCAGCATCCAGAGCTTGCCGCGCTCGACGGTGAACTCGATGTCGCACATGTCGCGGTAGTGCTTCTCGAGGGTCGCCATGATGCCGATCAGCTTGTCGTGCGACGCCCGGTCGACCTCGGCCATGTCGGCCAGCGACACGGTGTTGCGGATGCCGGCGACGACGTCCTCGCCCTGCGCGTTCTGGAGGTAGTCGCCGTACACGCCCTGGTTGCCGGAGGCGGGGTCGCGGGTGAAGGCCACGCCGGAGCCGGAGTCGTCGCCCCGGTTGCCGAACACCATCGCCTGCACGTTGACCGCCGTGCCGAGGCCCTCCTCGATGCGCTCCTGGCGGCGGTAGAGGACGGCGCGCTCGGTGTTCCAGGAGTCGAAGACCGCACGCACGGCCAGGTCGAGCTGCTCGCGCGGGTCCTGGGGGAACTCGCGCCCGGAGTGCTCCTTGATCAGCTGCTGGAAGCTCTCGACGAGCTCGCGGAGGTCGTGGGTGCCGAGGTCGGTGTCGGACTCGGTGCCGCGGTCCTTCTTCATCCGGTCGAGGGCGCGGGCGAAGATCTCGGAGTCGATGCCGAGGACCGTCGCCCCGAACATCTGGAGCAGGCGGCGGTAGGAGTCCATCGCGAACCGCTCGTCCTGGCTCTGCTCGGCCAGCCCACGCACGGAGTGGTCGTTGAGGCCGATGTTGAGGACCGTCTCCATCATCCCCGGCATCGAGAACTTCGCGCCCGACCGCACGCTGACCAGCAGCGGGTCCTCGGCCTCGCCGAGCCGCCGACCCATCGCCTCCTCCAGGGTGCGCAGGTGGGCGTCGATCTCCTCGGCCAGGCCGTCGGGCACGTCACCCTTCTCGAGGTAGGCCCGGCACGCGCGCGTCGAGATCGTGAATCCCGGCGGGACCGGCAGGCCCAGGTTCGTCATCTCGGCGAGGTTGGCGCCCTTGCCGCCGAGGAGATCCTTCTGGTCCTTGCTGCCCTCGTGGAAGTCGTAGACGTAGCTCATGGCTCCGATCCTTGCGTGTCGGGTACAGGTTGGCGAGGACCGATCGGCCCCTGTCAAGGGTCACTCGTCCGTTGTCGTCCGCCACCCTCTACGTATGTCGTACGGGCCTCGCCGCGGGAGTTGGCCAGGGCGGTCTCGATCCGTCGCGCGGTGAAGTCGGCGCACCGCTCGCGAACCTGCTCCAGGGTCGCGAACTCGGCGTGCCGGATCTCCCTGGTCTGCTTCTCGATGTTCTCGACGATCGCCGCCTCGTGCTCGCCCCCGTCGAAGACCAGGCACACGGCGTCGTCCCAGCCGCTCCACGGCGGCAGCCAGTCGGTGAGCAGGAGGTCACCGGCGTCGATCGCCAGCGCGAGCTCCTCCTCGATCTCGCGGCCGGCCGCCAACCTCGGGGACTCGCCCACCTCGACCACGCCACCGGGGAGGTCCCAGTCGCGCTTGTAGGTCAGCTCGCAGATCAGCACCCGCTCGTCTCGGTCGCGCACCAGGAGCTGGCTGATCGCCCGCTTGCGGGGCAGGAAGCTGTTGAGCAAGGCGCGGAAGCCTTCCGGCTCGGTCAGCGGCGGGTCGGAGGCGAGCCGGGCCAGGATCACGTACGACGTGGTCTCCGGCCGGTCGCCGGTGCCCGGCTCGACGCGTCGTACGCCCTCGCGCCGCAGGCCCGACCTGGTCGCGACCCGCAGGGAGGCCTCGTTGTCGGGCTCGACCTTGGCCTCGACGCGCCAGTACCCCAGGCCACCGAGCCGGACGTCGGTCAAGGCCCAGTCGACCAGGGTCCGCACCGCCCGGGTGGCGATGCCCTTGCCGCGGTGGCCGCGGTAGAGCGCCCACGACACCTCGCCCACGCCCTCGTCGCGCAGCCGCACGTCGACGCTGCCCGCGACCGCGCCGTCCGCCTCGATCGCGAAGGCGACCTGGGCCCGCCCGTCGGCGTACGACGCCCGCCAGTCGGCGATCGCCTTGCGCATCCGCTTGGGGGTGACCGCCTCGCGCGGCCAACCGAACCAGTGCGCGATCACCTCGTCGTGCCCGGCCACCGCGTCGGCGACGTCGTCGTCGCGGAACGGCCGGAGCGTCACCACGCCGTCGGTGAGCGTCGGCTGGTCGGTCACCCTCCGACCTTAGCCAGCAGACCCCGGCGGGTCGGTCACGGGCGCGCCCGGTGGGAGGGAACGGTGACCGTCCACGTGCGCGATCGCCAGCCGGGTGGCGTCGGCGGGCGTCAGCCGGCCCAGACAGGCTGACAGCGTGAGTCCCTCGATCATCGCGACGACGCCGGAAACGACGTCGTCTCCCGGCTCCGGCACACCGAGCAGCGCCAACGCGTCGCCGACTCCTGACCTCAGCTCTCGCTCGCGGTCGGCGACGTAGGCGGACAGGGCCGTGCTCCGGCTCTCCACCGCTGGGACGTCCTGGTCTGCTGGTGCGCCGGGGCCGGCCGGGACGTCCACGGGCAGGCCGTCGTCATAGCCGCGCTGCGCGATCCCGAACTCCCGGCGGACGTGGCCGGGCGGCTCCAGCCCGCTCGGCTGCAGCGCGCATCCCACGACCAGCTTGAGCCAGACCAGCTCCTCGTCGAGGTGGGTCTCGTCCTCGGGCATCAGGCACTTGATGGTGATCGCCGCGGCTTCCACCGGGTCGTCGGTGGCCCGGCGCCATCGGCCGCGCCGGCGCCGGGACACCACCTGGTCCGCAGCGAGCCGCGCCAGGTCCGCCCAGCCGGCCACCGAACGCCTGATCGTGTTCACGCCGGTGCCGAGCTCCTTGGCCACCCGCCTGCGAGACAGCGCATCGGCGCTCTCGTCGCGCACCACCGCGAAGGCGGCTTGACGGATGAACTCGAACCGGCCGACATAGTCGATGCGCCTGGGCATGCCGCCAGTTCTACGCCGATCATCGCGGGGTCGTCGGGGCCCGTCCACAGGTCCGCGTGCACCCACGGGGACCGGGACCAAGGTGTGCCCTCACCCGAGGCAGTGCAGTCGACGATGTGGAACGCCCCGGTCCTTCAACGGGACGGCCCGATCGGGCGATGTGGAACGGCCTGGTCCCGTAACGAGGAGCGGCGACGAGGCGATGTGGAACGCCGTGTTCCACATCGTCCGCATCGAGGGTCCGGTTGGGGGCCCAGGGTGTCGCACAACGGCGAATCCCGGTGTCTGGTTGCGCGCACGGCCCGTGCCCTGACCGGGTCAGTCCCGGCGAAGCCAGAGAGTGGCGAGCGGGGGGAGGACCAGGGTGGCGTGGGCCGGCTGTCCGCTCTCCCCGCCCTCGTGGGCCGTCACCGACCCCAGGTTGCCGACGCCGGAGCCGGAGTAGGTCCCGGCGTCGGTGTTGACGACCTCGTGCCACTCGCCGGCCGCCGGCATCCCGAGCCGGAAGTCCGCGTGGGGGATGGCGGCGAAGTTGGAGACGCACACCAGGTCGGGGCTGCCGGATCCACGACGGAGGAACGAGAAGGTGTTGCGGCTCGTGTCGTTGGCGTCGATCCACTGGAAGGAGCCCGCGTCGTTCTCCTGCGACCAGATGGCGGGGGAGGAGCGGTAGGCGGCGTTGAGGTCCTTGACCAGCCGATGCATGCCGAGGTGCTCGGGATGGTCGAGCAGCCACCAGTCCAGCTCTCGCGACTCCGCCCACTCCGACTCCTGGCCGAGCTCGGCGCCCATGAAGATCAGCTGCTTGCCAGGGTGGGCCCACATGAACGCGAGGTACGCGCGCAAGGTGGCCAGCTGCTGCCACCGGTCGCCCGGCATCTTGCGCAGCAGGGAGCCCTTGCCGTGGACGACCTCGTCGTGGGACAGGGGAAGCACGAAGTTCTCGGTGAAGGCGTAGGTCAGCCCGAAGGTCAGGTCGTGGTGGTGCCACGACCGGTGCACCGGCTCGCGCTCGAGGTAGTCGAGGGTGTCGTGCATCCAGCCCATGTTCCACTTGAAGCCGAAGCCCAGCCCGTCGGAGTCGGTGGGGCGGGTGACCCCGGGCCAGGAGGTCGACTCCTCGGCGATCGTGGTGGCGCCGGGCACCCGCTTGTAGACGGTGGCGTTCATCTCCTGGACGAACTGCACGGCCTCGAGATTCTCGTTGCCGCCGTCCTTGTTGGGGCTCCACTCGCCGTCCGAGCGCGCGTAGTCGAGGTAGAGCATCGAGGCGACGCCGTCGACGCGGAGGCCGTCGGCGTGGAACTCCTCCAGCCAGTAGAGCGCGTTGGCGTAGAGGAAGTTGCGGACCTCGCGCCGGCCGAAGTTGAAGATGTGGGAGCCCCACTCCTTGTGCCACCCGCGCTGGGGGTTGGGGTCCTCGTAGAGCGGTGTCCCGTCGAAGCGCGCCAGGGCCCACTCGTCGGTCGCGAAGTGGCCGGGCACCCAGTCGAGCAGGACGCCGATGTCGTGCTGGTGGAACGCGTCGACCAGGCGCCGGAAGCCGTCGGGGTCGCCGAACCGTGAGTCCGGCGCGAAGTACGACGTCACGTGGTAGCCCCAGGACCCGCCGAACGGGTGCTGCATCACCGGCATCAGCTCCACGTGGGTGAAGCCGAGGTCGTGGACGTAGGGGACCAGCTCGTCGATCAGCTGGTCCCAGGTCAGCGGGGCGCCGTGCCGCTTGCGCCACGAGGCCAGGTGGACCTCGTAGACCGACATCGCCTCGCCGACCGGCTGCTTGTCCCGACGCTCGGTCATCCACACCTCGTCGCCCCAGGTGTGCGACGACTCGTAGACCCGGCTCGACGTCGCCGGCGGCACCTCGGCCCAGGCGGCCATCGGGTCGGCCTTCTCCCGCCACTGTCCGTCGGCGCCGAGGACGACGTACTTGTAGCCGGTGCCGCTGCCCACACCCGGGACGAACAGCTCCCAGACGCCCGACTGCCCGAGCTGGCGCATCGGGTGCTCGCGGCCGTCCCAGCTGTTGAAGTCGCCCTCGAGCCGGACGCCGCGCGCCCCCGGCGCCCAGACCGCGAACGCCGCGCCCGACACGTCGCCGGTCGCCGCGCGGTAGTGGTGGACCCGCGAGCCCAGCACCGTCCAGAGCAGCTCGTGCCGCCCCTCGTTGACCAGGTGGAGGTCCATCTCGCCGAGCGTCGGCAGGAACCGGTACGGGTCGTCGACGGTGATCGCGCCCTGCCCGTAGTCCACCTCGATCCGGTAGTCCGGTACGTCCCCGGGCTTCAACGTTGGTTGAGGAGGGCGCTCTGCGCCCGTCTCGAAACCACCGGTCGAGCCGGTCGAGACCCGCCCCTCCCAGACGCCCTCGTGCACGTGGCCGAGCGGG
>CAWFYO010000003.1:0-595647 GCA_963820015.1 uncultured Actinomycetota bacterium | reverse complement strand
ACCGCCTCCTCGTCGGCAGCACGCTGATCGTCTCCTCCATCCCCTTCTACCTGGTGGCGCTGCTGGCGTGGATCTATCTCTCGCTCCAGCTCAAGATCTTCCCCAACACGGGGTACTACCCGATCACCGAGAATCCAGCCAAGACCGTGTCCTACATGATGCTTCCGTGGCTGGTGATCGGGTTGACCAACTGCACGTCCTACGCCCGGTTCACCCGCGGCCAGATGGTGGAGACGCTGGGTGAGGACTACATCCGCAGCGCCACCGCCAAGGGTGTCCGCACCAACCGGATCCTCTACAAGCACGCTCTCCGTGCCGCGATCGTCCCGGTGATCACGATCTTCGGCATCGACTTCGCCACACTCTTGGGAGGCGCCATCTTCACCGAGCAGATCTTCGGCATCGACGGCATCGGCCACTGGGGCCTGCAGGCCCTGTCGACACCGATCGACCTCAACGTCGTGAGCAGCACGGTGCTGGTGGCCGCGGTCATGATCGTCATGGCCAACCTGGTCGTCGACGTCCTCTACGGGTTCATGGACCCCCGGGTGAGCGTGGCATGAGCGTCGAGCTCAACGACCGCCCGGACGGCATGGCCGCGCCGGCCAGCCCGGACGACCCGTTCCTCGTGGTGGAGAACCTCACGGTCAAGTTCCCGACCCACGACGGCCTCGTCCAGGCGGTCACCGACCTCTCCTACACCGTCGAGCGCGGCAAGACCCTCGGCGTGGTGGGGGAGTCCGGCTCGGGCAAGAGCGTGTCGTCGATGGCCGTTCTCGGTCTCCACGACCCCAAGCACACCCGGCTCGCAGGCTCGATCCGCGTCGACGGGCAAGAGGTGCTCGGTGCCCCGGAGGACCGGATGCGCAAGATCCGGGGCAACTCGGTGGCGATGATCTTCCAGGACGCGCTCACCGCGCTGCACCCCTTCTACACCGTGGGCGACCAGATCTCCGAGGGCTACCGGATCCACCACAAGGTCTCCAAGTCAGACGCCAAGAAGCGTGCCATCGAGATGCTCGACCGGGTCGGCATCCCGCAGGCCAACCGCCGCGTCGACGACTACCCGCACCAGTTCTCGGGCGGCATGCGGCAGCGCGCGATGATCGCGATGGCGCTGGTCAACGACCCGCAGCTCCTGATCGCCGACGAGCCCACCACGGCGCTCGACGTGACCGTGCAGGCCCAGATCCTCGACCTGCTCCAGGACCTCCAGCGCGAGTTCAACTCCGCGGTCATCATCATCACCCACGACCTCGGGGTGGTGGCCGAGCTGGCCGACACCACGATGGTCATGTACGCCGGGCGTGCGGTCGAGTACGGCGCCACCCGCGAGATCCTCACCCACCCCGAGATGCCCTACTCCTGGGGCCTCATGGGCAGCGTTCCCGACGTCTCGGGTGACGCTGATGCCCGACTGATCCCTATCCCGGGGACCCCGCCCAGCCTGCTCAACCCACCGTCGGGATGTGCGTTCCACCCCCGGTGCCCGCACAAGGACAAGGTGCCTGGCGACCTGTGCCGGACCACACTCCCTGACCTCACCCCGGGCAACCGGGGAGAGAACCACCTGAAGCGCTGCCACCTCGCCAACCCGAGCGAGATCTATGCCGTCGAGGTGCTGCCGGAGATCGCCCCGGATCTGATCGATCCCGAGACAGGCGAGATGCTCGCCGAGCTGGCAGCAGTCGACCCCGACAAGGTTTGAGGGCAGGATGAGCACCGTGACCAACTCCGACGTCGAGCCTGCCCGTAGTCAGGCGGACGCCCCAGGCAACGATGTGCTTCTCGAGATTCGTGGCCTCAAGAAGTACTTTCCCGTCAAGTCCGGCGGCGTGATCCGCCGTACCGTGGCGCACGTCCAGGCCGTCGACGGGGTGTCGTTCAGTCTGCGCAGGGGTGGCTCCCTCGGTCTGGTGGGTGAGTCCGGCTGTGGCAAGACCACGACCGGTCGGCTGATCACCCGCCTCTACGACCCCACCTCCGGAGTCATCGACTTCGAAGGCAGCGACATCGCGGGGCTCTCGCGTCGGCAGATGATGCCGATCCGTAGCGAGATCCAGATGATCTTCCAGGACCCCTACTCCTCGCTGAACCCTCGCCACACGGTGGGCACGATCGTGGGCACGCCGCTGCGGGTCCACAACATGGTGCCGGAGAAGAAGGTCCTGGCGCGGGTGCAGGAACTGCTCGAGGTCGTCGGCCTCAACCCCGAGCACTACAACCGGTACCCCAGTGAGTTCTCCGGCGGCCAGCGGCAGCGCATCGGCATCGCCCGGGCGCTGGCGCTCCAGCCCAAGCTGCTCGTCGCCGACGAGCCGGTCTCGGCGCTCGACGTGTCGATCCAGGCCCAGGTGGTCAACTTGCTCAAGGACGTGCAGGAGGAGTTCGGGATCGCGTTCCTCTTCATCGCCCACGACCTGGCCGTGGTGCGGCACTTCTGCCCCGAGGTCGCGGTGATGTACCTCGGCAAGATCGTCGAGATCGGCGACCGCGAGACGATCTACGAGCACCCGCAGCACCCCTACACCCAGGCGCTCCTCTCGGCAGCGCCCGACGTGAAGCAGGCGGCGATCGGCGGTCGCCGGGAGCGGATCCGGCTCGAGGGCGACGTGCCGTCGCCGATCAACCCGCCGAGCGGCTGCCGGTTCCGCACGCGGTGCTGGATGGCGAAGGAGATCTGCGCGAAGCAGGAGCCGCCGCTGCTGCAGATCGGGGCCAAGCACAAGGTCGCCTGTCACTTCGCCGGCGAATACGGCAACGCCCCGCAGCGCCCCGTCACCACCGAGATCCTCGGCGTCGACGACCAGGGCAACCCGTCGGGCACCGCGACCATGACGGCCGCCCAGCTCGCCGACCAGCCGGGGTACGCCGACACCTGGTACGACCTCAAGACCAAGTCGGTCACTTCCTCCTGAGCAGGCGGTCCGGGCACCGCCTACGCTGCATCACGTGTCGGAGGACGAGCTGTTCGAGGTCGAGTCCCTGCGGCCTGCCGTCCCGGTCACGCCCGGGGCCGGGTCGCTGCAGGCCAACACGACGGCCTCGGCCCCGCTGGCGGTGCGGATGCGCCCCCGCACGCTCGACGAGCTGGTGGGGCAGCCGCAGCTGCGGGCCGAGGGCTCGCCGCTGCGCCAGCTGATCGAGGGCCGGCAGTCGATGTCAGTGCTGCTGTGGGGACCACCCGGCACGGGCAAGACCACCATCGCGGCGATCGTCAGCGGACAGACCGACCGGGCCTTCGTCGAGGTCTCGGCGGTCTCTGCCGGCGTGAAGGAGGTGCGCGCGGCCATCGAGCAGGCCCGCGCCGACCTCACCCGGCGCGGCCGGGAGACCGTGCTGTTCGTCGACGAGGTGCACCGGTTCAGCAAGGCCCAGCAGGACGCCCTGCTGCCCGGCGTCGAGAACCGCTGGGTCACGCTGGTGGCGGCCACCACCGAGAACCCCTTCTTCTCGGTGATCTCGCCGCTGCTCTCGCGCAGCCTGCTGCTCCAGCTCGACTCCCTCACCGACGAGGACGTCGCCGAGGTGATCCACACGGCGCTGGTGGACGAGCGCGGCCTCGACGGCTCCGTCACCCTCGACGACGACGCCCGCGACCACCTCGTGCGCCTCGCCGGAGGGGACGCGCGCCGGGGGCTGACCTACCTCGAGGCCGCGGCCGGGGCAGCCCGTGCCAAGGGCGCGAGCGTGATCGACCTGGCAACGGCCGAGACCGCCGTGGACCGGGCCGCCGTTCGCTACGACCGCCAGGGCGACCAGCACTACGACGTCATCTCGGCGTTCATCAAGTCGGTGCGCGGCTCCGACGCCGACGCGGCGCTGCACTACCTGGCCCGGATGTTCGAGGCGGGGGAGGACCCTCGGTTCATCGCCCGGCGGCTGGTGATCCTGGCCAGTGAGGACGTCGGCCTGGCCGACCCGTCGGCGCTGACCACGGCGGTCGCGGCTGCCCAGGCGGTGCAGCTGATCGGGATGCCCGAGGCCCGGCTCAACCTCGCCCAGGCCACGATCGCGCTCGCGGTCGCGCCCAAGTCGAACGCGGTGATCAAGGCGATCGACGCGGCGAGCGCCGACGTGCGGGCCGGGAAGATCGGACAGGTGCCACCGCACCTGCGCGACGCGCACTACCAGGGGTCGAAGAGCCTGGGCCACGGCACGTCGTACGCCTACAGCCACGACGAGCCGTTCGGCATCGCCGAGCAGCAGTACGCCCCCGACGTCGTCGCCGACGAGGAGTACTACCAGCCGACGTCGCTGGGCGCCGAGGCAGCGGTCAAGGAGCGCTGGGAGCGCATTCGACGCCTGGTTCGCGGACGATAGGGTCGGTCGCTGTGGGAAACGACCAGGCCCTCTGGCTCGCCGTCGGCGGGCTGGCTGTGCTGTGCCTGGCCTTGCTCGTCTCGGTGCTCCGGCTGCGTGCGTCCGGCGCCCGGTCGCGGGCGGAGGTCGAGGCCCTGCGCGAGCGGCTCGAGCGGCTCGAGGGACGGCACCCACGACCAGCAGCCGACCGCGGCTCCGCCGGCCGTGGCTCCGGTCGAGTTCGTGATCACCGACCTCGGCACCCACACCGAGCCCGAGCCCGAGCCGGTGCCGGTCGACGCTCCGGCCTTCGCCGACATCGTGCTCAAGGAGACCGTGGTGATGGCCGCCTCCCTGGCTCACGGCGTACGACGTGGCCTGGCGCCGGCCAACCGCAACCGGATCCGCTTCGAGATGAAGCAAGAGGTACGCCGCTCGCGCAAGCAGCGCCGCTCCGACCTCAAGGCCGCCCGGCGCGACCTCCACGCGCGGCAGCGCGCCCTGCTCGACCTCGACACCGAGGAGGCCTCGTGAAGCGTGGACTCTGGTTCGTGGCCGGCGCCGGGGCCGGGGTCTACGCCTCGGTGCGCGCCCGCCGGGTCAAGGAGGCCTTCACCGCCGACGGTCTCAGTGACCGCTGGCACGCCCTCACCCTCGGCGCCAGGATGTTCCGCGACGAGGTCGCGCAGGGGCAGGCCGAGGCCGAAACCGAGTTGCGCGACCGCTTCGGGCTCGTGCCTCATGGACGTCGGGAGCTGACGGCTCCGCGTGGTCTCGAGCCGGAGCGACGTGCTCAACCAGCGGAGTCCGCTGCTCACACCTCAAGCAAGCAGGAAGGCCCACACTGATGGACACCGCGGAGATCAGACGACGGTTCGTGGCGCACTTCGAGGCCGCCGCGCACACCGCCGTGCCCTCGGCGTCCCTCATCCTCGACGACCCGACGCTGCTGTTCGTCGCGGCGGGCATGGTGCCGTTCAAGCCGTACTTCCTCGGCCAGGAGACGCCGCCGTACGACCGTGCGGTGAGCATCCAGAAGTGCGTGCGCACCCCCGACATCGAGGACGTCGGCAAGACCACCCGGCACAACACGTTCTTCGAGATGTGCGGCAACTTCTCCTTCGGTGACTACTTCAAGGAGCGTGCGATCGAGCTGGCGTGGGAGCTGGTCACCAAGTCCCACGCCGACGGCGGCTTCGGGCTCGAGGAGGGCCGCATCTACCCCTCGATCTACGAGGACGACCCGGAGGCCGCCGAGCTGTGGCGCAAGGTCACCGGCTTCCCCGACGACCGGATCATCCGGCTCGGGAAGAAGGAGAACTACTGGTCGATGGGCGTACCCGGCCCCGGCGGCCCGTGCTCGGAGATCCTCTACGACCGCGGGCCCGACTACGGTCCCGACCTCGACTTCGGGCCGAAGGGCGAGGACCGCTACCTCGAGATCTGGAACCTCGTCTTCATGCAGGACGAGCTCAGTGCGGTGCGGTCCAAGGACGACTTCGACATCTCCGGCTCGCTGCCGCGCAAGAACATCGACACCGGCATGGGCCTGGAGCGGGTGGCCTACCTGCTCCAGGGCGTCGACAACAACTACGAGATCGACGTCCTCTACCCCGTCATCGAGAAGGCCGAGCTGCTCACCGGGCGGCGCTACGGCGACAGCTGGGAGAGCGACGTCCGGTTCCGGGTCGTGGCCGACCACGTGCGCAGCACGATGATGCTGATCTCCGACGGCGTCACGCCCGGCAACGAGGGCCGCGGCTACGTGCTGCGCCGGCTGCTGCGCCGAGCGGTGCGCTCGATGCGGCTGCTCGGCACCGAGGACCGCGTGCTGCCCGAGCTGCTGCCCGTCAGCCGCGACAAGATGGGCGAGACCTACGCCGAGCTCCACCGTGACTGGGAGCGGATCTCGCAGGTCGCCTACGCCGAGGAGGACGCGTTCCGGCAGACGCTGCGCGCCGGCACCCAGATCTTCGACCTGGCCACCGCCGAGGTGAAGCAGGCGGGCGGCCACCAGCTGAGCGGCGAGCGAGCGTTCGCGCTGCACGACACCTACGGCTTCCCGATCGACCTGACCCTCGAGATGGCCGCCGAGCAGGGGCTCGAGGTCGACGAGGTCGGCTTCCGCGACCTCATGGACGAGCAGCGCCGGCGCGCCAAGGCCGACGCGGCGGCCAAGAAGGGCGGCCACGTCAACACCACGGCGTACCGCCGGATCGCCGACGACCTGGCCCGTCCGGTCGAGTTCACCGGCTACCGCGAGGTGGTCTCGGAGGGCTCGCTGCGCGGCCTGGTCTGGGGCGGTGAGGTCGTCGAGGCGGCCCGTGCGGGCGACGACGTCGAGCTGGTGCTCGACCGCACCCCCTTCTACGCCGAGGGCGGCGGCCAGCTGGCCGACCGCGGCGTGATCGAGCTGGCCAACGGCGCGCGGATCGAGGTCCGCGACGTGCAGACCCCGATCACCGGGCTGGTGGTGCACAGCGGGCGCGTGCTCAGCGGTGAGGTGACACCGGGGCTCGAGGCGCACTCCGAGGTCGACATCGAGCGCCGCAAGGCGATCTCGCGGTCGCACACCGCGACCCACATGGTCCACAAGGCGTTCCGCGAGGCGCTCGGCGAGACCGCGACCCAGGCCGGCTCGGAGAACTCCCCGGGCCGCTTCCGGTTCGACTTCTCCGCCACCGGCGCGGTGCCCGAGTCGGTCATGCACGACGTCGAGGCGAAGGTCAACGACCTGGTGCTCGCCGACCTCGGCGTGCACGCCGAGATCATGACCCAGGAGCAGGCGGTGCGCTCGGGGGCGATGGCGCTGTTCGGCGAGAAGTACGGCGACCACGTGCGGGTCGTCTCGGTCGGCGACTGGGCGCGCGAGCTGTGCGGAGGCACCCACGCCGGGTCGCTCGGGCCAGCTCGGGGTCGTCAAGCTGCTCGGCGAGGCGTCGATCGGCTCCGGCGTACGCCGGGTGGAGGCGCTGGTCGGTGCCGACGCCTACCGGTTCCTGGCGCGCGAGCACGTGCTCGTGGCCCAGCTGTCCGAGACGCTCAAGGCGCGGCCCGAGGAGCTGCCCGAGCGGGTCCACGACATCGTCGAGCGGCTGCGGGCGGCCGAGAAGGCGCTGGAGCAGACCCGGATCGCGCAGCTGCTCTCGGAGGGCGCCCAGCTGGCGGCGGACGCCGCCGACGTCAACGGCATCCGGCTGATCAACCTGCGCATCGACGGTGCCGACGGGGGAGACCTCCGCACGATGGCGATGAACCTCCGCAGCCGGCTGAGCCAGGAGCAGCCGGGCGCCGCGGTGCTGATCGGCGTCAAGGACGGCAAGGTGTCGGTGGTGGCCGCGACCAACGAGCACGCGCGCGAGCGCGGCGTGAAGGCCAACGACCTGCTCGCGGCCGTGATGCCCTTCGTCGGTGGGCGCGGTGGCGGCAAGGACGACGTCGCCCAGGGCGGGGGCACCGACGCGTCGCGCATCGACGAGGCGCTCGCCGCGGCGAGCGGTGCCGTGGCCCGGGCCACGGCCTGATGCGAGCCGGCGTACGGCTCGGTCTCGACCCCGGAGACGCCCGGATCGGCGTCGCCCGCAGTGACCCCACCGGGTTCCTGGCGACCCCGGTCGAGACCGTACGACGCGGGAAGGGCGACCTCGCCCGGATCGCGCGGCTGGTGCGCGACGAGGAGGCCGTGGAGGTGGTCGTCGGGCTGCCCCGCTCGCTCTCGGGCGGCGAGGGTCCGGCCGCGGTGAAGGCGCGGGAGTTCGCAGCGCGGCTGGCCGCCCGGATCAGCCCCGTGGCGGTGCGACTGCAGGACGAGCGTCTGACGACCGTGTCGGCGGAGGCTATGCTGCGCGACCGAGGGAAGAAGGGTGCCGAACGGCGGGCCGTGGTCGACCAGGCTGCGGCGGTACTCATCCTGCAGCACGCCCTGGACACCGAACGTGCCACGGGACGCGCTCCGGGAGAGCTCGTGACCGGAGACACCGAATCGGGAGAGTCATGACCCACGACGGCAGCGCCTACGACCACCAGGTGACTGACGACCTCGACCCCGCCGAACCCCTCCTTCCGGGGAGCGGCTCCGAGGACCTCGACGACCACTACGAGCCCACCTACCTCGGCGGTGCCCGGCGGAAGAAGACGAAGCGGCGCAGCGTCTCCGGCTGCCTCGCCGTGCTGATCGCCCTCGTGGTGGTCGTGGGAGGCGCCTACTACGTCGGGACGCAGGGCTACCACTACCTCAAGGACCACCTGTCGCACGCGGCCGACTACTCGGGCCCGGGCCACGGGTCGGTGCTGTTCCAGGTGCAGCAGGGCGAATCGGTCGGCGCGATCGGGCGCAACCTCAAGCGCCAGGGCGTGGTGGCGTCCGTCGACGCGTTCACCGAGGCCGCGAACGGCAGCACCGCGATCCAGGTGGGCTACTACCAGCTGAAGAAGAAGATGAGCGCCGACGAGGCCTTCGCGGTGCTCAGCAACCCGAAGAACATCGTGACCACCGCGGTCACGATCCCGGAGGGGCTCCGGGTGGCCGACACCGTCGCCATCCTGGCGGCGAAGACGAAGTTCCCGAAGTCCGCCTTCAACGCGGTCCTGAAGGACCCGAAGGCGCTGGGGCTGCCGGCCTACGCGAAGGGCAACGCGGAGGGCTACCTGTTCCCGTCGACGTACGGCTTCGGGCCCAAGGAGAAGCCGGCCGACATGCTCAAGGACATGGTCGACCGGTGGCGGCAGTCGGCCGCGGAGAACGACCTGGTCAAGGGTGCCCAGGCGCAGGGCCGGACCCCGGGCGAGATCATGACCATCGCCAGCCTGATCCAGGCCGAGGGGCGCGGGTCGGACATGCCCAAGGTGTCGCGGGTGATCTACAACCGGCTCGACGGCCCGGGCGACCAGCAGGGCACCAACGGGCTGCTCCAGATCGACGCGACGGTCAACTACGCACTCGACCGCAAGGGCGTGGTGGCGGTGACGACCGAGGACACCCAGGTCGACTCGCCCTACAACACCTACCTCCACCCGGGCCTGCCGCCGGGTCCGATCAACTCGCCCGGTGACGCCGCGATCAAGGCGGCGCTGCACCCGGCGGACGGCGACTGGTACTACTACGTGACCGTCAACCTGCGCACGGGGAAGACGAAGTTCGGCAAGACCTACCAGGAGTTCCTGGCCTTCAAGGACGAGTTCGCGCAGTACTGCACGACGTCCAGTCGCTGCTGAGGCGGACGGTCGACCATGCGGTGCGCTGTCCTCGGGGACCCGATCGAGCACTCTTTGTCGCCTGCCCTCCACCGCGCGGCGTACGACGTGCTGGGCCTGGCCTGGACCTACGACGCCGTGCGGGTGCCGGCCGGAGGTCTGGCGGCCTTCGTGGACGGGCTGGACGAGACCTGGCGCGGCCTCTCGCTGACGATGCCCCTCAAGCGTGAGGTGATCCCCCTCCTGACCTCGCAGGACGACTGGACCCGCGTGTCGGGGGCCGCGAACACGCTGCTGCTCGACCACGACGGTGGCCGGCACGGTCTCAACACCGACGTGCCCGGAGCGTTGGCCGCGGTCAACACCGCCACTCAGGCCCATCTCCACTCGGCGGTCGTGCTCGGCGGCGGCGCGACGGCGGCGTCGGTGCTGCTCGCCCTCGCCGAGCGCGGGCTGGCCGAGGCCACGCTGGTCGTCCGCGACCCGGCACGGGCAGCGGAGACCCTGGACGCCGTGGCTCGTCACCCGCACCCGCCGCGGCTGCGGGTGCTGCCGTGGGCGGAGCTGGGGCCGGTGAGCGCCGACATCGTGGTCTCGACCGTGCCGCCGGAGGCGCAGGACGACGACGTCGTCGCCGCGACCCGCGACGTCGCCGTGGTCTTCGACGTCCTCTACGACCCCTGGCCGACGCCGCTGGCCCGCGTCGCGACGACGGACGGGCGCACGGTGATCGGCGGGCTCGACCTCCTGCTGTGGCAGGCCGTGGACCAGCTGCGGGCGATGACGGGACGGTTCGACGTGCCGGTCGAGGCCATGCGCGCGGCCGGCGAGGCGGGACTCGCCGAACGCCACCGGGACGAGGGGTCGTTGCCCTAGGGTCCCGCCATGGACTCGACCGTGCTCGCCGCGCTCGTGGGCGCCGTGGTGGCGGGACTCGGCAGCCTGCTGGTGCCGATCGTGATCGCGCGGGTCCCGGCGATCGAGCCCGCGCACGCCGACCCGGCGAAGGCCGGTTCCGAGGGTGACGCGACGGTCGACGTCGCGCGCGAGCCCGCACCTCCGCCCGAGGCATTCACCGACATCGCGGGACTGCCGGGTCTGGCCTGGCGCAGCGTGGTCGCCGGCGCGGTCGCCGGCGGTGTGCTCGGAGGCGCCCTCGGCTGGTCGTGGGCCTGGTTGATGTGGGTGCCGATGGTGCCGGTCTACGTCGCCCTCGCGGTGATCGACTGGCGGACCCGGCTGCTGCCCACCTACCTGATCCGCCCGTCGTACGCCGTGCTGGGCGCGCTGGCCCTGGTCGGCGCCCTCGTGGCCCGCGACAGCCACGACGTCGTGATGGCCGCCGTCGGCTGGCTGGTCGGCGGCGGGACCTATGCGGTGCTGTGGTTCATCTACCCGCGCGGGCTGGGCTTCGGCGACGTGCGGCTGGCCGGGGTGCTGGGCATCGGGCTCGGCTGGCTCGGCTGGGGACCGCTCCTCGTCGGCCTCTACGCCGGTTTCCTGCTCGGCGGCGTGATCGGTGGCGTGCTCGCGCTGTTCCACCTCGTCGACCGCAAGGGCGTGCCGTTCGGGCCGTTCATGCTGCTCGGCGCGGTCGCGGGCGTCGTCTGGGGCGAGCCGATCTGGTCGCGTCTCGTCGGGGGCTAGCCTGCTCATCCGCGTGGTGCCCCATGGGAGACTGACCCCATGTTGCGCTGGCTCACTGCCGGGGAGTCCCACGGACCGGCACTGGTCGCGGTCCTGGAGGGGCTGCCGGCGCAGGTCCGGATCACCACCGACGACGTGAGCGAGGCGCTCGCCCGCCGCCGACTCGGTCGCGGTCGCGGCGCGCGCATGAAGTTCGAGCAGGACCGGGTGACGATCCTCGGCGGCGTCCGCCACGGCGAGACCATCGGCGGCCCGGTCGCCATCGAGATCGCCAACAGCGAGTGGCCCAAGTGGGAGCAGGTGATGTCGGCCGATCCCGTCGACGAGTCCGTGCTCGGCGACCTGGCGCGCAACGCGCCGCTCACCCGGCCCCGACCCGGTCACGCCGACCTGGTCGGCATGCAGAAGTACGGCTTCGACGAGGCCCGTCCGGTGCTCGAGCGCGCTTCTGCCCGGGAGACCGCAGCCCGGGTCGCGCTCGGTGCGGTCGCGGCCGCGTTCCTCGAGCAGACCGCGGGCATCCGGCTGGTCACCCATGTCGTCGAGCTCGGCGGCGTGCGCGCCCCGGCCGGCGTCGTACCGGAGCCCGACGACGTGGCCAGGCTCGACGCCGACGAGGTGCGCTGCCTCGACCCCGAGGCGAGCGCCGCGATGGTGGCCGCGATCGACGAGGCCCACCGAGACGGCGACACGCTCGGTGGGGTGGTCGAGGTGGTCGCCCACGGTCTGCCGCCCGGTCTCGGCTCCCACGTGCACTGGGACCGCCGGCTCGACTCACGTCTCGCCGGTGCGCTGATGGGGATCCAGGCGATCAAGGGCGTCGAGGTCGGCGACGGCTTCGAGCTCGCCGCCACCCGCGGGAGTCTGGCGCACGACGAGATCGTGCCGACCGACGACGGCGTACGGCGCGCCACTGGCCGCTCCGGCGGCACCGAGGGCGGCATGTCGACCGGCGAGGTGCTGCGCGTGCGTGCCGCGATGAAGCCGATCGCCACCGTGCCGCGCGCGCTCCGCACGGTCGACGTCGCCACCGGCGAGGAGGCGGTGGCCCACCATCAGCGCTCCGACGTCTGTGCGGTCCCGGCCGCCGGCGTCGTCGCCGAGGCCATGGTGGCGCTGGTGCTGGCCGACGCCGTGCTGGAGAAGTTCGGTGGTGACGCGGTCGAGGAGACCCGCCGCAACGTCACCGGCTACCTCGACCACCTCACGATCCGATGACCGGCCGATCGACGCACCCATGACGCGACCGCTCGTGGTGCTCGTCGGACCGATGGGCGCGGGGAAGTCGACCGTGGGCCGGCTGTTGGCCGAGCGGCTGGGCACGACGTTCCGCGACACCGACGACGACGTGGAGGCGACCGAGGGGCGCTCGATCTCCGACATCTTCGTCGACTCCGGCGAGGAGCACTTCCGGGCCCTCGAGCGCGCAGCGGTGGCGACCGCGCTCGCCGAGCACTCCGGCGTGCTCGCGCTCGGAGGTGGTGCGGTGATGGCGGAGGAGAGCCGGGCCCTGCTGGCCGGCCACCGGGTCGTCTTCCTGCGGGTCGGCCTCACCGACGCGGCCGCGCGGGTCGGGCTCGGTGCCTCGCGCCCGCTGCTCCTCGGCAACGTGCGGGGCACCATGAAGGCGCTCCTCGACGAGCGCGCCCCGGTCTACGAGTCGGTGGCCACTGCAGTCGTCGACACCGACGGTCTGACGCCGCAGGAGGTCGCCTCGGCGGTGCTGGGGCACATCGGGGAGGTCGTCGGTGAGTGACGTGGCCTCCGAGCCCAGGGTGATCAGGGTCGCCACCGGCGCGCCGTACGACGTCGTGGTCGGCGACGACCTGCTCGACCGCCTGCCCGGACTGGTCGGGCGTGGCGCCACGCGGGTGGCCGTAGTGGCGCCCGAGGGGCTGGCGGCGGCCGTGCCGGTCTGCGACGCCCTCGCCCCGTCGTACGACGTGCTGGCGCTGGCGGTGCCCGACGGCGAGGAGGCCAAGTCGGCGGTCGTGGCGGCGGAGTGCTGGGAGGCGCTCGGCCGCGCCGGCTTCACGCGCAGCGATGCCGTCGTCACCGTCGGTGGGGGAGCGACCACCGACCTGGGCGGGTTCGTGGCCGCGACCTGGCTCCGCGGGGTGCGGGTCGTGCACGTCCCGACGTCGCTGCTCGGCATGGTCGACGCCGCGGTCGGCGGCAAGACCGGCATCGACACCGGTGCCGGGAAGAACCTGGTCGGTGCCTTCCACGAGCCGGCCGGCGTGTTGTGCGACCTGGCCTTCCTCGGCACGCTTCCGGACGCCGAGCTGCGGGCCGGGCTGGGCGAGATCGTCAAGTGCGGGTTCATCGCCGACCCGGAGATCCTCACGCTGGTCGAGGAGCACGGCGCGCCGCCGGTCGGCTCGCCGGTGCTGCGCGAGCTCGTCGAGCGTGCGGTGCGGGTCAAGGCCGACGTGGTGGCCGGTGACCTGCACGAGACCGGTGGCGACTCCGGCCATCCGGGGCGCGAGGTGCTCAACTACGGGCACACGATGGGGCACGCGGTGGAGCAGGCCAGCGGCTACGCCCTGCGGCACGGCGAGGCCGTCGCCCTCGGGTGCGTCTACGTCGCTGAGCTGGCGCGGCGGGCCGGCATCCTGGACGACGTGGTCGCCGCGCGGCATGCGGCGGCGTTCGCCCGGGTCGGGCTGCCCACCACCTGGTCCGGCGCATCGTATGAGGAGCTGCGCGCGCGGATGGCCGTCGACAAGAAGTCGCGCGGCACCCACCTGCGCTTCGTGGTCCTGCGGGGGCTGGCCGACCCGGTCGTGCTGACCGACCCCGCAGACGAGCACCTCCACGCGGCCTACGAGGTCATGGCAGGGAGCGGGCAATGAAGGTCGTCGTCCTGAACGGTCCCAACCTCGGGCGCCTGGGGCGCCGCCAGCCCGAGATCTACGGCTCCACGACGTACGACGAGCTGGCCGCGCTGTGCGTCGAGTGGGGGCGCGACCTCGGCCTGGAGGTGGAGGTGCGGCAGACCAACCACGAGGGCGCGCTCCTCGACTGGCTCAACACCGCCGCCGACGAGCAAACGGCGGTGGTGCTCAACGCCGCGGCCTGGACCCACTACTCGCTGGCCCTCTTCGACGCCTGCGCCCAGCTGACGGCACCCCTGGTCGAGGTGCACCTCTCCGACCCGCTCCAGCGGCCCGAGGAGTTCCGGCACCACTCGGTGGTCACGTCGCACGCGGTCGCGGTGATCTCCGGGAAGGGCGTCGAGGGCTACCGCGAGGCGCTGCACCTCCTCGCCTCGGGCGGGTGGACCGTCTGAGGGCGGGCGGGAAGACCGGTCCTCCACGACTCTCGGGGCGGAACGCCATCTTCCGCGACCGGTCGCGCCGATGAGTCCTGGGTCGCTGATCCGCAGCCGCTACTCACATGGCGGAAGCACCTGGAGTTTCGCGGGCGCCGGACTATCCGCACGAGCCGCCGTGGCGTGCACGGCGGCACCGGTCGTCAAGGCTGCGTACACCCGTCCTTGGCACGCCCCCCGGTGGGCCCAGCCCAACCGAGCCTCCGTGTCCCTAGCAGCGGCCCTCACGAACGTGCCAGGTCGGTCGAAGACGCGTCGGCAGTCCCCGTCCGGCTCACTCTCAGCCGTGAGCGGTCGCCTGGATACGCGTGCGTCACGATCGCAATGGCGAGATCATGTGCGACGTGACGAAGCGGTGGCTGATGGTCTGTGGGGGCTGCCTCGTGCTCGTGGTGATTGCTGCCCTGCTCGTTCATCGGCAGCACCAGGCCGATCAGACCAGCCACACATCGACCTCCCCGATCGGCATCACTGCGGGCGAGACCTTCTCACCCAAGAACGCGCCGAGCGGACACGCCTACCTCACGGCTGACGAGGCCTGGGCAACGTGGGAGAGCGGCCAACCTCTCGCGGCAGACGTGACGGCACAGTTCGGAGTGCTCGACTACCAGCAAGACCAGCAGTCGGTGTGGGCCTACAGCCAGCGAGGATGCGCGGTGCCCCTCGGCGACCCCTCAGCAAGAGCCGTTGCCCTCGCGAAGTCTCCGAAGTGCCGCCTCTGGACCTTCCTCAACGCGAAGACTGGAACCCAGATCGACACCACCGATCAACTGCCCACCAGGCCGTAGACCCAGCAGAGTCCGACGACCTACCCGCTGTCCGGCCGCACGCACATGCCGATGTGTGTGCATCGGTCGCTCGGTGTGTCAGCGGGCAAACAGACGGGTTGCCTCGGCGTCTGCAAGATCGACCCATCGGATCGCGAATTGACCCGGTTCAACTTCAATCCAAGGAATCCGCAATGCACCTCTTCGAGTACAACACCGCCTTAATGACCTACCTCGTCGTCTTCATCGGCGTCGCCACGATCGTCACCGTCGGGTCCCTGGGCGTAGTCGCGAGCGTCGTCATCAGCAGCCTCCGCCACCGCGTCCGCCACGTGGTGGTCCCGTCGCGCCCGGCGAACGCACGTTCCGCGCACGCATCGATCTGACTGGCAGCGCCCTCCGCGATGCGGAGTCTCTCACCGCGTTTCTGCTCAACCGGAGCGGAGTCTCGTGGGCCGCGGATGACGGGTGCGTCACGCCAGGGCGTCCACCGGCGCCTGGCCGAACGTGGCAAGGGCGCAATGACGCACGCTCATGCCTGAGCGGTCCCTGTGGGACTGCTCCGCCAGGCGGTAGAGATTGCGGCTGACCGCAGGCGCAACAGTCTGCACAACAGCGAATACCCTTGTGAGCCTCGAGGGAAGGAGCGGCTCGATGTGGTTCTACATACTCCTGACCATCCTGGTCGTCCCCTTCGTCTGGTGGCTCACCAGCACGAACCTGTACCGCCACAGGAGTCGTTACGGTCCTGACCTCCGCGGGAGCAGATTCGGCTCAACCGGCGATAGCGCGCGGAACAATCTCTCCAAGATCCGGCCTAGTGACGGCAAACGTCTTCGGTGACGGGCCGCACCCAAACGGCGCTCACATGCTTCCGAGCTTCCGCTCATGGCTCAGCCGATGAGAGGTCGTCTGGCTACGCGGGCTGCTTCAATGGCTGGGTGTCGTCGGACAAACCCACCAGACCCCTACGGCACATCGTCTCCGAACGCTGGCTGGCTGCCCGAAGTGGCGGGACCGGATGGCGTTCATATGACGATTCGCGTCGAGCCTGCCGTCGATCGCCTCCGTCGCTGGCGGCGCATGACTTCGACGCCTGACCCGCTCACCTCTCCGGTGGCTACCGCGTTCGACTACGGGGTGCTGCCCGGCCTCGTCCAGCGTTACCTGCTGGGCAACGCATGGGCCGTGGACGTCGAAGCCGACAACGGCGAGAGGTGCGGGGTCAAGGCAGCGACTCGCGACGACGCCTTGCAGTACGCCCGCCAGGTCCAGGCTGGGGTTTTGGACGGTGGCGTCGCTTTTCTCCGCACCTTCGCTCGCTGACGCACACATGCCGCTGTCCGGCACTGGACGTCCACTCGAGCGGCGATGAGTGGGTGACTCTCGCTGCGGGCCGGAGGCCGGGCTTTCGGGGCGAAACGACGCACCCCAGGGGCAAGACTCATCTAGCGTGCGTACTCGCCACCTGTCACAGGAGGAAGACGCGTGGAGCGGGTACGGAGACGGGCCAGGTTGGGTGCCATGTGTGCGCTCGGCGTTCTGGTCGCCACGGGGCTGTCGGGCTGTGACAATCTGGGCAAGAAGGCGGCGGAGGCCGTGACGCAACCGTCACCCTCTGCTCCGCATCACCGGCCGAGTGGACCGACGAAGCATGCAGCGAAAGCCTTTCTCCACAAGACCTTCGTTCTGTACGACCGCGGTGAGTCTCGACGGGCATGCACGTTCAGCGAGAGCAAGCCTTATCTAGCAGCCGATCGCGCGTGCGCGGCCGCGGCCGAGAAGGTCGTGGAACAGTTCCATTCTGACGGACTCAGTGTGGTTCCGAAGAGGATCACGGCCCATGTCCACGGAACCCATGGCAGGGCGACGTTCACCTGGGTTGTGAAGGGCCACCGCGTCAGCAGTTTCGCCTATCTCCAATACGACGGGCACCGGTGGTGGATGACGGGCGAACGGAAGACCGGAGACCGCGGGCTGTAGGCCACGGTTCGACGACGACCCGAACCGCTGAGCGCACCGGGTCCCCCGCCGTCTATGTCGTCGGCGCCACGGCTCCATTCACCCGGCACTGCTGGGCACTTGCGCCGGATCGCGTCCGCTCACTCGATGGATGTCACTGGTCCAATAGGGGCCGGACGGTGCTGTACTCCTCTGGGCTGATCTCGCCTCGAGCGAGCCGCAGATCGAGGACTTCGCGAGGTGAGGACGCTGCTGGCTCGACCTTCCGTCCCGGACCCGGAGAGTCGGGGTTGACCGCCCTCAGGGCCACATAGATCGCCACGCCTAGAAGCACCACGAGGAAGATCCCGACGAGAAGCATGAGCCAGAATCCGCCGTAGGTCATTCCGCGCGAGCCGTCCATCATGTGATCCCACCTATCGCTGGCCATGGCCCCAGGCTGGGGTCTCCGCGCTAGCGACCACAGATACCAAGGATCGCTCAACCCGGGACTTTGTGCCCATTGCGAACGTCCTGTGCCGGCGGTCGTCTGCGTCAGGCGTCAGGCGTCAGGCGTCAGTCCGGATGGAAGAACCACCGAAAGGTTGAGTCGACGCGCTCAACGGTGACTCCACGGGCCTCCGCTTCGCGGACCACCGGATCCAGGTCGCGCCCGCTCATCGCCATGAATCTGAACGATCGGGATCGCAGAGCTCGAACCACTTGCGTTCGAACACATGTTCGACTAGACTCGAGCCATGTCAACGCTCGGGCTCGACACCTTGGGTCAGGACCTGGCCTGTTTGTCGCCCGCGGCGTTGCTCGACCTCGCCGGGCGCTCGGTCCTGCGACGTCGTGGGGCCGAGGTGGATGACCTCCAGATCGTCGCGGCCTGGGCCGAGGTCCACTCGACCGACCCACGTCGCGACTCCGAGAGGGGCAGCCGGGTGTGGGCGGAGGATCGGCTCGTGCACCCGGGGGGTGAGGGGACGCCGGGTGTGCGCGAGTTCGCGATACCTGAGCTGGCCATGGCGCGCGAGGTTGGAGTGTCGGCCTGCGAGCGTGACCTGGCAGACGTGCTCGACCTCACCTACCGCCTGCCCCAGGTGTGGGCGGTGACCCTCGAGCTCGCCTGCCCGGTATGGCTGGCACGCAAGGTGTCCCGCCTGTCTCGCCGGCTGCCTGTCGACCGGATCGGCATCGTCGACAGCGCCGTGGCGGCGGCGATCGGGAGTCAGGCACCGGGTCGCGTGCTCGCGATCTGCGAGGCGAAGGTGATCGAGGCCGATCCGACCGCGCATGCCGCTCGCGTGGAGGAGCAGCGCCGGCGCCGATACGTCGCGCTCTCGCGAGCCGACGAGGTCGGTCTCCGCAACGTCTTCGCGCGAGTGGAGGCCGGTGACGCGGTCTGGATCGACGCCATGGTCGACCGGGTCGCCGACCTGCTCGCAGACCGTCACCAAGGTGCCACCCGAGACGAGCTGCGCTCGATCGCGTTCGGGTGGCTGGCCCGCCCAGCCGAGGTCCTCCTGCTGCTGCTGGAGGGTCAGGGTGACAGCCAGGAGGTAACCCGCGCGACGGCGTTGCCGGCTGACTTGCTGCCTGCGCTGGCCGCGGCGAAGCCGGAGCGGTTCCGTCCCCGCCTCCACCTCTACGTCCATCTGACCGACCTCGCGCTGGCCGGTCTCGCAGCTCCGGTGGCCAGGGTCGAGGGGGTCGGGCCGCTCCTGGCCGACCACCATCTCTTCTCCGGGTGCCGGGTGCGGGTCACTCCGGTGGTCGACCTGGCTGAGCGGGTCGACCTCAACTGTTACGAGCACCCGACGTGGCTCGCCGAGCGGCGCCGCCTCGCGACTCCGGGCGACTGCTTCCCCCACGCGAACGCCGTGCCCGGGCTGGCCGGTCGGGTCGACCTCGACCACCCGACTGCCTACGACCCACTCGGGCCGCCCGGCCAGACGGGGATGCACAACAGTGCCCCTCTGGGCCGCCGACATCATCGGTGGAAGACCCACGCCGGCTACCAATCCCGTCAGGTGGGCACCGCCCGCTGGGTGTGGCGCTCCCCTCACCAGCGCTACTACCTCGTCGATCACCACGGCACCCACCACCTCGAGCAGCCGGCGGGTGCGCTGGTCTTCGATGCACCGCGGGGCGTGGAGATCTACCCCGCCTGACAGCGGCCGCCACGATGCTGGGGGCCGAGCGGCGCCGTACTAGACTCGGGCGTCGGCCGCCCGGCCTTGGCCGGTGGTGCGGCCACCCCGACTCCCAGCAGAAGAGGCGCCTCCGCATGGCCACCACCAACGACCTCAAGAACGGCATGGTCCTCAACCTCGACGGCCAGCTCTGGCAGGTCATCTGGTTCCAGCACCACAAGCCGGGCAAGGGCGGCGCGGTCGTGCGGTCGAAGCTGAAGAACATCGAGTCGGGCAAGACCGTCGACCGCACCTTCAACGCCGACGTGAAGGTCGACGTCGCCAGCGTCGACAAGCGGACGATGCAGTACCTCTACAACGACGGCACGTCCTACATCTTCATGGACACCGGCACCTACGACCAGCTCGAGATCGCACCGGAGATCGTCGGGGACGCCAAGAACTTCCTGCTCGAGAACAACGACGCCATCGTCGCCACCAACGAGGGCCGCGTGCTCTACGTCGAGCTCCCGGCGTCGGTGGAGATGCTGATCACCTACACCGAGCCCGGCGTCGTCGGCGACAGCGCCACCGGCCGGACCAAGCCGGCCACCCTCGAGACCGGCCACGAGATCCAGGTGCCGCTGTTCATCACCCAGGGCGAGAAGGTCAAGGTCGACACCCGCGACTCGTCCTACCTCGGTCGTGTGAAGGCCTGATGCCGGCCCGGACCAAGGCCCGCAAACGGGCGCTCGACGTCCTCTACGCCGCCGAGCTGCGCGGCGACGACCCGGTAGCCGCGCTCGAGTCCGCGATCGCCGCCGGCGAAGGACCGACCAACCCCTACACCGAGACCCTGGTGCGCGGCGTCGTCGAGCACCAGGCCCGCATCGACGAGGTGCTCGCGTCGTACTCCGAGCGCTGGTCGCTGGACCGGATGCCGGCGGTCGACCGCTCGGCGCTGCGGATCGGCACCTTCGAGCTGCTCTTCAACGACGAGGTGCCCCCTGCGGTGGCCGTCTCGGAGGCGGTGGCGTTGGTCCGCAACCTCTCGACCGACGACTCGCCGACGTTCGTGAACGGCGTCCTGGGGAGCATGATGCGCGACCGCGACCAGCTCGTCGCCCAGGGCCGACCTCAGGGCTGACTCCAGGGCTGACTCCAGGGCTGACTCCAGGGCTGACTCCAGGCTGAGACTGCGGCGAGGCCTCACCCCGAGGTGTGGTTTGGACCGCCCGGCCATCGGGAACATTGCGGCTATGACCGACATCGGTAACCGCGCAGAGCAGGTAGGCCAGGACGTCAACGAGAGCACGTGGCTGGACCGCGGCATCCGCTTCGGCATGGTCGTCTACGGCATCGTCCACCTGCTGATCGCCTGGCTGGCGATCCAGCTGGCCCTCGGCCAGCACCACACCAACGCGTCTCAGAAGGGCGCGATGCAGGAGTTGGCCAAGCAGCCGTTCGGGCCGGCGCTGCTCTGGCTGGTCGCGATCGGCATGTTCGTGCTGACTTTGTGGCGCGCGCTCGAGGCCGTCGTCGGCCACCAGGAGTACGACGGCGGCAAGCGATGGCGCAAGCGCGCCGTGTCGGCGTTCAAGGCCATCCTCTACGGCTACATCGCCGTCCTCGCGGTGCAGTACGCCGTCGGGTCGGGCTCCGGCTCGGGCGGCAGCAGCAGCTACACCGCCAAGCTGATGAACCAGGCCTACGGGCGCTGGCTGGTCGGACTGGTCGGGCTGGGGATCATCGCCTATGGCATCAACTACGCCCGTCGCGGCTGGACCGAGAAGTTCATGGAGAACCTCGACGCCCGCGGCACCAGCGGCGACGTCGGCACGGCCTACCGCTGGATCGGCAAGGTCGGCTACATCGCCAAGGGCATCGCGTTCATGATCATCGGCGGCCTGTTCGTGGCCGCCGCGATCACCCACAAGGCCAAGAAGTCCGGTGGCCTCGACGACGCCCTGCACACGGTGCTCCAGCAGCCCTTCGGGCAGGTGCTGCTGATCCTGATCGGCCTCGGCATCGCCTGCTACGGCCTGTTCTGCTTCGCTCGGGCGCGGCACCTGAACAAGTGACCCGGCAGGGGAGGGGGCGTTGACCGCCCCCGAGCAGGGGCTCCCCGACCTGCCGGACGGCTGGTCGGCCCGCTCGCCGGGCGAGGACGACGTGGCCGGGCTGGCGGCGCTCCGCCTCGCCGACCACACGCCGTACACCGGTGAGGGGGCGCTGGACATGGAGTCGGTGCGCTCGGAGGTCGTCGGCATGGCGTCGTGGACCCGCCGCCAGCTGGTCGTCGCGCCGCCGGGGGAGACGCGGCCGCGGGGCTGGGTCACGGTGCAGGACCGCGCCGCCGGCCGGACCACGGTCAGCCTCTACCTCGATCGCGACCTCCCCGAACTCGACACGGTCGCGGCCGGCCTGTACGCCTGGGCAGCTGAGCAGGGCCGGGCGATCGCCTCGCTGCGCGGGCTGGAGCACACCCGGATGGACGCCTCGCCCTTCGCCGACGACGAGGTTCAGCGCGGGTGGCTGCCGGCTGCCGGCTACCGCTGCCGCCGCCGCTGGCTGCACATGACCCGGCCGGTGGATCCCGCCGAGGTGCTGCCACCACTGCGCGCCGGCGTGACGATCCGCCGGGTGGAGACCCACGACAACGGCATCCCGGTGGCCCAGGACCTGCAGATGGTGCACCGGATGCTGGAGGAGTCGTTCCAGGACCACTTCAACTCCTACCGCGAGAGCTTCCCCGAGTTCGTGCAGCGGCTGCGCGAGGACCCCGGTCATCGCTGGGACCACTGGTGGCTGGCCTTCGTCTCGCCCGAGGGTTCGCCCGACGGAGACCACGCCGGCCCGGGGGTGCCGGCCGGGGCGATCGTGTGCTCGGTGCTGGCCGCCGACGCGCAGGGGGTCGAGGGGCTCTACGTCGACTACATCGGCGTCAACCGCGCGGCCCGGGGGCGCGGGGTGGCCAAGGGGCTGCTGCACACGGTCCTGGGCGACGCCGCCCTGCGAGGGCGCAACCGGGTGGGGCTGGAGGTCGACGACGACTCACCGACCAGCGCTGACGGCATCTACCTGTCGATGGGCTGGGTGACCGACTACGTCACGGAGTCGTGGTTCCGCGACGTGGCGAAGGCGCACCTGTCGGCCGTGGCCGACAGCGTGCAAGGGTGAGCGCATGACGGGTGATCAGGGGCCGGTGACCGAGTACGACGTGATCGTGGTGGGCCTCGGGCCCGGCGGTGAGCACGTGGCGATCAAGCTCGCCGAGGCCGGCCTGCGGGTGCTCGGCGTCGAGGAGCGGCTGGTCGGAGGGGAGTGCCCCTACTTCGGCTGTGTCCCTTCGAAGATGATGATCGCCGCCGCCCACACCCTCCGGGAGTCGCGGCGGGTCGACGAGCTCGCGGGGTCGGCGACGGTCGCCCCCGACTGGACCCCCGTCGCCACCCGGATCAGGGACGAGGCGACCGACGACTGGGACGACGCCGTGGCCGTCAAGCGGCTCGAGGACGCCGGCGCGACGTTCGTCCGCGGCTGTGGGGCGCTCGCCGGCGAGGGCCGGGTGAGCGTGGGCGACCAGTACTACACCGCCACCCGGGGCATCGTGCTCAACACCGGCACCGCGCCCGTCGCGCCGCCGATCCCCGGCCTCGCGGACACGCCGTACTGGACCAACCGCGACGCGGTGCAGCTGACCGCGCTGCCCTCCTCGCTGATCGTCATCGGCGGAGGGGCGATCGGCTGCGAGCTGGCTCAGGTGATGGCGCTGTTCGGGGTGCGAGTGACGGTGGTCGAGGTCGCCGACCGGCTGCTCGCGCCGGAGGAGCCGGAGGCGAGCGACGCGCTGGCGAAGGCGTTCGCCGAGACCGGGATCCAGGTGCTCACCGGTGCCGACATCGGCTCGGTCTCCTATGCCGACGGACAGTTCGCGGTCGTGACGGGGGAGCAGACGCTGACCGCCGAGAAGCTGCTCGTGGCTGCCGGCCGGCGTAGCAACCTGGCCGGGCTCGGGCTGGAGCACATCGGCCTCGACCCGGAGGCGAGACTGCTCGACCCCGACGAGCGGATGCGCATCGCCGACGGGGTCTGGGCGATCGGTGACATCACCGGCAAGGGCGCCTTCACCCACGTCTCGATGTACCAGGGCGGGGTCGTCGTCAACGACCTGCTCGGCCGCGACGGGCCGTGGGCCGACTATCGCGCCGTGTCCCGGGTGACGTTCACCGCTCCCGAAGTGGCCTCGGTGGGCCAGGGGGAGGGCGCTGCCAGGGAGGCCGGCGTCGACGTGGTGGTGGCCACGGGCGACCTGGGCGCGCGCGGGTGGATCACTCGTGAGCCCGGCCTGATCAAGCTCGTGCTCGACCGGTCGCGCCAGGTGCTGGTCGGTGCGACGGTGGTCGGACCCGCCGGAGGCGAGGTGATGTCCGTGCTGGCACTGGCCGTCCACGCCGAGGTGCCGCTGCCCACGCTGCTGCACATGCACTTCGCCTATCCGACCTTCCACCGGGCGATCGAAGCGGTGCTCAAGGACCTCGCGGAGCATCTCGGCGGGCGCTGAGGTCGGGGCCGGCCGGCTCCGGCCCCCCACCACCGCTGAACCCCTGGCCCAGTCGAGCGATTGCGACCCCGCCTGGTACGTCGTGTACTCGACCTGAGTAGCGCGCCGACCGGTGGCCTTGGCGGGTGGGTGAGGGGGACCCACCTGCTAAGGTCCCCAGCGAATCGATCGACATCCTTTAACGAGCCGTCCTGTGAGGCGGAGAAGGAGGTCCGGCCGCACATGTCTGCGCCTGCCACCGACCGCCCCGGTCGCACCGTCCTCGACGCGAGCGACATCTCGCGGGCCCTGAGCCGGATCTCCCACGAGATCCTCGAGCGCAACAAGGGCGCCGCCGACCTCGTGCTGCTCGGCATCCCCTCGCGCGGGGTCCCGCTGGCGGAGCGGATCGCCGAGCGCATTGCCGCGGTCGAGGGGGCCGGTGTTCCGTCGGGCTCGCTCGACGTGACGATGTATCGCGACGACCTGCGCCTCAAGCCGGCCCGCACCTTGCTGCCCACGCAGATCCCCGACGGCGGCATCGACGACAAGGTCGTGGTGCTGGTCGACGACGTCCTGTTCTCGGGGCGCACGATCCGGGCCGCCCTCGACGCCCTGAACGACGTGGGCCGGCCGCGCGCGGTCCAGCTCGCGGTCCTGGTCGACCGCGGCCACCGCGAGCTGCCCATCCGAGCCGACTTCGTCGGCAAGAACCTTCCGACCTCGCTGGTGCAGCGGGTGCGGGTCCACCTCACCGGCGTCGACGACGAGGACGCGGTGCTGATCGAAGGGGCCGGGGCATGAAGAGGCACCTGCTGTCCGCGGCCGACCTGAGTCGCGACGACGCCGAGCTGGTACTGCGCACCGCCGAGGAGATGCGGTCGCTGGCCGACCGGCCGATCAAGAAGCTGCCCGCCCTGCGCGGCCGCACCGTGGTCAACCTCTTCTTCGAGGACTCCACCCGCACCCGGATCTCGTTCGAGGCCGCGGCCAAGCGACTCTCGGCCGACGTCATCAACTTCTCCGCGAAGGGCTCGTCGCTGTCCAAGGGCGAGTCGCTCAAGGACACCGCGCTCACTCTCGAGGCGATGGGCTGCGACGCAGTGGTGATCCGGCACGGCGCGAGCGGTGCGCCCCACCGGCTCGCCAACTCCGGCTGGGTCCGTGCCTCGGTGGTCAACGCCGGCGACGGCACCCACGAGCACCCCACGCAGGCCCTGCTCGACGCCTTCACGATGTGGAGACATCTCGGCGCGCGCAACGGCGGCACCCTCGACGGGCAGCGGATCGCGATCGTCGGCGACGTGCTCCACTCCCGGGTCGCTCGCTCCAACGCGCTGCTGCTCCACACGCTGGGCGCCGAGGTGACCCTGGTGGCGCCGCCGACCCTCTTCCCGGTCGGCATCGAGTCGTGGCCGGTCGAGACCTCCTACGACCTCGACGGCGTACTGCCCAAGGCGGACGCGGTGATGATGCTGCGGGTCCAGCGGGAGCGGATGAGCGGCGGGTTCTTCCCGACCGCCCGCGAGTACAGCCGCCGCTACGGCCTCGACGGCCGCCGGATGGCGACCCTCCAGGACCACACGATCGTCATGCACCCCGGCCCGATGGTCCGCGGGATGGAGATCACCGCCGACGTCGCCGACAGCGACCGCTCGGTGATCGTTGAGCAGGTCACCAACGGCGTCGCCGTCCGGATGGCCGTGCTCTACCTCCTGCTGGGCGGGTCCGCCCCCGCCGTCTCCACCGACCTCGAAGGAGCCGACGCGTGACCAGCTACCTGATCAAGGGTGCCTCGATCCTGGGCGAGCGGGTGACCGACCTCCTGCTCCAGGACGGTCGCGTGCAGCTCGACGGCGACTGGGACGAGTCCGACCGCGAGGTCGTCGACGCCACCGGCCTGATCGCGCTCCCCGGCCTGGTCGACCTGCACGCCCACCTGCGCGAGCCCGGTCGAGAGGATGCCGAGACAGTGCTCACCGGCACCCAGGCCGCCGCGATGGGTGGCTTCACCGCCGTGCACGCGATGGCCAACACCGACCCGGTCGCCGACACCGCCGGGGTGGTCGAGCAGGTGTGGCGCCTGGGCCGCGAGGCCGGCTACTGCGACGTCTACCCCGTCGGCGCCGTCACCGTCGGCCTGGCCGGCCACCAGCTCGCCGAGCTGGGCGCGATGGCCGACTCGGCCGCTCGGGTGCGGGTGTTCTCCGACGACGGCAAGTGCGTGGACGACGCGGTGCTGATGCGCCGTGCGCTGGAGTACGTCAAGGCGTTCGACGGCGTCGTCGCCCAGCACGCCCAGGAGCCGCGGCTGACCGAGGGCGCCCAGATGAACGAGGGCGAGCTCTCGGGCCGGCTCGGACTGGCCGGCTGGCCGGCGGTGGCCGAGGAGGCAGTGATCGCCCGCGACTGCCTGCTGGCCGCCCACGTCGGCTCCCGACTCCACGTCTGCCACGTCTCCACCGCCGGGTCGGTCGAGATCATCCGGCAGGCCAAGGCGTCGGGGTGGAACGTCACCGCCGAGGTCTGCCCCCACCACCTGCTCCTCACCGACGACCTGGCCGCGACCTACGACCCGATCTACAAGGTCAACCCGCCCCTGCGCACTGCCGCCGACACCGAGGCGCTGCGGGCCGGTCTCGCCGACGGCACCATCGACGCCGTCGCCACCGACCACGCGCCGCACCCCTTCGAGGACAAGGACTGCGAGTGGGCGGCCGCCGCTTTCGGGATGCTCGGCCTCGAGACCGCGCTCTCGGTGGTGCAGGAGACGATGGTCGACCCCGGCCTGATGACCTGGGCCGACGTCGCCGAGCGGATGTCCTACGCACCCGCCCGCATCGGCCGGGTCTCCGACCACGGGCAGCCGCTCCGGGACGGCGCCCCGGCCCACGTCGTGCTCTACGACCCGTCCACGCGGCGCGTGGTCGAGGCGGCCCAGTCGGTCTCGCTGTCGCGGAACACGCCCTACGCCGGCCTGGAGCTCCCCGGCCGGGTCGTCGCGACGTTCCTGCGGGGGAAGCCGACCGTCCTCGACGGCAAGCTCTGCTGAGAGCGAGGACGTTCCGCGAGCCGTCGGATAACGATTGGATCGACGTCCTGGGTCCTTGCCAGGATGGTGTCGTGATGTCTCGGTGACCCCCGCGTTCCTCCGCAGGATCCTTCCGCCCACCAAGCTCGAGCGCGACCTGGCGCTGCAGTGCGTGCTGTCTGCCTTCGCGACCGGCTCGTTCCTCACCGGTACGGCGGTCTTCTTCACCCAGATCGTCGGGCTGACCGGTGCGCAGGTCGGGCTGGGGATGTCGATCGCCGGGCTGGTGACGCTGGCCCTGTCGCTGCCCCTCGGCCGCCTCTCCGACCGGACCGGCGCCAAGCCGCTGTGGGCGGTCGCGTCACTGGTCGAGGCGCTGCTGTACTTCGCGTGGCCGCTGGTGGGCGGGATGCTCGGCTTCGTCCTGCTCCTGGCCGTGCTGGCCTCGGTGTCAGTGGCCGGCAGCACCGGACGCAACGTCTACCGGATCGCGGTGTTCCCACGCGACGTGCGGGTGCGGGCGCTGGCCTACATGCGGTCGGCGCGCAACGTCGGCTACACCCTGGGCGCGCTGGCCGGCGGCATCGCACTGGCGATCGGGACCCGCGAGGCGATCATCGCGGTGCCGATCCTGACCGGCCTGCTGCTCCTGCTGAACGCCGCGATGGTCGCGCTTCTGCTGCCCACTGTCGAGCGACCGGCCCCACCGCCCGAGGCCGAGCACGAGGCGGCGCGCCCCTCGCCCCCGGCCTGGCGCAACCACGGGTTCGTGCTCCTGTCTGCCTGCAACGGTGTGCTCAGCTCCCACCAGGTGCTGCTCAACGTCGTTGTCCCGCTGTGGCTGGTCGAGCGTACCGACGCCCCGCACACCCTGCTGGCCTGGCTGTTCGGCACCAACACCGTGATGGCGGTGCTCCTGCAGGTGCGGGCCTCGCGTGGCTCGGAGAACGTACCCGGTGCCCTGCGCGCCGTACGGCTGTCGGGATGGTCGTTCGTGCTCTCCTGCCTGGTCATCTCGCTCACCCACGAGACCGTCGGCTGGGTCTCGATCGTGCTGATCTGGCTCGGACACGTGACCATCACCGGCGCCGAGCTGTGGCAGTCGGCGTCCGACTGGGGCTTCCAGTCAGAGCTCTCCGACCACCGGCGGCTCGGTGACTACCAGGGCGTCTGGGGGCTGGGCTACCAGGCCGAGCCGATCATCTTCCCGGGCCTGTTCACCTTCCTCGCCCTGCAGTGGGGTGGTCCGGGCTGGGTGGTGATCGCCCTGATCGCGGTGACGGCGGCCGTGGTCGCCCACCCGGCCGCCCGAGCGGCCGAGCGGTTCCTCGAGCGGGCGCAGGCACCGGTGTCGGTCGCCGACCCCAGCGGGTCGCGGCAGCCCGACCCTGCCTGACTGGAGGCTGACTGCCCGGCGGTTCCGCGTTTGGGTGAGGTGCCGACCTGGGCAGAGTCCGGAGGTGGACCCCGACTACTGGCTGCTGACCGCCTCCGAACGCGGCAACGCCGAAACCGTGCTCGACGCGCGCCACGAGGGGGAGCAGGCGTGGTCGACGGGCAACCTGGTCCGGCCCCTGGTGCACGGCGCGACGTACTTCCCGGCGCTGTACGACGCGATCGAGGCCGCCCAGGAGGGCGACCTGGTGTTCTTCACCGACTGGCAGGGCGACGCCGACGAGCGGCTCACCGGTGAGCCGGGCAGCGAGGTGGTGGAGGTGCTCGGCCGCGCCGACGAGCGCGGCGTCGACGTCCGCGGGCTGGTGTGGCGATCGCACCTGGACCAGACCGGCTTCTTCGCCTCGGAGAACCGGCACCTCGGCGAGCAGCTGCAGAAGCGCGGCGCCGAGGTGCTGCTCGACATGCGGGTGCGCACCGGAGGCTCGCACCACCAGAAGTCCGTGGTGGTCCGCTACCGCGACGATCCGACCCGCGACGTCGCCTTCGTGGGCGGCATGGACCTGGCGCACAACCGGCGCGACGACGCCGACCACGGGGCGGACCCGCAGCCTCAGCCGCTCACCGACGAGTACGGCCCGAACCCGCCCTGGCACGACGTACAGGTCGCGATCCAGGGACCGGCGGTCCACGACGTCGAGACCGTCTTCCGCGAGCGCTGGGACGACCCCACCCCGCTGTCGCAGGCGCCGTGGCGTCGGCTCGCCGACAGGCTCCGCCGCCTGGACACCTCACCCGACCCGCTGCCGGAGCAGTGGCCCGCGCCGCCGGAGGCGGGGCCGCACGTGGTCCAGCTCCTGCGCACCTACCCCAACCTGCGCCACGGCCGCGACTACCCGTTCGCGCGGGGCGGCGAGCGGAGCGTCGCGCGGGGCTACTCGAAGGCCGTCGCCCGCGCCGAGCGGATCATCTACGTCGAGGACCAGTACTTCTGGGGATACGACGTCGCCGACGTCTTCGCGCCCAGCCTGCGCGCACACCCCGAGCTCCGGCTGGTTGTGGTGATCCCCCTGGTGCCGGACGTCGCCGGGCTCAACCGGGTGCCGCAGTACCTCGGCCGAGAGCGCGCCCTCCTCACCCTGATACGGCTCGCGCCCGGTCGGGTGGCGGCGTACGGCCTGGAGAACCACGCCAGCACGCCGGTCTACGTGCACGCGAAGGTCTGCGTGGTCGACGACATCTGGGCCAGCACGGGCTCGGACAACTTCAACCGCCGCTCGTGGACGCACGACTCCGAGCTGAGCGCGGTCGTGCTCGACGAGGACTACGCGCTCGACCTCCGGCTCACCCTGGCGGCCGAGCACCTCGACCGGCTGGGCGAGGCCGGCGAGCGCGGCCTGCGCGAGACGATGGCCGACTGTGTCGACCCGCGCGGCATGTTCGCGGCGTACGACGAGGCGGCGGCGCGGCTGGAGGCGTGGCACGCGGGCGGACGGCAGGGCGAGCGGCCACCGGGGCGGCTGCGGCCGATGCCGTTGCCCCGCCTGTCGCGGCTGACGCGGGCCTGGGCCCGGGCGCCGCTCGACGTGGTGCACGATCCCGACGGCCGGCCCGGGCCGCTGCGCGGGACCGGCGACTACTGACCGGCCGCCCTCCGCTCAGAGGAGCTCGGCGAGGAGAGCCGCCGCCCGTGTGGCACCGTCTTCCGGCACCGGCAGGTAGTCGCGTGGGCGGGACAGCTCATCGACCAGTGCCTGGGCGAGGCGGTCGGGGTCGGCGGCGTCGTAGTCCATGGCCCGGCCGGCGCGGTGCCGCTCGAGCCGGTGCCGCACGTGCACCTGCTGCTCGAAGTGGTGCCAGAGGGGGAAGTAGAGGAACGGTCGACCCGCCGCGGTCAGCTCCATCGTCGTGGACAGCCCGCCCTGGACGACGGCCACGTCGCAGGCGGCGTGGTGCAGGTCCAGGTCGGGGAGGAATCCGTGGACGTGGACGCCCGGTGGTGCGGGGAAGGCGTCCGGGTCGAGCCGAGGACCGGTCACGACGTGCATGCTGAGTCCCGGCACCCGGTCAGCCGCGGCGTCGTACGCCTCGATGATCCTGCGCAGCAGCGGTGCTCCCACCCCCGAGCCACCCACGCTGACCAGGCAGACGACCTCGTCGTCGGCGTACCCCAGCCTGGTCCGGAGGCGCTCCCGTTCGCCGGGATCGGGCCGGTCTCCGGTCACGTAGCCGCTGAACGCGAAGTGCTCCATGGTCCAGTCGCGGATCGAGGGGAGCCCGGGACCCAGCGGGTCGGCCACCAGATCCTCGGGATCGCCGATGAAGACCGAGCGATCGCGCAGCTGCGGGTAGCGCGCGACGTGCTCGACCATCTCGGCGTTGTAGTCGGCGGTGAGGAACGCCTCGTGGTCGCCGCCGTCGGCCATCGGTACCCAGCCCACGAAGTCGGTCAGCCAGGCGAACGGCGCACGCTTGAGTCCGGGGTTCTCGTGGAGGAAGTGGTCGAGCTCCCAGGCCTCGTCACCGACCCACAGGTCGTAGTCGCGCTCGCGTACCAGGTCGTCGAAGACCATGAAGTTGGCGACCAGGATCTCGTCCATCCGCCGGATCGCCTGGAAGGCGTGCAGGTCGTGCTCGCCCGACTCGGACTCGACGTGGCCGCTCTCGCTGGCCAACGCGGAAGACGCAGGGTGGATCCGCTCACCGGCCCGCGCGAGGAAGTCCGTGACCGGCGACTGGGAGAGCCACTCGATCTCCACGCCCGGGTGCAGCTTGCGGAGCTCGTCTGCGATCGCCAGGTCGCGGCGTACGTGCCCCAGGCCGATCGGGGACGAGAGGTACAGCACGCGCTTCGGCCTGCGGGGGGCCCGCTCCCGATGGCTCGGTGGCCGGGGGCCGGTGGCACCGGTGAGCACGTCGTCGAGCACCCGGTTGAGGGCGACGGGCTCCCGTCCCTGCGGGGCGTGTCCGGTGCCCTCGAAGGTGACCAGGGTCCCGCGGGTCAGCTCCGCCAGGCGTGCGCCCGCCTCGTGGGGGATCACCCGGTCGTCGGTCCCGTGCACGACGACGACGGGACAGCGCACCGCGGCACACTGGTCCTCGACCGTGGGCTCGCCGGGAAGGCGGCCGAGCTCGGCCCGCACCAGGGTCGCGCCGTCGGTGCCGTGGCCCCACCCCACCAGATCCTCGATCAGCTTGGTCGAGTGCTCCTCCGGGACCATCTGGTCGAAGAAGAAGTCGAGGAAACCGGGGTAGTCGCGCAGCCAGGACCACCGGTTGTAGCGGTCCCAGCCCTCGTCGTGTTCGGTGTCCTCACCCCAACGGTCGAAGGACGCCTGCCGGTCGGGCGGGAACGGTGCCAGGCCCCGGATCGCCGGCGCGAGGGCGAGCCAGGCAGCGACTCGCTCCGGGTGGTCCGCCGCGAGGTCGAGCGCCTGCAGGTTGCCCATGGACAGCCCGACCACCACGGCCCGCGCCGTGCCGGTCGCGTCCAGCACGTCGAGCGCGTCCTGGCTCTGCTGCGCGCGTGCGTACGCCGAGCCGGTCTCCGGGCGGTCCGACGCGCCGTTGCCGCGGGGGTCGAAGGTCAGCACCCGGGTCCGACGGGCCAGGTAGGGCACCTGGAACTTCCAGATCTCGGCCGGCACGATGCACCAGGTCGGCAGCAAGAGTACGGCCGGGTCGTCGGGTCGCCTCAGCTCGCCGTAGGACTGCCAGGCGACCCGCACCCCGTCTCGCTCGACGTACCCGGTCCGGTCAGGTTCTCGTGCCTTCACGGTGGTCTCCTTCAGGGCGGAGGGGGCGATCCGAACCGGGCCCGGTCCATCGTGTCGGACCGCCTCGCCGGCGTGGACGCGATCGGCGAACTCGGCGATCGCGTGGTTGACGCGTACGGGGAAGCGCGCCTGGGGGAGGTGTCCGGCGCCGCCGAGCACGAGCAGTTCGGCACCGGCGAGACGGGCGATGTGCACCCCGCGGCCGAACGGCTGGCACAGGTCGTGGGTGCCGTGGACGACGAGCACCGGGCAACGGATGGCCCGGAGCTCCTGCTCGACCTCGGTGGGGTCGTCGCCCACGAAGGTCGCCCCGGCGAGCGACAGCATGACCTCGCCGGTGGTCCCGCAGGCCCACTCCACGACGTCCTCGCAGATCTTGCTGCTGTGGGGCTCGTTGCAGATCTGGGAGAAGAACCACCGGGGGAAGGCCGGCCAGTCCCGGCGCCAGACGCCCTCGTTGAACACCTCCCAGCCCTGGGGATCGATGATGTCGGCGCTCCAGGTGGCCGCCGTGTCGATGCCCCGGTCGTGCCGGGGCGTCCCGTCGTTCGCGCCCGGTGCGATCGCGACGACCCCGGCGACCCGGTCGGGGTGGCGCGCGGCCGTGAGCAGGCCGTACCACGAGCTTGCACACAGCCCGACCACCACCGCCTGGTCGATTCCGACGGCGTCCATCACGGCGGTCGTGTCGCTCACGTGCATCAGGTCGGTGTAGAACTCCGGTCCGACCGGCCGGTCGGACTGCCCGTTGCCGCGCGGGTCGATGACCACGACCCGGTGACGTCGCGCGAGCCAGGGCACCTGGGCCTTCCACATCCGTGAGTCCACGATCGTGTCCGCCGGCGTGAAGACGATCGGCGGTGCCTCCGGCTCGCCGTACACCTCGTAGTGGACCCGGACGCCGTCGCGGTCGACGTACGCCTCGTGGTCGGGCTGTCGTGCGCGCACGGTGTCGCCTCCTCGACGTCGTGGTCGATGGTCCAGGTGTCAGGATCCCAGCCAGACGGGCAGCGCGGACAGCCCCCGCAGGACGAGTCCGTCGCCATGACCCCAGCGCAGGTCCTCGGGCGCCACCGCGAGCTCCATCTTGGGGAATCGCCGCATCAGCTCGGTGAACGCGATCTCGGCCTCCAGCCGAGCCAGCGGGGCGCCCAGACAGTGGTGCACCCCGTGCCCGAAGGCGACGTGGGCCGCGCCGGCTCGCCGGACGTCGAACACGTCCGGGTCGGCGTTGCGCTCGGGGTCTCGTCCGCCGTCCGCGAGGTTCACCAACACCTGCACGCCGGCGGGGATCGTCACTCCGGTGATGGTGAGGTCGCGCACGGCGTACCTGAACGTCGCGTGGTGCGCAGGCGCGTCGAAGCGCAGCATCTCTTCGACGGCACGGCAGACCAGGCCGGGGTCCGCGACCAGGGAGTCGCGCTGGTCCGGATGCCGCAGGAGCGCGGCGAGGCCGTTGCCGATCAGGCTCGTGGTCGTGTCGTGGCCGGCCACGATGAGCTGGAACACCGTCGACAGCAGCTCCTGCCTGGTCAGCAGGTCGTCTCGACAGGCGCGCACGAGGTCTCCGACGAGGTCGTCGGTGGGAGCCTCCCACCGGCTGTCGACGAGGCCGTCGAGGAAGCCGACGATCGCGTCCGAGGCGGCGACCGCGCCCGCGGGCGGGTCGTCGCCCGGGTACGGCGCGAGCAGGGCGCCGAACCAGCCCGCGAGGAGACGTTGGTCGGCCCGGTCGATGCCGAGGAGCTCGCCGACCACGGCGAACGGAAACGGGCGGGCGAAGTCGGCCACGAGGTCGACCGGACCGTCGCTCGACGCCGCCCCGTCGAGGAACTCGTCCACGAGCTCACGGATGCGGGGCTCGAGGGCCTCGAGGCGGGCCCGCCGGAAGGCTCCGGCGGCCAGCCGGCGGAGCCGGGTGTGGTCGGGCGGGTCGACGCTGAGCATGTGGCGGGCGAACGCCGGCCCGGGCAGGCCCTCGGCGACGACGGCGTCGTCGCCCGCGAGGGCCGCGAGCATGTCCTTCGACAGGTCGGGATGGTTCAGCGCCTCGCGCGCCGCGGCGTACCCGACGACCAGGAAGGCCCGGTGGCCGTCCGCGAGAGTCACCTCGTGCACGGGCCCCGCCTTCCGTACCTGGTCGAAGAGCCGGAAGGGGTGATCGCGGTCGTAGTCGCCCCAATGGTCGAGGGCCGGCGCACGGGTGGTGGTCACGTGAGCTCCCGGAAGCCGGAGCAGACCAGGTCCATCCGGCCCACGAGGCCGTCGCGGAGGGAGCACACGGCGGTCTGGCTGAGCACGCGGGATTCGCCGTCGGGGTCGATGGTCAGCTTGTAGTGCACGAGCACCCGGTCGCCCACATCGTCGCCGGCGACGTCGCTGAGCACGACGGTGTCGTAGTCGCCGAACCAGTCGGCGAACCGCGCGAGGACGGCGTCACGGCCGTGCTCCTCGATCTGGCCGTTCGGTAGCAGGGCTCGCAACCGGATCTCCTCGCTCAGGTGCGCGCCGAGCCGCTCGCGGGACCGGTCGGCCACGGCGGTGGCGACCTCGGTCGCCAGGGGATGCTGGATCATGATGCCTCCTTGAGGCCGTCGGTGAGCTGGGAAGCCAGGTCGGCCGCGTCGCAGCGGGCACCGTCGATGTAGCTCGAACGACGCCGGCGCAGCACGGGGAGGCCCAGCACGTAGAGGCCCGGCCACCGGGTCACGCCTCCGTCGTGCACGAGCCGGCCACGATGGTCGAAGACAGGGACGTCGAGCCACGAGAAGTCGGGCTGGAAGCCGGTGGCCCACACCACGGACCGGATCTCCCCCGTGCGCAGGGAGAGCCCCAAAAGGGGTCTCGGTACGAGCGTTGGCTCGGGGCGTTGTCCGCGACCGCCGGCGCCTTCGTCGATCGTATCGAGCAAACGCCCCAGCTTCAGGTCGGCCAGGGCACAGACGTTCGCCAGCGAGCCCGAGAACTGCGCGACGTCGTCCCGCAGGCCCGCGAACCGGCCGACGAGGCGGACCCCTGAGGCCTGGAGGGTGTTGAGGTCGAGGGTGCGGGCCGCCCCGACGAGCTGCAACGACGGTAGGTGCCGGGCCCGGACGATGTCGTCCACCTCGTCCCACCGCTCGTCGAGAATGCCGGCCGCGTCGAGCCACCACAGGATGTCGTGGCCCCGATAGGTCCGCGGGACGCGTACGTGCTCGCCCACGGCGAGCGTGACCGGCCGGCCGGACCGCTGGAGCTCGTCGGCGATCTGCATCCCGCTGGCGGAGGCGCCCACGACCAGCACGCCCCCCGAAGGGCAGCTGGTGCGGGTTTCGGTAGTGCAGCGCCGGGATCGAGACCAACCCGGTCAGGCGCCGGGCGACGGCGGGGATGTGCCCCCTGGTCATCCCCGCCGCCAGGACCACGGTGCGCGCGGTCCAGTGCCCGCTGTCGGTGTCCACCTCGAACCCCTCGCCCCCGGGTCGCACCGAGGTCACCGTGGTGCCGGCGACGACCGGGACGGCTGACGACTCGGCGTACGCCGTGACGAGGTCGGCGAGCTCCGGAGCGGCCAGGTAACCGTCCGGGTCGTCACCGTCGTAGGCCCACCCGGGGAGGCGGGTCATCCAGTTCGGGGTGAGCAGTCGCAGCGAGTCCCACCGTTGGGTGCGCCAGGAGTTCGCCACCTGGCCGCGCTCGAGGACCACGTGGTCGATCGAGCGTGCGGACAGGTGGCGGCTCATCGCGAGGCCGGAGTGACCGGCCCCGACCACGACCGCGGTGACGCTCGGCATCAGACCACGGTGACGGTGACGTCGGTCGGGTTGGTCACGATGTCGAAGACGGCGGACCGCTTCTGCGACTGCGCCACGAGCGCCTGGATGTCCGCGGGGGAGGCGTCGGCGTCGATCTGGTAGTCGACCCTGACTCCGCTGAAGCCGTTGCGGACGTCGGGATCCGCACCGAGGATGCCGTGCAGGTCCATGTCGGCCGACAGCGTGGCCTTGACCGAGCGAAGCTGGATCTCGCGTTGCTGGGCCACCGCCGCGACGCCGGCGGTGAGGCAGGCGCCGAGCCCGACCAGGACGTACTCGACCGGTGTCGGCCCCTTGTCCTCGGACGCGAACTGCAGCGGGTGGTCCGCGTCGAGCGTGAACGACGTGTGGTGGGTCTGCTCGTCGGAGAAGCCGTAGAAGCTCTCGACCTCGGAGCGGCTGTGGGTGCCGTTCTCCCAGGTCACCGAGGACCGCCAGGTGAACTGGGCGATCTCCGGGGTCTCCGCGAAGGCGTTGCGGGCGCCGAGCAGAGCCTCGACGTTGACGCCGTTGTCGATCGGGGTGGCAGTGACGGTCATGAGGTGCTCCGTTCTCGGCCCGATGGCCGATGTGATGGGCGTGTGGTCGTGGTGAGGTGACCACGTTCGCCCGGCCGCGCCCGGCACCGCATCCGGAGACCCCCCTAGTCCTCGTCGTGACAGGCGCGCCCGGGGGCCAGGGGGCCATACACTCCGACCGTGCTCCTGGGCAGAGACTCAGAGCGTGGGGCCGTCAGCCGGCTGGTCGCAACGGCGAGGTTAGGGGTCGGCGGCACCCTCGTGCTCATGGGCGAGCCGGGCGTGGGGAAGACCGCCCTGCTCGAGGACACCGTCGCGTCCCTCGGCGAGCTCCGGGTGCTCCGGGCGACCGGGCTCGAGGCCGAGAGCCACATCCCGTTCGCCGGGCTGCTCCAGCTGCTGCGTCCGGCCCTCGCCCATCTCGACCAGCTCTCCGTCCCTCAGTCGACCGCACTGTCCGGGGCGCTCGCACTCACCCGGACGAGCACGGGAAGCGGCGACCGGTTCGTCATCGGCGCTGCCGTGCTGAGCTTGCTCTGCGAGTACGCCGAGGAGGCGCCGGTCGCCGTCGTGGTCGACGACCTGCATCTCCTCGATCGGCCTTCGGCCGAGGCGATCGTCTTCGCTGCCCGACGACTGGCGGCCGACCCGGTCGTCGTGCTCGTCGCGGTCCGTACGTCGGAGGCTGACCGGCTGGTCGCCGGTCTCCCGGTGGTGCGCCTGTCAGGACTGGACGACGACGACGCGGTCGCACTCGTCACCCAGAGGGCCGGTGGACGCCTCGCCCCGGGTCGCCTCCAGCCGCTCCTCGCCCTGGCGAGAGGGAACCCCCTGGCCCTGCTGGAGCTCGCCGGCGACGACCTCGACGCTCTCGCGACGGATCCGTCCGACCTGCCGGCACTGGTGCCCGACACGGTCACCGAGGCGTTCGCGCGCCGACTCGATCGGATGAGCCAGGAGGGCCGCACCGCACTCCTCGTCGCTGCGGTCTGCGGAGGGGACCCCCTGGTGACCGACCGGGCCTGCTCGAGCCTGGGCGTCGACGTCGAGCCACTGGCCGAGGCGGAGGATGCAGGCCTCGTCTCGGTCACCTCGGGAAGGATCACGTTCCGGCACCCCCTGGTGCGGGCCGCGGCCTACTCCCGCGCGGGAGTACGCGAGCGGAGGGCCGCGCACCGTGCCGTGGCCGACGCCCTCCCCGACGGAGACGCCGACCGGCGCGCGTGGCACCTCGCCGAAGCGGTGTGGCAGCCGGACGCGGGGGTGTCCGACCTGCTCGCGGAGTCCGCCGAGCGGGCGCGGTCACGGGCGGCGTACTCCGTGGCGTCAGGGGCGTTCGAACGCGCCGCCCGGCTGACACCGGATCAGGGGCGCAGAGCCGACCGACTGCTGCGCTCGGCCGAGTCGGCCT
Organism: uncultured Actinomycetota bacterium; assembly: GCA_963820015.1. GTDB lineage: Bacteria > Actinomycetota > Actinomycetes > Propionibacteriales > Nocardioidaceae > Nocardioides. Next base: position 557,857 of record CAWFYO010000003.1, on the reverse strand, counting down.
GGTCCGCTGGGCTGACCGAACGGGCGTTGGGGCTGCTCGAGGACCACGGGCGGGAGGGTCCGGGAGACTCCGGTCGGATGCAGGAGCTGGCCCTCCGGGGCGCCATCGCGGCCCGCACCGGCCGGCTGCGGGACGCACGGGACATGCTCATGGCGGCCGCCGACCTGGCCACCGACCCGAACGAGGAGAGCGTCATCCTCGCCGACGCGGTTCATGCGAACTTCTTCCTCGCCGGGGCGAACGCCGCCGTCTCGCTGGAGCGGCGGCTGGTCGAGCTGGCGCCGGCGGTGACCGACGACCGGGCCCGGGCGCTCGGTCTGGTCGCCACGGGGGTCGCCCGCATCCTCGTCGGGCACCCCGGCGGCGCCGACGACCTGCGGGCGGCGGTCCCTCTGCTCCAGGCCACCCCCGAGCTCTACGAGAACCCGTTCCGGGTGTCCATGCTGATGGAGGTGCCGCTGTACCTGCGCGACGCCACGGGCGGCCGGGCGGTGCGGGATCTCGTCGAGGCGGTGCGCGAGCGGGCGGGGATCGGGGCGATGCCCGCCGTGCTGTGGCACCTGGCGCGTGAGCAGGCCACGACCTCGGCGTGGACGGAGGCGGAGGCCAACTACACCGCGGTGGTGCGCCTCGCCGAGGAGACGGGGCAGGTGACCGAGCAGGTGATGGCGCTCGCGGGCCTGTGCTGGCTCGAGTCGCGCCAGGGACACGAGGAACGCTGTCGACGGCACGGTGGTGAGGTTCTCGGCACGCCTGCCGCGGCCCAGCTGCAGATGGCCCAGGCGTGGGTGCACTACGCCCTGGGAGACCTGGAGCTGTCCCTGGGCGATGCGGCGCGGGCGGCGAGCACGCTGCGCGAGCTCATCCGACTCCTGGAGGTGCACGATCTGGCCGACGCGGACCTGGTGCCGGCGGCAGAGCTCGTCGATGCCCTGCAGCGGCTGGGGCAGGTGTCCGAGGCGCAGGCGATGGCGTCGTCGTACGAACGCGCGGCCCGGGACAAGGGCCAGCCCTGGGCGCTGGCCAGGGCAGAGCGGGCGCGGGGGCTGCTGGCGGACGACGCCTCCATGCCGGCGCACTTCGAGGCGGCGCTCGAGGCGCACGCGCAGACCTTGGACCGGTTCGAGACCGCCCGTACCCGGCTGGCCTACGGAGAGCGGCTGCGACGCGCAGCCATGCGGCGGCGCGCACGGGACCAGCTACGGGCTGCGCTGGCCGACTTCGAGGATCTCGGCGCGGCTCGGTGGGCCGACCGCGCCGCCGCGGAGCTGGCAGCCACGGGAGAGACGGTGCCCGAGCGCGGCGCCGACCCGCGGAGCACCCTCACCCCGCAGGAGCTCCAGGTGAGCCTGCTGCTCGTCGAGGGCCGCACCACCCGCGAAGCCGCCGCGGCTCTCTTCCTGAGCCCGAAGACGGTCGAGTACCACCTGCGCAAGGTCTACACGAAGCTGGGCATCGGCTCGCGCGCGGAGCTCACCGAGCTCCTCACGCCGCCCGGATCCGTTCAGGCAGCCAGGTCGGGCGTCAGCTGAGGCGACGACTCGGCTCCGGCGCGAACAGCTCCCCGGTCGTGCGCGCCCTGGAGCACGTCAACCCCGACATCTACGTGCCGATGTGACCCACCGCTGCGCAGCGAATTCGGTGGCCGGCCGACCGGTCGGTGGCTAGGCTGGTCGCATCATGTACGTCGTGCGCTGACCAGACTCGCGCCCGCGGCCCGACGTGTGCCCGGCGAGTCTCCGACCTCGGTCCCGAAGGCTCCCTGATGTCTGCGCTCGTCCTCTCCCCGCTTCGTCTCGTCGACCTCGACGTCTGGTTCGGCACCCGGCAGGTGCTCCACGGCATCGACCTGGTCGCGACTCCCGGTCGCCGGATCGGCCTGGTCGGCGAGAACGGCAGCGGCAAGTCCACCCTGCTGCGCGCGGTTGCGGGCACGCTCCCGGCGCGTGCCGTGGTGACCGGGTCGATCGACCGCCCGGACGATCTCGCACTGCTCAGCCAGGAGCCCCCGTTCTCGGACGCACAGACCGTCGCCCAGGTGCTGGCCGGCGCCCTCCTGCCCCTGCGCCGGATGGTCGCGGAGGTGGAGCGCCTGGCCCTCGACCTCGGGGACCAGGTCGGCCAGTCGGCGTACGCCGAGGCTCTCGACCGCGCGGTGGCCCACGGTGCCTGGGACGCCGATCGTCGCGCCGACGAGGCGGCGCAGCGGCTGGGTCTGGGTGGGCTCGACCCGACCCGCAGGGTCGGCACCCTCTCCGGTGGGCAACGGACCCGGCTGGCGCTGGCGACCCTGATCACGACGCGCCCGGCCTGCCTGCTGCTCGACGAGCCCACCAACCACCTCGACGACGACGCGATCGGGGTGCTGACCGGCTTCCTGCGCGACCTGCCGGGCGTCGTGCTGCTGGCCGGCCACGACCGGGTGCTGCTGGACGACGTGTGCACCGACCTGTTCGACCTCGACCCTGCCGCCCTCGGCACCGACGGGGAGGGCGGACGGCGCTTCGGTGGCGGCTGGACGGAGTACGAGGAGCACCGCGCGGCTTCCCGGCGCCGGTGGGAGGAGACCTACGCCGAGCAGCAGGAGGAGCTGGCCCGGCTGCGCGACGCGACACGGATCGACGCCTCGGTGATCGCGCACAACCGGCCGCCGCGCGACAACGACAAGTTCATCTACGGGTTCAAGGGCGCCAACGTGCAGCGCACCCTGGCCCGGCGCAAGCGCGACGCCCACCGCCGGCTCGAGGAGGCCGAGCGGACGCAGGTGCGCAAGCCGCGACCGCCGTTGCGGCTACGAGCCGACCTGACCGGCGCCGGTGCGGACGGCCGGCTGGTGGTGGCCCGCGACCTCGAGGTCACCGGCCGGCTCACGCTGCCGCGGCTCGACGTGGCGGCGGGGGAGCACCTGCTGGTCTCCGGCGCCAACGGCTCGGGGAAGACGACCTTGCTCGGCGTCCTCGCCGGTCGGCTGGAGCCGACCGCGGGGTCGGTCACCGTGAGCGCACGGCGGGTCGCGGAGCTGCCGCAGGACGTGAGGTTCGCCGACCCCGGGCGTGGCGCCCGCTCGACGTACGACGCGCTGGTCGGGGCCGAGCGGGCCGAGCGGGCGCCCCTGCGCTCACTCGGCCTGCTGCCCGCCGACCAGCTCTCGACGCCGGTCGGCCTCCTCTCGGTGGGCCAGCGACGCCGGCTCGGGCTGGCGGTCGCGATCGCGGTCGAGCCCGACCTGCTGCTGCTCGACGAGCCCACCAACCACATCTCGCTCGCGCTGGCCGGCGAGCTCGAGGAGGCGATGGCGACCACCCCCGGCACCGTCGTCGTCGCCACCCACGACCGGTGGCTCCGCCGCCGCTGGGACGGCGCCGAGCTCGCCCTCGGCGGTGGGCCGGTGGCGTGAGGGCGCTGCGGTGTGGTCCCCGACCGCAGACCTCAGCGCTCGAGGGCGAGGCCGAGCCAGCCGGCCAGGGCGCCGATCTCGGCGTCGACCGCTCTCGTCATCGCCGCCGTGAACGGCACGTCCACGTGGACGGCGTCGACGAAGAACCGGCCGGCCTTGCGGTCGGCGGTGGCGTCGAGCTTCCCGACCAGCCGGTCGCCGTGGAGGATCGGGAGGGCGAAGTAGCCCCAGCGCCGCTGTGCGACGGGCTTGTACATCTCCAGGATGTAGTCGAACTCGAACAGCTGCTCCATCCGCGCCCGGTCGCGGACGACGGGGTCGAACGGCGAGAGCAGCGCGGTGCGACCGGTGAAGGGCAGCCCGAGCTGGTCGGGGTCGACCCGCCACTCGCCCTTGACGCCCTCGACCACCGCCGGCTCGCCGGCGTCACCGACGTGGATGGGCTCGCCGGGCAGCACGGTGCCCTTGGCGCGCGCGACGCCGAGCCCACGCAGGCGGCGTGCATCCTTGGCCCGCCGAGCGTCCTCGAGGGGAACCGTCTCCATCGCCGGGGGATAGACGCGCTCGGCGAGGTCGTAGAGGCGGTGGCTGCCCCGGCGGCCGTTCGTCGCGACCTCCCCCTGGCCGAGAAGGAGCGAGAGCATCATCCGGACGTTGCGGTCGGTGTTCCACCCCGACGACCTGAACGGCACCTGCGCGGTTGCGTGCACCTCGCGGGAGGGCAGCGGACCGTCGGCGTCGAGGACGTCGAGCACCTCGTTGCGGAACAGCTCGTTGGCCTCGAGCCAGTCGCGGGCGTGCTCCCAGGGCGGGTAGAGAGCCATCTCGGCGAGGTGGAGCCGCAGGTCTTCCATCGGCCGGATGCCGTCGCCGTCGTCGTACAGCTCACGCTGCTCGAGCAGCTCCACCAGGTCGACCGGCTCGTACGTCGCGCCCATCCGCGACCACGGGACCAGGTCGTAGCTCGGGGCGATCGCCGCCGTCGGCTCGACCGGGAGCGCGCTGAGCCGTTGCACCAGCGTGAGCAGGTCGTCGGGGCGGTCAGCGGCGAGCATCGTCGCGCGGATGACGATCCGGCGCGCCTCCTGGCGGGTGAGCTGGTGGGCCTGTTCGTCGGGCGCAGCCATGGCCCGGACGCTAGCCCAGCCCGCCGACAGGGGCGGTAAACCGGTTGTCGTGTCCGGGCCGGCCCGGTTGGCTCACGGGATGGAGATCTCCTCAGGGTCCGCCGTCCTCGCCGCCGAGTCGCACGGGGAGGGCGAGCCGACCGTGCTGCTCGTCCACGCCGGCGTGACCGACCAGCGCAGCTGGGCCCACGTCATCGACGCGCTGCCCGGCCACCGCTGCCTCAGCTACGACGCCCGCGGCTACGGCCGCACGACGTACGAGAGCGAGGACGGCTGGTCGCCGGTCGGTGACGCCGTCGCCGTCCTCGATGCCTACGACGTCGGCTCAGCCGTCGTGGTCGGGTGCTCGATGGGTGGCCGCACGTCGCTCGACCTCGCGCTGGCCCACCCCGACCGGGTGCGGGGGCTGGTGCTGATCGGGACGGCGGTCACCGGGGCGCCCGACCTCGACCACCTCGAGCCGGGGCTGGAGGACCTCGAGCGCCGCTACGACGCGGCGTACGAAGCGAAGGACCTCGACGAGCTCAACCGGCTGGAGGCGGAGATCTGGCTCGACGGGCCGTTCCATCCCGGCCGGGTCGGTGGGCCCGCCCGTGAGCTCTTCCTGGACATGAACCGGATCGCGCTCGAGGCGCCCGAGCCGGGGGAGCAGCGCGTGGGCGCCGACGCCTGGAGCACGTGTGGTGACGTGAGCGTCCCGACGCTCGTCCTGATCGGCGAGCACGACCTCGCCCACACCCACCGCAACGCCGAGCACCTCGCCGAGAACGTCCCGGGCGCCCGCCTGGTCGACCTGCCCGGGGTCGCCCACCTGCCCCAGCTCGAGGGGGACCAGCAGACGCTGGACGAGATCGCCGGGTTCGCCGCCGGGTTCGCCGCCGGGTTCGTCGCCGGGTTCGTCGCCGGGATCTGAGACGGCGGCTGCTAGGGTCGGCAACGCTCGACATCCTTTAACGACCCGTCCTGTGAGGCGGACAAGGAGGTAGGCGTGCCGCTGCATGCCACCGAGGCCCTGCTGGTCCTCGAGGACGGCCGCGCGTTCCGCGGGGAGTCCTTCGGCGCTGAGGGGGAGACCTTCGGCGAGGCGGTCTTCGCCACCGGGATGACGGGCTACCAGGAGACCCTGACCGACCCGTCGTACCACCGACAGGTCGTGGTGATGACCGCCCCCCATGTCGGCAACACCGGCATGAACGACGAGGATCCCGAGTCCGAGCGGATCTGGGTGGCCGGGTACGTCGTGCGCGACCCCGCCCGGGTGCCGTCCAGCTGGCGCTCGCAGCGCTCTCTCGACGACACGCTGCGCGAGCAGGGCGTGGTCGGCATCGCCGGCATCGACACGCGTGCCCTGACCCGGCACCTGCGTGACCGCGGCGCCATGCGTGTCGGCATCTCCACCATGGAGTCCGACCCCGCCGCGCTCCTCGACCGCGTCCGGGCGTCCTCGCAGATGCAGGGCGCCAACCTCTCCGGCGAGGTGTCCACGAGCGAGGCCTACGTCGTGCCGGCGACGGGCCAGAAACGGTTCACCGTCGCGGCGCTCGACCTGGGGATCAAGGCGAACACCCCGCGGATGATGGCCGCGCGCGGCATCGAGACCCACGTGCTGCCCGCGGACTCCACCCTCGACGACGTGCTGGCCGCCGAGCCCGACGGGCTCTTCTTCTCCAACGGCCCGGGCGACCCGGGCGCGACCACCGGTCAGATCGAGCTCCTGCGCGGCGCCCTCGCCGCCGGGATCCCCTACTTCGGGATCTGCTTCGGCAACCAGCTGTTCGGCCGCGCTCTGGGCTTCGACACCTACAAGCTCGGCTACGGCCACCGCGGGATCAACCAGCCGGTCCTCGACCGGACCACGGGCAAGGTCGAGGTCACCGCGCACAACCACGGGTTCGCGGTCCGGGCCCCGCTCGCCGCCGCGACCAGCACGCCCTACGGCGAGGCGAGCGTGTCCCACATCTGTCTCAACGACGACGTCGTCGAGGGTCTCGAGCTGCGTGACGCCGACGGACGCCTGAAGGCCTTCTCGGTGCAGTACCACCCCGAGGCCGCTGCCGGCCCCCACGACGCGGCCTACCTCTTCGACCGCTTCTGCTCGCTCATGTCCGGGTCGTCCGCAGGTTTCGAGACGGGCCTGGACGGCCCTCCTCAACACCCGGTGACGCACGAGGAGGACGGTCTCTGATGCCGAAGCGCGACGACATCCGCAGCGTCCTGGTGATCGGGTCGGGTCCGATCGTGATCGGGCAGGCCTGCGAGTTCGACTACTCCGGCACCCAGGCCTGCCGGGTGCTGCGGCAGGAGGGGATCCGGGTCGTCCTGGTGAACTCCAACCCGGCCACGATCATGACCGACCCGGAGTTCGCCGACGCGACGTACGTCGAGCCGATCACCCCGGAGTTCGTCGAGAAGGTGATCGCGCAGGAGCGGCCCGACGCCCTGCTGGCCACCCTCGGCGGCCAGACCGCCCTCAACTGCGCGATGAGCCTGGCCGAGGCAGGCGTGCTCGAGAAGTACGGCGTCGAGCTGATCGGCGCCAGCATCGAGGCGATCGAGAAGGGCGAGAACCGCGAGTCCTTCAAGCAGATCGTCGAGGGCCTGCCTCCGGAGTGGGGTGCCGAGGTCGCCGACTCCACGATCTGCCACTCGATGGACGACTGCCTCGCCGCGGTCGAGAGCCTCGGCTACCCGGTCGTGGTCCGGCCGTCGTTCACCATGGGTGGCGCCGGCTCGGGCATGGCCTACGACGAGGAGGACCTGCGCCGCATCGCCGGACTCGGCCTCTCCCTCAGCCCGACCACCGAGGTGCTCCTCGAGGAGTCGATCCTCGGCTGGAAGGAGTACGAGCTCGAGGTCATGCGCGACCGTGCGGACAACGTCGTCATCGTCTGCTCGATCGAGAACGTCGACCCGATGGGCGTCCACACCGGTGACTCGATCACGGTCGCGCCCGCACTGACCCTGACCGACCGGGAGTACCAGCGCCTGCGCGACATCTCGATCGGGGTGATCCGCGAGGTCGGCGTCGACACCGGCGGCTGCAACATCCAGTTCGCGGTGAACCCCGACAACGGCCGCATCGTGGTGATCGAGATGAACCCGCGGGTCTCGCGCTCCAGCGCCCTGGCCTCGAAGGCGACCGGCTTCCCGATCGCCAAGATCGCGGCCAAGGTCGCGATCGGCTACACCCTCGACGAGATCCCCAACGACATCACCACCCGCCCCGACGGTCAGTCGACGCCGGCGAGCTTCGAGCCGACCCTCGACTACGTCGTGGTGAAGGTGCCGCGGTTCGCCTTCGAGAAGTTCCCCCACGCCGACCCGGTGCTGACCACCCACATGAAGTCGGTCGGCGAGGCGATGGCGATCGGGCGGAACTTCACCGAGGCGCTCCAGAAGGCGCTGCGGTCGCTGGAGCGGCCCGAGGCGGTCTTCGACTGGCACCAGGAGTGGGTCGAGCTCGACAAGGACCGGCTCCTCGAGCAGATCGCCCTACCCCACGACGGCCGGCTCAAGCTGGTGATGGACGCGATCCGCGCCGGCGCCACTCCCGAGGAGATCTTCGAGGCCACCCGGATCGACCCGTGGTTCGTCGACCAGCTGGCCCTGATCAACGAGGTCGCCGCCGAGGTCACCGCGGCCCCCGAGCTCACGCCCGACCTGCTCCGGCTGGCCAAGCGGCACGGGTTCTCCGACGCCCAGATCGGCAAGATCCGCGGGATGAAGGCCGACGTGGTCCGCGGCGTACGCCACGCCCTGGGCATCCGCCCGGTCTTCAAGACCGTCGACACCTGCGCGGCCGAGTTCGCCGCCGCGACGCCCTACCACTACTCGACCTACGACGAGGAGACCGAGGTGGAGCCCCGCGAGACCGCGGCCGTGATCATCCTCGGGTCGGGGCCCAACCGGATCGGCCAGGGCATCGAGTTCGACTACTCCTGCGTCCACGCCTCGATGGCGCTCGGCCAGGGCGAGGGCGGCGCCGGCTTCGAGACGATCATGGTCAACTGCAACCCCGAGACCGTCTCCACCGACTACGACACCTCCGACCGGCTCTACTTCGAGCCGCTCACGCTCGAGGACGTGCTCGAGATCGTGCACGCCGAGCAGCAGGCCGGTCCGGTGGCGGGTGTCATCTGCCAGCTCGGCGGCCAGACGCCGCTCGGCCTTGCGCAGGGGCTCGAGGACGCCGGTGTCCCGATCGTCGGCACCACCCCCGAGGCGATCCACCTCGCCGAGGAGCGCGGCGCCTTCGGGCGGGTGCTCCACGAGGCGGGCTTGACCGCGCCCATGCACGGCATGGCGTCGTCGTACGACGAGGCAGCGGCCATCGCCCGCGAGATCGGCTACCCGGTGCTGGTGCGCCCGTCCTACGTCCTGGGCGGCCGCGGCATGGAGATCGTCTACGACGACGAGGCGCTCGAGGGCTACATCGCTCGCGCCACCGCGATCAGCCCGGAGCACCCGGTGCTGGTCGACCGGTTCATCGACGACGCGGTCGAGATCGACGTCGACGCGATCTTCGACGGCGACGAGCTCTTCCTCGGCGGCGTCATGGAGCACATCGAGGAGGCCGGCATCCACTCCGGTGACTCGGCGTGCGCGCTGCCGCCGATCACGCTCGGCGAGCGGGAGATCGAGCGGATCCGCGAGGCCACCGAGGCGATCGCGCGCGGCGTCGGGGTGCTGGGGCTGATCAACATCCAGTTCGCCCTCGGCTCCGACGTGCTCTACGTGCTCGAGGCCAACCCCCGCGCCAGCCGCACCGTGCCGTTCGTCTCCAAGGCGACGTCGACGCCACTGGCCAAGGCCGCGGCCCGGGTGATGCTCGGCGACTCGATCAAGCAGCTGCGCGCCGAGGGCCTGCTGCCCGGCTCGGGTGACGGCGGCAGCCTGCCGGCCGACGCGCCGATCGCGGTCAAGGAGGCGGTGATGCCTTTCAACCGGTTCCGCCAGCCCGACGGCCGCTACGTCGACACCGTGCTCGGCCCCGAGATGAAGTCGACCGGCGAGGTGATGGGCTTCGACGCCGACTTCGGCCGCGCGTTCGCCAAGGCCCAGGCCGCCGCCTTCGGCTCGCTGCCGACCTCCGGTCGGGTGTTCGTGTCGATGGCCAACCGCGACAAGCGCTCGATGATCTTCCCGATCAAGGTGCTCTCCGACCTCGGCTTCGAGATCCTGGCCACCCAGGGCACTGCCGAGGTGCTGCGCCGCAACGGCGTCCGCGCCACCGTGGTCCGCAAGCACTTCGACGGCCCGGGGCCTCATGGCGAGCCGACGACGGTCCAGCTCATCTCCGAGGGCGACGTCGCCCTGGTCGTGAACACCCCTCACGGCTCGTCGGGCAGCGGCGGCTCGGTGCGGGTCGACGGCTATGAGATCCGGACCGCTGCCGTCCGCGCCAACGTCCCCTGCATCACCACGGTTCAGGGGCTGGGCGCCGCCGTGCAGGGCATCGAGGCACGCATCCGCGGCGACATCGGGGTGCGGTCGCTCCAGGACTGGGCCCGCCGGTGAGCCGGTGACCGCCTATGACCGGGTCTTCGACCGCGTCCTGACCCGGGTCGACCCCGAGCGCGCCCATCACCTCGGCTTCCGGGCGATCCGCGCGGGCCGGCCCCTGACCAGGGCCTTCGTCCACACCCCGCCGTCACCGGTGACCGCCATGGGGCTGTCCTTCCTCAATCCGCTCGGCCTGGCCGCCGGCTTCGACAAGAACGCGGTCGGGATCGACGCCCTCGGCGCGCTCGGCTTCGGGTTCGTCGAGGTCGGCACCGTCACCGCCCGGCCACAGCCCGGCAACGACCAGCCCCGGCTGTTCCGGCTCCCGGCCGACCGCGCGATCGTCAACCGGATGGGGTTCAACAACGACGGCGCCGAGGTGGTCGCCGCGCGGCTGGCGCGACGCGCGAAGCGGCTCGACCGCCGCGACCGGCGCCTCGCCGGCCGGATCGGCCAGCGTCCGCGCCAGCGCCCCGTGCTCGGCATCAACATCGGGATGTCCAAGGTCGTCGACGAGGACGACGAGCGTGCCGTCCTCGCCGACTACGCCGCCAGCGCGCGGGCGCTCGCACCCCACGCCGACTACCTCGTGGTCAACGTCTCCTCGCCCAACACCCCGGGGCTGCGCAGCCTCCAGGCGGTCGACCGGCTCGAACCGCTGCTCGACGAGGTCGGCCGGGTCGCCGACGACGCCGCCGGTCAGCCGATGCCGCTGCTGGTCAAGATCGCTCCCGACCTGACCGACGACGACGTCGTCGCCGTGGCCGGGCTGGCTCGCGACCGCGGCCTCGACGGGTTGATCGCCACCAACACCACCACCTCGCGCGACGGGCTCCGCACCCCGCCGCCCGAGGTGGCGGCACTCGGAGCCGGAGGACTGTCCGGCCCGGTGCTGCGCCGGCGGTCGCTCGAGGTGCTGCGGCTGCTCCGCAGCCAGAACCCCACCATCACCGTGATCTCGGTCGGTGGCATCGCCACGCCCGAGGAGGCCGTGACCCGGCTCGCCGCCGGTGCGACGCTGGTCCAGGCCTACACCGGCTTCGTGTACGGCGGCCCGCTCTGGCCGCGCCGCGTCGTCCGCGCCATCGCGGCCGGACGCCCCGACCACCACCTCGACCCCCAACACGACCACCTCCAGGACCACCCCCAGGACCACCCCCAGGAGCACCCGTGACCACGTTCGGAGCCCGCCTGCACGCCGCCGTCGACGACCGCGGCCCGCTGTGTGCCGGCATCGACCCCCACGACGCCCTGCTGCGCGACTGGGGCCTCGACCCGGGCCTCGCCGGCCTGGAGCGGTTCGCGCTGACCGCCGCCGAGGCGCTGGCGCCCCGGGTCGCGATCGTGAAGCCGCAGTCGGCGTTCTACGAGCGCTTCGGCAGTCGCGGGGTGGCCGTGCTCGAGCGCGTCATCGTCACCTGCCGGGAAGCCGGTGCCCTGGTGCTGCTCGACGTGAAGCGCGGCGACATCGGCTCGACCACCCAGGCCTACGCCGACGCCTACCTCGACCCCGCCTCTTCGATGGCCGCCGACGCGATCACCGCCAGCCCCTACCTCGGCATGGGATCTCTCGACCCGATGGTCGAGACCGCCCGCAAGCACGGCACCGGAGTGTTCGTGCTGGCGCTCACCTCCAACCCGGAGGGCGCCGAGGTGCAGGAGGCCCGGTCGCCGTCCGGACGGGCCGTCGCCGACGTCGTGCTCGACCACCTGCGCCGCCTCAACGCCGGAGCCGAGCCGCTGGGCTCCTTCGGTGCGGTCGTCGGCGCCACGGTCGAGCCCGGCACGCACGACCTGGCCTTCAACGGGCCGATCCTCGCCCCGGGGTACGGCGCGCAGGGCGGCACCGACGACGACCTGCTCCGGATCTTCGGTCGCAGCATCGGCCAGGTGCTGCCGAGCACGTCGCGCGAGCTGCTCGGCGCCGGCCCGGCCGGCCTGGCCGACGCAGCCGACCGGCTCAACGAGCGGCTCCGCGAGCTCCGCTGGTGAGACGGGCCGCCCAGGCGCAGCTCGGCTCGATCGCCGCAGCCGGCGTCGACCTCTGACACAGTTCCGGCGCCGAGGGCGGAACCTCAGGCCTGGGTGGCGAATCCGCGTCGGTGGTGACTAGATTGGCGCCCTGCCGAACCCCACCGGTTTCCACGACGTGGGTCCAGACGAAGGATGTGCGTTGGCCCTCCCACCGCTCACCACCGAGCAGCGCCAGGCGGCCCTCGCGAAGGCAGCAGCCTCCCGACGAGAGCGCGCCGAGGTGAAGAACCGCCTGAAGAACTCCGGGGCCTCGATCTCCGACGTGCTCCACGAGGGGCACGCCAACGAGGTGATCGGGAAGATGCGGGTCGTCGACCTGCTCTGCTCGATGCCGGGCGTGGGCAAGGTCCGGGCCAAGCAGCTGATGGAGCGCATCGGCATCGCCGAGAGTCGTCGGGTCCGCGGTCTCGGGGCCAAGCAGGTCGCGGCCCTCGAGCGCGAGTTCGCGCCCGGCGAGTGAGCGCGCTCCCGTCGTAGCCGGTTGACGGTGCTCGCCGGCCCCACCGCGGTCGGCAAGGGTTCGGTGTCGGCCGACATCCGCGCCCACCACCCCGAGGTGTGGATCTCGGTCTCGGCCACCACCCGGGCACCGAGACCGGGGGAGCAGCACGGCGTGCACTACTGGTTCGTCTCCGACGCGGAGTTCGACCGCATGGTCGCCGAGGACGACCTGCTCGAGTGGGCCGTCGTGCACACCGCTGCGCGCTACGGGACGCCGCGCGGCCCGGTGGAGGTGGCGCTGGCCGCCGGCCGGTCCGCCCTGCTGGAGATCGACCTGCAGGGCGCGCGCCAGGTGCACGCGGCGATGCCCGAAGCGCTGATGGTCTTCCTGGCCCCGCCGAGCTGGGAGGAGCTGGTCCGCCGCCTGGTCGGACGCGGCACCGAGGGCGAGGAGGAGCGCGAGCGCCGGCTGGCCACCGCGCGCCGCGAGCTGGCCGCGGAGGCGGAGTTCGACGTGACCGTGGTCAACCACGAAATTCACGCTGCGGCCGAGGAGTTGGTAGCCTTGATGATCGGCCGTCCTGGCCTTCCCATACCCGAAAATCTGTGAGGCTTCTGCGTGGCTGCCCCCACTCCTGCCGCCGAGGGCGTGACCAACCCCTCGATCGACGACCTGCTCACCAAGACCGACAGCAAGTACAAGCTCGTCCTCTACAGCGCCAAGCGCGCCCGGCAGATCAACGCCTACTACTCCCAGCTCGGTGAGGGCCTCCTGGAGTACGTCGGCCCGCTCGTGGAGACCCACGTGCAGGAGAAGCCGCTGTCCATCGCCCTGCGCGAGATCAACGAGGACCTGCTGACCTGCGAGGACGTCGACCCGGCGGAGCTCGCCGCCGAGGAGGAGGCTCGCAAGGCCGCCGCCCTCGAGCCGGGCTTCCAGACCGACTGACGGCGCTCGCCGACCGAGGCGAGTCCGACCATGACGACCGAGACGGCCGCTTCCGTCCCCTCACCGGGGGGCGGGGAGCGGCCGTCCGTCGTCCTGGGCGTGGCCGGCGGCATCGCGGCGTACAAGGCCTGTGAGCTGCTGCGCCTCCTCACCGAGTCCGGCCACGACGTGACCGTCGTCCCGACCCGGGCGGCGCTCGAGTTCGTCGGCGCCACCACCTGGGCTGCGCTGTCCGGCAAGCCGGTGGCCACCGACGTCTGGGCCGACGCCCACGAGGTGCCCCACGTCCGGCTCGGGCGTCACGCCGATCTCGTCGTGGTCGCTCCTGCCACCGCCGACCTGCTCGCCCGTGCCGCCCACGGCCTGGCCGACGACCTGCTCACCAACACCCTCCTCACCGCGCGCTGCCCGGTGGTCTTCGCGCCGGCCATGCACACCGAGATGTGGGAGCACGCCGCCACCCAGGCCAACGTCGCCACCCTGCGCGAGCGCGGGGCGCTCGTCCTGGAGCCCGCGGTCGGGCGCCTCACCGGCGCCGACACCGGCAAGGGCCGGCTGCCCGACCCGGAGGAGATCTACGCCGTCTGCCTCGACGTGCTCGCCCACGGGCTCGAGCGCGACCTGGCCGGGCGCAGCGTCGTCGTCTCCGCCGGCGGCACCCGCGAGCCGCTCGATCCAGTGCGCTTCCTCGGCAACCGGTCCTCCGGCCTGCAGGGCGTGGCCCTGGCCCGCGCCGCGGTCACCCGGGGCGCCGACGTGACCCTGGTCGCCGCCAACGTGACCCTGCCCGACCCGGCCGGCGTGAAGGTGGTGCGGGTCGAGACCACCGAAGAGCTCCGCGACGCCGTGGTGTCGGCCGCCGGGTCCGCCGACGCGGTCGTGATGGCCGCGGCTCCGGCCGACTTCCGACCCACCGCGACGCTCGCGGAGAAGATCAAGAAGTCCGGCGACGGGACGACACCCGCACTGGCGCTGGTGGAGACGCCCGACATCCTCGCCGAGCTCTCCCACGACCGGGTCCGGCCCGGCCAGGTCGTGGTCGGGTTCGCCGCCGAGACCGGCGACGACACCGGGTCGGTGCTCGACCTCGCCCGCGCCAAGCTGGCCCGCAAGGGCTGCGACCTCCTGGTCGTCAACGACGTGAGCGGCGGCGCGGTGTTCGGGGCCGCGCACAACCAGGCCGTGATCCTGACCCGCGACGGTCACCAGGTCGACGTACCCCACGGGTCCAAGACCGCCGTCGCCCATGCCATCTGGGACCAGGTCGCCCGGCGCCTGACCCCGTGACCACCCCCCGACCGGGGGCCTCGAGCAGCCGACCCGACCGCTATCGTGACCCGGACGCTTTCACCCTGACCACCGCACCACCAGCGACAACGCACGTAGGAGCAAGCAGACCGTGACCGGACGACTGTTCACCTCGGAATCCGTCACCGAGGGGCACCCCGACAAGATCGCCGACCAGATCAGTGACTCCGTGCTCGACGAGATGTTGCGCCAGGACGCCCACAGCCGGGTCGCCGTCGAGACGCTGCTCACCACCGGGCTGGTGGTGGTCGCCGGCGAGGTCACCACGACCGGCTACGTCGACGTCAAGCAGGTGGTGCGCGACCGGATCCTCCGCATCGGCTACGACTCCTCGGAGAAGGGCTTCGACGGCCACTCGTGCGGCGTCATGGTCGCGATCGGCGGCCAGTCGGGCGACATCGCCCAGGGCGTCGACTCCGGCCACGAGGCCCGCACCGGCTCTGTCGACGCGATGGACAAGCAGGGCGCGGGCGACCAGGGGCTGATGTTCGGCTACGCCTGCGACGACACCGACGTCCTGATGCCCCTGCCGATCACGATGGCCCAGCGCCTCGCCGAGCGGCTGACCGCCGTCCGCAACGACGGCACGCTGGCCTACCTGCGGCCCGACGGCAAGACCCAGGTGACCATCGAGTACGACGAGACCAACCGACCCGTCCGCGTCGACACCGTCGTGCTCTCCACCCAGCACGCCGACGAGATCGATCTCGTCGACACCCTCGAGCCCGACATCAAGAAGCACGTCATCGACCCGGTGCTGGCCACCTTCGACATCCCGTCGGAGGGCTATCGCCTCCTGGTCAACCCGACCGGCCGCTTCGTCGTGGGCGGTCCGATGGGCGACGCCGGTCTCACCGGCCGCAAGATCATCGTCGACACCTACGGCGGGATGGCTCGCCACGGCGGCGGCGCGTTCTCCGGCAAGGACCCGTCGAAGGTCGACCGGTCGGCCGCCTACGCGATGCGCTGGGTCGCGAAGAACGTCGTGGCCGCGGGGCTGGCCCGTCGGTGCGAGGCGCAGGTCGCCTACGCGATCGGCAAGGCCCAGCCGGTCGGTGTGTTCGTGGAGACGTTCGGTACCGGCTTGATCCCCGACCACGAGATCCAGCAGGCCGTGCTCGAGGTCTTCGACCTGCGCCCTGCCGCGATCATCGAGGACCTCGACCTGCTCCGGCCGATCTACGCCCTCACCGCCGCCTACGGCCACTTCGGCCGCGAGCTGCCGGAGTTCACCTGGGAGCGCACCGACCGGGTCGACGCCTTGCGCAAGGCCGCCGGTCTCACCGACTGAGCGCCTGCGTCAGGCACCGGTGCGGCCGGGTCGGTGGCCGCTGGTAGAACTGCGCCATGGCCGACCGAGGACCCGCCCTTCCCGAGACCCTGCCGGGTCTCCAGGCGGAGGTGCGGGCCACCGTCCGCGCAGCCGGCCGGCCCCGCCGCAAGGCGAAGGCCGAGCCCGTGGCCGACGTCGACCCGGTGGCGAGGGTGCTCGTCGAGACTCCGCTGGCCCACCTCGACCGGCCCTTCGACTACGCCGTCCCCGCGTCGCTGGCCGACCGCGCCGTGCCCGGGGCCCGGGTGAAGGTGCGGTTCGCCGGCAAGGACCTCGACGGCTTCGTGATCGCCAGGGCCGCGTCCTCGGAGCACACCGGCAGGCTCACCCCGTTGCGGCGGGTGGTGAGCCCCGAGCCGGTGCTGCTGCCCGCCGTCGCCGACCTGGCGGGGGTGCTGGCCGAGCGTTATGCCGGCACCCGCTCCGACGTCCTCCGCCTCGCCGTCCCGGCCCGGCACGCGACGACCGAGGCCAAGGCCTCGCCCCCCGAGGAGCCGCTCGAGGTCGACCCCGAGCCCCTGCGCCGGGCGTGGGCGGGCTATGCCGCCGCCGACGCCTACCTCGCGCACCTCGCGACGGGAGGCTCGCCGCGAGCGGTCTGGTCGGCGCTGCCCGGTGACGACTGGCCGCGGCTGCTCGCCGCCGCGGCTGCCGCCACGCTCGCGTCGGGGCGTGGGAGCGTGGTCGTGGTCCCCGACCACCGCGACCTGGCCCGGGTCGACGCCGCCCTCACCGACGTGCTGGGGGCCGGACACCACGTCGTGCTGACCGCCGGGGCGGGTCCGGCCCGTCGCTACCGTGAGTTCCTGGCGGTCTCGCGCGGCACCCGCCGGATTGTGGTCGGCACCCGCGCGGCGTCGTTCGCCCCGGTGCACGACCTGGGGCTGGTGGCGATCTGGGACGACGGCGACGACCTCCATGCCGAGCCCCGCGCGCCCTACCCCCACGCCCGCGAGGTGCTGCTGAGCCGGGCCCTCCTCGAGGACACCGCCGTGCTGGTCGGAAGCTTCTCGCGCAGCGTCGAGGCCGAGCAGCTGGTCACGACCGGCTGGGCCCACGAGATCGTGCCGTCTCGCGAGTCGGTCCGGGCAGCGGTGACGGTCTCGGTGAGCGGCGCCACCGACCGCGAGCTCGAGCGTGACCCGCTGGCCCGGGCCACGCGGATGCCCAAGCAGGTCCACGACGCCATCGGCGCCGGCCTGGAGCGCGGTCCCGTGCTGCTGCAGACGCCGCGCCGCGGCTACGCACCCGCGCTCGCGTGCGAGCGCTGCCGTACGCCGGCCCGGTGTGCCACCTGCACCGGCCCGCTCTCGGTCGGCAGTAGGGCCAGCCCGCCGGCCTGCCGGTGGTGCGGCACCGTCGTGGACGCCTGGACCTGCCCCGAGTGCGGTCACCGCGGGTTGCGGGCACCGGTCGTGGGAGAGCGGCGGACCGCCGAGGAGGTCGGTCGAGCCTTCCCCTCGACCCCGGTCGTCGCGTCGGGCGGTGACCACGTCGTGGCCGCCGTGCCTGCTCGTCCGGCGGTCGTGGTGGCGACGCCGGGCGCCGAGCCGGTGGCCGAGGGCGGCTATGCCGCGGTCGTGCTTCTCGACACCTGGCTCGCCCTGGCCCGACCCGACCTGCGCACCGAGGAGGAGGCCCTGCGGCGCTGGCTCGGGGCGGCCGGGATGGCCGCCCCCGGAGCGACCGTCGTGGCGGTCGGCGACCCTGCCCAGCCGGTCGTCCAGGCGCTCGTGCGCTGGGACCCCTCCGGCTTCGCCCGCCGGGAGGCCGAGAGCCGGGCCGGGGCCCACCTGCCGCCGGCCAGCCGGCTGGCCACGATCACCGGCGAGGCGGGGGCCGTCGACGACGCCCTCACCCTGCTCGAGCGGCCGGCCGGTGGCGAGGTGCTCGGACCCGTGCCGGTCGGCGACGACCAGGTGCGTGCGGTCGTCCGGGCTCCCCGCGCGCAGGCGGTCGCCCTGTCCCGGGCGCTGGGCGAGGTGCTGCGGGTGCGGTCGGCCCGCAAGCTCGACCCGGTGCGGATCCAGGTCGACCCGATGACCATCGACTGACCGACAGGTCCGGCTCAGCCTCCGGTCGAGCACCCGCCTGGCCCCGGGTCGACCACGCGGTAGACGCTGAGCCGCTGGTTGGTGGCGACCTTGCGCAGGCCATCGCACTCGTCCAGCGCGTCGAGCGGGTCGGGCACGTACCAGGTGTTCCCCGTGCTGAGTGCGTAGGTCGACGGGTCACCCACCACCACCCACCGCACGTTGTTGCGGGCCAGGTAGTCCCAGTGGGCGGCCGGATCGATGAAGAAGGCGTTCGCTCCGCCGAGCAGGCCGTTGGCCCGCGTCAGCAGGCTGTCGAAGGTGTACGGCGCTCGCCCGTCGAGCAGGCCCACACCCTTGGTCACGTCGGGGACGAAGCCCTCGGTGTAGCCGTTGGCCAGCACCACGTCTCCCTGACGCACCGGCAGCGACTCCCACACCGCGAGGTCGTCGCGCGCGAGAGCGAGGTGGCTGTCGTACCGGGCGACGCTCAGCATCGAGAGGACCCCGCACAGCGAGAGCAGGACCAGCAGGAGCGGACGGCGCAGGTCCTTGCGGACCACTGAGGGCCCGCGCCACCGCCAGGACGAGTCGCACACGCTGCCGAGGCCGATGGCGACCAGCGGCGGTGCGAGCAGGCTGGCGTCCAGCGGGATCCGCGAGGCGCCGGTCCGCCGCGGGACGTAGCCCTGCCACCCGAGCATGAACACCGACGCGACCAAGGCCAGCCCGATCAGCGAGAGGACGGTGAACAGCAGCAGCACCCGGACGTCCGTGGCCCGTCTCCGCCGCCACAGCCCGATGATGGTCAGCACCGCCACGGGGGCCATCCAGATCCAGGACCGGCCGTAGAGGTAGCCCAGGACGCCCCACAGCATGCTCCCGTTGCTGGGCGGCAGCGACGGCGGCATGCCGCGCGCGGCGGCGTAGAACGCCCACGTCGGGTCGGCCAGACCTCCACGGTCCACGAGTCCACCGGCGTGGACGGTGCCGGAGGCCTCCTTGAAGACCAGTCCGGTCACGAGCACGGCCACCACGAACGCCGCCAGGGCGATCCCGGTCCGGCGCAGCTGCACCCCGCGCGGTCCTCGGGCGAGGTGAGCCAGGGCCGCAGCGGTCACCAGGACCCCGGCGGTGACGGCGGCGATGCCATGCACCTGGGACAAGGTGGCGACCAGCACGGCCGCGGGAACCAGGGACCGGCGATCACCTCGGCGCAGCCAGTCGATCGCGAGCGCCACGATGAGAAGCACGAGTCCCAGGGCGAAACCCTCGGGCCGGTAGCCGGCCGACCGGATGGCCCCGATCCCGGTCGCGATCGCCACCGGGAGTGCGAGCAGCGCGGTGAACCGCCCCGCACCCAGGGCCGAGGTGAGGCCCAGAGCGCCGATGCCCAGGAACAGGACGCCCAGGAGGTTGATGATCGTCAGGACCGTGACGGGGTCGTGGGGATGCTGGGTGAGCAGCATCGCGGTCCCCGTCGTGAACAGGTGGTAGTCGTTGAGGAACGGCGTCGTCGTCGCGAACTCGATGGACGACGCGGGGATGTGCCCCACCTCGGCGACCTGGCGGGCGAGGCCGTAGTAGTACCAGGGCGTGGAGCCCAGGGGAGACCACGACGTTCGGACGATGACGAAGCCGAGGGGCGCGAAGAGCAGGGCGGTCAGTCCCGCGACCTCCGCGAAGCGCCGGCCGGCCGGCCGCAGCACCGCACCGAGACGTGCCCGCTGACGTGGCAGTGCCAGGACGACGACGGAAGCCGTCGCGACCGCGGCGTCCCAGATCCAGGCGGAGGTGGCGGTGAGGCCCACGGTGCGGGCGAGCAGGCCGGAGCCTAGCAACCACACCGAGATGCCGCAGGCGAGCCCGCGGGACCAGACCACGTCCCAACTGAGGAGGCGCGACTCCTGGCCGGGCTCGGGATCGTCGGACAGCGCCACCACGCCTGCCACCGTCGGCAGGACGAGCACCAGGAGCAACGCGAGGAGCGCACTCATCCGTCGGCGCTCACGATCCCGGGCGGCGAGCCCGGACCCAGGAGCGCACGATGGCACCCAGGAAGCCCAGCGGATAGCCGAGCCCGCGGGGCTTCTTGCTCTCCCCGACCTCGCGGCTGCGGATGTGGACCGGGACCTCGCGGATGCGGAGGCCGTGCCCGGCCGCCTGGATCAGGATCTCGGGCGCCGAGAAGCGGTCCTCGACCAGGTCGAGCCGCGCCAGGGAGGGGCCGTCGACGGCTCGGTAGCCGTTGGTGCAGTCGGTGATCGGGGTGTGGGCGAGGAACGCGATCAGCCGGGTGAAGCCGCGGATGCCGAGGTCGCGGACGCCTCCGGCGTCGTCGTAGCGGCCCAGGAACCGCGAGCCCTGGACGTAGTCGGCCTCGCCGGCGACGACCGGCCCGATCAGGGCCGGCAGGTCTGCGGGATCGTGCTGGCCGTCGGCGTCCATCGTGACCACGACCCGGGCGCCGAGCCGGCCGGCGAGGGCGAAGCCGGTGCGAAGGGCGTCACCCTGGCCGAGGTTGTGCCGGTGGGTCCCGACCACGGCCCCCGCCTGCCGGGCCTCCTCGCCGGTGTCGTCGCTGCTGCCGTCGTCGATGACCACCGCGCACACCCGGAGGCCGCACAGTGTGGCCGGCAGGGTGCCCAGGACCGGTCCGACCGAGCCGGACTCGTTGTACGCCGCCATCACGACCGCGAGCATCGGCTCGTCGGAGCCCTCGGGGCCGTCCGGGCGGTCGGCGAGTGCGTCGTCGACCACCGCGGCGCGCACCTGCGTCGCCGCGTCGCGCCGGTCCGTGCGGGCGAGGTGTCGGCGTCGGCGGTCACGCGCGAGCAGGCCGATCCCGGCGATCCCGGCCAGCCCAGCGGCCGCGGTCCGTGCTCGGGTCACGCGCCCGACTCCTGGAACCACGCGACGGTGCGGTCCAGACCCTCGGCGAGCGCCACCTCCGGCGCGAACCCGAACCGCTCCCGGGCCAGTGAGACGTCGGAGAAGCTGCGCGTCACGTCACCGGCCCGGGCCGGGCGGTGCTCGATCGGCACCTCTCCCGCGCGGGCGGAGACCTGTCGGGCGACCTCGAGCACGGTGGTCTCGGTGCCGGAGGCGAGATGGGCGACCAGGCCGGTGCCGCCGACGGTGACCGCCGACGCGATGCCGCGGCAGAGGTCGTCGACGAAGACGAAGTCGCGGGTCTGGGAGCCGTCGCCGTAGACTACGAGCGGCTCTCCGGCGAGCGCCGCCTTGCAGAACGCCGCCACGACCGAGCCCTTGTGATAGCTGTAGGGCCCGTAGACGTTGGAGAAGCGCAGGGCCACGGTCGGCAGCCCGTAGGAGCCCGCGAACGCCGAGCAGTAGGCCTCGCCCGCCAGTTTGGAGGCGCCGTAGGGCGAGGTGGGGCGGGGCACCAGGCCCTCGTGCGCCGGCGGCGTGATCTCGCCGAGCGGCGCGCTGGACGACGCGAGCACGAAGCCCTGGACGCCGGCGTCACGGGCGGCGAGCAGGGCGTGCAGCGTGCCGCGGACGTTGAGCTCGCAGTCCCTGAGCGGGTCGGCGACCGACGCTGGTACCCCGGCCTGGGCGGCGAGGTGTACGACGTGGGTGCAGTCGCGCGCGGCCTCGGCAAGTGCGGACGCGTCGAGGATGTCGCCCTCGACGATCTCGTCGTACGCCGCTTGCTCGGCGTCGGCGCGGCGGCCGGTGCTGAAGCTGTCGTAGCAGCGGGTCGCCAGACCCAGTCCGGCCAGCACGGGTGCCAGGTTGACGCCGATGAAGCCGGCGCCGCCCGTGACCAGGACACGGCCTTGCACGGACCGGTGCTGCGTGGTCCGGTCCTGCGTCACCGCCATGTGGTGCGAGGAGCGATGGCCTCGTGGACCGCCCGGTCCTGGTACTTCAGCAGCGTGCTGAGGGTGTCGGTGACGAGGTCGTCGGACAGGAGCGTGGGCTTCAGCCCGAGGTCGAGCAGCTTGGTGTGGGTCGGGTTGTAGTAGTGCTCCTGGGCCTCGGAGCGGGGGTTCTCGACCTCACCGATCTCCACGTCGAGCCCGAGCTCCTTGCCGGCGTGCTGCACGGCGACCGCGAGGTCGCGGATGGAGAAGGACTCGGTGAACTGGTTGTAGACCCGCATCTCGCCGCGATCGGCGGGGTTGAGCACCGCCAGCTCCACGCAGGCGAGGGTGTCGCGGATGTTGAGGAAGCCGCGGGTCTGGCCGCCGCTGCCGTAGACGGTGAGCGGACGGCCGACGACTGCCTGGAGGCAGAACCGGTTGAGCGCGGTGCCGAACTGCTCGTCGTAGTCGAAGCGCGTGAGCAGGCGTTCGTCGAGCAGAGTCTCGTCGGTGTGGACGCCGTAGACGACGCCCTGGTTGAGGTCGGTCGCGCGCAGGCCGTAGACCCGGCTGGCGAAGTGGATGTTGGTCGAGTCGGCGACCTTGCTGGCGTGGTACCAGCTGTGGGGGAGCTTCGGGAACGGCAGGGTGTCGGTGCGACCCTTGTGCTCGATCTCGAGGTAGCCCTCCTCGATGTCGATGTTGGGGCAGCCGTACTCGCCCATCGTGCCGAGCTTGACCAGGTGGCAGTCGGGGTTGTTCTCGAGGATCGCGAAGATGACGTTGAGGTTGTTCTCGATGTTGTTCCGCTGCGTGAACACCGCCTGCGGGCGACCCTGCATCGAGTAGGGGGCCGAGGGGATCTGGCCGTAGTGGACGATCGCGTCGGGGTGGAAGTCGCCCACGATGCGGTTGAGCAGGTCGAAGTCGCACAGGTCGACGAGGTGGACGTCGATGGTGTGCCCCGACACCTCCTGCCAGGCGGCTGCGCGCTGAGGGAGGTTGAGGATCGGGGTCAGGCTGTCGCTGCCCGACTGGGTGACCAGCTGGCGGCGCAGGTAGTTGTCGGCGACTGCGACCTCGTGGCCGTGGGCCGACAGACTCATGGCCGTCGGCCACCCGAGGTAACCGTCGCCCCCCAACACCAGGACACGCATTCGTGGCTCCCTTCCTCACACCCGGCGGACGTCAAGAAACCTAGCCTGCCGCGCTCGAAATGGCCCATCGGGGGCCACCCGTTCGGCAGGTTCTCGGCAGGTACTCGGCAGGTACGGCGGCCGGCAGGTACGGGGCAGGTACGGGGGGCGCCTCAGCCTGACTCGGGCTCGGTCTCCCGAGGGCGGAACAGGCGGTCGAACAGGAAGAAGCGGACGCCGAACATCACGACGTAGACGGCGAAGTATATCCCCCAGACCAGGAATGTCTCGGTGGCGTGGGAGACCGACGTGCGGTCGAGGGCGGCCGCGCCGAGACCGGTCGCCAGGATCGCCAGGCCGAGGGTGCCGAAGATGATCGCGGCGTAGGGGAGGAGCTCGCGGGTCACGCTGGGCCGCCCGCGCCGGCCCCAGGTCCACGAGCGGTTGAGGAAGTAGTTGGGGATCGCACCCGCGAGCCAGGCGAGGGTCGAGGTGACCGTGGTGTTCGCCCCGACCGGCCCGTAGAGGACCAGGAACGTCACCTGGCTGCAGATCGTCGCCACGATCGAGCCGACGCCGTAGCGCGCGACGCGGCCGACCAGACCGGACCGTACGTGGCGGATCTCCGCGAACCTCTCGGAGACGCTCGGCATGCGGCCCACCCTACGCAGCCCCGGCGGCTCTCCCTCCGTCCGTGCCCCCTTCTAGACTCGGCGTGGCCGGTCCGGAGGGTGCGGAGCGGCGAGCGAGAGGAGCCCCGTGGCCATCCAGCCGATCCGACTGTTCGGCGACCCCGTCCTGCGTAGCAAGGCGATCGAGGTCGTGGACTTCGACAAGGAGCTGCGCCGGCTGGTCGCCGACCTCACCGACACCATGCTCGAGGCGCCCGGCGCCGGGCTGGCGGCACCGCAGATCGGCGTGGGCCTGCGGGTCTTCACCTGGAACATCGAGGACGAGGTCGGCCATCTGGTCAACCCCGTCCTCGACCTGTCGGAGGAGACCCAGGACGGCGACGAGGGCTGCCTGTCGATCCCCGGACTGTCGATCGACTGTCGGCGCGCGCTGTCGGTGGTCGCCCGTGGCTTCGACATGTACGGCGAGCCGGTCACGATCTCGGGCAGCGACCTGCTGGCCCGCGCGATCCAGCACGAGACCGACCATCTCGACGGGGTGCTGTTCATCGACCGGCTGACTCCCGAGCTGCGCAAGCAGGCGATGAGGGAGATCCGCGAGTCCGAGTGGTTCGGCCTGGCCGGCGCCCCCCGGGTCAAGGTCTCGCCGCATCCGACCGGTGGGCTCGGGCTGTGAAGGAGCAGCGCTGATGCGCGTCGTCTTCGCCGGCACGCCCGACGTCGCGCTGCCCGCGCTGCGGGCGGTCGCCGAGTCCGCCCACGACCTGGTCGGGGTGGTGACCCGACCGGACGCTCCCAGCGGACGTGGTCGGCGGGTGACGCCCTCTCCGGTCGCCTGGGCGGCCGAGGCGCTCGGCCTACCCGTGCTCAAGCCCGGCCGGCCACGAGACCCGGAGTTCCAGGAGGCCCTGCGTGCCCTGGCGCCCGACGTCTGCCCGGTCGTGGCCTACGGCGCGCTGCTGCCCCGGTCGGCCCTCGACATCCCGCCGCACGGCTGGGTGAACCTGCACTTCTCGCTGCTGCCCGCATGGCGCGGGGCCGCTCCGGTCCAACACGCGATCCGGGCCGGGGACGACGTGACCGGGGCGACGACGTTCCGCCTCGTCGAGGAGCTCGACGCCGGCCCCGTCTTCGGGGTGATGACCGAGACGATCGGGCCCGGGGACACCTCGGGGGAGCTGCTGGCACGGCTCGCCGAGGGTGGCGCGGGCCTGCTGGTCGCCACCCTCGACGGCATCGCCGACGGGTCGCTGGAGGCCCGTCCGCAGGCCGACGAAGGGGTGTCCTACGCCCCCAAGGTCACCGTCGACGACGCCCGGGTCGACTGGAGCCAGTCGGCGGCCGCGGTCGACCGGATGGTGCGTTCGTGCACGCCCGCGCCCGGCGCCTGGACGACGTACGCCGGCGAGCGGGTCAAGCTCGGCCCGGTCACACCGGCCGACGGCGCCCTCCCACCGGGAGAGCTCCTGGCCGGCAAGAAGACCGTCGTCGTCGGCACCGGCGGCGGGGCGGTGCGCCTCGGCGAGGTGCAGGCGGTGGGCAAGCGTGCGATGCCGGCCGCCGACTGGGCGCGGGGGCTGCGGCTCAGCGGCGGCGAGGTGCTGGCGTAGTGCCGCGCCGGGCCCGGCTCGCCGACCTCGACGCGATCTGCCGCTCGCTCCCCGAGGTGGAGCTCGGTACGTCGTGGGGCGACCGGCCGACCT
Source organism: uncultured Actinomycetota bacterium (assembly GCA_963820015.1). Taxonomy (GTDB): domain Bacteria; phylum Actinomycetota; class Actinomycetes; order Propionibacteriales; family Nocardioidaceae; genus Nocardioides. The sequence goes on along the minus strand of CAWFYO010000003.1, from coordinate 532,432 downwards.
ACCTGGTCAGGCAGAAGCCCAAGCCGCGCGGCTTCGTGCTCGAGCGTGCGCCGCGGCACGACGCCGTCGACCCCGCGACCGGCGAGGAGTACCCCGACCTTCTGGTCATCCGGACCCCCAGCGCGGAGGACAAGGCGGCGCTGGTCGAGGCCGACGGGCCGTTCTTCACCATCGACCACTTCCGCAGCTACAACGCGGTCCTGCTCCAGCGGAGCCGGATCGGCGAGCTCGGCATCGACGAGCTCCGTGAGGTGCTCACCGATGCATGGCTGGCCGTGGCTCCGAGGTCGCTGGCCAAGAAGTTCCTGGCGGGCGAGCTGTGAGCCCGCTTCCGGACCCCGCGCGGCGGGCCGCCTTCGAGGTGCTGAAGGCGGTCCGGACCAAGGATGCCTACACCAACCTCGTGCTGCCGCACTTCCTGGGCAAGCACCGGCTGTCGGGCCGGGACGCCGCGTTCGCGACCGAGCTGGCCTCGGGCACCATCCGGCGGCAGGGCACCTACGACGCGGTCCTGGCCGCCTGCACCGACCGGCCCCTGGCCAACACTGCCGCCAAGGTCCTCGACGTCCTCCGGCTCGGCTGCCACCAGCTGCTCGGGATGCGGGTCGCACCGCACGCGGCGATCAGCACCAGCGTCGACCTGGTGCGGTCGGAGGTCGGTCCCGGCCCGGCGGGGTTCGTGAACGCCGTGCTGCGCAAGGTCTCCGCCTACGACCTCGACACCTGGCTCGACCGGCTCCACGCCGACCGGGCGACCCGCTTCTCCCACCCGCAGTGGATCGTCGACGCGCTCGCGGCGTCCGTGGGTGACGACGAGGTCGACGCGCTCCTCGCCGCCGACAACGCGCCACCGGCGGTGACCCTGGTGGCCCGCCCGGGGCGCGCGACGGTCGCGGAGCTCGCCGGCACGCCGACCACCTTCTCGCCGTACGGCGCGGTCTCGGCCGGCGGCAACCCTGCCGACGTGCCGGCGGTCGCCGAGGGCCGGGCCGGCGTGCAGGACGAAGGCTCCCAGCTGGTCGCGCACGCCCTGGCGGCGGCACCTCTGGAGGGCGCCGACGAGCGCTGGCTGGACCTCTGCGCCGGCCCGGGTGGCAAGGCCGCCCTGCTCGCCGCGCTGGCGGCGGAGCGCGGGGCCGGGCTGGTCGCCAACGAGGTGCAGCCACACCGCGCCGACCTCGTCCGCCGTACCCTCGCCGGTGCCGCGGGCGTCGAGGAGGTCACCGTCGCCGACGGCACCGCACCGCCATGGCCCGCCGGGTCGTTCGACCGGGTCCTGGTCGACGCCCCGTGCACGGGCCTGGGAGCGCTGCGTCGCCGGCCCGAGGCGCGCTGGCGGCGGCAGCCGACGGACCTCGACTCCCTGTTGCCCCTGCAGCGGTCACTCCTGACGGCTGCGGTGGACCTGGTGCGCCCCGGCGGCGTCGTGCTGTACGCCACCTGTTCGCCGGTGCTGGCCGAGACCCGCGACGTCGTGGGGTCGCTGCTGGTCAGGCGCGACGACGTCACGCTCGGCGACGCGGTCGCCCTGCTGACCGCGGCGGCCGGGCTGCGTGCCGACGTACCCGACTGCGCGGGCCCGCTCGAGGGCACCGCCCAGCTCTGGCCCCACCGGCACGGCACCGACGCGATGTTCCTGGCCCTGCTCCGCAAGGAGTGAGGGGCGCCGGCCGCTACGGTGGCCGCATGGCGTCGCCGTTCGTGGAGGTCGAGGTCGACAACCGGGTGGTCAAGGTGACCAACCCCGACCGCGTGTACTTCCCCGCCACTGGCGCGACCAAGCGCGACCTCGTCGACTACTACCTCAGCGTCGGTCCCGGCATCGTGAACGCGCTGTACGAACGGCCGTGCATGCTCCACCGCTTCCCGACCGGGCTGTCGGGGGACAAGGTGCACCAGAAGCGGCTCCCGTCCGGCGCCCCCGACTGGGTCGAGACCGTGCAGCTCCACTTCCCCCGCTGGAACCGCACCGCCGACGAGCTCTGCGTGACCGAGCTGGGCGCGGTGATCTGGGCGGTGCAGATGTCGACGGTGGAGTTCCACCCCTGGAACAGCCGCCGCGAGGACCCCGAGAAGCCCGACGAGTGGCGGATCGACCTCGACCCCGGCCCGCTCAGCGACTTCGCCCAGGTGCAGCGCGTCGCCGCCGTCACCCACGAGATCCTCGACGAGCTCGGGGCCGTCGGCTACCCGAAGACCAGCGGCGGCAAGGGGCTGCACGTCTACGTCCGGATCCGGCCCGACCACGGTCACAAGGAGGTACGACGCGCCGCACTGGCCTTCGCCCGGGAGGTCGAGCGGCGGATGCCCGACGACGTCACCACCTTGTGGTGGCGCAAGGACCGCGACCCCCACCACCTGTTCGTCGACTACAACCAGAACGCCCGCGACCACACGATCGCCGCGGCGTACTCCGTGCGCGGCTTCCCCGACGGCCGGGTCTCGACGCCGGTGCGGTGGGAGGAGGTCGACGACGTCGACCCGCACGACTTCACGATCTTCACGGTGCCGGCGCGCTATGCCGAGCTCGGCGACCTGCACGCCGACATCGACGACCACGTCTTCGACATCGTGGCGTTGCGCGAGTGGGCCGATCGTGACGAGGCCGCCGGGCTGACCTCCACGACCGGCCCCGGTGACGAGCCCTAGGCTGACGCGCGTGGGCATCCAGATCACGCCGAGCATCCTGACCGCCGACTTCGCCGCCCTCGGGGCCGAGCTCGGCCGGATCCCGAGCGCCGACTGGGTGCACGTCGACGTGATGGACAACCACTTCGTGCCCAACCTGACCTTCGGTGCGACCATGGTCGAGGCGCTGAGCAGGGCGACCAGCCTGCCCGTGGATGCCCACCTGATGATCGCCGACGCCGACCGCAACGCGGCGGCGTACGTCGAGGCGGGCGCACGCAGCGTGACCTTCCATGTCGAGGCGGCCACGGCGCCGGTCCGGCTGGCCCGCGAGATCCGCGCCCAGGGAGCCCGGGCCAGCATGGCGCTCCGGCCGGCGACCCCGATCGAGCCCTACGAGGACCTGCTGCCCGAGCTCGACATGGTGCTGGTCATGACCGTGGAGCCGGGCTTCGGCGGCCAGAAGTTCCTCGACCTGTGCCTGCCCAAGATCCGCCGGGCCCGCGCACTGATGGACAAGCACGGCGTCGAGACCTGGCTCCAGGTCGACGGCGGCGTCAGCCTGGAGACCGTCGAGCGCTGCGCCGAGGCCGGTGCCGACGTGTTCGTGGCCGGGTCGGCGGTCTTCGACGCCGGCGACCCCGACGCGATGGTCGCGGCCCTCCGGACGAAGGCCGAGCAGGCGACCTCCTGAGCCGTCCCGGGGCGCGCTATCCTGGTCCCAGCAAGAGCCAAGTGCTCGCGTGCTCTGGGGGCGGTGAAACTCCGCACCGGCGGTGACCGAGGAGCAGTCCTCGGAAGTCCGCGACCCGGCTGCAGCCAGCAGCCGGTTGACCAGGTGGAACTCCTGGACCGACGGTCAAAGTCCGGATGGGAAGCGCACGCAGGCATCCGTGCTCGTCGGTTCACCCCTCCGAACCAACGCGAGCGCGATGCCCGGCCCCGGAGTCCGTGACGTGACCGGACCGGAGGCCCCCGATGACCGCCAGCCAGACCGAGGTGGCCGCGATGCGGCGTGCCCTGGCGCTGGCGGCGACCGACGGCGTACCGCTCGGGCCCAACCCACGCGTCGGCTGCGTGCTGCTCGCGCCCGACGGCGGCGTGGTCGCCGAGGGCTACCACCGCGGGGCGGGGGCCCCGCACGCCGAGGTGGACGCCCTGTCCCGCGCCGGTGCGGCGGCCCGCGGGGCCACCGCCGTGGTCACCCTCGAGCCCTGCAACCACACCGGCCGCACCGGACCGTGCGCAGTGGCGCTCGTCGAGGCCGGCGTACGGCGCGTGGTCGTCGCCCAGCGCGACACCAACCCGGTCGCCATCGGCGGCGCCGACACCCTGCGCGCGGCCGGCGTCGACGTCGAGACCGGGGTCCTCGAGGACGAAGCCCGGGCGCTGAACCGGGTGTGGACCTTCGCGGTGGAGCACGGCCGGCCGTTCGTCACCTGGAAGTTCGCAACGACCCTCGACGGCCGGAGCGCCGCGCCCGACAGCACGAGCCGGTGGGTCTCCAGCGCTGCTTCTCGCGCCGACACCCACCGGCTGCGGGCGTTGTGCGACACGATGCTCGTCGGGACCCGCACCGTCGCCGTCGACGACCCCCACCTGACCGTCCGCGACGCCGAGGGGGTGCCCCTGGTGCGGCAGCCGCTCCGCGCGGTGATGGGGGAGCGCGACCTCGAGCCCGGCCGGCGGGTCTTCGACGCCGCCGCCGAGACCGTCCACCTGCGCACCCGCGACCCCGAGGGCGCTCTCAAGGACCTGTTCGCCCGCGACCGCCAGCACGTCTTCCTCGAGGGCGGGCCGACGCTGGCCGCCGCCTTCCTCGCCGCCGGTCTGGTCGACGAGGTCGTCGCCTACGTGGCGCCGATGCTGCTGGGTGGCGGGACCTCGGCCGTGGGCGACCTGGGAATCACCACGATCACGCGAGCGCTGCACCTGCCGGTCACCGATGTGACCGTGCTCGCGCCCCTGAACGACGGGGACGAGGTCAACGTACGGATCACCATGACCCCGATGACCGAGGAGGCGCGTCAGCGCAGCTTCGGGACCACGGGCCTGACGGAAGGGACCTAGATGTTCACCGGCATCGTCGAGGAGCTCGGCACCGTCGAGGCGGTCGAACGGCTGTCCGACGCCGTCCGCCTCACCGTGCGGGCCTCCACCGTGGTCGAGGACGCCGCCCTCGGCGACTCGATCGCCGTCAACGGCTGCTGCCTGACCGTGGCCGAGCGCACCGACGACACCTGGACCGCCGACGTGATGGCCGAGACCTTGGCCAAGACCGGGCTCGGGTCGCTGGAGCCGGGCGACCGGGTCAACCTCGAGCGGGCCGCGACCGCGGGCACCCGTCTCGGCGGCCATCTCGTGCAGGGCCACGTCGACGCCGTCGGCCACGTCACCCGGCGCGACCCCGGCGAGCACTGGGACGTCGTCACGTTCGCGATGCCTCCCGACCTCGCGCCGTACCTCGTCGACAAGGGCTCGATCACCGTCGACGGCGTCAGCCTGACGGTGGTCGAGGCGGGGGAGGGGTCGTTCACGGTCAGCCTGATCCCCGAGACCCTCCGGCGGACGACGCTCGGCTTCCGGGCGCCGGGCGACCCGGTCAACCTCGAGGTCGACGTGATCGGCAAGTACGTCGCTCGCCAGCTCGAGCTGCGCGGGGTCGTGCAGGGGGCCGGCGCATGAGCTTCCTCCAGTGGCTCTACGACGCGCAGGTCACGATCGCCGGCCACCCGATCACCTGGCGCGAGATCCTCGGCAACGGGTTCGGCTTCGCCAGCGCCATCGGCGGCCTCCGCCGGCGGGTGTGGGCCTGGCCCGTGGGCATCGTCGGCAACGCCCTGCTCTTCAGCGTCTTCATCGCCGCCACCTTCGGAGCGGGCTCGCAGCAGCCGCTGTTCGGCCAGGCCGGGCGCCAGGTGTTCTTCATCATCACCAGCATCTACGGCTGGTGGCGGTGGTCGCAGATCAAGTCCCACCGCGCGCCCGACGCGCCGGCGATCACGCCTCGGTGGGCCCGGGCGGGCGAGCGCCTCGCCTACTTCGTCGCCTGGGGCGCGGGGCTCCTGCTCTTCCAGTGGCTCTTCTCGGTGATCGGCGCCGGCTGGCCGGCCCCCCGCTGGTACTACTGGTGCGACGCCTGGATCTTCGTCGGCTCGATGATCGCCACCTTCGCGATGGCGAAGGGCTGGAACGACTTCTGGCTGTGCTGGATCGCCGTCGACCTGGTCGGCGTACCTCTGCTGTGGCACAGCCACTACTACCCGACCGCGATCCTCTACGTCGTCTACGGCGGGCTCGTGGTCTGGGGCTTCGTGGTCTGGCTGAGAGCCAGCCGCACCGAAAGACCGTCGGACGTCGAGGAGGCCCTGGTATGACCGGCACGAGCACCATCCGCCTGGACACCGTCGAGCGCGCGATCGCCGACGTCGCCGCCGGCAGGGCCGTCGTGGTGGTCGACGACGAGGACCGCGAGAACGAGGGCGACATCATCTTCGCCGCCGCCAAGGCGACCCCGGAGCTGATGGCGTTCACGATCCGGCACAGCAGCGGCGTGGTCTGCGTACCGATGCCCGCCGCCATGCTCGACCGGCTCGAGATCCCGCTGATGACGCCGCACAACCGCGACCGGATGCGCACCCAGTTCACGATCTCGGTCGACGCTCGTGACGGCGTCACCACCGGCATCAGCGCCTCCGACCGGGCCCACACCGCCCGGGTGCTCGCCGACTCGGCCACCGAGCCCTGGGAGGTCACCCGACCCGGGCACATCTTCCCGCTGCGCTACCACGAGGGCGGCGTGCTCTCCCGGCGCGGCCACACCGAGGCCGCCGTCGACCTGGCCCGGCTGGCCGGGCTCACCCCGGCCGGGGTGCTGGTCGAGGTGGTCAACGACGACGGCACCATGAAACGCGCTCCCGAGCTGCGGGCCTTCGCCGACGAGCACGGGCTGGCGATGATCTCGATCGAGGACCTGGTGCGCTACCGCCACCGCACCGAGACCCTGGTCCGTCGGGTCGCGCAGACGCGGCTGCCAACCCGGTACGGCGAGTTCACGGCGTACGGCTACCGCTCGACGATCGACGACTCGGAGCACCTCGCACTGGTCCACGGCGAGCTGTCGGGGCCGGAGCCGGTGCTGACCCGGGTGCACTCGGAGTGCCTGACCGGTGACGTGTTCGGCTCCCAGCGCTGCGACTGCGGCCCCCAGCTCGACGAGGCGCTCGAGCGCGTGGTCGCCGCCGGACGTGGCGTCGTGGTCTACCTCCGTGGTCACGAGGGTCGCGGCATCGGGCTGGTCGCCAAGCTCCAGGCCTACGCGCTCCAGGACGACGGCCGTGACACGGTCGACGCCAACCTCGACCTCGGGCTGCCGGCCGACGCACGCCACTACGGGGCCGCTTCGCAGGTGCTGCGGGATCTCGGCGTGGCGCGGGTCCGGCTGTTGACCAACAACCCGGACAAGTCCGACAGCCTCGAGGACTTCGGGGTCCACATCGAGGAGCAGGAGCCGCTCACCCCGCGGCCCAACCGGCACAACCTGGCCTATCTGCAGACCAAGCGCGACCGGATGGGACACCAGATGCCCGACCTCCCGGCCACGCTCGACGCCTCCGTGACGGCTCCCTCGGCGGTGCAGCCGTGAGCGGCCACGGCGCCCCCGAAGACGAGGTCGTCGACTGCTCCGACCTCAGCGTCGGGGTGGTCGCCGCCCAGTGGCACACCGAGGTGATGGACGGCCTGCTGGCCGGCTCCCGCCGCGCGCTCACGGCCTACGGCGTCGGCGACGTCACCGAGGTCCGGGTGCCCGGCACGTTCGAGCTGCCCGTGGTGGCAGCGGAGCTGGCCCGCACCCACGACGCCGTGGTCGCCCTCGGGGTGGTCGTGCGTGGCGGCACGCCCCACTTCGACTACGTCTGCTCGGCGGCCACCGACGGCCTGACCCGGGTCGCGCTCGACACCGGCACGCCCGTCGGCTTCGGCGTGCTCACCTGCGACGACGACCAGCAGGCGCTCGACCGCGCCGGGCTGGAGGGCTCGCGGGAGGACAAGGGCTACGAGGCGACCGCGGCCGCGCTCCACACCGCCCGCGCGCTCCGCGTCCCTGCGCGACACCCACGACGCCTGACACGTCGGGCCCGGCTGCAAACCCCGTCGCGTCACCCGGTCCCGCGACGCCTACGATGGCTGCTCTCGGGAATCCGATGATATCCACCCCCTAGGCGGTGGTCCCGATGCCGGAGCGAACGGGACACCCGCTCTCCTCGGCCGAGAGCGGGAACGTGCCGAGCTGTACGACGCCCTGATGCTCGCCCTCGAAGGGAGCCCCCAGACGGTGGTCGTGACCGGCGATGCCGGGATCGGCAAGACCACGTTGGTCGCGGACCTCGCTCGGCCGCGCCGAGGAGCTGGGGTTCAGTGTCGCCGTAGGTCACTGCCTCGACATCGAGGCCGACATCTCGCTTCGCATCCGGTCGTCGAGGCCGTCAGCTCGCTGTCTCGCCGAGGTCACAGGACCTCGGGTCCCGTCCCTCGGCGCGGCGGATGCGGGCGCTGCTCGACCCCGACGACGCCCCGGAGCTCCGAACAGCCCCATCTGCTCGACGACCTGCGCCTCACCGTGCTCGAGGCCGCCGCGTGCGGGCCGGTGCTGCTGGTGCTGGAGGACCTGCACTGGGCGGATGCCTCGACGCGGGACCTCGCGATCACGCTGTCGCGCACCGCTCGCGGCCGACTGCTCCTGGTCCTCACCGTGCGGACCGACGACCTGCATCGCCGGCACCCGGCGCGCAAGGCACTGGCCGAGATCAGCCGGGTTCCCGGGCGGCCGGCATGTCGACGTCGGCCCGCTGGACCGGGACAGCATCGCCGGCATCGTGGCGGCGGTCGACGGGTGCCGAGGCCGATCCGGCGAGGGTCACTCCGGTCCTGGACCGGTCGGAGGGCAACCCGCTCTACGCCGAGGAGCTCGTCGCCGCCGGGCCGGGGACCATTCCCGGAGCAGCTGGCCGACCTGTTCCTGGCCGCGGGTCGACGCCTTGCCCGACGATGCCCAGGCGGCTGGCGCGGCTGGCCTCCGTGGACGGGACGCGGGTGGACGTCGGCACGCTGGCCGAGCTCGCCGGTCTCGACGGCGTGCAGCTGGACGCCACCTGCGCGAGCTGCTCGACGCCCACGTCCTGCGCCGAGCCGGGGACTCGCTCGCGTTCTGGCACCCGCTGCTGCGAGAGGCCGTGTACGACGACCTCCTGCCCGACGAGCGCACCCGGCTGCACGCGGAGCTGGCTACGATCCTCCAGGCGCGCGTGGACGCCGACCCCGAGCCGCGGTCTGTCCCTGCTGAGCCGGCTGGCGTTCCACTGGTCCTCGGCCCGAACGACCTCCCGCGCGCCCTGGCGGCCTCGAGCGAGCCGGGATGCTCGGCCCAGAGGTCGGCGCCGCTGAGGCGCGTCTCGCACCTCGAGCGGGGCGCTCGCTTGTGGGACCGGGTGCCCGACGCGGAAGCCGCTGGTCGGCCGCAGCAAGATCGAGCTCGCTCCTCTCCGTGGCGCGGGCAGCCGCTCGACCAGGGCGACGGAGCGCTGGCACGGCTGAACCGCCGGGCCGTCGACATGCTCGAGCCCGACACGGACGCCTCTGGTCGCGAGCCGGGCCCACTCGGCCTTCGGTCGCTCCGGCATGTTCAACGACGACCGGGTCAAGGCGCGCGAGGCGATCCGGCTCGCCATCGCGCTCGCCGGAGAGTCCCCGACCGAGGAACGGGCCTTGCCCTGGTGTCGCAGGCGCTCGTGAATCTGGTCGAGGACGAGTTCGCACCTGCCCTCGAGGCAGCGGACCGAGCCATCGAGGCGGCGGAGGCCGCGGGGTGGACGGAGGTACTGCTCCTGGCGCTCTCGTTCAAGTCCGACAGCCTGACGGGCCTCGGACGGGTGGCAGAGGCCGGTGTCGTTCTCGGAGCGGGCCATCGATGTGGCGCGGAGCGCGGGCATGCTCGGGGAGGCACTCGACCGGAGCGCGTGGCTCTCGCGGCGACTGGTCGAGGCGGGCCAGCTCGCTCGCGGCATGGCCGTCGCCCGAGCGGGCTACCGAGAGGCCTTCGCTGCAGGGCTGCCGGCGGCGGCGGCCATTGTGCCGGGGAGTTGGTCATCGGTACTCACCTGGGACGGCCGGCTCGACGCGGCGGAGAAGCTCCTGATGGAGCTCGAGCTCTGGGTCTGCCCGAGGCTGAGTGGCGCGCGCGTGCGGAGCTCGCACTGGCCCGGGGCGACCTCGAGGCAGCGGCGCAGCGTGACCCCGAAGACGACGGTGGACGACGCCACGAGGCCGGCACGCACCCTGAGTGGGATGACATCCTCCGCAGGGTCCGGATCAATGGCTGAGGAGCACGCGTCAGAGAGCGTCGCGCTGGCCGAGGCCTATCTGGGGGTGCTGGGAGAGTGCGACTACCCGACGATCGCTGCCCCGGCCGCGCGGATCGGCTTCCAGGCGCTGACCAGCCAGCGTCGGCTCCAGGTCAACCGGACGCGGTCACCCCAGCCGACTGAGCGACCTCGCACGCGCGCAGCTGGAACGGGCACGCGGCGACCTCTCCGAGCGAGTGGCGGCGACGCACTACGGGCTCCAGCTCGCGCTCGCGCGAGGCCTACGCCGCCCGGTTCGCCGACCGGCCTGCGGTCGACGAGTTCCGCGGAGGCGGCCTCGCTGGCGGAGCCGTTCGGGCGTCTTCTTCGCGCTCGAGCCGCGGCTGGAGCTGGCCCAGGAGCTGCTGACGCACGGTGGTCGGGACGAGGGCCGTGAGCTGCTCGTGGACTGCTGGACGGCGGCGCACGAGATGGGTGCCCACGGCCTGGAGCAGCGGGCGCGCGGCTCGCCACCCGGTTCCGGGTGCCGCTGCCGGGGTCGGCCACCACCGAAGGGCCGCTGAGCCGGCTGACGCCACGCGAGCGGCGAGGTGCTCGACCTGCTGGCGACCGGCGCCACCAACAAGGCCATCGCGGACGAGCTGGTGATCAGTGAGAAGACGGTCAGCGTGCACGTCTCGAACGTGCTGGCCAAGCTCGGCGTCGAGAACCGAGGTGCGGCCGCGGCCCTGGTCCGACGTCTGGTCGGCTGACCCGCTGCGGCACCCGTCGTACGACCTCAGAGCGGCGGCTCCGCAGACACGCGAGGATCGGGAGTCCTTCCGATGTCGGCGGGGCCACCCTTAGACCGAGTGTCGGCGTCCTCAGGGCCGGACGCTCCGGCCCCCGAACCGGAGGAACCACCATGAACACCGACACCCACCACCATCACTCGCCCCCTCGCCCGTTCGCCGCCGTCGCGGCCGCCGCCGTGGCCTTCGCGATCGGCTCGGTCGCGGTGCCCGCACGCCAGCAGCGCGGCAGACCGGTGCGGCGCGCCTACGACCCAGAGCCACCCGCGGCCACGCGTCCAGCCCGGAACTTCATCGGCGGGCAGTCGTGACCGGCGGTGATCGACAACTGAGGGACCACCGGACGTGCCCCGGTGGTCCCTGGCGCACGTGTTGCCCGTGCCGCCACGGCCAGCACGTCCGTCGGACTATCCGGGCGGACCGCCACTCGTCGCGCAGGAGCGCGTAGACGACGCCGTCGACCCAGCCGAGGTCGCGGTGCAGCGACTCCTGCCGGTGCAGGGCCTCGCGGCGCATCCCGAGCTTCTCCATCACCCGCAGCGAGGGCGGGTTGTCGGCGAAGGCCTGCGGCCGTGACCCGGCGCAGCCCGAGGTCCTCGAAGCAGACCCGCACGAGCTCGGTCGCCGCCTCGGTGACGTATCCCTGCCCCTGGTGCCGGCGGAGTCCAGGCACCACCCGATCTCGGCGCTGCGAGTCCTTCGCGGCGTCGCGGACCTCGTGCTGGGCCCAGGCGTCCTCGACGTGCAGGTAGAGGTCTCCGACGACCCCGCCGTCGAGCTCGAGCACCAGCGTGCGCTCCACATGACGTCCAGGTCCATCAGGCAGCAGCCAGTCGTCGTACGACGTCGGGCGCCGGGCATCCACTCCCCCACGTCCTCGAGGCTGCGGTAGGCGAACACCGCCGGCAGGTCGGCCGTCGGCCACGGGCCGCAGGCTCAGTCGCTCGGTCCGACGTCGGCCAGGTCACACGCTCAGTCCGCCTCATCCGGACCGCGGCCAGGTCACGCGTTCGAAGGGCGGGTGTCGCTCACGCGCCAACCCTGGACGGGGGTCGGGCGCTCGGGTCAACGGAGAACTACCCTGCTGCACGTGAAGACGTTCGAGCAGCTGTGGGTCGAGCTGGCCGACAAGGCCGAGCGCCGCCCCGACGGCTCCGGCACGGTCGCCGAGCTCGACGCCGGCGTCCACGCGATCGGCAAGAAGCTGGTCGAGGAGGCCGCCGAGTCGTGGATGGCCGCCGAGCACGAGACGCCCGAGCGGGCGGCCGAAGAGCTCAGCCAGCTGCTCTACCACGCGCAGGTGCTCATGCTCGCGACCGGACTGACCCTCGACGACGTCTACGCCCACCTGTGAGCCCGACCGTGAGGAACCGATGACCACCCCAGACCTGCTCCGGATCGCGGTCCCCAACAAGGGGGCGCTGTCGCAGGCTGCCACCGAGATGCTGCGGGAGTCCGGCTACCGCCAGCGCCAGGACGCCAAGGAGCTCACCCTGCTCGACGCCGACAACGGCGTGGAGTTCTTCTACCTGCGGCCGCGCGACATCGCCCTCTACGTCGGTGAGGGCACCCTCGACGTCGGCATCACCGGCCGCGACCTGCTGCTCGACTCCGGCGCCAAGGCGGAGGAGGTGCTCGGGCTCGGCTTCGGCCGCAGCACGTTCCGCTTCGCGGGGCCGGTCGGCCGGTTCGACGACCTCGGCCAGCTCCAGGGCACCCGGATCGCCACGTCGTACGTCGGGATCGTGCGGCAGTTCCTCGCCGAGCGCGGGCTCGACGCCACCGTCAGCCGGCTCGACGGCGCGGTGGAGACCAGCGTCCAGCTCGGCGTGGCCGACGTGATCGCCGACGTGGTCGAGACCGGCAGCACCCTGGCCAAGGCGGGGCTGGAGGTGTTCGGCGAGCCGATCCTCGAGTCGGAGGCCGTGCTGATCACCCGGGGCGGCGAGGTGCCGGCCGGGTTCGAGGTCTTCCAGCGTCGGCTCGAGGGCGTGATGGTGGCCCGGAGCTACGTGATGATGGACTACGACATCCCCGAGGAGCGCGTGGGCGAGGCCGTGGCGCTCACCCCGGGGATCGAGAGCCCGACGGTCTCGCCCCTCCATCGGCAGGGCTGGGTCGCCGTGCGGGCGATGGTGCCGCGGGCCGGCGCCCACCGGGTCATGGACGAGCTGTGGACCATCGGGGCCAGAGGGATCCTGGTGACCGACATCCATGCCTGCCGTCTCTGAGCGCCCCCTTCCGCACACCTGGCGTCCCCTCGGTGTGCGGCTGGCCATGGTGTTCTTCGGGGGGCTGCTGCTGGTCGTCTGCGTCGCCGCGTGGATCGCGATCGGCCCCGAGGTGCGGGGCCGGGTCGACCTCTTCCAGCGCGTGACGTTCGTGCTGGTCGGCGCGATGGTCGCCGCTGTCGCGTGGGCGCTGGTGCGGTGCCGGGTGACCGCCACCGAGCGCGGGCCTCGAGATCGTCAACGGCTACCGGCGGCGGGGCTACGTCTGGGCCGAGGTGGTCACGGTCCAGATGCCACGCGGTGCGCCCTTCGCCACGCTCGATCTCGCCGACGGCACCAGCATCCAGGCGCTCGGCATCCAGTCCGCCGACGGCGACCGGGCGCGGGTCGCGGTCAGCGAGCTGCGTCTCCTGCTGGACCGCAGGTCCGGTGAGGAGTCAGTGCAGCGCCCGGATCCCCCAGGAGACTGAGACCTCGTCGCCGGGCTGCCCGGCCGGGGCGAGGGTGAGCAGGTCGCGGCCGCTTCGGAACGCATCGGGCGGCGCGGTCATCGGCTCCACCGCCAGCGACCGGCGCGACGCGGCACCGGGCTGGTCGTCGGCGCTGTAGGCCATCAGCCACCGATGGTGGCGGTCGACCCACAGCGCAACCCCGCGGCCGCTGGCCGGGTCGCGCACCTCGACCGTCGTCGTACCGCTCTCGGCGCGGGCCAGCTCGCCGAACGCGTCGTCGAGCACCGTGTCGCGCACCGGCCGCGCCATCCGGAAGTCGTACGGCGTGCCGTCGACCGGCTCCTCGCCGACCGGGAGCTTCCGCTCGTCGGCGAGCAGCCGGAGCGAGGCCGGGAGGGTGAGCTCCCACGCGTCCACCGGGCCCTCGCCGGCGGTCAGGTAGGGATGTGCGCCCGAGGCGTAAGGGGCAGGGCGGTCACTGAGGTTGGTGGCGGTCTGGGTGACGGTGAGGCCGTCGGCCGAGAGGTCGAAGACGACGTGGAGGTCGAGGGTCCAGGGATAGCCGCTCTGCGCCATCAGCCGGCAGCCCAGCGAGATCGACGTCTCGGTGTGCTCCTCGGCCGTCCACGCCGCCCAGCGGACCAGCCCGTGGATCGCGTTGTGCCGGTCGGACTCGTTGAGCCCGAGCTGGAGGTCCTGGTCGCCGAAGGTGTAGGCGCCGTCGCGGATCCGGTTGGGCCACGGGGCGAGCAGCTGCCCGCGCCCGCCGGTCGCCATCTCGTCCTCGGCGTACCCGTCGACCACCGCGCGGCCCTCGTGCTCCAGCACCCGCAGCCCGGCCCCGCACTCGGTGACCACCGCGCGGTAGTCGCTGGCCACGATCTCGAACTGCTCTCCCGACGGCGCTGTCATGACTCGCGAGACTAGCCACTCCCGCCGGCCGACCCGGGGGTGCCCGCCTGCCGGTGGTGGAGGAAGGCGCCCTGCGCCTGTCTCGAACCCCGGTGAGGCCGCTTCGTCACCGAGTCGCGGGGGTCGCGGGCCGGCCTCGGGTACGGCGCGGGTCAGGCGGGCAGCGACCCGACCCGGCCGTCGACCACGAGGTCCGCGCGTTCGCGGGTGCGCTCGCGGGCGAACAGGTCCTGCTCGTCGACCGCCCACTGCCGCCAGTTCTCCGCCACCCCGATGCCGCCGCGCTCGAGCCCCCGCGCCATGCGCAGGTCGTAGGGCACCTCGACCCAGGCCAGCACGGTGATCAACGCGGCCACCGAGGCCGAGCCCGACCCGACGCCCTCGAGCACCAGCAGCGGCGCCGGCGGCACCAGGATCGTCTCGGCCCAGGCGTTCCCGGGCCAGTCCCACCGCCGGTAGGACCCCGACCGCCCGCCGGCGAGCGGCCGCAGCAGCGTCTCGAGCTGGTCGGTGATCCGGGGCAGGCCGTCCCAGCCCTCGAACATGTCGTCCATGTGCAGCACCGGCGCGCCGGTCAGCGACGCGATCTCGGCCGCCAGAGTGGTCTTGCCCGACCCCGCCGGACCGTCCACGCACACCAGCCGGCCGCGGCCCAGTGTCGGCTCCCGCGAGCGCGCGAGGTCGAGGACGTCCTGGGCGTTGCTCACCAGGCGTTCCCGCAGCCGCGGTACGTCGGCACCTCGTCGACGAACGCGTCACCCGCGAGCAGCCGGACGGTGTTGGTGTGCTCGAACAGCTCACCGGACTTGGCGTGGCGGAACCACACCAGGTCGCCGACGCGCAGCAGCGCGGCCGGGTGACCGGTGAGCGGCGTCTGCACCTCACCGGCTCCCTCGAGCCCGGTCAGGTGCAGCCCCGGAGGAGCCCACGGGAGGGGTGCGCGGTCGGCGCCGACCGCGCCCGAGGCGATGAACCCGCCCCCGTGGACGGTCGCGATCGCGTCGGACGGCTTGCGCGTCACCGGGAGTCCGTAGAAGGCCGCCGGTCGCGGCGTGAACGATTGGTAGTGGTCGAACAGCCCCGGCACCAGCAGCCCGGACCCGGCCGCGACCTCGGTCACCGCGGAGTCCGCGGCGGTGGCCTGCACCGACCCGGACCCGCCGGCGTTCCAGAACTCCAGGTCGACCAGCTCGGCCAGGCGCTCGCCGAGCACACGTCGGCGCTCGGCCAGCTGGGCCATGGAGGCCGCCTTGAGCCGGCGTACGACGAGTGACTTGGCGCGCTGGCTCGGTACGTCGTCCGGCACGCCCGCGACCTGGCCCTCGTAGGTCATCACGCCGACCAGGTCGAACCCGGGCCGCTCGGTCACTGCCCGGGTGAACCCCAGGACGTCCTCCACGTCGTAGAGCGGAGAACGGCGCGGCCCGACGTGCTGGCCGCCCATCCGCAGGCCGGCGTCGATGTCGACAGCCACCCGTACCCGCTGGTCTGCAGTGGCCCGCACCGCGTCGATCACGTCGAGGTGGGCAGGGTCGTCGACCATCAGCGTGATGTGTCCGGCGGCGGACGGCGACGCGAGGAGGGCCGCGATCGCGGCCCGGTCGACGGTCGGGTAGGCGAGGACGATGTCGTCGCTGAGGCCGTGCTCCTCGAGCCAGAGCGCCTCGCGGAGCGCGTAGGCGAGGACCCCCCGGAAACCAGGAGTGGCCAGGGCGCGCTCGATCAGTGACGGGACGCGCAGCGACTTCGACGCCACCCGGATCGGCTTGCCGGCGGCCCGGCGGACCAGGTCGGTCGCGTTCGCGTCGAAGGCGTCGAGGTCGACCACCATCAGCGGGGTCGCGGGCGGTTGCTCGAGGGCGGCGACCGCCGTCGTCAGGCGCGCCCACAGGCGGTTGCGGGCGACGTGTCCGTCGCCCACCGTGGAGGCGGCCATCAGGAGATGCCGCGCTTCTTCAAGATCGCCTGGATCTCGGCCAGGTCGTCGTCGATCAGCGGATCTGCCGCCGACGTGGCCTGCACCGCCTTCGGCTTCCCTCCGCCGCGGGCCTTGGCCGGCTTCGGGTCGACCCGACGGGAGACGGCGTTGGCGCCGCCGATGAGCACGAACGCGACCACGAAGACCATCATCCCGAGCCACACCACGGGGCTGAACACCAAGTGGGCGAACCAGCTCGTGAACGTGTCGACGACGTCTCCGAAGACCGACAGCAGCCCGGTCATCCAGGCGGCGAGAGGCAGCAGCGTGAGCCCGAAGGCACGCACGGCAGCGGTGATCCCGCGGTGCCGCAGCGCCCACCAGGTGTAGATGCCGCCCAGCACCGACAGGGAGAGGGCCAGGGCTCCCCACGACACGTCGTTCACACCTCCAGCATGGCACGATCACCCGCATGTCCGAGCCTCCGGTGCCTGCCCAGCCCGGCGGCAGGAGCATCCCCGGGCCTGGGTTCGCCGGCGACCTCGGCGAGCCCGACCCAGAGGTGCGCGCGGCGCTCGCGGCCTACGCAGCCGAGCCCGCCGACCCCGACCGACACCTTGCCGTGCTCGCGGCGCTGAGCCGGGCGCGGCTCCTGGTGCCGGTGGTCGCGATCCTCGGCGACGTCGAGCACGACGCGAGCGGTCTCGCCCGCGAGAAGACCAGCGACATGGCCACCGTCCTGCTCACCGGCCACGACGGCCGGCAGGCGCTGCTCGGGTTCACCGGCGTCGACAGCCTGGCCGCCTGGCGCCCCGACGGCCGGCCGGTGCCGGTGACCGCCCGCGACGCGGCCCGGTCGGCGCTCCAGGAGGGCGCGGCGGCGCTGCTGCTCGACGTCGCCGGCCCCACGCCGTACGCCGTCGAGGGCGAGGCGCTGAGGGGCTGGCCCGGGGCTGGCGAGCTGGTGCAGACCCCGGCCGGGCCCGCGTGGGCGGAGGCGCCGCCGCAGGAATAGCCGCCGGGGCCTCGGTCGTTGTTACCCTTGTCACCGACCGACCGAGGCTGCAGTCCAAGGACGGGCCGGTCCGACAAGTGGAGGCTCACTCCCACCCGCACCGACCGCAGCGCTGGCAACAGGGCACAGGTCGTCGGGTCCGGTCCGCACCACGTGTGCGACGCGTCCCCCGGGGGACGTGTTCGAGACGTGGGGTGTTCCCTGAGCCTCCGCGCGTCGCGCGGAGGCTCGCGCCGTTCCCGGCCCGTCACGGGCGGGGAGCAGGGCCTCCTCGGTGTCACCCAGCCGTACGACACATGGAGGACACATCAGCACCGAGCTGCGCATCAACGACCGGATCCGGGTACCCGAGGTCCGGCTCGTCGGACCCAACGGCGAGACCGTCGGCATCGTCCCCACGGGCGAGGCCCTCAAGCTCGCCCAGGAGGCCGACCTCGACCTGGTCGAGGTCGCCCCGATGGCACGTCCGCCGGTCTGCAAGCTCATGGACTACGGGAAGTTCAAGTACGAGAACGCCCAGAAGGCCCGTGAAGCCCGCCGGAACCAGACGAACGTGATCATCAAGGAGATGAAGCTTCGCCCCAAGATCGACGCGCACGACTACGAGACCAAGAAGGGTCACGTCGTGCGGTTCCTGAAGGCCGGCGACAAGGTCAAGATCACCATCATGTTCCGCGGTCGTGAGCAACACCGCCCCGAGCTCGGGTTCCGGCTGCTGCAGCGTCTGGCCGAGGACGTCACGGAGCTCGGCTTCGTGGAGTCCGCACCCAAGCAGGACGGCCGCAACATGATCATGGTGCTCGGGCCGCACAAGAAGAAGGCCGAGGCCAAGGTCGAGATGGAGGCCGCTAAGGCCGAGCGGCATGCCGCCCGGGCCGCCGACGAGGCCGAGGAGCGCGAGGAGCGCATCGCGCACAACGCCGGGCACGCCGTGGCCCAGAAGAAGGAACGCGGCCGGTCCGAGAACCTGGACCCGGAGATCGAAGCCTGATTCGACCGGTGGTCGAGGAGGCCCGCCAGGGCCGTCTGCCCAGACCGCTGACCGCACGACGTGTGCCGGCCACCGCGACCACACGACGTAGAAGAAGAGGAAGAGGAAACGATGCCGAAGAACAAGACGCACTCCGGCGCGAGCAAGAGGTTCCGGGTGACCGGCTCGGGCAAGCTGCTGCGCGAGAAGACCGGCAAGCGACACAACCTGGAGCGGAAGTCCTCCAAGCTGACCCGTCGCCTGGCCGGTACCACCGACGTCGCCAAGGCCGACGTCCCGCGCGCCAAGAAGCTGCTCGGCCGCTAAGCCCACCTGACCCGAATCACCGCAAGGAGTACCACCATGGCACGCGTCAAGCGGGCAGTGAACGCCCACAAGAAGCGTCGTACGACCCTCGAGCGAGCCAGCGGCTACCGCGGCCAGCGCTCGCGCCTCTACCGCAAGGCCAAGGAGCAGGTCACCCACTCGCTGGTCTACAGCTACCGCGACCGCAAGGCGCGCAAGGGCGACTTCCGCCGGCTCTGGATCCAGCGGATCAACGCCGCCGCCCGCGCCAACGGCATGACCTACAACCGCTTCATCCAGGGCCTCAACCTGGCCGGCGTCGAGGTCGACCGCAAGATCCTCGCCGACCTGGCCGTCAACGACGCTGCCGCGTTCGCCGCGCTCGTCGAGACCGCCAAGGCCGCCCTGCCCGAGGACGTCAACGCGCCCAAGGCCTCCTGACCACCGTGACCGGGGTGCCGCTCACGGCGGGGAACACTCGGGTCAAGGAGACGCGCAAGCTCAGCCGTCGTTCGGTTCGCGCCGATCGGCGGCTGTTCCTCGCCGACGGCCCGAAGGCTGTCGAGGGCGCCCTGGCGGCCGGCTGCGTGGTCGAGGTGTTCGCCACCGCCGCCGCCGCCGAGCGGTACGACGCGCTGGTGGCGCTGGCCCCCCGGGTGACCCTGGTCGACGACCGGGCGCTGGCCTCGCTCAGCGACAGCGTGACCCCGGCCGGGCTCGTCGCCGTCTGCTCCTTCGTCGACGTACCCCTCGCCGAGGCGCTGGCCACCGCGCCGTCAGCCGCGGGCCGCGGGCTCGTCGCCCTGTGTGCCGAGGTCCGCGACCCCGGCAATGCCGGCACCCTGGTCCGCACCGCCGACGCCCTCGGTGTCGACGCGGTCGTGCTGGCGGGGGAGTCGGTCGACCTCTACAACCCGAAGACCGTGCGGGCCAGCGTCGGCAGCGTGTTCCACCTGCCGGTGGCGACCGAGCCCGACCCGGCCCGCGCCGTACGCGCGGCGCAGGAGGCCGGCCTGACCGTCCTGGCCGCCGACGGCGCCGGCGAGGTGCTCCTCGACGAGGCCGGGGGCCTGCTCGACCGGCCGACGGCGTGGCTGTTCGGCAACGAGGCGCACGGCCTGCCCGACGCGCTGGCGGCGCTGGCCGACCATCGGGTGCGCATCCGGATCCGCGGCGGCGCGGAGAGCCTCAACCTCGCGACCGCGGCGGCGATCTGCCTGCACGAGTCGGCCCGCCGGCGCGGCTGACCGTGCGACTGACCGGTCGTCAGTCCGGCTGCGCCAGCCGCGCGTGGTGGTGCTCGTGCCCCATCTGGCGCAGCAACGCGAACACCTGCCCGTAGACCACCGACCCCGTGACCATGTCCTCGAGCAGGGCGGCCCGCTCGCGGCGGGGGTCGATCAGCGAGATCTCGGTCTTGGCCAGCTGGTCGGCCAGCCGGGCGTAGTAGGTCAGCACCTCGGCGTCGGCGCCCAGCATCCCCGGGCCGTTGAGCAGGCTCACCAGGGACGCGAGCCGGAGCCGGTCGACCGACTCGGGCCGCACGCCGTCCCAGCCCACCGCCTCGATCACCGCGTCGACGGTCGCCAGGGAGGCGGGGTCCTGGTCGCCGGGGTCGGGGCCGGCCGAGATGACGTCGGCGGTCAGCGTCATCACGTCGTGGATCGGGAGGCTCTCGTCGTCGAGGGCGTCCATGATCAGCCGCAGGTTGGTCACCGGCACGCCGCCCACCTCGCGCAGCAGGCGCAGGATCCGCAGCCGCCGGACGTGGGACTCGTCGTACTCCGCTCGGCGGGGCCCGGTCACGTGACCGGGTTGCAGCAGTCCCTCGCGCAGGTAGTACTTGACCGTCGCCACGGGCATGTCCGCTCGCTCGGCGAGCTCCGACACCAGCACGGACCCACTCTTTCCACAGTAAAGAATCGCAGAAATCTACGAAATCGGTTGTCCTCGGGTGGATAGCGGCACTATCTTATCTGGTGTCCGCGATCCCGAGAACGCGGACCTCGGACGGGCCCCACGGGGGAGGGGCTGTCCACCACACGTTGTCGGGTCGGCCCCACCGGGGGGAGGGGCCGCCCGCAGCAACGTGGCCCCGTCCCCGGATGCTCGGGCCTGCTCGCGCTCGCCACTAGGCTGCCGCGCGTGGAGACCGTCGACCTGCTGCCCGACGGCGTCGTGATCGCCGACGCCGAGGGCCAGGTCACCCTCCTCAACGACCGCGCCGCTCGGATGCTGGGTGCCGACCGCGAGGCGGCGGTGGGCCGTCCGCTGGCCGAGGTCCTCGCGGTCACCAACCACGAGGGCGCCGGTTGGTGCGAGTGCGTCACGCCGTACGACGGGCTGGTCACGCGCAGCGGCGTGCCGGAGCAGGTATGGGTGCTGCCCACCGGCGACGAGGTGCTGCTCGCCGCCCGGATCCACCGCGAGACCCGGGGCGGCCCGGTCACCACGCTGGCCGTGAGCCTGCGCTCGGGCCGGGCCCGGGCGCGGCTCGACCGGGAGCGTTCCGACCTGGTGGCCACCGTCGCCCACGAGCTGCGCTCGCCGCTGACCGGCGTCAAGGGCTTCGTGCAGGCCCTTCTCAACCGCTGGGACCGGCTCAACGACGAGCAGAAGAAGCTGATGCTCACCACCGTCCACGCCGACTCCGACCGGCTCAGCCGGCTGATCACCGAGCTGCTCGACGTGGCGCGGCTCGACACCGGTCGCCTCTCGATGCACCCGCGCCCCTGCGACGTCGGCCTGCTCACCCATCGGGTCGTCGAGAGCGTGCGGGCCGGCGCGCCCCATCGCATCGACTTCTCCGCACCCGCCGACCTGCCCCACATCTGGGCCGACCCCGACAAGTTCACCCAGGTCCTGACCAACCTCCTGGAGAACGCGATCCGGCACGGCTCGCCTCCCGTGCACGTCACCGCGTGGCTCGACGGCGACCTGGTCAGCATCCAGGTGGACGACCACGGCGACGGCATCGCGCCCGAGGTCCGGCAGCGGGCGTTCACGAAGTTCTGGACCACCGGCCAGCGCGGCGGGTCGGGGCTCGGGCTCTACCTGGTCAACGGCCTGGTGCGTGCTCAGGGCGGCTCGGTCACCATCGATGACGCCCCCGCCGGAGGTGCCCGGATCGTCACCACCTGGAAGGCGTTCGGCACCGACGAGATCTGAGCCGGACCGCCGGGCAAACCCCGTCGTCGGGGGCCGTCGGCGCTTCCTAGACTGTCCCGCAGCAGGACGAACCTGAAAGGCACCCATGTCGGGCCCGAACACCCAGTACGACCCGGTCGAGGTCAGCGCGCTCCAGCCGGAGCAGGTCGCGGCCGCCCGCGACGCCGCCCTGGCCGCGATCGCTGCCGCCCACGACCTCGCCGAGCTCAAGCAGGCGCGTCTCGACCACGCCGGCGACCGGTCGCCCCTGGCCCTGGCCAACCGCGAGATCGGTGCGCTGCCCCCGGCCGCGAAGAAGGACGCCGGTCAGCGCGTCGGGCAGGCCCGTGCCGCGGTCAACCAGGCCCTCTCCGAGCGCACCACCGTCCTCGAGGCCGAGGCCGAGGCGCGGATGCTGGTCGAGGAGACCGTCGACGTCACCCTGCCCACCGGCCGTCGCCCGCGCGGCTCGCGCCACCCGCTGACCCTGATGTCCGACTACATCGCCGACCTGTTCGTGGCCATGGGCTGGGAGGTCGCCGAAGGCCCGGTGCTCGAGGCCGAGTGGCTCAACTTCGACGCCCTCAACCTCGGGCCCGACCACCCGGCGCGCACCATGCAGGACACGTTCTGGACCGACCCGGCCGACGACCACCTCGTCCTGCGCACCCACACCTCACCGGTGCAGGCTCGCACGATGCTGACCCGCACCCCGCCGATCTACGTGATCTGCCCGGGCCGGGTCTTCCGCACCGACGAGTACGACGCGACGCACTCGCCGATGTTCCACCAGGTCGAGGGCCTCGTCATCGACGAGGGCATCACCATGGCCCACCTCAAGGGCACCCTCGACCACTTCGCCCAGCAGATGTTCGGCGAGGGCATCACCACCCGCTTCCGGCCGTCGTACTTCCCCTTCACCGAGCCCTCCGCGGAGGTCGACCTGGTCTGCTTCGTGTGCCGCGGAGCTGCCGGCGTGGTCGAGTCGTGCCGCACCTGCAAGGGCGAGGGCTGGATCGAGTGGGGCGGCTGCGGCGTCGTCAACCCCCGCGTCCTGACCGCCTGCGGCGTCGACAGCGAGCGTTACCGCGGCTTCGCGTTCGGTATGGGCATCGACCGGTCGATGATGTTCCGGACCGGCGCGGAGGACATGCGGGCGCTCTTCGAGGGCGACGCGCGGTTCTCCTCGGCCTTCGGCACGGAGTGGTGAGATGAGGACCCCCGTCTCCTGGATCCGCGACTACGCCGCCCTGCCGGGCGGCCTCGCCACCACCGACCTCGCCCACCGGCTGACGGCGCTCGGTCTCAAGCTCGAGGCGCTCGAGCAGCCCGGCGCCGAGATCACCGGTCCGCTCGTGGTCGGCCGGGTGCTGACGATGGAGCCCGAGCCGCAGCGGAACGGCAAGACCATCAACTGGTGCACCGTCGACGTCGGGGACGCCAACGGCAGCGGGGAGCCGCAGGGCATCGTCTGCGGAGCCCACAACTTCGCACCCGGCGACCTGGTCGTCGTGGTGCTGCCAGGTGGTGTGCTGCCGGGTGGGTTCGAGATCTCGGCGCGCAAGACCTACGGCCACGTGTCGGCCGGGATGATCTGCTCGGCCCGCGAGCTCGGCCTCGGCGACGACCACGAGGGCATCATCGTGCTGCCCGCCGAAGCGGGGGAGCCCGGTGCCGCAGCCCGCCCGGTGCTCGGCCTCGACGAGGAGGTCATCGAGTTCGAGATCAACCCCGACCGGGCCTACGCCCTGTCGCTGCGCGGCATCGCCCGCGAGGCCGCCATGACCTACGACGTGCCCTTCACCGACCCCTGCGGCCGCGAGGTCCCGGCGGCGAACGACGACGGCTACCCGGTGCGCGTCGACGACGCCCTGGGCTGCCCGGTGTTCGTGGCCCGCACCGTGACCGGCTTCGACCCGGCCGCGCCGACGCCCGACTGGCTCGCCACCCGGATCCGCCTGGCCGGGATGCGCCCGATCTCGCTCGCGGTCGACGTGACCAACTACGTGATGCTCGAGACCGGCCGGCCGATCCACGGCTACGACGGCGACCGCCTCCGGGGACCCCTCGTCGTACGACGGGCGGCCGCGGGTGAGCGGCTGCGCACCCTCGACGGCTCCGACCGGGTGCTGTCGGTCGAGGACCTCGTGGTCTGCGACGACTCCGGCGTGATCGGCCTCGGCGGCGTCATGGGCGGTGCGGAGACCGAGATCTCCGAGGCGACGACGACGGTCGTGGTCGAGGCGGCGCACTGGGACGCGGTCTCGATGTTCCGCACCGGCAAGCGTCACAAGCTCACCTCCGAGGCCGGCAAGCGCAACGAGCGCGGGGTCGACCCCACCATCTGCGAGGCGGCGGCCGACCGGGTCGTCGAGCTGCTCACGACCTACGGCGGCGGCACCGTCGCTCGGGGGGTCACCGTGGTCGGCACGCCGCCGGAGCGCACGGCGATCCCGCTGGCCTCGGCCCTGCCCGGCCGGGTGGCCGGCCTGCCCATCGAGGCCGAGCAGGTGCGTTCGGCCCTGGTCGCGATCGGCGCGACCGTCGACGGCGACGACGAGCTCTCCGTCGTCCCGCCGCCGTGGCGCCCCGACCTCCAGGACCCCTACGACCTGGTCGAGGAGGTGGTCCGGATCGTCGGCTACGACCAGGTGCCGTCGGTGCTGCCGACGCCGCCGGCCGGCCGCGGGCTGACCCGTGAGCAGCGGCTGCGGCGCCGGATCGGCCGCACCCTGGCCGCGCTGGGCTGCGTCGAGGTGGTCAGCATGCCCTTCGTCGGCGACGACACCTTCGACGCCCTCGGCCTGCCCGCGGACGACCCGCTGCGGCACGCCGTACGCCTGTCCAACCCGCTCTCTGCCGAGAAGCCGCTCTACACGACCACCCTGCTGCCCGGGGTGCTGGACTCCGCCGGCCGCAACCTCGGCCGCGGCGCCACCGGGGTCGCGCTGTTCGAGACCGGCACCGTCGCGTTCCCGGTCGACCGCGGCCCGGCACCGGTGTACGGCGTGGAGTGGCGGCCGAGCGACGCCGAGCTCGCCAAGCTGCTCGAGGCGATCCCGGTGCAGCCGCTGTTCCTGGCCGCCGTTCTCAGCGGCGAGCACGACCCCGCCGGCTGGTGGGGACCGGGCCGCTCGGCCGACTGGGCGGACGCCGTGGAGCTGGTCCGCTCCCTCGGCCACGAGCTGGGGGTCGAGGTGACCGTCGAGCAGGCCACGCGGATGCCCTGGCACCCGAGCCGCTGTGGGCGGGTCCTCGTGGGAGACGAGGAGTTCGGCCACGCGGGCGAGCTCCACCCCCGGGTCTGCCAGGCCCACGGGCTGCCGCGCGGCACGGCTGCGCTCGAGATCGACCTCGACGTCCTCATGCAGCGCGCCGTCGACGCCCCCCGTGCCCCGTCGTACTCCCACCAGCCGCTGGCCAAGGAGGACGTCGCGCTGGTGGTGGACGCCTCCGTCCCGGCGGCCGCGGTCGAGGCGGCGCTGCGTGAGGGTGCGGGCGACCTGCTGGAGTCATTGCGGCTCTTCGAGGTCTACACCGGTCCGCAGATCGGCGAGGGCCGCAAGTCGCTGAACTTCGCGCTGCGGTTCCGCGCCCCCGACCGGACCCTCACCGAGACCGAGACCGGCGCCGCCCGCGACGCCGCGGTCGCGGCCGCCGCCGAGGCCGTGGGCGCCGTCCAGCGCTGACCTGGCACTTGTGTCACGCCGTACGACGCCCAGCCGGCACCTGAGGACGCGGCGCGGCCGGGGCGGTAGCGTCGGGGCGTGACCGACCACGCCCCGCTGACCCTGCCCACCGCCGACGCCGGCACCGACGCCTGGTCCACCTGGCTCACGACTCGGACCGACGAGCAGCTCGCGGCGGCGCGCGAGCAGATCTCCGCCCTCAAGGCCGACCGGCCCGACCGGGCGGCCGAGCTCCTCGACCGCTGGAACGGCATCAACATCGCGCTCGGCAACGCCTTCGCTGCCAGCAGCCTGATCCAGCAGGTCCACCCGGACGCCGCCATCCGCGAGCAGGCCGAGCAGGCGCAGGTGGAGGCCCACCGGCTGCTGACCGACCTGTCGCTCGACCGCGAGGTCTACGAGCTGATGGTCGTCGACGACGCCGAGCAGCGCACCTCCGGCCTCGACGACGACGCCGAGCGGGTCCGCAACTTCGCCCTGCGCGACTTCCGCAGGTCGGGCGTCGACCGCGACCCCGCGACCCGCGACCGGGTTCGCGAGATCAACCAGCGCGAGACGGAGCTCGGCCAGGCATTCGAGCGCAACATCCGTGACGACGCGACCACGGTCAAGGTGCGCCCCGACCAGCTCGCGGGGCTGCCCGCCGACTGGGTCGAGGCCCACCCGGTGGGGGACGACGGCCTCGTCGAGCTCTCCCTGGAGTACCCCGACGTCGTCCCCATGCTGACCTTCGCCACCGACCGCGAGGCGCGGCTGAGCGTCGCGACCGCGTTCAACAACCGCGCCTGGCCGGCCAACGACGAGATCCTGGTCGAGCTGATGAACCTCCGCCAGGAGCACGCCGGCCTGCTCCGGTACGACGGGTGGCCGGCCTACGACGCCGAGGTCAAGATGATCGAGACCGGCGTGGCGATCCCGGCGTTCATCGAGAAGATCAGCAAGGCGGCCGAGGCCTCCGCGCTCCGCGACCGCGACGTCATCCTCGAGCGGATCCGCCGGGACCGACCCGACGCCGACGCCCTCGACGGCGCAGACACCCGCTTCTACATCGAGGCGATCAAGCGCGAGCAGCACAGCGTCGACGCCCAGGAGGTGCGCCGCTACTTCGCCTTCGAGAAGGTCCGCCAGGGTCTCCTCGACGTCACCGGCCGGCTCTTCGACCTCGGCTACCAGCAGGTCGACGCACCGACCTGGCACGCGGACGTGACGTCGTACGACGTGACCCTGGCCGGGCGGTCGATCGGCCGGATCCACCTCGACCTCCACCCGCGCGCCAACAAGTTCAGCCATGCCGCGCAGTTCACCCTCACCGACGGGGTGACCGGCCGCCAGCAGCCCGAAGGCGTGCTGGTGTGCAACTTCCCGAAGGGGCTGATGGAGCACGACGACGTGGTGACCCTGTTCCACGAGTTCGGGCACCTGATCCACCACGTGGTGGGCGGTCACCAGCGCTGGGCTCGCCTCACCGGCGTCGCCACCGAGTGGGACTTCGTCGAGGCTCCCTCCCAGCTCCTCGAGGAGTGGGCATGGGACGCGACCGTGCTGCAGGGCTTCGCGACCGACGACGACGGCACCCCGATCCCGGCCGACCTCGTGGCCCGGATGCGGGAGGCGGAGGACTTCGCCAAGGGGCTCACTGCGCGCACCCAGATGTTCTACGCCGCGCTGTCCTACCGGATCCACCAGGAGCCGCCGGCCGACGGCGCCGGCATCTCGGCGCTCTCCCGCGAGCTCCAGGCGACGTACTCCATGGTCGAGCCGCTGCCCGACACCCACTTCCACGCGGCGTTCGGCCATCTCGACGGCTACTCCAGTGGCTACTACACCTACATGTGGTCGCTGGTGATCGCCAAGGACCTGCTCTCGGCGTTCGACCGCGACGACATGTTCGCCCCCGACGTGGCCGCGCGCTACCGCGACCGGATCCTGGCCCAGGGGGGCCGCAAGGACGCCGCCGACCTGGTGGAGGACTTCCTGGGCCGGCCGTTCGGGTTCGACTCGTTCGCCACCTGGCTGTCGGAGTGAGCCCGCAGGGCCGACCTAGGTGATCGGCTGGTGGATCACCGCGCGGAACTTGTCGACCATGTGGAGATCGCCGGCGAGGTGGGTGTCGGCGCCGTCGCTACGGCGCCAGATCCGGGCGTCGAGAGCCTCGGCGGTGCCGCTGACCACGGCGTCGGGATCCACCCCGGGGTCGGCGACCACGTGGAGGTCGTCCTCCTCGTGCTCGATGCCGTCGGGGTCGATGCCGTGGAAGCGGCCGAGCTGGACCCAGATCTGGTCACCGGTGTCGGTGAGGTCGATCCGGACGTAGTGGGGGAGCCCCGAGAACTCGCCCCACGGCGGGCACCCGCCGTACATCACGTCGAGCACCTCGTCGACGCCGTCGGCGGCGAGGTCGGCCGGGAACGGCGAGAGCGTGTGGGCAGCCAGCTCGGCGTCGCGGCGGTGGATCAGCGCCTCGTGGGCCTGGCGTCGGTAGATGAAGGCGACGTTCTTGTGCTCGGGGTGCCAGGTCCAGGCCTCGTCGGCCGGGTCGGCCGCGGCCAGGGCCTCGACCAGACCCGAGAACTGGGCGTCGTAGAAGGCCAGCAGGCCGGAGTAGTCGCTCGGCCGCTCGGGCTCGGCGTACTCCTCGGGGCCTTTGGGCCGGTGCTCGACCATCCAGGTCCACCAGTGCTGAACCTCGCCGAGGTGCCACAGGAGGTCGGCTGCGCGCCAGTCGGGGCAGCTGGGGACCTCGGCGGCCGGGTCGCAGTCGGCGAGCACGTCGCGGAACCTCTGGGACTCGGCGCGGATGTGCTCGAGGTAGGTGGGGAAGTCGATTCGCGGCATGCCCAAAACCTAGCCGCGGGCACCGACGACCTCCACCCCTGAGCGTCCCGCCCGGGACCTCGGGCACCAGGTGAGCATGATCATGCACCAGCATGTATGATCATGCGCATGTCTCAGGTGGGCGTCGCGGTCGCCGGTGCCAGCGGCTACGCCGGCGGCGAGCTGCTGCGCCTCCTGCTCGCCCATCCGGCGGTGGAGATCGGCGCGCTGACCGCAGGCGGCAACGCCGGCGCCTCGCTCGGGCCTCTCCAGCCCCACCTGACCCCGCTCGCCGACCGCGTGCTGCTCGAGACGACGGCGGAGGCTCTCGCCGGTCACGACGTGGTCTTCCTCGCCCTGCCGCACGGCCAGTCCGGCGCCGTCGCCGCCGCCCTGCCCGCCGAGACCCTGGTGGTCGACTGCGGGGCGGACTACCGGCTGCGCGACGCGGCGCAGTGGCAGCGCTTCTACGGCGGTGCGCATGCGGGCACCTGGCCCTACGGGCTGCCGGAGCTGCCCGGTCAGCGCGAGGTGCTCCGGCAGGCTCGCCGGATCGCCGTACCGGGCTGCTACCCGACCGTCTCCTCCCTCGCGCTCGCGCCCGCTGTGGCAGCCGGTCTGGTGACGCCCGACGTCGTCGTGGTGGCTGCCTCGGGCACCAGCGGGGCGGGCAAGGCGGCCAGGCCGCACCTGCTCGGCAGCGAGGTGATGGGCAACGCCTCGGCGTACGGCGTCGGCGGCGTGCACCGGCACACCCCCGAGATCGTGCAGAACCTCTCGGCCCTGGCCGATGCCGAGGTCAAGGTGAGCTTCACGCCCCTGCTCGTGCCGATGCCGCGCGGCATCCTGGCCACCTGCACCGCACCGCTGACGCCCGGCACCACGGCCGACGAGGTGCGCGAGACCTATCTCAAGGCCTACGACGTCGAGCCGTTCGTGCGGGTGCTGCCGGAGGGGGAGTGGCCGCAGACCAAGGCCGTCCACGGCAGCAACGCCTGCCACCTCCAGGTCACCGTCGACGAGTCCGCCGGTCGCCTCGTGGTGGTCGGCGCCATCGACAACCTCGCCAAGGGCACCGCCGGCGGCGCCGTCCAGTCCATGAACCTCGCCCTCGGCCTCGACGAGACCCTCGGCCTGACCACCGTGGGGGTGGCGCCGTGACCACCGCCCCACGAAACTGTTCGCTCCGCTCGCACTTCCGCGGGGACCCCGGATGAGCGTCACCCACCCCCGCGGCTTCCGCGCCGCCGGCGTCGCTGCCGGCCTGAAGTCCACCGGCGCGAAGGACGTCGCGCTCGTCGTCAACGACGGACCCGGCGACAGCTCCGCGAGCGTCTTCACCGCCAACCGCTGCCGGGCCAACCCCGTGTTGTGGAGCAGGGAAGCGGCCAAGGACGGCGTCGTGCGCGCGGTGGTGCTCAACTCCGGCGGTGCCAACTGCTACACCGGCCCCGAGGGCTTCCAGACCACCCACGCGGTCGCCGAGCGGGTCGCCGGACACCTCGGCATCGGCGCGATCGACGTCGTGGTCTGCTCCACCGGCCTGATCGGGCTGGCCAACGACCGCGACCAGGTGCTCGCCGGCGTCGATGCGGCGTACGGCGCGCTGGGCACGGGCAGCGAGAAGGGCGACGACGCCGCCCGCGCGGTCATGACCACCGACTCCGTCCCCAAGCAGGTGGTGGTCGAGGGCGCCGGATGGTCGGTCGGCGGCATGGCCAAGGGAGCGGGGATGCTGGCGCCCCAGCTCGCCACCATGCTCGTGGTGCTCACCACGGACGCCGTTGCCGACGCGAGCGACCTCGACAGCGCCTTGAGGGCTGCGACGCGGGTCAGCTTCGACCGCCTCGACTCCGACGGCTGCATGTCGACCAACGACACCGTGACCGTGCTGGCCAGCGGCGCGAGCGGGATCACCCCCACCCTCGCCGATCTGACCGATGCGCTGACCAAGGCGTGCACCGACCTCGCCCTGCAGCTCCTCGCCGACGCCGAGGGCGCCGAGCACGAGATCGCGATCACGGTCCTGCACGCGGCCAGCGAGGACGATGCGGTCGAAGTGGGCCGGAGCATCGCGCGCAGCAACCTCTTCAAGGCCGCCGTCTTCGGCCAGGACCCCAACTGGGGCCGGGTGCTGGCCAGCATCGGCACCACCCGGGCCGCCTTCGACCCCGCCGACCTCGACGTCGCGATGAACGGCGTCTGGGTGTGCCGGCAGTCGACGCCCGACGCCGACCCCTCGACGGTGGATCTCAGGGCCCGCGAGGTCACCGTCACCGTCGACCTCAAGGCCGGCGACGCCCGGGCGACGGTGTGGACCAACGACCTCACGCACGCCTACGTCGAGGAGAACTCGGCGTACTCGTCATGACCACGGCGACGACCGGCCCCGACCCGGCCAAGGCGGCGACCCTGGCCGCCGCCCTGCCGTGGCTGAAGCGCTACCACGGCAAGGTCGTCGTGGTGAAGTACGGCGGCAACGCGATGACCGACGACGGGCTCAAGCGCGCGTTCGCCGAGGACATCGCCTTCCTGCGGTTCGCCGGCTTCAAGCCCGTGGTCGTGCACGGCGGCGGCCCGCAGATCTCGGCCATGCTCGATCGCCTCGGGATCGAGTCGGAGTTCCGCGGCGGCCTCCGGGTCACCACTCCGCCGGCGATGGACGTCGTCCGGATGGTGCTCGTCGGCCAGGTCCAGCGTGAGCTGGTCGGCCTGGTCAACGAGCACGGCCCGCTCGCGGTCGGTCTCTCCGGCGAGGACGCCGGCCTGTTCACTGCCGAGCGCACCAACACCATCGTCGACGGCGAGGAGGTCGACCTCGGTCTGGTCGGCGAGGTCGCCCACGTCCGGCCCGAGGCGGTGCTCGACCTGGTCGAGGCCGGCCGCATCCCGGTCATCTCCAGCGTCGCGCCCGACAAGGACGGCACCGTCCACAACGTCAACGCCGACACCGCTGCCGCTGCCCTCGCGATCGCGCTCGGCGCCGAGAAGCTCCTGGTGCTCACCGACGTCGAGGGCCTCTACCGCGACTGGCAGGGCAGCGACGACGTGATCGGCGAGATCAGCCCCGAGTCGCTGGCCGCGCTGATGCCGTCGCTCGCTGCCGGCATGGTCCCCAAGATGGGCGCCTGCCTGCAGGCCGTGCAGGGCGGCGTCCCGCGGGCCACCGTCGTCGACGGCCGCGAGCCGCACGCCGTACTCCTCGAGCTGTTCACCGACGAGGGCGTCGGCACCCAGGTCCTGCCCGGCGTGGCCACCAAGATCAGGAAGGCCCGCTCATGAGCGCCGATCCGAGCCGCACCGCGACCAGCCGCGAGCGCTACGCCGCGTCGCTGATGAACACCTTCGGACCGCCCCAGCTGGTGCTCAGCCGCGGCAAGGGCGTCCACGTCTGGGACGAGGACGGCAACGAGTACGTCGACCTCCTCGGCGGCATCGCCGTCAACGCGCTGGGCCACGCCCACCCGGCGCTGGTCCGAGCGGTGACCGAGCAGCTGGAGACCCTCGGCCACGTGTCCAACTTCTTCGCAACCGCTCCCCAGATCACCCTGGCCGAGCGCCTCCTCGACCTGGCGAGCCCCCCGCAGGTCGGGGAGGTTGCTCCCGGGGGGTCGTCCGGGCCGACCCCGGGCAAGCGCCAGGGCAAGGGCAAGGGCAAGGCAAGGTGTTCTTCACCAGCTCCGGGACCGAGGCCAACGAGACCGCCCTCAAGCTCACCCGCCGCACCGGCCGCATCCACCTGGTCGCGGCCGAGGGATCGTTCCACGGGCGCACCATGGGCGCGCTCGCACTGACCGCCAAGGCGGCCTACCGCGAGCCGTTCGAGCCGCTCCCTGGCCGCGTCACGTTCGTCCCGTACGGCGACTCCGCGGCGCTGGCCGCGGCCGTCACCGACGAGACGGCAGCCGTGGTCCTCGAGCCGGTGCAGGGCGAGGCGGGAGTCGTCGTACCCCCCGACGGCTACCTCGCCGACGCCCGCCGGATCAGCAGGGAGCACGGGGCCCTGCTGTGGCTGGACGAGGTGCAGACCGGGATCGGGCGCACCGGACGGTGGTTCGCGGCAGCGACCGACCCCCAGGTCGCCCCCGACATCGTCACGGTCGCCAAGGGGCTCGGCGGCGGCATCCCGATCGGAGCGTGCCTCGGTCTGGGTGCAGCAGCCGACCTCCTCCAGCCCGGCAACCACGGCACCACGTTCGGCGGCAACCCGGTCGCCTGCGCGGCTGCCCTCGCCGTCCTCGACACGATCGAGGGGGACGACCTGCTCGCGCACGTGCGCGAGGTCGGGGCCGCCCTGCGGGCCGGGCTCGCCGACGACCCCCGCGTCGTCGAGGTGCGGGGCCGTGGGCTGCTGATCGGCATCGACGTCACCGTCGACGCCCCGTCCGTGGTGGTGGCCGCCCGGGAGCGGGGATTCCTGGTCAACGCGACCGGTCCGGGCACGGTGAGGCTGGCCCCGCCGCTGGTCCTCGGCCACGATGAGGCCGCGGCGTTCCGGGAGACCTGGTCAGGGATCCTCGACGCCGCCCAGCACGCGGCCGAGCGAGCCCAGACACCAGGAGCCTCCCGATGACCCGACACTTCCTGCGCGACGACGACCTCTCGCCGGCCGAGCAGGCGGAGGTCCTGGCCCTCGCCGCGACGCTCAAGCAGGCGCCCTTCGTCTCGCGAGTGCTGGCCGGCCCCCGCACGGTGGCCACGATCTACGACAAGCCGACCCTGCGCACCCAGGCGTCGTTCGCGTCCGGCATCGCCGAGCTCGGGGGCAACCCGATGAGCGTCGACGGCTCGTTGGCGGGCATCGGCAAGCGCGAGTCGGTCGCCGACGTAGCGCGAGTCCTCGGTCGGCAGGCGTCGGTGATCGTGTGGCGCACCTACGCCCAGACCGCGATCGAGGAGATGGCTGCCTTCGCCGGCGTCCCGGTCGTCAACGCCCTCACCGACGAGTTCCACCCCTGTCAGCTCCTCGCCGACCTGCTCACGGTGCGCGAGCACAAGGGCGAGCTGGCGGGGCTCGTCGTCGCGTTCGTCGGCGACGGCGCCTGCAACATGGGCAACTCCTGGCTGCTCGCGGGCGCGACGGCAGGCCTGCACGTGCGGATCGCGGCGCCCGAGGGACACCAGCCCGAGCACCGCTACGTCGACCGGGCGCGCGAGATCGGTGCACAGACCGGCGGCACGGCCGAGGTGATGACCGACCCGAG
The DNA here is from genome assembly GCA_963820015.1 of uncultured Actinomycetota bacterium. Taxonomy (GTDB): domain Bacteria; phylum Actinomycetota; class Actinomycetes; order Propionibacteriales; family Nocardioidaceae; genus Nocardioides. The sequence continues at coordinate 498,994 of CAWFYO010000003.1, read as the reverse complement.
GGCTGCCGCCACCGGCGCCGACGTGGTCGTCACCGACACCTGGGTCTCGATGGGCAAGGAGGAGGAGGCGGCGTCGCGGCTCGCCGCCTTCAGCCCCTACACGGTCACCGGCGACCTGATGGCGCTCGCGGCCCCCGACGCGATCGTGATGCACTGCCTGCCGGCCTACCGCGGCAAGGAGATCGACGCCGCCGTGCTCGACGGACCGCAGAGCGTCGTCTGGGACGAGGCGGAGAACCGCCGCCACGCGCAGAAGGCGATCATCGCCTGGTTGCTCGAGTCGTCGTCCGGGGAGGCCACGTGAACGGCACCGCCCGCCGCCCCACCACCAAGAACAGCCGGCACCAGCTGATCGTCGACCTGCTGTCCAACCACGAGGTGCGCTCGCAGCCCGAGCTGCTCGACCTGCTGGTCGAGCAGGGCGTGACGGTCACCCAGGCCACCTTGTCGCGCGACCTCGTCGAGCTCGACGCGGTGCGGGTGCGCGCCCACTCCGGCGGGCTGGTGTACGCCGTACCGGCGGAGGGCGGCGACCGTCGTCCCGCCGCGCCCGGGGAGTCCGCGGCCGCACGCCACCGGCTGCAACGGCTGCTGGGCGAGCTCCTGGTGAGCGCCGACTCCAGCGCCAACATGGTCGTCCTGCGGACGCCGCCCGGCGCCGCGCAGTTCCTGGCCTCGGCCCTCGACAAGGTCGAGTACGCCGACGTGCTGGGCACCATCGCGGGTGACGACACGGTGCTGGTGATCGGCCGTGAGGCCACCGGCGGCGACGACCTCGCCCGACGACTGCTGGCGCTGGCCCAGCAGCCGGCGCCCTGATCCCGATGCCCCATCCGTCCACCCCACCAGGAGAGCTGTCCTCGTGAGCAAGGTCCTGACCCATCTGCCCGTCGGCCAGCGCGTCGGCATCGCGTTCTCCGGAGGCCTCGACACCTCCGTCGCGGTCGCCTGGATGCGCGCCAAGGGCGCCGTCCCGTGCACCTACACCGCCGACATCGGGCAGTACGACGAGCCCGACATCGACACCGTCCCCAGTCGCGCCCTCGAGTACGGCGCCGAGATCGCGCGGGCGGTCGACTGCAAGGGCGCGCTGGTCGAGGAGGGCCTGGCCGCCCTGGCCTGCGGGGCCTTCCACGTGCGCTCCGCCGGTCGCGCCTACTTCAACACCACGCCGCTCGGCCGTGCCGTCACCGGCACGATGCTGGTCAGCGCGATGCACGAGGACGGCGTCGACATCTGGGGCGACGGCTCGACGTTCAAGGGCAACGACATCGAGCGGTTCTACCGCTACGGACTGCTCACCAACCCCGACCTGCGCATCTACAAGCCCTGGCTCGACGCCGCGTTCGTCTCCGAGCTCGGCGGTCGGCACGAGATGAGCCAGTGGCTGACCTCGCACGGTCTGCCCTACCGCGACAGCGCCGAGAAGGCCTACTCCACCGACGCCAACATCTGGGGCGCCACCCACGAGGCGAAGACGCTCGAGCACCTCGACGTCTCGCTCGAGACCGTCCAGCCGATCATGGGCGTGCGGTTCTGGGACCCGGCCGTGACGGTCGAGACCGAGGACGTCACGGTCCGCTTCGACCGCGGCCGCCCGGTCGCGGTCAACGGCACCACGTACGACGACCCGGTGGCGCTGGTGCGCACCGTCAACGAGATCGGCGGTCGGCACGGCCTCGGCATGTCGGACCAGATCGAGAACCGCATCATCGAGGCCAAGTCGCGGGGGATCTACGAGGCGCCCGGCATGGCGCTGCTCTGGATCGTCTACGAGCGCCTGCTCAACGCCGTCCACAACGAGAGCACGCTGGCCAACTACCACGACCAGGGCCGCCAGCTCGGACGGCTGCTCTACGAGGGCCGCTGGCTCGACCCGCAGGCGCTGATGATGCGCGAGTCGATCCAGCGGTGGATCGGGTCACTGGTCACCGGCGAGGTGACCCTGCGGCTGCGCCGGGGTGAGGACTACTCCATCCTCGCTACCCACGGCCCGGCGTTCTCCTACCACCCCGACAAGCTCTCGATGGAGCGCGTCGAGTCGGCGGCGTTCGGCCCCACCGACCGGATCGGCCAGCTCACCCTGCGCAACCTCGACATCGCCGACTCGCGCAGCAAGCTCGAGCTCTACGCCACCCAGCCGCTCGACGAGGGCCAGGTGATCGTCGAGCACGGGCATCTCCTCGGTGCCCTGCCCGCCGGTGGCGCCGATCGGATCGCCAGCAACCCCGGCGCCGACGAGTCCGACGAAGTCGCCCTCGACCACGCCGCCATCGACGAGGGCGTCGACTGACCCGGCACTCGTGTCACCGACTGATAGGAAGGATCCCGTGCCCGAGCCGATCCGCCGTACGACGGCCCGCGTCGTCCCGGTCAACCGCGACGGCGAGGTGCTGGTGCTCTACGGCTGCGACCCGCTGCATCCCGAGACGCCCTACTGGTTCACCATCGGCGGCGCGACCGAGCCGGGGGAGACCCTCGAGGAGACCGGCGCCCGTGAGCTGCTCGAGGAGACCGGAATCGCCGTTGCTCCGCGGCAGCTGGTCGGGCCCTACCACCGGGGCCGCCACCAGTTCTCCTGGAACGGCATGGACATCGACAACGACTCCCACTTCTTCGCGGTCCGAGTCGACGAGGTGGAGGTGAGCTTCGACGGGCTCGACCATCTGGAGGCCGGATCCATCTGGGACGCCCGCTGGTGGCTGCCCGCCGAGGTGCCCAAGGACGCGCTGGCCCACCCCGAGCTACCCGAGGTGCTGGCCCGCGCGGTCGTGGCGGTGGCCCCGTGAGCACCAACGAAGGCACTCTCTGGGGCGGCCGGTTCGCCGGTGGCCCCTCGCCCGAGCTCGAGGCGCTGTCGCGCTCCACCCACTTCGACTGGCGGCTCGTCCCCTACGACCTCGCCGGGTCCGTCGCCCACGCCAACGCTCTCCACCGCGCCGGCCTGCTGACCGACGCCGACCACGAGAGCCTGCTCGGCGGGCTCGCCGCCCTGCAGCAGGCGTACGACGCGGGGTCGCTGCACCCGGCGCCGTCCGACGAGGACGTCCACGGCGCCCTCGAGCGGCTCCTCATCGAGCAGGTCGGCCCTGACACGGGCGGCAGACTGCGCGCCGGACGCAGCCGCAACGACCAGGTCGCCACGCTGTTCAAGGCCTACCTCCGCGACCAGGCTCGCGCGGTCTCCGCCCTGCTCCTCGACCTGGTCGAGGTGCTCTCGGCCCGTGCCCGCGACCACCTCGACGTGATCATGCCGGGCCGGACCCATCTCCAGCACGCCCAGCCGGTGCTGCTGTCCCACCATCTCCTGGCTCACGCCTGGCCGCTGCTGCGCGACGTCGAGCGGCTGCGCGACTGGGATGCCCGCGTCGCCGCCGACTCGCCGTACGGCTCCGGCGCCCTCGCCGGATCCACCCTCGGCCTCGACCCGCGGGCGGTCGCCCACGAGCTCGCCTTCACCGACTCCAGCCCCAACTCCATCGACGGCACGGCGGCGCGCGACTTCGTGGCGGAGTTCGCCTTCGTGGCCGCGATGACCGGGGTCGACCTCAGCCGGCTCGCCGAGGAGGTCGTGATCTGGACGACGGCGGAGTTCGGCTTCGCGCGCCTCGACGACGGCTACTCCACGGGGTCGAGCATCATGCCCCAGAAGAAGAACCCCGACATCGCCGAGCTCACCCGGGGCAAGTCCGGCCGCCTGATCGGCAACCTCACCGGCCTCCTCGCCACCCTCAAGGGTCTCCCGCTGGCCTACAACCGTGACCTCCAGGAGGACAAGGAGCCGGTCTTCGACTCCGTCGACACGCTGCTCGTGGTGCTCCCCGCCATGACCGGGATGGTCGCCACCCTCAGCTTCGACACCGCGCGGCTGGCCGCCCTGGCGCCGGCCGGCTTCTCGCTGGCCACCGACGTGGCGGAGTGGCTGGTGCGCGAAGGCGTCCCCTTCCGCGAGGCCCACGAGCTCGCCGGGGCGTGCGTGCGGCGCTGCGAGGAGCTCGGGTGCGACCTGCCCGACCTCGACGACGCCGAGCTCGCCGCGATCTCGCCGCTGCTCACCGCCGAGGTCCGCGACGTTCTCACGGTGGAGGGCTCGGTCGCCTCGCGGTCGGGCCGCGGCGGTACGGCGCCGGCGCGGGTCCGCGAGCAGCTGACCGAGCTCGCCGCGCGCGTGCAGAGCGCCCGTGGCGCCTGATCTCCTGCCGCTCCTGGCCGGGCCGGTCCTCGATGCGGCCCCGCGGCTCCTCGGCGCGGTGGTCCGGCACGGCGAGGTCGCCTGTCGGCTCACCGAGGTGGAGGCCTACGACGGCCCGTACGACCCCGGCTCCCACGCCTACCGCGGCCGCACCGCCCGCAACGCGGTGATGTTCGGGCCGCCGGGCCGCCTCTACGTGTACTTCACCTACGGCATGCACTGGTGTGCCAACGTCGTGTGCGGGCCGGAGGACACACCGAGCGCCGTGCTGCTGCGCGCCGGCGAGGTGGTCGACGGCCACGACCTGGCCCGCGCGCGTCGTACGACGGCACGGCACGACCGCGGCCTCGCCCGCGGTCCGGCACTCCTGTGCCAGGCCCTGGGGATCGACGCGACGGCCAACGGCCACGACCTCACGGCCGAGCCGCTCACCCTGACCCTGGCCGACGCGGCCGCGACCGCCGTGATGACAGGCCCTCGGGTCGGTCTCCGGCTCGCTGCCGACCGGCCCTGGCGGTTCTGGCTGGCCGACGACCCGACGGTCAGCACCTACCGCCCGGCCGCGCCCCGTCCCCGCCGACCGAGCCCCTAGGGTCGCGGGGTGGGGGTGCGGGCCTTTCTGGCGGATACGACGCCGCTGGCCAATGCACCCTTCCGCAGGCTCTGGTCGGCCAACATCATCACCGTCGTCGGCGCCCAGCTCACCGTGGTGGCGGTCCCCGCCCAGATCTACGCGATCACCAGGTCCTCGGCCTACGTCGGGCTCACCGGCGTGTTCGGGCTGGTCCCGCTCATCGTCTTCGGGCTCTGGGGCGGGGCCCTGGCCGACCATCGAGACCGCCGCTCGATCCTGCGCGTCACCACCGTCGGGCTGATCGTGACCAGCGCGTGCTTCTGGGCGCAGGCCGCTCTCGGCCTGGAGAACGTCTGGCTGCTGCTGATCCTGTTCTCGGTCCAGCAGGCGTTCTTCGCGATCAACCAGCCGACCCGCAGCGCCGTCCTGCCACGGCTGCTGCCCCCCGCGCAGCTGCCGGCCGCCAACTCCCTGAACATGACGGTCACCGGCGCCGGCGCCATCGCGGGACCGCTCGTGGGTGGCGCCCTGATCCCCGTGCTCGGCTTCTCGGTGCTCTACCTCGTGGACACGCTGTCTCTCTTCGCGACGCTGTGGGCCGTCGTCCGGCTGCCGAAGCTGCCGCCGCTCGGCATCCCGTCGGGCACTCCCGGGCTCCGCGCCGTGCTCGACGGCTTCGCGTACCTGCGAGGGCACACGGTCCTGCTGATGAGCTTCGTCGTCGACATCATCGCGATGGTCTTCGGTCTGCCCCGGGCGCTGTTCCCGCAGGTCGCCCATCAGAGCTTCGGCGGCCCGGTCAACGGCGGGCTCGCCTTCGCCCTCCTCTTCGCGGGCATCCCGGCCGGCGCGGTCCTGGGCGGTGTCCTGTCCGGCTGGGTCTCCGGCGTACGGCGCCAGGGTCGCGCGGTGGTCTCGTCGATCATGGTGTGGGGGGTCGCGATGGCCGGCTTCGGCGTCGCGGTCGCGCTGGCCCCGCGGGCCACCACGGCGATGCTCGTCGTCGCCGTCCTGGCGCTGATGCTGGGCGGGGCGGCGGACATGGCCTCCGCTGCGTTCCGGTCCTCGATGCTGCAGAGCGCCGCGGCGGACGACGTCCGCGGGCGTCTCCAGGGCGTCTTCATCGTGGTCGTGGTGGGTGGTCCGCGGATCGCCGACGTGCTGCACGGCGCCGCGGCCGTGGTCATCGGTCCGGCGTGGACCGCCTTCCTCGGGGGTGTGCTGGTGCTGGTGCTCGTGGCGGGCGCGGTTGTGCTCGCGCCGGCCTTCTGGCGCTACCGCGTCGACGGGTCCGAACCGCCGGGGGTGACCCCGGTTTGAGCCGACGCGGACGGGTTGCTACTGTTCCTCCTCGTCGCCTCGAGCGGCTCTCCGCTGGGGGGGCAGCCGGGCGGCCGAGACGAGCCGGTTCGATTTGACGCCCATGGCGGCGGACCGGTAAGTTTTCTTAGGTTGCCCCCGAGTCGCCTCGCGAGAGGTTCCTCCGGTGTGCGTCTGATTTTTGAGAACTCAACAGTGTGTTTGTCGATGAATTGGTTTGTATGAAACTCCGTTCATCTGGTTCTGGCCTTCTGGTTTGTTTGGGGGGTTGGGGTTGGGTGGTTGGGTTTTTTTGAGTTGACGAATGATAGTTCTGGCGATTGTTTGCTAGTTGTGTCGTTTTTTGGCTTGGATTATGGTTTTTCATTGTGTTTTCGATGGAGAGTTTGATCCTGGCTCAGGACGAACGCTGGCGGCGTGCTTAACACATGCAAGTCGAGCGGAAAGGCTCCTTTCGGGGGGTACTCGAGCGGCGAACGGGTGAGTAACACGTGAGTAATCTGCCCCTCACTCTGGGATAACTGCCTGAAAGGGTGGCTAATACCGGATGCGACCGTCCCCTGCATGGGGTGGTGGTGGAAAGGGTTTCTGGTGGGGGATGTGCTCGCGGCCTATCAGCTTGTTGGTGGGGTAATGGCCTACCAAGGCTTTGACGGGTAGCCGGCCTGAGAGGGTGACCGGCCACACTGGGACTGAGACACGGCCCAGACTCCTACGGGAGGCAGCAGTGGGGAATATTGGACAATGGGCGGAAGCCTGATCCAGCAACGCCGCGTGAGGGATGACGGCCTTCGGGTTGTAAACCTCTTTCAGCACAGACGAAGCGCCCGTTGTGGGTGGTGACGGTATGTGCAGAAGAAGCACCGGCCAACTACGTGCCAGCAGCCGCGGTAATACGTAGGGTGCGAGCGTTGTCCGGAATTATTGGGCGTAAAGGGCTCGTAGGCGGTTTGTCGCGTCGGGAGTGAAATCCACTGGCTTAACTGGTGGCTTGCTTTCGATACGGGCAGACTGGAGGTATGCAGGGGAGAACGGAATTCCTGGTGTAGCGGTGAAATGCGCAGATATCAGGAGGAACACCGGTGGCGAAGGCGGTTCTCTGGGCATGTCCTGACGCTGAGGAGCGAAAGTGTGGGGAGCGAACAGGATTAGATACCCTGGTAGTCCACACCGTAAACGTTGGGCGCTAGGTGTGGGATCCATTCCACGGGTTCCGTGCCGCAGCTAACGCATTAAGCGCCCCGCCTGGGGAGTACGGCCGCAAGGCTAAAACTCAAAGGAATTGACGGGGGCCCGCACAAGCGGCGGAGCATGCGGATTAATTCGATGCAACGCGAAGAACCTTACCTGGGTTTGACATACGCCGGAAAGCTCTAGAGATAGAGCCCCTTTTAGTCGGTGTACAGGTGGTGCATGGCTGTCGTCAGCTCGTGTCGTGAGATGTTGGGTTAAGTCCCGCAACGAGCGCAACCCTCGTTCCATGTTGCCAGCAGCGCCCTTCGGGGTGGCTGGGGACTCATGGGAGACTGCCGGGGTCAACTCGGAGGAAGGTGGGGATGACGTCAAGTCATCATGCCCCTTATGTCCAGGGCTTCACGCATGCTACAATGGCCGGTACAAAGGGCTGCGATCCCGTGAGGGGGAGCGAATCCCAAAAAGCCGGTCTCAGTTCGGATTGGGGTCTGCAACTCGACCCCATGAAGTCGGAGTCGCTAGTAATCGCAGATCAGCAACGCTGCGGTGAATACGTTCCCGGGCCTTGTACACACCGCCCGTCACGTCACGAAAGTCGGCAACACCCGAAGCCCACGGCCCAACCCGCAAGGGGGGGAGTGGTCGAAGGTGGGGCTGGCGATTGGGACGAAGTCGTAACAAGGTAGCCGTACCGGAAGGTGCGGCTGGATCACCTCCTTTCTAAGGAGCACACACCCGAGTCCGGTGCCGATCGTGCGCCGGCGTTGGTGGTGTCTTAGACATGTGGAACATCGACATCTCCCTGCCCGCACTCTTCAGGAGTGGGGGTGGGGGCACACTGTTGGGGTTCTGAGGAATCAGGCCCGTCACGTTCTGTGAGGTTCGTGGTGGTGGCTGGTGCTTCGGTGCGGGACCCGGCTCGAGCGTTCACACCGGTGGTGTGGGGGTTGGGGTGTGGGGTTGTTGTTTGAGATCTGGATAGTGGACGCGAGCATCTTGTAGCCGCACCCGTGCGCCCTGGCCCTCGTTGAGGGGTGGGGTGGTTTGGTGTGTGGTTGCTTGTTTGTATGTTGGCGCAGCGGGGGTGATTGTCCCTCGTTGCGTTTGTGGTTCTTTGTGGCTTGGTTGTGTGCATCGCCAGTCTGGTTCCACCTGCTGTTGGTCTGTGGGGTTGTGGGCTTCGGTCTGTGGGTCTGCGGGTTGGTGGGTGGGGTTGGGGTGGTGGTGTGTGTGACAAGCTGTGAAGGGCACATGGTGGATGCCTTGGCATCAAGAGCCGATGAAGGACGTAGGAGCCTGCGATAAGCCCTGGGGAGTTGGCAACCGAGCGTTGATCCGGGGGTGTCCGAATGGGGGAACCCAGCTGGAGTCATGTCCAGTTACCCGCGCCTGAATGAAATAGGGTGTGTGGAGGGAACGTGGGGAAGTGAAACATCTCAGTACCCATAGGAAGAGAAAACAACAGTGATTCCGTGAGTAGTGGCGAGCGAAAGCGGAAGAGGCTAAACCCGCATAGTGTGATACCTGGCAGGGGTTGCTGTGTGGGGGTTGTGGGGCGTGTTCGTTACCGGGCTGCTGGCCGGTTGCGGAGTGAGCAAGGTGTGGTGAAGTTGAAGTCCGTTGGAAAGCGGCGCCGTAGAGGGTGATAGTCCCGTAGGTGTAAGCCATGCCCTTCGTGAATGCGTTCCCGAGTAGCACGGGACCCGAGAAATCTTGTGTGAATCTGGCGGGACCACCCGTCAAGCCTAAATACTTCTTGATGACCGATAGCGGACTAGTACCGTGAGGGAAAGGTGAAAAGTACCCCTGGCGGGGAGTGAAATAGTACCTGAAACCGTGTGCCTACAATCCGTCAGAGCCTGGCATCCCTTTGGGGTGGGTGGGTGATGGCGTGCCTTTTGAAGAATGAGCCTGCGAGTTTGTGTTGTGTTGCGAGGTTAACCCGTGTGGGGGAGCCGTAGCGAAAGCGAGTCCTAAGAGGGCGTTTGAGTAGCACGATCAAGACCCGAAGCGAAGTGATCTATCCATGGGCAGGTTGAAGCGACGGTAAGACGTCGTGGAGGACCGAACCCACCTAGGTTGAAAACTGGGGGGATGACCTGTGGATAGGGGTGAAAGGCCAATCAAACTTCGTGATAGCTGGTTCTCCCCGAAATGCATTTAGGTGCAGCGTTGCGTGTTTCTTGCCGGAGGTAGAGCACTGGATAGCCGATGGGCCCGACCAGGTTACTGACGTTAGCCAAACTCCGAATGCCGGTAAGTGAGAGCGCAGCAGTGAGACTGCGGGGGATAAGCTCCGTAGTCGAGAGGGAAACAGCCCAGACCATCAGCTAAGGCCCCTAAGCGGTGACTAAGTGGAAAAGGATGTGGAGTCGCAGTGACAACCAGGAGGTTGGCTTGGAAGCAGCCACCCTTGAAAGAGTGCGTAATAGCTCACTGGTCAAGTGATTCCGCGCCGACAATGTAGCGGGGCTCAAGTCATCCGCCGAAGCTATGGCACTCACACGTGTACTCAGCCGGCCTCCTTGCGGGGCTCGGTTCAGGTGTGTGGGTGGGTAGGGGAGCGTCGTGCCGCCAGGGAAGTCCCGGAGTGATCCAGGGGTGGAGGCGGCACGAGTGAGAATGCAGGCATGAGTAGCGAATCCGATGTGAGAAACATCGGCGCCGAATGATCAAGGGTTCCAGGGTCAAGCTCATCTGCCCTGGGTAAGTCGGGACCTAAGGCGAGGCCGACAGGCGTAGTCGATGGACAACGGGTTGATATTCCCGTACCGGCAACATGGCGCCCCTGACGAACCCGGTGATGCTAACCACCCAAAACCAGTGGTACCGAGCCTTCGGGTGAGGACCGCTGGCAGAGCGTGGGACCCGAACCGGTAGTAGTCAAGCGATGGGGTGACGCAGGAAGGTAGCCCAACCGTGGCGATGGTTGTCCACGGGCAAGGACGTAGCACGGACGGTAGGCAAATCCGCCGTCCTCACTTCGATGTGGGGTGTGAGATCTGACGCGGAGCCATATGTGGTGAAGTGGGTGATCCTATGCTGCCAAGAAAAACCTCTAGCGAGCCATGCGCCGCCCGTACCCCAAACCGACTCAGGTGATCAGGTAGAGAATACCAAGGCGATCGAGAGAACCATGGTTAAGGAACTCGGCAAAATGCCCCCGTAACTTCGGGAGAAGGGGGACCCGAACCGTCAACCCGACCAGTCTGACTGGGCCGGGCGAAGCGGGGAGGGTCGCAGAGACCAGGCCCAAGCGACTGTTTACTAAAAACACAGGTCCGTGCGAAGTCGCAAGACGATGTATACGGACTGACTCCTGCCCGGTGCTGGAAGGTTAAGGGGACGAGTCAGCCACCCTCGTGGTGGTGAAGCTTTGAACTTAAGCCCCAGTAAACGGCGGTGGTAACTATAACCATCCTAAGGTAGCGAAATTCCTTGTCGGGTAAGTTCCGACCTGCACGAATGGAGTAACGACTTGGGCGCTGTCTCAACCATGGACTCGGCGAAATTGCAGTACGAGTAAAGATGCTCGTTACGCGCGGCAGGACGGAAAGACCCCGGGACCTTTACTATAGTTTGGTATTGGTGTTTGGTACGGCTTGTGTAGGATAGGTGGGAGACTGTGAAACCTGGACGCCAGTTCAGGTGGAGTCAACGTTGAAATACCACTCTGGTCGTATTAGATGTCTAACCTAGGCCCATGATCTGGGCCAGGGACAGTGCCTGATGGGTAGTTTAACTGGGGCGGTTGCCTCCTAAAATGTAACGGAGGCGCTCAAAGGTTCCCTCAGCCTGGTTGGCAATCAGGTGACGAGTGTAAGTGCACAAGGGAGCTTGACTGTGAGACAGACATGTCGAGCAGGGACGAAAGTCGGAACTAGTGATCCGGCCACGGCAAGTGGAAGCGTGGTCGCTCAACGGATAAAAGGTACCCCGGGGATAACAGGCTGATCTTCCCCAAGAGTCCATATCGACGGGATGGTTTGGCACCTCGATGTCGGCTCGTCGCATCCTGGGGCTGGAGCAGGTCCCAAGGGTTGGGCTGTTCGCCCATTAAAGCGGCACGCGAGCTGGGTTTAGAACGTCGTGAGACAGTTCGGTCCCTATCCGCCGCGCGCGCAGGAAACTTGAGAAAAGCTGTCCCTAGTACGAGAGGACCGGGATGGACGAACCTCTGGTGTGCCAGTTGTCCCGCCAGGGGCACCGCTGGTTAGCTACGTCCGGACGTGATAACCGCTGAACGCATCTAAGCGGGAAGCACATTTCAAGATAAGGTTTCCCACCCACACGATGGGGTAAGGCCACCCGCAGACCACGGGATTGATAGGCCGGAGGTGTACAGCAGCAATGCCCAGCCGACCGGTACTAATAGGCCGAGGGCTTGTCACCCACACCCCCACCACAAAACCACGTCACAACACCGCGTCCACTACCCAGAATCTGAACCAACAACCCACCCCCACCACAACCCCGGGGGAACAGGGTCCCACTGTTCAACAACAGAACAACGGTTCACAACGTTACGGCGGCCATAGCGGCAGGGAAACACCCGGACCCATCCCGAACCCGGAAGTTAAGCCAGCCAGCGCCAATGGTACTGCACCCGACAGGATGTGGGAGAGTAGGACGCCGCCGAACATCTTCTTGAAAAGGGCCACCCACTGGGTGGCCCTTTTCTCATTTCCGGCCCTGTTCGGCTGGAGGGTGGGATGCCCGGACGGCCCACTTCCCGTCCACAGTGCGGCTTCGCGCCGGCGCCCTCCACAGCCGGCCGGCACCCGCGCCGGGAGCGTCGGCGCTCCTCGGGAGGCTCGAGGACCAGGAGGTGGTGCGTATGTGCGCAGCCAAGAAGGGCGCAGCCGTCGTCGACGACGACCACAGCGGGCGGGATGTCCGCGCCGCGGAGGTGAACGAGGTGACGCTCGTGGGGCGGATGTCGCAGCCCGCGGAGGAGCAGGTGCTGCCCAGCGGCACCGAGCTGTGGAAGTTCCGGGTGATCGTCGGGCGGCCTCCCGAGAGCCGCACCTCGCGGGTGACGGTCGATGCTCTCGACTGCGTGGTGTGGGCCAAACGCCCGGCCCGGTCCGTGGCGTCGTGGCGGGCCGGCGACCTGGTCGAGGTGCGCGGCAGCCTGCGCCGGCGCTTCTTCGCGCCGGCCGGCGGTGGGCGGGTGTCGCGCTGCGAGGTGGAGGTCGCCGGCGCGCGCCTCATTCGTCGAGCAGCCGGATGAACGACCCGAGACTCGGCTTCGGCTGGAACGACGTGGCCTTCTCGGGCAGCAGCCCACCGGACCTGACCACCGCGACGACCACGTCGAGGTCGACGGCCGGCAGCAGCGCCGCGGTCACCCGGTCCGGCCGGATCTGCTCCAGCGCGCTCGCCAGCGAGTGGGCGAAGCCCACCCGCGACGGGCGACGAGGGAGACCCGCCAGCAGCACGTCGTCGACGAGCTGGACGACCGCATGACCGGGGGGCACCGCGACCCGCACCGTGGCCCAGGTGTCCCCGTCGGTCAGCACGAGGGTGTCCGGTGAGAGAGCGGTGAGGGCCTCGGCCTCGCTGCTGACCCGGACCTCGGCTCCCGCGGTGCGGGCCGAAGCGATCAGCTGATCGGGCGGGGTGGCGTGGTACAGGCGATGGATCGCCCCGAGGAACATCGGTGTCTCCTCGTGGTCGATGACCATCGCAAGCCCTCGGGCATACACCTCCCCGCCGTCCCGCTCGTGCAGGGCGACGTAGGCGGCGTAGCGGTGGTGGCCGTCGGCCACCAGGAGCTCGGCCTTCTCGAGCGCCTCGGTGACGATCTGCTGCTGGTCCGGGTCGCGGATCGCCCAGACCCGGTGCTCCTGTCCCGCGTGGTCGACGTACTCCTGGTCGGGTGTCCCCGTCCGCACCTTCCGGCTGACCTCACGGACCTCGGCGGGGCCGCGGTGGACCAGCAGGATCGGTGCGGGGTTCAGCTTCATGGCGGACATCCGCCCGGCGAGCTCGGCCACCTGCTGCGGGTGGACGCCCTCGTGGGGGAAGATCTGGCGCTCCTCGGGTGTGCTCGCGAGGTGGGTGAGGTCGAGGCAGCCGACGACCCCGCGCACGGTCAGACCGGAGTCGGAGTACTCATGTACGTAGAGCGCCGGTTCGTCGTCCCGGCGGGCCAGCCCTCGCCGTTGCCAGGTGGCCAGACGCTGGGCGACGCCGCGATAGGGTCGCGCGAAGGCGCGTGCCGAGGCCGGGTCACCGACCCGCCGTGGAGCCAGGGACAGAGCCCGGAAGGGCGCCAGCTGCAGCGGGCCGGCCACGGACGGCGGCACCGCGGCTGGTCCGGAGTCCATCGGTGCATCGTAGGGTAACGACCAAGGAGCTTGAGGGTGGTGGAGCCGCAGGGTGGGCACCTGGCGACCTCGTACGACCTGCTGATGTTCGACCTCGACGGCGTGGTCTACGTCGACGGTCACGCGGTCGACCACGCGGCCGCGAGCATCACCGTTGCACGGCGGGCCGGCGCGCGGATCGCCTTCATCACCAACAACGCCTCGCGGACGCCGGGACAGGTCGCCGACCACCTGGTGGAGCTCGGGATCGAGGCGACCTCGCGCGACGTGGTGACCTCGTCCCAAGCAGCGGCGCGGCTCCTGCGCGACCAGTGCGGCGACGGCGCACGGGTCTCCGTGCTGGGTGCCGAGGGGCTCGAGGTGGCCCTGCGCGAGGCCGGCCTCCAGCCGGTGCGGGTGGGCGACGACCGAGCGATGGCGATCGTCTCGGGCTATGCCCCCGAGGTGCGCTGGAAGGTGATCATGCGGGCGGCCACCCTGATCCGCAACGGTCTGCCCTGGACGGCCACCAACACCGACCTGACCCTGCCGACCGGCGACGGGCCGGCTCCCGGGCACGGGTTGCTCGTGCGGATGATCAGCGAGTTCGCAGAGGTCGAGCCGCAGGTGGCGGGCAAGCCGGCTCGCCCCCTCCTCGACGAGACCCGGCGCCGGGTCGGCGGAGACCACCCGTTGATGGTGGGGGACCGGCTCGACACCGACATCGAAGGAGCACGGCGGGCCGAGGTCGACTCGTTGCTGGTGATGACGGGCGTGACCTCGCTGGCCGACCTGGCGACCGCCGGACCCGAGCTACGACCGACCTACGTCGCCCACGACCTGCGCGCCCTCGACCGGCCACCGGTGCGGGCCGACCACGCCTCCAGAGGCTGGGAGGCCGACGGCTGGACGGCGACGGTCGAGGACTCCCGGGTCGCCGTGACCGGCTCCGGCGGAGCCGACGGCTGGTGGTCGGTGGTCGCGGCGGCCGCCTGGAGCCATCTCGACGAGAGCGGAGAGGCGGCCGACCTCGACGGCCTGTCCCCGCCCGAGGACGACGAGCCGGGAAGGTAGCCTGCGGCTATGACCGACCAGGCGCCAGAGGGCTTCCATCAGTCCGTGGAGGACGACGAGCCGGCCGAGATCGGCAGCCCGGTGACCACCGGCGTGGCGTCCGTGGACCAGGTGCTCGGCGAGCTCGAAGCGCTCGACGACCTCCCGCTGGAGGAGCACATCGGTGCTTTCGAACGTGCGCAGGAGTCGCTGCGCTCGGCGTTGGACGCCCCGCCGGACTCGGCACCGGACGACCCGGCCTGACGCGTGGCGCCGCGCCGTCTGCGGCTCGATGCCGAGCTGGTCCGACGAGGTCTGGCCCGGTCGAGAGACCACGCCCAGGAGCTGATCGCCGCCGGACGCGTCAGCGTTGGCGGCGCGACAGCCACGAAGGCCGCGACCGCGGTGGGTACCGACGTGGCCCTGGTGGTGGCGGCCGACCCGGGGATCCCGGGCGGGGAGGAGTACGTCTCGCGAGGAGCCCACAAGCTGGCCGGCGCGCTCGCGACGTTCGGGCCCCGAGGGCTGAGCGTGGCGGGTCGGCGGTGTCTCGATGCCGGCGCCTCGACCGGTGGCTTCACCGACGTCCTGCTCCGACAGGGGGCGCGTGAGGTGGTGGCGGTCGACGTCGGGTACGGCCAGCTGGCGTGGCGCCTGCAGCAGGACGAGCGGGTCGTCGTCCGAGACCGCACCAACGTGCGCGACCTCGACCGAGAAGCCGTGGGCGGGGCCGTCGAGGTCGTCGTCGCAGACCTGTCCTTCATCTCCCTGACGCGGGTGCTCGAGGCCCTGGTGGGAGTCACCGAGGATTCGGGCGACCTGGTGCTCATGGTGAAGCCGCAGTTCGAGGTGGGCCGCGAGCGGGTCGGCAAGGGTGGGGTCGTGCGGGACCCCGCTCTGCGAGCCGAGGCCGTGGCCACGGTGGGCGACGCTGCCGCTCGGCTGGGGTGGGGGGCGAGGGCGGTGGCGGTGAGCCCGTTGCCCGGTCCGTCGGGGAACGTCGAGTTCTTCCTCTGGCTGCGTCACGGCGCGCCCGAGGTCGACCGGGCCGCGATCGACGCGGTGGTGTCGGCCGGTCCGCCGGGGGTGGCGGGTGAGAAGGTGGAAGAGTGAACATCCGGCGCGTCCTGCTGCTGACCCACCCGGGTCGGGCTCAGGCACGCGACGTCGCGTGCGAGATGGTCCACGCGCTGACCGGCCACGGCATCCGGGTCCGGCTCCTCAAGGACGAGGCCGAGGCCCTCGGGCTCTCCGACAACCCTGCCGTCGAGCTGGTCGACGACCCGGCCCCGGCCCCGGCCGGGCTCAGCGGGGGACTGCCGGCGGGGCTGCCCGACCCGAGCGCCGACTGTGAGCTGGTGGTCGTGATCGGCGGCGACGGCACGATCCTGCGGGCCGCGGAGGTGGCCCACGACAGCGGTACGCCGATCCTGGGCGTCAACCTCGGCCACGTCGGGTTCCTGGCCGAGGCCGAGGTCGACGACGTGGGTTCGACGATCGAGGCGATCGTCCACCGGCGCTACACCGCCGAGGACCGCCTCACCATCGACGTGTCGGTGTTCCGCGACGGGGAGCGGGTGGCCCACACGTTCGCGCTCAACGAGGCGAGCGTCGAGAAGGCCGCGCGTGAGCGGATGCTCGAGGTCGTGGTCGAGGTCGACGGCCGGCCGCTGTCGAGGTGGGGCTGCGACGGGGTCGTCTGCGCGACGCCGACCGGCTCGACCGCCTACAACTTCAGTGCCGGCGGTCCCGTGGTGTGGCCGGGCGTCGAGGCGCTGCTGCTGGTGCCGATCAGCGCCCACGCGCTCTTCGCCCGACCGCTCGTGGTGGCGCCGACGTCCGTGCTGGCGATCGAGGTGATGTCGCCCCCGCAGGCCTCCGGAGTCCTGTGGTGCGACGGGCGGCGCACCGTCGACCTGCCGTCGGGGGCTCGGATCGAGGTACGCCGAGGCGAGCGCCCGGTGCGACTGGTACGGCTCCACGAGAAGCCGTTCACCGACCGCCTGGTGGCCAAGTTCGGTCTGCCGGTGACGGGCTGGCGAGGGGCGAGCGAGCGACGGCGGCGGGGCGATGTCGATGCTTGAGGAGCTGCGGATCACCGGCCTCGGCGTGATCGACTCGGCGACCCTCGAGCTCGGTCCGGGGCTGACGGTGATCACCGGCGAGACGGGTGCGGGCAAGACCATGGTCGTCACCGCGCTCGGGCTGCTGCTCGGCGGCCGGGCCGACAGCGGAGCGGTGCGCTCGGGGAGCCGGGCCGCCCGGGTCGAGGGCGTGGTCCGGGTCGCCGACCTGCCCGACGTCGTCCAGTCGGTCGAGGACGCCGGTGGCGAGGTCGAGGACGACCAGGTGGTGCTGGCCCGCAACGTGTCGGCCGAGGGACGCTCGCGGGCGTTCGTGGGTGGCGCCTCGGTGCCGGTCTCCCAGCTGTCGGACGTGGCCGAGCCCCTGGTCGCCGTGCACGGGCAGTCCGACCAGCACCGGCTGCTCCAGCCGCGGGCCCAGCGGGCCGCGCTCGACTCCTACGGCGGTGGGGAGATCGCGCGGCTGCTGGCCACCTACCGCGGCTTGCACGCCGAGCTGCTCGAGGTCGAGCGCGAGCTGGCCGAGGTCGTCGCCCACGCCCGGGAGCGGGCGCGCGAGGCCGACCTGCTCCGGTTCGGGCTCGGCGAGATCGAGGCTGTCTCACCCAGCCCCGGCGAAGACGTCACCTTGGCCGACGAGGAACGCAGGCTCGGCCACGCCGACACGCTGCGCACGGCCGCCGAGTCCGCGCGCGAGGCGCTGTCGTCCGACGAGGGCAACCCCGATGCGCTCGGCGCCGTGGCGGCTGCGCGCACCCTGCTCGACGGCGTACGCGACCACGACCCGAGCGCCGGCGAGCTGGCCGACCGGGTCGCCGAGGTCACCTATCTGCTCTCCGACGTCGCCGCCGACGTCGCCTCCTATGCCGGCGCCCTCGAGACCGACCCGGCCCGGCTGGCCGCCGTCTCCGAACGCCGGGCCGCCCTGACCGCGCTCACCCGCAAGTACGGCGAGACCGCGGCCGAGGTGCTCGCCTGGGCCGAGGCGTCGGCAGCCCGGCTGGCCGAGCTGGACGACACCGACGACCGCATCGAGCGGCTGCGTGAGCACCGCGACGCCCTCCGCGCCCGGCTGGGGCCGGCAGCCGGCGCCCTGTCGCACGCCCGCGTCGAGGCGGCCGGACGGCTCTCCACCCAGCTGACCGGCGAGCTCGCGTCGTTGGCGATGCCCGACGCGGTGCTGGACGTGCAGGTGCGACAGACCCCGACCGACGACGGGCTGGAGGTCGGAGAGCGACGGCTGCGCTTCGGGTCGTCAGGGGTCGACGAGGTGGAGATGCTGCTGGCCGCCAACACCGGCAGCGAGCCCCGTCCCCTCAACAAGGGCGCCTCGGGCGGCGAGCTGTCCCGGGTGATGCTCGCGCTCGAGGTCGCGCTGGCCGGCACCAGCCCCGTGCCGACCTTCGTCTTCGACGAGGTCGACGCGGGCGTCGGCGGCAAGGCCGCGGTCGAGGTGGGCCGGCGGCTGGCCGCCCTGGCGGCCGGCGCGCAGGTCCTGGTGGTCACCCACCTGCCGCAGGTCGCGGCCTTCGCCGACCGGCACGTCGTGGTCGAGAAGTCCGGCGACGGGTCGGTGACGACGTCCGGGCTCACCCTCCTCGACGCCGCCGGCCGGGAGCGGGAGCTGTCGCGGATGTTCGCGGGCATGGAGGAGTCCGAGACGGCGCTCGCCCACGCCCGCGAGCTGCTCGCGTCCGCCGGCCGCGCGAGCGCCTGAGCCCTGCCTCGAGGTCGGTTCCGGGCCGACGCGCCGGGGTTCCGCACCTCCGCGGGGACCCGCTGGTCGGCTGACACGATGAGGCAGTGGTGAAGCTCAGGAGCCGTGTCCCCGCGCCGGCCGGCGTGTCCGGTACCGCCCGCTCCGACCGTCGTACGACGGCCCTGCTCGCGCGGTTGCGCGAGGGCGACGTCGCGGTGCTCGACCAGGTCGACCTCGACGGCCACACCGCCGAGGCGCTGGTGGACGCCCGGGTGGCGGTCGTGCTCAACCGCTCGGCGATGATCTCGGGCCGCCTGCCCAGCCGCGGTGCCGAGGTGCTGGCCGAGGCGGGCATCCCCATGGTCGACAACCTCCAGGCGACCGGCGGCCGCGAGCTGGCCTCGGTGGTGCCCGACGGACGACGGATCCGGGTGCTCGGCGGATCGGTGCTGATCGGTGACGAGGTGGTGGCCGAGGGCCGCGAGCTCGGTGGCGACGAGGTCGCCAGGCAGCTCGACTCGGCCCGGCTGGGCCTGGCCGCCCAGCTGCAGACGCTGACCCACGACAGCGGGGAGTTCATCCGGCGCGAACAGGGGCTGCTGCTGCACGGCGACGGCGTACCGAGGCTGCGCACCCGGCTGCAGGGCAAGCCCGTCGTCGTGGTCGGGCACGGTCCCGACGGCGCGGCCGAGCTGCGCGGGATGCGCCGCTACCTGCGCGAGATGAGGCCGGTGGTGGTCACCACCGCCGAGGGGCTCGAGGTGGTCCGCGCCGCCGGGCTGCGAGCCGATGTCGTCGTGCTCGACGGACGCGAGGACGACCTGCCGGCGGCCAAGGTCCTGCGCTCGCTCTGCGACGTCGTCGTCACCCAGCCGCCGGGGGTCAGCCGGTCGCAGGGCTCCGAGCGGTTCGACCGGATCGGCGTGCGCGCCCTCACCCTCCAGACCGGCGCCGCACCCGGCGACGCCGCGCTGCTCCTCGCCGACGCCGCAGGGGCAGCCCCGATCGTCGGGGTCGGGCTCCGGGGGAGCATCGAGGAGCTGCTCGACGGCAGCCGTGACGGTCTCGGCAGTGCCTATGTCGCCCGGCTCAAGGCCGGACCTCGCCTCGTCGACGCGACCGCCGTGCCGCTGCTCTACTCCGGCCAGCTCCGCGCCCGGCATGCCTATCTCGTGCTGCTGGTCGGGCTGATCGCGGTCGCCGCCGCCATCGCCACCACCGACGTGGGCCACCAGTGGGCGATCGACCTCGGCCACCAGCTCCAGCAGCTGGTCGACGACCTGCGCGGGCGGGTCTCGTGATCCGGTCCCGCAGCCTCACCGTCCCCCTGGTCGCGGTGCTGCTGGCGCTGGCCACCGGAGTCGCTCTCGGCGCCGGGCCGCTCACCGACACCCGCTCCAGTGCCGCCGAGCCCGACCAGCCGGCGCCGGCGACGCCCGCGTGGCGGCCTACCCCGACCAGTTCGCGGCCGCCGTCTCCTCCCAGCTGTACGCCGGGCGGCTCGCGCGCCGTCCGGTCGCCCTGGTGACCATGCCCGGGGCCGACCCGGCGACGGTCGCGGCGCTCACCTCGCAGGTGAAGGGGGCCGGGGGACAGGTGTCCGGCGTCTACGCGGTCGGCTCGCAGCTCGTCGACCCCGAGCAGAAGAGCCTGGTCGACACCCTGGGCACCGAGCTGAACAAGGAGCTCGCCGCGCCGGTCTCGAAGACCGCCACGACCTACCCGCGGATCGGCCAGCTGCTCGCGGTCGCGATCGCCACCTCCGGCAGCCAGCCGCGCCAGCCCACCGACGACGTGATCGCGGTCCGCCAGAGCCTGGTCGCGGCCCACCTGCTCGCCGTACCGCAGGGCGCACCGGCCGTGGCGCCGCTGGTGCTCGTGGTGATGGGAAGCCCGGTCGACCAGGCGATCGCCGACGGCCTGCTCACCGGGCTGGCGGCGCGCTCGCGCGGCGTCGTCGCGGTCGCTCCCACCCAGGACGCCACCTTGGCCGCGCTCGACACCGACGGGGTCACCCACACCGTGACGACCGTCGACGGGGCGGAGACCAGCGCCGGCCGGGTGGCCGCTGTGCTCGGTCTGGTCCGCGCCTGGACCACCCAGGGCGGTGCTTACGGTGCGTCGGGTGTGAAGGGCGCGGTCCCCCTCCGGTAGGCTGGAGGTCCATGAGGCAGGCGCCGGTCACCAAGCACGTGTTCGTCACCGGAGGCGTCGCCTCCTCGCTCGGCAAGGGGCTCACGGCCTCGAGCCTGGGACGTCTGCTCAGTTCGCGCGGACTCCGCGTGACCATGCAGAAGCTCGACCCCTATCTCAACGTCGATCCCGGCACGATGAACCCGTTCCAGCACGGCGAGGTGTTCGTCACCGACGACGGCGCGGAGACCGACCTCGACATCGGCCACTACGAGCGCTTCCTCGACCGCGACCTCGGCCAGCAGGCCAACGTGACCACCGGCCAGGTCTACTCCAGCGTGATCGCCAAGGAGCGGCGCGGCGACTACCTCGGCGACACCGTGCAGGTCATCCCGCACATCACCGACGAGATCAAGGCCCGGGTGCGCGCGATGGCCGACACCGGCGAGGACGGCGAGCACGTCGACGTCGTGATCACCGAGGTCGGAGGCACCGTCGGCGACATCGAGTCGCTGCCGTTCCTCGAGGCCGCCCGCCAGGTGCGCCAGGACATCGGCCGTGACAACTGCTTCTTCCTGCACGTCTCCCTGGTGCCCTACATCGGTCCGTCAGGCGAGCTGAAGACCAAGCCGACCCAGCACTCCGTGGCGGCGCTGCGCTCGATCGGCATCCAGCCCGACGCGATCGTCTGCCGGGCCGACCGCGAGCTGCCCGAGGGGATCAAGAAGAAGATCTCCCAGATGTGCGACGTCGACCAGGAGGCCGTGGTCACCGCCGCCGACGCCCCGTCGATCTACGACATCCCCAAGGTGCTCCACCGTGAGGGTCTCGACGCCTACGTCGTACGCCGTCTCGACCTGCCGTTCCGCGACGTCGACTGGACGGTCTGGGACGACCTGCTCCGCAAGGTGCACCACCCCCAGGAGGAGGTGACCGTCGCGCTGGTCGGCAAGTACGTCGACCTCCACGACGCCTACCTCTCGGTCGCCGAGGCGCTCAAGGCCGGCGGCTTCGCCCACGAGGCCGCGGTCCGGATCCGCTGGGTGCCCTCCGACGAGTGCGCCGACCCCCACGGCGCCCACCGCGAGCTCCACGACGTCGACGCGATCTGCGTGCCGGGCGGGTTCGGCGTACGCGGCCTCGACGGCAAGCTCGGCGCCTTGACCTACGCCCGCCTCCACGGCATCCCGACCCTGGGTCTGTGCCTGGGGCTGCAGTGCATGGTGATCGAGTACGCCCGCAACGTCGCCGGCCTCGAGAAGGCCGCCTCGACCGAGTTCGACCCCGACTGCCCCGAGCCCGTGATCGCCACCATGGAGGAGCAGAAGTCCTACGTCGAGGGTGCCGGTGACCTGGGCGGCACCATGCGGCTGGGGCTCTACCCGGCCGAGCTGGCCTCCGGCTCCATCGTCCGGCAGGCCTACGGCGAGGCCCGGATCGAGGAGCGCCACCGCCACCGCTACGAGGTCAACAACCACTACCGCGAGCAGCTCGCGGCGGCCGGCCTGGTGTTCTCCGGCACCAACCCCGACCTCGACCTGGTGGAGTTCATCGAGCTCCCGCGCGACGTACACCCCTACTACGTCTCGACCCAGGCCCACCCCGAGCTCCGGTCGCGACCGACCCGGCCGCACCCGCTGTTCGCCGGGCTCGTGGGCGCGGCGATCGAGCGGCAGAAGGCCGAGCGCTTCCCGATCGACGAGTCGGGCCTGCGCCGCGAGTTCGACGACGACTGAGCTGTCGGCTCAGACGCCGCGCGCCCTCAGCATCCGGCGCAACGTGTCGCTGCCGCCGATCAGGGCCGACCGGACCGTCGCGTCGGTGGCCGGCTCGATCGCCATGGCCGCGGCCCGCTCCAGGAACGCGGCGTCGCCGACGGTCGGGAACATCCCGCGGACCAGGCTGAGGGTCCGGAGCATCCCGCTGCCGGCGAGGGCCGGGAGTCCGTCGAGGTAGCGGTGGGTGAGCGGCAGGAGCAGGTCGGACTGCGCAGGCTGCCAGATCGCCTGCCGCATCATCCCCAGCATCTGGCCCATCGGCACTGCGTTGTCGTCGTAGACCGCGCTCCAGGCCTCGTCCTTGGCGGCCGCGTCGGGCCGGGCGGCGCGCACGATCAGCCGACGGACGACGGCGTCCGGGTCGCGGTCGCGCTCGAGCAGCGCGTCGACGGCCTTCTCGTCGTAGTCGCCGAGCGCGGCCCGGCGGACCAGGACCCGCCAGGCCAGGTCGGTCTCCTCCGACGCCGGGCCCTCCAGGGCAGCGAGGTGCTCGTCGGTGGTGGCGGTGGCGGCCAGCGTGCGGAGCGCGGCGGTCACCAGGTCGGGCCGCCGGGTGAGCGCCAGGGCGACGTCGGCGACGCCTCCCTGGCGGTCACGGATCTCGGCGACCGGGGTGAAGGACGACGCCAGCTGGTCGGAGAGGGAGAGGAACGGCTCGAGCAGGGCCGGGCTCTCCTCCTCGGGCAGCCTGGTGAGGAGCGCGTCGAGCAGGTCGCCGGACGGCAGCTCACCGGACAGCACCTGGTGGTAGCCGCTGACCGTCACGACGCCACGGTCGATCGCAGCCGGTAGGTCGCCGAGGTGGGTCAGCAGCAGGGACCGGGAGCGGTCGTCCGGGCGGAGCATGGCGAAGGTGAGGTCGTCGGCGTTGAGCAGGTGGGCGTCGGCCTCGGGCAGGTCGACCGCCGTGGCCGGTCCCGCGGTCTCGACCGGCGTCGTCCGGACGAGACGGAGGGCGTCGCCGTCGAGGTCGTAGCTGCCGACGTCGAGCCGGTGGACGCGCGGCTCACCCTCGACGGCGGTGGCGGTGAGGGCGGCCCCATCGAGGGCGAGCGTGTCGGGACCCGACCGGTCGAGCCAGGCGGCGGACCAGGAGGAGAGGTCGCGACCGGCCGCGTCGCCGATGGCGTCCATGAGGTGCTCGAGCGTCGTGTTGCCCCACGCGTGCTCGGCGAAGTAGGCCTTCAGACCGTCGGTGAACGTCGCCTCGCCGACCAGGGCGGCGAGCTGCTTGAGCACGCTGGCGCCCTTGCCGTAGCTGATGTCGTCGAAGTTGGCCATGGCCGAGGCCACGTCCGGAACGTCGCCCCGGATCGGGTGGGTGGCCGGCCCGGCGTCCTCGCGCAGCGAGTCGATCTTCTCGATCACCAAGAAGGTGGCCCACTCGTCGGTGAACTCGGTGGCCTCGGTGCACGCGAAGTTGGCCGCCCAGGTGGCGAATGCCTCGTTCAGCCACAGGTCGTCCCACCACTGCATCGTCACCAGGTCGCCGAACCACTGGTGGGCCATCTCGTGGAGCAGGATCTCGGCCCGCCGGGCGCGCTGGGCATGAGTCGGCACCGTGCGGTAGACCGACGCGTCGCTCCAGGTCACGCAGCCCCAGTTCTCCATCGCGCCCCCCAGGTTGGGGACGAAGACGTGGTCGTAGCGCTCCTGGCCGAACGGCCGGCCGAACTGCTCGCCGAAGAACCTCAGCCCGCGGTCGGTGAGGTCGAAGAGCTCCTCGGCGTCGCGCTCGAGGTGCGAGACGAGCGACTGACGGCAGAAGAGGCCGAGGTCGTGGTCGCCGCGGCGGGAGCGGAGCTCGTGGAAGGGCCCGCCGTTGACGACGGTGACGTACGTCGAGAGGCGTGGCGAGTCGCCGAAGGTCCAGCGCCGCCCGCCCTCGTCGAGGTCGGCCACCGAGTCGGGGGCTGAGTTGCTGGTGACCGTCCACGTCTCGTGGGCGTCGACGACGAAGGCGTGCACGGCCTTGAGGTCGGGCTGGTCGAAGCAGGCCCACGCGCGGCGGGCCTCGTCGCACTCGAAGCTGGTCCAGACGTAGACCAGCTTGTCGGTGGGATCGACGGTGCGCAGGATGCCGTTGCCGGTGCCGGTGTCGCTCTGCCGCGACTCCACCACCAGGACGTTGTCGGTGGTCAGGTCGGTCAGGGGCAGCCGGCCGCGCTCGTGCGTGGCCAGGTCGAGGGGCCGGCCGTTCAGCGTCGCCGCCACGACCTCGCCCACGACGTCGACGAAGGTCGAGGCGCCGGGGTCGTGGCAGGTGAACGTGATGGTCGACGTGGCGGCCCAGAGCTCGGACTCGAACAGGCCCCTCATGTCGACGTGCACGTCGTACCTGTGGACGTCGAGAAGGCTCGCCCGGACGGCGGCCTCCTCCCGAGTGAGGCTGGCGATGTCAGTCATGTCGCCACCGTATCGCTGCGGTTTCTGGCCGTGCCCGGCGCCGGATCGCAACGTAATCGGGTGCCCGAGGTCCTTGACTCCACCGGCTCAGGGGACCAGCCTGCTCTGCATGCCGCGCGCGCCTCGCGTGGTCACGCCGTCGTTGGAAGGAAGTCACCCCCATGCGTCTCAAGCGTTCCCTCGGGCTGATCAGTGCGGTGGCGCTGGCCACCACTGTGGCGGCCTGCGGCTCGTCGAACTCGTCCTCGACCGCCACCGGCGGTGCCACGAAGATCGGAGACTGCACGCTCACCAGCAAGGCCAACAGCATCTCGCTCACGCCGGTCAAGTCCGGCACTCTCACCGTGGAGACGACGCTCCCAGCCCCCGGCTGGTGGAACGGCACCACGCCCGAGTCGATCAAGAGCGGCTACGAGTACTGCATGGCCGCCGAGCTGGCCAACATGGCCGGCCTGAACTCGGTCACGGTCAAGAACGTCTCCTTCGACCAGCTGGTCGCCGGTCACACCAACGACTTCGACATCGCGCTGGCGGAGATCTCGATCACGCCTGAGCGCGCCAAGGTCGTCGACTTCTCCCAGCCGTACTACGACTCCAACGTCGGCGTGATCGTGAAGAGCGGCGCGGACGTCACGCAGGACAACATCACGTCCAAGCGGTGCGCGGCCTACTCCGGCACGACGTCGGTGCCGTTCATCCAGGACCAGCTGAAGTGCTCGGACACCAAGATCTACCCCGACTCCCAGACGCTCTACCAGAGCGTGCTGTCGGGCCAGTCCGACGCCGCCTTCCTCGACACCGCGATCGTGCTCGCCGAGGCGAAGCAGACCAACGGTCAGCTGAAGGTCGTCGGGCAGTACAAGACCGGTGAGCAGTACGGCGCGATCTACCCCCAGGGCTCGGCCAACAAGGCGGCGCTCGACAAGGGGATCTTGACGCTGAAGAACGACGGGACGCTGGACCAGCTGTCGAAGACCTACCTCGGTCCTGCCTTCGGTGGCGACCCGGCATCGGTGCCGCTGTGGACGATCAAGTAGCCGGCGCCCGATGAGCTCTTCGATCCTCGTCAACGAGGAGCTGCAACCGGGTCCGTCGCCCAGCCAGCCACGCTCGGTGACGCCGCTGGCGACGATCGGGCTGGTCATCGCCGTCCTCGCCACGGCGTTGATGGTGAAGGCCGCGACGATGTTGCGGCACTACAACCACGACGGATGGGTCTCCACGACCGTCGGGATCGTGCTCGTGGTGCTGAGCCTCTACGCCTGGGTCCCGGCGCTCCGAGCGTTCGGTGCGGCGCGCCAGCGCTCGGCCCTGCTGGCGAAGGACGAACTGGTCCCGGCCCGGCGGATGGCGGCCGCCGGGCGGGAAGAGGCGCTCATCTCGATGGGGTTCGCCGCGGCCAACGTGATCGTGGCGACGCTGCTCGTCTTCGTGCTCGCCAACGGCGGCGGTGTCGCGACCACGTTCTTCAACCTCACCGACATCAAGCTCTCGCGCAGCGAAGTGGTCCACGCGTTCTGGACCAACATCTGGGTCGCGTGCGTGTCCGAGGTGCTCGTGCTGATCTTCGGGCTGCTGGTCGCGATCGTGCGGATGCTGCCGGGCCGGGCCGGCGCTCCGCTGCGGGCGATCGCGGTGGTCTACTGCGACGTGTTCCGGGCGATCCCGGCGATCGTGGTGATCTACCTGATCGTCTTCGGCCTGCCGCTGACCGGGGTGAGCTTCTTCCAGAAGATGCCCACCGTCTGGCTCGGCATCATCGCGCTCTCGCTGACCTACACGGCGTACGTCTCCGAGGTCTACCGCGCCGGTCTGTCCTCGATCCACCCGAGCCAGAGCGCCGCTGCGCGGTCGCTGGGTCTCAGCTATGTGCAGACGCTCCGCACGGTGCTGGTGCCCCAGGCCGTACGGCGCGTGATCCCGCCGCTGCTGAACGACTTCATCAGCCTGCAGAAGGACACCGCACTGCTGTCGGTGGCCGCGATCGCGGAGGCGCTGCTGGTGGCCAAGCTCTGGGAGACCCAGCTGTTCAACCTGTCGCCGGTCACGCTGGTCGCGTTCCTCTTCATCCTGATCACGATCCCGCAGGCGCGGTTCGTGGACTACCTGATCGATCGTGACGCCAGGCGAAGGGCAGGTAGCTGATGGCTTTCCTCGAGATCGACGAGGTCCACAAGTCCTACGGCCACCACGAGGTGCTCAAGGGCGTGACGCTCAACGTCGAGCGGCACGAGGTGGTCTGCCTGATCGGCGCCTCCGGCTCCGGCAAGTCGACCCTGCTTCGCTGTGTCAACGCCTTGGAGGACATCCAGAGCGGCACCATCAGGATCGAGGGTGACACGGTCACCGGCGCCGGTGTCGACCTCAACGCCCTGCGGCGTGACGTGGGCATCGTCTTCCAGAGCTACAACCTGTTCCCCCACATGTCGGTGATCCAGAACGTGATGCTGGCGCCGACCCGCGTCGGCGGCATCTCGCGCGACGAGGCGCGGACGCGGGGGATGGCGCTCCTGGAGTCGGTCGGGATGGTCGACAAGGCGAAGTCCTACCCCGACATGCTGTCCGGTGGTCAGCAACAGCGGGTGGCGATCGTCCGCGCGCTGGCCATGCAGCCCCGGGTGATGCTCCTCGACGAGATCACGGCCGCCCTCGACCCTGAGCTGGTCGGCGACGTGCTGGAGATCGTGCGGGAGCTCGCCCACGGCGGCCTGACCATGCTCCTGGCCACCCACGAGATGGGCTTCGCCAAGGAGGTCGCCAGCCAGGTGTGCTTCCTCGACGCCGGCTCCATCCTCGAGCGCGGCAGCGCGGAACAGATCTTCGAGGATCCCCACGAGGAGCGCACCCAGCAGTTCCTGAGCAGGGTGGTGAAGTCCGGTCGTCTCTGAGCCGGGCTCGCTGGGTACGGTCGTGGCATGGCGCCCGAGCTGAGAGACGTGCCCGAGTCGTGGCCGGTGACGAGCAGCGAGGACCTGTATCGCTCCGAGTGGGTGATGGCGCTGCGCCGCGACCAGCTGCACGCGCCCGGGCACGACGCGACGTTCGCCCGGCTGGTGCTCGAGCACCCCGGTGCGGTGATCGTGCTCGCGGTCGACGACGAACGGCGTGCCTTCTGTCTCTGGCAGTACCGGCACCCGGCCGGGCGGCGGTTCGTCGAGCTGCCGGCCGGGCTGCTCGACGCCGACGGTGAGGACCCGCGCACCACGGCGCGACGCGAGCTGCTCGAGGAGGCCGGCCTCGAGGCCGACGACTGGACCCATCTGGCCACGACGTGGTCGAGCCCCGGGATCAGCAGCGAGGTCATGCATCTGTTCCTGGCGCAGGGTCTGCGCGAGGTCGACCACGACTTCGAGCGCACCCACGAGGAGGCCGACATGCACGGTGACTGGGTGCCCGTCAACGAGCTTCTGACCGCCGTCCTCGACGGCCGTATCGGTGACGGGCCGCTCGTGCAGGCGCTGCTGCTGGCTCAGGCCAGGGGACTGCTGGCCTGATCGCGGTCGGTCGCGGCGTCGTCGTGCGCCGGCGGGTCGGGAGGCGCGCCGTCACGGTGGTGGTGGTGGGCGTAGTCACGCGACCGGTGGCTGGACAGGGCCAGCAGCACGAGGATGCTGAGTCCGACCGTGGGCAGCGTGCCCAGCGTGACGTCCTGCCCACCGCGGGTGATGCTCAAGAAGACGAGGATCGAGGTGCCCGTGGACAAGGTCATCTGCGTGATGCGGGCCGCGTTGCTGCCGCGAAGGATGCCGACGCCGAGCGCGAGGTCGATCATCGCGGCCATCAGGTGGGCGATGGTGACACTCCAGGCGTTGGCGGCGCTGGAGTATCCGCTGACGTTCTGCACGCTATCGGGGGCAAGCCAGGCCGACAGGGCGACCGCCGCGTAGATCGCACATCGCAGCAGGGAGATCACACCGCCGAACACCGTGGGAGCCGGACGGAGGTCACGGCTGTCGGTCGGGGCCGCCCCCTCCATCGCCGGCGCGGACACCTCGGTGACGTCGAGCACGGGCAGGTCGCCGTCGGTGTGGATCGCGTCGCCGCCGCCGTTGCGCGAGTGGTAGCCGGTCGAGAAGTTGCGGATGACCGAGACCCCGGCCCCGACCCCGGCGTCCAGCACGCTCTCGACGAGGAAGCCGCGCTCGATGTCGGTGTTCTGCTCGATCTTGTGGGTGATCTGGAACGTGAACAGGCTCAGGCCCACCGCGGTGTCGAAGGTGCCGGCGGCGAGCCAGTCGACGGCGTACCCGCCCGGGAGCATCCAGCCCTCAGGGCACCGCCAGAAGCGGACGTGGTGGCGCTGCGACGTGGAGCTCCCGACCTCCTGCTGGTAGGCGAAGTCCTGCTGCCGGTCGAAGAGGTGGAGCGGGCTCACCGGGGCCGTGGGGTAGCTCTTCTGGGTCAGCGTCGCGGCGATCATCCGCCAGGTGGAGCCACCGTCGAGGTCGTCGGCGCGGATCCAGCCGGCCTGCTCCATCGCGCGGTGGATCTGGGGCTCGGTGCCGAGCAGGGCCACGTAGATCGGGTCGCCGAGCAGCCGTCGGCGGTGCGGGTGCGTCCGATGAAGTAGCCGGGCACGTAGAGCCGGGTCAGGATCCGGTGGAGCCGGGGCAGCAGCAGATAGGCGACGAACCCCCAGAACACCACCAGGAGCAGCAGCTCCCAGCCGAACCTGACGCTCTCACCGAGGAGCAGGAAGGCGAACCAGACGGCAGCCACCGCCGAGAACGTGAAGAACACGCCGTCGACCACGTCGGCGCGGGACGCGCGTCTCTCGACGTCTGAGCGCATCATGCGCACGTCTGGCGGCCGGAGGGCGTGCCGTCCGGGGACCTAAGTCCTTCGTCGGACCACAGGGGGGTCGTGCCGGGACAGCCCGGCGTGATGGGGTGCGTCCATGACCACCAGCGAGATCTCCGACCTGCTCCAGGCCCACCCGGTGATCGACGGGCACAACGACCTGCTCTGGACGATGCGCGACCTGAACGGCTACGACTTCGACGCCTACGACGTGGGGGAGCGGCAGTCGCAGACGCACACCGACCTGCCACGACTGCGGGACGGAGGAGTGGGGGCGCAGTTCTGGTCGGTGTTCGTGCCCTGCGCCGAAGGCGAGCGGTCGGTGACCTCGACGCTCGAGCAGGTGGACGCGGCATACCGCATGATCGCGCGGTACGACGACCGGCTGGTGCTCGCGACCATCGCGGCGGAGGTGGAGGCCGCCTGGGAGAGCGGCCGGATCGCCTGCCTGCTCGGTGCGGAGGGCGGCCACCAGATCCAGGAGTCGCTGGGAGTCCTGCGGATGTACCACCGCCTCGGGGTGCGCTACCTGACCCTGACCCACAACGACAACGTCCCCTGGGCCGACTCGGCCACCGACGAGCCGGTGCTCGGCGGGATCGACGACTTCGGCCGCGAGGTCGTGCGCGAACTGAACCGGATCGGGATGGCCGTCGACCTCTCCCACGTCAGCCACGACGTGATGCACGACGTCCTCGACGTCGCGACGGCGCCGGTGCTCTTCTCGCACTCGTCGGCCTACGCGTTGTGCGACCACCCGCGCAACGTCCCCGACGACGTGCTCGCCCGGCTCGCCGACAACGGCGGCACCTGCATGGTGACCTTCGTCCCGAGGTTCGTGAACCAGGCCGTGCGCGACTGGGCGCTGGTGGCCGAGCAGCGCGCCGTCGACGCCGGGGTCGACCCGCGCGACATCCCGGCGCTGCAGGCCGTGGAGGCGGCCTACCAGGAAGAGGTACCGCACCCGCCCGCGACCGTGGCCGACGTCGTCGCTCATCTCGACCACGTCCGGGAGGTGGCCGGCATCGACCACGTCGGCCTCGGCGGTGACTACGACGGGGTCGACTGGCTGCCGGAAGGGCTCGACGACGTCTCGTCGTACCCGCGTCTGCTCGAGGCGCTGCGGGAGGCGCACTGGTCCGACGACGACCTCGGCAGGCTCACCTGCCGCAACGTGCTCGCGACCCTGCGGGGGATCGAGGCCGCTGCCGAGTCCCCGACGACGTGACGACCGTCACGGGCCGATAGTCTGAGGCGGGCCCGAGCGCGGGCCGTGCCAGCAACAAGGGAGAGAACGGTGAAGGTCGGCGTCCCCAAGGAAGTCAAGAACCACGAGTACCGCGTCGCGATCACGCCCATCGGCGTGCACGAGCTCACGGCTCACGGTCACGACGTCTACGTGGAGAGGAACGCGGGGCTCGGCTCGCAGATCGAGAACAGCGAGTACGAAGCGGCCGGGGCCAAGATCCTCGACGGCGCCGACGAGGTCTGGGACACCGCCGACATGGTGCTCAAGGTCAAGGAGCCCATCGCGGAGGAGTACCACCGCATGCGCGAGGGCCAGACCCTCTTCACCTACCTCCACCTCGCTGCCGACAAGCCCCTCACCGAGGAGCTGGTCAGCCGGAAGGTGACCGGCATCGCCTACGAGACCGTGCAGCTGCCCTCGGGCGGGCTCCCGCTCCTCTACCCGATGTCCGAGGTGGCCGGCTGCCTCGCGCCGCAGGTCGGTGCCCACTCCTTGATGAAGGCCCAGGGCGGCCGCGGTGTCCTGATGGGCGGCGTCGGCGGTGTCGCCAACGCCAAGGTCGTGATCATCGGGGCCGGCGTCTCCGGCCAGAACGCCGCCAACATCGCGCTCGGCATGGGTGCCGACGTCACGCTGCTCGACAACGACCTCGACAAGCTGCGGATGTCCTTCTGGCGCTACAACAACCGCGTGCACGGTCTGGCGTCGTCGAAGCTCGCGATCGAGCAGCAGGTGATGGAGGCCGACATGGTGATCGGCGCCGTGCTGATCCCGGGCGCCGCTGCTCCCAAGCTGGTCAGCAACGACCTGGTCTCGCGGATGAAGCCGGGCTCGGTGCTGGTCGACATCGCCGTCGACCAGGGCGGCTGCTTCGAGGACACCCACCCGACCACGCACTCCGACCCGACGTTCCCGGTGCACAACTCGATCTTCTACTGCGTGGCCAACATGCCGGGCGCGGTGCCCAACACCTCGACCTACGCCCTGACCAACGCGACCCTGCCCTACGCCGTCGCCCTGGCCGACAAGGGCTGGGTGCAGGCCTGCCGTGACGACCACTCGCTCGCGATGGGGCTCAACACCCACGCCGGCCGGCTGACCAACAAGCCGGTCGGCGAGGCGGTCGGCATCGACGCGGTCTCGGCCGAAGAGGTCCTCGACTCGCTCGCCTGAGCGAGCCGAGGCCCAGCGGCGGGAGCCGGGTCGAGTGGCCGAGATCGCGCTCGCGCTGCGGACCTACCTCGACCATCTCGCGGTCGAGCGGGGCCTGGCCGCGAACACCCTGGCGTCGTACCGCCGCGACCTGCGGCGGTACGACGAGTTCCTCGGCGCGGCCGGGATCAGCGAGCTCGACGCGATCACCGAGGCCACGGTCTCGGCGTTCCTGATGCGGCTGCGCGAGGGCGACGAGCAGCACCCTCCACTGTCGGCGACCTCGGCGGGGCGCACCATCGTCGCGGTGCGCGGGTTCCACCGGTTCTGCGTCTCCGACGGCCTGGCGATCGCCGACCCGGCGGCCGCGGTGCGGCCTCCGCAGCCGGCCCGGCGACTGCCCAAGGCACTCCCGCTGGCCGACGTCGAGGCGATCCTCGAGGCCTCCGGAGCCGCCGGCACGACGCTCGCGCTCCGTGACCGGGCGCTGCTGGAGGTGCTCTACGGCACCGGCGCCCGGATCTCCGAGGCTGTGGGTCTCGACGTCGACGACGTCGACCGGGTCGAGGGGACGGCGCTCCTGCGTGGCAAGGGCGGCAAGGAGCGGCTGGTGCCGATCGGGTCCTACGCCCTGGCCGCGGTCGACGCCTACCTCACCCGGTCACGCCCCGAGCTGGCAGCGGTCGGCACCTCCGAACGCGCCGGCGCCCTCTTCCTCAACGCCCGGGGGGACGGCTGTCGCGCCAGTCGGCGTGGACCGTGCTGGTGAAGGCGGCCGACCGGGCAGGGGTGACCCGCGACGTCTCGCCGCACACGTTGCGTCACTCCTTCGCCACCCACCTGCTGGAGGGCGGGGCGGACGTGCGGGTGGTGCAGGAGCTGCTCGGCCACGCGTCGGTGACCACGACGCAGATCTACACCCTGGTCACCGTCGACAGCCTGCGCGAGGTGTTCGCCGCCGCGCACCCCCGCGCGCGCACGTCGTCCTGATCGAGACGTGGGCGCAGGAGGCGTCGCGGGGCGGACTAGTTCCAACGGACTATGCGCAAGGGACGATGGTCCCACGACTTTGCCAAACGCCCCACGGACGACTCGTCCGGCTCCTATCGTGGCAGAGCCGGGCTGCCTGTGCCCGACCATCGATGACCCCCGGTCGGAGATGCGGGTTGGACTCGAGTCTCTGGAGTACCGTTGCCGAAACTTCGTAAGGACGCTGTCTCGGGCACGTTTTCTGCCTTCCGTGTGTCCGAGTGGTCGGTGCGCCGCAAGGTCGTCGCCGTGCTCGCACTCCCGGTCATCCTCGCCGCGGTCTTCGGTGGACTTCGCGTCCGCTCCGAGCTGGCCTCGGCCAATGGCTACTCGGCGAACCAGCAGCACGCCACCGTCCTCGGCCCTGCCATCGCCTACCTCGACGCGACCGAGCGCCTCGCCCTGCCGCCAGCCCTGGCCGACAGGATGGGCTCGGCCAACGACAGCCCGGCCAAGGGCTACGCCCAGGCCCTGACCGCTCTGAAGGCCGCCGCCGCCGGCGCCCAGCTCACACCGGTGCAGCAGGGCTTCGTCAACAACCTCGTGAAGGTCGGCGAGCAGCTCAAGTCCGGTTCCGGAACCGGCATCACCGCCACGGCGCCTGTGCAGCTCGGCGACATGACCCGCGACGCCACGTCGCTGGTCACCTCCACGCTCGACGCCAACGGCGCCCCGGACCCGAAGACCCAGGCACTGGCGGAGGCGCTGAACGCCCGACTCTCGCTGGTCAAGCAGCAGCTGCTGATCCAGGGCTCGACCCAGAGCGCAGCCTCCCTGCTCGACTCGGTCTGGCTCGCCGCCGAGATGGGCGTCGAGGGCCAGGCGCTCCAGAGCATCAAGGGCAACGGCAGCGGTGGCTACCGGCTGAACAACCTGATCGACTCCAACAGCACGCGCCTGGGGCAGGCCACCACCGAGAAGGCCGCCAACCTCGGCGCCTCGCCCTCGACGTTCAAGAACTACCACGGGATGACCCAGGTGCTGCTGGACCGGATCGGTACCGGACTGGCCACCAACGCCTCGACGTCGAAGACGCGGGCACTGACCGACAGCGCGATCATCCTGCTCGCGCTGCTGGCCTCGCTCGTGCTGGCGCTGCTGCTCGCCGGTGCGCTGATCCGCCCGCTGCGCGCGCTGCGCGCCGGTGCGCACGAGGTGGCTCACCAGAAGCTGCCGGAGACGGTCCGCCGGATCCGGGACGGCGAGGAGCCCGACGAGTTCACCCCGATCCCTGTGCGAACGCACGAGGAGCTCGGGCAGCTCGCCCGCGCGGTCGACGACATGCACCGCCAGGCCGTCACGCTGGCGACCGGCGAGGCACAGCTGCGGTCGCAGGTCGGTGCCATGTTCGTGACGCTCTCGCGCCGCAACACGACCCTCGTCAACCAGCAGCTCGCGCTGATCGAGTCGCTGGAGCAGGACGAGGAGGACCCGCAGCGCCTCGAGCAGCTCTTCGCCCTCGACCACCTGGCCACCCGGATGCGTCGTACGGCGGAGAGCCTGGTGATCCTGGGCGGCACGAGTGGTCGGGCCGCGAGCTTCGAGGAGCTCAGCGTCTCCGACATCGTGCACGCCGCGGTCTCCGAGGTGCAGGACTACCAGCGGGTGCGGATCGACGCGGCCCCCGACCGGATGGTCTCGGGACGTGCTGCCTCGGACGTCGTCCATCTGATGGCCGAGCTGATCGACAACGCCCTGTCCTACTCGCCTCCGGGTAGCCCGGTGCTGATCCAGGCCTCCGAGGAAGGCGGCCGGGTCGAGATCGAGATCATCGACTCCGGGCTCGGGATGGCCGGCGACGCTCTCGCCAAGGCGAACGACTCGCTCAAGCGCGGCGGCGAGGTCACCGTGGACACCGCGCGCCGGATGGGTCTGTTCGTGGTCAGCCGCCTCGCGGAGGAGCACGGCCTGAAGGTCAAGCTCCGCCGCAACGCCAACGGCGGCGGCATCATCGCCACCATCACGCTACCGGCGGCGGTCCTGGTCTCCGACGAGCCCGTCGAGCACGTGTCGCTGATGGACGCCCCGGCACAGGTCGAGGAGCCTGAGGTGTTCGTGGAGCCGGAGCCCGACGAGGAGTACGACCCGTACCTCGAGCGCATCGAGGAGGCCATCGCGGCCGTCACGGGTCTGCCCCGGCGTCGCCCGGGCCAGAGCGTCGGGGGCCCCGACCCGGTGGCCACCCCGGCCGCCGCGGTGAGCATGTTCGAGGCCACCCCGGAGCTTCCGGTCGGCTACGAGCCCACGCCGCTGCCGAGCATGGCGGATGCGGACTCCTCGTCAGGGAGCGAGGAGTCCGAGCCCGCCATCGCGCTGCCGGCGGCGCTGTCCACCGAGGCGGCCGACGAGCCGGCCCTGGACGAGGCACCGGAGCACGACGAGGAGCCCCTGGCCGACGTGGTGACCGCCGACTTCGGCGCGGTCCGCGAGGTCCGGGACCCTTCCGGGTCCGAGCCGCTCGTCCTGGTCGATGAGCCTGTCGATGAGCCTGTCGATGAGCCTGTCGACGAGCTCTCGGCGCCCGAGCCGGCCGAGGAGGAGACCCTCGTCGCCGAGGCGACGGAGTACGCGGACCTCGACGAGGTCGAGGATGTCGAGGAGCCCGAGCAGTCCTTCCCGGTCGCGGGCGCCGGTTGGATGGCCGCCGTCGCGGCCCTGTCCGGCCAGCGCCCCTCGGAGGAGACCGTGGGCGAGTCGTCCGACCAGCCGGAGGCACCGGCTGCCCCTGCGGCGGCGTGGGACGCGCCGGTCGCGCCCGACGTCGTGCCCGAACCCGTCGAGCAGGGTGAGCAGGTCGCTCGCCTCGAGCCCGCCGAGGCCCTGGACCACGCCCTACGGCTGCAGATCCGCCGGCCGCTCGATGCGACTCCCGCGGCTTCGGCCCTCGACGGCGACCTCGCGCCGGTGGAGGAGGGCGAGGGCGCCTCGCCGATCTTCGGTCAGCTCAGCTCCAACTGGCTCAACGAGGACACCGAGAGCGCCTGGTCCGACCGCGAGGCCGACCGCGGCTGGAGTGCCGCCGAGCGGGCGGAGGGCGGCACCGATGCCGACACGACCCGCAGCGGCCTGCCCGTACGACGTCCCGGAGGCCGCCTGGTCCCCGGTGGGGTCGCGTCGGAGTCCGTGGACTCCGTCGTGCGTGACCCCGAGGCGATCCGCAACCGCCTGGCCGCCCACGCGGCCGGGGTGTCCCGTGGCCGTGCGGCCGCGGCGGCACAACCTGTCACAGACGACTACGCGCACGAGGAGACTGGCCCAGCATGACCGAGAGCCTCCAGGCAGACATGACCCTCGACGCTGACAACCGGCAGCTCGACTGGGTCGTCAACCGCTTCGTCGACAGCGTCCCCGGCGCGGCCCACGCCGTGCTGGTGTCCGCGGACGGACTTCTCATGGCTGCGAGCGGCCGGCTCCCCGCCGAGCGCGCGGAACAGGTCGCGGCGGTGTCCTCCGGGCTCGCCAGCCTGGCGACCGGCGCAGCCCGCCTCTTCGAGGGCGGTGCGGTGCTGCAGACCATCGTCGAGATGCAGAACGGCTTCATGCTCCTGATGAGCGTGGGCGACGGGTCACACCTCGCGGTGCTGACCCAGGCCACGGCTGACATCGGCCAGGTGGGCTACGAGATGGCCCTCCTCGTCGAGCGGGTCGGCCAGATGGTCCAGGCCCAGGCCCGGGTGCAGCGGGTGTGAGGGGAGTGAGATGGCCGACGATTTCGAGGTGAGCACCGCCCCCCAGGCGGCCCGGATCGTCCGTCCCTACGCACTGACGGCCGGCCGGACCAGGAGCGTGGTCGACCTCCCGCTGGAGGCCACGCTGAGGTTGGACACCACCGCCACGCGTCGTGCGTGGGGGGAGGACCTCCAAGGCCGCATCATCAACGTGTGCGACCTGCGCTCGGTGGCCGAGGTCTCGGCCCTCGTGAAGACCCCGATCGGGGTCACCCGGGTGCTGCTGGGCGATCTGGTCCAGCAGGGCTACATCCACGTCCAGGCAACGCTGACCGAGAACTCGACCGACGACGAACGCTACGACCTCCTCGAAAGGACCCTCCGTGGACTCCGTGCTCTCTGACGCCAGGAACGGCGGCAGCCGCACCGCGGCGTCGACGAAGATCGTCATCGCCGGCGGTTTCGGCGTGGGCAAGACCACGCTGGTCGGCTCGGTCTCCGAGATCGTGCCGCTGCGCACCGAAGCGCTGGTCACCAACGAGTCGCTCGGGGTCGACGACCTCGCCCAGACTCCCGGCAAGTCGACGACCACCGTGGCGATGGACTTCGGTCGCATCACTCTGGCCGAGGACCTCGTGCTCTACCTGTTCGGCACCCCCGGGCAGAAGCGCTTCTGGTTCATGTGGGACGACCTGGTGCGGGGCGCGATCGGCGCCATCGTGATCGTGGACACCGCCCGCCTCGACGCGGCCTTCGCTCCGCTCGACTACTTCGAGTCGAAGAAGGTGCCGTTCATCGTGGCGGTCAACGAGTTCGAGGGGGGCCAGAAGTTCGGGCTCCACGAGATCGCCGAGGCCCTCGCCCTGCCCGACGACGTCCCGATGATCACCCTGGACGCGCGTGACCGCGACTCCGCCAAGCGGGCCCTGATCCGGATCACCGAGTTCGCGCTCACCCAGCTCGCTGCGCAGCAGCGCGCGGTGGTCGTCTGAGCGGTCGCCGGCCGGCCCTGTGACCGGCCCTGTGACCGGCCCTGTGACCGGTCCTGTGGCCGGCTCCGCCGGCTGACCCCACCGTCCGACCGGGGTCAGTCGGCGAGGCGGTGGACGTCGTACCGACCCTCGGCGAAGCCGCGCCGGACCACCTTCTTGTCGAACTTGCCGACCGACGTGCGCGGCACCTGGTCGACGAACGCCCAGGCGTCGGGCAGCTGCCACTTGGCGAACGACTGCGACAGGTGGGCCCGCAGGTCCTCGGCCGTGGTGGTCGCGCCCTCCCGGATCACGACGGTCGCCAGCGGCCGCTCCTGCCACTTCTCGTCAGGGATCCCGACGACGGCGGCCTCGACCACGTCGGGGTGGGCCATCAGGGCGTTCTCGAGGTCGACCGAGGAGATCCACTCGCCGCCGGACTTGATCACGTCCTTGGCGCGGTCGGTGAGCCGGATGTAGCCGAGCGGATCGAGGGTCCCGACGTCACCGGTGCGCAGCCAGCCGTCGCGGAACTTCCCACCGACATCGGGGTCGTCGGAGTTGTAGTAGCCGCCGGTGACCCATGGCCCGCGGACCTCCAGCTCGCCGACCGACTCGCCGTCCCAGGGCAGGTCGGTGCCGGCGTCGCCGACGATGCGCGCCTCGACGCCGCACAGCAGCCGGCCCTGCGAGCCGCGGTAGGCCCAGACGTCGTCACCCTCGACGCCCGTGGGGACGATCCCGGCGGAGGCGACCGGCGAGGTCTCGGTCATGCCCCAGGCCTGCCGGACGTAGATGCCGTGCCGCTCCTGGAGCGCCTTCTGGAGCGAGACCGGCACCGCGGAGCCACCGCACAGGATGAACTTGAGCGAGTCGAGCTTCACCTCGGGGTGGTTGTCGAGGTGCTGGAGCACGTCGTTCCACACCGTGGGGACGGCTCCGGAGACGGTCGGCCGGCTGGCCTGGATGAAGCGGCACATCGGCTCGGCCTGGAGCCAGCGGTCGGGCATGCAGAGGGAGGCGCCGATCATCAGGGCGGCGTAGGCCAGCCCCCACGCGTTGGCGTGGAACATCGGCACGATCGGCAGGATGCGGTCGCGCGCGTCGATGCCGCTCACGTTGCCGGTGCTGACCGCCAGGGAGTGCAGCCAGATGGACCGGTGGCTGTAGACGACGCCCTTGGGGTTGCCGGTGGTGCCACT
The DNA here is from genome assembly GCA_963820015.1 of uncultured Actinomycetota bacterium. Taxonomy (GTDB): domain Bacteria; phylum Actinomycetota; class Actinomycetes; order Propionibacteriales; family Nocardioidaceae; genus Nocardioides. The sequence goes on along the minus strand of CAWFYO010000003.1, from coordinate 460,179 downwards.
GGTGTAGCACATGGCGGCTGCGTCGCGCTCGTCCACCTCGGGCCAGTCGAACTCCTCCGGCTGGTCGGCGAGGACGTCCTCGTAGAGCAGCACCTCCTTCCCCGTGGCGCGGAGCGAGTCGAGGTCCGCGGACGCTGCGTCGGGTCCGGCGACCAGGACGTGGGTGACCGTCTCGAGCTTGGGCAGCTCGCGCGCGAAGAGCGGCACCAGGGAGTCGTCGACGATCACCACCCGGTCCTCGGCGTGGTTGGCGATGTAGACCAGCTGCTCGGGGAAGAGCCGGATGTTGAGGGTGTGCAGCACCGCACCCATCGACGGGATCGCGAGGTAGGCCTCGAGGTGCTCGGCGTTGTTCCACATGAACGTCGCGACCCGCTGGTCGCCGGTGATGCCGAGTCCGCGGAGGCCGTGGGCCAGCTGGGCGGTACGGCGTCCGAGCTCGGCGTAGGACCGGCTGCGGGTGCCGTCGCTCGTCGCCGTCACGACCTCCGAGTCGGTGTGCACCGTGGTGCCGTGGCGCAACAGCGATCCGACGGTGAGCTGGGCGTCCTGCATGGTGCTCTTCACGAGTGCTCCTGTGCTCGGAGGATCGGTGACGAGCACATCTTGCTCCGCGAGTGGTCGCGGGCGCACCTGCGGTGTCCACGAACCGACCAGGCCACCGTTCCTAGGCCGGCCCGAGGACGCGGATCGTGCCCCACATCTGGCCGCGCGGCTTCAGCGGCGCGCGGCCGGCCGCCCCCGCGTGAAAGCGCGCCTCGGTAGCCTGCTCCCATGTCCGACCTCGGCACACGCCGGCCGCGCTACTCGCGCTGGGAGCCGCTCACGGTCGGGATAGACATCGGTGGCACCAAGGTGCTGGCCGCGGTGGTCGATCCCGCCGGCACCGTGCTCGCGGTCGACCGGCGACCCACCGAGGGCCACGACGTGCTCGCGGTGGAGAACACCATCGTCGAGCTCGTGCAGACCTTCGCCCGGCAGTACGACGTCGCGGCGGTCGGCATCGGCGCGGCCGGCTTCGTCGACGTGACCCGCACCGTCGTGATGTTCTCACCCCACCTCGACTGGCGCCGCGAGCCGCTGCGCGCGCGGGTCGCCGAGCGGGTGCGGCTGCCGGTCGTCGTCGACAACGACGCCAACACCGCGGCCCTGGCCGAGACCCGCTTCGGCGCCGGCCGCGGCCACCGCTACGTCCTCTGCGTCACCCTCGGCACCGGGATCGGCGGCGCCCTCGTGCTCGACCAGCGGGTCTACCGCGGCGCCAACGGCATGGCGGGGGAGTTCGGCCACATGCAGGTCGTCCCCGACGGCCACTGGTGCGAGTGCGGCAACCGGGGGTGCTGGGAGCAGTACGCGTCGGGCAACGCTCTGGTCCGTGACGCCCGCGAGCTGGTGCGTTCGACCTCGCCGATGGCTCACCACCTGCGCGAGATGGTCGGGGGCGACGCCTCGCGGCTGGAAGGTCCGCAGATCACCCAGGCGGCGCGCGACGGCGACCCGCTGTCGATCGAGCTGCTCGCCGACGTCGGTCGCTGGCTCGGCGTGGGCCTGGCCGGGATGGCCGCAGCCTTCGACCCCGGCTGCATCATCATCGGCGGCGGCCTGTCCGACGCGGGGGACCTGCTGATCGGCCCGACGCGCACGGCGTTCTCCCGCTCGCTGACCGGCCGCGGCCACCGCGAGGAGCCGGTGATCGTGCAGGCCGAGCTGGGGCCCAACGCCGGGTTCATCGGCGCCGCCGACATGGCCCGCTCCGCCGCCCGTCGCTCGCGGCGCGGCCGGGTCCGTCGTACGCGGTCGGGGCGCCCGCGTCGTCGTCTGCTCGAGATCCTGACCGAGGTGCCGGACCGCGAGACGCGCTAGGAGACTGCTGAACAATCCGCGTGGCAGGTGGGGCTGTTGATGCTGACCTGAAATCCTGTGGTCATGCAGGGTGAGTCGGATCGGCAGCGCGGGTTGTTGGATGTGGAGTCGGTGGCTGGGCACCTGCTCGAGCCGGGCAGCGTGTTCGCGTTGCTGGCCGAGCATCGGGACCGGTTGTTCCCCACGGAGTTGTTCCTCGACTTGTTTCCATCCGGACGTGGCAGGCCCTCGATCCCGGGCGAGGTGATCGCCTCGGTGATCGTGCTACAGGCGTTGTACGGGCACTCAGACCGGGAGGCGGTCGACGCCTTGACCTTCGACCTGCGGTGGAAAGCCGCATGTGGGTACGCGATCGATGCGAAGGGCTTTGACTCCTCGACGTTGACCTACTGGCGTAAGCGGCTGGCGGGCAGCGACCGTCCGCAGCGGATCTTCGAGGTGGTCGGCGAGGTCATCAACCACAGCGGTGCGGTGGCCGGCAAGCAGCGGCGGGCGCTGGACTCCACGGTCCTCGACGACGCGGTGGCCCGGCAGGACACCGTGACCCAGCTGATCGCCCAGATCCGCCGGGTCGGCCGTGAGGTCCCGGGCGCGAAAGACCTCATCGCCACCCACTGCACTCGGCTGGCTGGGTTGACCGGGCAGGAGTATGAGGCGCCCGGCAAGCCACCGATCGCCTGGGACGACGAGGCCGCCCGCGAGGAGCTGGTCACCGCGCTGGTCAACGACGCCCTCGCGCTCTTGGCCGCACTAGATCTCGAGGCCATCACCGAGCAGGGTGGGAAGCCGGCCGAGGCGGTCGCGCTGCTGGCCCTGGTCGCCGGCCAGGACGTGGAGCCGGCCGAGGGATCCGATGGCACCGACGGCCGCTGGCGGATCGCCCGCAAGACAGCTCCGGACCGGGTGATCTCGACCGTCGACCCCGATGCCCGGCACGCACACAAGACCCGGGAACGACGCCAGGACGGGTTCAAGGCCCACGTCGTGGTCGAGCCCGACACCGGCCTGACCACCGCCGTGAAGCTGACCAAGACCAACGGCCCGGCCAACTCCGACGCCAACGTCGGTGCAGACCTGGTCACCACCGACGCCACGATCCCTGCCGATGGCGACCTCGAGGTCCTGGGCGACTCGGCCTACGCCACCGGCGACATGCTCCACACCCTGGCGGGCAAGAAGTGGCTGCCGTTGCTCAAACCGTGGCCGACCAAGCCAGCTGTCGAGGGCGGCTTCACCATCGACGACTTCACCCACAACCCCGCTGGCGCCCACGGCGCCGGCACGCTGACCTGCCCAGCCGGCCTGACCCGCCCGATCACCAAGGCCGGCAACGCCGTCTTCAGCGTCGCGTGCCGCGGATGTCCCCTTCGCATGCGGTGCACCAACGCCAAGGACGGTCGTACCGTCAAGGTCCACGAGCACGACCTGCTCCAACGCGAGCACCGACGCCGAGCCGCGGACAAAGCCTTCCAGGCCACCTACCGCCAGCACAGGCCGATGGTCGAACGTTCCATCGCCTGGCTCACCCGAGGCGCTCGCCGCGTCCCCTATCGCGGCGTCGAGAAGAACAACAACTGGCTCCACCACCGCGTCGCGGCACTCAACCTGCGCCGACTCCTGGCCATGGGCCTCACACACCAGGACGGGGCCTGGACCATCACCTGAGCGCCCGGCCGAACCTTCCCCGGCCAGCCAGAAGCCCACAAGACCGCCCGCGCCGGGCGCAACGACTACTTCTGTCGCACCAACCACTGCCGACTCAAACCCGCCGCCCGACCGTCCTGGCAGCGTTCCACCCGCCACCCCGCCATCGCCAGCACCGAGATCACGTCTTGTTCAGCAGTCTCCTAGGGCACGGCTCAGCCCGAGAGCAGCTGGGCCCGGAAGCTGTAGCGGCTGGCGACGTAGATGTGCCGACCGCACTCGATCACGTCACCGTGGTCGTCGTACGCCGTCCGCTCCATCGTGAGCAGAGCGGCGGGGCGGACCTCGTCGAGGAGCCTGGCCTCGGCCGCCGTGGCGATACGCGCGCCGATCGACTGGGACGCGGAGTGCAGGACGGTGCCCGCCGAGCGGATCAGCTCGTAGAGGCCCCCGCCCTCGACCGCCGGGGTCGACACGTCGAAGCGGCCGCTCGGGAGGTAGTTGGTCAGCAGCGCGATCGGCCGGCCCGCTGCTTTCCGCAGCCGGACCAGGTGGATCAGGTCACTGCCCTCGGGGAGCTGGAGCTGCTCGGCCAGGACGGCGTCGGCCGGGACCACCTCGTTGGTGAGCACCTCGGTCGTCGGCGCCTCGCCACTGTCGCGCAGGTCTTCGAACAGGCTGGTCAGCCCCAGCGGGCGGTGCACCTTGTGCTGCACCACCCGGGTGCCGATCCCGCGCTTGCGGACGACGAGCCCGTGCTCCACGAGGTGCTGCATGGCCTGCCGGACGGTCGGGCGGGAGAGGCTGAGGCGATCGGCGATCAGGATCTCGTTGTCCAGCCGACTGCCCGGAGGGAGCACGCCCTCCGTGATGGCCCGCTCCAGCTCCTGCGCGAGCTGGTAGTAGAGCGGCACCGGGCTGGAGCGGTCGAGGCTGATGCGTGCGATGACGGCGTCGAAGTCTGCGACAGCACCCGGTGTGGTGGTCGGCATGGCGCCACTGTGGCACAAGGGGTCAGAAAGATCCATCATAAGAATGTCAGGACAAAAGATTGACACGTGATGGCCATCACTGTTTGCATCGGACCAGCCCGGTCCCGGGCTGTGCCGTCCGGAAGGTGTTGCCATGACGCTCTCGCTGGGTCCGCTCGGCGGCAGGGTCGCGGCGGCGCCCATCTCGTGGGGGATCTGCGAGGTGCCCGGCTGGGGCGCGATGCTGCCGCCCGACCGGGTCCTCTCCGAGATGCGCGGCCTCGGCCTCCATGCGACCGAGCTGGGGGCGCCCGGGTTCCTGCCCCCTGACGCGGAGGGCCTCAGGCAGCTGGCGAAGCGGTACCAGATGGCCCTGGTGGGAGGGTTCGTCCCCCTGGTACTCCAGGATCGTGAGCAGCGGGCCGACACGCTCGAGCAGGCACGGAGGATCGCGGACCTGTTCGCGGCCGTCGGGGCGACCCGGTTCGTCACCGCCCTGGTCCAGGACTACGGGTGGACGCGGCCGACGCCCCTCGAGGCGGACGCGATGAAGATCGTCGGTGAGGGCCTGGCCGAGGTCGACGAGATCTGCGCCGCAGCCGGCGTCCTCCAGGTGCTGCACCCCCACGTGGACACGCTGGTCGAGACCGAGCGCGACGTCGTCCTCGCGCTGGAGCACACCGAGGTCCGCTGGTGCCTCGACACCGGCCACCTCCGGATCGGGGGTGTCGACCCGGTGTCGTTCGCCCGTGAGGCGGGGGACCGGGTGGCCCACGTGCACCTGAAGGACGTCGACGTCGCCACCGCCTCGCGGGTCCTGTCCCGCGAGCTGACCCTGGTCGAGGGGGTCCAGCACGGCATGTTCCGCGTCCTGGGCACCGGCGACGTGGCGGTCGACGACGTCGTCGTCGCGCTCGAGGAGCGCGGTTACGAGGGCTGGTACGTCCTCGAGCAGGACACCGCCCTCACCCAAGGACTGCCCGCGGAAGGAAGCGGGCCGGTGGAGGACGTCCAGAGGTGTCTGGACTTCCTCCAACACAAGGTGGCACTGCGGTTGGGCGCCGCGCCACGACCCTCGTTGCCACTCGAAGGCGACCCTGTGAAAGGAACACCACCCCGATGAAGGCACTCAAGCTCTCGGCGGTTCTCGCAGTCGGCGTTCTGGGGCTCACGGCCTGTTCGTCGTCCTCGAGCAGCAGCCCGTCGGCCGGAGGCTCCAGCGCCGGCGGCAGCAGCAGCGGCGGCGACCTGAAGATCGCGATGATCACCCACGGTGACGGCGGATCGTTCTGGTCGGTCGCCAAGAAGGGCGCCGAGGACGCCGCGAAGGCGATGGGCGTCACCTTGAACTACCAGGAGACGAACAACGACCCGGAGAAGCAGGCTCAGCTGATCGAGACCGCCGTGACCCAGAAGGTCGACGGCATCGCGGTGTCGGCGCCGAACCCCGACGCGATCAAGAGCGCCCTCGCGGACGCCAAGGCCGCCGGGATCCCGATCATCACGCTCAACAGCGGCTCCACGGTCTACAAGCAGCTGGGTGCGATCACCCACGTCGGCCAGGACGAGGAGATCGCCGGTGAGGGTGCCGGCGAGCAGCTCAAGGCCGCGGGCGCGACCAAGTTGCTCTGCGTGATCCACGAGCAGAACAACCAGGGGCTCCAGGACCGGTGCGCCGGTGCCGCGAAGACCTTCGGCGGCTCGGTGGAGAACTTCCAGGTGACCGGCACCGCCGACCCCAGCAAGACCTCCACCGAGATCGCCGCCAAGCTGCAGGCCGACCCGTCGATCGACGCCGTGCTCACCTTGAACCCCGACATCGCCGAGGCTGCCAAGCAGTCGATCGACACCGCCGCGTCGAAGGCCAAGCTGGCGACGTTCGACCTGTCCGGTGACGTCGTGAAGGACATCGAGGCGGGCAAGATCCTGTTCGCCGTCGACCAGCAGCAGTACCTCCAGGGCTACCTGCCGGTCGTGTTCCTGACCCTGTACGACCGCAACGCGAACACCGTCGGTGGCGGCCTCCCGGTCCTCACCGGTCCGGGCTTCGTCACCAAGGACAACGCGTCCCAGGTCGCCTCGCTCGCCGAGGCGGGCACGCGCTGACCCCGATGTTGGTGGGCACCTCCGGGTGCCCACCAGCACCACCCCGGCGTCTCCTGCTCTCGGACTCGCGGGCACGACGCCGCACGCACGCTCCTCATGTAAAGGATGGGTCATGTCCAGCACCACGGCAGCCCCCGAGGCCCCACCCCAGTCAGACGAACGGCTGGCCCGCACCAGCCTCTGGGTGCGCATCCTGCGCCGGCCCGAGTTCGGCGCCCTGATCGGTGCCCTCGCGGTCTTCGCCCTCTTCGCCTTCTCCGACAAGACCGGCCTGTTCGCCTCCCTCAACGGGCTGGCCCGCTGGACCGACTCGGCCTCCACGATCGGCATCGTCGCGGTCGCCGTGGCGCTGCTGATGATCGGCGGGGAGTTCGACCTGTCGGCCGGGGTCATGGTCGGCACCAGCGGCCTCTTCATGGGCCTCCTGGCCACCGAGTGGCACCTGAACATCTGGCTCGCGATCGTGCTGACCCTGATCGCGTCCGCGGGGATCGGCGCCATCAACGGCAGCCTGGTGATGGCGACCCGGCTCCCGAGCTTCATCGTCACCCTGGCGATGTTCTTCTCCCTCCAGGGCGTCAACCTCGGTGTCACCAAGGTCATCACCGGCACCGTCCGGGTCGACGGGATCTCCGATGCCTCCGGCTTCGACAGCGCGAGCAAGGTCTTCGCCGGCGAGTTCTGGAACCCCTACCACTTCCGCGGCGCGGTCATCTGGTGGATCGCGGTCACGATCATCGCGACCTGGGTGCTGACCCGGACCAAGTTCGGGAACTGGATCTACGCGGTGGGCGGCGACGCCAACGCGGCCCGCAACACCGGGGTCCCGGTCGGCCGCACCAAGATCACGCTGTTCATGTACACCTCGGTGTCCGCTGCACTGGTCGGCATCATCACCGCGCTCCGGCTGCAGTCGGTGCAGGCCGGGCAGGGCGTCGGCGAGGAGTTCACGTTCATCATCGCGGCCGTCGTCGGCGGCTGCCTCCTCACCGGCGGCTACGGCTCGGCGATCGGCGCCTCCATCGGGGCCTCGATCATCGGCATGGCGTTCATCGGGATCGCGTTCGCCGGGTGGAACACCGACTGGAGCTTCCTCTTCCTCGGCCTGATCCTCTTCATGGCGGTCCTGCTCAACACGATCATCTCGCGCCGTGCGAGCACCGGAGGGCGATGACCGCCATGAGCACCCAGGACACCTCCGAGACCACTCCGGCCGACGGCGAGCAGCCGCAAGCGCGTGCCACCGAGACCGTGCCGATCCTCGAGCTCGACAGCGTCAGCAAGCACTTCGGCAGCGTCCTGGCGCTGCGGGAGGTCTCGCTGAACGTCCACCGCGGCTCGGTGACCTGCGTCCTCGGCGACAACGGTGCCGGCAAGTCGACGCTGATCAAGACCCTCAGTGGCGTGCACCAGCCGTCGTCCGGCACCTACCGGGTCGAGGGCGAGGAGGTCAGCTTCACCTCGCCCCGGGAAGCCCTCAGCAAGGGGATCGCCACGGTCTACCAGGACCTCGCGACCGTGCCGCTGATGTCGGTGTGGCGCAACTTCTTCCTCGGCGCCGAGCCGACCAAGGGAGTCGGGCCGATCCAGCGCCTCGACATCGCCCGGGCCAAGGAGATCGCCCGGAACGAGCTGCTCCAGATGGGGATCGACATCCGCGACGTCGACCAGCCGGTCGGCACCCTCTCCGGCGGCGAGCGGCAGGCCGTGGCGATCGCCCGTGCGGTCTACTTCGGCGCCAAGGTGCTGATCCTCGACGAGCCGACCAGCGCCCTCGGCGTGAAGCAGTCCGGCGTCGTCCTCAAGTACGTCGTGCAGGCGCGCGAGCGCGGGGTGGCGGTCATCTTCATCACCCACAACCCCCACCACGCCTTCATGGTCGGCGACCAGTTCTTCCTGCTGAACCGTGGTCGGATGACCGAGGACTGGCGGCGGGACGAGGTCAGCCTCGACGCCCTCATCATGTCGATGGCGGGCGGTGCCGAGCTGGAGGCCCTCGCCCACGAGCTGGAGTCCCTCGGCGGCGAGACCGCCGAGGCCGCGGCCCAGGAGATCGACGGCCTGAAGGGGATCTCGTGACCACGACCCAGCGCGATGCCGGTTTCGGCGTCGCCGAGGCCGAGGTCCGGCCCCCGGTCCGCATCGCCGTGCTCGGCACCGGCCGCATCGGCCGTCTGCACGCACAGCTGCTGGCCCGAGAGATCGAGGGAGCCGCGCTCGGTGCGGTGGCCGACGCCGTACCCGGTGTGGCTGAGCGCGTCGGCGCCGAGCTCGGAACGCCGTCCGGCTCCATCGACGACGCCCTCTTGTCGCCCGAGGTCGACGCCGTCGCGATCTGCTCCAGCACCGAGAGCCACGTCGACCTCGTCGTCCGGGCCGCCGAGGCCGGGAAGGCGATCTTCTGCGAGAAGCCGGTCAGCCTCGACGTCGCCCTGGTCGACCGTGCCCTCACCGCCGTGGAACGCGCCGGGGTCCCGTTCATGGTCGGCTTCAACCGCCGGTTCGACCCCGGTCACCACTCGGTCCACGAGGCGGTGCGCTCGGGCGCGATCGGCGACCTCCACCTCCTTCGGATCACCAGTCGGGATCCCGCGCCGCCGCCGCCGGAGTACGTCGCCGGGAGCGGCGGGATCTTCCTCGACATGACCATCCACGACTTCGACATGGCCCGCCACGTCGTCGGCTCGGAGGTCGTCGAGGTGTTCGCCCGCGGCGCCGTGCGGGTGGACCCCCGGATCGGGGCGGCCGGTGACGTCGACACGGCGGTCACCGTCCTCACCCACGAGGACGGCACGATCACCACGATCGACAACAGCAGGCAGGCCGTCTACGGGTTCGATCAGCGGATCGAGGCGTTCGGAAGCCTCGGGATGGCCGTCTCAGACAACCCCGCCCGCCACGCGGGCTGGGTGCGCACCGAGGAGGCGACCACGGCCCAGCCGCTGCCGTGGTTCTTCCTCGAGCGCTACCTCGAGTCCTACCGCCGCGAGTGGGCAGCGTTCGTCTCCTACCTGCGCGACGGTGGACCGTCGCCGGCAGACGGCCAGGCCGGTCGTCGCCCGGTCCTGATCGGCCTCGCCGCCACCCGCTCGTTGCACGAAGGTCGGCCGGTCCGCATCGACGAGGTGGTCTGAGCATGGACCGGATCGTCGTGACCGGCGCGACCGGCTTCGTCGGCGGCAGCGTGGCCGCGGTGCTCGCCGAGCGCGGCGTCGACGTCCTGTGCGCCGTACGGCGCGACCCGGGGCCGTCGTTCCCGTGGCCCTGGCGCCTGACCGACCTCGGCGACCAGGCCGACGTCGCCGCGGCCCTGGCCGGGCACCACGCCACCGCCGTCCTGCACCTGGCCATCGACAACGACCTGCTCGGCCTCTACCGCGACCGCCGGGCCGGCTTCGACGCCTACGTCGGGATGACCCGGCGGATCGTCGACGCCGCGAACGCCCACGGCGCCCTGGTCGCCTACCTGTCCACCGACTGGGTCTTCGACGGCACGGGCCACCTCGTCGACGAGGACGAGCCGGTCAACCCGCTCAACCTCTACGGCCTGTTCAAGGCGCTGTCCGAGCGCGTGGTGCTCGACCGGGCCGCCTCCGGCTTCGTGGCCCGCGTGGGCGGCGTGCAGGGGCGGCACCTCACCCGGCCCGCGGCGCCTCGCCAGCAGGACTGCGGGTTCGGCTACTTCGTGCTGTCGCTGGTCGACACCCTCTCCACAGGCCGTGAGTTCACCGTCTGGCAGGACCCGGCGATCAACGGCGTCGCCAGCCCCGTGATCTCCGCGGAGATCGGCGCGATGCTGCTCCGAGGGGTGCGGGCCGGGGCGGACGGCGTGCTCCACGTCGTCGGTGCCGACGCCGTCACCCGGACCGAGCTGGCCGAGGCGACCTGCGCGGTCTTCGACCTCGACCCCGGCCTGCTGCGCAGCGGCCCGGTGCCCGACGACCAGCGACTCCCGGCGCCGATGCCCTTCGACACCAGCCTGTCCACCCCGCGCACCGATGAGCTGCTCGGGACCCGGCCGTTCGGCATCACCGACCAGCTCCGCGCCCTACGCGCCGAGCTCGAGACGGGCCGGGTCTGCCCGCTGACTCCCGCCGAGGCGGCTGTGCGATGACGCTCGAGGCACTCACCGTCGGGCGCGTGGGCGTCGACCTCTATCCCGAACAACCGGGCCCGCTCGCCGAGGTGAGCACCTTCCGCAAGTCCCTGGGGGGCACGGCCACCAACGTCGCGGTCGGCGCGGCGCGGCTCGGCCGGCGTACGGCCGTGCTGACGAAGGTGGGGCCGGACGGCTTCGGCACCTACGTCCGCAGCGCCCTCGAGGGCTTCGGCGTCGACCCGCAGTACGTCGGCACCGCGGAGGACCTGCTCACGCCCGTCGTCTTCTGCGAGCTCGACCCCCCGGCCGACCCCCCGCTGCTGTTCTACCGGCTCCCGATCGCGCCCGACCTCACCCTGACCCACGACGACGTGCCGTGGGATGTGGTCGAGAGCGTGCCGCTGCTCTGGGTCACCGGCACCGGCGTCTCGGTCGAGCCGGCACGCGCGACCCAGATGGAGATGCTGACCCGGCGCGGCCGGCCCGCACCGGGCTCAGGTCGGCACACCGTGCTCGACCTGGACTGGCGGCCGATGTTCTGGCGCTCGCCCGAGGAGGCGCAGGCGGCGTACGCCGCGATGCTGCCGCACGTGAGTGTGACCGTGGGCAACCGGGCCGAGGTGGAGGTCGCGGTCGGCACCGCGGACCCGGAGGAGGCCGCACGCCGGCTGCTCGACCTGGGCGTGGACGTGGCCCTGGTCAAGAAGGGCGCCGAGGGCGTCCTGGTCGCCGGCCACGGCGAGATGACCACGGTGCCGCCGTTCCCGGTCGAGGTGGTCTGCGGGCTCGGCGCGGGCGATGCCTTCGGGGCAGCGCTCGTCGACGGGCTCCTGGCCGGGGCCGACATCGTCGAGACCGCACGCCGGGCCAACGTCGCCGGTGCCCTGGTCGCCGCACGGCTCGCCTGCGCCGACGCCATGCCCACGCCGGCCGAGCTGGCCGAAGCCCTGACCCAGACGCACGCCTGACCCACCCGTCCAGAGGAAGCCATGACCGCGCACCTGACCGACCAGCAGTGGAACGCCCTGCTCACGACGCGGGCGACCCGACCCCAGGCCGTGGCCGAGGCGTACGCCGCGCGGCGACGCCCGGCCTCGCTCCTCAGCGAGCGCGGCACGCTGTTCCTGGTGGCCGCCGACCACCCGGCGCGCGGCGCGCTCGGCACCGGCGGCGACCCGATGGCGATGGCCGACCGGCGTTCGCTCCTCGACCGGCTCGTGATCGCCCTCTCCGACCCGGCGGTCGGCGGCGTGCTCGGCTCGCCCGACGTGGTCGAGGAGCTGCTCCTGCTCGGCGCCCTCGAGGACAAGGTCGTGATCGGCTCGATGAACCGCGGTGGGCTCGACGGCGCCTCGTGGACCATGGACGACCGCTTCACCGGCTACGACGCTGCCACCATCGCCGCCAGCCGGCTCGAGGGCGGCAAGATGCTCCTCCGCATCGACGACGACGACGCCGGCACCGCCTCCACCCTCGAGTCGTGTGCCCGGGCGGTGACCGAGCTGGCCGCCGCAGGCCTGATGGCCATGGTCGAACCGCTGCCCTACCGTCGCGATGCCGACGGCGCCCTCACCCAGCTGACCGATGCCAGGTCGCTGGCCCGCGCCGCGGCGGTGGCCTCGGCCCTGGGCGCCACCAGCTCCCACACCTGGCTCAAGATGCCGTCCTGCGACGAGCCGGAGGAGGTGTTCGGGTCCACCACGCTGCCGTGTGTCGTCCTCGGGGGCGTGCCCAGCCCCGACCCGCAGGCCGATCTCCACTCCTGGGGGCGGACCCTGCTGCAGCCGGTGGTCCGTGGCCTGGTCGTGGGCCGGGCGCTGCTCTACCCACCTGACGGCGACGTGGCCGCGGCGGTGGCCGCAGCCGCGCGGGTGCTGGCCGCATCCGCCGACGAGGGGCTGGTCGCATGAACCTCCACCGGCCCTTCACCTCCGGCGACCGCGATCCGGTGGGGCTCACCCCTGACCAGGCCGGCTGGTCCTACGCCGGCCTCGACGTGCTCGCCCTGGAGCCCGGGGAGTCGCGCCGGGTCGAGACCGCTGATCGCGAGCTGTTCGTGCTTCCGCTGCGCGGGTCGCTCCAGGTGGAGGTCCGTGCCGCCGCCTCGCCCGAGGCCGTGGAGGCGGCGTACACCCTCGAGGGACGCGACTCGGTGTTCACCCGGGTCACCGACTTCGCCTACGTCGGGCGCGACAGCCTGGTGGTCCTCACCAGCGCTGCCGGGGCGGAGGTGGCGCTCCCGTCCACGCGCTGTGAGGCCCGCCGGGAGCCCCGCTACGGCCCGGCCGACGCCGTACCGGTCGAGGTGCGGGGGAGCGGTGCCGCCTCCCGTCAGGTCACCAACTTCGGGGTCCCGGGCGTCTGGGACCACGCCGAGAGGCTGATCTGCTGCGAGCTGATCACGCCGCCGGGCAACTGGTCGAGCTACCCGCCGCACAAGCACGACGCGAGCGAGCCCTGTCCCGTCGTCAACGAGGAGATCTACTACTACCGGATCGCCGGGTCCGACCAGGTCACTCCCGACCGCACAGGGTTCGGCTACCACCGCACCTACACCGGCCCGGAGCACGCCGCCGCCGGCCTGACCCTCCTCGACGAGGTGGCCGAGGTGCGCGACCACGACGTCGTCGTCGTACCCCACGGCTACCACGGGCCCTGCATCGCCGCCCCGGGCTACCCGATGTACTACCTCAACGTCATGGCCGGCCCCGGCCCCCGCGAGATGGCCTTCTGCGACGACCCGGCTCACGCCTGGATCCGCGGCACCTGGACGGAGGCCGAGCAGGACCCCCGATGCCCGGTCACCTGTGCCACCGGGCGCGTGGCTGCCCCGACCCGAGAGGAGGCCGTCCGATGACGGCATCGACCGCGCGAGTGACCACGGCTCAGGCCCTGGTCCGCTGGATGGTGGCTCAGCGTTCGGAGCTGCTCGACGGCACCGAGGTCCCTCTGTTCGCGGGGGTGTTCGGGATCTTCGGGCACGGCAACGTGCTCGGTCTCGGTACCGCGCTGCACGAGGCGCGCGACGTCCTGCCCACGTGGCGCGGCCAGACGGAGGAGGGGATGGCCCTCGCCGCCGTCGGCTTCGCCCGGGCGACCGACCGCCGCCAGGTGATGGCGGCGACCTCGTCGGTCGGTCCCGGCGCGCTCAACATGGTCACGGCGGCGGGCGTCGCCCACGCCAACCGGCTGCCCGTCCTGCTCCTGCCGGGCGACACCTTCGCCGGCCGCGCTCCCGACCCCGTGCTCCAGCAGGTCGAGCACTACGGCGACCCCACCACCAGCGTCAACGACGCCTTCCGGCCGGTGAGCCGCTACTTCGACCGGATCACGCGCCCCGAGCAGCTGCTCGCCACCCTCTCGCAGGTCGCCCGGGTGCTCACCGACCCCGCCGAGGCCGGCCCGGTCGTCCTGGCGCTGCCCCAGGACGTGCAGGCCGAGGAGTTCGACTTCCCCGAGGCGATGTTCGAGCCGCGGCTGCACCGCGTGCCCCGCCCGCGCCCGGACGCCGAGGCGCTGCGTCACGCCGTGGCCCTGCTGACCCGGGCCGAGCGGCCCCTGCTCGTGGTGGGTGGCGGCGTGCGCTACTCCGGTGCCGCCGAGGCGGTCATCTCCCTGGCCGAGCGGCACGGCATCCCCGTGGTCGACACCCCGGCCGGCCGCACGCTGGTGCCTCACGAGCACCCGCTGTACGCCGGGCCGCTGGGCATCATCGGCTCCACCTCGGCCAACGCCGTGGCGGCCGAGGCCGACGTGGTGGTCGCGCTGGGCTCGCGTCTCCAGGACTTCACGACCGCCTCGTGGACGGTGTTCCACCCCGACGCGACGCTGGTCCACGTCAACGCCGCTCGCTTCGACGCCGTCAAGCACAGCGCCCACGCCGTGGTGGGAGATGCGCTGGCCGTGGTCGAGGAGCTGGCCGGGAGCCTCGGGGACTGGTCGACCGGCGTCGAGTGGGCCACGACCGCAGCCGCGCACAAGCGCGACTGGGACGCGCAGGTGGACCTGCTCCGGGCCGGCGAGGACGACACCCTGACCTATGCGCAGGTCGTCGGCGTCGTCAACGACGCCAGCGGCCCCGACGACTACGTGGTGTCCTCCAGCGGCGGGTTCCCCGGCGAGGTGCACGGAGGCTGGCGCGCGGTCGCCCAGCCCGCGGGCCGGGCCTCGCGGTCGACGATGGACCTGGAGTACGCCTTCTCCTGCATGGGCTACGAGATCGCCGGCGCGTGGGGAGCCTCCCTCGGCCGTGCTGTCACCCGGCCGGACGGGCTGGTCACCTCGCTCCTCGGCGACGGCTCCTACCTGATGCTCAACAGCGACCTGTACTCCGCGGCGTTCGCCGGACATCCCTTCGTCGCCGTCGTCTGCGACAACGGCGGGTACGCCGTGATCCACCGGCTGCAGACCGGCCAGGGCGCCGACGGGTTCAACAACCTGTTCGACGACTGTGCCGGACCCGGAGCCGCCACCGGGTTGCGGGTGGACTTCGCCCAGCACGCCCGCGCGCTCGGCTGCGTCGTCGAGGACATCGGCGACGGCGGCGTCGACGAGCTCCGGGCGGCGTACACCCGGCTGTGCGGGGCCGCGCGCCGCGAGGCCCGGCCGGCCGTCCTGGTGTGTCGCACTCATCCCGCTCGGTGGACCGAGGCCGGCGCCTGGTGGGAGGTCGGCGTCCCGACGTCACTGTCCGGGCGCGCCGACTACGACGAGGCCAAGGCCCGCCAGCTGCGCTGGCTCGCCCCGGCCCGCTGACCGCACACCATCCCGGACCCCTCACGAGACCAGGAGCACCACACCGTGGCACCAGCAGACCGGACCATCGGAGTCGGCGTGATCGGCGGCGGCTGGCTCGGCGACGTCCACGCCCGAGCCTGGGCGCGGCTGCGGCACCACTACCCCGAGCTGGCGGTGATCCCGCGTTTCGTCGCGGTCGCCGACAGCGTGCCCGGAGCCCGCGACCACGCGGTCCGCAAGCACGGGTTCGAGCGGGCCCACGCCGACTGGCACGACCTGGTGGCCGACCCCGACGTCGACGTCGTCAGCGTGACGGCGCCCAACGCCCTCCATCGGGAGCTCGGCGTGGCGGTGGCCCAGGCCGGAAAGCACCTGTGGATCGAGAAGCCGGTCGGGCTGACACCCGCGGACGCGCACGCGGTGGCCGACGCCGTCGCGGCCGCCGGGGTCCAGGCCGCCGTCGGCTTCAACTACCGCGCCGTGCCCGCGGTGGCCGAGCTGCGGTCGCTGGTCGCGTCGGGCGCCATCGGGACGCCGAACCACGCACGGGTCCAGCTGTTCAGCGACTACGCGGCACACCCGCTCGGAGCCCTCAGCTGGCGGTTCACGCTCGCCGCCGGCGGTCACGGCGTGCTCGGCGACCTCGCCTCCCACGGCGTCGACCTGGCCCGCTACGTGCTCGACACCGAGATCGCCAGCCTGGTCGCGGAGACCGCGGTGTTCGTCCCCGAGCGACCGGTCCTCCAGGAGGGCACCGTCAGCTACGGCCACGGGGTCGCCGACGAGTCCGCACCCCGGGGCCAGGTCGAGAACGAGGACTACGTCACCGCCCTGCTCCGCACCACCACCGGGGTCGTCGTCACCCTCGAGTGCAGCCGGGTCGCGGTCGGCGAGCAGAACAGCTACGGCATCGAGGTGCACGCCAGCCAGGGCCTGGCCGCCTGGGACTTCCGGACCGCCGGCGAGCTACGGGTCTCCTCCGGCACAGCGTACGCCGACCAGCCGTCGGCCCGACGCTTCGTCGGAGCCGGCGCCGGCGACTTCGGGCGCTTCCAACCTGGCAGCGGGATCTCGCTCAGCTTCGACGACACCAAGGTGATCGAGCTCGCCGGGCTGGTGCGCTCGATCCTCTCCGGCCACCACGAGGGACCGGTGCCGGCCGACGCCGTCGCCTCCGCCGAGACGCTCGACGCGATGGTCCGCTCCGCCGCCGGGGCGGGATGGGTGAGCCTCGGCCCGGCTCCGGTCGCCCGTTGACGCCACGGTTGCGGCCGGCCCGTCTCTGCACAGACTTGTGCACAGGCTTGTGCACAGGCGGGGTCCTGCCTGTGCACTCCCCTCGGGGCTCGTGCACACGCTCTGCACAGATCGGGCGGACCGCCTGGGGGAATCTCTGGTTGTGTTGAGGCTCTACGGCGCGCCCTCCTACAGTCACGCCGTACGGCGGGGCAACATGTCGCAAAGTCGACATTTTCCCGCATCACCAGACCAGGGGAGTCTTCATGACCGGGACCTTCTTCAGCGGCCGCTCCGGGCCCGCCCAAGGATCCGCCGCACCATCCATGCCGCCCAGGGCTCCGAAGCCCGAGGCTCTCCCCGAGGACGCCCTGCTGCGCCAGCCGGTGCCCTTCACCCGGCTCGACGACCTCTTGTCGGGTCCGGTCGAGGAGGTCGACGAGGAGATCCACGACGAGGTCGACCGGGTGCTGGACGAGGTCGCCACGGCGCCGGTGGAGGCGCCGGTGGAGGCGTCCGTGGAGGTGCCCGTGGAGGTGCCGGTCGAGGTCGCGGTGGCCGAGCCGGTCGCACGGGTGATCGGCGACACCGGCCGGCCGATGCCCGACCTGCCCGACCTGCCGCCGCTGGCCACCCACGGCCAGGCCCGCGTGATCTCCATGTGCAACCAGAAGGGTGGGGTGGGCAAGACCACGACCACCATCAATCTCGGTGCCTCGCTGGCCGAGTACGGCCGCAAGGTGCTGCTGGTCGACTTCGACCCGCAGGGCTCGCTCTCGGTCGGGCTGGGACTCAACCCCCACGAGATGGAGCACACGGTCTACAACCTGCTGATGGACCGCGAGGTGACCCTCGACGACGTCGTGGTGCCGTCCGGCGTCCCCGGCATGGACCTCCTCCCCTCCAACATCGACCTGTCCGCGGCCGAGGTGCAGCTGGTCCACGAGGTCGCCCGCGAGCAGACCCTGCAGCGGGTGCTCGCGCCGGCCATCGAGCACTACGACGTGATCCTGATCGACTGCCAGCCGTCGCTGGGCCTGCTCACGGTCAACGCGCTGACCGCCTCGGACGGCGTGATCGTCCCCCTGGAGTGCGAGTACTTCGCGCTCCGCGGCGTCGCGCTCCTCAAGAGCACCATCGACAAGGTGAGGGAGCGGCTCAACCCGCGTCTGGAGATCGACGGGGTCCTCGGGACCATGTACGACGGCCGGACGCTGCACAGCCGCGAGGTGATGGACCGCCTGGTGCAGGCCTGGGGCGACAAGGTGTTCCACACCGTGATCCGGCGAACCGTGAAGTTCTCGGACTCCACGGTCGCCGGTGAGCCCATCACCTCCTACGCCTCCGCCTCCGCCGGCGCCGAGGCCTACCGCTCGCTGGCCAAGGAGGTCTCGCTCCGGTGTCTCGACGCGTGAACCTCCCCGCCGCCGACGACCTCTTCCGCCCCACCGACACCGCGGTCGACGCCCGAGGCGAGGTCGACACCGCGCGCGAGCGCCGGGTGCGCGCCGTACCGAGCACGGTCGAGGGAGCCGACGACACCCGTGCCCGCCGTCCCAGCGGGCGGGTGCGTCACGACGAGAAGATGACCGTCTACGTCACCTCCGACGAGCTGCTCGACATCGAGCACGCCCGCCTGATGCTGCGTCGCGACCAGGGGCTGGCCGTCGACCGCGGCCGGCTCGTGCGCGAAGCGGTGGCCCTCGTCCTGGCCGACCTGGAGGAGCGCGGCCTCGACAGCCTGCTGGTCCAGCGGCTCCTCGAGGACTGACGCCGGGGTGAGCATCGCCGCCGGCGAGGAGATCGCGGCCGCGGGTGAGGGTGGGTTCGAGGTCGTCCTCGACAACTTCGAGGGCCCCTTCGACCTGCTCCTCAGCCTGATCTCCAAGCACAAGCTCGACATCACCGAGGTGTCGCTCTCGCGGGTCACCGACGAGTTCATCGCGCACGTGAAGGCGGGTGCTTCCGACGGGGTCTGGGACCTCGAGCAGACCTCGTCGTTCCTGGTCGTCGCCGCCACCTTGCTCGACCTGAAGTCCGCGCGGCTGCTGCCGCAGGGCGACGTCGAGGACGAGGAGGATCTCGCGCTGCTCGAGGCCCGCGACCTGCTCTTCGCCCGCCTGCTGCAGTACCGCGCGTTCAAGCAGGTCGCCGGCGTCCTCTCCCAGCGGCTGGAGTCCGAGGCCAAGCGGTTTCCGCGGTCGGTGGGCCTCGAGGAGCGCTATGCCGGACTGCTGCCCGAGGTGCTGATCGGGATCGGGCTCGACGCCTTCGCCTTCCTCGCCGCCAAGGCGCTCGCACCTCGGCCCGACGTCGAGGTGTCGCTGCACCACATCCACGCGCCGGCGGTCAGCGTCCGTGAGCAGGCAGCGCTCGTGGTCGACCGGCTCCGCCGCGTCGGCACGATGACGTTCCGCGCACTGTGCGGCGACTCGCCCGACACCCAGACCACGGTGGCCCGCTTCCTCGCCCTGCTCGAGCTGTTCCGCGAGAACACCGTCGCCTTCGAGCAAGTCTCGCCGCTGGGCGAGCTCACCGTCCGCTGGACCGGCAGCGACGCGACCGACATCGAGAGCGACCTCCACATCGACGAGTTCGACGGCACCCCCGAGCTGGCCGAGACGCCCGACGAGGCCCCCGACGAGACCCCCGACGAGACTCCCGAGGAGACCCCATGACCGAGGACGTGCTGGAGATCGCGGTCGCCGAGCTGCGCCCCTCGCTCGAGGCCCTGCTGATGATCGCCGACCAGCCGCTCGACGAGTCCACCCTGGCCTCGGCGGTCGGACACCCGGTGACCGACGTCGCCGGCGCGCTCGCCTCCCTCGCCGCCGAGTACGACGAGCAGGGCCGCGGGTTCGAGCTGCGCAACGTCGCCGGCGGCTGGCGCTACTACACCCGCGACGAGTTCGCCCCCGTGGTCGAGACGTTCGTGCTCGACGGGCAGCAGGCGCGGCTGACGCAGGCGGCGCTGGAGACCCTGGCCGTCGTCGCCTACCGGCAACCCGTCTCCCGCGCACGGGTCTCGGCGATCCGCGGCGTCAACGTCGACGGCGTGATGCGCACGCTGGTCACCCGCGGCCTGGTCGAGGAGGCCGGCCACGACCACTCCTCGGGCGCCAACCTCTACCGCACCACCTCCTACTTCCTGGAGCGGATCGGCGTCACCTCGCTCGACGACCTGCCCGAGCTCGCGCCCTACCTGCCCGACCTCGACGACCTCGACGAGCTCGAGGACGCGATGGGCTCGACCGACGGCGGCTCGTGAGCGGACCCGACCTCGAGCGCGATGCCGACGGCCTGGTCCGGCTCCACAAGCTGCTGGCCCGGTCGGGCGTGGCGTCCCGGCGCAAGTGCGAGGAGCTGATGCTGGCCGGCGAGGTCACCGTCGACGGTGAGGTGGTGACCCGGCTCGGTACCAAGGTCGACCCCGCGACGGCCGTGATCCGCGTGGCCGGCCGCCGGCTGCCGCCGATCTCTCCCCACGTCTACCTCGTGCTCAACAAGCCGGTCGGCGTGACCTCGACCATGTCCGACCCCCATGCCGCCCGCACCCTCTCCGACCTGCTCGGTGACCGGCCCGAGCGGCTCTTCCACGTGGGGCGCCTCGACACCGACACCGCCGGACTCCTGCTGCTCACCAACGACGGTGAGTTCGCCCACCGCATGGCCCACCCGTCGTACGAGGTGGACAAGACCTACGTCGCCGCGGTCGACGGGCAGGTCTTCCCGCGCACCATCAAGCAGCTGCTCGCCGGCGTCGAGCTGGACGACGGGCCGGTCACCGTGTCGTCCGCACGGCTGGTCGGCGGCCGGGGCAGCGACCGTGGCTCGATCATCGAGCTGGTCATCCACGAGGGCCGCAACCGGATCGTCCGCCGCCTGCTCGACCACGTGGGCCACCCGGTGCGCGAGCTGACCCGTACGGCGATCGGCCCGGTCGTCCTCGGCCGCCTCGGCGTCGGCGAGCTCCGCGAGCTGACCCACGACGAGCTGGGGGACCTCCTCGACGCCGCCCGGCTCTGACCCGTTCTGACCCGTTCTGACCCGTTCTGACTGTCGCCTCGTCGGGGCCGGTCACCCCCCTGGGCGTTGACCCGGCCTCCGACCCGCGACATAGTGCGACAGGTCGGGTGTGGTCGAGACCACATCGTTGCGACACCCATCAGCTCGGAGGTGGCAAAGAAGTGAGTATTCGTCTGCGCAGTGGTCTGGCTCTGGCGGCCACCGTCGCCCTCGGGTCAGCGGTCGCGCTCGCCCCCTCGAGCGCTCAGTCGGCCAAGCCCGAGCAGCCACGGCTGGTGCCGATCCAGATGCTCGCCATCAACGACTTCCACGGCAACCTCGCGCCGCCGAGCGGCTCGTCGGGCACGGTGACGCGGCTCAACGCCGACGGCACCACCACCAAGCTCACCGTGGGCGGCGCCGAGTACCTCGCCACCCACCTGCAGATGGCGCGTGCGGGCCATCCCAACACCCTGACCGTGAGCGCCGGCGACAACATCGGCGCCAGCCCCCTGCTGTCCGCCGCCTTCCACGACGAGCCGACGATCCTGGCGCTCAACGCGATGGGGCTAGAGGTCTCCTCGGTGGGCAACCACGAGTTCGACGAGGGGAGTGCGGAGCTCCTGCGGATGCAGAACGGCGGCTGCCGCGCCGACGACGGCTGCTACGACCCGGGCCACCCCTTCCCCGGAGCGAGCTTCGACTACCTCTCCGCCAACGTGATCCAGGACTCCACCGGCGACCCGCTGCTGCCGCCGGTGTGGGTGCGCTACGTCAACGGGAACCCGATCGGGTTCATCGGCATGACCCTGAAGGGCACCCCCGGCATCGTCACCGCCTCCGGCGTGGCCGGGCTGAGCTTCCTCGACGAGGTCAAGACCGGCAACCACTACGCCCATGTGCTCCAGCGGATGGGCGTCCGCGCGATCGTCGCGGTCGTGCACCAGGGCGGCGTCCCGGCCAGCTCGGCGTACAACTACGACTGCAACGCCGGCGGTCCCGGCGCGGGCCTGTCCGGCGACATCGTGCCGATCGCCCAGCAGCTGTCGCCGCTGATCGACGTGGTGATCACCGGCCACACGCACACCTCCTACGTCTGCGACATCCCCGACCCCGACGGCAACCCGCGCCTGGTCACCAGCGCGTCTTCGTTCGGGCGGCTGTACACCGACTTCGAGGGCCAGATCAACACCCGCAACCACGACTTCGTGCGGTCGTCGCTGACGGCCACGAACATGCCGGTGACCCGTGACGTCCCGAAGGACCCCGCGGTGAGCGCGATCATCGACCGCTACACCACGATCCTGGGGCCCATCCAGAACAAGCCGGTCGGCTACATCTCCGGTGACATCCTCGGCCGTGGGGCCACCACGCCGGAGAAGCCGCTCGGCGACGTGATCGCAGACTCGCAGCTCGAGGCGACGTCTAGCCCGACCACGGGCAACGCGGTGGTGGCCTTCATGAACCCGGGCGGCATCCGCGCCGACCTGACCTACGCCCAGAGCGGGGCCGAGGGTGACGGCGTGGTCACCTACGGCGAGGCGTTCACCGTCCAGCCGTTCACCAACCTGGTGGAGACGGTCAGCCTGACCGGCGACCAGATCGTCACGATGCTCCAGCAGCAGTTCACCGGCGCGAACGCCTCGGACGACAACAACAAGGTGCTGCAGGTGTCGCAGGGTTTCACCTACACGATCGACTACTCCAAGACCGGCGCGGACCGGGTCGTCACGGACTCGATCCGGCTCAACGGGCAGCCTCTGGACCCGACGCGCGAGCTACCGCGTGACGATCAACAACTTCCTGGCCGGTGGAGGCGACGACTTCACGTCCTGAAGTCGGGCACCGACCCGGTCGTGAGCGCCATCGACCTCGATGCGTTCACGGCGTACCTCACCGCGCACTCGACTCGCCGGCTCGCCGCTGGCGCCGCCCCCGGCGAACCGGATCACGGTCCTCAACAAGCCGTAGGCGATCGAGGTGGGGCGACGGCGCGGGACCGTCGCCCCTAGGATCGCCCGGTGCTGCGAGGAGAGAAGGTCTACCTGCGGGCCCGCGAGGAGGCCGACGTCGCGGTGCTCCATCGCGAGCTGTACGACGACGTCGAGGGCTTCACCCGGGCCGACGGACGGGCCTGGCGCCCGCGGCCCCGGTCCGACCGGCTCGCCGTACGACCCGAAGGCGCCGAGCGACCACGTCGCGGCGTTCACCATCGTGGCTGTCGAGAGCGACGAGGTGGTCGGCGAGGCGCTGCTGTGGGACATCGACCTGCACAACCGCTACGCCCACGTCGGCATCGCACTGCTTCCCGGCGGGCGCGGGCGGGGGTTCGGGACCGAGACCCTGACGCTGCTGACCGGCTACGGCTTCGACGTCCTCGGCCTGCACCGGCTCCAGCTCGAGACGCTGGCCGACAACCCCGCGATGATCTCCTCGGCGCAGAAGGCGGGCTACCGGCCGGAGGGCACCCTGCGGGAGTCCGCGTGGGTGCTCGGGGCGTTCGTCGACGAGGTGATCCTCGGCCTGGTCGTCGACGAGTGGCGCAGCGGTCGCGGCTGACGGACACCGGCGGGGTGCCCGGTCCGAACGCGGCTAGGGTCGTCCCGTGGCAGTCAGGGCCGTGCGGGGAGCGACGCAGCTGGACGTCGACGAACGCGAGCACATGCTGGAGCGGGTCGCCGAGATGGTGACCCAGGTGATGGACGCCAACGGGTGGGTGGTCGACGACTTCATCTCGATCATCTTCACCGCGACCACCGACCTGGTCTCGGAGTTCCCGGCCTACGCCGCGCGGATGCTCGGCTTCACCGATGTGCCGCTGATCTGCACCCGGGAGCTCGAGGTCGAGGGCTCGATGCCCCGCGTGGTGCGGATGATGGCGCACGTCGAGACCGACCTCCCGCGGGCCGACATCACCCACGTCTACCTGCACGGAGCGGCGGCGCTGCGCCGCGACCTGGCCCGGGTGCGGGCCGTCCCGGACGAGCCCGCCGGTGGCTGAGCACCGGTCTGCGCTCCCGGAGCCCGTCCTGGTCGTCGGAACGGGACTGCTCGGCACCTCCCTCGCCCTGGCCCTGAAGCGGCACGACGTCGAGGTCGTGCTGTCGGACCGCAACCCCGAGCACGTGCGGACCGCGACCGGGCTCGGCGCCGGCACCGAGTACGACGGTCGCCCGGTGGGGCTGGTCGTGGTGGCCGTCCCGCCCGACCACCTCGCGACCGAGGTCGCCCGCGCCCTGACCGAGACCGACGCCGTGGTGACCGACGTCGGCAGCGTGAAGACGGCGCCGCTCGCGGCCCTGCAGGAGGCCGCCGGACTCGAGCGTTACGTCGGGAGTCACCCGATGGCGGGCAGCGAACGCTCGGGTCCCCTCGCCGCCAGCGCCACGCTCTTCGACGGACGGCCGTGGGCGGTGGTGCCGCACCGCTCCAGCAGCCCGACCGCGACCGACGCGGTGACCGCACTGGCCCGCCTGGCCGGGGCGAGCGTCGTACGGCTGAGCCCGGAGGAGCACGACCTCGCCGTCGCCCGCACCTCCCACCTGCCCCACCTGCTCGCCGTGCTGGTGGCCGGACGACTGGCCGACGCACCGGCCGAGCACCTCGCGCTGAGTGGCCAGGGCGTCCGCGACGTGACCCGGGTGGCCGGGGGAGACCCCGTGCTGTGGCAGCAGATCGTGGCGGGCAATGCCGCGGCGGTGGCGGGCCTGCTGACCCAGGTGCGCGACCAGCTCGACGTCCTCATCGACGCCGTGGCCGCAGGCGACCGCGCTCCGGTCGCCGAGATCCTGGAGCGTGGGGTGGCCGGCACCCTCGCGATCCCCGGCAAGCACGGTGGGCCGAGCCGGCCGACCGCGTCGGTGTTCGTCTCCCTGCCCGACCATCCCGGTGAGCTGGCGCGCCTGTTCGCCGACGCCGGCGCGAGCGGGGTCAACATCGAGGACGTCCACATCGACCACGACCCCGCCCGCGACACGGGTCTGGTCGAGCTCCTCGTCGACGAGACCCGCGCCGACCACCTTGAGGCCTCGCTCGGCGCGGGGGGGTGGGAGACCCACCGCTAGGAGGAAGGGGTCGGGTGACCCCTTCCTCGCAGTGGTGACCGGGTGGGTCAGGCGGCGTCGCCGGCCGTCACCAGGGGGAGAGGCTGCTGCTCGGCACCCGCCCGCGGCCGGAGCACCACGGTGGCCAGCACGGCGGCCAGAGCCGCGGCGACGGCTGCCCCGAGGAACGCCAGGTGGTAGCCGCCGGTGAGCGCCTCGGCCCGGCCGGCCCCCGAGACGTCGAGGTGGTGGGTCCGGCCGCCGGCGCGGCGTCGACGAGGTAGGAGCCGGACACCGGCAGCACGCTTCTCACCCCTACGTCGAACGGCGTGACCGGGATTCGACACCGACGCCGCCGATCTTCGGACCGGGCCCACTCCGCGGAATCCGCCCCGGGCCCGGCCCCCCGGTAGGCTCGGGGCTTGCCCGACGCCGGTTCCGGGGTCGGCACCGCCCCCAGCCACAGGTCAGGACAGTTTCGTGAGCGCTCCCGCACGCACCGGCGTGGTCGTGGCGATCGACGGACCGTCCGGCTCGGGGAAGTCGAGCACGTCACGTGGCGTCGCGAGCCGCCTCGGCCTGCGCTACCTCGACACCGGCGCGATGTATCGCGCCATCACCTGGTGGATGCTGCGCTACGACGTTCCGGTCGACGACCCCACGACCGTGGCCGCCCGCTGCTGCGAGCCGTCCATCGCCTCGGGCACCGACCCGGCGGCGCCGACGATCACCGTCGACGGCGTCGACGTGGCGGCCGCCATCCGCACTCCCGAGGTGACCGGGGCGGTCTCGCGGGTCAGCGCGGTGCCCCAGGTGCGTGCGCGGCTGCTCGAGCTCCAGCGCGAGGCCATCGCCGCCGCTCTCGACGGACCCGGCATCGTCGTCGAGGGACGCGACATCGGCTCGACGGTCGCGCCCGACGCCGACGTCAAGGTCTACCTGACCGCCGACCCCGCTGCCCGCGCCCGGCGCAGGGCCGCAGAGGAGGGCGGGTCCGACCTCGCCGCCACCGAGTCGTCGCTGCTCGCCCGCGACCAGATCGACTCCACTCGCACCACCTCGCCCCTCACCATGGCCGACGGGGCCGTCCACCTCGACACCACGCCGTACACCCTGGACGAGGTCGTCGGCCTCATCGTCGGGATGGTCGAGGCGGCCTCGTGAACGCGGCGGTCAGCGCCGCCGGTCCTGCGCACCACCCGCCGACCTGGCTCCTCCACGGCGGGCGCTCCACGTCCCGGTGGCTGATCCGGCGGCGCTACGACGTGCGGGAGCACGGTGTCGGCCACGTGCCGCCGCAGGGGCCGGTCATCGTCGCGGCCAACCACACCGGCGTCATCGACGGCCCGCTGCTGGCCATCTTCGGTCCGCGGCCGGTGCATGCGCTGACCAAGGAGGAGATGTTCCGCGGGCGGCTCGGCCGGTTCCTCCAGCAGGCCGGCCAGATCGAGCTCGACCGCAGCCGCACCGACCTGCGCGCCATCCGGACGTGTCTCCACGTGCTCGAGCACGGGGGAGCGGTCGGGATCTTCCCCGAGGGCAACCGTGGGGCCGGCGACCTGACCCGCTTCCGCAGCGGCGCGGCGTACCTCGCGCTCGTGACGGGGGCACCGATCGTCCCCTTGATGATGTACGGCACCCGCCCGCCCGGGGGCGGCAAGAACGCGCTGCCCGAGCCCGGCACCCGGATCGACCTCGTGTACGGCGCGCCGCTCCGCGTGGACGCCCAGCCCTGGCCGCGGACCAGGGCCCAGGTGGCCGCGACCGCCGACGCCCTGCATGCCCGGATGCGCGCGGAGCTCGACGCGGGTCTCGCGTCGACCGGGCAGCGCCTGCCGGGCGCCATCCCTCTCGCCGAAGCACAGGAGATCTCATGACCGAAGCGCCCCCGGACACCGGGACCGGGCCGCTGCCCGTGCTGGCGGTCGTCGGCCGTCCGAACGTCGGCAAGTCCACCCTGGTCAACCGGATCCTCGGCCGCCGCGAGGCTGTCGTCGAGGACGTCCCCGGCGTCACCCGCGACCGGGTCTCCTACGACGCCACCTGGGCCGGCCGCGCGTTCACCGTGGTCGACACCGGCGGCTGGGACCCCGACGCCCGGGGCATGGCCGAGCGGATCAAGGAGCAGGCCGAGGTGGCGGTGACCCTGGCCGACGCCGTGCTCTTCGTGGTCGACGCGACCGTGGGCATCACCGACGCCGACGAGGCGGTGGTGCGGGTCCTGCGCGCCTCCAAGAAGCCGGTGATCCTCGCCGCCAACAAGGTCGACGACCAGCGCACCGAGGCCGAGGCCTACGGCCTGTGGAACCTCGGGCTCGGAGAGCCGGTCCCGGTCTCCGCGCTGCACGGGCGCGGCTCCGGCGACCTGCTCGACGCCGTACTCGCGGTGCTGCCCGAGCCGCCGGAGCAGACCTTCGACGAGCCGGCCGGCCCGCGCCGCGTCGCGCTGGTCGGGAAGCCCAACGTCGGCAAGTCGTCGCTCCTCAACCGGCTCGCCGGGGCCGAGCGCGTGGTCGTCGACTCCGTCGCCGGCACGACCGTCGACCCGGTCGACGAGCTGATCACGATGGGCGGCCGCGAGTGGCGTTTCATCGACACCGCGGGCATCCGCAAGCGGGTCAAGGAGGCCTCGGGCCACGAGTACTACGCCTCGCTGCGGACGACGACCGCCATCGACCGGGCGGAGGTCGCGGTCCTGGTGCTCGACGCCTCCGAGTCGATCTCCGAGCAGGACGTGCGCATCCTCCAGACCGTCCGTGACGCGGGGCGCGCGCTGGTGATCGCCTTCAACAAGTGGGACCTCGTCGACGACGACCGCCGCCACTACCTCGAGCGGGAGATCGAGCGCGACCTCGTCCAGGTGCAGTGGGCGCCGCGGATCAACGTGACGGCGCGCACCGGGTGGCACGTCGACCGCCTCGTGCCCGCTCTCGACAAAGCGCTCGAGGGCTGGGAGACACGGGTCTCGACAGGCGCGTTCAACGCCTTCCTCGGGCGCCTGGTCGCCGAGCACCCCCACCCGGTGCGCAGCGGCAAGCAGCCCAAGATCCTCTTCGGCACCCAGTCGTCGGTGGCACCTCCGACGTTCGTGCTGTTCACCTCCGGCCGGCTCGACGCGGGCTACGAGCGCTTCATCGAGCGTCGACTCCGGGAGGACTTCGGTTTCGTCGGTACGCCGATCGTGCTCACCCAGCGCGTCCGCGAGCGCCGTAAGCGCTGAGCAGCCGGGTCGGGCCTCGTTGCGCCCCGGAAACCACCCGCGACGGCCCGACGGTGCGTGAGACCATGCCCGACATGGTCACGCTGCATCAGGTACTCGCCTTCGGCCTGGTCGCGTTCGTGGTGATGGCGATCCCCGGGCCGAGCGTCGTGTTCACGATCAGCCGCGCGCTCACCTACGGACGCGGCGTCGCCCTGATGACCGTCGTGGGCAACTCCTTCGGGCTCCTCCTGGCGCTGCTGCTGGTGGTGCTCGGGCTGGGTGAGCTGGTGGCCACCTCGGAGGTGCTCTACGAGGTCGTCAAGCTGGGCGGCGCGGTCTACCTGGTGTTCCTCGGCGTCCAGGCCCTGCGTCACCGGCGCGCGATCACGGTCGCAGAGTCCGGCCCCCGCGCCACGGCGCTCCTGCGGCCGGCGACCGCTCTCCGGCAAGGCTTCCTGGTCGGGTTCACCAATCCCAAGCTCTACGTGATGTTCGTGGCTCTGCTCCCGCAGTTCGTCGACCCGGCCCGCGGCCAGGTGCCGCTGCAGATGTTCCTGCTCGGCCTGATCGCGTTCGTGCTGGGGATGTGCTGCGACAGCATCTGGGCCCTCGCGGCCAGCCAGCTGCGGCGCTGGTTCAACGTCTCCCCGAGCCGGGGCAAGGCGCTTGGCACGGTCGGCGGGGTGTCGATGATCGGGCTCGGCGTCGCTGTCGCGGTGGCGGGCCGGGCGGACGCCTGATGCGCACGCGACTGCTCGGGCTGGGCCTGGCCGGCGTGCTCGCCGCCACCGGCGCGGCGTACGGCGTCTCGGCGGCGACCGCGCGCGACGTCGTACAGCTGGGCGCCCAGAAGGCACCGGTGGTCGGTACGTCGTGCCGCGTCTTCCCGGCGGACAACTACTGGCACGCCGACATCCGCTCGCTCCCGGTCGCCAAGCGCAGCGCCGGCTGGCTCTCGCACATGTCGACGGGCGTCGACCTGCACCCCGACTTCGGGCCGTCGTTCGGCGACGGGCCCAACTACGGCATCCCGATCACGGTCGTCGGCCACAGCCACCCGCGGGTGCGCGTGCACTTCCGCTACGCGAGCGAGAGCGACCGGTCGCGCTACCCCCTCGGCTCCGACACCAGGATCGAGGGTGGCCGGAGCTCCACCGGCGACCGGCACGCGATCATCATCGACAAGGGCGTGTGCCGGCTCTACGAGACCTTCGCGACCCAGCAGCGCAGCGGGAAGTGGTACGCCGGGTCGGGCGCGATCTGGTCTCTGACGTCTGACAAGCTCCGCCCCGACGGCTGGACGTCGGCCGACGCGGCGGGACTGCCGATCCTGCCCGGTCTGCTGCGGTGGAACGAGGTCAAGCACCTCCGCGTCGACCACGCCATCCGGTTCACCACCGACGTCACGTCGACACACCACCTGTGGCCGGCCCGGCACGATGCGGGCTCCCGGACGAGCTGGAGCTACCCACCGATGGGCGCCCGCTTCCGGCTGAGGGCGACCTACCACCCGTCCGGGTTCGGGCCGAGGGCGATGGCCGTGGTGAAGGCGATGAAGACCTACGGGCTGGTGCTCGCCGACAACGGCTCGCCGTGGTTCTTCCAGGGGGAGCAGAACGCGCACTGGCCGATCGCCCTCATCGACCACCTCAAGCAGATCCCGGCCCGGCAGTTCGTCGCGGTCAACACGTCCTCGTTGAAGGTGTCGAAGGACAGCGCCGCGGTGCGGTAGGCCTCAGCGCCCGAGCGCGGCGTCCAGGGTGACCTCAGTCGCGGCGGCCGGCCTTCTTGTCGTGGGGGAGCTGCTGATGTCGCACCGCACCCGCCAAGGCTGTGGCCACCGTGGAGTAGACGAACATCAGCGGCATGGCCGCCGACACGCACACGGCCATGCAGATGATGGAGATGGTGAGCAGGATGTTGGCGATCGTCAGGTTCGACATGGGCATTTCCTCGCAGGAGTACCGGACGGCGTCTGAGCCACGCCGGCCGACGTAGGAGTCACGTTCCCTGCGGTCCGATCGTTCAAACCTGGAGCACCTGCTCCCCGTTTGGGGGGAGGCAGTCGTGGTCTCGATGGACACGATGCACGACTGCCTCCGCGTCACGCAATAGGGCCCTTGATGAGGGTCACCGTCGCGGTGTGGCTGGACCCCTCCGCGTCGGTCCAGGTGAGCTGCACCTGGTCGCCGGGGGAGTAGGTGCGGATGACCTTCTTCAGACCGGCAGCCGTGCTGACGGAGGTGCCGCCGACCTCGGTGATGGTCGCCCCGGAGGCGATCCCGGCGCGAGCGGCCGGGGTGGCCGGGTAGACGCCCTGCACGGTCGTGCCGTTGCCCGTCAGGCCCAGCCCGAGGAAGGCCGGAGCACCGTAGGCGTAGCGCGCATTGAGCACGTGGCTCTCGAGGTCGTCGGCGATCTGGAGAACCGTCGAGATCGGGATCGCATAGCCCACGATGTTCCTGGACCCGGTGGACGCGGCAGTGGTCATGCCCACGACCTCGCCCTGGTCGTCGTACGTCGCACCGCCGGAGTCGCCGGAGATGACGTCGCTGCTGATCTCGATCAGCCCGGACAGGGTCTCGCCCATCGAGCCGTCGGCCTCGTGGGTGGTGATGTGCTGGTCGGTCGCGGTGACCTTGCCGCCGGCCTGGGTGAACGTCGTCGCCGACCCGCCCGCGTCACCGACGGCGGTCACGCTGTCGCCGACCGAGACGCCGGTGGTGTCGGTCGTGACCGTGGCCAGACCGGACGCGTTGGTCAGCTGGAGCACGGCCACGTCGTCCTTGGCGTCGGTGCCGACGACCTGCGCGGCGTAGGTGTCGCCGGTGCTCATCACGGTGACCTTGACGTTGGTGGCGCCCTCGACCACGTGGTGGTTGGTGATCACCTCGCCGTCGCTGGTCAGCACCATGCCGGTGCCGGCCGCGGCGCCACCTTGGTACTTCAGGGTCGTCGAGACCCGCACCAGACCGGTGAGCTGGTCACTGCTGGCGGGGCTGGTGTCGGCCGAGGTGGACGGGTCGCCGCCGCCGCCGAAGTTGCCGAAGGGGTCGAGGTTGCCGAAGCCGCCCTGGCCGTTCTCGCCACCCAGGCCGTTCTGGTCGTTCTGGCCGGGCGTCTGGATGTTGGGCGCCTGGCCCGAGCCGCCGAGCCCACCGCCGGCGCTGGCGTCGTCCTGGTGGACGCGGCCCAGGGCGAAGCCACCGATGCCGGCGGCCAGCACGATCGCCACCGCCGTGCCGGCGGCCACCAGGACCGGCGCGCGGGAGCGGCGCCGCCGGTGTGGCGGCGGGGGCGGGTAGGGCGCGTAGGGGCCGTAGTGCTGGGGATACTGCTGCGGGTCACCCTGGACGGGGTACTGGCCGTAACCCTGGTACGGCGCCGCGGGGCCGTACCCGTAGCCACCCAGCGGCGGGGGAGGCGGGGGCGGCGGTGTGGGCGCGGTCCAGCCCTCCGGCTGGTCCGGCGACGGGTGGGGCTCGTCCATGAAGGCTCCTTGTGCTTGTTGCCCCTATCCAGCACCCACAACCCGTGAGAATGCTGTGAAACCCTTGGGGTGTCGGTGTTCGTACCCGAAGAAGTCCCTGAGAACACTGGATGTTCCCGGCCGAGCGGCCGGATTCGGGACGCGTCGGCGGCTGCGGTAGCCTTCACTCCGCCCTCGGCCGAGCGCCCCGGGCATCGGGCTGTGGCGCAGTTTGGTAGCGCACTTGACTGGGGGTCAAGGGGTCGCAGGTTCAAATCCTGTCAGCCCGACTCATGTGATGTCCCGGGACACCGTTGACAGGTGTCTCGGGACATCGTTGCATTTCAGGCTTGCTTCTTGGGTGGTCCGCGAGGGGCTCCACGGGGTTGGAAGTCTCTGGTGGGGTCCAGGGTCAGCTCGCGGAGCAGCTCGCCGGCGTGTCGGTTGATGATCCGGATGTGCAGGTCGTCGACGAGCAGGGTGATCCGGGTTCCGGCGGATGGTCGGCCGACTCCGATGTGGTGCAGGCGGTGAGGCACCCAGGACCCTTGCCGTCGGCCCCTGAGAGGCCACCTCCCACGACTGAGTGATGTTCCCCGACGGGATTGTGCGTATCTTCGGCTCCACTCGTCACGAGATGGAGGAGTCGCCATGCTCAGCAGCCGGCGGCAGAGGACCGCTCGAGTCCAGCGGACCATGTGCAGCATGCCCGAGAAGGCGTGGAGCCTCTTGGCCGACATCACACGCATGGGCGAGTGGTCACCCGAGACCACGGTCGCCGTCTGGCGGAAAGGGGCCACGGGTCCCACCGTGGGTGCTCGCTTCAAAGGCAAGAACCAAAGGGGCTCGAAGAAGTGGACCTCCAACGGCACCGTGACCGTCTGCGAGCCCGGGCGACGCTTCGCCTTCCATGTCTCGATCGGACCATTCAGCGTGGCGGACTGGGCCTACGAATTCGAGCCGACCGAGAACGGGTGCCTGGTATCGGAGGTGTGGCAGGACCGCCGGGGCGCGTTGGT
Source organism: uncultured Actinomycetota bacterium (assembly GCA_963820015.1). Classification (GTDB taxonomy): domain Bacteria; phylum Actinomycetota; class Actinomycetes; order Propionibacteriales; family Nocardioidaceae; genus Nocardioides. The sequence goes on along the minus strand of CAWFYO010000003.1, from coordinate 427,785 downwards.
CACGTGGCTGTCGCCGTTCATCACCGGGACGAAGGACCGGGCGCGTCGGAACGAGGAGACGATGACCGTGACCCTCGACCGGCTCGCCGCGTCAGCCCAGAGTCTCTAGCCCGGAACGCCGCAGCTGGCGCCTAGAGCGCCTGCCGGGCCCCCCGTGCGCCGAGGCATCATCATGTCCGCATTGGGTACAGGACGGGAGGCCGTTGCGCCTCCCTTCAGGGGGAACCGGACGCGGGACGGCTAGACACGCCCGCCGGATTCCCGAGACTCCGGCGGGCGTAGTCATGTGGCCGTGACGCCCAGGGGGCTTTCGGCGCTGAAGAAGTGAGGCGCCTTTCTCGCCCCGACTCCCTGAGGGGCAGGCGCGGCCCTCGCTCACGATGCCCCTGGTGTCCCAGCGCTGGGGGCATCTGCCGTGCGTGAAGGCCTCCACCGCGCCGGGACGTATGACTCTGGGCCAGCGGAGCCTCCTGCCGGAGGATGCAGGTGTAGGCGAGGCCTCCGCAGTAGGTGAGGTCTCGGGCCGGCGTCCCACCCGCGTACGCCGCGAGTGGGACGCTTGTCACCTGGGGGCCGGACCTTTGGGGCCACTGAGGCCGTGGCCGGAAGACCGGCCGCCGACGCTCGCATCGGGTGGGCAGCCAGCGACGTTCGCTCCAAGGCTGATCGGCCTCACGCGCGACCTCGCGGGACTGCACGCGGCGTACATGGCCGGCATGGCACCCGGATCAGCGACGCGGTGCGGGATCCCGCTGCTGCTGTTCGACTCCGGGTCGCGACGGGGGTGGTCAGCCCTCGGTGGCGACCTCGAGCGGTACGGCTTCCTCGCCGCTGCCGAGGAGCATGGTGTAGACCACGCCGGCGATGAGTGCGCCGATGATCGGGGCGAGGATGAACAGCCAGAGCTGGATGATGGCGTCGCTGCCGGCGAACAGGGCGGGGCCGATGGAGCGGGCGGGGTTCACCGAGGTGTTGTCGATGGGGATGCTGATCAGGTGGATCAAGGTGAGCACCAGGCCGATGGCGAGCGGGGCGAAGCCCTTGGGGGCGCGGGTGTCGGTGACGCCCATGATCACCAGCACGAAGAACGCCATCAGCAGTACCTCGGCCAGGAACACCGCCCACCAGGCGTAGTGGCCGGGGGAGCGGTCGCCGTAGCCGTTGGTGGCGAAGCCGCTGGCCTTGGAGCTGAAGCCGTCGGTGCCGTGGGCGATCACCCACAGGCAGGTCGCGGCGGCGATGGCGGCGACGACCTGGGTGGCGACGTAGGTCGGCACGTCCTTCCAGTCGAAGCGCTTGCCCATGGCCAGGCCGATGGAGATCGCGGGGTTGAAGTGGCCGCCGGAGATGTGGCCGACGGCGTAGGCCATGGTGAGCACGGTCAGGCCGAAGGCCAGGGCGATGCCGTAGAAGCCGATCGCCTGGCCGGCGATGACGGCGGCGCCGCAGCCGCCGAAGACCAGCCAGAAGGTGCCGAAGAACTCGGCGGCGATGCGTTGGGGCATGGGATGCATGGGGAGATCCACCTTTCACAGGTCTGGTTCGGCGAAATGGGCACGCGTGCGCGCCGAGGTGGACGCGATCGTCCGGGGTGCGCACCCCGCCCGTCGCCTGGCGGCGTTATGAGGCGAGGACCTTCGCCTTCTCGGCGGCGAACTCCTCATCGGTGAGCAGTCCGGCCTCCTTCAGTGCGCCCAGCTCCTTGATCTTGGCGATCTTGTCATCGGTGCTGGGGGCGGGCGGCGGGCCTGCAGCCTGCTGAGCCTGCAGCTGTGCGGCGGCCTGGGCGGCCGCCTGGTCGGTCATGGCCTGTTGCTGCTGCGCGGCTGCCTTCTGCTGACCCTTGCGGCTCACGCTGCCGGAGACTGCGGTCGCAGTTCCGGCGATGACCGCCGTGCGGGCCATGGTGCCCATCAGACCGGGTCGTCCCATACGTCGCGGCATGTCTACTCCTCGTCCAGGGCTGCGATGGCGCGCAGCACGGTCTCGCGGGGGATGCGTTCCTGCTCGATCAGGGTCCCGTGAGAGTTGCGGATGGCGGCGGCCAGGCGCGCAGCCCAGCTGTTCTCCCAGACGACGACCAGCGCCGACGAGCTGAGATCCAGCTGGTCTCCGATGATGGCCAGGTCATCGTCGCTGAGCAGGTCGAACTGGTCCCCGTACACGGTGCTGAAGACGTCGGCGAGCTCGGCGTCCTCGACCTCGACGGAGGACACGGTGCCGTCCTCGTCCTTGTGGACGAACGCCAGGTCGACGATGCGGACGACTCCGCTGTCGTTGAGCTCCTGCAGCGCGGGGGCTACGTCGCCGTTGAATCGGTTGCCCTCGAACGCGATCACGGCGACGTCGACCGGCCCGATCTGGTCAGGGTTCAGGGTCACGGTCATGCAAACCTCCAACAAGGGGGTGAGACGGGGTCGCCGACGGTCGCGACGAGACAGACGCGCACCCCCGGAACCTAGAGGGCCGGGGTCGGCGCTGATCAGGGTCGAAGGTCCCTCACGGCGTGGACGGCGGTTCCGTAGCGTGACGCAGATCCTCCGACCTCCTTGGAAAGCGGCGTCATGGACACCGGCATCCCTGCTCAGGACCCGCTCTACCTGGATGCGGCGGCAGAAGGCGACGGCGCCCCACAAGCCCAACCCGACGTCGAGGGTCTCGTTTCTGTGACGGCGACCAAGGAGTACCCATGAACCTGCCCACCTCACCGCTGGTCGAGATAGCCGGGGAGGCCAAACGCCCCAACCCGCTGGTGGATCGCCTGGGTGGTCGCCGCTGTGGTGATCATCGCCGGCTCGGGACTGGGCGACCTCGTCGGATCTGCCGTGCTGGGTGGGCCCAGCCAGGGCGACACGTTGTTCCAGGTCAAGGAGTTCTTCGTCTTCGGTGGCACTCTGCTGCTGTTGTTCCTGTGGGTGCGGCTCAGGGAGGGAAGGCCCTTCTCCTCGGTCGGCTTCCGCGGCTCACCCGCCATCAGCAAGCTCATCCTGGGGCTGTTCATCGGTGCGGCGATGATGACCGTGGGCGTGCTGGTGGCGTGGGGCATGGGCGAGTACGCCAGCGGCATGTCGCACCATTCGCGGAGCGGTGCGGACTCGTGGGTCGCGATCATCCCGCTCCTGCTGGTGTTCGCCTGGCAGGCATCGACCGAGGAAGCGGTCACCCGGGGGTACATGCTCCAGACAGCGGGGCCGGCAGGTCGGGGCCGTGCTGGCGGTGGCGGGCAGCTCGGTCTTCTTCGCCGTGATCCACCTCGACTTCCGTCCGGTGGTACTTCTCAACATCACGCTCTACGCGTTGTTCGCCTCCTTTGTCGCGCTCGAGCAGGGCAACCTGTGGCTGATCGCCGGGATCCATGCCGGGTGGAACTACGTCCAAGGGAATGTCTTCGGCCTGCCCGTCAGCGGGAATCCCGAAGCGAGCAGCCTGTGGTCCTTCGGCCCGGCCTCCGGGTCCCACTCGCTGCTGACCGGCTCAGACTTCGGGGTCGAGGCCAGCCTGGTCGGCACCGCCGTTCTGGTGGTCGTCACCCTCTTCGCCGTGGTGCGCTACCGCCGGACCGAGGCACGGCGAACAACGGCGACCGAGACCGCCGTCGTCCCGTGGGCCCGGGCGCCTGCGCCTCCACGGAGTGGACCGCTGACCGCAACGCCCGATGAAGCAGCGGGCCAGGAGCCCTCGAGCGCCGCGGTCCCGCGGTGTCACGGGAGAGCGCGGAGGGGGTTGACCAGTCCGCAGTGAGTCGCGCCAGGTCAGCCCGTCGCCGCGAGGCGGGGGAGTCTCCGCAACTCCTGTGGTGGCGGGGGCGTCTCACAGGAGTGCAAAGACGGTCATGCCTGCGGTGTGGGCACGCTGTGAACCTTCGGCTGTTGCCTGCCTTCGCAGCCGCCGTGGCTGTCGCCGTCGTCGTCGTCGCGGGATCGGGCTGCTCCCTCCACGCCGACGAGCCCCGGGCGGCGTCCACACCGAGCATCTCGAGGACGCTCGAGCCGCAGGCATCCACGACCGCCGGCCCGGACACGTCGTACGACGTCCACTGCCTCAGCGTGCCGGCCGACCTGGCCCGGCGGATCGCGTCCGGTGCGAGGGAGGGGGTCGAAATGGTGCCCGGGATGGCGGTGGCAGTGAAGTCGCCCGTCGAGGACGTCTACGTCGTGGCCATGCAGTTCGAGGTCTCCGGTGCCACTGACACGCAGCTGGGTTTCTGGGCGGTCAGCACGTCGCTCACGGTGCACCAGCACGGGCGGATCCTGGCAGTCGGCAGGTCCGCGCAGCACTTCACGACGTGGCCGCACGTGTGGTACTCCTCCGCCGACGTCCGCCGCAGTGCGAAATGGACGGTCGGCGACTCGGCGGCTTGTCTGTTGAAGTGACCGGCAGCCGCCAGGCGTGGGACGTGACGTCGGAACAAGCAGCCGGACGTGCCCCGTGGCTATGAGGCTGCGAAGTCGGCGCCCTCGGCGGCCAGCGGAGCCCCTTCCTCGCGCTCGCTCCGCCGGTGGGTGCGGGTGGGGCGAGGTCGTTGGTTGCTCATCCCGGTGATCTTGACCGCCAGGTAGGTGAACGCGGCGACCAGCACAGCCAGAGCCCAACCCTTCCAACGGCCTGTTCCTGCTGTCCACGTCCCTCGCGCGACGAACTCGACGGCGCAGAGCGCCGCGGCGAGGAAGATGAGCGCCCTGGCGGTGCGAAGCATGGTCGGCAGGCGCGTCCGCTCCGGCCTCGCGAGGGAGGGCATCGAACCGGCGAGCTCGTTGGCGGCTCTGCGACGCGACATGCCGCGCTGGACGATCTCCGACCCGGCGACCATCGTCGAGAGCAGCAGCGCGCCGAAGATGATCCCGCCGACGACGTCGGTGAACCAGTGCTCCATGTTGTTGAGCCGGGCGTAGGCCTGCATGGTCAGGGCCAGGGACACGAAGGTGGCACCGAGGACCCAGGCCTGCTGGCTTCGCCCGCCGTGGTAGACGCGGACCGCGAAGTAGGTGAGCAGGCCGTAGATCACCAGCACGCGTGCGCAGCCTCCGGACGGCCAGGTGCCGAGGGTCGCCGCGACGTCTCCGAACTTCATGGCCGCGTGCGGTGGATGCCCGCGGTCGACGACGAGCTTGAGGATGATCTGGCCGCACTTCTCGAACACGTAGGCGACCGCCAGGACGGCGGGGGGGAGCCACCAGAGGCGGTTGCGGCAGATGATGGCCAAGATGATCCCGCCGATGACGACCAGCCGCTGGGTGACCAGCGGGCTGCCCATGTTGGTGATGTGCCACCAGGCGTTGGTCCACTCCACGTTCTGGTGATGACCCAGCCACCGCCACACCGGCCAGTCCACGCCGCCTTGGATCTTGTGGGCGCCCTTCCCCAGCACCCACATGATGCCGATGGTCGCCGAGACCCCGGCGAGGACGGCGACGACCGCGGGGAGGATCGGCCCGAACTCGGCCATGCCGGCATCGAGGGTGCGCCTGGAACGGCCGGCGATCTCCGACCCGGCGACGGCCGAGGCGCGGTGGGCTACCGCTCTGGCTCCGAGGAGGACCGCGGTCGGTACCAGGACGATCGCGACCACGCCCGCCCACATCTCGATGTTCATCTGCCCCGTCCTTGCGCGCGCTCGCCCGACGTCCCGTCCGTCGGCTCCGCTGAACGCTACGGGTCGCCCACCCAGCCTCGGTTCGCCAATTTTCGGGAACCGGCGCCGGTCTTTGTAGGGTGATGGGTCGCTGGAGAGAGGCTGGTTCATGATCGAGGTCCTGAGCCCCACCAGGCTGCCCCTGGCGAGGGAGACGGGCGCGTTGGTGGCCGAGATCCTCCAGACGTTGAAGTCCCGCAGTGCCGTCGGCACCAACCTCCTCGACATCGACGGGTGGGCGAAGGCCCTGATCCTCGGTGCGGGAGCGGTGTCCTGCTACGTCGACTACGAACCGCCCTTCGGCCGCGGGCCGTTCGGCCACTACATCTGCACCTCCGTCAACGACGCCGTCCTGCATGGCTTGCCGCACGACTACGCGCTGGCCGACGGCGACCTGCTGTCGCTCGACCTCGCCGTCTCCCTGAACGGGGTCGTGGCCGACTCGGCCATCAGCTTCGTCGTCGGCGAGTCGAAGCCGCCGGAGGGTCTCGCGATGATCGGCGCCACCGAACGTGCGCTGGCAGCGGGGATCGCCGCGGCGGGCCCAGGTGCTCGGGTCGGCGACCTCTCCCATGCCATCGGCTCGGTGCTGCACGAGGCGGGCTTCGAGATCAACACCGAGTTCGGGGGACACGGCGTCGGAACGACGATGCACCAGGACCCCCACATCGCGAACAACGGTCGACCTGGCCGGGGATACCGCCTGCGACCGGGTCTGCTGCTGGCCCTCGAACCGTGGGTGATGGCCGATACCGCCGACCTCGTGACCGATGCCGACGGCTGGACCCTGCGCAGTGCGTCGGGCTGCCTGACCGCGCACAGTGAGCACACGATCGCCATCACCGACGACGGGGCGGAGATCCTCACCCTCGCGACCTAAGGGCCTCGGGCGGTCAGCGGAACATCACGCGAACGCTGCCCGTGGCCAATGTTGGGGATTGCCACGCGCGCGCCCGGGGGTGCACGTTGGGTCGGGGCTCCGCCCCAACCCGGCAAGGTGGGCGTGCGCGGGCCTTGAGGGGCGCCGTAGATCCGCGTGGCCCTTCTGGGGGACCGTGAGAAAAGGGGTTGATGTACATGCGGAAATCAAGGTGGCTCGGCATGGTAGGGACGCTCGGCATCGTGGGGGCGCTCGCGCTCTCGGGTGGACCGGCGACGGCTGCCGGCTCCCTGCCGGCGTACACGTGCACAGGTGGTGACATCCCGTCGGGGAGCTACTCCAGCATCACGGTCACCGGCTTCTGCGACGTGTCGGCCGATGCCGTGATCAACGTGGTGGGCAACATCAACGTCGCGTCTGGTGCCGTGCTCGACGCCCAGAGCGCGCCCTCCACCATCACCGTCGGACACAACGTGACCGCCGCGGCGGGCTCACTGGTCGGCCTGGGCTGCCAGCCGCCGTCGTACGTCGGCAACTCCGGGCATCCGTGCGGGGTCGAGCCGGACGGGCACTCCGTCATCACCGTCAACGGGAACGTCACCGGCACCGACACGGTGGTCGTTCTTCTCAACGGGATCACGGTCAAGAAGAACGTCACGCTGACCGGGGGAGGCAGCGAGGAGATTCCCTGGTCGGTCAAGAACAACACCGTCGGCGGCAACATCACCATGAGCGGGATCACCGACGAGTGGGTCGGCGTGATGTTCAACCGGGTCGCCGGCAACGTCAGCCTCACCAACATCACGCTGCACGACGTGGACCCTGGCGCCCCTGGCGTCTACATCGTCCAGAACAACGTGGGCCGGAACCTCAACTGTTCGCGCCTGGCTCCGGGCGTGTCCGGTGGCTTCGTTCCCGGCGCCGTGAACATCGTTGGTCACAAGGCAACCGGTCAGTGTGTAGCCCTGGTCTGACGTCGTAGCGCCGTAGCAACCGCGTCCGCCCGCCTCCCAGTAGCCAGGGTGGCGGGCGGGCGCTGGTGCGCACGCGCTCGATGCTTGCCCGTGGACCATCTCCTGTGGTGTCGGGCGCCTTGACCACGACGCGGGTCGTTCCTACGGTGAGACTGTTCCGCGCGGTCTTGGGAGCAACCAATGTCGCCGTCTCGTCGCTCCGTCCACGTCCACCCGCCCGAAAGGGGCTCTGGACCGGGTCGCGCGCGGGTTCCGACCGTCGTCGTGGTGGTGACGTCGAGCCTGGCCGCCGCCCTGGTGATGCTCGCGCCGGCAGCGCCGGCCTTGGCGAGCACGACGTACGTCGTGCGCCAACACGACACGGCCTGCTCGGACGGAGGGCCGGGCACGGCCACCAAGCCGTTCTGCACGATCTCCGCGGCGGCCCACGTGGCTGTCGCCGGCGACAACGTCCGCGTCGGCGGCGGTACTTATCGCGAGCAGGTGACCGCTCCGAGCGGCGTGAGGTTCGTGGCGTCGAGCAGGTCGGCCCAGATCGTGGGCTCCGACAGCCTCACGTCCGCGTCCTGGTCAGCCGCCGGTGGTCATGCGTGGTCCACGACGCTCGGTGCCCAGACCGTGGTGTCCGCGGTGTTCAGCGGCAGCCGCCGGCTCATCCGGGCCACGAGCGTGGCTCGCACCCCGACCGACAGCTGGTTCATCGACCCGACCACCCATCGGTTGTACGTCGATCTCGGCGGCTCCGAGCCCGAGGCCGACGATGCGCTCGCGGCGAGCGTGCGGCAGTACGGGTTCCTGGTCCGTGGCGTCCACGACGTCACCGTGCAGGGGTTCGCGATCCGCGACCAGGGTGGAGCGGGCATCCTGCTGGACGGGTCCACGCGCTCGGTCGTCCGGGACGTGTCGGTGACCGGCTCGGCGTCGTACGGCATCAACGACCAACAGGGCACCCGGGACAGGATCATCGGAGCGCACGTCCGAGGCAATGTGTCGATCGGCATCCGGCTGCTGGGCACGACGTCGAGCTCGGTCTCCTCGTCGGTCTCGACGAGGAACGGGTTCCACGGCATCAGTGTCCAGGGAGGATCAGGCGCTCACGTCGCCCGTAACACCACGACCGGGAACCTCACCCCCAGCGTGCGGCGCGCCGCGGGGATCGACATCAGCTCGGGCTCGCTCGACGCCGTCGTCGAGCGCAACGTCAGTCACGACAACGACGACTCCGGCATCGAGATCTTCACCGGCGCCCACGGCGCCATGGTGCGCCGCAACATCACCCACGACAACGGAGACCACGGCATCGACGTCTTCGGTTCGACGAAGGCAACCGTGGTCTCCAACACCTCCGTGGGCAACGCCACCGCGGGTCTCGACGTCGAAGGCGGCTCGACCGGGGCGAAGCTGCGCGACAACATCTCCTTCGACAACGCGGTCCGAACGACGCGGAGCAAGGGCGACGTCCGGGTCGACGCAACGTCGGTGCCGGGCACCTCGATGGATCACGACCTGGCGTTCCAGACCGACGGCACCACGCCGCTGTTCGAGTGGGGGGGCGTCGTCTACCGCAGGCTCGCCGGGCTGCGCGCGGCCACGGGCCAGGAGAGACACGGGCTCGCCGCCAAGCCGCAGTTCGTGTCCCTCGGCTCCCGGAACCTCGAGCTCCGTCCGGCCTCCCCAGCCCTCGACGTGGCCGACTCGTCGGCCCCGGGATGGACCGCCCGCGACCAGACCGGCGCCCGTCCCGTCGATGCCCCGGGTGTGAGGAACAGGGGAGTGGGGCGGGTCAGGTACGCCGACCTGGGCGCGCTGGAGCGGACTCCCCCCACTGCCAGGCTCCACCTGGCCCATCGCCTGATCCGCGTCGGCCGGCCGGACCGCGCAGACGGATCGGCCTCGACCGGCACGGCGCACTCGCGCATCGTGCGCTACCGGTTCAGGTGCGGCACGCAGAGCCCCACGCACTGGCAGAAGCTGCCGACGAAGACCTGCACATTCCACCAGGCGGGTCGCACCCGCGTCTCGCTCTGGGTGCGCAGCAACCTCGGCCTGGTGGACCGCGACGTCCGATGGGTGACCGTGCGCCACAGCTGAAGGGGGGCGGAAGCGCGGCGGTCGATGGGCGACGTACTCCTCGGGACGGTTCCCACGCGGGTCACGAAGGCGCATAGTTGGGGGCAAGACTGTGACCTTCGCCGGGAGATGAGCGCATGGACGACCAGGACGTGTCGCCCCTGGTCGGCGTCGTGGCACTCGGGGTGGTCCTGGCCGGCCTGACCGCCGTGGCGTGGCTGCTCGTGGACGTGAGCCAGACGAGGAGCGGCGGGCACGGCCGGGTGCAGATGAGCGACCAGCAGGTCGTCGGCCCGCCTTCGTCGCATCACCGAGCGGGCCACCGGATCCAGCACTGCCTCGACACGCCGCTGAACCGCGGCGGGTCAGGGTGCGTGGCCGCGTCCGCGCCTCCGTCCGCATCCCCCAGGGCGACGGACCGGCGACCTCGGCGGCCGGCTCGCCAGGGTGGGACTGCCGTGACGTCTCCTCCCACGCGGGCCGCAGCGCCGCCCTCGGCACCGGTGAGCCTGCCACCCTCCACGCAGCCGTCAACCGCTGCAGCGTCGAGCGCACCGGCGCCCGCTCCGACCCGCCAGCCGCCGTCACACAACGGGCCGGTGCCCGGTGGGAGCACCAGCCCACCGCACCCCGGCCCACGGCCCTAGCCCCTCACCCCGTGCGCCCGCTCGCACGGAGCCCGCAGAGGGCTCGAGGAGCCGCCGGATCGCGAAAGGAGGGTCGATGATCCCCAGCACCGCGCGACGTCGTCCCGCCGTGGCCTTGGCCGCCGTGCTCCTCGCCCCTGCGGGCCTCGCCATCGTCCCCGTTGCCACGCAGGCCGCGAGCCCGCCGTCGCAGCGCGACCTGGGTTTCCGGATCGACCGCACCCCTCACGCCGACGGGACCTGGGTGGGGCGCTACCGGGTCGGCGGCCAGCGTGACTATCGCACCCAGCCCCGCAAGAGCAACGTGCTGTCTGCCTACCACCCCGCGCACCGGGTCACCCGGGCACCCAGCGCCGGCGTGGCAGCCACGGAGCGGGCCGCCTGGGTCCTCTCGACGTACGGCCGCACCTCTGACCGCACCACGGCCGCGGCCGTCGACGTCGCTGTCCACGCCCTGCTCAGTGGCGGCAGATGGCGGGTGGGTACGCCGTACACGCTCCGCCGGACCAACGCCACCGGCGACGGACGCTTCATCCGCAGCTACGCCACGACCATCCTGCGGCAGTCGAAGCACCGCCGCGGCCCCTACCGGACGACGCTCACGGCCAGCCGGGTGCCGGCCGGTGACCAGACCACCGTCACCGTCAGGATCCAGAACAACCAGGGGCTGGGACCGGTCGTCACCGCCCAGCAGCAAGGACTCGCCGTCGACGTCACCTACAACGGCGCGCGGACCACGACCGTGTACCTGAACCACCACGGGGTCGGCCGGGCCTACTTCCGCGCCGCTGCCGGGAGAACGCCGATCACCGCGACCGCACACGCCGTTCCCGACGTGGCCCTGTTCCTTCGCCGCCCGCACAACCCGAGGGCCTCGCAGGTGGCCGTCGCGGGCCACCACCGGACCCTGAGGCTGCGAGGACATGGTCTCGGGGTCAGCACCCAGAGGCTGACGATCACCAACACCAACGACGCCGTCCTCGTCGGCCACCCGCTCCAGGGCACCTACACGGTGGCCGGGCTGATCGGACCCGAGACGGTGGGCTACACGGTATTCGGCCCGTTCGCCTCGGCCGCAGCCGGCTGCGCCGGAAGCGCGCCGGCCACCTCGACCGCCACCATCACCGGCAACGGCACCCGTGCGATGCCGCCATGGAATCCGGCCCGGACGGGCTACTACGCCTGGCACGTGGCCGCCCGCGGCAACTCCACCACCCGGCCGGCGAACGCCTGCGGCACCGCCTACCTGGCCCAGAAGAGCACCCGCACCCAGCAGTCCCGGGTCGATGGGGTCTACAGCGTCAAGGTCGGCCATGCGTTCGGCCCGAAGCTCACGGTGTCCGGGTTCGACCGGGCCGAGGTGCACACCGTGAGCACGCGGGTCTACGGGCCCTTCCTGCACAAGGAGAACGCCGGCTGCACCTCCGGCCGCCTCTTCCGTACCCTGCTCACGTCCATCGACAGCAACGCGCGGTGGCACCGGACCACCGTCGTGAACAGCGACGGCAACACCGGCTTCTACGTCTTCCAGACGACCCTCGACGCCGGCACCTTCATGCGCAGCTCATCCTCGCAGTGCGGCGATGCCATCCATGTGATCGCGTGAGGCCCAATGCCCCCGACCGCGGGCCCGACGGCTCTGACCGAGGGGCCGATGGGCTCTGATCGGCTGGATGGAGCCCGCCTACGGTCGAAGGATTCGTTCTCACCCGCGGGAGGGTCATTGACCGGACGACGAGCCGACAGGACGAGGCCTTGCGAACCACCGGTGTCCGGCTGGCGCCGCAACCGCTCGGACACGCGGGCTCGACCGGTCCCGTTCCGCTGAACTTCGGGCCCCGAGTCGGCCACAATCGGCCGGGTCGGCCCGACGTACGTCGTGGGCTCGTTCGAAGAAGCCTGTCCCACGACGGCGCCAGCGGCACCGATCTCGGGAGGAACTGATTCAACCCACCACTCGCCTTCGCCTCGCGGTCGCGACCCTCGGCCTCGCGGTAGCCGCGTCGGTGGCGCTGACGAGCCCGGCGCACGCCCAACGGCCCTGGCGACTGGCCGCGACCCCTGCGGCCCCGCGATCCAGGTGGGTGCGGCACGAGCCGCAGGTCCACCAGCCGTGCAGAAGCCCAACATCGTGCTCTTCCTGACCGACGACATGCGCGCCGACGACCTGAGGTTCATGCCCCAGACCCGCGCCCTGCTCGGTGGGACCGGGGTGACGTTCGACCATTCCTACTCCCCGAACCCGCTCTGCTGCCCGGCCCGGGCCGAGCTCATCACGGCGCAGTACACCCACAACAACGGCGTCCACTCCAACTCCGGGGCCTGGGGTGCGATGCAGGCGTTGGAGGACCCGGACAACAACATCGGCGCGTGGCTGCAGGACGCCGCGTACCGGACCGCCTACGTCGGCAAGTACCTCAACGGCTACGAGACCTGGCGTGACATTCACCCGACGCCCGCCGGCTGGGACCGGTTCGACGCCACCATCCAGTGGATCTACGAGTACACCCGCTATCAGTTCGAGAGCTACGGCCGGCCCACCGTGCTCGACTACACCAACACCGGTCTGGACGCCGAGAGCCGCAGCTACATCACCCGCGCCGAGACCGAGATCATGGACGGCTACATCCACCAGTTCTCCCGCGAGGGCCGACCGTTCTTCCTCTTCGACTCCCTCCTGGCCCCGCACGGCGCCCAGGGTGACGTCGGACTGGACCTCCACCACGCCATCCCGGAGCCCACGTACGCCGACCTGTACGCCGACAAGGTCCCGGTCAACCCGGGTACGAGGTCGGCAGCCTTCCTCGACCAGCGCGTCGGTGACGTGCCGTCCGAAGCTCGAAGGAGGACTCCGGTGGACCAGGTGGCCTCGGTGACCGCGCGAGCCCAGTCGGCGTTCCGCCAGCGGATCCGCGCCTTGGCCTCGGTCGACGACCACGTCGCCGCGGTCGTCCAGGAGCTGAAGGACACCGGCCAGCTCGACCACACGGTCCTCATGTTCACCTCCGACAACGGCTTCATGCTCGGCGAGCACAACTACACGACGAAGTTCCTCGGCTACCGAGAGTCGCTCCGGGTGCCGCTGGTCGTCTCCGGCCCCGGCTTCCCCCAGGGCGTCGTCTCCTCGCACCCGGTGACGACGGTCGACGTCTCCTCCACCATCCTCGACCTGGCCGGTGCGTCCCCGGGCCGCCTCAGCGACGGGCAGTCGATCATCACCAGGATGAACGACGCGACACCGCGACCGTTCCCGATCGAGGTGCTACCGCCAAGGATCCCGGTGCTCACCTGTGGGGCTGGCAGGGAGCGCAGTGGGGTCGCTACTCCTTCATGCGCTACTGGGACGGTGGCCAGGAGCTCTACGACACGACGCGCTCACAGTGGCAGGAGGAGAACCTGGTCACCAACCGGCGATACGGCGCGGTCCTGAGCCAGCTGCGCACCCTCCAGACCGCGCTGAGCTCGTGCCAGGGGACGGAGGAGTGCAACCCGCCGGCAAGTGTCCCGCCGGCTCCGGCAGCGCAGTACCACCCGCGGTTCGTCGCCACCTTGAACCGGTGGCTGGTCCACGCGGCAGGAGACGGGTCGTTCCGGATCCAGGCGCGCATCTCCGGTGGCGGGCTCGCGGTCGACCGCGGGACCGTGCGCATGCTGGCCGACGGGAAGCCGGTCGGAGCCACGGCGAAGGTCACCACCTACGGCTGGGGCACTGTGAGGTGGAACCCACCGCGATCGAGCCGGCGCGGGACCTATCGACTCACGGTGCGGTACGACGGCGCCGACAAGGACGTCACGGCCGGCACCCGGACACCGCCGTTCACCGTCCACATCCGCTGACCGCACGGCACCTGAACCGGCCGCCGAAAACCAGTAGGGACATCGTGGTCCGTCCGCGACACTGACCGGCGTGGACGAGGTCGAGGTGGTCGTGGCCCATCAGGAGCGCGCAACCCTCCGCGTCGGCGACGTGTTCTTGAAGGTCGACTCGGACCAGACCCGTACCGACGTCGAGATCCGGGCGATGACGCTGGCGCCGGTCCCGGCTCCGGAGGTGCTGTGGAGAAGGCCGCCGGTGCTGGCGCTCGCCGCACTGCGGGGGACGCCGCTGGGGCGGCTCGGCCGGCCTTCGACCGCGACGTCGTCGGCGTGGATCGCTGCGGGAGCCGCCGTACGCGCACTGCACGACGCGCCGTTGCCGGCGTGGTCGGGACGGAGCCTGCCGGAGCTGACCTCGAGCCTCGACGGCGAATGCGCGTGGCTCCTGGCGAACGAGGTCCTTCCGCCTGACCTGGTCGTGCGCAACCGGGAGGTGGCCCAGGCTGCGCTGCGATCGTGGACGCCGGTGTTCATGCACGGCGACCTCCAGGTCGCCCACGTGTTCGTCGACGGCGACGAGATCACCGGCGTGCTCGACTGGTCAGAGGCGGGTCAGGGCGATGCCTGCTACGACCTCGCCAGCCTGACCCTCGGACACCCCGAGCATCTCGGCGACGTCATCGCCGGGTACGGCGCGGACGTCGACCGCGACGTGATCCGCGCGTGGTGGTCGCTGCGGAGCCTGACCGCGATCCGCTGGTTGGTCGAGCACGGCTTCGACCCATCGGCGACCGGCTGCGAGATCGACGTCCTGAGGGCCCAGGTGTGAAGCGCGGCGGCTTCCTGAGCCGGCGTCCACCCGACGTACCGCTGGCCCCAGGAGCCCCACCGCTGAGGCACTCCCTGCGCCGGTCAGGGGTTGCAACGGCCGACAGGTGAGCGGATCCCCGGTCAGCCGGGGATCCCGACGGGCTGTCGTCGCTGCCCAGGACATCGTCGAAGTCCCCATCGTGAGGTGGATCTCGAGGACCGTCGCCGCGTCGTCGCGCGTCACCCGGCGACCAGCAGCACGGTCAGGGACTCCTCGTCCGGGACGGCCAGCATCAGGCCGGCGCAGTACTCAGGGCCGGAAGCCACGCGACGCAGCGTAGGTCTCGGGACCACGGTGTCTCTCGACGGCACCCGGCTCGCCGGCCACCAGGATGCGCGCAGACCGGGACGAGGGTGTCGGCCGAGCACTAGGCTCGGGCGAGCGGCAACCCTCGAGCGGATCGGAGCCCACCATGACCATGGTGCCTCCCACAAACCCCGGGAGCGCGGGGTTCGACGGTTACCGACCGAGCTCCCAGAGCCCGCTCCCGGACGGCGCGCAGGGCAACGGAGCCACCTACAGTCGGGCCCGCACCGCCGTCATCCTCGGCCTGCTCAGCATCCTTCCCTTCAGCATCCTCACCGGCATCCCAGCCATCTACGTGGGGGTCCGCGCGCTGAAGGACATCAAGGCCTCCGGAGGCGCCCTCCAGGGACGAGGGGCAGCCTGGTGCGCCATCGTCCTGGGTGTCGTCAGCGTGCTCGTCTTCGCAGCAGTGATCGCCCGCATCTGACGAGGCGTGCAGGGAGACTTCGACGACGGTGTCGAAATCCGGCCGCCCTCTCCGACGTAGGGGCGACCAGCAGTCGCCCGCCATCCTCGTGAGGAGTCCCGATGTCGATCCCGCCTCAGTCCGGCCAGCTCGAGAAGAACGACCAGCACTTGCGCACGGTGGTCGCGGGCCACTTCCTGTCCCTCGACGGGGTGGCCGAGGCTCCCGACCGGTTCATCACCGCCTGGGACGACGAGACCGACGCCAGCGGCGTGAGTCTGATCGCCACCCAGGACACGGTCGTCCTCGGCCGCCGCAGCTACGACGAGTGGGCCGAGTTCTGGCCCGACAGCGACATCGAGCCGTTCGCCACCTTCATCAACGCCGTTCCCAAGTACGTCGCCACCTCGACGCCGCTCGAACGCACGTGGAGCAACTCCTACGCCATCGACGGCGACCTGGTCGACTTCGTGCGCCGCCTGAAGGAGCTACCGGGCGGCGACATCGGCGTCCACGCGAGCATCTCGGTCACGCGGGCGCTGCTCGTGGCCGGTGTCGTCGACGAGCTGCGGCTCGTCATCGCCCCGGTGATCGCGGGGGCCGGACAGCGGCTGCTCGACGGCTTGCCACAGGTCCGGCTCGAGCTGATCCACGGCACCGCATCACCCAGCGGCTACCTGCTCGTCCAGTACCGCGTGGCGTCCTGAGCCTTGCGCGATCAGGGACGCCGCCCTCGCGGGTGCCCCGCCTCGGCATCGCAGCTCCGGCACCGCAGGTGATGGTTCACGTGCTCGAAGAGAAGACCCTCGAAGCGGTGCAGTCCCTTCACCGGCTTCCCGCACAGGGTCGACGTCGAGCTCCGCCCGACCGCGTGCACCCACTTCTCCGGGACCCGCTGCAGGTGCTGGTCCACCCGACTTCCGGCCCGGTACGACGAAGGGAGCACGACGCGGGACACCCTGTCCGCCGCAACGGTGTACTCCCACACAGGCGGACCGTGGCACACCAAGGTGAACGGGCGGTGACGCGTTTGTGCGCCACCGCCCGTCCTCAGCGCTGCCGTGCTCGTGGTACCCGGACCTCGCCTGGCGGAGGACCAACGCCTCTCGTACCCTGCCGGTTGGGTCCGAGAGCATCACCCCATACGTCGTGGCGCTCGTGCGTCGTGCCAGTGGCAGGAGAGTCGGTGCTGTGAAGAACTCCGAGGCGTCGGCGGCCGCGCCGCGCCGGGCCGCGTTGCGTCTCGGGCTGCGGGCCGCCCTCCAGATCGCGGTGTCGATGGCGGTGCTGGGCGCGATCTACTTCCTCGTCCCGACCAACGGTCGCAGCCCCGGCTCGGACCTCCCGTGGCTGCTGCTGGAGCTCGGCCTCTTCACCCTGGTCGTCGGGCTCCAGGTGCCGGCCATCATCAACTCCGACTTCCCGATCCTGCGGGCCATCGTGGCGCTCGGGATCCTGGTGCCGCTCTACCTGCTCATCTTCGCGCGGGTCTACCTGTCCGGCTCGTTCAGCGACCCGTCCACGTTCAGCGAACCGCTCGACCACGCGTCGGCGCTCTACTTCACGGTCACCGTCTTCGCGACCGTCGGGTTCGGTGACATCGTCGCGAAGACCGACAGCATGCGCCTCCTGGTCACCGCCCAGATGATGGTCAACCTGATCGTCGTGGGTGCCGGGATCCGGATCCTCGTCTCGGCGGCTCGCCGAGGCATCGAGGCGAGGGACGCCGAGCGGCCCCTCGATGACACCGGCGAGGACCTGCCTAGCGACGGCTCGTGAGCACGACCAGCTGTCGGGTGGCGCGCGTCATTGCGACATAGCGGTCGACCGCCCCCTCGATGCCGTCTCCGAAGGCCTCCGGGTCGACGATCACCACCAGGTCGAACTCGAGACCCTTGGTGAGCTCCGGGGTCAGCGCTCTGACGCGGGGGGTCTCCCGGAAGTCGCCTCCGACCACGCAGCCGACGCCTTCGGGGTTGGCGGCGAGCCACGCGCCGAGGATCGGGCCCAGCTCGGTCGAGGTCGCGTACCGCACGGGGATCCCGGTCCGCCGGATGGACGTCGGCACGTTGGCGTCGGGGAGCGCAGCCCGGATGACCGGCTCCGCCTCGACCATCACCTCCGCGGGCGTGCGGTAGTTGATGCTCAGCGAGGCCAGCTCGATGGCGTCGAGACCGACCCGCGCAAGGCGCTCCTGCCACGACTCCGTGAAACCGTGCCGGGCCTGGGCCCGGTCGCCGACGACGGTGAAGCTGCGCGACGGGCAGCGGAGCAGCAGCATCTGCCACTCGGCGTCGGTCAGCTCCTGCGCCTCGTCCACGATGACGTGCGAGAACGGCCCGGCCAGCAGGTCAGCGGTCCGGCGAGGGCGCACGTCGTCGTCGGCCAGGGCGGCCTGGAGGTCCTGGCCACGCAGCATCGACATCACGTGCATGTCGGAGTCGTCGGAGGCGATCAGGTGGTCGACCACCTGGGACATCTGCTCCCGGTCGGCCGCCGCGGCGGCCCGCCGACGACGCCGGCGCCGTGACGCCTCCGGGTCGCCGAGCCGTTGCCGAGCAGCGTCGAGGAGAGGGAGGTCGGAGCTCGTCCAGGCCTGCGGGTCCGCCCGCTGCAGGAGCCGCACCTGGTCGGGCTCGAGCCACGGCGCACACCTGCGGAGGTACGCCGGCACCGACCACAGGTCACCGACCAGGTCGGTCGGGTCGATCAGCGGCCAGGCCCGGCCGAAGGCGTCGACCAGCTCGGCGTGGCCCGCGAGCGCGCGTCGTACCAGGTCCTCGGAGACGTTCTGGTCGTCAGCACCGACCTCGTGCTTGTCCACGAGGATCGTGAGCAGCTCCTCCCAGACCTCGTCCCGGCCCTCGTTGTGGGACTGCCCCGGCTCCAGCGACTCGAAGGCCTCGGCCCAGTCGTCGGCGCTGAGCCAGACATCGCCCCACGGGGTCCCGACCTCCAGCCCCTCCGTCGGTGGCTCCTCGTAGAGCCGCACCGCGGGCTCGATCGCCCTCACCATGTCGGTGCGGGCCTTGAGCCGGGCCACCTCCGGGTCGGGCTCGTCGGGCGCCGTCGCGCCCTCGGGCAGGAGGTCGCGCAGCGTGCAGGTCTGCACGCCTTCCTCGCCGAGGCCGGGCAGCACGTCGGCGACGTAGGCGAGGTAGGGCTGGTGGGGGCCGACGACGAGGACTCCGCCGCGGCCCTCGCCGACGTGCGGGTCGGAGTAGAGGAGGTACGCCGCGCGGTGCAGCGCCACGACCGTCTTGCCGGTGCCCGGCCCGCCGTCGACGACCAGAGCACCGCGCGAACCCGCGCGGACGATGGCGTCCTGGTCGGCCTGGATGGTGCCGAGCACGTCGCGCATCCGTCCCGACCTGGCGGCGCCCAGGCTGGCGATGAAGGCGGACTGGTCGTCGAGCGCAGCGTGTCCCTCGAGCCCGTCGGGAGCGAACACCTCCTCCCAGTAGTCGGTGACCCGGCCGCGTGCCCAGCGGTAGCGTCGGCGGCTCGCCAGCCCCATCGGTTGGGCGTGAGTGGCTGCGAAGAACGGCTCGGCCGCGGGGGAGCGCCAGTCGACGAGCAGGCGGCGGCCATGCCGGTCGGTGAGGCCGAAGCGGCCGATGTAGACCGGGTCGGGCCCACCGTCGGCCACCACCCGGCCGAGGCAGACGTCGAGAGTGAATCGGCGCAAGGAGCGCAAACGCGCGGTCAGGCGGTGGATCTCCAGGTCGCGGTCCATCGCCTCCTGGCCCGTGCCTCCCGGGGCCAGGCGTTCGGTCTCGATGCGCCGGGTCAGGTCGGCGATCGTCTCGTCGAGGCTCTGCGCGAGGGCGGCGAAGTGCTGCTCGTCGCGCTCGATCAGGGCCAGGTCGGCCTTGGCAGGGTGGTCGTGGAGGTCGAAGACACTCGGCTTCAGAGGGCTCACCAGGTCGGCTCCAGACAGCGAGAGGTGGTCGGAGTCCGCGATTGTGCGCGACCACGGGGGGCTTGCCGCAAGACCCCCACTGCGCTATACGTTGGTAGTGGCGAGGGGATCCCTCGCCACTGCTGATTTTCCGTGCAGGGGCGTTCGGGACGACGCGGGTCAGCTGAGGCTGATGGTCGCGGCGTCCGCGGCGGGGTCGTTGTCCAGCACGTCGAGGACGGTGAGGTCGAGCAGGTCGTGGACGAGGCCGCCGAGGGCGCGGCACACGGCCAGCTCGTCACCGATCTCGGGCACGTCACGGTCCTCGGGGCTCTTGGAGGCGATGCCGGTGTGGCGCATCTCGGTGCCTTCGTGGGTGCGGAGCACCGCCTCGGCGTGGGTCTTCCCGTCCTTCTCGGACAGGTACACGTCGATGTTCCAGGTCTTGGTGTGCATCGTCTCTGCTCCTCTCCCGGTCCTCGGGACGGACCCGGCGAGCGTCAGGTCCTGCTCCTTCGATACTCCCGCAGGGGCAGCGCGACAGCCTCGGTCATCCGACACTGCCGGGAGGGACATTCGTCCCGGCCTGGCCGGGTGCGGTGCTCAGCCGGCCCAGCGACGCAGGAGCCGGGCGGCCTCGGCGCACCCGCCGCAGGTGGCCTCCACGTCGTAGGACTCGAACGGGAAGCGCCGCCGGGGGAACTCCAGCATCGACTCGAGCTCACGACCGCACAGGGACGTGCGCGCTCCCGCCCGGGCGGCATGGATGGGACCCGAGGGCTCGGGAAGCGTGCGCACGCGCTGCCGGATCAGCCGCTTGGGCGGCAGGACCCGGAGGCCGTCGGCGAAGGTGCGCAGGTCGCGCGCTGCTTGGGACGAACCGTCGAGGTAGGCGTCGAAGACGTCGTCGAGCCGACCGAGGTCGAAGCCGTCGAGACCAGCGGATGACACGCGTCCAGTGTGCCTCGTCGGGGACGGTTCCGGGAGCCCCGCGCGCAACGCGGATCGATCGGACAGATCTGCTGAGTTCGCCTGACGGGCGGCGCGGAGCGTCCTACGATTCGCGGTCGGGCGCGACGTCGGCCACCAGGGCCCGGTGGTCCGAGATCGGCAGCCGCACCGGTCCGCCCCTCACCGTGCGCAGGTCGCGGTTCGCCAGGATGTGGTCGAGCTGCGCCCGCGGAGCACCGGCCGGGAACGTCGCACCGGTCGCCAGTGGCCGAAGACCGGTGAGGAGCTCGGCGGTCGTCCGGCCCTGGTTCAGGTCACCGAGCAGCAGCGCCGGCCCCGCGGTACGACGGACCAGCGGCCGCAGCCGGAGCAGCTGGAGGTGGCACGACGGCCGCAGGTAGGTCAGGTGAGTCGAGACCACGGTCCAGAGGCCGAACGGCGTCTCGACGGTCGCGACCAGGGCCAGCCGGGGCTCGTCCCCGGGCAGCCGCGGCAGCCGGACGACGTCCCAGGTCGTCACCGGGTGTCGGCTCAGGAAGGCGATGCCGTAGGCCGGGCCGGCACCGGCGTCGGCGCCGAGGGGGGCCCGGACCCACTTTCCCGGCGGCCCGACCAGGGTCGGCTCGAACCGCCACGACGAGGCCCCCGTCGCCTCGGCGGCCAGCGCGGCGAGATCCGCCCGTCCCGACCGCTCCTGGCCGCGGTCCACCTCCTGGAGCGCCAGCAGGTCGGCGTCGAGCTCACGCACCGCGTCGGTGAACCTGTCGACGTCGAAGTCCGTGTCGGGGGAGCGGCCGCTCAGGAGGTTGAAGGTGGCGACGCGCACCTCGCCACGCTAGGCCACGCTAGGCCACGCAGGCCACCGCTGAGCCACCGCTGAGCCTAGGCTGCGCGTCGTGGCCCGGCCCGCGCGCGCGACGTACGTCGTGATCCTCCTGCTCACCATCGGGCAGCTGGCGTTGGCGACGTTCGCCGGCGGGCTCCCGCAGTTCGAGGGCAAGGCGTTCGGGGCGCGGCTGGTGGCCTATCCGGTCGTGATGCTCCTCCCGCCACTGGCGTGGTGGTGGTTCGCGCGCCGTCGCGGCGACGTCAGCGCACCCCCGTGGGCGGCCTTCGCGTTCATCGCGTCGCCGTTCCTCGTCGACGTCACGGCAACACGCTGAACCTCTACGACAGCGTGGACCGGTGGGACGACGCCAACCACTTCGTGAACTGGCTGCTCCTCTGCTTCGGCATCGGGCTGCTGCTCGAGCGGCAGACCGTCCGGCCGGTGTGGGTGCTGGTCATGCTCGTCACCGGCATCGGCGCCGCCCTGGCCATCGGGTGGGAGGTCGCCGAGTGGTGGACCTTCATCCGGCACGGCAAGGAGCTCGACACGGCCTACACCGACACCCTCGGCGACGAGGTGCTCGGCACGCTCGGCGGGCTGACGGCGGCGCTGCTGCTCGCGCGTCGCGCCACTACAGTCGCCGGGTGAGCGAGGCGGCGACAGACGCGGGTCCGATGGCCGTCCGACGGGCAGGAGTCCTGCTCCACGTCACGTCGCTGCCCGAAGCCGCGATCGGTCGGGGCGCCGACGAGCTGGTCGACCTGCTCGCCGACGCCGGGATCACGGTGTGGCAGGTGCTGCCGCTGGTGCCTCCGAAGGAGCCGGGCGGGTCGCCGTACAGCGCGACCAGCAGCATGGCCGGCAACCCCGCTCTCATCGACCGCTCGGTCGCACCGCCGGACCCCTCCGGGCCGGCGTACGACGACTGGGTGGCGCGCCAGGCCGACTGGCTCGAGCCCTACGTCGAGTTCACGGCGCTCCGGACGTTCCTCGGCGGCACGCCCTGGACGACCTGGGAGCCGGCCCTGCGCGACCGCGACCCGGAGCGGGTCCGCGAGACCCTGGCCGGCGCCGGTGACCTCGCCGACCGTCTCCGTGCCGAGCAGTGGACCTTCGCCGAGCAGTGGCGCCGGCTGCGTGAGCACGCGGCGGAGCGCGGCGTGGTCGTCTTCGGCGACCTCCCGATCTTCGTGGGCCACGACAGCGCGGAGGTGTGGTCGCAGCGCCGGCTCTTCCTGCTCGACGAGGAGGGCCGGCCGACCACAGTGACCGGGGTCCCGCCGGACTACTTCGCCGCGGACGGGCAGCGATGGGACAACCCGCACTACGACTGGGACGCGATGGCGGCCGACGGCTACGCCTGGTGGCGGCGGCGGATCATCCGGCAGCGAGAGCTCTTCGACCTGGTGCGGATCGACCACTTCCGCGGCTTCGAGGCAGCCTGGCACGTCCCGGCCGATGCACCGACCGCACGCGACGGCTGGTGGGTGCCCGGCCCGGGGACGGCCGTCGTCGAGGCGCTGGTGGAGGCGGCCGGTCCCGGCACCTTGGTCGCCGAGGACCTCGGCGTGATCACGCCGGAGGTCGAGGCGCTGCGCGTGGACGCCGGGCTGCCGGGGATGAAGGTGCTCCAGTTCGCCTTCGACGGCTCGCCGGACAACCCCCACCTGCCGGCCCGGACGGGGGAGTGGAGCGTCGTCTACACCGGCACCCACGACAACGACACCACGATGGGCTGGTGGTCAGGGC
This sequence comes from uncultured Actinomycetota bacterium, assembly GCA_963820015.1. Lineage (GTDB taxonomy): Bacteria > Actinomycetota > Actinomycetes > Propionibacteriales > Nocardioidaceae > Nocardioides. Next base: position 404,753 of record CAWFYO010000003.1, on the reverse strand, counting down.
TCGACGACGACACCCGGGCCGCCGTACGACGGGTGCTGCTCGACCCCGACGAGCCGATGCCCTGGGCGCTGGTCCGGCTGGCGCTGGCCTCGACTGCTCGGCTGGCCGTCGTACCGGCACAGGACCTCCTGGCCCTCGGCAGCGAGGCGCGGATGAACACCCCCGGCCTCGAGGCGGGCGCATGGGCGTGGCGGGCCGAGCCCGAGGCGTTGTCGCGCGACCTCATGGGCCGGTACGGCGCGCTGGTCGCCGCGTCCGGCCGGGTCGTCCCGGCGACCGGGCCGGCACACCGCTAGCAGCGGTCAGCTCCTGCTACCCCGGTCGGTCTCCCCGCGGAACGCCCGCCGGGCGACCGCCACCGTGGCCAGGCAGGCGAAGAGCGCGACGAACACCCCGGAGGGGATTGTCGTGGACTGGGTGCCTGAGGCGTTCGTGCTGACGAAGTCGCCGCCGTAGACGCTGGTGAACAGCACCGCCAGCCACATCACCACGATCGCAGTCGCTCCCCAGAAGGCAGGCGTCAGCAGGCGCACGGCCCACGAGTCCGTGGGCCTGGTCTCGACGGGCCTGTCGGCTACAGATGTCATCGTTCGGACCCCTATCGTGCCTGGGAACCTCACCGGCCGTCATCCCCTCCAGGGTGACTCGTCAGGTGGCCGGCGGCCCAGTGCAGAAGGTCCCCGAAGGTCGGGCTTCCGCCTGCTCGACGCGAGGTGTGGGCGGTCCGTCGCCCGGGCCGGCAGCGCCGGGTCGCGGGTGGCGAGGGTGCTCATCTAGTTCCTCCTGACCAGAGGATCCCGATGAGAGTCCCGCCGGGTCGGGACCCTCGGGTGTGCGACGGTGCCCAACGACCCTCGCCGCGGGCGGCGCAAAGGGGTGTCCTGAGGTGGAGCGCCGTTTCCACCCCCTCGGAGCGGGCTGCACGAGGAGCCACCATGACCGACCAGCGCCCCGCGGGCAGGGTCGTCGCCGCCACCAGTGGTACGCCGGCGAGCCGCGCCGCCGTCGCCTACGCCGCACACCGGGCTCGGGAGAGCGGTCTCCCGCTGGAGCTGGTGCACGTGGTGCCGGCGTACTTCCCGGTCGGGCCCCTGCCGACCGTGCCCGACGTCCAGCTACGGCGGACCGCGCAGGACGTGCTCGACCGCGCCTGCGACCTCGTGGAGGCCACCGTGCCGGGCCTGGCCGTCACCACGAAGGTGGTCATGGGCTCTCGCGTCGACGCGTTGGTGCGGCACACCGAGGACGCTGCGCTGCTGGTGGTCGGTGCCGCACCGCAGGGCATGCTCGAACGGGTCTGGACCGGCTCGACGGTCACCGGCATCGCGGCGCGCTCCACCTGTCCGGTGGTGATCGTCCCGACGTCCCCGGGGCACCTCGCTCCGACCGGCCGGATCCTGGTCGGTCTCAAGCGACCGCGCCACGCCGACCGACTGCTCGCGAACGCCTTCGCCCTGGCCCACCAGGCCCGCGCCCAGCTGGTCATCCTCCACGCCTGGCACCTGATGTCGCCGTACGACGACGCGATCACGGTCCGAGCGGGCGACCCGGCGTGGACCACCGAGCAGACCCTGCTCATCGAGGAGCGGCTGATCGACCTGCGGATGTCCTACCCGGACGTCGAGGTGCAGGTGGACCTCGTGCACGGCCAGGCCGCGTACGCCCTGGTGACCCAGTCGACGCAGGCCGACCTTCTCCTCATCTCGCGGCCGGCCCACGGCGGCCTGGTGCACCACCTCGGGGCCACGGCGCGCGCCGTGCTCCGCGAGTCGGCGTGCCCGGTCGGGGTCGTCCCGCCCGCACCGGTCGACGCCGATGCCGCTCCCTGGGACGAGCACGAGTCCGCGCGCCCCTGACGCTCACTCCGGCGGGGTGGGCCGGGGGACCCGGGTCGCAGGGGACGTCCGACCCTGGGGTGCGCCCGCCTACCCGGCGAGTCTGGGACTGAGATCAGGCATGACTCGTGCCCGACCCAGCCCGAGGAGGTCCGATGCGGTTCGAGGTCCGGTTCCACGGAAGGGGGGGCCAAGGCGTCGTGACGGCGGCCGAGCTGTTGTCGATGGCGGCGTTCGACCAGGGCGAGCATGCCCAGGCCATCCCGAGCTTCGGCTCGGAGCGGACCGGAGCACCGGTGGTCGCGTACTGCCGCATCTCCGACCAGCCCATCCGCTCCCACGACCCGATCACCACGCCTGACGCGATCGTCGTGCAGGACCCGACCATGCTGCACGTGGCCGGAGTCCTCGACGGGCTGGCCGCCGGGGGAGTGGTGCTCGTGAACAGCTCGCGCAGCGCCGACGAGCTCGGCCTCGACGGACGCGGCTTCCGGGTGCTGACCATCCCCGCCACCGACCTGGCGCGAGGCCGGCTGGGCCGGCCGTTGCCGAACACCGCGCTGCTCGGTGCCCTTGCCGGGATCACCGGCATCGTCACGGTCGAGTCGCTCGGTCAGGCCATGCAGCAGCGGTTCCGGGGCCAGGCGGGCCAGCTGAACGCCTGGCTGGCCGCGGACGGGTTCGCGCTGGCCGCGGAGGAGGGACGCAACGATGCGCTCGCAGGTTGAAGGCTCCAAGGCGATCGCCGAGACCGTCGCCCGCTGTCGGCCCGACGTCATCGCGGCCTACCCGATCTCGCCCCAGACCCACATCGTCGAGGCGCTCTCCGACCTGGTTGCGATCGGCAAGGCGGGCGAGTGCCGCTACCTCATGGTCGAGTCGGAGTTCGGTGCCATGTCGGCCTGCATCGGCGCCTCGGCCGCTGGCGGGCGGGCCTACACCGCCACCTCCAGCCAAGGCCTGTTGTTCATGGCCGAGGCGCTCCCCAACGCTTCCGGGCTCCGGCTGCCGGTCGTGATGACCGTCGCCAACCGGGCTCTCGGCGCCCCGATCAACATCTGGAACGACCACTCCGACGCCATGTCGCAGCGCGACGCGGGCTGGGTCCAGCTCTTCGCCGGCAGCAACCAGGAGGCGACCGACCTGCACGTTCAGGCCTTCGCCCTGGCAGAGCGGCTGTCGGTCCCGGTGATGGTGTGTGTCGACGGCTTCGTGCTCACGCACGCGATGGAGGAGATCGACGTCCCCGAGCAGGACCAGGTCGACGCGCTGCTGCCGCCGTTCAAGCCGTTGCACGTGCTCGACCCCGACCAGCCGGTCACGATCGGCGCGATGGTGGGGCCCGAGGCCTTCACCGAGGTCAAGTACCTCGAGGCGCACCGGCAGCTGAGGGCGCTCGACGCCGTCCGGGACGTGGCTCGGGAGTTCCGTGACCTCGTCGGGCGGGACTCGGGTGGTCTGGTGTCGGCGTACCGCGTCGAGGACGCCGACCTCGTGCTGGTGGCGCTCGGGTCGGTGCTCGGCACCGCCGCCGACGTGGTCGACGAGCTCCGGGACGAGGGCATCCTCGCCGGCACCCTCGGGGTCACCTGCTTCCGTCCCTGGCCGCTCGACGAGGTGCGCGAGTCCCTGGCCGGCGCCTCGCAGGTCGTCGTCCTGAACCGGGCCGTCTCGGTCGGCTCGGGGAGCATCCTGGGCCAGGACGTGCGCCTGGCCCTGACCGGCGAGCGCACCCGCGTGCACGACGTGGTGGTCGGCCTCGGTGGCCGACCCGTGACCCGCCACGGCCTGCGCCGCCTGGTCGAGGACGTGCTCGCGGGCCGCATCTCCGACGGCGTGCTCACCTTCCCCGACCTCGACGTCGACCTGGTCTCCCGCGAGCTGTCCCGGGAGTACGGCGAGACGACCGCATCCGCACAGCTGGAGGCGCCATGACCACCACGGACCTGAAGCTCTACCAGGTCGGCACGTTCGCGGCGGGCAACCGGCTGCTCGACCCGTCCGACCGCACCGAGCAGTCCAGCGGCGACCGCACGAACTCGATCACGTCGGGTCACCGGGCCTGCCGCGGCTGCGGCGAGGCGCTCGGTGCCCGGGTCGTGCTCGACGCCGCCATGCACGCCACGGAGGGCCGGATGGTCACCGTCAACGCGACCGGCTGCCTCGAGGTCTTCTCCACGCCGTACCCCGAGTCCGCCTGGCGGGTGCCCTGGCTGCACTCTCTCTTCGGCAACTCCGCCGCGGTCGCCTCGGGCGTCGCCGCCTCGCTCGCGGCCCAGGGGCGGGACGACGTCCGCGTCGTGTGCCAGGCCGGCGACGGCGGCACCGTCGACATCGGGCTCGGCTGCCTGTCCGGCATGTTCGAGCGCAACGACGACGTCTTGTTCGTCTGCTACGACAACCAGGGCTACATGAACACCGGGGTCCAGCGGTCCGGCGCGACGCCGGCCGCCGCGAACACCGCCAACACGCGCCCGGTCGGCAGCCGCGTGGGCAACGCCTTCGGCACCGGGAAGAGCCTGCCGGCGATCGCGATGGCCCACGAGATCCCCTACGTCGCCACCGCGACCGTCGCCGACCTGCACGACCTGGAGCGCAAGGTGCGGACCGCCATGTCCGTGCGCGGTGCCCGCTACCTCCACGTCCTGGTGCCGTGCCCCCTCGGCTGGGGCACCGAGTCCGCCGACACCGTCAAGATGGCGCGGCTGGCCGTCGAGTCGGGCTTCTTCCCGGTCTTCGATGCTCGGAACGGCGAGGTGACCGACGTCCGCAAGATCCGCCGGCAGGTGCCCGTCTCGGACTACCTGCGCCACCAGGGACGGTTCGCGCACCTGTTCGGCGATCCGGGCCACCCGGACGTGGTCGAGCGCCTCCAGCGCCAGGCCGACCGGGCGATCTCCCACTTCGGACTCGTGGAGGAGCCGTCATGACCACCGACCTGCCCTTCGCCGTCAGCCTCGGCCCCGGGTCGAGCGCGGTCGACCTGACCGGCTCCTGGCGCACCGAGCGTGCCGTCTACGTCGAGCGGGCCGCCCCCTGCGGCCATGCCTGCCCTGCGGGGGAGGATGTCCGCTCCTGGCTGTACGACGCGGAGTCCGGCGGGGACGGCTACGAGGCCGCCTGGCGCCGGATCATGGACCTCAACCCGATGCCCGCGGTCATGGGCCGCATCTGCTACCACCCCTGCGAGACGTCCTGCAATCGCGGCACCCTCGACGAGGCGGTCGGCATCAACTCCGTCGAGCGGTTCCTCGGTGACGAGGCGATCCGCCAGGGCTGGACGGTCGATCCGCTGCGCCCGCCCACCGGCCGGCACGTGCTGGTGATCGGCTCCGGGCCCGGTGGGCTTTCGGCGGCCTATCATCTCGCGCGGCTCGGGCACGAGGTGACGATCCGCGAGGCGCAGGCGCAGCCCGGCGGGATGATGCGCTACGCGATCCCGCGCTACCGCCTGCCCCGTGAGGTGCTCGACGCCGAGGTCGACCGGATCCTCGCGCTGGGGGTGCATCTCGAGCTCGGCGTGGACGTCACCGATCTCGACGAGGTGATGGAGGAGGGCACTTTCGACGCGGTGGTGCTCGCCCTGGGCGCGCGGCTCGCCCGGCGGACCTACCTGCCGGCCGGCACCGCCGCCAAGGTGCTCGACGCCCTCGAGGTCCTCCGCGCGACCGCCGAGGACGAGCCACTGCTGCTCGGTCGGCGGGTGGCGGTCTACGGCGGTGGCAACACCGCGCTCGACGCCGCACGCACCGCCAAGCGGCTCGGCGCCGCGGAGGCGGTCATCGTCTACCGCCGCACTCGGGAGCGGATGCCGGCGCACGAGCAGGAGGTGCAGGAGGCCGAGGACGAGGGCATCACCTTCCGCTGGCTCTCCACGATCGAGCAGGTGGACGCCGAGGGCATCACGATCGAGGCGATGGAGCTCGACGCGTCGGGCTACCCCCAGCCGACGGGCCGCACCGAGCGTCTCGACGCCGACTCGGTCGTGCTCGCGCTCGGCCAGGACACCGACCTGTCGCTGCTCGGCGACGGCTCGTCGGTCGGGGTCGACGGCGGCATCGTGATCACCGACCCGGTCACCATGGCCACCTACCGGCCGGGCGTCTACGCCGCAGGTGACATGTCACCGGGCGAGCGCTCGGCGACGGTCGCGATCGGACACGGCCGGATGGCAGCCGCGGGGATCGACGCGTGGCTGGCCGGGTCCACGGTGACCCCGCCCGCCGAGCCCGAGCTCACGCCGTACGACGCGCTGAACACGTGGTACTTCGAGGACGCGCCCCGGCAGCACCGGCCCCGGCTGGAGCAGGTGCGACGGCAGTCGACCTTCGACGAGGTCGTGCAGGACCTCGACGTGGACACGGCGCTCTACGAGGCCCGCCGGTGCCTGTCGTGCGGCGGCTGCATCGCCTGCGACAACTGCTACGCGTTCTGCCCCGACAACGCGGTGATCAAGCTGGGCCCCGAGGGTGAGTACGAGGTCGACCTCGACTACTGCAAGGGCTGCGGCCTGTGCGTGGAAGAGTGCCCGACGGGGACGATGATGATGGAGCCCGAGGAGGTGTGAGGGCCGGCGCGCACGCGCGCTGCGACCCTCGCGTCGCGAAGTCCTCGCTCTCCTAGCCGGCGTCCACCAAGGCGTCGAAGATGTCGCGCATCGAGACGATGCCGGCGATGTCGTCGTCCAGCAGCACCGGCAGGTGCCGGACCTGGCTCTCCTTCATCCGCTTCGCGGCGTCGAGCACGGTGTCGTCCGGCGTGACCGTCACCAGGTCCGTGGACATGACCTCGGCCGCCGTCAGGGTGTCGGGGTCGCCACCGGCTGCCACGTGGGCCACGACGTCGCGCTCGGAGACGATGCCGGCCAGCACGCCGTTCTCGGTGACGCAGAGCGCCCCGATCTCGTCGGCGGCCAACGCCTCGGCGACCTCGGTCAAGGTCGCCTCGGCCTCGACGACCGCCACCGGCCACACCATGACGCGGCGCAGCGGGTCGGTGGTCCGGACACGGTGCGCGGGCCTGGCATACATGGTTCGCTCCTTCGAGGTCGTGCTGCTTGTCGGTGCTGGTGCGTGCGGTTGTCGGTGCTGGTTGTTGGGGCGGGTGGGTGGTTGGGGCAAGGGGAGCGGGGGCGTGCTCAGATGTGGGCCGGCTCGCGCTCGAGCACGACCTTCAAGGCACCGGTCTCAGCCGGGCGGCTGAACGCGTCGTAGGCCTCCATCATCTGGTCGAGCCCGAACCGGTGCGTGATCAACGGCAGCGGGTCGAGCTGTCCGTCGGCGAGCAGCCGCAGCAGGCGCGGCGTCGTGGAGGTGTCGACCAGACCGGTGGTGATGGTGACGTTCTTGATCCACAGCGTCTCGAGGTGCAGCGTCGCCGGAGCGCCGTGCACGCCGATGTTGGCGACGGTGCCGCCCGGCCTGACCAGCGTCGTCGCCATCTCGAAGGTGCCCGGCATGCCGACCGCCTCCATGACGACGTCGGCCCCGAGCCCGCCGGTGACGCTGCGGACCACCTCCAGGACGTCGTCGGTGGCCGGGTCGAGGGCGATGTCGGCGCCGATCCGCTTGGCGGCGTCACGTCGTGGCGCGGCCGGGTCGATGACCACGATCCGGCTCGGCGAGTAGAGCTTGGCGGTCATCACCGCAGCCAGCCCGATCGGTCCGGCGCCCACGATCGCGAGGACGTCACCCGGGGTGACCCCACCGTTGAGGACGCCCACCTCGTAGCTGGTCGGCAGAATGTCGGCGAGCAGCACCGCGGCCTCGTCGGAGACGCTGTCGGGCAGGGGGTGCAGCGACAGGTCGCCGTACGGCACTCGGACGTACTCCGCCTGGACGCCGTCGATCGTGTGGCCCAGTGCCCAGCCACCTCCGGACTGGCACTGTCCGTAGTGCCCCTCGCGGCAGTAGCGGCAGGTTCCGCAACCGGCGATGCAGGAGACCAGGACCCGGTCGCCGGGGGTGACCGTGCGGACCGCAGCGCCGACCTCCTCGACCCTGCCCACGGCCTCGTGGCCGAGGATCGTGCCGGGTGTGACCTCGGGGACGTCGCCCTCGAGGATGTGCAGGTCCGTCCCGCAGATCGTCACCGCGTCGACTCCGACCACCACGTCGGTGTCCGCCAGAACCCGCGGGTCGGGCACCTCCTCCCACTCACGTTGCCCCGGTCCGTGGTAGACGAGTGCCAACATGTGAGCACCTCCCTGGTGGAGTTCCTGCTTCCAGGGTTGGGCCCGACGACCTGTGTCGTCGGGAGGCGAACGTCCCGACTGAACTGCCGTTCGGCCCGGGACAGCCCGGTTGCCTGCCGCGATCCTCAGGCCTGCCCTCCTCGACGGCGTTCTCCCGCACTGACGAGGAGCCGCTCGATGTCACTCGCCGAGATCCGGGTGCGCCAGGCGCAGCTGCTGGAGCTGACCGTCCGACTGGCCGAGGAGTTCCCGGACCTCCCGGCCGGATCGGTGATGCGGTGCGTCGCCCGGGTCGTCCGCAGCGAGCGCCGACACGGTGTCGCCGAGGACCTGCTCCCTGCCCGGGCCGGGGCCGCGGCTCGGTCGGTGCTCCGGCGCCGGTGCGCGGTCGACCGCTCGCTGCTCACCGCGTCCTGAGTGCGGTCCGCGGACTCCCACCGGGAAGGGCCGGGTGAGTGAGCGGAGCGACCTCAGCGTCGGCCGAAGATCCAGTAGGCGATCGAGTTGCCGGGGTTGAGGGCCATCACCACGCGCCACAGGAGCTTGGGCCCCCGGACCTGGTCGTCGGTGCGGTGGGCCAGGTCGCGGTAGGCGAGGACTGCGGAGACGGTCTCGACGGCCACCACGGCGATCACGACTTCGCGAGGAGGTTGACGCACCCGGAGAGGGTATCCCGCCAGGGTTCGGAGACTCGGCAGGCATAACCGGTTCTGCCGGTGGGTACAAGACGGGCGTGGAGTTCGACAGACCCGTGCGCGTGCGCCTCGTCCGCGAGTGCGACCTCGTGCACGCAGGCCTACAGGCGCTGATGGCCGACCATGCCGATCGGGTGATCCTCGTCCCGTCCGGCCCGGCCCATGCCCATGACCCCAGTGACGTCGCCCTCGTCGACCCGTTCACGCGCCCGTCCGGGCCGACGGAGGGCTGCGCCCCGACGCAGGTGCCACGGCCCCCCGGTGCGGCTCGGGTGGCGGTGTTCACGTGGGAGATCCGAGACGGCTACGTCGAGAAGGCGATGCTCGGCGGGGCCGACGGCTACCTGTCCAAGGCGCTGGCCGCGCACGAGCTGGTCGCGGGGGTCGAGAAGGTGCACTCGGGCGAACGCCTCGTCGCCCTCGACGGCGTACGACGGGCCGCGGAGCCGGCGCCGCGCACGCCCTACGCGATCGGCCTCACCCCACGGGAGTCGCACGTGGTGGCGATGATCGCGGCGGGGGCGCCCAACAAGGAGATCGCCCGGCGCCTGGACCTGTCGATGAACACCGTGAAGTCCCACATCCGCACGGCTTACCGCGCGATGGGCGTGACCAGCCGCACCCAGGCGGTGCTCTGGGCGGTCGACCACGGCCTCACGGCGCCGTGGGTCGCCGTCCGCGACGACCCGGCCGCCTGACTCACCTGACCCGCCGGGTGTCGTCGGGCAGGCGCACCGTGCGCCCGGTCCGGTCGAGATGGGCCAGCAGCGGCAGCACGACCCGGCGGGAGGTGCCGAGCGCCTGACGGGCCTGGCTCGTGGTGAACGGCTGGTCGAGCCGGGACAACAGGTCCGCGGCCTCGTCGTCGGCTTCGGGCAGCAGCACGACGCCGTCGCCGAGCAGCAGCACGTGTCCGTCGCGCGCCAGGCGCGCCAGCGTCAACCGGTCGAGTCCCAGTGCCGCGAGCCGATCGGCGTCGGGAGCCCGGAACGGGTCGGCCTCCAGGTCGGCGCGCACCGTCCGGAGGGCGTGGGCGGTGGCGTCGTCGAGGTCGCGCGCGACCACCAGGCGTCCCTGTCGCAGGACGACCGGCTCGGTGATGAGGGCGTCCAGGAGCGCGAGATCGGGCAGGTCGAGCAGGCGCGCGGCCGCGCCCGACGACAGCCCGTCGGGGTGGTCGGCGACGGCAGCGGCGAGCGCAGTGCGCCAGGAGTCGAGCCGGTCGGCGGAGACCAGCCAGTCGCCGGCCACCAGGGAGCCCGGGGGCGGAGGGCCGGTGACGCCGAGCCGCCGCAGCAGGCTCCGTCGTACGGCGCCGCGCACTCTCACCTCGTCGGCCAAGTCGCCGCGCCGGGAGGCCAGGTCGGTCGCCCGAGCCCGGGCGGCTCCACGCCGGTCGAGCGGTGGCGGCGCGGCGTCGACGACCTCGACCCCCCACAGCGAGCGGCTGCCCGGGTCACGCAGGAGCGCCCGGTCGCCGTGCCGCAGGGGGAGCGGGGCCTCGAGCCGGAGACGGGCATGCGTGTCGCCGAGGGGGCGGGCGTGAACGGCGAGATGGGCCGAGCCGACGTGGAGCAGGGGTCGGTCGGGGAGCGAGCCTTCGCCGCGGACCCGCACGTCGACCTCCGTCACGGACTCGAAGGCTCCGGGCGTCACCAGCGCCGACCCGCGGACGAGACCGACGGGCACGGCCGCGAGCCCCAGGGCGATCCGGGCCACACCCGACACCGACGTGCTCGGTCTGCCCAGCGACTCGACGCTGCGGACTCGCACCACCTCGCTGCCGAGGGCCAGCCGGTCGCCGACCCGGACCGTCCCGGCGGGAAGGGTCCCGGTGACGACTGTGCCAGAGCCGCGGACGTGGAACGACCGGTCGACCCACAGCCGGACCTCAGCGGCCGGGTCGGGCGCCGGGACCTCGGCCAGGACGTCGGCCAGCGCTTCGCGAAGGTCGTCCAGACCGGCACCCGTGCGTCCGCTGACCACCACGGCCGGGGCGCCGGCGAGGGACGTGCGGTCGACCTCGGCCCGTGCGCGCGCCAGCGCCGGCGCCGGGTCGGCAAGGTCGGAGCGGGTGATCGCCACCAGGCCGTGGGCGACCCCCAGGGCGTCGAGTGCGGCCAAGTGCTCCGCGGCCTGCGGCATCCACGGGTCGTCGGCGGCGACGACCAGCATCGCGACCGGCACCGGGCCGAGCCCGGCCAGCGTCGTCGACAGGAACCGCTCGTGCCCCGGTACGTCGACGAACGCCACGTCGCCGAGCTCTCCCAGCTCGGTCCAGCAGTAGCCGAGCTCGATCGACAGACCTCGCCGCCGCTCCTCCTCGAGCCGGTCGGGGTCCATCCCGGTCAGTGCCCGCACGAGGGTCGACTTGCCGTGGTCGACGTGGCCGGCTGTGGCGACGACGTGCACGTCAGCGCCCGAGGGCACGCCGTACGGCGGTGGCGACGTGGGCGTCGTCCTCCTCCGGCACTGTCAGGAGGTCGAGCAGCAGGTGGTCCTCGTGCACCCGGCCCACGACCGGCGCCTCCCCGGCCCGCAGGGCCGCGGCCAGCGACGGCGGGAGCGCCACCGCCGCGCTGGGGAGGGGCACGCCCGGGGCGCCACCGCCACCGACCGCGCCCCGGGACTCGACGGCACGGGCGGGGGCCCCGATCGCGGCAGCCAGGCGCTCGGCGCGCACCCGCAGCGCGGCCGGATCGGCAGCCAGTGCGGCGGCCACGGGGGTGACCGGACCGCGGAGCGTGGCCTCGAGGCCGGCCAGGGTGAGCTTGTCGACGCGCACGGCCCGGGCCAACGGGAAGCGGCGAACCCGCTCGACCAGATCAGCCCGCCCCAGGAGCAGCCCGCACTGCGGACCGCCCAGGAGCTTGTCACCGGACGCCGTCACCAGCGCCGCGCCCGCACGGAGCGCCGAGGCGGCATCGGGCTCGTCGGGCAGCCGGGGGTGGGGCGCCAGCAGGCCGGACCCGATGTCGGCGACCACCGGCACGCCCAGCCTGGCCAGCTCGGCGATCGCGACCGAGGACGTGAACCCCTCGACCCGGAAGTTGGACGGATGGACCTTGAGCACGAGTGCCGTCTCCGGGCCGACCGACCCGGCGTAGTCGGCCAGGTGCACCCGGTTGGTGGTGCCGACCTCGCGCAGCCGCACGCCGACCGACTCCAGGAGCTCAGGGATCCGGAACCCGTCGCCGATCTCGACCAGCTCGCCCCGGGCCACCACGACCTCCCGCCCCGCGGCGAGCGCGCACGCCGTCAGCGCGAGGGCGGCGGCGCCGTTGTTGACGACGTGCACCGCTTCGGCGTCGGGTACGGCGTCGGCAAGCGCCGCGAGGGCCCCGCGGCCGCGGCGCCCGCGGGTCCCGGTCTCGAGGTCGAGCTCGACGTCGGTGGTGCCCGCGGCCGCGACGACCGCCGCCACCGCAGCAGCCGAGAGCGGCGCACGTCCGAGGTTGGTGTGCACGACGACTCCCGTCGCGTTGACGACCCGGCGCAGCGAGGAGGGGGACCCGGGGAGCGAGGCGACGACCACGTCCACGACGTCGCCGGGCGCCACGTCGCCGGCGCGGCACCGGTCCAGGACGACCGTCACCACCCCCTTCACCAGGTCGCGCCCGAGGTGGGCTAAGCCCTCCTCCAGGCGCGGGTCGGCGAGGACCGCGTCGACCCGCGGCGTACGGCGACGGGGGTCGGGGTCGCGTGGCGTGGTCACGCCGTGGTCGTCCACGAGTGGGACAGATTTCGAGACGGGTCGCTGTGAGCCTCTCTCCGTTCGGCCCACAGCCGAGCCCTCCTCAATCCCTGCGCTTCGTCTTTGGCGGAGGCGGACGGGAATCGAACCCGCCTGACCGGGATACCCGGTCACTACGGTGTTGAGGACCGAGCCCGTCACCAGACGAGAAACGCCTCCACCCACACACCCTACGAGCGGATGCCACGCAGGTGGGACAATGGCAGTGCGCGCACCGGTGAAGGGAGCGGGTCATGGGCGACCAGCACGACTACGCGGACCCGGCAGACCTGGCGGAGCAGGCGATGCCGCTCGACGAGGACGAGGAGGTCGTCCTCGACCGGACCGACCTCGAGGTCGACGACGCCGACCGGTGGGAGCAGGCGACGCCGGTGGGCTTCGACGACGAGGAGCACCGCGAGCGCGGCTGACCCTCGGCGGGCACGACGTCCGGGACCGGCCCGGGACCATCGGCGACAGCAGGGCGGCCGATGGCCTCTACCTCCGGTGCGCCCGGAGCGCTGTGCTGGGGGTGGACCCTCGGTCCGAGCGGCCAGGGCGCCGAAAGGGGGAGTCATGAGGACTCGTCGAACCTCCCGGGTGGTCGTCGCCACCAGTGGGAGCGCCGCCAGCCAGGCGGCCATCACCTTCGCTGCGGGCGAGGCAGCCTCGCGAGGGCTTCCGCTCGAGATCGTCCACGTCGTCCCGCCCACGATGCCGGCCGGGCCGTACGTCGCGGCCCCCGACGTCGCCGTACGCAAGACCGGGCGCGAGGTGCTCTCGCACGGTGAGTCCCTGGCCCACCACACCGTGCCGCGGCTCGATGTCTCCACCACGCTGCTGATCGGCTCGCGGGCCGACGCGGTCGTCCAGCACGCTGAGGGCGCCGACCTGCTGGTGGTCGGAGCCCCACCGCACGGCCTGTTCGAGCGGCTCTGGACCGGCTCGACCGTCTACGGCGTCGCCGCCCGGGCCTCCTGCCCGGTCGCGGTCGTGCCGCCCGGACCGCCTCCACCGGCCGCCCACGAGATCCTGGTCGGGCTGAAGTCGACCCGGCATGCCGGCCACCTGCTGTCCCTGGCGTTCTCGGTGGCGCACCAGCGCCAGTGCGGCCTCCGGATCGTGCATGCCTGGCACGTGGCCTCGCCGTACGACGAGGCCGTGGCCGAGCGGGAGCCCCAGCCCGAGTGGGTGCGGGAGCAGGTGCGGGCGATCGACGGACTGCTGATCGACCTGCGGATGGCCTACCCGGAGGTCCGGGTGGAGGTCGAGGTCGTGCACAGCCAGCCGGCCTTCGCCCTCGTCACCGGCTCGAAGGGCGCCGACCTGCTGGTCGTGTCGCGACCGGCCCACGGCGGCTTCGTGCACTACCTCGGCGCGACCGCCCATGCCGTGCTGCGGGAGTCGGCCTGCACCGTGCTGGTGGTCCCGCCGGTCGACGAGGTGCAGGAGGTCGAGCAGGTCGCGAAGGACTCCGTCCTCCAGCCGTGAGCCGCAGCCGACCGGGTAGAAGGTCCCGGGTGCGGCAGGCAGAAGCACCCTGCCGGGGACGGTCGGGCGGTACGAGAGTGGTCGCGCCGCCGGGGAGTGCGCTCGGAGTCGACCGAACGGCCAGGGCCCGGCCTCGCACCAGGCCCCGATGCCTCGGTCACGCGACGCGCGCGAAGCGCGGAAGCGACTCCCCGGTCGGCACCATCCCGGGGCCGACGGTGGGCGCCGTCCAGCGAGCCGACACCTCGTGCATGCCGCCGGCGTGCCTGGGTACGGGGACGTGCCCGGCTCGTCACCGGGTCGACCAGGAGGGCAGATGGGCGAGCGCGCGTTCCTCGGCTGGCCCGTGCTGCGCCAGCTCAGCGGTCGGGACGTCCTCGCCCGCGGTCACGCCGCTCGTTCCGAGCGCAGCAAGGCCGCCGCCACTCCGCGCACGGTCCAGGCAGACCGGGTCGTCGACTCGATCTGCCCTTACTGCGCGGTCGGCTGTGCGCCAGCGGGTCTACGTCGCGGACGGCGCGGTCACCCAGATCGAGGGAAACCCGGCGAGCCCGATCTCGCGGGGTCGCCTGTGCCCCAAGGGCAGCGCGTCCCTCCAGCTGGTGACCTCACCGACCCGGGTCACCCGGGTCCACTACCGCCGCCCGCACAGCCGGACCTGGGAGGACCTCGACCTCGACACGGCGATGGACATGATCGCCGACCGGGTGATCAAGACCCGCAAGGAGTTCTGGGAGTGGGAGGACGACCAGGGTCGTCGTACCCGCCGGACCCTCGGCATCGCCAGCCTCGGAGGAGCGACCCTCGACAACGAGGAGAACTACCTCATGAAGAAGCTCTACACGGCGATGGGCGCGATCCAGATCGAGAACCAGGCCCGTATTTGACACTCCTCGACGGTGCCCGGTCTGGGTGCCTCGTTCGGCCGAGGGGGGGCCACCACCTACCTGCAGGACCTCAGCAACGCGGACTGCATCCTGATCCAGGGCTCCAACATGGCCGAGGCGCACCCGGTGGGCTTCCAGTGGGTGATGGAGGCCAAGCGCAAGGGCGCGACCGTGATCCACGTCGACCCGCGCTTCACCCGCACCTCGGCGGTCGCCGACCTGCACGTCCCGATCCGGGCCGGCTCCGACATCGCGTTCCTCGGTGCCCTGGTCAACTACGTGCTCTCCCACGACCTCGACTTCCGTGAGTACGTCGTCGCCTACACCAACGCGGCGAACCTGATCGCCGAGGAGTTCCAGGACACCGAGGACCTCGACGGGCTGTTCTCCGGCTGGGACCCCGAGGCCGGGCACTACGACCCGCTCTCGTGGCACTACGAGCCACCGGAGGAGCTCAGCGAGGACGACCGGGGCAACCTGGAGCAGATGCGGGCGGACGAGAGCGGGGGCGCCAGGGCCAAGCGGTCGCACCAGGCAGCGCACTCGGAGAGCCACGGGTCGGGGGGCGCGCCCGTGAACTGGAAGGGCCGCCGAGACGAGACGCTCCAGCACCCGCGCTGCGTGTTCCAGATCCTCAAGCGCCACTACGCCCGCTACACCCCCGAGATGGTGCAGGAGGTGTGCGGCATCCCGCCCGAGCAGTTCACGGCCGTCGCCGAGGCGCTGACCTCCAACAGCGGGCGCGAGCGGACCACCGCGATCTGCTACGCCGTGGGCTGGACCCACCACAGCGTCGGCTCGCAGACGATCCGTACGGCCGCGATCCTGCAGACCCTGCTCGGCAACATCGGCCGGCCCGGTGGCGGCATCCTCGCCCTGCGCGGCCACGCCTCGATCCAGGGCTCCACCGACATCCCGACGCTCTTCAACATCTTGCCCGGCTACGTGCCGATGCCGCAGGCCGACCAGCACCAGTCGCTCGACGAGTGGGTCGGCGACGAGGAGGGCAAGGCCGGCTTCTGGGGCAACATCCGCCCCTATGCCGTCAGCCTGTTGAAGTCCTTCTGGGGTGAGGCCGCCACCGCCGACAACGACTTCTGCTTCGACTACCTGCCCCGCATCACCGGTGACCACTCGACGTACACCACGGTGAAGGCGATGATCGAGGGCCGCTGCAAGGGCTACTTCGTGGTGGGCGAGAACCCCGCCGTCGGTTCGGCCAACGGCAAGATGCAACGGCTCGGGCTCGCGGCCCTCGACTGGCTCGTGGTGCGCGACCTGCAGATGATCGAGTCGGCGACGTTCTGGATGGACGGCCCGGAGATCGAGACCGGTGAGCTGGTCACCGACGAGATCGGCACCGAGGTCTTCTTCCTCCCGGCCGCGACCCACGTCGAGAAGGCGGGGTCGTTCACCCAGACCCAGCGGATGCTCCAGTGGCGTGACCAGGCGGTGGATCCGCCCGACGACTGCCGCAGCGAGCTGTCGTTCTACGTCGACCTCGGCAACCGCATCCGGGAGAAGCTCCGCGACTCCACCGACGAGCGGGACCGGCCGTTGCTCGACCTGGCCTGGGACTACCCGATGAACGAGAAGCGGGAGCCCGACGGCCAGCAGGTGCTCCGCGAGATCAACGGCACCGGGCGCGACGGTCAGGCGCTCTCGGCGTACACGGAGCTGAAGCCCGACGGCTCCACCGCGTGCGGGTGCTGGATCTACTGCGGCGTCTACGCCGACGAGGTCAACCAGGCCCGGCGTCGGACGCCCCACTGGGAGCAGGACCTGGTCGCGGCCGAGTGGGGCTGGGTGTGGCCCGCCAACCGGCGGATCCTCTACAACCGGGCCTCCGCGGACCCCGACGGCGCACCCTGGAGCGAGCGCAAGAAGCATGTCTGGTGGGACGCCGACGAGGGGAAGTGGACCGGCGCGGACGTGCCCGACTTCATCCCGGACCGGCCGCCCGGTCATGTGCCCGAGCAGGGCGCGCACGGTCCGGACGCCATCGGTGGGAACGACCCGTTCATCATGCAGACCGACGGGAAGGCGTGGCTGTTCGCGCCGCTGGGCGTGGCCGACGGGCCGCTGCCGACCCACTACGAGCCGCCGGAGTCGCCGGTCACCAACCCGCTCTACGGCCAGCAGAAGAACCCCGGCCGGCGCCGCCTCGAGCAGGCCGCCAACCCGATCAACCCCAGCAGCAGCGAGATCTTCCCCTTCGTCTTCACCAGCTACCGCCTCACCGAGCACCACACCGCGGGCGGCATGAGCCGGACCCTGCCGTTCCTCGTGGAGCTCCAGCCGGAGCCGTTCTGCGAGGTCTCCCCGCGGCTGGCCCGCGAACGAGGGCTGGAGCACGGCGGTTGGGCGACCGTGGTCACCGCACGCGCCGCGATCGAGGTGCGGGTCCTGGTCACCGACCGGATGCGTTCGCTCCGGCTGGGAGACCGATGGGTGGAGCAGGTGGGTCTGCCCTACCACTGGGGTGGCAACGGGATCACCAGGGGTGACTCGCAGAACGACCTGGTCAACGTCCAGATGGAGCCCAACGTCTACATCCAGGACAAGGTCGGCACCTGTGACATCCAGCCCGGGCGACGCCCGCGCGGCGCCGCGCTCACGTCGTACGTCGCGGACTACCGCCGTCGGGCCGGGGTCACCGAGCCCGAGCCCACCGACGAGGAGAGTGAGGACTGATGGGTCGCCTCTGGGGCCGCCTCGACGACCCGACCAAGGACGCCGGGTACGCCGACCCGCACCCGCCACGGATGGGCTTCTTCACCGACACGTCGGTGTGCATCGGCTGCAAGGCCTGCGAGGTCGCCTGCAAGACGTGGAACGAGGTGCCCGACGACGGCTATCTGCTGACCGGGATGTCCTACGACAACACCCAGGAGCTGGGGGCCAGCACCTGGCGGCACGTCGCGTTCGTCGAGCAGCCGGTCGCCCGGTCCAGCTCACCGGCCGGCACCACGGATCTGGGCATGCCGGGGATCGGCCCCGCAGACGCCACCGACGACGCAGGGGTCCGCTGGCTGATGTCGTCCGACGTCTGCAAGCACTGCACCCACGCGGCGTGCCTCGACGTCTGCCCGACCGGGGCGCTTTTCCGGACCGAGTTCGGCACGGTCGTGGTCCAGCCCGACGTCTGCAACGGCTGCGGCTACTGCGTGCCGGCCTGCCCCTACGGCGTGATCGACCTGCGCGAGGGGGACGGACGGGCCTGGAAGTGCACACTGTGCTACGACCGGCTCAAGGAAGGCCAGACCCCGGCCTGCGCCCAGGCGTGCCCGACCGAGTCGATCCAGTTCGGCGAGCTCGACGACCTGCGCGAGCGGGCCGACGCCCGGCTGGCCGAGCTCCACGAGCGCGGGGTCGACGTGGCGCGGCTCTACGGCCACGACCCCGACGACGGCGTCGGTGGCGACGGCGCCTTCTTCCTGCTGCTCGACGAGCCGGAGGTCTACGGCCTGCCGCCCGACCCCGTCGTCACCACCCGCGACCTCGCCACGACCTGGAAGCACGTCGGTGCCGCGGCGGCCGCCCTGGTCGGCGTCGGGATAGCAGCCTTTGCAGGGAGACGCAGATGAGCCCACGCGGTGAGCAGAGCATGGTCCCGGAGGCGGAGTTCGAGTCCTACTACGGGCGCCAGATCCTGAAGACCCCCACCTGGAAGACCCCCGACGTCCCGCTCTACCTGTTCCTCGGCGGCCTGGCCGGGGCGTCTGCCGTGCTCGCCGAGGGCGCCGCCCTGTCCGGTCGTCCCGACCTCGAGCGGGTGGCCAGACTGGCCGCGGCCGGGGGAGCCACCGCCGGGACGGTGGCGCTCGTCCACGACCTCGGCCGCCCGGAACGCTTCTTGAACATGCTCCGGGTCTTCAAGCCCACCTCGCCCCTGTCGGTCGGCTCCTTCGTCCTTGCGCCGTTCAGCGGGCTCGCCGCGGTCGCTGCCGCGTCGCAGGTGTCGGGGCTGGTGCCACGACTCGGTCGGCTCGCCGGTCTGGGGGCCGCTGCGCTCGGGCCGCCCCTCGCGACGTACACCGCCGCCCTGATCAGCAACACCGCCGTGCCCGCCTGGCACGAGGCCCACCGCGAGCTGCCGTTCATCTTCGCCGGGTCCGGCGCCACCGCGGCCGGTGGCCTGGCGATGGTGTTCACCCCGGTCGACCAGGCCGGCCCGGCCCGCCGGATGGCGGTCGCCGGCGCGGCGATCGAGATCGTCGCCGCCGAGCGCCTGCTGGACCGCCTCGCGATGGTGGGGGAGCCCTATCGCACCGGGCTGCCTGGGCGGCTGATGAGCGTCTCCCGCACCACCACCGCGGTCGCCGCCGTCGCCACCGCCCTGCTCGGTCGGCGCTCGCGGGTCGTCTCCGCACTGGCCGGGACCGCCTGCGTCACGGCCTCGGTGATGACCCGCTTCGGCATCTTCGAGGCCGGCCTGACCTCCGCCCGCGACCCCAAGTACGTCGTTGTACCCCAGCGCGAACGCCTCGCCCGCCCAGCGCGCCAGCCCTCCGCCGGCTGAGGTGCCGGCGAGCTCGTCTCTGCCGCGGTGGGTGACGGCCCGGCGGACACATCTGGGGACCGAGTTTCGCCGTTCGGCTCCGCCGGCTCCGCCACTCCTGCGAAACTCCACCCGTCTCGGATCACCGGCATTGCCTCCAGGGGGAGTAGGAAGTCCGAGATGCCCGATCTTCATGACCTGTTCGCGTCGCAGCACCAGGAAGGCACGGGTGTGCCGCTGCCCGGCCGCCGGGTGCGCGTGCTCGACGCCGACCAGCAGCGCGAACCCGAGCCGCGGCTGGTCCGCAAGTCCGACACCGGACGGGTCTACGTCGCCACCGAGTACACCGAGCTCGAGGACGGTGGCGTCCTGCCTCATCAGCTGTACGACGTGACCGAGGACTTCGAGCAGCTGTCCGAGGATCCGCACGTCCCGTTCGGGCCGGCTCTCTACGCGATCGCCAGCCGCGTCCACGACGTAGCGGTCGAGGCGAACCCGGACGCGACCCGGGCCTCCCGGATCGACACCATCGCGTCGAGCCTGGCCTACACCTTCCGCGGCCCGTCGTCCGACTGAAGCTCGACCTGTGTGTATGTGGGCGAACTGACACCTCGCCGACGACGGCACAGGATCGACCCACCGGATCGAGAGCCGACTCGATCCACTCCTTTCCGGGAGTCGCCATGAACAAGGTGAAGCGGTTCACCGTCTGCCTGCCGGGTCACCGCTGGGTGAAGGTCGCCTATCCGCCGACACGCGCTGACGAGGCCACCGGGACCTTCTTGCGCTGTCTGCGATGCGGGCTCGAGAACCACGACGCAGGCTCATCGGCCCGCGGCGCGGGCGGGATGTTCTAGCTCGAGGACAGCCGACGACGCTTGTACCCGGGTTGCCTGGTGGGTACGAAGGTGGCATGACCGTCGACCTGCCCCGCCGCCTCACCCAGTACGCCGCGGGAGGCGGGTGCGCGTGCAAGGTCCCGCCCGGAGAGCTCGAGCGAGTGCTGGCCGACCTGCCGGGCGGGAGAGCCGGAGCCGACCTGCTGGTCGGTGTGGAGCACGGCGACGACGCCGCCGTCGTACGGCTCGACCAGCGCCGGGCGCTGGTCACCACTGCGGACTTCTTCACGCCGGTCGTCGACGACCTCCGCGACTGGGGTCGGATCGCGGCGGCCAACGCGATGTCCGACGTATGGGCCATGGGCGGTGAGCCCGTGGTCGCGGTCAACCTCCTGGCCTGGCCGCGCGAGATGCTGCCCTTCGACCTGGCCGCCGAGGTGCTGGCCGGGGGAGCGGAGGTGGCCGCAGAGGCACGCTGCCATCTCGCGGGGGGACACAGCATCGACGACTCCGAGCCGAAGTACGGCCTGGCCGTCACGGGGACCGCTGACCCCGAGCACCTGTTGCGCAACGACGCCGGCGTGCCCGGGCTGCCCCTGACCCTCACCAAGCCGCTGGGCCTGGGGGTCCTCAACAACCGGCACAAGGCCACCGGCGAGCTGTTCCCGGAGGCGGTGGCCACCATGACCGCCCTCAACCGCGACGCCTCCCGGGCCGCGCTGGACGCCGGTGTCCGCTGCGCCACCGACGTCACCGGCTTCGGCCTCCTGGGGCACCTGCTCAAGCTGTGCCGGGCCAGTGGGGTGGACGCGGAGGTCGAGGCGGCGGCCGTGCCCTACCTCGACGGTGCGCGCGCGTCCCTGGCCGAGGGGTACGTCCCGGGCGGCAGCCGTCGCAACCTCGACTGGGTCCGGCCGCACCTCGACGCGGCCGTCGGTGACGACGAGCTGGTCCTGCTCGCCGACGCGCAGACCTCCGGTGGTCTGCTGGTGGCCGGCGAGCTGCCGGGGCACCCCGTGATCGGTCGCCTCGTCGCGCGGGCCGGGTCGAGCGCCACCCTCACCGTCCGCTGACAGCGGCTACCGCCCGGGATCAGTGCAGCCGCAGGTCGCGCCGGTCGAACACCGGGATGGCTGCCGCCAGCGCGAGGGCGGCGCCGAGCGCGACCCAGCACAGGGTGAGCGGAAGGCTGCCACCGAGCGGACCGTGCTGCAGTGCCTGCTGGAAGGGCGAGAGCGGCTGGTAGGGCTCCACGGAGTCCACGATCCGGCCCAGGGCGTAGAGGACGTAGGCACCGACCGCGGCCGCGCCGCCGATGCCGAGGGCCAGGGCCCGCCGCCCCGTCGCCGCCCCGACGGCGAGGGCGACGGCTCCGAACTCGAAGCCGATCAGCACCATCGCCACGCAGGCCACGAGGGTGTCGCCGAGCCCGATGCCCAGGCCGAAGACCAGCGAGCACGCGAGCAGCACGACGGCCACGACCGAGCCCAGGACGACGATGCCGACGGCCAGGGCCGCGGCCTTCTGCAGCAGCACCGACCGCGTCGACACCGGAGTCACCAGCACCGCCTCCAGGTAGCCCGCCTCCTCCTCGCCGGCCACCATCCGGGCTCCGCGGCTGACGCCGTAGAAGATGAAGACCATCGGGACCATCAAGGTGAACAGCTCGGCGTTCATGAACCCGGTGCCCGTGGTCATGGACTGAACGTCGAAGAGCTTCTGCATCGCCTTGGGATAGTTGGCCATCAGCTCGTCGAAGTTCGGCATGTCGCGGATCGAGGGCCACACGGCGGCCTCGACCAGCAGCAGCAGCGAGACGCCGATGCCCCAGCCCAGCAGGGCCCAGCGCTGGTCGCGGAGCCCCTTGGCGAAGACGGTCGACAGCATCAGGACTCGCCACCGACCTCGTACCAGCCCATGAAGACGTCGCCCAGGTCGGCCTCGTGGGTGACCACGTTGTCGACGCCGTACGGCGCGACGGTGCGCAGCAGGTCGGCGGTCGACCCCTCGACCCGGACGTGGACGGTGCGACCGGAGGCCACCACCTCACGCGCTCCGCCCACGCGCCGGATCTCGTCGAGGGGCGGTGGCCCGGCGAAGAACAGGTCGATCCGGCGTACCGCCTGTCGCTCCAGGTTCTCCAGCGAGTCGGTGACGACGAGCCGGCCAGTGCGCAGGATGCCGACGAGGTCCGCGACCGCCTCCACCTCGCTGAGCACGTGCGAGGAGAGGAACACGGTGCGGCCCTCGTCGCGAGCCTCGCGCACCATCGCCAGGAACTCCCGCTGGCCCATCGGGTCGAGCCCGGCCGTCGGCTCGTCGAGGACCAGGAGGGGCGGTCGGTGCATGAACGCCTGCACGATCCCCACCTTCTGCCGGTTGCCGTGCGACAGGGTGCCGATACGTCGGTCGAGCGGCAGGTCGAGTCGCTCGGCCAGCGGGCCGATCGACGCGGCGCCCGCACCGCCGCGGAGGCAGGCCAGGTGGTGGAGGTACTGCGCCCCGGTCAGGTCGGGATAGGCGATGAAGTCCCCGGGCAGGTAGCCGACGAGGCCTTGAACCAGGTCGCGGTCGCCGGTCACGTCGTGGCCCAGCACCTCGACCGTCCCGGACGTCGCCCGGATCAGGCCGGTGAGCACCCGGATCGTGGTGCTCTTGCCGGCCCCGTTGGGTCCCAGGTAGCCGAAGACGACGCCAGGCGGGACCAGGAGGTCGACCTGGTCGAGAGCGAGGTGCCTGCCGAACGCCTTGGTGAGTGCCACCGTCCGAACGGCTGCCTCGCCGTCCGGAACCGGTGGCGCGGACGTCGTACGGTGCTCGGCGACCGTCGCGCGCACTCTGGCCATCGCGCCCTCACCTCCCTGGCAGCTCCAGCCTCCTCCGGGGCGGCGGCGCTCGGTGGAGGAGAACGTCCCCGCCCCGACCGACCGAGGGCCCGGGTCGTCCTGGTGCGTGAGGCCGTCCGGCCCTGGTGTGGCGGCACCCGGCCCTCTTCGCTGGAAGGAGAGCGAGGACGAGGAGGTCGTCATGGAGCGGCGCATCGTCGTCGGCGTCGATCCCACGCGGGAGCACGACGCCGCACTGGAGTTCGCGGTCGGGCAGGCGCTGCGACGTGGCGGCGCGCTCCACCTCG
This sequence comes from uncultured Actinomycetota bacterium, assembly GCA_963820015.1. Lineage (GTDB taxonomy): Bacteria > Actinomycetota > Actinomycetes > Propionibacteriales > Nocardioidaceae > Nocardioides. The sequence continues at coordinate 381,446 of CAWFYO010000003.1, read as the reverse complement.
TGGTCGTCAGGCATGCCGGCCACCACGGATCCGACCCGGCGGACGAGGTGAGGCTGGTCGGGGACGAGCTCGTGCGGGTCGATCAGGAGCTGTTCGACCGGTGTGTGCGGCGGATCGAGGAGTGGGGTCCGGACCTCGAGGTCACCACGGAGGTACGGCGCGGCCCGGTCGCCGCGACGCTGGCCGACGTCACGCTCGCCGGCGGGCTCCTGGTGCTGGGCCACCACCGGATGAGCCGTCCCCATCACGTCCCCACGCTCTCGATCACGTCGCGTGCCGCCGCGGACGCCCGGTGTCCGGTGTACGCCGTGCCGGACGACTGGCACGAGCTGGCCGAGCACCCCGAGCCGGTCGTGGCCGCGGTCGAGGACCGCGAGAGCGGGCGGCAGGTCGCGGAACGGGCCATCGAGGAGGCCGAGCTCGCCGGCGCGTCGCTGCGCGTGGTGCGCGCCTGGTGCTACGTCGATCTCGACACCGACGAGGAGAGCCTGCGGCACGGCACCGGGGCCGCCGAGGGAGCTCGCGTCGCCGCCGCGACGTCGGAGTGGCTCGCGGATCTGGTCACCACGCACCCCGACGTGACCTGTCAGGTCGACGCGGTCCACGGGCAGGCGGCGTACACGCTCGTCGAGGCCTCACGCGAGGCCCGGCTCCTGGTGATCGGCCGGCACCACCCGCACGTGCCCTGGGGCTCGCACCTGGGTCCGGTGACCAGATCCGTGCTCAGGCACGCCTGCTGCCCGGTGGCTGTCGTGGACACCCGGCCGGGCGGTTCACCCGGCGACGACTGAGCACTACGTCCCTGCCGCACACGACCGACGACCCAGGACCTTGGACCCACCGAGGGCCACGATGGAAGTAGCGACGACCTGCAGGCGCAGGGCGGATCACGGAGGAGGTCGTGATGTCGGAGCACACAACGGCAGCAGCCGGGAGCATCGTGGTCGGCGCCGATGGCTCCGAGCGTGGATTCGTCGGGGTGCGGTGGGCGGCACGGGAGGCGCAACGGACCGGAGTCCCGCTGTACGTCGTCAGCGTGGTCCCGACGTTCTCGCCGTCCGGACCGCTCCTGGTCGTCCCCGAGAGCGACCTGCGGGGGCACGGCAACCGGGTCGTCGACGACTCGGTGAAGACCGCCCACGACGCGGCGCCCGACCTCGACGTCCGCGGCACGGTGGTGTCCGGCCACCGGGTCTCGGAGCTGGTCCGCTTCTCGCGGCCGGCCTCCCTGCTCGTCCTGGGTGCGCGTCACCTGAGCCTGACCGAGCACGTCTGGACCGGAGCCACGGTCACCGGGGCCGTCAGCCGTGCGTCGTGCCCGGTCCTCGTGGTGCCGGCGGCATGGGAGCCCACCGACCTCGCCACCGGCGACGTGGTGGTCGGGTTCAAGCAGCCGCGGCACGCCGACGAGCTGCTGTCAGCCGCGTTCGCCAGCGCGTCCGACCTGGGGGTCGGCCTCCAGGTGCTGCACGTGTGGCGGCTCGAGGGCGTCTACGACGACATGATCGCCGGTCACCACGACGAGGAGGTGGAGTGGGCTCGTGAGGAGCGAGGCGTGATCGAGCGGCAGCTCCGAGACCTGCGCGAGACCGACCCCGACGTCGCCGTCCGGGTGCGGGTCATCCACAACCGCCCGGCCAAGGCGCTCGTGGAGGCCTCGACGCACGCACAGCGGCTGTTCATCGGCAAGCCCGCCCACGGCGGCAACGTCCACCACCTCGGCCGTACGGCGCGGGGGGTGCTGCGGGGGAGCGTCTGCCCGGTGCAGGTGCTGCCGGTGTCACGCAACGCGGTCTACAGCGGGCTCGACGTCGAGCGGGACGGGCACCTGGTCCGCGAGTGACCCGACCCCACGGCAGGGCGCCGAGTAGCGCCGCCGAGCGGTCGAACGTCCCGCCGTACTGGTGACGACGGGCTCTGCCGACGCTCGCCGGTTCGCGATGGGATGGGCTCACCCCCCGAGGAGGACCCCATGCCCCGCCATACCTGGACCGTGCGCGTCGAGCTCTGCGAGACCTATGACGCGGTCTATGCGCACGCCTACCTGGACCACGTCCCGATCCACGTCAGCGGTCGTGGCCAGGCGCAGGTGAGCCGGCAGGTCGAGGTCGTCATCGGCCGCGCCGTCGCCACCCGCCGGGCGCTGGCAGACCTGAGCCAGGCGATGCGGGTCCTCGAGGAGCAGCCGGCAGCGGGCTCCCTGACCCCACCGGCCCACCTCCGTGAGGTGGCGCCCGCTCACTCCGCCGCGGCTCGTGCAGCGGCGAATTCGTCGGTCGCGCCCTCGGTGGCCAACTGACCGCTCTGGTCCTCCAGGTGCGCCCGGACGAACCAGTGGAACAGCTCCAGCTTCTCGGTCTGCCCGATCACGATGTCCTGGGTGACCGGATCGATATCGTCGAGCTCGGCGATCACGTCGCGGTTGGTGCTGATCACGCCGCGGTAGACCAGGTCGAGCGCGCCGAGGTGCTCCTGCGTCGTAGCCCGGCCGATCGAGTAGTCGTCCCAGTCCCGCTCGGCCACGATCGCCCCCGGCGTCCCGTGCGGGGACCCGCCGAGGGTCGCGATCCGCTCGGCCAGGTCGTCGGCGAACTCGCGGACGACCTCCACCTGCGGGTCGATCATCTGGTGCACCGCGATGAAGTGCGGACCGACGACGTTCCAGTGCACGTGCTTGAGGGTCAGGTGGAGGTCGTTCATCGCGTGCAGGCGTGACTGGAGCAGGGTGATCGTGCGGGCCGCCCCGTCGCGGTCGAGCCCGGGGGTCGTGTAGCGCAGCTCGCGAGAAGTGGACATGGAGGCCCTGTACCCACCTCGGCGCGACCTGTGCGCCGGGGTCAGGGAGGATCTGGTCGGGACAGCGGCACGACGGAGGGCGAACGACCGACGATGGCGGAGGAGAGGCAGGACAGGTCCGCCGACGACGGCGCCGAACCGTCGCGGCGTCGGCGCCCGCGCTGGATCAGGGTCATCGTCATGGCGGCCCTCACCTTCGCCGCCATCTTGTACGGCGTGGTGCCGAGCCTGGTGTCCGCGCGCGACGACCTCGACGTGCTCCGCAGCGCCTCGCTGCTGTTCCTGGCCGGTGCTCTCCTGTTGCAGATCACCTCGTGGATCTGCTACACCGCCCTCACCCGCGCTGTCCTGCCGCGCGGGACCGGCATCGGCTGGCCGACCCAGCTCGCGATCGACCTGACCGGCTTCGGCGTCAGTCACGTGCTCCCCGGGGGTGGGGCCACGGCGATGGGCCTGCGCTACCAGATGATGACCTCGGCCGGGATCCCGCCACCGACGGTGGTCACGACCACCGCGACGCAGACCGTGCTCAGCGACGTCGCTCTGGCCGCCTGCTACCTGCTCGGTGCCGTGCTCGCGATCCCCACGGTCATGGAGCACCGCTCGCTCCAGGTCACCGCGGCGATCGGCCTGGTGCTGGTGGTCGTGCTGGTCGTCGGCAGCGCTCTGCTGGTCCGGGGCCACAGCCGGCTCGTCGAGCGGCTGCAGGAGGCGCAGAGCCGCCTGGGCGCGTGGCTCCAGCCCCGGGTGACCCGGATCAGCCACGAGCTGGTCTCCTTCCTGCGCGACGGCACCCGCACCGTCCAGGCCGGCGTCTTCTCGATGGCGAACTGGCTGCTCGACGCCGCCTGCCTCTATGTGTGCCTCCTGGCCTTCGCCGGCGACCACATCAGCCCGCCCCTCGTGCTCACCGCCTACGGCTTCGCCAGCCTGGTCGGCTTGCTGCCGCTCACCCCCGGCGGTCTCGGCGTCATCGAGGGCACCCTGATCCCCTTGCTGATCGCGCTCGGTACGTCATCCCCCGTGGCCGTCCTCGGCGTCCTCACCTGGCGCGTCCTGCAGTTCTGGCTCCCGGTCCCGGTCGCCGCGGTCTGCTACGCCGGCCTGCGGATCTCGCGTCGGGTGAAGGCCTCCGACGGCCCGGCCGTGAGCGACCCGTCAGGGTCGAGCCCCGGCGCGTCAGGAAGGCGTTAGGGCTCGAGCAGTCCGGCCGCTGCCTGCCGTCTGATGGGAGACGTCAGTTTCCCGTTCTTCGGAGGTGTGTGGTGCTCGATGTCGCCCTCGTGGCGCTGACGATCGCGGTGTTCGCCCTACTGGCTCTGGTCCTGCGGGGACTGGAGCACCTGTGAGCGCTGAGAACCTGATCGGCCTGATCCTGGCCGTCCTGCTGACCGGCTACCTCGTGGTCGCCCTGCTCTTCCCCGAGCGGTTCTGATGAGCGACACGACCGCCGGGCTGCTGTCCGTCCTCGCGCTCGTCGTGGTCCTGGGCGTCACGCACGTCCCGCTCGGCGACTACCTGGCCCGCGTCTACTCGGCGACCACCCACTGGCGCGCGGAGCGGGTGCTCTACCGCCTGTGCCGGATCGACCCGGACGCAGACCAGACCTGGTCGACCTACGCCCTGTCGGTGCTGGGCTTCTCGCTGGCGTCGGTGCTGTTCCTGTTCGGCCTGGAGCGCGTCCAGAACCTGCTGCCGCTCTCGCTCGGCTTCGACGGTGTGGAGCCGCACCTGGCCTGGAACACGGCGGCGTCGTTCGTGAGCAACACGAACTGGCAGAACTACTCCGGCGAGGCGACCATGGGCCACCTGGTGCAGATGGCCGGCCTGGCGGTGCAGAACTTCGCGTCGGCGTCCGTCGGGATGGCCATCGCGGTGGCGCTCGTCCGCGGCTTCGCCCGCTCTCGCACCCAGCGGGTCGGCAACTTCTGGGTCGACCTGGTCCGCGGCTGCGTGCGCATCCTGCTCCCGCTCAGCGTGGTGGCGACGGTCCTGCTGATCGCCGCCGGCGCCGTGCAGAACCTCGCCGACCCGCACACCGTCACGACCATCACCGGCGCCACCCAGCACCTCCCGGGCGGTCCGGTGGCCAGCCAGGAGGCGATCAAGGAGCTCGGCACCAACGGCGGCGGCTTCTACAACGCCAACTCGGCGCACCCGTTCGAGAACCCCAACCCGTTCAGCAACCTGCTCGAGATCACGCTCCTGCTCCTGATCCCGTTCGCGCTGCCCCGCACCTTCGGCCGCCTGCTCGGCGACCGGCGCCAGGGCTGGGCGATCCTCTCGGCGATGGCAGTGATCTTCGTGGTCTCGCTGAGCCTCGTCACCACCTTCGAGGCGCGCCACTCCGGTGCGGCGCTCCAGGCGGCGGGCGCCGCGATGGAGGGCAAGGAGGTGCGTTTCGGCGTGCCCTCCTCGGCGCTCTTCGCGAACGCCACCACCCTGACCTCGACCGGCGCGGTCGACTCGATGCACGACTCGTTCACGCCGCTCGGTGGCGGAGTCCCGATCGTCAACATGATGCTCGGGGAGATCGCTCCGGGAGGCACCGGCTCCGGCCTCTACGGGATGTTGGTCCTCGCCGTCGTCACGGTGTTCGTCGCGGGGCTGATGGTGGGCCGGACGCCGGAGTACCTCGGGAAGAAGATCCAGGCCCGCGAGATGAAGTTCGCCGCGCTCTACATCCTCACCACTCCCGCGCTCGTCCTGATCGGATCCGGCATCGCGATGTCGATCCCGTCGGCCAGGGCCTCGATGCTCAACGCCGGACCGCACGGCCTCTCCGAGGTGCTCTACGCCTTCACTTCGCAGGCCAACAACAACGGCAGCGCGTTCGCCGGCCTCACCGGGAACACGACCTTCTACAACATCGCCGGGGGACTGGCGATGCTCGTCGGCCGGTTCCTGCCCATGCTGTTCGTCCTCGGGCTGGCCGGCTCGCTGGCCGCCCAGAAGCCCGTCCCGGCCACCGAGGGCACGCTGCCGACCCACCGGCCACTGTTCGTCGCGATGCTCGTGGGCGTCGTGGTGGTCGTCGTCGCGCTCACCTACTTCCCGGCCCTCGCACTGGGACCGCTTGCGGAAGGAATCACCCGATGACCACCCTCGCCCACCCCGGCTCGCCCCAGACGCGCGTCGGCGCCGGGCTGCTCGACCCCCGGATGCTGGTCACCCAGCTACCGGCGGCCTGCGCCAAGCTCGACCCGCGCACCATGATGCGCAACCCCGTGATGTTCGTGGTCGAGGTCGGGGCAGCACTGTCCACAGTGCTCGCGGTCGTCCACCCCTCGACGTTCGCGTGGCTCATCGTGGTGTGGCTCTGGGCCACCGTGGTGTTCGCCAACCTGGCCGAGGCCGTCGCCGAGGGCCGCGGCAAGGCCCAGGCCGCGACGCTCCGGCGGAGCCGGCAGGAGACGACGGCCCGGCTCCTCGTCGACGGGGTCGAGCACCCCACTCCGGCCGCCGCGCTCCAGGTCGACGACCTGGTCGTGTGCGAGGCCGGGGACGTGATCCCCAGTGACGGTGACGTGATCGAGGGTATCGCCAGTGTCGACGAGTCCGCGATCACCGGCGAGTCCGCTCCGGTGATCCGCGAGGCCGGCGGAGACAGGTCGGCGGTCACCGGAGGCACCCGGGTGCTCTCGGACCGGGTCGTCGTCCGCATCACCGCCAAAGCGGGCGAGACCTTCCTGGACCGGATGATCGCGCTCGTCGAGGGCGCGGCACGGCAGAAGACCCCGAATGAGATCGCCCTCAACATCCTGCTGGCCAGCCTGACCATCGTGTTCATGCTCGCCGTGGTCACCCTCCAGCCGATGGCCACCTACAGCGGTGCTCCCCAGACGGGCATCGTCCTGGTGTCGCTGCTGGTCTGCCTCATCCCGACCACCATCGGGGCTCTGCTGAGCGCGATCGGCATCGCGGGCATGGACCGCCTCGTGCAGCGCAACGTGCTGGCCATGTCCGGACGTGCCGTCGAGGCGGCCGGCGACGTGAACACCCTCCTGCTCGACAAGACCGGGACGATCACGCTGGGCAACCGCGAGGCCGTCGAGTTCCTCCCGCTGAGCGGCGTGGACACCCAGGAGCTCGCCGATGCCGCGCAGCTCTCCAGCCTCGCGGACGAGACTCCGGAGGGCCGATCGATCGTGGTGCTCGCCAAGCGGGACCACGGACTGCGCGACCGGTCGGCCGGCGAGCTGGACCACGCGACGTTCGTGCCGTTCAGCGCGCAGACCCGGATGAGCGGCTGCGACGTGCGAGTGGACCGGGCGGGCGGCCGGTCCCGCAGTGTCCGCAAGGGCGCGACCAGCGCCGTCCGCGAGTGGGTCCGGGAGAGCGGTGGCACCCCGCCGGCCGACCTGGGCCCGATGGTCGACGCGATCGCCGGCGGCGGTGGTACGCCGCTGGTGGTGGCCGAGCTCGGATCCTCCGGCGCGCGGGTGCTCGGGGTCATCCACCTCAAGGACATCGTCAAGAACGGCATGCGCGAGCGTTTCGACGAGCTGCGCCGGATGGGCATCCGTACGGTGATGATCACCGGGGACAACCCCCTCACCGCCAAGGCGATCGCCGACGAGGCCGGGGTCGACGACTTCCTGGCCGAGGCCACGCCGGAGGACAAGCTCGCCCTGATCAGGAACGAGCAGGAAGGTGGCCGGCTGGTCGCGATGACCGGCGACGGCACCAACGACGCCCCGGCCCTCGCCCAGGCCGACGTGGGCGTGGCCATGAACACCGGGACGTCGGCGGCCAAGGAGGCCGGCAACATGGTCGACCTCGACTCCAACCCGACGAAGCTCATCGAGATCGTCGAGATCGGCAAGCAGCTGTTGATCACCCGCGGCTCGCTGACGACGTTCTCGATCTCCAACGACGTCGCGAAGTACTTCGCGATCCTGCCGGCGATGTTCGCCCCGGTGTACCCCGGGCTGGACCGGCTCAACGTGATGCACCTGTACAGCCCGTCGTCGGCGATCCTCTCGGCGGTGATCTTCAACGCCCTGGTGATCATCGCGCTCGTGCCGCTCGCGCTGCGTGGGGTCCGCTACACGCCGTCGTCGGCCGCCGCCATGCTCCGCCGCAACCTGCTCCTCTACGGCCTCGGCGGTCTGGTCATCCCGTTCATCGGCATCAAGCTCATCGATCTCCTCGTCCAGTTCCTCCCCGGGATCAGGTGAGTCATGAAGCTGCTTCGACAGACCGTGGCGGGGTTGCTCCTCCTCCTCGCCTTCACCGCGGTGCTCGGCCTCGGCTACCCCCTGCTGATGACGGCCGTCGGCCAGGTCGCCTTCCACCACCAGGCCAACGGATCCCTCGTCCAGCTCCAGGGCAAGGACGTCGGGTCGTCGCTGATCGGTCAGGAGTTCACCGGCGCCCGATGGTTCCATCCCCGCCCGTCCGCCGCGTCGTACGACGCGCTGGCCTCGGGCGGGACCAACCTCGGCCCGAACTCGGCCGACCTGCTGAAGGCGGTGCAGAAGGCCCGCGCCGGGATCGCGCAGGAGGACGGCGTCGCACCGGCCCACGTGCCTCCGGAGGCGCTCACCTCGAGCGCCTCCGGGCTCGACCCCCACATCAGCCCGGCCTACGCCGACCTGCAGGTGGCGCGGGTCGCCCGGGCCCGGGGGCTGAGCGTGGCTGACGTGCAGCGGCTGGTCGACGACCACACCCAGGGCCGGGTCCTCGGGTTCCTCGGTGAGCCCCGCGTCAACGTGCTGGAGCTGAACCTGGCGCTCGCGCAGGCGGGACAATGACCAGGTGAACCGCGGACGGCTGCGCGTCTACCTCGGCATGGCGCCTGGGGTGGGCAAGACGTACGCCATGCTCGACGAGGGCAAGCGCCGGCTGGACCGGGGCACCGACGTGGTCGTCGGCGTGGTCGAGACGCACGGCCGTGCGCACACCGCGGAGCGGCTCGAAGGGCTCGACGTGGTGCCGCGCAGGAGGCTGAGCTATCGCGGAGCCTCGTTCGAGGAGATGGACCTCGACGCCGTGCTCGCTCGGCAGCCGGCCGTCGCCCTGGTCGACGAGCTCGCCCACACCAACATCCCCGGCAGCACCCACGAGAAACGGTGGCAGGACGTCGACACCCTGCTCGACGCCGGCATCGACGTGATCACCACCGTCAACATCCAGCACCTGGAATCCCTCAACGACGTCGTGCAGCGCATCAGCGGCGTGGAGCAGCGCGAGACCATCCCGGACGAGGTGGTCCGGCGTGCGGACCAGATCGAGATCGTCGACATCGCGCCGGAGGCCCTCCGTCGGCGGATGGCGCACGGCAACATCTACCCCTCCGACCGCGTGGACGCCGCTTTGTCCAACTACTTCCGGGTCGGCAACCTGTCGGCGCTGCGCGAGCTGGCCCTCCTCTGGGTGGCCGAGCGGGTCGACGAGGGTCTTCAGCGCTATCGCGCGGCCCATGGCATCGACCAGCCCTGGGAGGCGCGCGAGCGGATCGTGGTCGCCCTGCCCGGTGGTCCCGAGGGGGAGACGCTGCTGCGGAGGGCGGTCCGGATCGCCACCCGCACGACGGGAGCCGACCTGCTCGCGCTCCATGTGGTCAAGGGCGACGGTCTCGCCACGGCCGACCCGGCCGAGGTCGGCCGCCAGCGGGAGCTCGCCGAGTCGATGGGCGGGTCCTGGCACCAGGTCGTGGGGGACGACGTCGCCACCGCGATCCTCGACTTCGCCCGGGTCGAGAACGCGACCCAGATCTTGCTGGGCGCCAGCAGGCGCGGCCGCTGGGAGGCCTTCCTGTCCGGGGAGGGCATCGGCGCTCGGGTCACCCGGCTGTCCGGGAAGATCGACGTCCACCTGGTCACCCACGAGGCCGCCTCCGGGCCGGGGTTGCGCGCGTCGCTCCCGGTCGCCGGCCTGACCACCGCGCTGAGCGTCCGGCGCCGGGTGCAGGGCGCCGTGGTCGCGCTGGTGCTGCTGCCGCTGCTGACGTTCGTCCTGTCGCGGATGCGCGGCGACCTCAACCTGTCCAGCGACATCCTGCTCTACCTCGGCGTCGTGATCCTGGTGGCGCTGATCGGCGGGCTCTGGCCGGCTCTGGGGGCGGCCGTCGTCGGCAGCCTCCTCCTCAACTACTACTTCACGCAGCCGCTCTACACGTTCACGATCGCGGACAAGAACAACGCTCTGTCACTGCTGGTCTTCCTGGCCGTGGGAGCACTCGTCTCGGTCCTCGTCGAGCGGGTGGTCCGTCGTACGACGGAGGCGAGCCGCGCCTCTGCCGAGGCCGCGGTGCTGGCCGGCCTCGCGGGCGGGATCCTGCGGGGCGAGACGTCGCTTCCACAGATCCTGGGACGCGCTCGTGAGACCTTCGGCCTCGGGGCAGTCACTCTCCTCGAGCGCCCCGACACCGCCGCCGAATGGCAGGAGATCGACCACGTGGGAGAGGTGCGCCGGGGCGATGAGGTCACCGACGTGCCGGTCGGTGACCGGCTCCTTCTCCGGGTCGACGGTCCGGTGCGCACCGCCGACCAGCGACTGCTCGCCGCCTTCGCCGCCCAGGCCGCGGTGGTGCGTGAGCGCGACCGCCTGACCAGCCGCGCCGAGCAGGCGAGCCTGGTCGAGGAGGCCGACCGCACGCGCTCCGCGCTGCTTGCGGCGGTCAGCCACGACCTGCGCAGCCCGTTGGCGTCGGCCAAGGCTGCCGTCACCTCCCTGCGCAGCGACCGGGTCGAGTGGACCCCCGCCGCGCAGGGAGAGCTGCTCGCGACCGCCGACGAGTCGCTCGACCGGTTGACCCGGCTGATCGAGAACCTGCTCGACATGAGCCGGCTCGAGGCCGGCGCCCTCGGCGTCAGCCTGGGCCCGGTGGCGGTCGACGAGCTCGCGCCGCTGGTGCTGGACGCCCTCGGGGCCGACGCCTCCCGGGTCCGGGTGAAGGTGCCCGAGACCCTGCCCGAGGTCCGCGCCGATGCCGTGCTCCTGGAGCGGGTGCTGGTCAACCTCCTCGGCAACGCCCTGCGCTACAGCCCGCCCTCCAGCCCTCCGCTGCTGGCGGCGAGCTGCCACGCGGGCACGATGGAGATCCGCGTGGTCGACTGCGGACCCGGCGTGCCGGAGACCCAGAACGACCAGCTGTTCGCGCCGTTCCAGCGGCTCGGCGACCGCGACAACACCACGGGGGTCGGCCTGGGACTGGCGCTCTCGCGAGGGCTCACGGAGGCGATGGGTGGCAGCCTGACCGCCGAGGACACCCCGGGCGGTGGTCTCACGATGACCATCAGGCTCCCTTTGGTGGCGGAGGACGTCCGCGAGCCGGCCGTGGAGGGTCGGCCGTGAGCCGGGTGCTGGTCGTCGACGACGAGCCGCAGATCCTCCGGGCCCTGGTGGTCAACATGCGTGCCCGCGGGTACGACGTGCACACGGCCGCCGACGGCGCCTCGGCACTCCGGGTGGCCGGCCAGTACCCCCCCGACCTGGTCATCCTCGACCTCGGCCTCCCCGACATGGAGGGGACGGAGGTGATCGTCGGGCTGCGGGGCTGGACGACGGCGCCGATCATCGTGCTCACCGGCCGGACCGAGCAGATCCAGAAGATCGCGGCCCTCGACGCCGGCGCCGACGACTACGTCACGAAGCCGTTCGGCATCGAGGAGCTGTTCGCCCGGATGCGGGCGGTCTCGCGCCGGGTCACCCCCCAGGCGCAGCCGAGCGTCCGTCTGGGGGAGTGGGTGGTCGACCTGGCCGCCCACCGGGTGCGGCCGGCGTCTGGACACGGTGACGACCAGAAGCTGACGCCGACCGAGTGGCGGATCCTGGAGATCCTGGTGCGCAACCCGGGCCGCCTGATCACCAAGCAGCACCTGCTGCACGACGTGTGGGGGCCGGGCTACGACACCGAGACGAACTACCTCCGGCTCTACCTCGCCCAGCTGCGCCGCAAGCTGGAGCCCGACCCCGGCCGCCCGGCGTACCTCCTGACGGAGACGGGCATGGGCTACCGGTTCCGTCCCGACGAGTCCGACGGCTGAGCCCGTGCCGCAGGCTTCGGTCAGGGACCTGCGCTCGACGTAGCCCTCGCACCCGGTGAGGCCGGGCCCGTGGTGGGGGCGGTGGTGGGCGCGGTGGTGGGCGCGGTGGTCGGTGCCGTGGTGGGGGCGGTGGTGGGCGCGGTGGTCGGTGCGGTGGTGGGCGCGGTCGTCGGGGGAGTGCTGGTCGGTGCCGTCGTCGGGGCGGTCGTGCCCGACGACGTGCTGGTCGGTGACGAGGTCGGACCCGAGGACGGTGACGACGGGCTGTTCGACGAGGTCGGTGACGACGGGCCGGAGGACGGGTGGTGCCCGCGGGCCGAGCCGATGGGGTTGGGGGAGACCACCTGCTGACCGGCCGGCGCGAGCAGGATGCCCGCGACCGCGACCGCTCCGGCGGTGCCGAGGAGCCCGGCGACCGTGACGGTGGCGGTGCGGGCACCGAACCGGCGGTACTCCGTGCGACGGCGCGCGGCGAGCTCGCCGGAGAGGGCGGCCCGCTGGGCGCCGATGCTGTTCAGGGGGGCGCCCACGAAGGCGGCGGTGGGCCACACCAGGAGGGCGGCGGTGATGTAGCCGCCGGTGGTGCCGGTGGCCAGCGAGCCGACGATCCCGGCGATGCCGAGGGCGCCGAAGAGGGACTCCGGGAGGTTCCCGCGGACGGCGTCCCACCAGTGGGCGTCCTCGGCGGTCTTGGGCGTGCGCAGGAACTCCGCCTGCTTCGCGAACAGGCCCTGGACCGAGGCGCGGGCGACCACGATCGAGGTGGACTGCCAGATCATGAACGCCCCCAGGGCGTCCCGCCACGACGCGCCGGTGCCGCGGCGGAGCAGGGCGACCGCTCGCACCAGCCCGAGCAGGGCCAGCATCGGGATGGCGGCGAGCAGGAAGCCGCTCAGCTTGCGGAACAGCAGCCCGCCGCCGAGGGCGACGTTGCCCGCGCCGAGCAGGAGGAAGAGGAAGAACATCACCGCGAGCAGGTCGCCGTACCACTGGACGGCGCCGGACAGGTAGGCCCAGCGCTGACCCTGGTCCATCTGGTTGCGGGTGCTCGGACGGCCGGGCAGCATCAACCGCCAGTGCCGGCGCAGGATCTGGATGCCGCCGAAGCACCAGCGGAACCGCTGGCCCTTGAGCGCCTCGAAGGTCAGCGGCATGACGCCCTGGCCGAAGGACCGGTCGACGTGCAGGCCGGCCCAGCCGTCGCGGAGCAGACGCAGCGAGAGCTCGGCGTCCTCGGTGATGCACCACTCGTCCCAGCCGCCGGCACGCTCGAGCGCCTCTCGGCGGATCAGGCCCATGGTGCCGGCGAAGATCGCCCCGTCACGCTCGTTGCGCGACGGCTGCGAGACCGCGAAGAAGTACTTGTAGGAGAAGTAGAGCCGCCGGAAGAACGGCGCCTGCTCCCACTCGCGGTAGTCCTGCGGCGCCTGGATGAAGCCGACCTTCGGGTCGGCGAACAGCGGCGCGCAGGCGGCCAGGAAGTCCGGCGCGAGCTGGTAGTCCGCGTCGATCACGCCGATCAGCTCGGTGCGCGGGTCGACCATCTCGCGCAGCGCGTAGTTCAGCGCGCCGGACTTGTAGCCCGGCCAGTCGGACAGGTGGACGAACTTCAGGCCGTGCTCGCGGCACCAGGTCTCGACCGGCCGCCACAGCGACTCGTCGTCGGTGTTGTCGTCGATGACCAGCACCTCGTACGCCGGGTAGTCGAGGTCGGTGAGCGACCGCAGCGTCTCGATCACCATCTCCGGCGGCTCGTTGTACGCCGGGACCTGCAGGCTGACGAACGGCGTGTGCCCACGTGCCTCGGGCGCGGCGCCGGAGGTGACGCGACGCAGCCACGCGGCCCGGCCGAGGGCGTCGCAGAGCTCCCAGAGATAGGCCACGCCCAGGAAGGCCGCGAACGCCTCCATCAGCCACAGCACCATGGCCCCGACCGTGCCGAAGAGCCCGAGGTGGCTGACGTAGGTCCACCACAGCATGTAGGCGAGGTAGGCCGTGAACACGTAGAAGGTGGCCGCCCACGCGAGATGGGCGCGGGCGCTCCAGTGCCGCGTCGCCGGCAGCCACACGACGCTGACGACCACGAGCCCGAGCGCGCCCGCGACGACGTTGGTGCGGGTGACGCCGAGCAGGGTGAGCACGCCGGCCACCACCAGGGCGAGGACCAGCGTGGCCACCAGCGAGGTGACGACGCGCCCGGCCGACGACCAGGCGGAGGTGGTGGTGCGGCCGCTCCGGTGACGGGTGAACAGCAGCAGCGTGGCCAGCGGCGCCGCCACGAGGCCGGCCAGCAGCAGGGCAGCGAGCACGGGGAAACTCCTGTCCGCGCCGACGGGGGACCGGCGCGCCGCCCGTGAGCCTAGGAGCGCCGGTGCCGCCCGAGATCACCCTTCGGGGCGACCGCGTGGGCTCGGTGAGACCAGGCGTCAGGCCATGAAGCCCAGCGGGGTGTAGCCGCCCAGCCCGGGGAAGACGGTGCCGGTCGCGGCTCCGGGGAACCTCGCCTGCACGATCTCGGCGAGCACCTGGCGGTAGTCGGTGGTGACGTGGAGGTCGGACTGCAGGTCGTCGGCCAGGGGCTTCCAGCCCTGCTGCGGGTTCACGTAGTACGCCCCGCCCTTGACGCCCTGACCGGCCACGAACATCGCGTTGCCCCAGCCGTGGTCGAGCCCGCGGTTGCCGTTCTCCAGCACCCGGCGCCCGAACTCGCTGATCGTGACGAGGGTGACCTTGTCGGTCTGGTCGCCGAGGTCGGCGAAGAACGCCGCCAGCGCGGTCCCCAGATCGTGGGCGTTGCCGAGCATCTGGCCGCCACCCAGGTTGCCGAGGTCGACGTGCATGTCCCAGTCGCCCTGGTCGACGGTGATCACCTCGGTGCCGACGTTGCCGCGGATGATCCGGGCCGCCGTCGACAGGGCGGCGCCCAGGTGAGACCCGCCGTACGAAGCGCTGTTGTCGGCGGCCTGGACCGCGGGGGTGATGTCCTGGGTGGCCTTCAGGGTCGACCGCACGGCGGTCCCCATCGGACTGCGGTCGTTGGCCCACAGGGTGTGCAGCGAGCTGCGGCGCGGGTGCGCGGGATCGGGCGGGTCGTCGCCCGCGATCTTGGCGTCGTCCACGGAGCCGATGGTCATCAAGGGGACCGGGCCGGAGATCTCGGTGGGCGGCGTGCCGTTCACGACGCCGACGCCTTGCAGCGGTGAGCCGCCCGAGCCGACCGGGCTGCTCCCGACCAGGCGGTTCAGCCAGCCGATCCGGGCGCTCGAGCCGGGGTCGGCCTCCTCGACCTCCTCCATCGCGGAGAAGTGCGAGCGGTTGGCGGTGACCAGCCCCGTGGCATGGATCGCGGCCAGCTTGTCGGCGTTCCAGAGAGGGAGCAACGGCGCGAGCTGGGGATGCAGCCCGAACTGGCCGTCGGTCGTGCCGGCGAGGAGCTGGGCCTGCGGGATCGCGATCGTGGGCCGCGCCGCGTAGTAGCCGGGATCGCCGTAGGGGACCACGAGCGACAGCCCGTCGGCTCCGCCACGCAGGGAGAGCACGACCAGCACCGACGAGGCCGGGCTGGGCGACGAGGCGGAGGCGGAGACGGTGGCGTTGCCGACCATGAAGGTGGCGCCGCCCAGGGCGAGGGCCCCGCGCAGCAGGCTGCGGCGCGACATCGCGGCGTACTCGGGGCAGCAGGCGCCCTCGGTGGAGCGGGTCATCGGGTCCATCGGGTCACCGCCGCAGGAAGTCGGGAGAGTCGAAGAAGGTGGTCAGCAGGCGCCCGAACTGCCACCTGATGAGGGGGTGGCTCGCGTCGATCTGGTCCGAGGCGGCGAGTCCCACCGCCTCTCGGCAGGCCTGCTGCAAGGAGGAGCTGGCGTGGCGGTGCAGGATCCGCTGGGCCATGTGCTCGACCAGCGCGTCGAACCTCGTCGTGGACTGGGGGAGCCACGACGCGGGCGCCGGGTAGCGGATCCCCTTGCTGGGCCACCAGCCGTTGGCCATCGAGTAGTGGGTGCCCATCGAGCCCATCACGCGCGACGGGGAGGCCCAGGCGGCGCCGACGATGGGCTGGCCGTTGGGTGCCGGCCACGACATCGGCATCATCCCGATGCCGTCCGTCTGCCACAGGAGCTGGTGTGCGGCGCGGTCGTCGGCGTCGGGCTTGGCGACCTTGACGTTCATCAGCCGGTAGGTGGCGACGAGGTCGTTCTCGGGGTCGCGGATCTTGTCGCCGACGGAGTCCTTGAACGCCGTCGAGGCCACCAGCGCCTGGAGCACCGGCCGGATCTGCGTGCCGTGCGCCAGGTAGACCTTGGCCAGGTGGCTGACCAGGGCCCTGGGTGGCGCGTCGCTGACGAAGACGGTGGCCAGCTTGGCCGCGATGTGCTGCGCGGTCGCCGGGTGGTGGGCCAGGTAGTGGAGGTAGTCGCGGGTCAGCTGCCGGCCGTCCTCGGAGCTGTTCGCGCGGCTGAAGCCGAGCACCCGCACCTTGCCCGTCCAGTGGGCGATCTCGTTGTAGCCGGCCCGCCAGGTGTCCCACATGTCGACCTGCCACCCGGTGAGGATGCGGGCCGAGCTGACGACGTGAGCCTCGGTGTAGCCCGCCGCGAGCCCCACCGTGTGGAGCTCGAGGAGCTCGCGGCCCTGGTTCTCGTTCGGGTGCTCGGCATCGGAGACGGCGTTGCCGAGGTAGAGCCCCATCGCGGGGTGCACCGACACCGCCTGTAGCAGCGACTCGAACGAGCCCAGCGCGCGGGCGCGGATCGCGTCGCCGTAGTCCTTGCGCCAGGTGTAGACGCCGTCGGCGCTGACCGGCACGTTGAAGTGGTTCTCCCAGAACTCGGTCATCGTCTCGAGCACCTGGCGCCGGCTGATCATGCGCCGGGCCAGCAGCCAGTTCTGGTAGTCGGCCATGATCTGCCAGCCGCCGATGTTCTTGGCCTTGGTCTCGCTCACGATGCGCCCGACCGACCAGCCCATCGTGGGGTACCAGGACCGGGTGGCCGCGCCCGCGGTGTCGCTGATGCGGCCGGGATGGAGCTGCCAGTCGAACCACCGATGGGCGCCGCCGTGGTTGCGCACCTCGGCGGCCAGCGCCGGCGTCACGCCGTAGGAGAACCGACCGACGAGGTGGCGCTGCTGAGTGGACAGCAGCGAGGTCGAGCCACGGCGTACGGCGGTCGCCGCGGCGGCGGACTCGATCGGCCCGGCGAGCACCGTGGCGGCGGCAGCCGCGCCGGCGCCGGTGAGAACGGTACGACGGGTGCTCATGCGGGGCTCACATTTCTGGCGTTCCGCCGCTGGGAGCCCCCCAGGACCGGCGCGACGGAGGTGTCTGGGTGCGCCCACCCTAGGGCCTGGTCACGCCGGTCGCGCCCGAACCGGAGGAATTCGCGGCCCGCCCCCACCCGGTCCGGACGTGCAGCGTTCTGCCGAACTTCATCCATCTGGGGGGTTCGGTGCCAGGGGCCCCAGGAGTAGCGTCGATAGCTGTGATCTGGGGGAGGTCGACGTCCGGCGACGCCGTGCACGCGGACTGGCTACGCCGGTCCGGCTGGCGTGCGTCAGTCACCTCCGGGCTCGCGGCCGTGCTGGCCGCGGCCCTCGTCTCGGGGTCGCCTGACCCGGTCGTCGACGTGCTCGCCGGCGCTCAGGGTGGGTCACCGGCTCTGGGCACGCCCGCCTCCCCGCCGACCGGGCCGCACCTGCCCTGGCCGCACGCCAGGTCCACCGAGCCCCCGGCCTCGATCTCGAGCCGGACGACGCCGGCCGCGCTGGTCGACGTCCAGGAGATCCCGGCGGTCGCACTGGTGGCCTACCAGCGCGCCGCGGTCGTGATCGACTCCGCCGACCATTCCTGCCGGCTCGACTGGGCGCTCCTGGCCGCCATCGGGCGCGTCGAGTCCGACCACGGCCGGTTCGGTGGCAGCAGCCTCGACGCCCAGGGCGTGGACCACCCCGCGGTCCTCGGACCCCGGCTCGACGGCCGGCACGGCACGGCCCTGATCCGGGACACCGACGCCGGGCGGCTCGACCACGACCGTCGCTACGACCGCGCCGTCGGTCCCATGCAGTTCCTCCCGGCCACGTGGTCGGTGGTGGCGGTCGACGGTGATGCCGACGGGCGGCGCGACGTGCAGGACATCGACGACGCGTCGCTCGGCTCGGCGGTCTACCTCTGCGCCGGCCAGGACGACCTCTCGACCGTGGCAGGTCAGCGCGCCGCCGTCTATCGCTACAACCACAGCTCGGCCTACGTCGCCGACGTGCTGGCCATCGCCCGCGCCTACCGGGCCGGCTCGCCGTTCCTGGGCCCGACGACTCCGGGACCCGTCGTCACCGTGCAGCCGTCGCAGGCCGCGCGCCCGGGCCCGGTCGTGAGCAGCGAGCCGTCACCCGCGGAGCCCACCAGGTCGTCGACCGGGTCGCCCTCGGAGCCGACCACCACGCCGACCACCACGCCGACCACCACGCCGACCACCACGCCGACCACCACGCCGACCACCACGCCGACCACGTACGCCGACCACGCGACCGACGACGGAGCCGACCTCCAGCCCGTCCGCCTCCAGCCCGTCCCCGACCGAGTCGCCGTCGAGCACCGCTACCGGGTCCCCGTCGAGCACCCCGTCCGAGTCGCCGTCTGAGTCGCCGTCCGAGTCGCCGTCCGAGTCGCCGTCCGGCTCCCCGTCCAGCGGTCCCACGGACGACCCGAGCGAGCCGCCGTCGCCGAGCCCGACGGGTCCCACCGACGACCCGAGCGAGTCGCCGTCGCCGAGCCCGACGGGTCCCACCGACGAGCCCACGGCCACGGCCGCCCCGACCGAGCCCCCGGTCATACCCGAGGCCCGGCCGACCGCTCTCGCGGGACTCTCCCAGCACGAGGTCGCAGCGATCGACGAAGCGTGGCCCCCCTGCCGCGACCGGCTCCCGTCGACCTGGACCGAGCTGGCGCTCGTCCGCTGCCTGTCGGGGGAGACCGGGATCCCGCGCCACAACACCGACCTGGTGGTGTTCGTGCAGTGGCTGGCCCGGCTACGAGGCCGAGTCCACCTCGGGTCGGTAGAGTCGGGCTGCATCCCGGGTCTGACCCGGCCCCCGGCAGCGCCCCCGAGTCCGCCCCCGAGTCCGCCCCCGAGTCCGAAGGACCCCACCCGCCCATGGACGGCTCCGACAGTCGCCCCCAACCGTTCCCTTCGTCGGGCGTGAGCCCGTGCTGACCGCCTGGCTGCTCCTCGGGGCCTCCGTGCTCCTCGTGATCGCCGCCGGTGCGTTCGTCGCGGCGGAGTTCTCGTTCGTCACCGTCGACCGCACCAAGGTGCAGGCCGACGCCGAGGAGGGAGACGCGACCGCTCGCGGGCTCCAGCGGGCGCTGCGCTCGCTGTCGACCCAGCTGTCCGGCGCCCAGGTCGGCATCACGATCACCAACCTCGCGATCGGCTTCCTGGCCGAGCCGGCCATCGCCGACCTGATCTCCGGACCGTTGCGCAGTCTCGGCGTCCCCGAGGGTGCGATCCGGCCGCTGGCGGTGGCCATCGGCCTGACTCTCAGCTCGCTGGTGACGATGATCTTCGCCGAGCTGGTCCCGAAGAACTTCGCGATCGCCAGGCCGATGGAGACCGCGCGGGCGACGCAGGGCTTCCAGCGCGCGTTCACCGCCGTGATGCGAGGGCCGATCCGGGTGCTCAACGGCTCGGCCAACGCGATCGTGCGTCGCCTCGGGATGGAGCCCCAGGAGGAGCTGCGGTCGGCCCGCTCGTCCACCGAGCTGGCCTCGCTGATCGCGCGCTCGGCGACCGTGGGCACCCTCGACCCCGACACCGCCGAGCTGATGGAGCGCTCGGTGGAGTTCGGCACCCGCACCGCAGGCGAGATCATGACGCCGCGGGTGCGCACCATCAGCCTCGAGGGCAACGACCGGGCCTGGGAGGTGATCGGGCTCGCCCGCGAGACCGGCCACTCCCGGTTCCCCGTGCTCGACGACGAGGACGTCGTGGTCGGCACGGTCCACGTCAAGCACGCCGTCGCCCTGTCCCTGCCGGAGCGGCAGACCACCAAGGTCAAGCACCTGATGTCGCGACCGATCGTCGTTCCCGACTCGCTGCGCCTCGACCCGCTGCTCGCTCTCCTGCGTGAGGAAGGCCAGCTCGCCGTCGTCCTCGACGAGTACGGCGACCAGGCCGGCATCGTGACCATCGAGGACGTGATCGAGGAGATCGTCGGCGACATCGCCGACGAGCACGACCGGCTCGGCGCGCGGGCCCGCCGTCGTTCCGACGGCTCCTGGTCGCTGTCCGGGCTGCTCCGACCCGACGAGGTCGAGGACCTGACCGGGGTCGAGCTTCCGGACCACGAGGACTACGACACGATCGCCGGCCTCGTCATGCAGGTGCTCGGCCGGGTGCCCGAGAAGGGCGACGTCGCCGAGGTCCCGGTGCCCGATCGCCACGACCCCGACCTCCCCGACCGGCAGCGCCTGGCGGTGCTGACGGTCGAGCACATGGACGGCTTGCGCATCGACCGGCTGACCCTCCGGTTGCTGGGGGGTGACGAGCAGTGAGCACCGGCGCCGCAGTCCTGCTGGCCTTCGCCCTCGTGCTCGGCAACGCCTTCTTCGTCGCGGCGGAGTTCGCGCTGGTCTCGGCCCGACGTAGTCAGATCGAGCCACGGGCCGAGGAGGGCTCCCGGTTCGCCCGGACGACGTTGCGCGCGATGGAGAACATGTCGCTGGTGATCGGGGTCAACCAGCTCGGCATCACCGTCTGCTCGCTGGTCCTCGGCGCTGTCGCCGAGCCGGCCGCCGCCCACCTTCTCGAGCCGCTGCTGACCACGCTGCACGTGCCGGCCTCGCTGATCCACCCGATCGCTTTCGCGGTCGGGCTCGCGGTCGTGGTGTACATGCACGTGGTGCTCGGGGAGATGATCCCCAAGAACATCGCCCTCGCCGGCCCCGACCGGGCAGCGCTGGTGCTGGGCACGCCCATCTGGGCGATCGTCTCGGTCACCCGGCCGGTGATCCGGGTCGTGAACGCCATGGCCAGCTCGATCCTGCGGCTGTTCGGGGTGCGACTCATGGACGAGGTCAGCTCGACGTACACCCGGGAGGAGGTCGCCGCCCTGGTCGAGGAGTCCCGGGGCGAGGGCCTGCTCGAGGACGGTGAGTACGACCGTCTCTCCGGTGCCCTCGGCTTCACCGAGAAGACGGTGTCGACGGTCAACATGCCGACCCCGACCCTCCAGACCGTACGACGCGGCTCGACCGGTGCGGACGTGGAGGCGCTGTGCGCGGCCACCGGGTTCAGCCGGTTCCCCGTGGTAGGCGACGACGGCGAGCTGATCGGCTACCTGCACATCAAAGACGTGCTCGAGCTCGACGAGGAGCACCGTCAGCGGGTGGTCGACGACAAGTGGGTCCGCCCGTTCGCGCTGGTGCGCTCCGACGACGCCCTGCACGAGACCCTGGAGAAGCTCCAGCGCCGTGGGGCGCACATGGCGCGGGTCGTGGACGGGACGGGTGCGACGGTCGGGGTCGCCACGCTCGAGGACGTGATCGAGGAGCTGGTGGGGGAGATCCGTGACAGTGCCCATCTGGGCGCCCATTCCGTCCACCAGCAGGACCCTGACGACCCCGCCCGGCGTCTCCGAGACGCGTGGGGTGGACGGCTAGGGTGTCCCCGGCGGCGGCGGGCGACGTCACGCGTTTCGGCGGATGAAGGTGCAGACAGCAGTGGTGGACGAGACCTCACGCGACCTGCGCGTGTGGACCGTCCCGAACGTGCTCAGCTTCTTGCGCCTGCTGGGCGTTCCGCTCTTCCTGTGGCTCGTGCTGGTGCCCGAGGCCGACGGCTGGGCGCTCGGCGTGCTCATGCTCTCCGGCATCACCGACTACCTCGACGGCTACCTGGCCCGCCGGCTCCACCAGACCTCGCGGCTCGGGCAGATCCTCGACCCGGTCGCCGACCGCCTCTACATCCTGGCGGTCGTGATCGGGCTGGCACTGCGCGACATCGTGCCGTGGTGGTTCGCGATCATCCTGCCCCTGCGCGACGTCCTGCTGTGGGGCCTCGTCCCCGTCCTGCGCACCCGCGGCTACAGCGCTCTGCCGGTGCACTTCCTGGGCAAGGCCGCGACCTTCAACCTGCTCTACGCCTTCCCGCTGCTGCTCCTCGGTGACGGCACGAGTGCGGTGGCGACGCTGGCCAAGGTGTTCGGCTGGTCCTTCGCCATCTGGGGGATCGCGCTCTACTGGTGGGCCGGGATCCTCTACGCCTACCAGGTCTACAAGCTGGTGAAGTCCACCGACCGGGGGGTGGTGGCTCATGGCTGACGTCCCCGCGCGGCCGCTGCCCGAGCACGTCACCCAGCCGCTGCTGTCCCTGATCACCCAGCGCTCGCTCGATGCCGACTACGAGCACGTCGCCGCTCGCAAGCGGGCCGCCCGCACGCCGCCCGATGCTCGTCGCGCCCCTCGTCGTACGGCGGCCGTGGTGCTGCTCGTCTTCGGCGCCCTGGTGACCGTGGCCGCGGTCCAGACCTCCCAGAACGCCAACGTCTCCGACGCCAACCGGGCCAGCCTGATCGACCAGGTCAACGTCCGCCGGCAGGCGGTCAGCGACCTGCAGGAGCAGCTGTCCACCGAGCAGGCTCGCGTGCTCGCCCTCCAGCGGTCGATCACCGCCCGGCAGACCAGGACGCGGGCCACCCAGGCCCGGCTCGACCGCATCGCCCAGGAGGCTGGTTTCGGCCCGGTCCGCGGCCCGGGCGTCAAGGTCACCGTCGACAACCCGCCTGACGTCGACCCCAGCCAGATGGCCCGAGACTCCGACCTCGCCCTGCTCGCCAACGCCCTGTGGGCGTCCGGCGCCCAGGCCGTCTCCGTGAACGGGCAGCGGCTGACCGGCTCCGGCGCCTTCCGCAACGTCGGGTTCCAGGTGTTGCTCAACTCCCAGCCGATCAACGCCCCTTACGTCTTCCAGGTGATCGGCAACCCCGGGACCTTGCCGGCCAACCTCCTGTCCACCTCCGCGGGCGCCCGCTGGTACGCCCTCAAGGACAGCCTCGGATTTCGCTTCGACGTGACCAACGGTGGGACGATGACGCTGCCAGCAGCGCCGACACCCTCGTTGCGCTCGGCGCACCTCGCACCGACGAAGAACCTCGACGAACGCACGCAGGGGGACAGCGGCTCATGATCGCGGCACTGGGGCTTCTGGTCGGCGTGATCCTCGGGCTGATCTTCACGCCCGACGTCCCGGCAGGGCTCGACCCCTACCTGCCGATCGCGGTCGTCGCCGCGCTCGACGCCGTGTTCGGGGCCCTGCGCGCCTACCTCGAGGGGATCTTCGACGACAAGGTCTTCGTCGTCTCCTTCTTCTCCAACGTCGTCATCGCCGCCGCGATCGTCTTCCTCGGCGACAAGCTCGGCGTCGGCGGCCAGCTGTCCACCGGCGTGATCGTGGTGCTCGGCATCCGGATCTTCTCCAACGTCGCGCAGATCAGGCGGTACATCTTCCATGCCTGACCCTGCCGGGCCTTCCGCCCCCGAGACCGGGCCCCCCGATCCCGACCCCGACACCGACACCGACACCGACACCAGGACCCGCGACGAGGTCGCGCCCGACGAGGCGGCTCCGGAGCGGCTGCGCCAGGCGCTGCTGAGCCCGTCGCGGTCACAGGTCGTGGTCGCAGTGCTGCTGGCAGTGCTGGGCTTCGCCGCGGTCACCCAGGTGCGCGCCAACACCGCCGACAACACCTACGCCGGCTACCGCGAGCAGGACCTTGTCGACGTGCTGTCCGCCCTGGCCGGGACCTCCCAGCGGGCCCAGAACCAGTTCGACCAGCTCGAGGCCGAGCGCCGGCGGCTGGAGGCCAGCCAGCGCCGGCAGAGCGCCGCCCTCAGCGCCGCTCAGGCGCAGACCCAGGAGCTGGCCGTCCTGGCCGGACTGGTCCCGGTCACCGGGCCCGGCATCCGGATGACGGTCACCGAGGGCCCGCGGCAGATCGACGTCAACTCCGTCCTCGACACGATCGAGGAGCTGCGCTCGGCCGGGGCCGAGGCGATCCAGGTCAACGGCAAGGTGCGCCTGGTGGCCCAGAGCTCGGTGCAGGCCGTCGACGGCGGCCTGGAGATCGGCGGCACCGAGCTCAGCTCGCCCTACGTGTTCGACGCGATCGGTGACCCGCGCACGCTCCAGGGGTCGCTCAGCCTGATCGACGGACCGATCGCGCAGTTCAAGGCCTCCGGCGCCACGGTCGACGTCCAGCAGCTGAAGTCGCTCGACATCACCTCGGTCCACAAGGTGCCGGGCGAGCAGTTGACGCAGACGCCCTGACGACTGCCGTCGTGGTGCGGGTAGCCTGCGGCTCGACGTCATCCGGTCATCCCGTCAGCAGGAGGAGCCTCGCGTGTACCCCGACGACCTGAAGTACACCCAGGAGCACGAGTGGGTCCGCTCACCCGGTGAGGCCGAGGGCTCGGTCCGCGTCGGCATCACCCACTACGCCCAGGACCAGCTCGGCGACATCGTCTACGTCTCGCTGCCGTCGGTGGGGGAGAAGGTCGCCGCGGGCTCGGCCTGCGGCGAGCTCGAGTCGACCAAGTCGGTCAGCGACGTCTACGCGCCGGTCGACGGCGAGGTGGTCGCGGTCAACGAGACCCTCGACGCCACCCCCGAGCTGGTCAACAGCGAGCCCTACGGCGGCGGCTGGCTCTACGAGCTCGCCCCCACCGACCCTGGCGCCATCGACGGCCTCCTGGACGCCGCGGCGTACCAGGCCCAGCTCGGCGAGTAGACCCGTTTGATGTGTCCCGTCGGTCGGGGTGTGCCTGATAGGTTCGAGGAACCATCAACCTCAGCCCTCTGGTGAGGGTTCCGGACAGGAGACGACGTGCCGTACTGCACCAACTGCGGCAAGGGGAACCCCGACGACGCGCGCTTCTGCTCGCAGTGCGGGACCCCGCTGGCGTCCGGGGCTACGGACTCGACCGCGACCATCAGCATCGGCGGCGAGCGTTCGGAGATCTCCTCCGACCGCCAGCTCAACCCCGTCGACGCGGCGGCGGTCGACGCGTTGCCCGTGGGCTCTGCCCTGCTGGTCGTGCAACGCGGTCCGGGAGCCGGGAGCAGGTTCCTCCTCGACAAGGACGTCGTCACCGCCGGCCGTCATGCCGACAGCGAGATCTTCCTCGACGACGTCACCGTCTCGCGGCGCCATGCGACGTTCACCCGTGAGGGCACGACGTTCAGCGTCGCCGACGCCGGCAGCCTGAACGGCACCTACGTCAACCGCGACCGCATCGACACGGTCGTCCTCAAGGACACCGACGAGGTGCAGATCGGCAAGTACCGCCTCGTGTTCTTCCAGGGCCACGAGTCGCCGTGACCGACGTCCTCGGGTCCAGCGCCACGGCCTCGGGACGGGTGCGGCACAACATCGGTGAGGTCCTCGACCTGCTGCGCCCCGACTTCCCGGGCGTGACCATCCCCAAGATCCGGTTCCTCGAGGACAAGGGGCTGGTCAAGCCCGAGCGCACGCCCTCGGGCTATCGGAAGTTCTCCCCGGAGGACGTCGACCGGCTGCGCTACGTGCTGCGGATGCAGCGCGACCACTACCTCCCGCTGCGCGTGATCGGCGAGCACCTCGACGCGATCGACCGGGGGCTGGCCCCGCCACCGATCGACCCGACGGTGCCGACGGTGCCCACGGTCGCGCTCGCCGCCGACGGGCTCCCCAGCCCGGAGTCGTTCTCCCGTCGCGATCACCTCCGGCTCTCCCGCAAGGAGCTGCTCAAGATCGCCGAGATCACCGAGGAGCTCCTCGGGCAGCTCGAGCAGTACGGCCTGGTGACGGCCAAGCCCGGCACCGGCCACTACGACACCGACGCCCTGGTCATCGCCACCACCGCCCGCGAGCTGGCCGAGTTCGGGCTGGAGCCGCGTCATCTGCGGGCCTTCAAGACCGCCGCCGACCGCGAGGTCGGCCTGGTCGAGCAGGTCGTCGCGCCGCAGAAGCGTGGGCGAGACGCCGCGGCGAAGGCCCGTGCCGATGACACCGTGAGCGAGATCGCGGCCCTCTCCGTGCGGCTGCACGCGACCCTGGTGAAGGCCGGGCTCCGCAGCTCCTGAACCGTGCAGCGTGGCGGCGATCGGCCTGTGGCGCAGGGGTAGTGTGGACGGCATGCGCGAGGTCGACGTCCTGGGTGTCCGGGTGGAGATGCCGTCGAACAGCCCGATCGTCCTGCTGCGCGAGGTCGAGGGACAGCGCTACCTCCCGATCTGGATCGGGGCGGTCGAGGCCACCGCCATCGCCTTCGCCCAGCAGGGCGTCGTACCCCCTCGTCCGCTGACCCACGACCTGCTCAAGGACGTGCTGGAGTCCACCGGCAACGAGCTGACCGAGGTTCAGATCACCGAGGTCAAGGACGGGATGTTCTTCGCCACGCTCGTGCTCGCCTCCGGCGTCGAGGTCAGTGCGCGGCCGTCGGACTCCATCGCGCTGGCGCTGCGCACCGGCAGCCGCATCGTGTGCGCCGAGGAGGTCCTGGCCGAGGCCGGGCTCGATGCGCCCGCGGAGCAGGAGGACGAGGTCGAGCGGTTCCGCGAGTTCCTCGACCAGGTGACCCCCGAGGACTTCGAGTCCACCTGAGGGTTGTCTTCTCACCCTCATCCTGAGGTTGAGGGTTGCGACACGCCGCCACCTTCTTTGACGGGGGTCGGCCGCGGGCCTAACGTGAACTGTCCTCGTTGTAACTCCATCGGTGTCGTTGCTGCGCCATCATGTGTGATGAAGCAGAGCCAGACGGCGCCGGTTCCCCGGGAGTCACGCCCAGCGAGGTAGCCACGGAGGTCGTAGTGAACGACAACGAGCAGCAGCAGGCCGCGGACCGCGCCGCCCAGGCGGACGCCGCACTGGCTGCGGAGACCGCGGAGGAGCAGGGGCTGCTCTTCGACGACGACGTCTCGCCGCTGCCCAGCGACACCGGCTACCGCGGGCCGACCGCGTGCAACGCCGCCGGCATCACCTACCGCCAGCTCGACTACTGGGCCCGCACCGGCCTGGTCGAGCCGACCGTCCGGGGCGCCACCGGCTCGGGCTCCCAGCGGCTCTACTCCTTCCGCGACATCTTGATCCTCAAGGTCATCAAGCGGCTCCTCGACGCCGGCATCTCGCTGCAGCAGATCCGCACCGCAGTCCAGCACCTCCGGGCGCGGGGCACCGACGACCTGACCCGCGTCACGTTGATGAGTGACGGCGCCTCGGTCTACGAGTGCACCAGCAACGACGAGGTGATCGACCTGCTCCAGGGCGGTCAGGGCGTCTTCGGCATCGCCATCGGCGGCGTCTGGCGCGAGATCGAGGGCACGCTGTCCGACCTGCCCAGCGAGCGCACGGCCGAGGAGACCCCCGAGCCGCAGGCCAACGACGAGCTCGCCGCCCGCCGCGCGGCCAGGCTCGGCTGACCCCAGCGCGTCGCAGAGCTCGGAGCCCGCATCGTCCACGACCCGACGATGCGGGTTTCTCACGCCTGCGGCCGTTAGACTCAGCAGTGCTGAACATCCCGCACGGGAGAGTCTCTGCCCGGCACGCTCGACACCCGTCGGCCGCGCCGGACCGAGCGCCGAAGGGGCAACCCCTCCCCGGAACCTCTCAGGCGCCAGGACCGTGGGGGACAGGCAACTCTGGAGCGCCGTCCGCCGACACCGGCCGGGTGACAGAGGGGGAGGCTGACCGACCTAGTCGAGGAGCCACCCGTGAACCAGCCTGCCAGCACGACCTTCGCCGATCGTCACGTGGGCCCGCGCGCCCACGATCTGTCCCGCATGCTCGAGGCGGTCGGCTTCGACTCCCTCGACGCGCTGATGGACGCCGCTGTGCCCTCGGCCATCCAGTCGCGCACGCTCGACCTGCCCGAGCCGCTCTCGGAGCACGACGCCGCCCGTGAGCTGCGCCGCCTCGCCGGCCGCAACCGGCCGGCCGAGTCGATGATCGGCTTGGGCTACCACGCGACGATCACCCCGCCGGTGATCCGCCGCAACGTGCTCGAGGACCCGTCCTGGTACACCGCCTACACGCCGTACCAGCCGGAGATCTCCCAGGGCCGGCTCGAGGCGCTGCTCAACTTCCAGACCGTGATCGGTGACCTGACCGGGCTCCCCACGGCCAACGCGAGCCTGCTCGACGAGGGGACGGCTGCCGCGGAGGCGATGACGCTGGTACGTCGCGCGAAGCGCACCGCCGTCGGGCCCTTCGTCGTCGATGCCGACGCCCTGCCGCAGACGATCGAGGTGATCCACACCCGTGCCGCCGCGATGAACATCGAGGTCGTCGTCGCCGACCTGACCGAGGGCCTGCCCGAGGGCGACCTGTGCGGGGTGCTCGTCCAGTACCCCGGCGCCTCCGGGCGGATCCTCGACCCGCGGCCGGTGATCGAGGCGGCCCACGAGCGCGACGCCCTCGCCGTGATCGCCGCCGACCTCCTGGCCCTCACCCTGCTCGAGTCGCCCGGTGAGCTCGGGGCCGACCTGGTCGTCGGCTCCTCGCAGCGCTTCGGCGTGCCGCTGTTCTACGGCGGTCCGCACGCCGGCTTCATGTCCGTCGCCGCCGGACTCGAGCGCCACCTGCCCGGCCGCCTGGTCGGGGTCTCGGTCGATGCGGAGGGCCGGCCGGCCTACCGGCTGGCGCTCCAGACCCGCGAGCAGCACATCCGCCGCGACAAGGCGACCTCCAACATCTGCACGGCGCAGGTGCTGCTCGCGGTGGTCGCCTCGATGTACGCCGTCTACCACGGCCCCGAGGGGCTGCGCGGCGATCGCGGAGACGATCCATCGCCGCGCCACCACGCTGGCCGCGATGCTGGGGGCGGCCGGGGTCGAGGTCGTCCACGACGCCTACGTCGACACCGTGCTGGCGCGCGTGCCGGGGGAGGCCGCAGCGGCTGTCGCCCGCGGCCGCGAAGCCGGTCTCCACCTGCGGCTCGTCGACGACGACCACGTCGCCGTCAGCGTGGGCGAGACCGCGTCGGAGGACGCACCATCGGCGCCGCTGCTCGCGCGGTGGCCGGCGACCGGGAGATCGGTGGCTGGTTCGCCACTGGGGCGGTGCCCGACTCGCTCGCGCGCCGGACGCCGTACCTGACCCACGAGGTGTTCCACTCCTACCGCTCCGAGACCCAGATGCTGCGCTACCTGCGGCGACTCTCGGCCCGCGACTACGCCCTCGACCGCGGGATGATCCCGCTCGGGTCCTGCACGATGAAGCTCAACGCGACCACCGAGATGGAGCCGGTCTCAACGCCGGGCTTCGCCGAGCTCCACCCGTTCGCGCCGGCCGAGGACGCCGAGGGCTACCGCGAGCTGATCACGCAGCTCGAGACCTGGCTGGCCGAGGCCACCGGCTACGACCGGGTCTCGATCCAGCCCAACGCAGGCTCGCAGGGCGAGCTGGCCGGACTGCTGGCGATCCGCGGCTACCACCACTCGCGCGGTGACGAGGACCGCACCGTCTGCCTGATCCCGTCGTCGGCCCACGGCACCAACGCCGCGTCCGCGGTGATGGCCGGGATGAAGGTGGTCGTGGTCAAGGCCGCCGACGACGGCACCGTCGACCTCGACGACCTGCGCCGCCTGTGCGAGGAGCACCGCGACGACCTGGCCGCGATCATGGTGACCTACCCCTCGACGCACGGAGCCTATGAAGGCTCGATCACCGACCTGTGCCGGCTCGTCCACGAGGCGGGAGGCCAGGTGTACGTCGACGGCGCCAACCTCAACGCGCTGCTCGGTCACGCGCGGCCGGGGGAGTTCGGCGGCGACGTCTCCCACCTCAACCTGCACAAGACGTTCTGCATCCCCCACGGCGGGGGAGGTCCGGGCGTCGGTCCGGTCGGCGTACGCGCCCACCTCGCGCCCTTTTTGCCGTCGCACCACCAGCACCCCGACCCCGCACAGCGCGAGGGTGTGGGCGCCGTCAGCGCCGCGCCGTACGGCTCGGCGGGCATCCTGCCGATCTCGTGGGCCTACATCGCGATGATGGGCGCCGAGGGCCTCCGCAAGGCCACGGCCACCGCCGTCCTGTCGGCGAACTACATCGCTCGCCGGCTCGACGACGCGTTCCCGGTGCTCTACAAGGGGCAGGGCGGGCTGGTCGCCCACGAGTGCATCCTCGACCTGCGGCCGGTCACGAAGGCCTCCGGCGTCACCGTCGACGACGTCGCCAAGCGGCTCATCGACTACGGCTTCCACGCCCCGACGATGTCGTTCCCGGTCGCGGGGACCCTGATGGTGGAGCCGACCGAGTCCGAGGACCTCGGCGAGATCGACCGCTTCTGCGACGCGATGCTGGCCATCCGCGCCGAGATCGACCAGGTCGAGCGAGGGGAGTGGAGCGTCGAGAAGTCGCCGCTGCGCGGCGCACCCCACACCACCCGCGCGATCGTCGGCGACTGGGACCGGGCCTACCCGCGCGCGGTGGCGGCGTTCCCCACCGGTGCCGACCCCGACAAGTACTGGCCCCCGGTGGCCCGCATCGACCAGGCCTACGGCGACCGCCACCTGGTCTGCTCCTGCCCGCCGCCCGACGCCTTCGCGGAGGACTGACGACCTTCCTCCGACGGGACCAGCGGACACTGCCGTGCGGTCCGGTTGGCCACTGTCCGGCTCGGCCGTCGACGCGCCATGAGGGCGGCGGTGGTCGTCATGACGGTGCCGTCGCACGTCGCCACGCCGGTCCACGACGTACGTCGCGCGTGGCTGTGCTGCCTGTTGTTCGCGCCGTCAGCGGTCGGCGCCTTCGCAGTGGCCGCTGGGTGCTCTCGCTGCTGTTCCTCGTGCCGGACCTGTTGGCGCTCGGGTAGGCCGCGCGCGCTGGGTCCCGGATGACCGACCTGTCCGCGCCCGGCGCGCGGGTGACCCCAGCGGACGTGCCCCTGTGCTCGTCGCGGTCGTGATCTCCTCGGGTTTCCTGCTGCAGAACCTCCTGGCGTTCGTCGTGGGGAGCCTGAGCTAACCCGCGACCCCGGTCAGTCGGACCGTCGAGCCGGTGCGCGCCTTGGTGACCACCAGCTGCGCCGGGATGCGGTGGCGCATCTCGGCCACGTGGCTGACCACCCCGACCGCCCGGCCGTTGGCCCGCAAGGTGTCGAGGATGTCGAGCACGTCGTCGAGGGTCTCGGCGTCGAGCGACCCGAACCCCTCGTCGACGAACAAGGTGGCCAGGTCGGCGCCGCCGGCCTCGTCGGCGACCACGTCGGCAAGCCCGAGCGCCAGGGCCAGCGAGACCACGAAGGTCTCGCCTCCCGACAACGTGGCCGGGTCGCGGCTCTCACCCGACCAGTCGTCGCGGACGACCAGGCTCAGGCCGCCCCGACTTTCGCCGGCACCGCGGCGTGCGACGTGCTCGAGGGAGTAGCGCTGGTCGCTCATCGCGGCCAGCCGGGCGTTGGCCGCCGCCACCACCTGCGAGAGACGATGGGCCAGGACGTAGGCGGACAACCGCATCTGGTGGCGGTTGTCGGTTGCCTTGCCCTCGGCGAAGGCCGACACCGCACTCGCCAGCCGGAGGTCGTCGCGGACCGGCCGCCAGACGCTCAGAGCGGTCTCGAGCTCGGCGTGGAGCGCTGCGACCCGCTCGTGCAGCCGCGCGGCGGCGTCGGCCTGGCCCCGCGCCCGCTCCAGGGCTTCGGCGGCCTCGCGATGTGCCCGGGTGAGCGCCTCGAGGTCAGGGGTGGGTGCGGCGAGCAGCTCGGCGGCTCCGGGCTCGGCCAGCACCTGCCGGGCCGCGGCCAGTGCTGCCTCGTGGTCGCGGACCCGCTGCTCCAGCATCGTCACCTCGTCGGCTGGCAGCATGGCCGAGCGCGCCTCGTCGACGGTGTCGAAGCCGGCCTCGAGGGCGGCCCTGCCCAGGGCGACCTCGGCGTCAGCGAGAGCGCGGGCGGACGCCTCGTGGGCGACGGCATCGGAGTGCGCCGCGCGCAGGGCGGTACGGCGTGCCTCCAGGCGCTCGACCGTGCGGGCCAGCGCCGGGTCTGCTCCACGCGCTGCGGCGAGGGTGGTCTCGAGCTCGGCCACCTCACGGCGCAGATGGTCGCGGGTCGTCGTCGTCTCGGCGACCGCGACCTGCCGCGAGCGCTGGGTCTCCTGGAGGGCGGTGACCCGGCCACGCGCCTCGGTCAGGGCCTCGGTCAGACGGGCCCGACGCTGCGCCGATGCGGTGAGGCTCTCGTGGTCCTGACGACGACGGTCTGCTGCCGCACGGACCGCGGCCGGCTCGCGGTCACCGATGACCGCTCGGCAGGCGGCCAGTGACGTCTCGAGCTCGTGCACGCGCATGGACAGGGCGGCCTCGACGGCCTGGGCGTCGTCGACGGCCCGCTGGGCGGCCCGCTCCGCGGCGGCGTCGGGGTGGCCCTCGGCGCCCCGCGCCGGACGGGGGTGGTCGGCGGACCCACAGACCGGACAGTCGTCACCGACGGCCAGGGCGCCGGCGAGCTCTGCGGCCATGCCCGCGATCCGGCGCTCGCGCAGGTCGAGCAGCCGCTCGCGCAGGTCGAGCACCCGGGCCACCGCGGCGCTGCGGTCGACGATGGCCAGGGCGAGGTCGGCGCCGAGCCGGGCTTGCTCGTCGAGCGCGGTGACGACGGTGTCCAGCTCGCTCAGCTCCGCCGTCGCCTGGGGCAGGGCGAGCACCGCCGCTTCGGCTTCGGCCAGCTCGGCCGTGAGCCGCTCGGACCGCACCTCCAGGGCTGCGGCCTCGGCCGTCTCGAGCGCCTCCGCCTCGGCGAGGTCGCGCAAGGTCTCGAGCCGCGCGTCGAGCGACGAGCGCAGCTCGGACAGCCGCTGCTCGGCCGGCAGGAGGGCGGTCACGGTGGCGAGGTCGGACGCGACGTCGTCGAGCGCGTCGGCCAGCGTCGACTCGAGTGGCAGCAGACCGTCGCCCAGCGGCTCTGCCGCGGCCAGAGACAGCTCTGCCCGTCGACCGGCCTCGGCCCGGTGGTCGAGCCGCTCATCGACGAGGCGGACCAGCGGGCGCAATCCGTCGGCCCGGCGGGCGCGGTCGAGATCGTGGACGGAGACGGCGTGGTCGTCAGCCTGGTCGGCGAGCCGTGCGGCCGTGGCCGCAGCCTCGGCGACCCGGGATCGCGCAGCGTCCTGCGCACGGGCTGCCTCCACCCGGTCTCGGGCCGCCGGCTCGGACTCGGCGAGGGGAGTGCAGATCTCGCGCGCGGCCAGGGAGACCGCCGCGGCCTCGTCGCGGAGGCCGCGGGCCCAGACGGACAGCCGGCCGTCGTCGGCCGCGGCCCCCACGTCGACGAGCTCCTCGGGCACGGGGACGCCGGCCGCCTCGGAGGCCCGGCTGACCAGGTCGGCGACGATCTCGCGATGGCCCTCGGAGGTGCGGCGGAGGGCGAGGCGGTGGTCTCGCAGCCAGCCCTCGACACGCTCGAAACGACCCGTGCGGAACAGCCGGGCCAGCAAGGCCTGGCGCTGCTGCGAGTCGGCTCGGAGGAAGGCCTGGAACTGCCCCTGCGGCAGCAGTGCGACCTGGCAGAACTGGTCGAGGTTCATCCCGAGCAGCCCGCCGAGGAGATCTCCCGCCTCGTCGAGCCGACTGGTCAGCGGTAGCCAGGTGTCGCCGCGGTGCTCGGACAGGCTGACCTTGGCGGGCTCACGCGTGGTGCCCGTGCCGCGCTTCTTGGGACGGTCGTAGGCGGGGGAGCGGACGATCCGGAACCGTCGGTCCGCCAGGGTCACCTCGAGCCCCACCCGGGGCGCCAGCCCCGGCGGTGCCTGGTCGGACCGGAGCCTGCCGGCCTGGTGGCGGTCGCCCGGCACGGCGCCGTAGAGGGCGAAGCAGACCGCGTCGAGCACGCTCGACTTGCCGGAACCGGTGGCGCCCGAGAGCAGGAACAGCCCGGCGTCGGAGAGCCGGTCGAAGTCGACCTCGGCGGTGTCGACGAACGGGCCGAAGGCGGTCACCGACAGGTGGTGGAGCCGCATCAGGGGGCTCCCGGGGCGGAGGTGACCAGCACGTCGGCGTCCGGGTCTTCGGCACAGGCGTCGCAGGCGGCGAGCAGCAGGGCCGACTCGTCGTCGGTGGCCGGCGCCCCGCGCATCGCCTCGACGAAGTCGAGAGAGACGGCGTGGTCGCTGCGTCCGCCGGCAGCGGAGGGCACGGCCACTCCGGCCGGGCTGCCGTCCGGGGCGAACGCCAGCACAAGGGTGTGGGGGAACCGGGCGCGCAGGCGGTCCATCGGCTGGGCCGGACGCACCGCGTCGGTGAGCGTGGCCTGGACCCAGTGGTCCTCCGCCCAGGCCAGGGCCGGGTCGCCGAGCAACGTCTCGAGGTCGCCCGAGATCCGGGCGAGACGACGGGGCACCGGAGCCTCGACGAACTCGGTGGCCGTCACCCCTTTGCGGCCGAGATCGACCAGCCACATGCCCTTGGTGTGAGCGGACTCGGAGAAGGAGTAGGCCAGGGGAGACCCGCTGTAGCGCAGCGCCTCGCCGAGCACGGACCGGCCGTGCAGATGGCCGAGCGCGGTGTAGGAGATGCCGTCGAACAGCGAGGTCGGCACCACGGAGATGCCGCCCACCGAGATGTCGCGCTCGGACTCGCTGGCCACACCGCCGGCGACGAACGCATGCGCCAGCACCACCGACCGCACCGGGCGGGCGGCCAGGTCGGCGCGGACCCGCCGCATCGCCTCGGTCAGGGTCGCCTCGTGGGTGCGCGCCGGCAAGGCCCAGGGCTCGTGGAGCGCCTGGGGGTCGAGATAGGGGATGCCGTGGACGGCGACCGGACCGTGGCCGTCCTCCAGCACCACCGGGGTGCCGACCGACGAGGCGTCGGTGCGCAGGAAGACCCCGGCCGCGTCGATCAGCCGGGCACCGAACCCGAGCCGCTGGCCTGAGTCGTGGTTGCCCGAGGTCAGCACGACGCGGGACCGCGAGGCAGCCAGACGGGCGAAGGTCTCGTCGGCCAGGCGTACGGCGTCGACGTGCGGCAGGGCGCGGTCGTAGATGTCGCCGGCCACCACCACCAGGTCGACGCGCTCCGCCTCGACCACCTCGATCAGGTGGTCGACGAAGGACGCCTGGTGGTCGAGCATGCCCACGCGGTGGAACGAGCGCCCCAGGTGCCAGTCGGAGGTGTGGAGGATCCGCACACGACGAACCTACGGACGACCACCGACACCGCCGTGGACCCACGCTGAGGTGGCGTGAAGAAGCGTCAAGATCATGCCGGGTCGTCACCTGCCGGGTCGGGGTCAGGCGTAACGGACGGTGCGTTCCGCGCGGGTGAACCCGAACAGCCCGAGCCCGGCCTCGCGGGCCAGGTGGACCGCCAGCGACGAGGGCGCGCCGACCGCGACCAGTGCGCCGACCCCGGAAGCGACGGCCTTCTGCACGAGCTCGAAACCGGCCCGGCCGCTGACCGCCAGGTAGGGGGCAGCCGGGCTCTCGCCTGCCAGGACCCGGAATCCGGTGACCTTGTCGACGGCGTTGTGGCGACCGACGTCCTCGCGACAGACGAGCACCTCGCCGGCGGCGGAGAAGAGGCCCGCCGCGTGCACCCCACCCGTCCTGGCGAAGACGGACTGTCCTTCGCGGAGCAGGGCCGGGAGCCGGCGTACGACGTCCGGGTCGGGCGCCGGGCCGTCCCAGCGCGGCCCGCGGACCGTGGTCAGCGCAGCGGCGATGCTGTCCTTGCCGCACACCCCGCAGGCGGACGAGCCGCTCGACAGCCCGGAGTGCCGGTGGACCAGGTCGACCGGTGAGGAGGAGCGGACGGTGACGACGTTCAGCTCCTGCTCCGGCTCGAGGTCCTCGTCGGTGCAGTAGGCGACCTCCGTCAGCTCGCCGAGCCCGACCAGACCCTCGTGGACGAACCAGCCGGCCGCGAGCTCGAAGTCGTGACCGGGTGTCCGCATGGTCACCCACGCCCGACGGGCGGCCGCCCCGGGCCAGGCGACCCGCAGCTCGAGCGGCTCCTCTGCCGCCACGACGTCCTCGCGCTCGTGGACGTCGGCCGAGGTCCGCTCGTCGGAGAAGTCTGCGACACGCACCCTCGCAACGGGTCCAGAACGCCGGGCCAGCTCGGTCACACCCCCACACTAGGTCAGCCCTGCGGATGACATCCGGCCGAACGCGCAACCAAACGCCCGGCCCCGACGTCCATGAGGCTGACAGCGCCGGCCACGGGGACGGTGCCACAACGGAGGGACACACATGTCGACACGCACATCTCGGGCCCGTCTCGCGGTCTCGGGAGTCATCACGGCCGGGCTCTGCCTGGCCGGCACCGCCAGCCTCGCCGCGCCGTCGCACGCGGACTCGGGAAGCTGCGACGTGGCCTACCCCGTCGCCGAGCTGACCGCCGACCAGGCTGTGCACGGCAGCACCGTCACCAGTGGCAACGACCCGAGCTCCGGCGCGTTCACCGGCAACGTCATCGGGGTCCTCAAGGACGGCATCGAGCCGGGTGTCGACATGGTGATGGCCCAGCTCACCTCGACCCAGATCGACAAGTCCGGCATCTGGGAGGGCATGTCCGGCTCACCGGTCTACGCCACCGACGGCCGACTCATCGGGGCGGTCGCCTACACGTTGTCCTACGGGTCCACCCCGATCGCGGGCATCACGCCGTGGGAGGACATGCACGCCTTCCCCACGACGGCCCTGCCGTCGACGGTCAAGGTCGGCGACGCCACCGCGCGCCGGATCGCGAACGCCACGTCGGTGACCACCGCGCAGGCCGCCAAGGGCTTCTCCGAGCTGCGGGCCCCGGCCCTCGTGGCCGGGCTCGGCGCCCGGGCTCTGTCGATGGCCACGGGTCGTCCCTACCTCAACCCCCAGGTCGCTCCGGCCGGCCGCGCCGCGGCCGGTGGCCCGGTCGACGCCGAGATGGTCGCCGGCGGCAACCTGGTGGCGACCGAGGCGACCGGTGACATCGTCTTCGGCGCGCTCGGCACCATCACGTCGGTGTGCGGCGACAACGTCTCGGGGTTCGGCCACCCGATGGAGTTCGCCGGCAACTCGACGTACGGCCTGGCCGGCGCCGACGCGCTCTACATCCAGTCCGACTCGCTCGGCTCGTCGTTCAAGGTCGCCAACATCGGCGACGTGATCGGCACCGTCGACCAGGACCGGATGACGGGCATCTTCGGCACCCTCGCCGGTAACGGTCCTCCGGACTTCCCGGTCACCTCCGACATCACCTACACGCCGACCGGAGGCACCGCGATCAACCGCGTCGGCACCTCCCGGATCCAGCTTCCGTCCGCCACCGCCGAGGTGACGTTCTACGAGCTCATGGCCAACCACCAGGCCACCCTCGACGCCTACCAGAAGGGTTCGGAGAACCAGTCCTGGACGGTCAAGGGCAAGGACGCCAACGGTGCGCCGTTCACGCTGCAGGCGGGCAACCGCTACACCGACACCTCGGACATCACTTCCGCGTCGGTCTGGGACCTGCCCGACATGCTCTGGCTGCTGATCCACCTCGACGGCGTCACCGTCGACTCGGTCCACCAGACCTCGCACGTCACCGACACGACCGCGGTGCACAAGATGCAGGGTCTGCAGCAGAAGCGGGGCGGCACCTGGTTCACCGTCGACGGCACGCACCCCGCACAGCTCAAGGCCGGCCGGAACGCGACCCTGCGGCTGCGCTACGCCGGTGGTGAGACGGGCAAGGCGTTCTCCCTCCCGGTCCCGGCCAGGGCCGCGGGTTCGCGAGGACGGCTGTACACCCAGGAGTCCCCGAGCTACTGGTTCGAGCGCAACTTCCCGCGCAGCCTCGGTGGCCTGAAGAAGCTGGTCAACACGATGCCGCGCAACGACCAGGCCGTCGTCGACCTGTACGCCTTCGGCGGGAAGGTTCGTCCGGTGCACGTGCACGGTCTGACCAAGGCGGAGTCCGAGGTCATCACCGGTCACGGCGCGTTCAAGGTCGTGATCAAGTGAGCCCGGTGGGCTGAGCGCCGGCCGACCACACGCAGCGGCCGCGCCGGTCACGCAACCCGTGACCGGCGCGGCCGTCGTCCGTGCCGGCATCTGCGCCTCGCGGACCCGGAGCCCGGTCGCGGCAGCGTCCCGTGGCACCCACCCGCAGGACCATGGCCCCTGGGGACCATTCTGTGACTGGCCTTACCCTGAGCGGGTGACGGACGCGCTCCACCCGCTGGTCGACCTGATCCGCGACTCCGTGATCGGTGAGGATCACGTGATGACGACGCCGTACGGGCCTCGTCGCGTCACCTACGCCGACTACACGGCCTCGGGCCGCGCGCTGACCTTCATCGAGGACTTCATCCGCGACCAGGTGCTGCCGAGCTACGCCAACACCCACACCGAGTCCAGCGGGACCGGCCTGCAGACCACGCGGCTGCGCGAGGAGGCCCGCGAGATCATCCGCGAGGCCGTCGGCGGTGACGACCACACGGTGGTGATCTTCGCCGGCTCCGGCTGCACCGGTGCGATCGCGAAGCTGATCGGCGTGCTGGGCCTGCGCATCCCCTCGGAGCTCGACGACCGGCACGACCTCGTCGGCCACATCCCGCCGTCGCAGCGACCGGTGGTGTTCCTCGGCCCCTACGAGCACCACTCCAACGAGGTCTCCTGGCGGGAGACCATCGCCGACGTCGTCACCATCCACGAGGACCACGACGGGCACATCGACCAGGGCGAGCTGGCCGAGCAGCTGGAGAAGTACGCCGACCGGCCCCTGAAGATCGGCTCGTTCTCCGCTGCCTCCAACGTCACCGGGATCGTCTCGGACACCCAGGGCATCTCCGAGCTGCTGCACCGCCACGGCGCCCTGTCGTTCTGGGACTTCGCCGCTGCCGCGCCGTACGTCGACATCGAGGTGCGCGCGCCCGAGGGCCGGCCGTTGGCCTACAAGGACGCCATCTTCCTCTCGCCGCACAAGTTCATCGGCGGCCCGTCCACGCCCGGCGTGCTGGTGGCGCGCCGCGAGCTGTTCCACAACCGGGTCCCGGACGTACCGGGCGGCGGGACGGTCGCTTACGTGAACACCGACGAGCACCGCTACGTCGAGGACCCCTCCGTCCGGGAGGAGGGTGGAACCCCGGCGATCATCGAGGCGGTGCGCGCCGGGCTCGTCTTCCAGCTCAAGCAGGCGGTCGGGGCCGAGGTGATCCGGGCCTCCGAGGCACGCCTCCTGCGCCGGGCGGTCAGATCCTGGCTCGAGGAGCCGGCGATCGAGCTGCTCGGCAACCTCGAGGCCGAGCGGCTCTCGATCGTCTCCTTCGTGGTGCGCTCGCCGTCCGGTCGCTACCTCCACCACAACTTCGTGGTCGCGCTGCTCAACGACCTCTTCGGCGTCCAGTCCCGCGGCGGCTGCTCGTGCGCAGGCCCCTACGGCCACCGGCTGCTCGGCATCGACATCGACCGCTCCCACGAGTTCGAGCGCGAGATCACCGGGGGGTGCGAGGGGATCAAGCCCGGCTGGGTGCGGGTGAACTTCAACTACTTCCTCTCCGACACCGTGGCGGACTACCTCGCCGAGGCGGTCCGGATGGTGGCCCGAGACGGGTGGCGGCTCCTCGGCGACTACCGCTTCGACACCCAGAGCGGCCGGTGGCGCCACCGAGACGGCCTCGTCGAGCCGCCGATCAGCCTGCGCGCGATCTCCTACGACGGGGGCGTGGCCTCGATGCCGTCCGAGCGGATGACCGGGGGAGAGGACCTCCTGGCCCAGCAGCTGTGCGACGCCGCGGCGATCCTGGGCGCCGCCACCGGGCCGGACCTCCAGGAGCACCCGGGCCAGGTGAGCGCGGACTTCGAGCACCTGCGGTGGTTCGACCTCCCTCCCGGCTGTCTCGCGGCCCCCTGACCTGGGCGCTACGACGTGCGGGGGATCACGCCCCAGATGCCTGCGAGGAGTGCGTGCAGACGTGTCCGGCGACGTATGATGTAAGGGTCGCACAAGCGATACAGTCCATTACACATATGCACCAGGGTCGGCCCTCGAGACGGGCCGGGAAGAGTGAGAGACATGAGCACGCAGATCTACCTGTTGGGGGGCCTTCAGGAGGGTCGTGTCCCGTCCGATCGGGATCTGCGTCAGCAGCGTGAGGCGCGTCGGCAGCGCCGCCTGCACCACCCTCACCGTCATTTCCTGCGCCGGCACTGAGCGAACCGGGGGAGTGGCGCCGAGGGCGCCCACCCGAACCGGGCTAGCGTGACGGCCATGACCGAGCACGCCCCGGAGACCCTGCGCACCCTCGACCTCACCCGCATCGAAGCGGGTCGCTACCGCGCCACCAACCGGCGCGGGGGAGACCTGGTGGTCGGGTCCGGTGACGCCGCCGACTTCACGCCGGTGGAGCTGCTGCTGGCTGCGCTGGCGGGCTGCACCGCCATCGACGTCGACCTGATCACCGGCCGGCGGGCCGAGCCGGAGTCCTTCGAGGTCGGCGTACGCGGGCACAAGGTCCGCGACGACGGGGGATCGCACCTGGTCGACCTGGGCGTGACCGTCGCGATCACCTTTCCCGACGGGGAGGGCGGCGACGCCGCGCGGGCGATCCTCCCGCGAGCCGTCCGGCAGACCGGGGACCGGCTGTGCACCGTCGGTCGCACCCTCCAGCTCGGTACGTCGATCTCCTACGACGTGCCGTAGCTCGCCGGCCCCTGCTTGGCCAGCGAGACGAACGACGCGACCGTGCACGGCGCCTTCGTGGCGTTCAAGGTCGCGTCCAAGGTGCCGACCAAGGTGCCGACCGAGGTGTCGATCGTGGCCTTCACGTCGCCGGTGAGGTCGGTGGTCGACGCCGGCGGCGTGACCTTCTTGGAGGGCTGTCCCGTGACGGTGGAGTCGCAGGTCGTGGCGCCGGCTGCTGCCGACGAGGAGGCGGACGAGCCAGCGCTCGTGGCGGGCTCGGTGGCGGTGGTGCTGCTCGAGCCGCCGCCGCAGGCGGTGAGCACGGCGAGCAGGGGGAGTGCGGCAGGCAGGGCCAGCAGGACACGGTGTGGACTCGGCACGGCCCGATCGTAGGGAGGGGAGTGGTTGCCGCGCGTTCTGGGGCGACCTGCTAGACACTCCTCATGGCAACCACGCACCTGCGCGACACCGAGGTCCACACCGTCGGCGAGCTCCCCGCGGTCGGCAGCCCCGCGCCGTCGTACACCATGGCGGCCGGCGACCTCACGGACTTCACCTCGAAGGACCTGACCGGCTCCCGAGTGGTGCTCAACATCTTCCCGAGCATCGAGACCGGCGTCTGCTCGGCCTCCGTCCGTCGCTTCAACGAGCTCGCGGCCGGGCTCGAGAACACCAAGGTCCTCTGCGTCTCGGTCGACCTGCCGTTCACCCTGGCGAAGTTCTGCGGTGCAGAGGGCATCGAGAACGTCACCGTCGGGTCATCGTTCCGGAGCAGCTTCGGCACCGACTACGGCGTCACCATGGTCGACGGCGGCTGGCGCGGCCTGCTGGCGCGCTCGGTCGTGGTCTACGACACCGACGGCACCGTCCTGCACACCGAGGTGGTCGACGACA
This sequence comes from uncultured Actinomycetota bacterium, assembly GCA_963820015.1. Lineage (GTDB taxonomy): Bacteria > Actinomycetota > Actinomycetes > Propionibacteriales > Nocardioidaceae > Nocardioides. Next base: position 340,149 of record CAWFYO010000003.1, on the reverse strand, counting down.
TCAGTCACGAGCCCGACTACGACGCCGCGGTCGCCGCGCTCGGCTGACCAAGCTCCGGCTCTGCCGTGTCGCGGACCGTACGCCGGGTGGTCGTCTTCGTGGCCGGCCTGCTGCTGATCATCACCGGCCTCGTGCTCGTCGTGCTGCCGGGTCCGTTGACGATCCCCCCGATCCTGCTCGGGGTGTGGCTGTGGTCGCTGGAGTTCGAGTTCGCACGGCACTGGCTGGCGCCGCTGAAGCGTCGCGGATCTCAGGCCATGGACGCCGCCCGGGAGAAGCCCGTGCACACCACCGTGATCACGGTGCTCGGCCTGGTCGGAGCCGGGCTCCTCATCTGGGCGGCCGTGCGCTTCGACCTGATCCAACGGGCCGGCCAGGTGGTGGGGCTGGGCTGACGGCTGGGCTGACGGCTGGGCTGACGGCTGGGCTGACGGCTGGGCTGACGGCTCGGCCCCGGACACCGCAGGGCGTCCGGGGCCGTCGTGCGTCGCTGTGGAGCCGGTCAGGCTCCGGTCACACCTGGGGCGCGAGGGCGAACTGCACCCGGCCCTCGTCGTCGACCGACGCGTCGAGCACCTGGTCGTCGAGCTGCTCGGCAGCCGGCGGGTCGAGGTAGACCACGGCTCCGTGGGCCTCGACCGTCTGGTCGCCGGGGTGGGGCTGCTGGGCGGCGGTCACCATCAGACCCTGGGTGGGGTCCTCGCTGCTGATCCGCAGACCCATCGCCTCGGACGCTCCCTGGTGGGACGCGATGTCCTTGACGATCGTGCTGGCGTTCTCCGTGAGGGTGAGCACAGGCTCTCTCCTTCGTCGATTGCTGGCAGAAGCCGTCCACCTTTCCTTGCCTTGGCGAGTCGTGCAAACCCTCGGCGCGTCGGGTGCGCCGCGACGGACTCAGCGCAGCCATTCCTGCCAGAATCACAAGCGGACGAGCGACGCCGACCAGACGCGTCAGGGGAGGGCAACGTGCGCACCTGGTGGAGGGATCCGCGCAAGCGCAGCCTGCTCGGGCTGGTCGCCGTGCTGCTGCTCTACTTCTTCGTCCCGCTCGACTCCCACAAGTCCGCGGTCCGGCTCGCCCTCGACATCGGGGTCACCGCCATGGCCATGGGCGTGGTGGGCATGATCATGATCCGCGAGTTCCGGCGCATGCAGGTGGGCGAGACGCTGAAGCTCAACGGGGCCCAGCTGCTGATCGTGCTCGAGATCGTCCTCGTGGTCTTCTCGCTGACCTACTTCTCCCTGGCCCAGCACGGGACCAACGAGATGGTCGGCATCCATACCCGGGTCGACGCGCTCTACTTCACGGCCACGACGATCGCCACGGTCGGCTACGGCGACATCCACTCGATCGGTCAGCTGGCTCGGGTGATCAACACCGTCCAGCTCGTCTTCAACATCATCTTCCTGGCGGTCTTCGTGCGGCTCATCTCGTCGGCAGCCAGCCAGCGCCAGCTCGCCCAGCAACGCGCGGCGCAGGAGCAGGAGCCCGGTCAGACCCCTCCCGAGTGAGGTCGGGGGGGAGTGCTGGGGCCCGCCTTCTCCGCTTGTGTTGACATAATGTCAGTTATCGGCGGAGCGGTGGGCAGGACAGGGCACGCGACTCACGCGCACCTCACGCGCACCTCACGCGCACCTCACGCGCACCTCACGCACACCTCACGGCCGCCGGGACGCCGCGGCGAGCCGTTCCGCCAGGTCCGACATCGCGGCGCGCACCTCGTCACCCGCGACGAGCCGGAACGACATCGGCAGGTTGGCGAGCTGGGCGGCGTACCACTCCGGCTCGTCGGTGGTCGCGACGAGCCGGGTCACAGCGTCACCGTCAGCCTCGAGCCGGCCGAAGCTGCGTGGGAGCCAGTGCCGGACCTGCTCCAGCGGCGCCTCGATGACCACCTCGACCGAGTAGCGCCAGCCCTGGGACAGCTGTTCCTCGACCGCCTCGAGCGGGTCGAGGTCGACCGGCGGCGCGTGGCGCTCAGGAAGCGTCCTGGCGAGCACCTCGATGCCTTGCACCCGGTCGACGCGCAGGACGCGCCGCGCGTCCTTGTCGAGTGACCAGCAGAGCAGGTACCAGCGCCGGTGCCGGACAACGACGGCCCACGGGTCGACGGTGGTCTCCCACGGCTGGTCGGGGTCGGCGCCGTAGCGCAGCCGCAGCCGCTCGCCGGCGTCGCACGCCTGCACGAGACGTAGGGTCGTCTCCACGTCCGGTACGACGACGTCCCAGCCGCGAGCGGCCACGCGCCGTACGGCATCGGCCGGGCGGGCGAGCTGCTCGGGCAGAGCCCGCACGATCTTCCCCAGCGCCTGGCCCACGGGGTCGTCCTCCCCCGCCGGGTGACCCTCGAGGACGGCCATCACCAGCCCGATCGCCTCGGTCGGGGTGAACATCAGCGGCGGCAGCCGCATCCCGCGACCGATCCGGTAGCCGCCGTACCGCCCTCGGGTCGACTCGACCGGGATGCCGGCCTCGCGCAGCACCGCCACCTGGCGGCGTACGGCGCGGTCGGACAGCCCGAGCCGGTCCGCGAGCCGGTCGGCCGAGACGCCCGGGCTGTTCTGGATCATCTCCAGGACCAGCAGCGCTCGGGCTGCGGGGCTGGTGTCGTGCACGACCACGAGGATTCCTCACATTGCGGAAGCAAACCGTCCGGATAGGACTCTAGCCTCGGTGGAGTGGAGTCCGTCGACGGCCTCGTCGGCGAGGAAGCACCCCGCGACTGACGGCCCGCACCACTTGGCTTCGAAGGAGCACGTCATGCCGAACGCGTATCCACCCTGGGAACCACCGTTCGCCGGTACGGAGGTCGAGCACGTCCTGGGCTCCCTCGAGCGGTTGCGGGCGTACGTTCCGCTGGAAGACCTCCGACCTGGACGCCGAAGGCCTCGGGTCCCGGATGCCGTCGTCGACGCTCACCCTCGGCGGGCTCCTCAAGCACCTGGCCGTCCAGGAGGACTACGCCTCCGCGGTCAAGGTCGCCGGCGGTCGGATGCCGGAGGTCTGGGACGGCAACGGGTGGGACGGTGACGACGACTGGGAGCTCACCACCGGCGCCCACGACCCGCCGGCGCAGCTCTACGCGCTGTACGACGGCGCCGTGGACCGCTCACGGGGTGAGATCCGGGCGGCCGTGGAGGAACGCGGCCTCGACGGCGATTCCGGGGTCACCCTCGAGGACGGCACCAGGGCCAGCGTCCGCCGCATCCTGTTCGACCTGCTCGAGGAGTACGGCCGCCACACCGGCCACGCGGACCTGATCCGGGAGTCGGTCGACGGCCGGGCCGGGGAGGACCCGCCGCCCGACTGGCGCCCTCAGCCGTAGGTCGGGTGCTGGGGCCAGCCCTCGGGACTGTCCTCCCAGTCCTCCTGGCGCCCGTAGACCGCCAGGTCGAGGATGTTGGGGACGAACATGACCCGGTCCACCCCGCGGTGGGTGGTGGAGTAGGTGCGGTAGACCTCGTCGCCGTGGCGCAGGAACAGCGACAGCAGGAAGCCGCCGCCGGCGCCGCAGTCGGCGGAGAACGTCGTGCCGTGCGAGGAGTAGAACGGCACGTCCCACCTCTGCTGGGCCCAGTAGGAGTCCATCTGCGCCAGCGGCATGTCGGACACCGTGGCCCACGAGACGCCCTCCTCGGCCAGGGTCGGCAGGTCGGTGACGTTGCGGGTCAGGTTGGTGCAGCCGGGGCAGAACGCGTCGGGCCCGACGTCCATGAACTGGTAGACGGCCAGCTGCCGGCGACCCTCGAAGAGGTCGAGTAGGGTGCGCGTGCCGTCCGGCCCCGCGAACGGGTACGACGGGTCGAAGGCGACCATCGGCAGGCGCCGTCGGCGAGCGGCGAGCCGGTCGAGCGCCCGGGTGAGCTCCTTCTCCTCGGTCAGCAGGTCGGCGCGCGCGGCCTGCCACTCCTCGGCGCTCACCACGGGCGGCAGGGCTGGGGCACGGTCCTCCGAGACGGACGGCATGGGTTCTCCTCTGGTGTACGACGGCCGAGATGGTGCGTTCGACGACCGTGCCACGGGCCACCGACAGCGTCCAGTAACGTGGGGGCCCGGCGGTGGGGCCCGCCGACACCGGTCACCGGTGGAACCGCGGAGCGTGCCGCCAACGGTCCCTACCCGACGACGGTAGGAGACCCATGTCCCCCCACGAGCACGACCACTCCGGCGACCCGCACCCCCGCTTCCCGGTCGACCCGGACGTCACCTCGGAGGACGTGCCGTTCCTGCCCCATCGCGCCTGGCGCCTGCTGCTGGAGCGGCGGCGGGTGCTCGGCGCGATCGCTCTCGGCGGGGCCCTCGGGGCGCTCGGCCGCTGGGCGGTCGACCGGGCACTGCCGCACGACGACCCGAGCGCGTTCCCGTGGAGCACGGTCGTGGTCAACGTGACCGGCTGCCTGGCGATCGGCGTCCTGCTCGTCCTCGTCGTCGAGCGCTGGACCCACCGGCCGCTCGCCCGCCCCTTCCTCGGGACCGGGGTCCTCGGTGGCTTCACGACCTTCTCGACGTACGCCGTCGACACCCGAGGCCTGCTGGCCGAGGGTCGCGGAGCAGTCGCGCTGGGCTACCTCCTCGGCTCCGTCGTGGCCGCCTTCCTGGCCGTGCTGGTGGGGATGCGGGTGACCGAGCGGTTCGTCCGGTGACGGTCCTCCTGGTGCTGCTCGGCGCCGCCGTCGGCGCTCCGACCCGCTACCTCGCCGACGTCGCCGTCCAGCGCCTGCACGCGACGGTGTTCCCGTGGGGCACCTGGACGGTCAACGTCGCCGGCTCCTTCCTCCTGGGAGTGGTCGTCGCCGCCGACTCCGACTGGGCGGTGGCCCTGGTCGGCACCGGCTTCTGCGGGGCGCTCACGACGTTCTCGACGTTCGGCTTCGAGACCGTCCGGCTCACCGAGGAGGGCGAGCCCGCGACCGCGCTGTCCTACGTCGTCCTCAGCCTGGCCGCCGGCCCGGCCGCGGCCGGGGTCGGCTGGTGGGTCGGCGCCTCCCTGTGAGCCACGGCCCGGGGTTCGTGCGGTCTCCACCCAAAAGGGGCGTTGACGAGGCCGAGGACGCGCGTCACGATCCCAGAGCCACCTGACTCGGGAGGGACCCCCATGGCCGCACACCCACTGCGTCGCGCCTGCGCGATCGCCGGCGGCGCGAGCGTCGTGCTCGCCCTGCTCGCCACCACCACCGCCGGCCCGGCGACGGCCGCCGGGCAGGCGCCCGGCGCTCCCGGGTCGCTGAGCCACTTCGACCTGGCTCGCAAGGACTGCGTCGGCACCGCTCGTACGGCCACGTCCAAGGTGTGGTTCACCGTCGCGGACGGCGTGCTGTCCGACGTCTACGAGCCGACCATCGACAACACGAACGTGCACACCCTGCAGTACGTCGTGACCGGTCGGCAGGGCGGTCACGACTTCACCGACCTGCAGAGCCGCGACCTCACCTACACGGTGACCGCCGACCGCTCCGGCATGGAGTGCACGGTGACCGCGACCAGCGCGGCGCACGGCTACACCCTCACCACCCGCTACCTCACCGACCCGTCCCGCGACAGCGTCGTCATCCGCACCGCCCTGTCCGGCCCAGACGCGAAGGGCCTCCAGGTCTACGCCCGACTCGACGCGATCGTGAACGGAAACGGCGGCGGTGGCACCACCAACGGCGGGGCCGACGACGGCGTCGTCACCGCGGCGGGCGTCCCGGTCGTCTCCGACCCCCACACGATCAGCCAGGCCGCCAACCGCGACTACGCCGTACCGACCTCGATGGCGATGACCGCCGACCGCCAAGGCCCGGCCTCGGTGGGCTACGCCGACTCCGCCTCCGACGGCCTGACCAGTCTCGACCAGACCCACGCCTTGACGCAGTGGACCGACGCGCCCGACGGGCACATCGTCGCCACCGAGCAGGTGAACCCCCACCCCGGCACCCACTCCTTCACGCTCGCCCTCGGCTTCGGCCGCACCCCGGCCGACGCGGTGAGCACCGCCCAGCGCTCCACCCACGGCGGGTTCGCTGCCCTCGAGCAGGCCTACCGCAAGACCTGGAAGCATTACGACGCGGGGCTGCGCCGGCCGACCGGCCTGAGCGCCACGCAGCAGCGCGCCTACTGGCTGAGCGCCAACGTGCTCAAGGCCAGCGAAGACAAGACCTTCCCCGGCGCGGTCGCCGCCAGCCTCTCGAGCCCGTGGGGCCAGGCGGTCAGCGCGGGCGATCTGCCGGGCGGTCAGCCGGTCTACTTCGGCTCCTACCGGGAGGTGTTCTCGCGCGACCTCTACGAGGCGGTGACGGGGATGCTCGCCGTCGGCGACGTCGCGACCGCCCGTGCGGCGACCCGGTTCCTGTTCGACCGGCAGCAGACCGCGGCCGGCAACATGCCGCGCAACTCGCTGCTCAACGGCGAGTCCGCCCCCGACACGGGCGGCGTCCAGCTCGACGAGACGGCGTACCCGATCCTGATGGTCTACCTCACCGGCCTCTCCACCGACCACGCGCTCTACACCGACCACGTGCGTCCGGCGGCTGACTACCTGGTGTCCCACGGACCGTCGTTCGGCAACGAGCGCTGGGAGGAGCAGGGCGGCTACTCCCCCTCGACCATCGCAGCCGAGATCGCCGGCCTCACCGCGGCGGCGCACATCGCCCACGTGCAGGGGGACGACGCGCACGCCCGCACCTACCAGGCCGTGGCCGACGACTTCCAGCGCACCGTGAAGGAGCAGACGGTGACCAGCACCGGCTCCTACAGCCCGAAGCCCTACTTCACCCGGCTGACCAAGAACGGCGACCCGGACTCGTCGGTCCCCTACAGCCTCGGCAACGGCAGCATCACCGCCGACCAGCGCGACGTCGTCGACGGCGGCTTCCAGGAGCTGGTGCGGCTCGGCGAGCTGCCCGCCACCGACCCCGACGTGCAGCGCTCGCTCTCGGTCGTCGACCACACGATCGCGCGGACGACGCCGACCGGCACCGGCTACTACCGCTACGGCACCGACGCCGTTGGCAGTGAGGACGGCTACGGCGACTGCTGGACCCCGGACGCGACGTCGTGCCAGCTGGACGGCCAGCCCTGGCCGACCACCGACACCGGCTCCGGACACCTGTGGCCGGTGCTCTCCGGTGAGCGCGCCGAGACCGCGCTGGCTACCGGCGACACCGCGACCGCGCACAGCCAGCTGGGCTTCATGCTCGACTCCGCTGCAGGTGTCGGGCTGGTCCCCGAACAGGTCTGGGAGGACCCTGACCTTGCCGCGTCGCCGTACGGCGCCGATCCGCGGACCGCCTCCATCGGCTTCCGCGACGGTGCGGCGGCCGGGTCCGCCTCCCCGCTCACCTGGGCCCAGGCCCAGCTGGTGCGGCTGCTGGTCGACCTCCAGACCGGACACCTCGTCGACCGGCCCGACCTGACCACGTCGCGCTACGTCGACCGGCCGCCGCCCGGCTCGGTCCCGGTCACGATCGACACGCCCCACTCGGGTGACACCGTCTCCGGCCCCACGATCGTCACCGGCACCACCACCCCGGGGGCGAAGGTCGACGTGAGCCTGGTCGGCAACGACAGCCCCGGCTCGTCGATCGACACCACCACCGCCGACAGCGACGGCTCCTGGACCGCCCACGTCGACGCCGTGTTCGGCTCCGACCGGATCACCGCCGCAGCGAGCACGTCGACGGGCACGGCCACCGGCACGGGCGTCGCCAGGGTCGACGTGGTCGGCGACCTGGCCGGCGGTACGACGATCCTCGACGTCACCGACCCGTCGCTCGACGACCACGGCCCGGGCACCTTCCAGTACCCGACCTCGTCGAACTTCCACGACGGAGCCTTCGACATCACCAGGTTCCAGGTGCTCCAGCAGGGCGACACGGTCTACCTGCGCACCACCCTGCGCGACCTGTCCGACACCTTCGGGCTGCCCGACGGTGCCCAGCTGCTCGACGTCTTCGTGCGCCGGCCCGGTGCGGCGTCGTACAGCACCGCGCCGCCGTTCGCGAGCCGGCAGTTCTCCATCGCCCCCGACTCCGCGTGGAGCCAGCGGCTCGAGGTGCAGGGGTTCGCGGCGCCGGTCTGGCAGGACGCTGACGGGCACACGGTCGGCAGCCCGACCGCCGTCGTCGCCTCCCCGCCGACCAGGACGATCACGATCGCGCTGCCGGTCGCGGAGTTCGGGACCCCCGGTCCCGGGTGGACCTTCACGGTCACCCTGCACGGCCAGGACGGCTTCTCCGGCGACCAGGCGCGCGGCTTCCAGCCCACGCCGCAGGAGTACCAGTTCGGGCTGTGCGTCCCCGACGGCACCTCGCCGATCTGCTCGATCGACCCGAACACCGCCCCCAAGGTGATGGACGTGATCACCCCCGCCGGGGTCGACCAGGCGACCGAGCTCGACCCGACCCTCGGGGCGGTGGCCATCCACGGGGTGAGCGTCCCCTGAGGCCGGCGGAGGGTGGCCGCAGCCATTGGGTCAGGTGCGCCGGCCGTAACGCTGGTGCATGGCCTGCTTGCTGACGCCCAGCAACGTGCCGATCTCCGACCAGCTCAACCCGGCCGCCCGGGCCCGCCGTACGGCCACCTCCTCGTCGCGGCCCAGCTCCCGCTTCGCCTCGGCGATGCGGGCCAGCTGGGCGACCGGCCCCTCTCCCCCGTCGTCGGTGTCCACCGCGGTCGTCATGCCGTCAACCTACCTTGACGACGAGGCGGCGTCAACCTGAGTTGACGAGACCCGGAGGACTTATACAAGCCTCCTTGTACGACGGGCGGGCGTCGGGCGAGAGTGGAGGCATGCCTCGTCGTACTGCCGCTGAGCGCCACACTGGACTCCCTCCCCCCGCCCGCGTCGGACGGCGGCTCGGACGCCGGCTCGGAGCTGGCCGACCTCCTCGTCGCCTACCACCACCCGATCCGGCGCTGGCTGTGCGAGCTCCTCGCGCTCGAGGGGCCGGCCAACGTCGGACAGCTCGCGGCGCGCACCGACCTGGCGGTCGGCTCGGTCAGCCACCACCTCAAGGTGCTCCACCGCCAGGGACTCGTCGAGCCTGCGCCCGAGCTGGCGCGCGACACCCGCGAGAGCTGGTGGCGGCTCAGCGACACCCGCATCTCGTGGAGCGTCGACGACTTCGAGGAGGGCAGTCTCGGGCGCCGGGTCGCGGAGACCGCCGAGCTGGAGAACTTGCGGCACCAGGTGCGGGCGGTCCGCTCCTGGCTCCAGCACCAGCCGCGCGCCCCACGGGAGTGGCGCCTCGCTGCGGAGTCCGTCGACACCCTGACCTACGCCACGGTCGAGCAGCTCGACGAGCTCGGCGACCTGCTGACCCGGACCATCACGTCCTGGCACTCCGCGTGCGTGGCCGACCAGGCCGCGCACCCCGACGCCGTACGACGTCCGGTCCGCGCCGTCGCGCGCGCCTTCCCCAGCGAGCCCGTGCGCCCGTGAGCACCTCGACCACGGCGCCGGAGCTGATCGGGCCGCCGCCGCCACCTGTGCGCCGCGACCCGATGGTGCTCACCTGGTTGGCGGCCGTCGGCATCTCGTGGTTCGGCGACTACGCCTGGAGCGTCGCCCTGGCCTGGACGGCCGTGCACACCTTCTCCCCCGGCGTCGCCGGACTCGTGCTCGGCGCGCAGATGGTCCCGCAGGCTCTGCTGGTGCTGCTCGGCGGCGTGCTCGCCGACCGGCACGACCCGCGCGTGCTGCTGGTCTCCGGCCAGGTCGCGCAGGCGCTCGTCCTGGCCTTCGGCGCCGCCGGCTGGGCCTCCGGCCTGCACGGAGCACCGCTGCTGCTGGCGGTGGCCGTGTGCTTCGGAGCCGCGGCCGGCCTGACCATGCCGGCCGGTGCCATCCTGATCCGTGAGGTGGTGGCCGGCGACGACCTCGGCACCGTCCAGGGCTGGAACCAGATCTCCAGCCGCCTGATGCGGCTCCTCGGTGCCCCGGTCGGCGGCGTCCTGGTCGCCTGGGGCGGACCGGTGCCGGTGATGGTGCTGGATGCCGCCTCGTTCCTCGTCGTCGCCACCGTGCTCGGGCTCGTCGTCCGACCACGCTTCCGGATCCCACGCGCCACCCACGGGCGGTGGCGTGACTCGCTCACCGAGGGCCTCTCCTACCTGCGGCGCGACGAGGTCGCCCGCCTGTTCGTGGTCGGCCTCACCGCGCTCAACGTCTTCGTGACCCCCGTGACCGGTCTCGGCGTGGCGCTGCGGGTCAGCAGCGCCCACTGGGGCGCGGGCTGGGTCGGCGTCGCCGACGGTGCGTTGGCCGCGGGGGCCATCGCCGGCAGCGTGGTAGCCATCCGCCGTCGCCCGACGTACGGCGCCTCCGCGGCGTTCCGGATGCTCGTCGTCCAGGGCCTGGCCATCGCCGCCGTCGGGCTCGAGTGGCGGGTGACCCTGGTGGCCGCGATGGCCCTTCTCGGCTTCACCGCCGGGGCGGCCTCGGTCTGGCTCAGCGCGGCCTTCCTCCGCGTCATCGACGCCTCCCACCTCGGCCGGGTCTCCTCGGTCACCGGTCTCGGCGACCTGGTCCTGACCCCGCTGTCGGTGCCGGCCTTCGGGCTGCTCGCAGCGCGCACCTCCGTGCTCGCCGCCACGTGGGCGTGCGGGCTCACCATGTCGGCGCTGTGCTGGTGGTTCGCGACCCGGCGCACGCTCCGCTCCCTCGTGTGCTGAGCCCGGAGGCGGTGCCGGTGTGACCGGCGTCACGCCTGCGCCGACAGGCTTGAGCCGGCCTTGAACATCGGCTGAGGGTCCGCAGATCTGGGCTTCCTAACTTCCTCCTGCAGCACCACCACCCACCATCACGAAGACCCACACAGGGGGAAACCAACCATGAGCATCCGCTCGCGCAAGATCACGGCCCACGGACCTGAGGTCCCAAGGCCCTCCAGGCCAGGTGGGACACCGTCACCGAGAACGACCAGCACCTCCCCCACGACCTGCCCTGCCAGCGCTGCGGCCACGCGGTCCACACCTACCTGGCCTGTGACGCACGATGCGACTGCACCCCCTGCCTGCTGCCCGGAGACGGACGGCTCGCGTCATGAGGTCCCCTCCCGGAGGGACGTTCGTCTCCTTCTGCTGGTCCGAAGGGGCCATTTCCTCCTGAACCGGTCACGTCGTCGCGGTGGACGACGCACCATGAGATGCACTGATCAACGCACCCGGGACAGGAGGCAGCCATGTGGGACACCGTGGTCGACAACGACCAGCACCTCTCCCACGACCTGCTCTGCCCGCGCTGCGGCCACGCGCTGCACACCTTCCTGGTCTGCGACGAGCGCTGTGACTGCACCCCGTGCGTGATGCCCGGTAGCGACGTGCGCGCGGCCGTCGGCCTGTAGACCTCCCCCCGGCCAACAGACCCCGACAGCCCGCACGTCGTACCGGCGCGCCCGGAGCCCCGCTGGCTCCACTCCCCGGTCCCGCTGCCGGTCCCACTGGCTGGCCCGGATCCCGCGCCGACTGGACCGACCCCTGGCCAGGTTGGGTAGCGTCGGCCCGGACTTCCTGGCCCCGCCAGACACCCGACCTAGGGAGAGTGGCAATATCTCACACATGAGATACGGTGTACCCATGACCGAGGATTTCAAGGGACGCATCGGGAACCTGATCCGGGACGCGCGGACCCACCGCGGGCTCACCCAGCAGCAGCTGGCCGAGCGCCTCAACACCAGCCAGAGCGCGGTCAACCGCATCGAGAAGGGACATCAGAACCTCTCCCTCGAGATGGTCGCCCGCATCGGTTCCGCCCTCGACTCCGAGATCGTCGCGCTGGGCGCCGGCCCCACCCACCTGCGGATCACCGGTCCGACCCGCCTCTCGGGCGAGATCACCGTCAAGACGTCCAAGAACGCCGGCGTCGCCCTGCTGTGCGCCTCCCTGCTCAACCGCGGCCGGACGACACTGCGCAAGGTCGCCCGGATCGAGGAGGTCAACCGGCTGCTCGAGGTGCTCGGCAGCCTGGGCGTGACGACCCGCTGGATCGGCGACGAGGGCGACCTGGAGATCATCCCGCCCAAGGAGCTCGACCTGAGCGCGATCGACGAGGCCGCGGCGCGTCGGACCCGTTCGGTGCTGATGTTCTTCGGCCCGCTGCTCCACCGGGCCGACACCTTCGAGCTCCCCTACGCCGGGGGCTGCAACCTCGGCACCCGCACCATCGAGCCGCACATGGCGGCGCTGCGACCGTTCGGGCTCGAGGTCAAGGCGACCGAGGGGTACTACCACGCCACCGTCAACCGGGTCACGGTGCCGACCCGGCCGATCGTGCTCACCGAGCGCGGTGACACGGTGACCGAGAACGCGCTGATGGCGGCCGCGCTGCACCCCGGCACCACGATCATCCGCAACGCGTCGTCGAACTACATGGTCCAGGACCTCTGCTTCTTCCTGCAGAAGCTCGGGGTCGTCGTCGAGGGCGTCGGCACCACCACCTTGACCGTCACCGGCTCCACCGACATCGACGTCGACGTCGACTACGCGCCCGCCGAGGACCCGATCGAGGCGATGTCGCTGCTGGCCGCCGCGATCGTCACCGAGTCGTCGATCACGATCCGCCGGGTGCCGATCGAGTTCCTCGAGATCGAGCTGGCGGTGCTCGAGGACATGGGCTTCAAGTACGACAGCTCCGAGGAGTACGTCGCCGACAACGGCCGCACCCGCCTGGTCGACCTGACCACCCACCCGTCGACGCTCCAGGCCCCGCTGGACAAGATCCACCCGATGCCGTTCCCGGGCCTCAACATCGACAACCTGCCGTTCTTCGCCCTGATCGCCGCGGTCGCCGAGGGTCAGACCCTGATCCACGACTGGGTCTACGAGAACCGCGCCATCTACCTCGTCGAGCTCAACAAGCTCGGAGCGCAGGTCAAGCTGCTCGACCCCCACCGGGTCATGGTCGAGGGCCCGACGCGCTGGACCGGCACCGAGATCGTCTGCCCGCCCGCCCTCCGGCCGGCGGTGGTCGTCCTGCTGGCGATGCTCGCCTCCAAGGGCACCTCGGTGCTCCGGTCGACCTACGTCATCCACCGGGGCTACGAGGACCTCGCCGAGCGGCTCAACCTCCTGGGCGCCCAGATCGAGACCTTCCGCGACCTCTGAGGTCAGTGGCCGGTCGGCATACTCCTCGCCATGCACCGGACCGGCTACCTGTTCCTCGACGCCGGAGGCGAGGTGCTGGCCTTCGCCCACCGAGGCGGCGCCCGCCACCCCGACCTGACCGGGCTGGAGAACACCACCGCGGCGTTCGCCCACGCCGTGGCCCTCGGCTACCGCTTTCTCGAGACCGACGTCCACCTCACCTCGGACGGCGTGCTGGTCGCCTTCCACGACGCCGTCCTGGACCGGGTCACCGACGGCGAGGGCCGGATCGAGGACCTCGCGTGGTCCGACCTCGCCGCTGTCCGGATCGCGGGGCGGGAGGCGGTGCCGACGTTGCCCAGGCTGGTCGACACCTTCCCCGACGCCCGGTTCAACATCGACCTCAAGGCCGCCGGCGCGGTCGCCCCGCTGGCGGCGTACGTCATCGAGCACCGCCTGACCGACCGGGTCCTGATCGGTTCGTTCTCGCGTCGGCGGCTGAGCCGGTTCCGCAGGCTCGTCCCGGGGGCGGCGACGTCCGCCTCTCCCGTCGAGGTCGCCGCCTTCGTGCTCCTGCCCGCTCGCCTCGCTCGCCGGCTCACCCGACGCGTCGCGGCGCTCCAGATCCCACACCGGGCCGGCCGGCTCACCATCGCCTCCCCCCGCCTGGTACGACGGGCCCACGCCGTCGGCGTACCCGTGCACGTCTGGACCATCGACGACCCCGACGAGATGCGGCTCCTGCTCGACCGCGGTGTCGACGGGTTGATGACCGACCGCACGGACATACTCAGGGACGTGCTGCGCGAACGCGGGCTCTGGGCAGCGCCCACCCGGGCTGACCAGACCGAGGCCGACCAGACCCGGGCCGACGAGCGGTGAGCCGACCGTGAGCGGGTCCGGGCCGGCCGTCGCCGACCTCGAGCCCCTGCTGCGCGCCCGGGAGCAGAAGGCGTGGAACTGGTACGACTGGGCGAACTCCGCGTTCTACACCACGACCCTGACGGTCCTGTTCGCGCCCTACCTGATCACCGTGGCCGGCCGCGCGGCCGGTTGCGGCAGCTCCGCGGACGAGAGCTGCACCAAGACGGTCACCGTGCTGGGCCTCCACCTCGCGGCCGGCTCCCTCCCGTTCTACCTGACCAGCTTCGCCACGATCGTCAGCGCGTTCCTGCTCCCCGTCGTCGGTGCCTTCGCCGACCGTTCCTCACGCAAGAAGTGGCACCTGGCCGGCTTCGCCTGGGCGGGGTCGTTCTTCGCCGGCCTGCTCTTCCTGATGCGGGGCGACCACTGGCAGCTGGCCGCGGTCGCGATCGTCGTCAGCAGCATCCTCGGCGGCTGCTCGCTGGTCAGCTACTACGCGATCCTGGTCGACATCTCCACCGAGGACGAGCGCGACGGCGTCTCCTCACGCGGGTGGGCCTGGGGCTATCTCGGTGGCGGCCTGCTCCTGGCGATCAACCTGGTCATGGTGCTCGGACACGCCGCCCTCGGGCTCGACAAGGAGCTGGCGGTGCGGCTCTCGCTGCTCTCCGCTGCTCTGTGGTGGGCCGGGTTCACGATCATCCCGGTGCTCAGGCTGCGCAACCACGCTCCCCGCAACGTCGTCCCCGAGCCCGGCGGCCTGCTCCACCGCAGCTTCGGCCAACTGTTCACGACCCTGCGCCAGATGCGCCGCTACCCGATGACGCTGACCTTCCTGGTCGCGTTCCTCTTCTACAACGACGGCATCCAGACGGTCATCTACGCCTCCTCGACCTACGGGTCCAAACAGCTCGGCTTCGGCAGCAGCGTGCTCATCGCCACGATCCTGCTGATCCAGTTCGTGGCCTACTTCGGGGCCCGGCTGTTCGGCCGCCTGGCCGCGTCGTACGGCTCCTACCGCTGCATCCTCGGGGGCACCTTCGGGTGGATGGCGATCGTGGTCGCCGCGGTGTTCCTCCCACGCGGGAACGTCGTCACGTTCCTGCTCGTCGCCGTCGCCATCGCCATCGTGCTGGGTGGCACGCAGGCGCTCTCGCGGTCGTTCTTCAGCCTGTTGATCCCCCGCGGCCGTGAGGGCGAGTACTTCGCCCTCTACAACGCCTGCGAGCGCGGCACGTCGTGGTTCGGCACGTTCTTGTTCGGCGTGGTCTTCCAGCTGACCGGCTCCTACCGGCCGGCGATCGTGGCCCTGATCGTGTTCTTCGTGCTCGGCGCACTCTTCCTGCTCCGCCTCGACCCGCGTCGCGGCATCAGGGAGGCCGGCAACACACTGCCGGCGGTCGTCTGAGCGTCTGCTGAGCGGATCGTGTGAGTTGGCCGTGTGACCTGGCTCGCGCGCCGTTGGCGGAACACGGTGCACCGCGCGTACGTTGAAAGCAGCGAACACTCACACGCCCCGTGGCATCACAGCGCACCCCTTCCGAATCGGTGTGTCGTCACGGATACGGGGTACAGACGTCCCATGGACGTACGCCTCGGGCGTACCGGGGGAAACAGACTTGGAGGTGGACCCTCATGGCAGAGCGCACACTGCGTGGAGCGCGGCTCGGAGGCCAGAGTTTCGAGGACGAGCGCGGCATCGAGTTCGCGGCCCGTCAGCAGTCGGGCTACCGGTGCGTGAACGGACATGAGTTCGAGGTCACGATGTCGGTCGAGGCCGAGGTGCCGGCGGTCTGGGAGTGCCCGCGCTGCGGCGCCGAGGCGCTGAGCACCTCAGGCATCGTCCGTGAGGAGAAGGCCGAGAAGCCGGTCCGCACCCACTGGGACATGCTGCTCGAGCGTCGCTCCGAGAAGGAGCTGGAGGACATCCTCAAGGAGCGCCTCGAGCTGCTCCGCGACGGTGAGATCGGCCCGGCCCACCTCCACCGCGCCAACGCCAAGCGGCGCGCCAAGGCCAACGTCTGAGGCGCGCAGCGTTGCTGGCCCGCCCGCACGGTGCCGGCAGCTACTCGTCGACGACCTCGCCCCGGACGAAGGGCCCCTGCGGCCCGGGTCCGGGGCGTTGTACGTCGTCCGACCCGAGCAGGCGTCGCGACACCACCCGCGTCAGCATCCGCCGGGCCACGGGCCGGGTGAACGGGAGGATCAGCAGGATCCCCAGCGCGTCGGTGACGAAGCCGGGGCTCAGCATCAAGGTGCCTCCGACCAGGATCAGCCCGCCGTCGGCGAGCTCGCTGGCCGGCATCCGGCCGGAGTCGAGGGCGCCGGTCAGCGCCTGCCAGGACCGCCGACCCTCGTGCCGGATCAGCCACGCGCCGAAGATGCTGTCGGCGATCAGCAGCACGATCGTCCACCAGGCGCCGATCACCTGCCCGACCTGGATGATGACGTAGATCTCCAGGATCGGCACCACGACGAACGCGACGACCACCAGCCACCACCGGAACCGGCGCCGACGAGGCGCCCGGGAGCCGAAGGACGACGTCACCGGCACCGCCACAGCCGGGCGACCTGGTCGCGACGCTCGCGCAGGCCCCAGGAGGTGATCCGGGCCAGCGACTCGGCGGCCACCCGCCCGCTCATCTTGGAGTCGCCACGCTCGCGCTCGACGAACTCGATCGGCACCTCCCGCACCCTCAGGCCACGGCGCAGGCAGCGCACGACCATGTCGGTCTGGAAGACGTAGCCGGTGCTCTGCACGGTGTCGAGCTCGATCTTCTCGAGGGTCTCGCGACGGAAGACGCGGTAGCCCGCGGTGGCGTCGTGGACGCGGATGCCCAGCAGGGCGCGGACGTAGAGGTTGCCGCCGCGCGAGAGCGCCTCACGGCGCCGCGGCCAGTTCACCACGCTGCCACCGGGGATCCAGCGGGCGCCGATCACCAGGTCGGCGTCCCGGAGCGCGTCGAGCAGCCGCGAGAGCTGCTCGGGCTGGTGGGAGCCGTCGGCGTCCATCTCGCCGATGACGTCGTATCCCTGCTCCATGGCGACCCGGAAACCGTGCCGGTACGCCGCCCCCAGACCGCCCTTCTCGGTGCGGTGCAGCACCTGGACCGCCTCGTCCGCGGCAGCCAGCTCCTCGGCGATCTTGCCGGTGCCGTCGGGTGAGTTGTCGTCGACCACCAGCACGTGGACGTCGGGCTGGGCGGCCCGCAAGCGGCCCACGATCCAGGCCAGGTTGTCGGCCTCGTTGTAGGTGGGGATGCACATCACGACCCGGCCCGGCCAGGGGGTGGTGGTCATGCGGGGTCCCCGCGGTGTTGTCCGTCGGAGGAGCGGAGCGGAGGAGACGGGGAACACCGTGGGGTGCTCATGCGAGGGTCCTGTCGGTGAGGGGTTCGGGGGCCGCGACGCGCGCGGTGGGACGGCGGGTCCGACGATAGCCGCCGAGGGCGAACGCCCACCCCAGGACCACGAGCCCGAGGCACAGCCGCTCGAGCCACGGGCCGATCCGCACCGCCGGCGTGACCGCGTCGAAGAGGCCGACGGTCGCCTGGGCGTAGGACCGGGTCCGTGGCGCAGTGGTGGTCACCACCGAGCCGTCCGGGGCGATCACCCCGGTGAGCCCGTTGATGGCCGCCACCACGACGTAGCGATGGGTCTCCACGGCGCGCAGCCGGCTGATCGCGAACTGCTGGTCGATCTGGGAGGTGTGGATGAACATCGCGTTGCTGGTCTGCACCACCAGCACCTGCCCGCCCCGGTGGAGCTGAGCGTAGATGCCGTCGTCGTAGGCGACGTCGAAGCAGATGGCGTCGGCGACCTTCACGCCGCGTACGTCGAGCGGGTCGACCCGGGTCCCGCGCACCATGTCGCGGGGGATCTGGTTGAGCTGCGGCAGGTGGCTCCCGAACAGCCAGCGCCAGGGGATGTACTCCCCGAAGGGCACCGGGTGCCACTTGGTGTAGCGGTCGCCGGCTCCGGTGACCGGGTCGAAGACGATGCCCTGGTTGAGCACGTGTCGGGGACCGCCGTCGACCACCACCCCGGCCAGCAGCGGAACGTCGATCGCGTGCAGCGCCTGCTCGATGTCGGTGCTCATCGCCGCGTCGTCGAACGGGTCGATCGCGGTGGAGTTCTCCGGCCAGACGACGAGGTCGGGCTTCAGGGCGCGCCCGGCCCGGACGTCCTCGGCCAGCCGCTCGGTCTCCGCGGTGTGCTGGGCGGTGATCTCCCGGTAGTGCGCGAGCACGTCGGTGCCGTCACCGGGCACGTTGCCCTGCACCGCCGTGACGTTCCAGCGTCCGACCGACGGCGCGCCGTACGGCGCAGCGAGCGGGACCAGGGCCGCCGCGACCACCGCGACCAGCACCGCCAGGGTGCGCACGCGGCTCGTCCCCCGGGCCGACCAGAGCGCCGCCAGCAGGGCGCCGAGCAGCGCGACCACCAGGCTGACGCCCGTGGACCCGACGTAGGGCAGGGCCGCCGACAGCGGCGTGTCCATCGCCGCGTAGGCCAGCCGCCCCCACGGCATCCCGCCGGCCGGCCAGGTGCAGCGGACGCCCTCCATCGCTACCCAGGCAGCTGCCAGCCAGGCCGGTGCGAACCGGAGTCGGCGCAGAGGCACCACGGCCACGGCCAGCACGCCGTACCAGGCGGCCTGGGTGGCCGCCAGCCCCAGCCAGGCCACGGTGCCGACCACGTGCAACCACCACAGCAGGCTGACCTGGAAGCCCAGACCGAAGACCAGTCCGGGCAGCCAGGCCCGGCGGGCGGGCAGGCCGTCGGTGAGCACGAAGTACGCCGCCACGGCGAACGGGAGCAGCCAGAAGGCATGGGTGGGCGGGAACGCCAGGGTCGCCGCGACCCCGGCCACCAGGGCCAGGAGGCAGCGGGCCGGCATGCCACGAATGTAGTCGGCGCGGCCCACCTGGGTGGCTGACGGGCCGATGTCGGGCGCCATGACCGGAGGGGACGACGGCCCTTCGGGCCGACCGGTCCGCGACTGGCTGCCGTGGCCCCGGAAGTTGTCTAGGGGAACCGCCTTCCCCTCCGGTCTCGCTCTCGCGGGCCGAACCCGGTCTCCGGCAGACCGGTGCTCTCCGGATGGGCGGACTCCCACCGGACGGCCCCGGTCACTCGGACGTCGGTCCAGATCCCACGAATGCCTGAGCGAGTGTGCGGAAGCCTCTGCCCCCGAGGGGGTGGTTGTCAACCGCCTGCTGACCTGCGGCTTCGCGCGTCGGCGCAGGTCAGGCGGGGTCCTCGTCAGCGGGAGTTCACCAGGATTTTCCCGAAGGGAGCGGCGTGTCCGGATCCGACACGCCGGACAGGTCAACGTTCGGTCACCGACGCCCGCGCGCGAGCGAGCCAGCAGCGCGGCTCCTGCGCTCGTCCGCCGCTCCTGCGTCGCGGCGGAGCGTGCTCACTCGGGGACGACCACGGTCCCGACGGCCGTGGTGACCACCAGCGGCGGGTCGAGCACGGCGGCCGCGCCGGGCCGCGCCGTGGTGGCAGCGCCCCGCGCGACGACCGTGACGCTGAGGTCGAGGGTGCGGCTCCGGGTGCCCACGCGAGAGAGCCGAGCCTCGACCTCGACCACGTCTCCGGCTCGGACCGGGCCGACGAACTGGACGTCGGAGTACGACGCGAACAGGCCCTCGTCGCCATCGGTGAGGATGCACACCTCGGTGGCGACGTCGCCGAACAGCTTGAGGCTGTAGGCGCCGTCGACGAGGTTGCCGGCGTAGTGGGCGTCGGAGTACGGCACGTAGCGCCGGTGGACGACGCGGGTGCCGACGTCCTGGCCGTTGCGAGTCGGCATCAGCCGGCCTTTCTCGTGGTGACGCGGTCGACGAGGTAGGAGGCGACCTCACCGGGCGTCGTACCGCGTCCGAAGACCCGGTCGACGCCGAGGTCGGCGGCCATCGTCTCGTCGAAGCGGGGGCCGCCGACGATCAGCAGCGGCCGCTTGTCCGACGGGTAGGACTCCCGGAAGGCGGCCGACATCTCGCGGGTGTTCAGCAGGTGGGCGTCGCGCTGGGTGACCACCTGGGAGACCAGCACCGCGTCGGCCTTCTCCTCCTGGGCGCTGGCCACCAGCTGGGGCACGCTGACCTGGGCGCCGAGGTTGACCACCTTGAGCTCCCGGTAGTACTCCAGGCCCTTCTCCCCCGCGAACCCCTTGATGTTGAGGATCGCGTCGATGCCGACCGTGTGGGCGTCGGTGCCGATGCACCCGCCCACGACGACCAGGCGGCGGCGCAGGCTGCGCTTGATGGCGGCGTTGGCCTCCTTGGGCGTCAGCAGGGGGAAGTCGCGCTCGACGATCTCGACCAGGGACGGGTCGACGAGGTGGTTGACCCTGCCGTAGACGACGAAGAACGTGAAGCCCTCCCCCATCTGCTTGGCATGCACGACGAGCGCGGGGTCCATGCCCATCTTGTTCGCGAGCTGGGCCGCAGCCCCCTCGGCGACCTTGGAGTGGGGCATCGGCAGCGTGAAGCTCAGCTGCACCATCCCGTCGCCGGTGGTGTCGCCGTACGGCCGGATCGGCCCGGACGTGCTCACGCCTTCGCCTCCAGGATCTCGGTGGCCGGGTTCCAGTAGTCGCGCGCCTTGGCAGCGACGCCCTCGAGCCCCTTGCCCTTGTCGGCGGGGCGCTTCATCAGGCCGAACGTGCCGTCGGCGATGGCCTCCAGCAGCGGCGCCTTGCCGGGCTCGGCGGCGATCTCCTCGAGCAGGTCGATGGTCTCGGCCAGCACCTGGCGGGCGCGTTGGGCGATGAAGCCGTCGGGCGCGGGCCGGAAGTCCTCGTGCAGTCGGCCGGCGGCATTCATGACGTAGCGGACGTTCTGCAAGGCCAGGTCGCGGTCGGAGAGCCACGGGGTGACCACGGCCTCGGTCATCATCCCCACCAGCAGGATGCCCTGTCCGGTCAGGGCCCCGACCAGGTTGAAGAAGCCGTCCAGGAGGTAGCCGCGGAACACGTCACCGGTCATGTGCCGCGTCGGGGGCATCCACTTCAGCGGGGCGTTCGGGAACAGGTCACGGGCCAGCATCGCGTGGGCCAGCTCGAGCCGGAACGAGTCCGGGACGTCGGGGTCGATCTCGAACGCGTGCCCCAGGCCCAGCTGCCAGTCCTCGAGCCCGGCCTCCTTGGCGAAGTACTCGTTGAGGAGCTGGCTGGTGGTGACCGTGTGCGCCGCCTCGACCGCGTCGGCGGTGGTGAGGTAGTTGTCCTCGCCGGTGTTGATGATGATCCCCGCTCGGGCGTGGACCTGGCGGCTGAAGCGCTGGTCGACGAACGTGCGGATCGGGTTGATGTCGCGGAAGAGGATCCCGTACATCGAGTCGTTGAGCATCATGTCGAGCCGCTCGAGCCCGGCCAGGGCAGCGATCTCGGGCATGCAGAGGCCGCTGGCGTAGTTGGTGAGCCGGACGTAGCGGCCGAGCTCCCGGGACGTCTCGTCGAGCGCCGCCCGCATCAGCCGGAAGTTCTCCTGCGTGGCGTAGGTGCCGGCGAAGCCCTCGCGGGTGGCACCCTCGGGCACGAAGTCGAGCAGGCTCTGGCCGGTCGACCGGATCACCGCGATCACGTCGGCACCCTCACGGGCCGCTGCCTGGGCCTGCGGGATGTCCTCGTAGATGTCGCCGGTCGCCACGATCAGATAGACCCAGGGCTTGGCCGGCGCGTCACCGATGCGCTTGACCAGCCGCTCGCGCTCGGTGCGTCGGGCGTCGATGCGCTTGATGCCACCGCCGACGGCGCGGGCGGCCGCCGTACGGGCGCGCTTGGCGTCGACGCCCTCGGGCAGCCGGAAGGTGACCGAGCCGGCCGAGGCCTTCTCGGCGAGCTCGCGCAGGTCGGCACCCTCGGCGCGGCGCAGCGCGTCCCAGACGGGCAGTGCGACGCCGTGCTCGAGCCCCACGTCTGCGCGGACCACGTCGACGAGCCTGTTCACCCAGGGGGTGCCGTCGCCGTCGGCTCCTTCGAGACCGGCCAGCCGGAGCGTGGCGCGCTCGACGGAGACGGTCGTGTGCTGCTGGGCGATCCGGACGATGGGCCGGCCCACCGTGCGGGCCAGGGACCTGGCCTTGCGCACGGTCACGGGATCGAGGTCGAGCTTGCCGAGGTGCCGGCGGGTGGTCGCTGCCATCTACAGCCTCCGCTGGAAGAGTCGTCGTACGCCGTCACTGTCGCGCAGCAGCTGCATCGCGTAGGCCGCGTGGCCGGGTGTGTAGCCGTTGCCGACCAGCATCGTCACATCCGCCGCGAGACCCTCGGCGCCGAGGGCGGCGGCGGTGAACGACGTGGCCATGGAGAAGAAGATGACCGTGCCGCCCTGGGCGGTGGCCAGGATGGCGCCGCCTTCGCAGCCGGGAACGTCGACGCAGACGACGGTGATGTCGGCGAGCCCGCCGGTGGCCGCGACCGCGTCACGCAGGGCGATCGGGTCGCGGGCGTCGGCGACGACCACGTCGTCGGCGAGCCCGCTGTCGCCCAGGAGGGCGGCCTCGGCCTCGTGGGGCACGATGCCGACGGTCCGCCGGCAGCCGGCGTCGGCCGCGGCCGCCAGGCTGAGCGACCCGGACTTGCCGGCTCCGCCGATGACGGCGACGACGGGCTGCTCGTAGCGCGAGACGATCCGGCGGGTCAGGGCGGGCGCGCCGCAGACGTCCATCACGGCCAGGCTGAGGCCGGCCGGCAGGTCGTCGGGGATGGCGGCTGCGATGGAGCGCCCGAAGAGGATGGCGTAGCCGTCGGCGGGGACCTGCTCGCTGCGGCCGTCCCACCGCTCGAGGCCGTCCTCGATCACCAGCGGGGTCAGGCTCAGGGAGACCAGGGTGGCGACCCGGTCGCCGGCCACGAGACCGAGGGTCGACTCGGGGCCGACCTCCTCGACGGTGCCGATGAGCATCCCGCCGGACCCGGTCACGGGGTTCTGCATCTTGCCGCGCTCGGCGACGATCGCGAGCACCTCACGCCGTACGGCGCCACCGTCGACCCGGCCGTCGACGGTGTGCGCGCCCTCGAGCTGGCGGAACGACGCGGCGTCGAGGTTGAGGGTCTCGACCCGGACCCGGACCTCGTCGGGCCACAGCTCGCGCCTGGTGTCGAGCCGGCGGGCGGCCTGCGGCAGGACCCGACCGGCGGCAGGATCGTCGAGGACGCGGTGCAGACCGGTCGGGTCGCTCGCTGTCCGCCTGTCGGAATCGGTCGAGGGCGCCGACATTTTCCGGGTTTCCTCCGCTGGATCTGGGAATTGACGGGAGAATCTGCGGCATTCCATTGGACTCGCCGCACGTTCTTGCCTACTCTGACAGATGCGTGCGCGTGGACACAACCGGCGCGCCCGCCGCCGCATGCCGACCACCCAGCCTCGCACCGCAGGAGCCGCTGACATGAGCATCGAGACCACGCACGGCCTCGTCACTGGCCAGCCCTACGCCTACCGTCGCGCCGAGCTCGTCGAGCCCGACTGGACCCGATTCCCCGGCTGGAAGGACGTCACCGCCGACGAGTGGGCGTCCGTCCAGTGGCAGCGCGCCCACTGCGTGAAGAACGTCAAGCAGCTGCGGGAGCTCCTCGGCGACCTCGTCGACGACCGCTTCTACGCCGACCTGGAGCGTGACCAGGCCGAGCGGGCCACGATGTCGATGCTCGTGCCGCCCCAGATGATGAACACGATGGCGCCGCACGACGAGCCCGAGGGACCTGGCTCGCTGACCGACGCCTTCTACGCCGACCCGGTGCGCCGCTACATGCTGCCGGTCTTCAGCGACCGTCGCACCGACTGGCCCTCCCACCCCCACGCCACCCGCGACTCGCTGCACGAGCACGACATGTGGGCGACCGAGGGTCTGACCCACCGCTACCCGACCAAGGTGCTGGCCGAGCTCCTGCCGACCTGCCCGCAGTACTGCGGTCACTGCACGCGGATGGACCTGGTGGGCAACTCCACCGCGGTGATCGACAAGCTGAAGTTCGTCGGCAAGCCCAACGACCGGCTCGGCGACATGCTCGCCTACCTGCGCCGTACGCCGGGCGTGCGCGACGTCGTGGTCTCCGGCGGCGACGTCGCCAACATGCCGTGGCCGCGGCTCGAGGCGTTCCTGACCGAGCTGCTCGAGATCGAGAACATCCGCGACATCCGGCTGGCCACCAAGGCGCTGATGGCGCTGCCCCAGCACTGGCTCCAGCCCGAGGTGATCGAGGGGATGACCCGGATCGGCACGATGTCGCGCGAGCGCGGCGTCTCCGTCGCGATCCACACCCATGTCAACCACGCCAACTCGGTGACTCCGCTGGTGCGCGACGCGACCCGCACGATGCTCGACACCGGCATCCGCGACGTCCGCAACCAGGGCGTCATCCTCAACGGCGTCAACGCCGACCCGCACGCGCTGCTCGACCTGTGCGTCGCCCTGATCGACGGCGCGCAGATCATGCCCTACTACTTCTACATGTGCGACATGATCCCGTACTCGGAGCACTGGCGGGTCTCGGTCGCCGACGCCCAGCGGTTGCAGCACGCGATCATGGGTTACCTGCCCGGCTTCGCGACGCCCCGGATCGTCTGCGACGTGCCGTACGTCGGGAAGCGGTGGATCCACCAGGTCCACTCCTACGACACCGAGCGCGGCATCTCCTACTGGACCAAGAACTACCGCACCTCGATCGAGGCCGCCGACCCCGAGGCGCTCGAGCGCACCTACGAGTACTACGACCCGATCCACACCCTTCCCCCCGAGGGTCAGGCGTGGTGGGCCGAGCACGGCCGCCTCGACGAGTCGTCCCTCAAGGCTGCCGAGGTCGCCGAGGCCTCCCGCCGTACGGCGGCTCTCCAGGCCCACTGACCCTCTCCCCGGGTCGTCCCGACGACCCGTCCTGCATGGCGGAGCCAGCCCCGGGTACGTCCTCGTCCACCGCGCCGCCGAGAGCGCGGGCCGGTGCAAGGAGCGGCACCGGGACGGTCAGAGGGGAGACACGACGGTGGCACACGGTCAGACACAGGGCGACGGGAGTCTGTTACGGACTCTGGTCGCTGGAGCCAAGGACATTCCGAAGAACGCGTCGTGGCTGGCAGGCAAGGCCCTGCCCCACGAGTCGTCCAGCAACGGCCACGGCAACGGCAACGGCAGCAGCAAGGGTGCCCAGACCGACGCCAACGGCACCGCGCGCCAGGAGCGTGGGGTGACCCGTCGCGCTGCCGACGCGCTTCGCGACGTCATGCCCGGACCGGACTCGGTCGAGGCGCGCCTGAACCGGGCCCGCGACGGCGCCGACAAGGCGCAGGAGGCCGAGAACGACGCGGTCCAGGCCGCCGAGCGCGCCCACGATCTCGTCGAGCGCGTCGACGTGGTCGAGGCCGAGGAGAAGCGGCGCCTCGAGGAGGTCCGGCAACAGCAGAGCTCCGAGGTCGACCGGCAGGTCGCGGACGCCCAGCGGGAGGCCGACGAGCACGTGGCCCAGGTACGCCGCGAGGCCGAGGAGCGGGCAGCCCGGGTGCTCCAGAAGGAGCAGGAGGTCTCCGCGGAGCGCGGGGAGGCAGCCCGGGCCGAGGCCGAGCGCGCGCAGCAGGAGGCCCAGGAGCGGTTCACCGAGGCCACCGAGCGGCTCGCCCGCGCACGTGAGCTGGCCGACGCGGCCGCTGCCCTGGCCCAGGACGCCGCCGAGCGCGCCCGACAGGACGCCGAGCGGATCAGCGCGGTGGCGCGCGAGGGTCGCCAGCAGGCCGACGCGGCGGTCACCCAGGCCGTGCAGCTGCGGGAGCACACCGAGGAGGAGGCCGCCCAGGTGACCCGCAAGGTCAACCAGCCGGCCACCCGCACGAGCTCCCGCACGAGCTCCCGCACGACCTCCCGCAAGCAGGGCACGGCCAGGCGTAGGCAGAGCCCGAGCACCCTGGCGACGATGTCCAAGAGCGAGCTGCTGCACCTCGCTCAGGAGCGCGACGTACCGGGTCGCTCCGCGATGTCGAAGAAGCAGCTGGTCACGGCACTGGAGAAGAAGCAATGAGGATGTGGGACGCCCTCGGGTCCATCCGGCAGGCGGCGACCCCGGCGCCGGTCACGCCGATCGAGCGGGCAGCGCGCGTGCTGCCGGTGCCCAGCGCCGGCCGGGTCGTGCGGTCCGGCGTGGCGGCGGGGGCGACCGTGGTGGCGCTGTCCGCCGCCAGCGCGGTCGCCAGCGCGCTCCGGCGCCGCATCGAGGACTCGTGAGGCGCCTCGGCGCCCTCGGGGCGCTGGCCGTGGGCTACGTCCTGGGCACCCGGGCCGGGAGGGAACGCTATGAGCAGATTCGGCAGGCGGCGAGCAAGGCGGCGGAGCGCCTCGAGAGCTACGGATCGACGGGGACCCTGGCGACGGCGATCGGTCGTGGCCGTGACGGGGACCGCGCTGGCACCCGACGCGACGGCTGACCTCAGCGAAGGGGTGCTGGTCGAGACCCACCTGCTGGCTCGGGTCGCCGGCATCCGGCTGCTGCGGGTCGACGGTGTCGTCGCCCTGACGCCCGCACGGCTGGTGGCCTCGCCCGGCGACCCGCGCGCCGTACCCCTGGCCTCGACGCTGGTGCCGGGCGCGGGCCTGGAGCACGCCGCCCACCTGCTGCACGAGTGTGAGCAGCGCTCGTCGGACCGCCGCACCTCGGTGCCCCGCTCGGCGCGCTGAGGGCCGGGCTCAGGTGACGGGCTCAGGTGACGGGCTCAGGTGACGGGCTCAGGTGACGGGGCGGTTCTCGTAGGGCGTGCTGAGGACGATGGTGGTGCGGGTGGAGACGTTCGCGTCGGAGCGGATGCGCGCGAGCAGGTCCTCCAGGGCCGCGGGCGTCTCGACCCGGACCTTGAGGATGTAGGACTCGTCGCCGGCCACCGACCAGCACGACTCGATCGAGGAGATGCCGCGCAGCCGGTCGGGGTAGTCGTCGGGCTGGCTCGGGTCGATCGGCGTGATCGACACGAACGCGGTCAGCGCCAGGCCGAGCTCGGCGTGGTCGACGGAGGCGCCGTAGCCGGTGATCAGGCCGCGCTTCTCCAGCCGCTTGACCCGCTGGTGCACCGCAGACGTCGAGAGTCCGGTGGCCTTCCCGAGGTCGGTGAACGACATACGCCCGTCTGCCGCGAGCAGGTCCACGATGGTGCGGTCGGTGTCCTCCACGCGGCGACCCTAGCGCCACTGGGCCACGAGGCTGCGTAGGCTCTCGCCCGTGGCGGACGAGAAGCGGCTGATGGTCCTGGACTCGGCGTCGATGTACTTCCGGGCGTTCTTCGGGGTCCCGGAGGTGCTGGCACCGGACGGGACGCCGGTCAACGCCGTACGCGGCTTCCTCGACTTCATCAGTCGCCTGGTCGCCGACTACCGCCCGACCCACCTGGTCTGCGCCTGGGACAACGACTGGCGGCCCCAGTGGCGGGTAGACCTGATCCCGTCGTACAAGGCCCACCGCGTGGTCGCCGTCCGGCCCGGGCCGACCCCCGACATCGAGGAGGTGCCCGACCCGCTCGAGGTGCAGGTGCCGGTGATCCTCGAGGTGCTCGACGCGGTCGGGCTGTGCGTGGTCGGCGCGGACGGCTACGAGGCCGACGACGTGATCGGCACGCTGGCCGCGACCGCGACCATGCCGGTCGACGTCGTCACCGGCGACCGCGACCTGTTCCAGGTCGTCGACGACCGGGCGGGGGTGCGGGTGCTCTACATCGCCCGGGGCGTCGGCAACCACGAGCGGGTCACTGACGCGGTCGTGGTCGAGAAGTATCGCGTGCTTCCGAGCCAGTACGCCGACTTCGCCACCCTCCGCGGCGACGCCTCCGACGGGCTGCCCGGAGTCGCCGGTGTGGGCGAGAAGACCGCAGCGTCGCTCCTGCTCGCCTACGGCGACCTGGAGGGCATCCGGACGGCGGCGGCCGACCCGACGTCGGAGATGTCCCCCAGCCCGCGCCGCAAGATCCTCGACGCCGCCGACTACCTCGCCGTCGCCCCGACCGTGGTCGCGGTCGCCCGCGACGCCGCGCTCCCGCCCTACGACGCCATGCTGCCGTCCTCGCCCCGCGACCCCGCGC
The DNA here is from genome assembly GCA_963820015.1 of uncultured Actinomycetota bacterium. Taxonomy (GTDB): domain Bacteria; phylum Actinomycetota; class Actinomycetes; order Propionibacteriales; family Nocardioidaceae; genus Nocardioides. Next base: position 312,162 of record CAWFYO010000003.1, on the reverse strand, counting down.
TGGTCGACGCCCTGGCCGAGCGGTACAACCTCACCTCTCCCCTCCAGCGCCTCCGCGCCGTCCTCGCGGGCTGACCGCCCTCGCCGCCCCGGTCAGCGGAGCATCTCGGCCACCGCGACGCGGGCCGAGGACGGGCACCCCTTCGTGAAGCCGTAGAAGGGCCCGAAGTCCCGGGTCGCGGCGAAGCCCGTCACGAACAGGCCCGGCAGGGTCGTCTCGAAGCCGGGCGAGAGGTCGGGAAAGCCGTCGGTGACCGACACCCGGTCCAGCACGCCCGCCAGGTAGGGCACCGCCGCGAGGTCGGCGCGATAGCCGGACGCCGCGACCACGTGGTCGACCTCCAGTGCCTCACCGTCCGACAGACCCAGCCGGACCGGGCCGCTCTCGTGAGCCGCCACCGACACCACCTCCGCGCGCGGCCGCGACGTCACGACCGCCGGGTCGAGCCGCGGTGTGAGCCAGTGCTCCAGGGTCAGCCGCCCGACCCGCCAGAACTCCAGCGCGATCGCCTGCTGCTGGGCGGCCGTCAGGTGGCGCCACCAGCCTCGCACCGCCTCGGTCTGCTCGACATAGGGGTCCACGAACGCCCAGCTGACCCGCTCGAACGCCGGGGTGTCGTGGCGGTGGATGACATCGACCTCGGCGGCGCCGTGGTCGCACAGCAGGGCGGCCCACTCGTAGGCACTCTGGCGACCCCCGATGACCGCCACCCGGGCCCCTGCCAGGGCGTCGAAGGAGGTCAGCTCGCTGGTGTGGCTGCGGCGCGCGGTCGGCACCTCGTCGTACCAGGAAGGCAGGTTCGCGAAGTGGGCGATCCCCGGCGCCGCCAGTACCTTCTCGGCGGTCAGAGTCGACCCGTCAGCCAGCGCAGCCGCGAAGCCGTCCTCGGTCGTCGTGAGGGCGTCGACCATGACCTCACCGACGTCCAGCTTCTTCTCCGCCGCGAACCAGTCCGTGTGGTCGAGGAAGACCTCGATCGGGATCGGGTCGTTCGCCGCCGGGTCGAGCCCCCGCTCCTCGAAGTACGCCGCGAAGGTGTGCAACCCCGACCCGTCGAGCGACCAGTCCCGACCCGAGCGCAGGAACATGTCGCGCGGCATCTGGTCGCGCCACAGGCCCATCGGTCGGCCGACGATGCGGGTGTCGACCCCCCGGTCCCGGGCGTACGCCGCCGCGGAGTACCCATAGGGTCCTGCTCCGATGACCAGCAGCTCGGTGTCGGGCATGAGCGCATTCTGACTCTTCCCGACCCGGCCTGGATACCAGCAGGCGCCGCGATCAGTCCTCGAGGGGCGCGGCAGCCACGACCCCCCGCCGGACCCGTCGTACGACGTCCCGGGCGGTCTCTCGCAGGGCACCTGGCCCCGCGGCGTCGGCCACCTGGCCGCTCAGGTCGACCAGCTGCTTCATCCAGCGCACGAAGTCGCCGGCGGTCAGGTCGCCCGCGTCGAGCACCTCGGAGAGGTCGTCGCCCTCGGTCCAGCGGTAGGCGGCCCAGGCGAGGCCGGCGTCGGGGCGGCGCAGGAAGTCGAGGCGGTGGTCACGTTCGACCGCGGCCAGCTCACGCCACAGCCGGTCGAGGGCGTCGATCGCCCGCCCCGCATCCCCACCCGGCACCCGCGCGGAGACCACGTCGTCGGCTCGCCGCGCCTCGTAGACGAGGAACGACAGCGCGGCAGCCAGCCCCGAGGACCCGAGCCCGTCGAGCACCTTCAGCCGGAGCGCCTCTGCGACCACCAGGTCGAGCTCGGAGTAGATGCCCCGCAGCGGACGGCCGAGGTCGGTGACTTGGCCGCCGGCCAGGTAGCCGAGGGCTGCCAGCACCTCGCAGACCCGGTCGAACTGGCGGGCCACCGTGTTGGTGCGCTGCTCGACCCGCCGCTGGAGCGTGCGAGCATCGCGGTCCAGCTTGTACCAGCGCTCGGCCCAGCGGGCGTGGTCCTCGCGGTCCGGGCAGGCATGGCAGGGGTGGTCCCGGAGCCGCCGTCGCAGTCCGTCGACCTCATCCTGCTCCGGAGACCGGCTCGCCGTGGCCGACCCCGACGGCTGCGGGGGCGGAGGCGCCGTGAGCCCGTGCGTGACGTTGCGCAGGGTCGAGGCCAGGTCGCGCCGCATCTGCGGGTTGCGGGCGTTGAACTGCCGCGGCAGCCGGACCCGCGTCACCGGCGTCACGGGGGTCGGGAAGTCGACCAGGCTCAGCCGACGGGCCTGCCGCTCGGCGGTCAGCACCTGTGGGCGGGGGCCGTCGGAGGAGGCACCGCCCCGGTCGAGGACGATCGCGAAGCCGGCGAACTTGCCGCCCGGGACCTCGATCACGTCCCCGCGATGGAGGTTCGCCAGCGACGCGATCACCTCCTCGCGCCGGTCGGCCTTGCGCGAGCGCGCCATCGTCTTCTCGAGGTCGGAGACGCGGTGCCGCAGCGCGGCGTACTCCATGAAGTCACCCCGGTCGCAGGTCGCGGCCTCGGCGTAGCCCTGCAGGGCGTCCTGGCTCTTGGTCAGCTGCCGCGCGAGCCCGACCACGGCCTTGTCCGCCTGGAACTGGGCGAACGACATCTCCAGGAGCTCACGGGCCCGCTCCCGACCCACCTGCTCCACCAGGTTGACCGCCATGTTGTACGACGGGCGGAAGCTCGACCGGAGGGGGTAGGTACGGGTGGAGGCCAGGCCGGCCACCTCGGCCGGGTTCATGCCCGGCTGCCAGAGCACCACCGCATGGCCCTCGACGTCGAGCCCACGCCGACCGGCCCGTCCGGTCAGCTGCGTGAACTCCCCCGGCGTGATGTCGGCGTGGGTCTCGCCGTTCCACTTCGACAGCTTCTCCAGCACGACCGTGCGGGCGGGCATGTTGATGCCGAGCGCGAGCGTCTCGGTCGCGAACACCGCCTTGGCCAGACCCCGGACGAACAGCTGCTCGACGCACTGCTTGAACACCGGCAGCATCCCGGCGTGATGGGCCGCGACGCCGCGGGAGAGGCCGTCGAGGAAGTCCTGGTAGCCCAGGACCTGCCGGTCCTGGTCGGGCAGCTCCGCGCAGGTCTCCTCGACGTACTCGATGATCTCGTCGCGCTCCTCCGGCGTGGTCAGCCGGATGCCGGCCCGCCGACACTGCTCGACCGCGGCGTCGCACCCGACCCGGCTGAAGATGAACACGATCGCCGGCAGCAGACCCACCGCGTCGAGCTGGTCGAGTACGTCGACCCGGCTGGGGATCCAGACCCGCCGCCCGTTGCCGACCGGTCGCCGCCCGCCGCGTTGGGGCCGGCCCTTCGGCGTACGGCGGTCGCGGATGTGGGTGCTGGCCCAGTCGTCGCGGGCGATCCGCAGGAGTTCGTGGTTGACCGGCGCACCCTCCCGGACGAAGCCGGCCGAGGCGTCCACGTCGGAGGTGGCGAAGAGGTCGAGCATCCGGCGGCCGACGAGCACGTGCTGGTACAGCGGCACCGGCCGGCGCTCCTCGACGATGGTGTCGGTGTCGCCGCGCACGGTCGCCAGCCACTCGCCGAACTCCTCGGCGTTGGACACCGTCGCCGAGAGGGAGACCAGTGACACCGAGTCGGGCAGGTGGATGATCACCTCCTCCCAGACGGCGCCCCGCGAGCGGTCGGCGAGATAGTGCACCTCGTCCATCACGACGTACCCGAGGCCGAGGAGGGTGCCCGAGCCGGCGTACAGCATGTTGCGCAGCACCTCGGTGGTCATCACCACGATCGGCGCCTCGCCGTTGACCGAGGTGTCGCCGGTCAGCAGGCCGACCGCATCGACGCCGTGGCGGGCCACGAGGTCGTGGTACTTCTGGTTGGACAGCGCTTTGATCGGGGTCGTGTAGAAGCACTTTCGGCCGGTCTGGAGCGCGAGATGGACCGCGAACTCCCCCACCACCGTCTTGCCCGACCCGGTCGGCGCGGCCACCAGCACGCCACGACCCTCCTCGACGACGTGGCAGGAGCGGACCTGGAAGCCGTCGAGGGTGAAGTCGTAGCCGGCCGCGAAGGCGTCGAAGACCGGGTGGGCCGGGAGGGTCACACCAGTACCGTAAGCGCGCCCGGGACGCACTCCACGGTGAGGGGTAGGGCACCGAACCGCTCACCGTCGGCGTACGACACGATCCCGGGGGCCGCCACGGTCACCGAGCGCACCAGGTGGTGCTCGTACTGCGGATGGTGGATGTGGGTCCCCTTGAAGAGCTTGGGGTAGGTGCGGATCAGGTCGGGCTTGCTGATCGGCTTGATGATGACCACGTCGAGGAAGCCGTCGTCGAGGACAGCGCCCTCGGTGATCCGGAGGCCGCCACCGAACGACGGCCCGTTGCCGATCGCGACCAGCATCGCGTCGAGCCGTACCTCGCGGTCGTCGAGCTGGAGGACGTAGGGCAGCGGCTCGAAGACCCTCAGCTCGGCGAGGGTGGCCAGGTTGTAGCGCATCTGGCCCTTCGGCCAGGTCATCCGGTTGGCGCGCTCGTTGACCACCGCGTCGAACCCGGCGGCGAGGACGGTGAGGAAGTAGCGCCCGCCGCTGCGGGCGAGATCGACGGTCCGGGTGCGCCCGCGGATCACGATGTCAGCGGCAGCGGCCGCGTCCTTGCGGGGCAGGTCGAAGTAACGGGCCACGTCGTTCCCGGTGCCGGCCGGGATCATCCCGAGCGCCGTGGTCGTGCCGCCCACCGCCTGGAGGGCCAGGTGGACCATCCCGTCGCCGCCGCAGACCACCAGCGCGTCGACCTCGTCGGCGACGCACTGGCGGGCGAGGTCGAGCGCCTCGTCGGCGTCGCGCCCCTGGAGGTTGCGCACGACGAGCCCGGCGGCGCGCATCCGGGCGAGTGCGACGTCCCGGATCTTCGCGCCCTTCCCCTTGCCCGCGGTGGGGTTCGTCAGGAGGGCGATCTCGCGACTCGGCACGGGCGCAGACTAGCCGGTCCCGGGGCTGCGGGCCCGGCGCTGTCAGGGGCGCCGGTCGACCCGCAGCCGGACCGCGTAGGCGCCGTCCAGGGCCCCGACGGCGCGCGCCAGCCGGGCGACGGCCTGGAGAGCCGTCTCGGCGTCCAGACGGATCCCGGGCACGGCGAGCAGCACCCGCTCACCGTCACCCACGAGCAGCACCTCACCGTGGCGCCAGTACTGGTGCGCGCGGACCCGCACGGGGTCGGCCACGACGGGCTCCGGGTAGGCGTCGTCGACGGCCAACAGGTCACAGGCCACCGGCTCGTGTCCCTCGGCGGTGAGCCGCCCGGCGACCCGATGTCCGCTCCCCAGTCCGCGGTCGGAGGCCCAGGTCACCTCGGTCTCGCCGAGCCAGTCGGGCAGGTCGAAGGCGTCGATCTCGTCGTACGACGCCAGCTCGGCGGGTGGTGGGGTCATGGTCGCTCATCCCGACGTCTCATCGGGCCGCTCACAGCGGGGACAGCTCGTCGTCCGCCCACTGCTGTGACGGCTTGTGCGCGCCGCGACCACGGATCCGGTCAGAGGTCCGGGCGATGATCTCCGAGAGCAGGAACAACAGCAGCATCGGGATGGCGAGCATCAACATGGAGAACGGGTCGGTCGACGGGGTCGCCACGGCTGCGAACACCATGGTGCCGATGACGATCCAGGGTCGGTACCTGGCCAGCTGCTGGCCACTGACGACGCCGGCGAAGTTCAGCAGCACCACGAACAGCGGGATCTCCATCGCGATGCCGAAGATCAGCAGCATCCGCATCATGAACGAGAAGTACTTGGAGAAGTCGATCAGGTTGACCACGCCCTTGGGCGTGAACGAGATCAGGACCGTGAGGCCCTTGGGCAGGACGTAGTAGCCCAGCGCGACCCCCGCGAGGAACAGCGGTCCCGCGACACAGGCGAACATGCGCGAGTACTTCTTCTCGTTGTCGTGCAGCCCCGGCACGATGAACGCCCAGATCTGGTAGAGCCAGTAGGGGCTCGCAGCGATCACCGCCACCACCCCGCACAGCTTCATCTGCAGGAGCAGACCACCGGTGGCGTCGTTGACGACCTGTTCGGTCTTCACCTTGTCCGCCAGCTGCTGCTGCGCCTGGGCATAGGGGTGCTGAACCAGCGTCAGCAGCTGGTCGTAGAAGTAGATGGCGACGAAGAACAGGATCACCAGGAGCAGGGCGGACCGGATCAGGCGCGCGCGGAGCTCGCGGAAGTGGTCCGACAGCGCCATCCGCCCGTCGGGGCCGACGGCGTTGTGAGGTTTGCCGCGCAGGACGTCGACGACGCCGACGAAGGACACGGGACCCGCTCTCTGTCTGCTGGAAGGCCGCCGCTCAGGCGGTGGTGTCGTCCCGGTGGGACGTCGCCTCGCGCTCGGCGGCCTGCTTGGCCTCGAACGCCTCGCGCTCGGCGGCCTGCTTGGCCTCCAGCGAGAGCTGCGCGTCGGTCTTCACGTCATCGTCGTCGTCACCCAGGCCCGAGGTCTCGGCCTTGAAGATGCGCAGGGCGCGGCCGCTGCCACGTGCGAGCTCGGGCAGCTTGGAAGCTCCGAACACGAGCACCACGATCACCAGGATGATCAAGAGTTCCGGCGTGCCGAGGCTGCCGATCAGCGGGAGCAACATGGAAGGTCCTGACGTGAGAAGGAAGAGCGCTGACAGTCTAGCCCGCGGTGTCGCGGTACAAAGCCAAAGCCTGACGCGCCGATTCGGCGGCGCCGTCGCCGTAGTGGTGCGGTGAGAGCACCCGCGCGGATGGGGTGAGCCGAAGCAGCAGCCGGCGCAGCCAGCGCTCGTCGGCGACCAGCAGGTCGACCTCCGAACCGCCGTCGGCGACCGGCCGCACCGCCTCGGTCGCGTAGTACTCCTCGACCCACCGGGCCTCCGGGCGCAGCGCCAGCGTGACCAGGGTGGCCTCGTCACCGCTGCTGAAGATGCCGCCGGAGAGGTCGCGCGTCTCGCCCGCGTCGGTGGTGATCGCCGACTCGAGGACCGTCGCGTCGTGGATCCGGTCGAGCCGGAACAGGCGCGGCGCCCCGGCGCTGTGGCACCACGCGTCGAGGTAGTCGACGCCGTGGTGGCGGACGACGGCGTGGGGGTCGACGACCCGGTCCGACTCCTCGTCGCGGGCGGGGACGTAGTAGGTCAGCCGTACCTGCTGTTCCTGTCGTACGGCGTCGTCGAGGCGCGCACGCAGCAGCACGGTCTCGGGGGCGGCGTCGCCGGGGTCCACCAGGCCGGGTCCGCCGGCCGCCGCCTCCTCCAGCTTGGCCAGGGCGCGATCGACCACGACCCGGGTCTCGGCGTCGGCTCCGCCGCGCAAGGCGCGGAGCGCCACGATGATCGCGGTCGCCTCGGTCGGGGTCAGCCGGAGCGGTCGGGCGAGGTAGTCGGCGTTGGTCACGCGGATCACGCCCTCGCCCTCGAGGGCGTCGAGGTCGACGTCGATGAGGTCGTCGGGGTAGCCGCCTGGGAGACCGCACAGGAACAGCACCCGGAGGTCCTTGTCGAGCTGGTCGGGCGGGATCCCCATCGCTCGCGCGGCTTCGTCGAGCGGGACCTGTCCGCGGCTCTGGAGGTAGGGCACGAGCCGGAGCAGGCGCGACACCTGGTTCTTGGCGGCGCCACCGGTGGACGACGTCGTCACGCCGTCACCCCCGCTCGCAGGCGGGACACGACCTCGTCGCGGAGCGACGCGGGCGCCTCGACGTAGACGTCGGGGCCGAACGCGAGCAGCTCGTCGGCCTGTGCGCCTCCGGGGAGCCGGACCCGGTCCCAGGGCGTCCGCTCGTCTGGCCCGGCGACGTCGGGCTCGATGACAGCGGCGTTGCGCCGGAGGACCGCGCCGGCCCCCGGCCGCACCAGGACGACGGCCTCGTCCGCAGGCATGCTCGGGGCGAGGCGGCGGGCGACCTCGTGGACATCGGTGCCGACGGGGACCTCGAACGCGCCCAGCGGCCCCCCGGCGGTGGCTTTGCCGACGACCCGGGAGAGCCGGAAGACCCGCTCCTCGCCGCGGTCGGTGTCGAGCCCGACGACGTACCAGCGTCCGGAGAACCGCACCACGCCCCAGGGCTGGAGGTGGCGGGTGAGGGCCTCGTCGTACCCGGGGCGGCGGTAGTCGAAGGTGACTGCCCGTCGGTGCAGCGTGGCCTCCCAGAAGACGTCGAACGACGGCTCGTCGGCGGCCAGGCGCGGCTGGGCGATGTCGAGCGCGGTCAGGTCCACGTCGACTCCGGCAGCGGTGAGCTTGCCGACCGCATCCATGGTCGCCTCCGCCAGGCGGGCGTTCTCCCACACCTTGGTGGCCAGGGCCACCACCGCGGTCTCGTCGGGCGCCAGGGAGATGTCGGGGAGGGCGAACTCGTCGGCGCGGATGCGGTAGCCCGGCTCGTCGTCGAAGAAGGCGTCCATCTGGCCGACCTCGATCGGTACGCCGAGACTGCGCAGCTCCTCCTTGTCGCGCTCGAACATCTTCTCGAACGCCTCGTCGGAGGCGTCGCCGTAGAGGATCGCGCGGATGCGGTCCTTGGGGACGTAGTGCCGCTGGACCAGCAGCATGATCAGCAGGTTGAGCAGGCGCTCGGTCTTCGACGACGCCTGGCTCATCCGGCTCTCACCCGGCCCGCTCCGGCCGGCCCGGTCACCCCTCGTCGGCGCATGGGCCCATCCTGCTCAGCCGGCCCAGAGGATGTCGACCACGAAGTAGAGGGTCGAGTTGGCCGGGATGCCGTTCTGCTTCTGGGCGCCGTACCCGTCCTTCGGCGGGATCGCCAGGATCACGCGGCTGCCGACCTTCTGACCGACCAGGGTCTTGTCCCAGCCCTTGACGACCTTGCCGGCGCCGATCTGGAAGGCGATCGGGGTGCTGCTGTAGTTCTCGTCGAAGGGCTTCGTGGCGCCGTAGATCGAGCCGAGGTAGTGCACGACGATCGACTGGCCGGCCTTGACCGTGGCGCCGGTGCCGCTGCGCAGGTCGGCGGAGTGGAGCGTCCCGTCGGGCTTCGGGGTGCCCTTGAAGTTCAGGTTGGTGACCACGCCGTTCTTCTCCACGACCGCGGGAGCCCACGACGGGGACTTGTGGGAGGCGCCGTTCGGGCCGTCGAGGGGCTTGCCGACGATGTCGAGCACGAGGACGACGGCGTCCTTGTTGCCGATCTGGAGCGTCGGGTTGCCCTGGGCACCGAAGATCTTGTCCGCGCTGGTGTAGATCGCCACCCGCGTGCCGACCTTCTTGCCGACGAGCGCGGTGCGGAAGATCTCGGGCACGCTGTCGGTGATCGGGACGACCTGGGGCGCCTGGTCCTTGTAGGAGTCGGCGGCGGTCTTCTGGGTGTAGCCGTCGCCGATCACAGTCTGGAGGATGACGTCGTCGCCGTTCTGGACGACCGGCCCCGTGCCTTCCTTGAGAACCTTGGTCTGGGTGGTCTGGTCGGTGATCTGCCCCTTGAACGCGAGCGTCGCCGCAGAGCCGACGTCGCCGGAGATCGACACCTGGTCCCAGCCGGAGGCGCTCGCGGTGCTGCTGGAGTCACTCGTGCCGCAGCCCGCAAGGGCGACGGCGGCCGTGAGCAGCACGGCGGGGAGCAGACGGACGGTCGAACGACGGGTCAGCACAGGGGGCCCTTCGGGATCGGGGTCGGAGCGATCACCCTATCCGGCGGTTCCACACGCCCCGGCATCCGCTCGGGAGTGCTGGCGGGGCCTGCGGTAGAGGGTGGTGGCCGGTCACATGCCGTCGATGAGTCGCTGTACCCGCTCGTCGTAGGCCCGGAACGGGTCCTTGCAGAGCACGGTCCGCTGCGCCTGGTCGTTGAGCTTGAGGTGGACCCAGTCGACGGTGAAGTCGCGCCGGCGCTCCTGCGCCTTGCGGATGAACTCCCCGCGGAGCCGGGCCCGCGTGGTCTGGGGCGGCACCGACTTGGCGCGGAAGATCTTCAGGTCGGAGGTGACCCGGGCGACCGCGCCGCGCCGCTCGAGGAGGTAGTAGAGGCCGCGGTCACGGCGGATGTCGTGGTAGGCCAGGTCGAGCTGTGCGATGCGCGGGTGGCCCAACGGCAGTCCGTGATGGGCGCGGTAGCGGTCGATGAGCTTCCACTTGATGACCCAGTCGAGCTCTCGGTCGACCAGGCCCAGGTCGTCGGACTCGACCGCCTTCAGACCGCGCTCCCACAGGTCGAGCGCCTGCTCGATCAGCGGGGTGGAGATCTCGCGGCGGTCGACGAAGTGTCGGGCCTTCGACAGGTACTCCTGCTGGATGTCGAGGGCACTGGCCTCGCGGCCGTTGGCCAGGCGCACCTTGCGCGAGCCGGTCACGTCGTGGCTGATCTCGCGGATCGCGCGGATCGGGTTCTCCATCGTGAGGTCGCGCATCACCACGCCCTCCTCGATCATCCTGAGCACCAGGTCGCAGCTGGCCACCTTGAGCATCGTGGTGGTCTCGCTCATGTTCGAGTCGCCGACGATCACGTGCAGCCGGCGGAAGCGCTCGGCGTCCGCGTGCGGCTCGTCGCGGGTGTTGATGATCGGGCGCGACCGGGTGGTGGCACTGCTGACGCCCTCCCAGATGTGCTCGGCGCGCTGGCTCACGGCGTACGACGCGCCGCGCGCGGTCTGGGTGACCTTGCCTGCGCCGACGATGATCTGCCGGGTCACCAGGAACGGGATGAGCACGTCCGCGAGCCGGTTGAACTCCCCCGCGCGGCTGACGAGGTAGTTCTCGTGACAGCCGTAGGAGTTGCCGGCGGAGTCGGTGTTGTTCTTGAACAGGTAGATCTCGCCGGCGATGCCCTCGTCGTGGAGCCGCTGCTCGGCATCCTTGAGCAGTCCCTCCAGGACGCGCTCCCCCGCCTTGTCGTGCGTGACCAGCTCGGCGATGTCGTCGCACTCGGGGGTGGCGTACTCGGGATGGCTGCCGACGTCGAGGTAGAGCCGGGCACCGTTGCGCAGGAAGACGTTGGAGCTGCGCCCCCAGCTGACGACCTTGCGGAACAGGTAGCGCGCCACCTCGTCCGGGCTCAGCCGGCGCTGGCCCTTGAACGTGCACGTGACGCCGTACTCGTTCTCGATCCCGAAGATGCGGCGGTCCACGACGTCAGACTATGCCGCACTCCACCATCTCGCCCTCGTCGTTCGGCGCGCCGGTCTCATTTGTGCGGTTGGGTCCCCACCGCTAGCCCTTGTCGGAGGAGCCTTCCGCGGGGATGTCGGTGGGGTCGATCTCGGGGTCGGCCTCGGGGTCGGCCTCGGGGTCGGCCTCTGCGTCGGGGCCGGGCTCCCGCGGATCGGGCGGGGCGGGCGTGGTCGGACCCCGGTCGTCCAGGATCGACTCGATCCGCACGGGGCCGAGCCGGCTGAACTTCCGCGGCTGCACCCGGGTGCGGTCGAGCACGGCCACCTCGAGGTCACCGGCCGGGATGACCCGGTCGCCGGTCCCGTTCCCGTTGCCGGCCTCCGCGGAGGCCTTGCCGAGGGCCGCGACGGCCACGTGGAGGGCGTCGGAGAGCGTGGCGTTCTCGGTGTAGTGGTCGTGGAGGTAGGCCGCGACGACCTCGTCGGCGCCGCCCATCACGGCGTACTGGTGCTCGTCGGTGACCTGGCCCTGGTAGGTGAGCCGGTAGATCTGGTCGTCGGCAGGCACGTCACCGATCTCGGCGACGAAGAGCTCGACCTCGTAGGGCTTCTCCCCGCCACTGCTGAAGATCGTGCCGAGGGTCTGGGCGTAGGCGTTGGCGAGGCCGCGGCCGGTGACGTCGCGCCGGTCGTAGGCGTAGCCACGCATGTCCGCGAGCCGTACGCCGGCGATCCGGAGGTTCTCGAACTCGTTGTAGCGGCCGACCGCGGCGAACGCGATCCGGTCGTAGATCTCGCTGACCTTGTGCAGGGCCTGCGACGGGTTCTCCGAGGCGAACAGGATCCCGTCCGCGTACTGCACCGCCACGACCGACCGGCCGCGGGCGATGCCCTTGCGCGCGAAGTCGGCCCGGTCCTTCATCAGCTGCTCGGGCGAGACGTAGAACGGCATGCTCATCTGGGGATCCGATCAGGTCAGGGCCGCGGCCGGGCCGTCGGGGCGGTTCATCCGGCCGGCGAGGACGGCGTCCGCGATCTCGGCGACCCCGGTCTCCGGCATCCGGTGGCCACCCTCGGCGGTGATCACCTGGACGACCGGGAAGATCCGGCGGGTCAGGTCGGGCCCGCCGGTGGCGGAGTCGTCGTCGGCGGCGTCGTACAGCGCCTGGATGAGCGCCGTCACGCACTCGTTCTCGGAGAGGTCGCCCCGGTAGAGCTTCTTCAGCGAGCCGCGGGCGAACAGCGAGCCGGAGCCGACCGAGTGGAACGCCGTCTCCTCGTAGCGGCCGCCGGTGACGTCGTAGCTGAAGATCCGGCCCTGCCCGACCGTGAGGTCGAAGCCGGCGAACAGGGGTACGACGGCCAGGCCCTGCATCGCCATCCCGAGGTTGCCGCGGATCAGGCCGGCCAGCCGGTTGGCCTTGCCGTCGATCGACAGCGGCATCCCCTCGATCTTCTCGTAGTGCTCCAGCTCGGTCTGGAACAGCCGGACCAGCTCGACGGCCAGGCCGGCCGAGCCCGCGATGCCGACACAGGAGTACTCGTCGGCTGGGAAGACCTTCTCGATGTCGCGCTGCGCGATGATGTTGCCCATGGTGGCGCGGCGGTCACCAGCCATGACGACCCCGCCGGGGAACGTGGCCGCCACGATCGTGGTGCCGTGGGGAGCGAGATCACCGGCATGGCCTTGAGGTACGGCTCGCCGCGAGGGCAGGAGCTCGGGCGACTCTGCGGCGATGAATTCGGCGAAGCTGGAGGTGCCCGGCGTCATGAACGACGCCGGCAGGCGGGAGTCAGCCACCCTTACTGGCCGCCCTTCTGGATGAACGACTTCACGAAGTCCTCGGCGTTGGTCTCGAGGACGTCGTCGATCTCGTCGAGGATGGCATCGACGTCGTCGTCGAGTGCCTCCTTGCGCTCGGCGACGTCGGTCTCGGGGGCGACCTCGGTGACCTCCTCGGTCTCGCCCGACTTGCGGGGCTGCTTCTGCTCCTGGGCCATGCATTCACCCTAGCCGCTCGGCACTCGCCCTGGCCGGAGTCCCGCCCAGGGCACTGGGCCACAATCCTCCTGTGACGAGGATGCTGCCGCGGTGAGCGGACGACCGCGCGACCTGGTGAGCCCCCTGGACCTGGTCGACGTCCTGGTGAACGTCGTGGTCCTCAACCTCGCCGTCCAGTTCGTGCCCTCGGTGATCAGCGAGACGTTCACGCTCTCCCTGCTCACCGCGGTGCTGCTCAAGGTGGTGCTCGAGGTCGTCGTGGCCGGCAAGGGGGTCGTGGTCGCCCGGTTGCGCGCCGCCACCACCCCGCTGGGCACGGTGGCCGGAGCAGTGACGCTGTGGCTGGTCGCCGTCGGCAGCAAGTTCCTGGTGCTCGAGCTGGTCTCCCTGGTGTTCCAGGGATCGGTACAGCTCGGCGGGTTCGTCCCGGTCACGCTCCTGATCGTCACCCTGCTCGTCTCCCGCGCCCTCGTCCGGCGCTTCCTGATCCCGGCGTCGTCGGCCGTGGCCTGAACCGGGCTCAGCCGGCGGTCGCCCGCGTGACCTGCCCGGAGTCGTCGACGAACAGCCTGATCCGACGCGAACGGAAGTCCATGGTCAGTGCCGTGACCCCCGGCGGCACGACCTGGGGGTCGTAGCCGGCCTCGCTCGCGCGGCGTACGGCGGCTGCCTCGGCGAGCCCGACCAGCGACCGTGCCAGCGACCGGGCCGCAGCCCCAGAGTCGGAGTCGGAGTCGGAGTCGGAGTCGTCAGGCATCGCGGCCCCCGTCAGTGGGTCAGCGCCCGGAACAGCTCCTCGGCCGTGGCGCACCGGTCGATGAGCTCGGCGACATGGGCCTTGGAGCCCCGGAGCGGGTCGATGGTGGGGACCCGTTGCAGCGACTCGCGCCCGGGCAGGTCGAAGATCACGGAGTCCCAGGAGGCGGCGGCGACGGAGTCGGCGTACTTCTCCAGGCACCGGCCCCGGAAGTAGGCCCGGGTGTCGTCGGGCGGCGCGTGCATGGCGCGCTCGATGGTGTCGTCGTCCAGCAACCGGTCGATCCGGCCGAGCTGGACGAGCCGGTGGTAGAGCCCCTTGTCGGGGCGGATGTCGCTGTACTGGTAGTCGATCAGCTGCAGCTTGGCGTCGTCCCAGTCGAGGCCGTCGCGGTCGCGGTAGGACTCGAGCAGCTTGAGCTTGGCCACCCAGTCGAGCTCGCGGGCGCACAGCATGGGGTCCTGCTGGAGGCGGTTGAGCACCGACTCCCAGCGCTCCAGGACGTCGACCGTCTGGGGGTCTGCGTCGGAGCCGAGCCGGTCGTCGACGTACTTGCGGGCCAGCTCGAGGTACTGCTCCTGGAGCTGGCACGCGGTGAGACGACGCCCGTCGTGGAGGGTGACCTGCTCACGCAGGGTCGGGTCGTGCGAGACCGCGCGCAGGGCGGCGACCGGGCCGTCGACGCTGAGGTCGCTGGTGATGAAGCGGTCCTCGATCATCGCCAGCACCAGCGCCGTGGTGCCGACCTTGAGGTAGGTCGAGATCTCGGCAAGGTTGGCGTCGCCGATGATCACGTGGAGGCGCCGGTACTTCTCGGGGTCGGCGTGCGGCTCGTCGCGGGTGTTGATGATCGGCCGCTTGAGCGTGGTCTCGAGGCCGACCTCGACCTCGAAGTAGTCGGCACGTTGGCTGAGCTGGAAGCCGTGCTCGCGGCCGTCCTGCCCGATCCCGACCCGCCCGGAGCCGACGACGACCTGGCGGCTGACGAAGAACGGCGTGAGGTGGCGGACGATGTCGCTGAACGGCGTCGACCGGCTCATCAGGTAGTTCTCGTGGGCGCCGTAGGAGGCACCCTTGTTGTCGGTGTTGTTCTTGTAGAGGTTGATCGGGGTCGCGCCCGGCGTCAGGGCGGCCATCCGCGAGGCGTCGAGCATCACCTGCTCGCCCGCCTTGTCCCAGCGCACGATGTCGAGAGGCGTGGTGACCTCGGGGGTGGAGTACTCCGGGTGAGCATGGTCGACGTAGAGCCGAGCGCCGTTGGTGAGGATCACGTTGGCCAGCCCGAGGTCCTCGTCGGTGAGCTGGCTGGGGTCGGCCAGCTGCCGGCTGAGGTCGAATCCGCGGGCATCGCGCAGGGGCGACTCCTCCTCGAAGTCCCACCTGGCGCGACGCGCCTTGATGGTGGCGGTCGCGTAGGCGTTCACGATCTGCGAGCAGGCCACCATGGGGTTGGCGTGAGGCTGCCCCTGCACCGAGATGCCGTACTCCACCTCGGTGCCCATCACCCGACGTACGGTCACGGGGCGAGCCTACGCGCCACCGGTGACGACCCGCGTGACGACCGGGGCTCGTGACCCAGGCCGGGTCCCACCAACAGCCCGGAGAGGGTGATCCGCCAGTGCCCTTCGGCAGCGTGGTCTTGAAGTAGTGGACGGTGCCGTTGCTGAACGTCCCGTTCGGCCTGCCCACGCGATAGGTCAGGACCGGCGGCTCCAGCTGGGCCGGCGTCTGTCCCCCGACCCTGCTGGCGTTCAGGTTCTTCGCCCGTCGTGTGCTGTTGACGGTGAACGGCGCCACATTGGCAGCGGAGTTCAGGGCAGAGCCGGTCCTCGGCCGAGGTTCTTCCTCGCCCCTATCAGTGCCCTAGATCACCCGGTCGCCGCACGAGCACATCGGGCCAGGGGACACGGAGCCGCTAGCGTGACCGCATGGGCTGGTGGAGCGATCAGGTGGTCCCGCGCCTGACCGACGTGGCTCTGCGTAGCCGGGCGATCGGCGAGTCGCGGGCCCGGGCCTGCGCCGGCCTGTCCGGACGGGTGCTCGAGATCGGCTTCGGTGGCGGGCTCAACCTGCTCCACCTGCCGACCGGGCCGACCGGGGTGACCGAGATCGGGGCGGTCGAGCCCTCCGACCTCGCCTGGTCGGTGTCCGAGCGGCGGCGGGCGCGGTCGGAGCTGCCGGTGGAGCGGATCGGGCTGGACGGCCAGCAGGTCGAGGCGCCGGACGCGTCGTTCGACGCGGCGCTGTGCACCTTCACCCTGTGCACGATCCCGGACCCGCTCGCGGCCCTGACGGAGGTACGGCGACTGGTCCGGCCCGGCGGGACCCTGCACTTCCTGGAGCACGGCCTCTCCCCCGACCCCGGCGTCGTCTCGCTGGCAACGGCGGCTCGACCCCTTGCAGCAGCGGGTGGCGGGCGGGTGTCACCTGACCCGCGACGCGGGAGCGCTGGTGGAGGAGTCCGGGATGCGGCTGAAGTCTTTGGAGACCGGCGACCTGCCGGGGTTCACCGGTCCGGCCGCGCTGACCTACGGCTACCTCGGCGTCGCCGTCGTCTGAGCGCGCCCCCCGCCTGCGGCGGGGTCCCCCACCGCAGGCCGACCGACCCGCCATCCGGGCGGGGCGTGACCTCAGAGGTACTGACCGGTGTTGGGGACGGTGTCGATCGACCGGCCGGGCTCGGTGCCCTGCTTGCCGGTGATGAGAGTGCGGATGAAGACGATCCGCTCGCCCTTCTTGCCCGAGATCCGCGCCCAGTCGTCGGGGTTGGTCGTGTTGGGCAGGTCCTCGTTCTCCTTGAACTCGTCCACGCAGGCCTGGAGCATGTGCTGCACCCGCAGACCGCGCTGGTCGTGGTCGAGGAAGTCCTTGATCGCCATCTTCTTCGCGCGGTCGACGATGTTCTGGATCATCGCCCCGGAGTTGAAGTCCTTGAAGTAGAGGACCTCCTTGTCACCGTTGGCGTAGGTGACCTCCAGGAAGCGGTTCTCCTCGGTCTCGGTGTACATCCGCTCGACCGTGGCCCGGATCATCCCCTCGACGCAGGCGTCGCGGTTGCCGCCGAACTCGGCCACGTCGTCGGAGTGGAGGGGCAGCGACGGGAGGAGGTACTTGCTGAAGATGTCACGGGCGGACTCGGCGTCCGGGCGCTCGATCTTGATCTTCACGTCGAGCCGGCCCGGGCGCAGGATCGCCGGGTCGATCATGTCCTCACGGTTGGAGGCACCGATCACCAGGACGTTCTCCAGCGCCTCGACGCCGTCGATCTCGCTGAGCAGCTGCGGGACGATGGTGTTCTCGACGTCGGAGGAGACCCCGGAGCCGCGGGTGCGGAACAGGGAGTCCATTTCGTCGAAGAACACGATCACCGGCGTGCCGTGGCTGGCCTTCTCCCGCGCCCGCTGGAAGACGAGCCGGATGTGGCGCTCGGTCTCGCCGACGTACTTGTTGAGCAGCTCGGGACCCTTGATGTTGAGGAAGTAGGACTTCCCCTCCTGCCCGGTCTTGGCCGCGACCTTCTTGGCCAACGAGTTGGCGACGGCCTTGGCGATCAGCGTCTTGCCACAGCCGGGAGGACCGTAGAGCAGCACGCCCTTGGGCGGCTTGAGCTGGTGCTCGAGGAACAGCTCGGGGTGGAGGTAGGGCAGCTCGACGGCGTCGCGGATGGCGTCGATCTGGCTGACCAGCCCGCCGATCGAGGTGTACTCGATGTCGGGGACCTCCTCGAGGATCAGCTCCTCGACCTCGGACTTGGGCACCCGCTCGTAGGCATAGGCGGAGCGCGAGTCGAGCAGCAGCGAGTCGCCGGCGCGCAGGGTCTCCTGCTTGAGCGGGTCGGAGAGCCGTACGACGCGCTCCTCGTCGGCGTTGGCGATCACGAGCGCCCGGTCGCCGTCGGCCATCAGCTCCTTGAGCATCACGACCTCGCCGACCTGCTCGAAGTCGAGGGCGGCCACGACGTTGAGGGCCTCGTTGAGCATGACCTCCTGGCCCTTGACCAGGGCCTCGAGATCGACGGCGGGACTGACGTTCACCCGCAGCTTGCGGCCGCCGGTGAACACGTCGACGGAGTCGTCGTCGTTGCGCTGGAGGAACGTTCCGAACCCGGCCGGCGGCTGGGCCAGCCGGTCGACCTCGTCCTTCAGCTTCATGATCTGGTCGCGGGCCTCACGCAGGGTCTGCGCGAGGCGCTCGTTCTGTGACGTGACGGCCGACAGGGAGCGCTGCGTGTCGGCCAGCCGGAGCTCCAGGCTGCGGCTCTGCGTGGGCGAGTCGGACAGGCGGCGGCGCAGATCGGTGACCTCGGCCTCCAGGAATCTCACCTGGTCGGCCAGCTCGCGGGCGCTCTGTCCGCGGCTCGAGGCGTCACCCGAAGCGTCGTGACCATTGCTCATGCGTCCCACCTCCTTCGTCGACCCTACTCGTCAACCCTGGCGCGGAAAGGCTGAATCCCACCGCGTTTCTCACGATTTGATCTCGTTGTCCCGCGCGGTGGAAGGGCTCTCGTGGGGGGCGGTCGCTACTCGGGAGATGGCTCTCGGGGCACCCCCGGAGGGCGCGGCCCGGTGTAGTCCGGACCGTAGGCGCCGGGAGCCGGCCGGCGCTTCTTCGTGGGCGCCCGCTCCCCCGGCGCCATCCGGCGCGCCGTCACCAGGAACGCCGTGTGCCCGATCATCGAGTGCCCCGGGCGGACGGCCAGCCCCTCGACGTGCCAGTCGCGCACCAGCGACTCCCAGGCGTGGGGCTCGGTGAAGCCGCCGTGTGCCCGGACGGTCTCCACGAAGCGGGACAGCTGCGTGGTCGTGGCGACGTACGCGCACACCAGGCCACCGGGACGCAAGGCGTCAGCCGTCGCCTCGAGGCAGTCCCAGGGGGCCAGCATGTCGAGGATGACGCGGTCTGCGCGGTCCCCGGACGCCGGGAGGGCCTCGGCGAGGTCGCCGATCCTCAGCCGCCACGCCGGGTGGTCTCCACCGAAGAACTGACGGACGTTGGCACGCGCGACGTCGGCGAACTCTTCGCGGCGCTCGTAGGACGACACGGTGCCGTGCGGACCCACGGCACGCAGCAGCGAGCAGGTGAGCGCACCCGACCCGACGCCTGCCTCGACCACGTCGGCGCCCGGGAAGATGTCGGCGAAGGCCACGATCTGGGCGGCGTCCTTGGGGTAGACCACCGCGGCCCCACGCGGCATCGAGACGACGAACTCGCTGAGCAGGGGCCGGAAGACGAGGTACTCCCCGCCGACCGACGAGCTCACCGTGAAACCTTCTTCACGCCCGATCAGGTCGTCGTGCTCGAGGTGGCCGCGGTTGGAGAAGAACCGCTTGCCCGGGACCAGCTCGAAGTTGTGCCGCCGGCCCTTCTGGTCGGTGAGCCGCACCCACTCTCCCGCCCGCAGGGGACCGCGGTGCACGCCCGCGTGGGCCTCGGGCGGGACGTCGGGGTGAGCGGGCTCCTCGGACATGGACGCGACCCTAGCGGCGACGTTGGTGTCCGGGGCTGCGGCGTCAGGCGTGGGCGCGGAAGGCGGCGTCGACGTCGGAGGTGGCGAGGACGCCGAAGATGCTGCCGTCGGTGTCGAGGAGCAGGTACTCCCCCGCGGGCCTGGCCGAGATGGCGCGGATCAGGTCCTCGCCGCCGATGGCGACCGGCAGGCTGAGGCCGGCCTCGAGGGTGCGGGCGACCGAGGACGTGGGCACCCACGCACGGCGTTCGAGGGGCACCGACAGGAGGGCCTGCTCGTTCACGACCCCCACCGGGACCCCGCCCTGGGTGACGGTCACGATGCCGCCGGCGTGCACCTCCTGGGCCCGGCGTACGGCCTCGGCCAACGGCAGGTCGCCCGGGACGGTGAGGGTACGACGCGCCAGCTCGCGCGCGATCAGGTGCGGGAGCCGCGCCCGGAGGCGGGCGTTCTGGAGCGCGGAGGTGGCACCGCTCCACAAGAACATCGCGATCACGCCGGCGAAGACGAAGTCGAACGCCGACGGCGAGGTGTGGAAGATCCGGGCCATGAGCAGCGGCCAGCCGAAGGCCGCCAGCGCGACCACGCGGCCGACCCAGGCGGCGATGATCGTGCCGCGGTGGGTGTCGCCGGTGATCTGCCAGACCGCGGCCTTGAGCACGCGACCGCCGTCGAGCGGAAGACCGGGCACCAGGTTCAGCAACCCGACGAGCAGGTTGGTCCCGGCCAGCGCCTTGACCGCGAGGCCGATCAGGCCGTCGGGCGCGACCAGGATCAGGGGAAACGCCACGAGTGCGATGGCCAGCGAGGAGAGCGGGCCGACGACCGAGACC
The DNA here is from genome assembly GCA_963820015.1 of uncultured Actinomycetota bacterium. Taxonomy (GTDB): domain Bacteria; phylum Actinomycetota; class Actinomycetes; order Propionibacteriales; family Nocardioidaceae; genus Nocardioides. The sequence continues at coordinate 292,098 of CAWFYO010000003.1, read as the reverse complement.
CAGAACTCCTGCTTCGGGGTCTCCGGCTCGCCCTCGATGGCGGTGAGCCCGCCGAAGAACTGCAGCGTGATGGAGGAGACCTCGAGCCCGAACCGCTGTGCCACCAGTGCGTGCGACGCCTCGTGCAGCAGCACCGAGAGATAGAGCAGCACCGCCAGCGTGAACCCACCGACGTACTTCAGCGCCCCGAGCCCCGGCTCGGCGGCCTCGACGGCGGGCGCGGTGATGACCGCGATCAGGCCGGCGATCAGGAACCACGAGCTCGTGACCAGCACGTCGCTGCCGGCCACGGACCCGACCTTGAAGGTGCCCGGGGGTCGCGGGGTCCGGCCGCCATGTGCGCGGTCGTCACTCATGTCTGTGAGGCTACCGAACGCCGGTCTGCCGCTGCGCCGATCCCGCGGCCGCGCGCCGGACGGCGTGCCGGGGAGCGGACCTGTCGGTGGGCTGACCTAGATTCGGTCCCATGAGCACCGTCCCCTCCGTGCCGGTCTCGGCGCCGGAGCCCGCGCCCGCCTCCCCGGCGGCGCTGCGTGGCACCCCGGTCGACGGTGTCGAGGTGATCGGTGCGCTGTCGCCCAGCCGGGCCTCCGACTTCATGAACTGCCCCCTGCTCTACCGCTACCGCACCATCGACCGCCTGCCCGAGGAGCCCTCGGCCGATGCGCTGCGCGGCACCCTCGTCCACAAGGTCCTCGAGGACCTGTTCGACCTCCCGGCCCCCTCGCGCACCCCCGACGTCGCGCGTGACCTGCTGGTGCCGACCTGGGACACGCTGCTGGCCGCCGAGCCGTCGCTGGCCGAGATGTTCACCGGCGAGGGGCCCGACGTCGCCGAGTGGCTGGCCTCCTGCCGGACCGTCCTCGACCGCTACTTCACCCTCGAGGACCCACGTCGCCTCGAGCCGGCCGAGCGCGAGCTCTACGTCGAGTCGCTGCTCGACTCGCGGCTCCTGCTGCGCGGCTTCGTCGACCGCCTCGACATCGCCCCCGATGGCGCGATCCGGGTGGTGGACTACAAGAGCGGCCGGTCCCCGAGCGAGCTGTTCGAGGCCAAGGCCCTGTTCCAGATGAAGTTCTACGCCCTGGTCATCTGGCGCACCCGAGGGGTGCTCCCCTCGATGCTCCAGCTGGTCTACCTCGGCAACGCCGAGATGCTGCGCTACGTCCCCGACGAGGCCGACCTGCTGGCCACCGAGCGCAAGGTGGAGGCGATCTGGCAGGCGATCCGGCGCGCCGAGGAGTCGGGCGACTGGCGGCCCAACCCCGGCCGGCTGTGCGACTGGTGCTCCTTCCACGCCCTGTGCCCCGCCCACGGGGGCACGCCTCCCCCGCTGCCGTCCCGCGAGTGCGACAGCGGCGACCCCACCGTCGAGGACGTCGCCCCCTGACGGACGTGGCCGACGCCTGTCTCACGCTCCGCCGACGCCGTTGCGCTCGGCCCACAGGGCCGCCTGTGTGCGGTCGACGACACCGATCCGATGAAACGTCGAGGTCAGGTGCGCCTTGACGGTCCGCTCGGAGATCCCGAGCCGCCGCGCGATCTGCTTGTTCGCCAGCCCCTGCCGGACCAGCGCCAGCACCTCGCTCTCCCGCGGGGTCAGGTCGGCGGCCGCGGTCGACGTCGTACGCCGTGAGCCGAGGAGCTCGCGGGCGGCGCGCGGGTTGATCGGCGACTCACCTCGGGCCACCGACCGGATGCCACGCAGCACCTCGTCGGGCTCAGCGTCCTTGAGCAGGTAGCCCAGCGCGCCCGCGTCGAGGGCACCGACGATGCGCTCCGCGTCGGAGTACGACGTCAGCACCAGCACGTCGGCCAGCTCCTCGCCGACGATGGTGCGGGTGGCGCTCACACCGTCCACGCCGGGCATCTGCAGGTCCATCAGCACCACGTCGGGGCGCAGCTCGCGGACCACGTCGACGGCCTGGGACCCGTCGGAGGCCGTGCCGACCACCTCGAGGTCGGGCTCGCCGGCCAGCATCTGTTCGAGCCCCGCCCGCAGCATCGCGTGGTCGTCCACGATCACCACCCGGATCGAATCGCCGGTCATCTGCGCTCCACCACCATTCGTACCGTCGTCCCGACGTCGGGAGCCGACTCCACCTGGACCCTGCCACCGCCGTCCTCGACCAGGCTCTGCAGCCCACGCAAGCCGTAGGACCCCTCGCGTCGGTCGGCGTCTGGATCGAAGCCGACCCCGTCGTCGCGCACGAGCAGCCGTACCGACCGCTCGTCACCGGTGACCTCCACGGTGAGGTGATCGGCGTGGGCGTGGCGCACCGCGTTGCGGATGGCTTCCTGAGCGACCCGCCAGAGCAGCGTCACCACCTGCTCGGGCGCATCCTGGATCCCCGTCACCGACACCGCGGCCTCGACCCCGGCCCCGGCCGCCTGGGCCGTCAAGTCCTCCAAGGCCGCAGCGAGCCCGCCGGCGTTCAGCCCGGGCGGATGGATCTCCACCAGCAGCGACCGCAGCTCCCGAAGGCTCCGGCGAAGGGCTTCACCCGAGCGCAGGAGGTCACGCCGCACGGACTCGGGAACTCCGTCCACCCGGGCCGTCGCCGTCAGGGCGAACGCCGTGCCCGCGAGCTCCTGGACGACCCCGTCGTGGAGGTCCCGGGCGATCCGGCGCCGCTCGGCCTCCGAGGCGTCCAGCGCCTGGATCATCAGCCGTTCCCGTGCTCGGGAGGCGTGGGTGAGCCGCAGCGTGAGCAGCCCGATCAGCGGCAGCCCGATCAGCAGCACGGCAGCCAGCGCGCCCGTCGTGATCCGGCGGAACGGCGTGAGCACCTGCGCCGCGCGGGCCTTGACCGTGGCCATCGAGTAGTAGGCCTCGAACAGCAGCGACTCACCGTCGGGCGCCTCGATCCGGGTGTAGACCTCGAGGAGGCCGCCCTCCTCGGTCTCGAACCTGTTCTCCTGGCGCCGGAGGTCGGAGACCCCGCCCTCCGTGTTGCCCTGACGGAGCACGTGGAGCTGCTCGTCGTCGAGGGTGAACCTCTTGCCGATCAGCTGAGTCTCGTCGCTGTAGACGACGGTGCCGTCACCGCGCCAGATCTTGATCCGGCGTACGTCGCCGACCATCAGCCGGTCGAGCACCTCACGGTCGAAGCGGTCGACCGCGCCGGGGTCGCTGTCGACGAGCCCCTGCTGGATGGCCGGCTCTGCCACCGAGTGTGCGAGCAGGTCGGTGGTGACCCTCGCGTCCGCCACCGCCTCGGACCGGGCCGCATGCTCGGAGAACACGCCGGTGGCCCGCCAGGTGGCGGCGAACAGCAGGAGGGTGGCGAACAGGAACTGCACGAGGGGGTTGGCCCACGGGCGGCGCAGCGCTCTCACGAGGCACTCACGGGGCACTCCTTCCCGGCTCGTGGCTCGGGAGAGCACACCCGGCCTCCGCTCTGCTCACGCAGGTGTCGTGACGGATCTAGAGGGCGATGGTCCCACGGCACACCTGACCGGTGGCGCGGCGCACGGCGCGGAAGTCGAAGTGGTCGGTGCCCGCCAGGTCGGTCATCCGGCGGTGGACGCTGAACGAGCCGCTGGCGCCGGCGGTCTTCGAGGTGCCCTTGCTGGAGAGGCTGCCGTCGTGTCTGATCCTCCAGTCCCACACCTGGCCGCTCCGGTTGCTGTCGACCTCGGCCTCCACCTCGATCCGCCCGTTGTCAGGCTTGGCCTTGAGCTTCCAGGTCGGCGAGCCTGTGCAGCCGCCGTGGGTGCGGACGACGTCCCCGCCGCCGTGGGAGGCGAGTGCCGGCGCGGTGAGGACCAGGGGCGCGGCCAAGGTGGTCAGGGCGAGTGCGGCCAGGGCGAGACGGGTCTGCATGAAGAGCTCCTCGGGTGGGGCGAACGGGATGATCCGTGATGACCCCAGGATCACCGCGCACAGGTCGGGCCCACCATTGGTCGCTGGTACTACGACCCGGGTACACCTGGGTACGGCAGCAGGCTCTCGGCCGTCAGGCCGGCGAGGTCGTCGACGACGACGGTCCGTGGTCCCGGTGAGACGGGCACATGGAGCGGGGCGCACAGGACCCGGCAGCCCGCGGCCTCGGCGGAGGTCACCCCGGTCGGTGAGTCCTCGATCGCCAAGCAGTCGGAAGCCAGGACGTCGAGGAGCCGGGCCGCGGTCAGGTAGGGCTCCGGATGGGGCTTGCCGTTGTCGACGGTGTCGCCGGTGACCACCGCGGCGAAGGTCTCGTCCGGGAGTGCGGCCAGGATCGGCTCGACGAAGCGGGTGTAGGACATCGTCACCAGCGCGCACGGCACCGCGGCCTGACGCAAGGAGGCGAGCAGCTCGCGCGCACCGGGCCGCCACGGCACCTCACGCCGTACGCTCGCGACGACGTCGTCGAGGAGCTCCTCGACGATCTGCTCAGGGGATACGTCGATGCCCAGCTGGTCTCGCAGGTAGCGGCCCGAGACCAGCAGGTCGTTGCCGACCAGCCGAAGGGCGTGCTCCTGGGACCAGGTGCCGCCGTACCTCTCGGCGAGGGCGAACTCCGCCTCGATCCAGGCGGGTTCGGTGTCGACCAGGGTGCCGTCCATGTCCCACAGCACGGCGGCGTGTGCGGACAGGCGGCACCCCGGTCGGTCCGGGGCCGGCTCAGGCGGGGAAATGGTGACCCTTCTTGGTGATCGGCACCATCTGGTGCTTCGGCGGCGCCCAGACTGCCTTGGCGACGACGTGGGTCTGGCACTCGGTGCCGGTCCAGGTCTCGTGGAGCTTCTTCCACACGATCGGGTGCCGGTAGACCAGCAGGCGGGTCCAGCCCGTGTAGTGGCTGCGGATCGTCATGTCGGTCGACTCGGTCTTGTGGACCTCGTTGGACTGGGTGTAGCTCCTGCCGTACTTCCCCTCGACGCTGGCACTGACGATGCTCCAGGAGATGCCGGCGGAGGCACCGACCTCCCAGTGGTGCTCGACCTGGTAGGTGTGGCTGTAGCCGTAGGAGATCGTGCGGTGCACCGGGTCCTGGGTGCGGTTGTAGATGCTGTTGTCACCGTTCTTGCGGAGTTGGACGTAGGCGTCGAGCTTCTTCATCGTGACCCACGCGCTGGGCCGGCACGGGTTGGCATGGGCCGGCGCGGACGTGGCGACCGGAACGACGAGGGTGCCGGCCGCGAGGGCGGCAGCGGCGATGAGGGTGCGCATGGTGGACCTTTCCCGAGTGGTGGTGGTGCCGGCCCGTGGGCAGGCCGCAGCACCCTATCGGGACGACACGCGCGTCTCAGTCCTCCGGGTCGTAGCCCAGGTTGGGCGAGAGCCACCGCTCGGCCTCCGCGAGGGTCCACCCCTTGCGGGCGGCGTAGTCGGCGACCTGGTCCTGGGCGAGCCGTCCGACCACGAAGTACTGCGACTCGGGGTGGCTGAAGTAGATGCCCGAGACCGAGGCACCGGGCCACATCGCCATCGACTCGGTCAGCGTCATCCCGGTGGCGGCCTCGACGTCGAGCAGGTCCCAGAGGACCTGCTTCTCGGTGTGGTCGGGGCTGGCGGGGTAGCCGGGCGCGGGCCGGATGCCGGCGTACTGCTCCTTGAGCAGCGCGTGGTTGTCGAGGTGCTCGTCGGGGGCGTAGCCCCACAGCTCCCGGCGCACGCGCTCGTGCAACCGCTCGGCGAACGCCTCGGCCAGCCGGTCGGCGAGCGACTCGAGCAGGATCCCGGAGTAGTCGTCGATCTGGGCCTTGAACTCGGCGATCTTCGCCTCCGTGCCCAGGCCCGCGGTGACGGCGAACAGCCCGATGTAGTCCTTGAGGCCGGTCTCCTTGGGCGCGACGAAGTCGGCCAGGCAGCGGTTGGGGACGCCGGGACGGTGGGCTCCCTGCTGCCGCAGATGGTGGAGTACGGCGTGCGGGTCGCCGCGGTCCTCGTCGAGGTAGACCTCCACGTCGTCGCCCACGGCGTTGGCCGGGAACAGGCCGACCACGCCCTTGGCGGTCAGCCAGCCCTCGTCGACGATCCGGTCGAGCATGACGTTCGCGTCGTCATAGAGCTTGCGGGCCGTCTCGCCGGACTCGGCGTCGTCGAGGATGTCGGGGAAGGACCCCTTCATCTCCCAGGCGTTGAAGAACGGCTGCCAGTCGATGTAGCGACGGATCTCGGCCAGGTCGACGGCGGGGAAGGCGCGCACGTGCTGGCCGGCGCCCGGCAGGCCGATGGCCGGCGAGACCGCGTGGTCCTGCTGGAGGAGCAGGTGCGGCCGCGGTGGGCGGTACCCCGTCCAGTCGATGGGGGTGCGGGCGGCGCGGGCCTCGGTGAGGGTGGCCAGCGGCCGGTCGTTCTTGGCCGCGTGCCGGGCGCGCAGGGCGTCGTAGTCGGCCTGGACGTCGGCGAGGAGCTTGGGGCGCTGCCGGTCGTCGAGCAGCGCGGCGGTGACCGGCACCGACCGTGAGGCGTCCTTGACCCAGACCACCGCGCCGTCGTAGCGCTGGTCGACCTTGACCGCGGTGTGCGCACGCGAGGTGGTGGCGCCACCGATCAGCAGCGGGATCGTGAAGCCCTGGCGCTGCATCTCCGAGGCGACGTTGACCATCTCGTCGAGGCTGGGCGTGATCAGCCCGGACAGGCCGACCGCGTCGGCCCCGATCTCTCGAGCGGTGTCGAGGATCTTCTGCGCGGGCGCCATCACGCCGAGGTCGACGACCTCGTAGTTGTTGCACTGGAGAACGACGCCGACGATGTTCTTCCCGATGTCGTGGACGTCGCCCTTCACCGTGGCCATCACGATCGTGCCGTTGGTGTCCTTGGCGGTGGCCAGCTCAGGCCGGTCGAGCTTCTCCTGCTCGATGAAGGGGATCAGGTAGGCGACCGCCTTCTTCATCACCCGAGCACTCTTGACCACCTGGGGCAGGAACATCCTGCCGCTTCCGAAGAGGTCGCCGACGACGTTCATGCCGTCCATCAGGGGACCTTCGATCACCTCGATCGGCCGGCCGCCGCGTTCGGCGATCACTGCCCGGAGCTCCTCGGTGTCGGACTCGACGTGGGCGTCGATGCCCTTCACCAGTGCATGGGTGATCCGCTCCTCGACCGGGAGCTCGCGCCACTCCTCGGTGGCCTCCTCGCCGACCCCGGCGGCGATGTTGAACCGCTCGGCGATCTCGAGCAGCCGCTCGGCGGCGTCGGCACGCCGGTTGAGGACGACGTCCTCGATCCGCTCGCGCAGCTCGGCATCCACCTGGTCGTAGACGACCAGGGCACCGGCGTTGACGATGCCCATGTCGAGACCGGCCTCGATCGCGTGGAACAGGAAGACCGCGTGGATCGCCTCGCGCACGGGGTTGTTGCCGCGGAAGCTGAAGCTCACGTTGGAGATGCCGCCGGAGACGAGCGCTCCGGGGAGGTTCTGCTTGATCCAGCGGGTGGTCTCGATGAAGTCACGCCCGTAGGACGCGTGCTCCTCGATGCCGGTCGCGACGGCGAACACGTTGGGGTCGAAGATGATGTCCTCGGCCGGGAACCCCACCTGATCGGTGAGGATCCGGTACGCGCGCTCGCACACCGCCGTACGACGCTCCAGGCTGTCGGCCTGACCGTCCTCGTCGAAGGCCATCACGACCGCGGCCGCGCCGTAGCGCCGGCAGAGCCGGGCGTGCTCGATGAACTTCTCCTCACCCTCCTTCATGGAGATGGAGTTGACGATCGCCTTGCCCTGCACACACTTCAGGCCGGCCTCGATCACCTCCCACTTGGAGGAGTCGACCATCACCGGCACCCGGGAGATGTCGGGCTCGGAGGCGATCAGCTTGAGAAAGCGGTCCATCGCGGCGACGCCGTCGATCATCCCCTCGTCCATGTTCACGTCGATGACCTGCGCGCCGGCCTCGACCTGCTGGGCCGCGACCGACAGCGCCGCGTCGTAGTCGCCGTCCTTGATCAGCTTGCGGAAGCGCGCCGAGCCGGTGATGTTGGTGCGCTCGCCGACGTTGACGAACAGGCTGTCTTCGGTGATGGTCACCGGCTCGAGCCCCGAGAGCCGCATCGCCGGCTCGACGTGCGGCACGGTGCGCGGGGTGACCCCCTTGGCGGCGTCGGCGATCGCGGCGATGTGCTCGGCGGTGGTGCCGCAGCAGCCGCCGACGATGTTGACCAGGCCGCTGGTGGCGAACTCCCCCAGCACCCCGGCCATGTGCTCGGGGGTCTCGTCGTACTCGCCGAACGCGTTGGGCAGGCCGGCGTTGGGGTGTGCGGAGACGAAGGTGTCGGCGATCCGCGCGAGCTCGGCGACGTAGGGACGGAGCTCCTCGGCACCCAGGGCGCAGTTGAGACCGATCGCGAGCGGACGGACGTGGCGCACGGAGTTCCAGAACGCCTCGGTGACCTGGCCGGAGAGGGTGCGCCCGCTGGCGTCGGTGATCGTGCCCGAGATCAGCACCGGCCAGCGCCGGCCGTGCTCGTCGAAGAGCGTCTCGAGAGCGACGATCGCCGCCTTGGCGTTGAGGGTGTCGAAGATCGTCTCGACCAGCAGCAGGTCGGCGCCGCCGTCGACCAGGCCCCGAGCTCTCCTCGAGGTAGGCCCCGACCAGCTCGTCGAAGGTGACGTTGCGTGCGCCAGGGTCGTTGACGTCGGGCGAGATCGACGCCGTCTTGGAGGTGGGGCCCAGCGACCCGGCAACGTAGCGCGGGCGGTCGACAGTCGTCACCGCGTCGGCCGCCTCGCGGGCCAGCGCCGCGGCCGCGACGTTGAGCTCGTAGCACAGGTGCTCCAGGCCGTAGTCGGCCTGCGAGATCCGGTTGCCGTTGAAGGTGTTGGTGCACACGATGTCGGCGCCGGCCTCGAGGTAGGCGCGGTGGATCGCCCGGATCACGTCGGGGTTGGACAGCGAGAGCAGGTCGTTGTCGCCGGCCAGGTCGCCCGGGTGGTCGTCGTACGACGCGAAGCGCTCGCCGCGGTAGGCCGACTCGTCGAGCCGGTGGCCCTGGATCATCGTCCCCATGGCGCCGTCGAGCACCAGGATCCGCTCACGGAGGAGCTCGGTGAGCTCCTCGGTGGCGTCGGGACGGTGCGTCCCCTGTGTCACGGTCACAGGACTCCTCGGTGTGGTCGGCCCACCAGCCTAAGAAGCGTGTCCCAGCCGGCGGACCCGGTTCCCGCATCGTGACACCGGGACGGGGAGGCCGCCAATTCCCCAACCGCTCGTCTGCCCTCGGTTCCGGAAGGTCGCGGCTCCCGGACGGCGCGATTCGCGGGCGCGGCGACGTGGCCTGCATGACTACTGTGGTCGGGTGATCGAGATCGAGGAGATCGACGACCTGGTGGAGCCGGTCGTCATCGCTGCCTTCGAGGGCTGGAACGACGCCGCCGACGCTGCCTCGGCAGTGATCGACCACCTGATCAGGGTGTGGGACGCCCGCATCATCGGGGCCATCGATCCCGAGGAGTTCTACGACTTCCAGGTCAACCGGCCCTCCGTCGGCACCGACGAGCTCGGCCACCGCCGCATCACCTGGCCTAGCACCCAGATCGCCGTCGCCTCCCCGCCCGACCTCGATCGCGACGTGATCCTGGTGCGGGGCATCGAGCCGAACATGCGGTGGCGGCAGTTCTGTGCCGAGATCCTCGCGGCCTGCGACGACCTGGGTGCCGAGCTCGTGATCACCCTCGGCGCGCTGCTGGCCGACACCCCGCACACCCGCCCGATCCCGGTGTCGGGCACCGCGACCGAGCCCGACCTCGTCGACCGGCTCAAGCTGGAGCAGTCGACCTACGAAGGACCGACCGGCATCGTCGGGGTCTTCCAGGACGCATGCGTCCGGCTCGACGTACCGGCCGTCTCCTACTGGGCGGCGGTCCCCCACTACGTCTCCGCGCCACCGTGCCCGAAGGCGACGCTGGCGCTGCTCGGACAGATCGAGGAGCTGCTCGAGGTGAGCATCCCGCTCGGTGAGCTGCCGGAGCTCTCCCGGGCCTGGGAGCGCGGGGTCGACGAGCTCGCCGAGGACGACGACGACGTCGCCGACTACGTACGGGCGCTCGAGGAGACCCGGGACACCACCGACCTCCCGGAGGCCAGCGGCGAGGCGATCGCCCGGGAGTTCGAGCGCTACCTGAAGCGGCGTACCGAGGAGAGCTGACCTCCGCAGGGCCGGCGGGGGGATATCAGAGCGCCAGGCCGAGCGAGGCGTCGAGGAGGGCGCGCACGGTCGCGCCGGCTGTCGGGTCGCTGGTGTCGGCCGGTCGGCCGACCCCGAGCGTGGCGTCCGCCCACGCGTCGACGACGTCCACCGCGGCGGGGGCATCCAGGTCGGCGGCCAGGGCCGCCAGGACCGCTTCCACCACCGTCGCCGCCGGCGCGCCGGCCCCCGCTGCCAAGGCGACCCGCCAGCGGTCGAGACGGCTGGCGGAGTCCCACAGCTCGGCGTCGGTCCACTCCCAGTCGCTGCGGTAGTGGTGTCGCAGCAAGGTCAGCCGGATCGCCATCGGGTCGACGTCGCTGTTGCGCAGTGCGGAGACGAAGACGAGGTTGCCGCGGGACTTCGACATCTTCTCGCCGTCGTAGCCGACCATGCCGGCGTGCACGTAGGCCTTGGCGAACGGCGTCCTGGTCAGGACGTGAGCCTCGGACGCGCACATCTCGTGGTGCGGGAAGACCAGGTCGGAGCCGCCGCCCTGGACGTCGAACCCGTCCCCGATCAGGTCGAGCGCCATCGCGCTGCACTCGACGTGCCAGCCCGGCCGGCCCGGCCCGAAACGGCTCTCCCAGGCCGGCTCCCCGGGACGCTCGGCCCGCCAGACCAGGCAGTCGAGAGGGTCCTTCTTGCCCAGGCGGTCGGGATCGCCGCCGCGGTCGGCGTAGACCTCCAGCATCTGCTCGCGGGTCCAGCCCGACTCGTCCCCGAAGGCCGGGTCGGCGGTCACGGAGAAGTAGAGGTCGTCGTCGACGGGGTAGAGCGCGCCGGCTTCCTGCAGCCGCTCGATCATCGAGACGATCAGCGGGATCGACTCCACGGCCCCCGGGAAGTGGTCGGGCGGCACCACCCGGAGCGCGGCCATGTCCTGGCGGAAGAGCTCGATCTCACGAGCGGCGAGGTCGCGCCAGTCGACCCCCACCGCCGTCGCGCGTTCGAGCAGCGGATCGTCGACGTCGGTGACGTTGAGGACGTAGGTCACCTCGTGGCCGGCGTTGCGCCAGGCCCGGTTGAGCAGGTCGAAGGCGACGTACGTCGCGGCGTGGCCCATGTGGGTCGCGTCGTACGGCGTGATGCCGCAGACGTACATCCGGGCCGGGCCCTCGGGACGCGTCTCCACTACGCCACCGGAGGGGGTGTCGTGGACGCGGACCGGCGGCGCGGTCGCCGTCAGGGCGGGCAGGTCGGGGGCGGGCCATGCGCGCATGCGTGGAGACTACGGCAGCGCCTCAGAACGGCGGCCAGGGGATCGCACGCCATCCCTGGCCCGGTTCGGGGAGGGCACCGACCCGCAGCAGCCGCCTCACGCGGCGCCGCGTCGCCTCCACCTCGTGGGGGGTGACGAGGCCGACGAGCCGCTCGCCCAGCTCGTCCTCGAGCTGGTCGGCGACCTGCTGCAGGCAGGCGCGGTCCTCGTCGGAGAGCAGCTCGCCGGCCCAGCCCCACAGCACGGTGCGGAGCTTGTGCTCGACGTGGAAGGTGAGCCCGTGGTCGACGCCGTAGCGGTGCCCGCCGGTCATCGCCAGCACGTGGCCGCCCTTGCGGTCGGCGTTGTTGACCACGGCGTCGAACACCGCCATCCGACGCAGCTCGACGGTGTCCTCGTGGATCAGCGAGACCAGGCGGTCCCGGTCGTCGAGACCGTCGAACACATGCCGCCACCCGTCGGGCACCCGGTCCTCGGGGACCAGGGTGACCGCCTCCTGCACCGGGTCGGGCTCCTGCCACAGCTGCACCATCCCGGGGCCGTGGGGTCCGTCGCGGCGGAAGGTCAGTGGTACGACGTCCCAGCCGGTCGCCTCGGAGACGAGGTAGGCCGCTTCCTCGCGCTCGGCGAGGGTGCCGTCGGGGAAGTCCCACAGCGGGCGCTCCCCCGCGACCGGCTTGTAGACGACGCGGCGACCACAGATCTCACCGACGAACGTCGCGTTGGAGGCCGGCATCACCCGCCCGTGGAGAGTGAGCTCGCCCTGGAGGAGGTCCTGCTCGATCACGGCCATCGCGGGCCGCTCAGACCGGGTCGCGTCGCCGGAAGCCGTTGGCCCGGACGCACAGGTGGCCGTCGGGGTCGATCGGGCTGCCGCAGAACGGGCAGTCGGGACGTCCGGCCGAGATCACCAGCTCGGCACGGCGTACGAACGCGCGGGCGGGGCCGGCCTCGAGCCGCACCAGCACGACCTCGGCGGGCTCCGGATCGTCCTCGGCCTCGTCGTCCTCGGCGGTGTCGGTGAGCGGGAAGACCTCGATCACGACGCGCGCGATGGCAGGGTCCCAGGACAGGGTCATGGTGCCGGCGCGGAACTGCTCGTCGATCGGCTGCTCCAGCGGCGCGCCGTCCTCGAGCCCGAGCGGGGCGACCGCCGGGATCAGCGCGTCGTTGTCGGTCGAGGCCATCACCTCGTCGAGGAGCTCGTCGATGCGCTCGGCGAGCACGGCGACCTGCTGCTTCTCCAGGGCGACGCTCACGACGCGCGGACCGGAGCGGGCCTGGAGGAAGAACGTGCGTGCGCCGGGCTCGCCGACCGTGCCCGCGACGAAGCGCTCGGGCGGGTCGAACTCGTGGATCACCGGCATGTCTCCACCTTATGCATCGGCGCCAGACCCCCGACCCGGCGTACGACTCGGTGTAGGGCCGGGTCCGGAGCCGCCGCCCACCTCCGCACCCCGGTCGGTCCGACGACGGCCCCGGCCGCCCGGCTTGGGAGCCAGCCAGGAGAGGTCTCCCTCGTGGGTGTTGGTGGCCAGCACGTAGGGCCGGGACTCGGTGTAGCGGATGACCGAGATCGACGCGGGGTCGACGTTGATCCGCTGGAAGAGGTCGAGGTGCATCCCGAGCGCGTCGGCGATCACCGACTTGATGACGTCGCCGTGGCTGACCGCGAGCCAGACCGCGCCGGCGCCGTGCGCGGAGGTCACCGCTGCGTCGCGACCTCGTACGGCGTCGACCGCGCGGGCCTGCATCTGCGGCAGGCTCTCGCCCCCGGGGAAGGTCACCGCCGACGGGTTGGACTGCACGGTCTTCCAGAGGGCCAGCCGGGCGAGCTCCCTCAGTGGCCGCCCCTGCCAGTCGCCGTAGTCGCACTCGGTGAGCCGCCGGTCGGCGTGCACGCGCGGCCGGACCGACCCGGACCCCTGCCGCGAGGCCACCGCCCGCGCCGTCTCGCGGCACCGCTCCAGAGGGCTGCTCACCAGCTCGGCGAGCGGCACGACCGCGAGCCGCTCCCCGGCCCGTGCGGCCTGCTCGACGCCGAGGTCGTCGAGGTGCACGCCGGGCGTGCGGCCGGCCAGGGTGCCGGAGGCGTTCGCCGACGTCCGGCCGTGCCGGAGGAGGATGACGGTGGCCATGCGCTGAGCGTAGGGGCAGGCTCCTCGCGGGGGGTGCGCGCCACCTGCCCCACGCCGTACCGAGCGACTAGCGTGAGCGCCGTGATCGTCGACAGCGCCGTCTACCGACAGGGGAAGCGGATCGTCGACGACCTCCCGCCGGGCGAGCTGGCTCGGGTGCGCAAGCTCGCCACCGAGCCCGGTGACTTCGTCTGGGTCGGGCTGCACGAGCCGACCGAGGCCGAGCTGGCAACGGTCGAGGAGGAGTTCGGCCTGCACCCGCTGGCCGTCGAGGACGCCTTCAACGCCCACCAACGGCCCAAGCTCGAGCGCTACGGCCACACGCTCTTCCTCACCCTCAAGTCCCTCTGGTACGTCGATGCCGAGGACGCCGTCGAGACCGGCGAGATCAACATGTTCGTCGGTGAGGACTTCGTGATCAGCGTCCGCCACGGCGCCGGCTCCGAGCTCCACACCGCCCGGCGTGACCTGGAGGCCAAGGCCGCCGTGCTGACCCACGGCCCGTCGGCGGTGGTGTACGCCGTGTGCGACCGGGTCGTGGACGGCTATCTCTCGGTCATGGGTTCGCTCGAGGAGGACGTCGACGAGGTCGAGACGTCGGTGTTCTCACCGCAGCGCACCAACGACTCGGCTCGCATCTACACCCTCAAGCGCGAGATCGGCGAGGCCCGCCGCGCGGTGATGCCCCTGCGCGAGCCGATGCGCCGCTTCGCGACCGGCGCCGTACCCGGGATCCACGAGGACGCCGCGCCGTTCTTCCGCGACGTGCTCGACCACCTCACCAAGGTGGCCGAGGCGGTCGACGGGCTCGACCAGCTGCTGTCCACCGCCTTCGACGCCCACCTCGCGCAGATCCAGGTGACGCAGAACGAGGACATGCGCAAGATCTCGGCCGGCGTCGGTCTCGTCGTCGTGCCGACGTTGATCGCCGGCGTCTACGGCATGAACTTCAGGCACATGCCCGAGCTCGGCTGGCAGCTCGGCTACCCCTTCGCGATCGCCCTGATGGTGCTCAGCGTGGGTGGGCTCTGGGTCTTCTTCAAGCGCTCGGGGTGGCTGTGAGGGTTGCGGTTGGGGACCGAGCCGCACCCTCCCGCCGCGGTCAGGTCGCCGACATCACGCCGGTGGCGAGCAGCACGATCAGGAGACCGCCCAGCGCGAGGCGGTACGGCACGAACCACGTGATCGGGTGGTATGCCACGAACCTCAGCAGCCAGGCGATCGTCGCGTAGGCCACCACGAACGCGACCAAGGTACCGACGAGGGTCTCCCCGATGCCGATCGAGCCACTGGTCGCGTCCTTGAGCTCGAACAGCCCTGCCGCGAGCAGCGCCGGGATCGAGAGGAAGAAGCTCAACCGGGTGGCGGTGACCCGGTCGAGACCACGGAACAGACCGCCCGAGATGGTCGCGCCGGAGCGGGAGACGCCCGGCACGAGCGCGGCGACCTGGAAGGTGCCGACCACCACCGCGTCGGTGAGGTTGAGCTCCTTCTCGCCGCGATTCTGACGCGCCACGCGCTCGGCCAGCCACATCACCGCGCTCCACGCGATCAGCCCGAACGCGACGACCCAGAGGCTGCGGAGGTCGTTCTTGATGAAGTCCTTGAGCAGCAGGCCGACGATCCCGACCGGGATGGTGCCGAGGATGACGTACCACCCCATCCGGAAGTCCTTGTGGCCGCGCCACTCCGGCTTCACGAGCCCGAGCGTCCAGGCCTTGATGATGTGTCCGATGTCGCGGGCGAAGTAGACGATCACCGCCGCGATCGCGCCCATCTGGATGACTGCCGTGAAGCCGGTGACGGCTTTGTCGTTGGTGGGGAGGCCCAGGATCTCCTCGGCGATCGTGAGGTGCCCGGTGCTGGAGATCGGCAGGAACTCGGTGAGGCCCTCGACGATGCCGAGGATGATCGCTTGGAAGTAGTTCATGGGGCGCTTTCAGGAGCGTGGCCGGCAGGACGTGCGTCAGAGCGGCCCCAGGCTAGGCCACCGCCCGATACGTGAGTTGCAGCCACCCCGAAGCGCCCCGACCGGCTACCTTGGGCCGCATGCAACTGCGGGCGGTCGGTGCCACGGGCCTCACGGTCTCGCGGCTCGGCCTGGGCACCATGTCGTGGGGTCGGGAGACCGACGAGCACGAGGCCCGTGACCAGCTGATCGCCTTCGCGGAGGCCGGCGGCACCCTCGTCGACACCGCCGCCGGGTACGCCGACGGCGACTCCGAGGTGCAGCTCGGCCGGCTCATCGGCGACGTCGTGAGCCGCGACGAGATCGTGATCGCGACCAAGGCAGGCATCTCGCGACGTAGCGGCACCCGCGAGACCTACGCCTCGCGCAGCCGCCTCCTCGCCGACCTCGACGGCTCGCTACGTCGGCTCGGCGTCGACCACGTCGACCTCTGGCAGGTCCACACCTGGGTGGACGGGGTGCCGATCGAGGAGACGCTCGCGACGCTCGACCACGCCCTCGCGACCGGCCGTACGGCGTACGTCGGCGTCTCGAACTACACCGGCTGGCAGACGGCCCAGGCCGCCACCTGGCAGCGGGCGTTCCCTGGCCGGGCGATGCTGGCGTCGACCCAGATGGAGTACTCCTTGCTCAACCGCCGCATCGAGCTGGACGTCGTGCCGGCCGCGGCCGCGCTCGGGCTCGGCATCCTGCCCTGGTCGCCGCTGGGCCGCGGAGTGCTGACCGGGAAGTACCGCCAGGGCATCCCGTCGGACTCGCGGGCCGCGTCGTCGGCCTACTCCACCTTCGTGGAGCGCTACCTCGACGCCGAGAGCCAGGGCATCGTCGAGAGCGTCGCCAAGGCCGCCGAGGGGCTCGGCTGGTCGATGACGGAGGTGGCGCTGGCCTGGGTCCGCGACCGTCCCGGGGTGACGGCCCCCATCGTCGGGGCCCGCACCGCCAAGCAGCTGCTCGAGGCCCTGGCCGTCGAGGAGCTCACCTTGCCACCCGAGATCGTCGCCGCCCTCGACGACGTGTCGGAGGACTGACCGTTGGCCGCTGCTCCCACCTCCGCGTCGGCACAGCGACGTCGCCCGTCGCGAGCGGTGGAGTGGGAGTTCGAGCGGCTGATCATCGCCCGCGACTTCTCCCGCAACGTCGTGACCAAGATGCTGGTCGAGCGGGCCGAGCACGGCGGATGGGAGCTCGACCGGGTCCACGTCGCTCCCGACGGTACGCGGCGGGTCGTGCTGCGGCGCCGGATCATCCGGATGCGCCCCACCCTGAGCGCCCCGGCCGGCCAGATCCCCGGCTGACGGAGCCGCGTCCGGCCGGGCTCACGCCTGGGCCAGGAAGCGGTCGAGCACGCGCGCCCCGAACTCCAGCGCGTCGACCGGCACTCGCTCGTCGACCCCGTGGAACAGCGCGGTGAAGTCGAGATCGGCCGGCAGCCGCAGCGGCGTGAAGCCGTAGCTCTTCATCCCGAGCTTGATGAAGTGCTTGGCGTCGGTGCCGCCGCTCATCAGGAACGGCGCCACCAGGGCATCGGGGTCCTCGGCCACCAGCGAGCGGGTCATCGCGTCGACCAACGCCCCGTCGTACGGCGTCTCCCAGGGCTGCTGATGGGACACGAACGACCGCTCCACGCCCTCGCCGCACAGCTCGGCGATGGTGTCGAAGAACTCGTCCTCGAAGCCCGGCAGGAACCTCCCGTCGACGTGGGCGGTGGCCTCCGTGGGGATCACGTTCACCTTGTAGCCCGCCTGCAGCATGGTCGGGTTGGCGGTGTTGCGGATGACCGCACCGAGCATCCGGGCCGCACCGCCGAACTCCTCGACCAGCGCCTCGGCGTTCTCCGGGGTCGCCTCGGTGCCGGCGAGGTCCGCGACCGCGGCCAGCAGGGTCTGCATCGCGGGGGTCAGCCGCACCGGCCACTCGTGGGCGCCGATCCGGGCGACTGCGCCCGTGAGCCGCGTGACCGCGTTGTCGTCGTTGATCATCGACCCGTGACCGGCGCGCCCCCGGGCGGTCAGCCTCATCCAGGCCATGCCCTTCTCGGCGGCCTCGATCAGGTAGAGCCGCTGCCCGTGGACCGTCGTACTGAAGCCGCCGACCTCCCCCACCGCCTCGGTGCAGTGGGCCAGCTCCTCGGGATGGTCCTCGACGACCGCCTGGGCGCCGAGGTGCCCGCCTGCCTCCTCGTCCGCGGTGAAGCAGAGCACCACGGGCCGTTCGGGGAGCACACCTGCCCGAGCCCGGGCGCGTATCACGGACAGCAGCATCGCGTCGAAGTCCTTCATGTCGACCGCTCCGCGACCCCAGACGTAGCCGTCGCGCACCTCGCCCGAGAACGGGTCGACCTGCCAGTCCTCGGCGGCCGCCGGTACGACGTCCAGATGGCCGTGGACGAGCAGGGCACCGTCGGTCTGCGGCCCCCAGTGCGCGACCAGCGACGTGCGACCGCTCTCGCGCTCGTAGACCCGCGACTCGATCCCGACCTCGTCGAGGAGCGCCGCGACGTGCTCGGCGGCCTTCCGCTCCCCCGGTCCGGAGTCGTCGCCGTAGTTGCTGGTGTCGATCCGGATCAGGTCTCGGCACACCTCGACGACCTCGGCCGCCGGGTCGTAGCCGGGCTCGTAAGACGTGCTGTCAGGGTCTCCGGCGATGTCTCCAGCCATGTCTCCAGCCATGTCTCCAGCCATGGCCCCATCCTGCACCCCCGCGCCCCCGTCCCGATGTGAGGAACCGGCCCGCCGGTTGCTAGAGTTCCGTCCGCACTCGTCCGGGTGGCGGAATTGGCAGACGCGCTAGCTTGAGGTGCTAGTGCCCGTATTAGGGCGTGGGGGTTCAAGTCCCCCCTCGGACACCACGACAAGCCCCGGCTCACCCCGGGGCTTCGCTCATGGCGGCCTCGAAGCGGGCTCATGGTGGCGGTCATTGATCGGGCGCGGCCGCCCCTCGTCGCTGGTGTCAACCGCGACGGGCTGGGTACGGGCCACTATGACCACGACGCCCCAAGAGCCCTTCGAAGACCCGGACGTGACACCCAGCGGCGACCCAGACGCCTCTCCTGAGCCCGTCGGTCCGGGCGTCGACCCGGACACCTCTCCCGACGCCGAGCCCCCCACCGCGCACCTGCACACCCGCCTCTGAACCCGGGCTCGCCACCACCCCTGAGCGCCGGTCTCAGCCGGGGATCGTGGCGGTCCAGGTGAGGCGGGCGCCGCCGTCGGGTCGGTCGGTGAGGCTCAGCGTCCCTGACACCATCTCGGCGCGCTCGCGCATGCTGGCGGTGCCGGTCCCGTGCAGGGTGCGGTCGCCGAGGCCTCGGCCGTCGTCGTCGATCGAGACCGACACCCTGCCTCCCCCTGCGGTCACCCGCACCACGGTCTGCGAGGCACGTGCGTGGCGGGCCACGTTGGACAGCCCCTCGCGGAGCACCGAGAGCAGGTGGGAGACGACGTCGGGCGGAAGCGCGTCCAGGTCGCCGTCCAAGGTCAGCTCCGGCCGGTGGTCGAGGGTGCGGGCCGCCTCGCGGACGGTACGACGTACCTCGTCGTCGACGGGACCCTGAGCCACGGTGGTCCGGGCGTCGAAGACCACCAGCCGGAGCCGGCGGATGGTGTCGTCGAGCTGGCTGACGAGGTCCGCGTCGTCCCCCGCGACGGCCGTGGCGTCCGCGGCCTCCCCGAGCTGCATCCCGATGCCGATCAGGTCCTGGATCACCATGTCGTGCAGGTCGCGGGCGATCCGCTGCCGCTCCTCGACAATCTCGAGCCGCTGGCTGGTCAGCCGGGCGTGGCCGATCTCGACCACCAGCGCCACCTGGCTCGCCATGTCGGAGAGCAGTGCTCCCTCGGCCTCGGTGAACGGCTCGCGGCCGGCCCGCCGGAAGAGGCTCAGCAGCCCGAGCCGCTCGTCGCTGCCGCGGAACTGCGCGATGACTCCCGGACCCTTCGACGGCCCGCTCCGCCTCGCGGCGGGCACCGGCGGACCGTCGGGCAGGAGCACGGGCGTCGAGGCGCGCATCCAGGGCAGCACGACGTCCTTGTCCAGACTCACGCCGTGGCGGAAGCTCTGCTCGGCCGCGGCGCCCACTGCCGCCAGGTTGTCGATCAGGTCGGTGTCCGGGTCGTAGACGACCAGGCTCGCGTCGTCGGCGTCGAGCAGGGCGGCCGCTCCTGACACGAAGCGTTGGTACAGCTCGCCGGACGGTTCGTCGGAGAGCAGCATCTGGGTGACCTCGGCGACGAGCCGGGACTGCCCCAGCTGTCCGAGCCGTTCCCGCTCCCGGGCCAGACGCGGCCTGGCGTCGCGGTCGACGATGATGAAGGCGCGGCCGCCGTGGGGGTCGGCGACCAGCTGGCCCCGGGTGTCGCAGGGGATGTCGACGCCGTCGCGCCTCCGGCGTACCACCTCCAGCTGGTGGGTGTGCCCCGGGCCCGCCTCCGCATGCTCCTCGAGGACTGAACGACGACCGCACTCGCTGGCCGTCGGGCTCAGGTCCCACAACGTCATCGCCAGCAGCTCCTCCTTCGAGTACCCGAGCAGCTGCGACGCACCGGAGTTGGCGTAGGTGATCTGGGCGGTCTCCGCGTCCACGACCCAGACCGCGTCGGGATCCAGGTCGAGCAGGTGCAGCAGCCGGCGTCGCGCGTGGTCCTGGGCGCGGAGCTCCCCCACGTCCCGCACGCTGGCGAACGTCATCGGCAGCCCACCGGCCGGCATCGGAGCGAGACTGATCTCGACCGGCACCTCGGCACCGTCCCGCGTCCGCAGGGTCAGGGCCGTGCTGGTCCCCATCGGCCGGTCGCGGGGGGCGGTCTGGTAGCCCTCGCGCCAGGCCCGGTGCCGGGCTCGCTGGGCGCCGGGCACGAGCAGCTCCACGGCCTGCCCGATCAGCTCCTCACGGGAGTAGCCGGAAAGAGCGAGCAGCTGTCGGTTGGCGTAGCGCACGGTGCCGGACCCGTCGACGAGCAGCGCGCCGTCGGGGACGTACTCGATCAGGTCCGTGGTCGGACCGTCCGCCGGCAGGCCCGGCGGCGGGGCCCCCACCGGGGTGAGCGCGACCAGCGCACCTTCCACCGCCCCGGTGTCGCTCAACCGCGGGGTGAGCTGCACGTCGAACCAGCGGGGGCTGGCCGGCCCGTCACAGGGGGCGGTGAACCTCGCCGGCAACACCTGGGCGCCCGACAGCAGGGCGCGCAGGCTCCGGGCCACGGGAGCCGAGTCGGAGTCGGCGTCGCACACGTCGAGGTAGCTGACCCCCGGTCCGCAGGCCCGGGCATCGCCGCCGTTGGCGGTGCAGAACGCGCGCCAGGCGTCGTTCACCGCGACGATGACGCCTCGACGGTCCAGCCAGGCCAACTCGACGTACGACGCCCCTGGAGCAGGCGGCTGCACCGCGTCGCCGCGCGCCATCAGGTCAGGCCTCGGCCGCGCGGTAGCGGACGGCGAACTCCTCCACCGCCGCGAGCAGGTCGTCACCCTGGATGCTCTTCAGCGCGATCCGGGTCACGCCGGCCTCGTGGGCCTGGCTCTCCTCCAGCGGGCTGATCATGCCGGTGTGCAGGATCAGGGTCAGCCCTGGCTGCTGGGCCGAGATCTCACGGCACAGGTCGATGCCCCGCCCGTCGGGCAGCCGATTGTCGACGACGGCGATGTCGGGTCGCTCCGCGATCAGCGCCGCCAGACCCTCCTCGTGGGTCTCCGCCACGCCACAGACCTCGACCCCGAGGCTCTCCAGCTTCTTGGTCAGCCACTGCCGCACCGCGGCGTGGTCGTCCACGATGCAGGCGCGCGGACGGACCGCCCGAGCCTCGAGCCTGCTTGCGTTGTCGTTCGTCCCCACGAGCGGAGGGTAGGCAAACCTGACCACCCTGCACACGGGCCGAAGGTCCCACGCTCTCGGATCGTCACGGGTGCCCGAGGACCAGGGACGGCCGCCCGGAGGACCTCCGTCTCTGCCCCGCAGGCGCTCCGCGTGGTGGGGTGGGAGTGCCAGCTGCCCGAGGAGGACCCATGCGGCGGCACGATCCACGCACCATCCCGGCGCCGACCCACGTCACGCGACCCGCCCCGGCCGAGCCGGGCACGACGCCGGCCGAACCCGGGCCCGACGTCCTCCTCCTGCCGCTGGCCGAGGTCCTCGAGCGCCTCTCGTGCTCGACGGACGGACTCAGCGCCGAGGACGCCGCGCGCCGGCTGGCGGAGTCCGGCCCCAACACGCTCGCGGTGGCCAGGGAGGGCGGGTTCCTCGCGCCGCTGGTCCGTCAGCTCACCCATCCCCTCGCGCTGCTGCTCTGGGTCGCGGCCGTCCTGGCCTTCCTCACCCAGGGACCCACCCTCGGCATCGCGATCATCGCGGTGATCGGGCTGAACGCGGCGTTCGCCCTGATCCAGGAACGCCACGCCCAGCACGCGGTCGCGGCGCTCAGCGCGTACCTGCCGGCCCACGCGACGGTCGTCCGAGACGGGCACTCGCTCGTCGTCGACACCGTCGAGGTGGTGCCGGGTGACCTGCTCGTCGTCAACGAGGGCGACGCCATCAGCGCGGACGCCCGGATCCTCGAGGGAGCCGTCGAGGTCGACCTGTCGGCCATCAACGGCGAGTCGGTGCCGGTCGTCCGCGAGTACGGACCGGGTACGACGGCCACCCGGGTGGTCGACGCCGCCGACGTCGTCCTCTCCGGTACGACGTGCACCGGCGGCGAGGCGCAGGCCCTCGTCGTGCACACCGGGATGCTCACCGAGCTCGGCCGGATCGCCCGGCTGTCCCACCGCACGGGCCAGGACCCGAGCCCGCTGGAGCTCCAGGTCCGCAGGGTGGCGTGGCTGATCGCAGCGGTCGCGGTCACCGTCGGCGTCGCGTTCCTGCCGCTGGGCATGCTGGCCGGGCTGAGCTTCACGCAGGCTGCGACGTTCGCCATCGGTCTGCTGGTCGCCAACGTCCCCGAAGGCCTCCTGCCCACGATCACGCTGTCCCTGGCGATGGGGGTGAGCGACCTCGCCAAGCGCGGCGGACTGGTCAAGCGGCTCAGCGCCGTGGAGACGCTGGGCTCCACCGACGTGATCTGCACCGACAAGACCGGCACCCTGACCCAGAACCGCATGCACGTGCACAGCGTCTGGGGCCCCACCGCGCGGGCCATCCCCGAGTCCGCGAACAAACCGCGGCTGGCCGAGGCCCTGCGCAGCTGCACCAGCGCCGACGCCGCGAGCAAGACCGGCGACCCGACCGAGCTGGCCCTGCTGGCCGCCGCGGAGCGCATGGATCCCGACGGGAAGGCCGCGACCCGGATCCGGACCTTCGCCTTCGACCCCCGCCTCCGGCTGATGAGCGTCGTGTGCCCTCACGGCGAGACCAGCGTCGTCTACACCAAAGGCGCTCCCGAGGCGGTCCTGCAGCGTTGCGTGGCCGAGTCGTACGACGGGTCCCAGCGGCCGCTGGACGACGAGCAGCGAGAGCGCCTGGTCCGCCGTCTGGACGACCTGGCCCGCCAGGGCCTGCGCCTGATCGCCTGCGCCCAGCGCCTGACCACGCCCGCCGCGGACGCCGCCCGGGAGGAGGTCGAGCGCGAGCTGACCCTGCTCGGCTTCGTCGCGCTCAGCGATCCCTTGCGCGACGCCGTCTCCGACGCCGTTCGGCGCGCCCACCGGGCCGGCATCACGGTGCACGTGATCACCGGTGACAACGGCGCGACCGCCGGCGCCATCGCCCGGTCGGCGGGGATCGGAGCCGGCCATCCCCGCGTCGTCACCGGCACCGAGCTCGACGCGATGGACGATGCTGCCCTGGACGCTCTCCTGGCGGACCAGGGGCTGCCGAGCCACGAGGGCGAGACCGTCTTCGCGCGCAGCTCACCGGAGGACAAGCTCCGTATCGCGACCCGGCTCCAGGCGCGCGGCCACGTCGTGGCCATGACCGGCGACGGCGTCAACGACGCCCCCGCGCTCAGGCGCGCGGACATCGGCGTCGCGATGGGCGCCAGCGGCACCGACGTCGCGCGGGAGGCGGCCACCATGGTGCTCACCGACGACGACTTCTCGACCATCATCGGCGCGGTCGAGTCGGGCCGCCGGGTCTACGACAACGTCCGCAAGTTCATCCTCTACATCTTCGCCCACGCCGTTCCCGAGGTCGTCCCGTTCCTGATCTTCGCGCTCTCCGGGGGCGCGATCCCGCTTGCGCTCACGGTGCCGCAGATCCTCATGATCGACCTCGGGACCGAGACCCTGCCGGCCCTGGCCCTCGGCCGGGAGGCCGCCGAGCCCGGGATCATGGAGCGGCCGCCGCGACGCCGCACCGAGAGCATCATCACCGGCTCCCTCCTCCTCCGGGCCTGGGGGATCCTCGGCGTGGTCAGCGCCGTGCTGGTGACCAGTGCCTTTCTGTGGAGCCTGGCCCGCAACGGCTGGACCCCTGGAGCGGACGTGTCGTCGGGCTCGCCCCTGCACGACGCCTACGCGCACGCGACGACCCTCGCCTTCGCGGGCATCGTGGTCTGCCAGATCGGCACCGCGATGGCGGCACGCACCGACCGGGTCTCCTTGCTCCGCATCGGCATCCTCAGCAACCGCCTGCTCCTCGCCGGCATCGCCTTCGAGCTGCTCGTCGCCGCGGCCGCGATCTACCTGCCGGTCGCCCACACGCTGCTCGGGACCCGGTCGCTCGGCCTGACCGACCTCTTCGTGCTGTTCTTCTTCCCGGTCATCGTCTGGGGAGCCGACGAGCTGCACCGCTGGCACGGGCGGCGGCGCACCGCACGCCGGACGGCGAGCCGGCGGGAGGCCGCGGCCGAACCCGAGCTCCTCGCAGCTCGCTCCCTCTCCCCACGGCTCTCCCCGCGGCTCTCCCGGCGGCGGGGCTGACCATGGCGGAGGTCGCGAGTTCCAGATTTTGCTCACCACCCGTCACACTGGCCCCACCGGTCACCAGCATGCGGGCATCGCGTTGTATTCACCGGGCCCTGGCGTCACTCTGGACGTGGGGAGACTTTTCGTATGGGGGTGCGGAAAAAATGGGGGGACGCGCGCTTTCACTTGCGCCGGAAGAGACCGACATGTCACATCGCAGGACCGACGGGTCCCGCGCCGAGAGCCCGGCCATCCGGCTGCTCGATGCGCTACGTAACGGGGACGACCTGGGTGTGCTCGCGGTGTGTGGCGACAACACCGTCGTCCACGCCGAGAACATGCGGTGGTCGTGCCAGGGGCGCGACGAGATCCACCGCTGGCTGGTCGAGGCACGGGAGCACTTCCCGGGCCTGACCATCGAGTCGCACACGCGTCACATCGGCTTCGGCCTGGTGATCGACGAGGCCCGCGTGCAGGACGTCAGCCGGGACGTCGACCCGGACGTCGACCCGGACGTCGACCCGGACGTCGACCCGGCGGGGGCCGAGGACGTGACGCCCGAGGCGCCTGCGGTCGTGAAGGCCCACGTCGCCGAGGACGACGCGGCGGAGGTGACCACCCTCGAGGTGAGCAGCCACCGCGCGGACGTCCCGCCGGTCGCCGACTCCGACCATCCGATGTGGGACCAGCCGGCCACCGAGAGGCGCAACGTCATGCGGTTGTGGCGTGAGCGGGCCGCGGAGGAGCAGCCGGCCAGGGCGCTCAACATGCCGGTCCGGATCACGGTCCGCCACGACGACCTGCAGGTGCACGAGGTGTCCCTGAGCTTCCCGGCCGCCCTGTTCAAGCGTGCGCTCGGGATGCGGGTCGACCCGTTCGAGATGTCGTTGAGCGAGGTCCAGTCGGCGTTCATCGCGCCGGTGGGGGCGGGCTTCACGAGCTATGCCCTCGACCGGCCCGAGCTGACCCTGGTCACGCCGCCGCCGGTCGACGAGCCCGAGCCGGAGCCGGTCGCGGCCGAGCCGCCCCGGCGGCGCCGCCGCGGCCGCGTGCTCCTTCCGCTCCTGCTGCTGGCTCTGCTGGCGGGTGGCGCCTACTGGGCGACCCAGATGCGGGACAACTCTCCGAGTGCCGGGCCGGTCACCACACCGCCGCCGTCGCCGTCGGCCTCACTGTCGACCTCGCCGTCGGCGCCGGCGAGCTCGAAGCCGACCACGCAGCCGAGCCAACGCCCGAGCGGCAAGCCGGACTTCACGTTGAACTCCGACTTCTCGTTCGGGTCCAACAGCGCGGAGCTGTCGGCCCAGGCCAAGGCCAAGATCGCAGGCATCGCAACCAAGATCGTGGACGGCGGGATCACCGGGAAGATCTACGTCGACGGCTACACCGACAACGTCGGAGACGCCGCCTACGGCCAGGCCCTGTCCGAGCGGCGCGCTCGGGCTGTCGCGGCGTACCTCGAAAGCCGGCTCGGCAACGCCAACGTCGAGCTCGTGACAGCGGGGCACGGCGAGTCCGACCCGGTCCAGAGCAACGCCACGGCGGCCGGACGTGCCGCCAACCGCCGGGTCACGATCACGCTCGGGTAGCACCCAGCGCCGGGGCGGTGGGCCTACGGTGGCGCCATGGCCGACGCACTCCGCCTCGGGTTCGTGACCGGGACGACCCCGGACAAGTGGGCCCGCGCCTGGCGTGAGCGCCGGCGTGGACGCCTCGAGCTGCTCCCGGTGAGCGAGGAGGAGCAGGAGGGCGTCGTACGACGGGGCGAGGTCGACCTCGCCCTCGTCCGCCTGCCGGTCGACCCGCCGCTCGAGAGGAGCGACCTGCACGTCGTCCGGCTCTACGACGAGCAGCCGGTCGCCGTGGCCGGGCGCGACCACCTGATCTCGGCCGCGGACGAGGTGACCCTGGCCGACCTCGCCGACGAGCAGCTCGTACGGCCCCATGCCTCCGGCTGGCGACCGGACGCCGACCAGCTCGCCTGGCCGGCGATGACCGAGCAGGAGGCGATCGAGACCGTGGCCGGCGGCACGGGAGTCGTGATCGTGCCGATGTCGGTGGCCCGGCTCTACCACCGCAAGGACACCGTCCAGCGGGTCGTCACCGACCTTCCCGCCACGACCATCGCCCTGGTCTGGCTGCGCGACCGCGACGACGACGACACCCAGGCGTTCGTGGGCGTGGTCAAGGGGCGCACCGCCAACACCTCCCGCGGCTGACCGCCCGTAGGCTGCCGCCCATGACCGTGCTCGTCGCCTCGGCCCCCGGACGGGTCAACCTGATCGGCGAGCACACCGACTACAACGGTGGCCTCTGCCTACCCCTGGCCCTCCCCCAGCGGACCACCGTCACGCTCACCTCGCGGGACGACGAGGTGCTGAGCCTGGCCAGTGCCCAGGAGTCGGACCGATGGGAAGGCCGGGTCGAGGACCACCCCGACGGCTGGGCGGCGTACGTCGCGGGGGTCGTCGCCATGCTCCGCGCCGACGGTCACGCCGTTCCGGGGTTCGAGGCGACCATCGACTCCGACGTCCCGCTCGGGGCCGGACTGTCGAGCTCGGCGGCGCTGGAGTGCGCGGTGGCCGTGGGTGCAGCGGGACTGCTCGGTCTCGACCTCGACGACGAGACCCGGGGCATGCTCGCCCGGGTGTGCATGCGCGCCGAGAACGACTACGTCGGCGCACCGACCGGTGGCATGGACCAGACCGTCTCGATGCTCGGGCGACCGGGCCACGCGCTGCTGCTCGACTTCACCGACAACGGCGTCACCCCGGTCCCGCTCCCCCTCGAGGACGACGGTCTCGTCCTCCTGGTCATCGACACCCGGGTGAGCCACACCCTGACCGACGGCTCCTACGGCGACCGCCGCAGCGAGTGCGCCGACGCCGCCGCGGCCCTGGGGCTGGACTCGCTCCGGGCTGCCGACCTCGACGCAGTGGAGGGCCTCGACGACCCGGTCCTGCGTCGGCGCGCGCGCCACGTGGTCACCGAGAACGCCCGGGTCCGGGATGCCGTCGCCGCCCTCGACGCGCGTGACTGGCCGGTCCTGTCGGGGCTGCTCGACGCCTCCCACACCTCGATGCGCGACGACTTCGAGATCTCGTGTGCCGAGCTCGACCTCGCCGTCGAGACCTGCAGGGCAGCAGGCGCGCTCGGCGCCCGGATGACCGGCGGTGGTTTCGGGGGCTCCGCGGTCGCGCTGACGCCCGTCGCGGGGCTCACCGACGTGCAGGACGCCGTGTCGGCGGCGTTCGCGGCCGCAGGCCATCGCACCCCGGCCTTCCTGGTCGCGACCCCGGGCGACTCCGCCCGGGTCGACAGCCTCAGCTGAACCGCGTCGGCACCGCCAGTCCGCAGTCGCGCAGCTCGAGTGCCGCGAGCGCGGTCACCACGGCCGGGTCGCGCGCGCGCCAGGCGCCGGCCGGGTCGTCGCTGACCTTGGCCAGGACGGACATCGGCTGCCGGGCCAGCGCCCGCAGCGCGAACAGGTCGAGGTCCGCCGCGGCGTCGATGAACGCGGCCGCGTGCGTGGCCTCCCGGATGAACCGCCACCGGAGGGGGATGAAGAAGACCCCCACGCAGAGGATCGGGATGATCGCGATCGAGATGCCGAGCGCCCACGACAGCCGGTGCACCGCGGTGACCTGGGAGCGCCCGGCCGCCGCCAACGCCTCCGAGGCCGAGGACATCTGGTCGAACGGCGCCGCCACTCCCCCGCCGACGACCGGCAGGCCGCGCAGCGAGTCGCCGGCGTCGGTCAGGCCGGAGGCCAGGGAGCTCGCCGACGCGTCGGTCTGCCGGCCGACGCCGGCCAGCTGCATGGTGCCGTGCTGGACGACATGTCCGGCCCACACCCAGCCGACCAGCCAGAGAAGGAAGAGGAGATCGGCCAGCATCTGCCGGGAGCGACGTACGGGAGCGTCGGCGTAGAGCTTCATGCGCACATCCGACCAGTCCCCGGGGCTCAGGTCGAGGAGCCGCAGTCGAGTAGGAGTACTCAGCTGCCCCGGGGCCGGCGACGCCGGCTCCTGTCACAATCCCGAACGTGCCCTTGCCAGATCCCGCCGTCGTCGTCCTCATCGGCGCCGCGGGATCGGGCAAGTCCACGTGGGCGGCCGGTCGCTACCGCCGCGTCGAGGTCGTCTCCTCCGACCACCTGCGCGACGTCGTCGGCTCCGGCCCGGCCGACCTCGACGCCTCCGCCGACGCCTTCGACCTCCTCGAACGCATCGTCGCCGCGCGCATCGGGCGCGGCCTGACCACGGTCGTCGACACGCTCGGCCTCGACGCCGGCCGCCGTACGGCGTGGCGGGACGCTGCCCGGGCCGCCGGGCTCCCGGCGGTCGCCGTCGCCCTCGACACCCCGGGCCAGGAGTGCCGCCGCCGCAACGCCGAGCGCGACCGCCCCGTGCCGGCGAAGGTCCTGGCAGACCAGGTACGACGCGCCGCCGCCGTCTCTGCCGGGCTCGACGCCGAGGGCTGGGACCACGTGGAGGTGGTGTCCTGGGACTCCTCCTCTCCCAACGACGGGGTCCCCCACCGCAACGACACGCCGGCCCGACGTGCGGTTGTGGACCGAACCCGGTCACCCTCACCGCCCGGTGGTCCTCGGGTGGTGCTCCAGCTGTCCCGGTTCCCCTGGGGCGAGGACCCGGGTGGGTGGGTGCGCGCGATGGCGCTGGCGGCCGACGAGGCCGGGTTCGCCGGGCTGGCATTGATGGACCACCTGATCCAGATCCCGCAGGTGGACTCCGCGTGGCAGCCGATCCCCGAGCCCTGGGTGACGCTCGGGCTCGTCGCCGGCCTCGACACCCGGCTGACCCTCGGCACGCTCTGCACGCCGGCCACCTTCCGCCCGGCCGGGATCACCGCCAAGGCGGCGGCCACCCTCGACGCCCTCACCGGCGGCCGGGCGTTCCTGGGCATCGGTGCGGGCTGGTGGGAGCGCGAGCACGCGGCGTACGGGCTGCCGTTCCCGCCTGCCCGCGAGCGGCTCGACTTCCTCGAGACCACGATCGAGACCTGTCGGGCGCTCTGGGCCGCCGGCACCAAGGCGTACGACGGCGGGCGGGTCAGCCTGCCCGAGACCACGTCCTACCCTCGGCCGGCGCACGAGATCCCCGTCATCGTCGGCGGCAGCGGCGAGCAGCGGACCCTGGCGATCGCAGCCCGGCTCGGTGACGCGTGCAACCTGCCGTCCGACCCGGAGGTGCTCGCCCGCAAGCTGCTCGTGCTCGACCGGCACCTGGCCGCAGCCGGCCGCACCCGCGACGACGTCGCCGTCACGGTGCTGGACCTGCCGGTGGTCGGGCGCGACCGCGAGGACGCGTGGGCCGAGGTCGAGCGGCTGCGGGGACGCACGCCCGCAACGGCGTTCGCGAAGCGGACGAACGCCGGCACCGTGGCGCAGCACCGGGCGCGCTACACCGACCTGGCCGCACGCGGGGTGAGCACGGTGTTCGTCGGCGTTCGTGGCCTGGAGTCGCCCGACCAGGTGCTCGCCCTCGCCGGCCTCACCGGGTAGCGCCCCTCACTTGAGCTGGGCGCTGGTGAGGCCGAGCACCCGGCGCGCCACGATCAGCTGCTGGATCTGCTGGGTGCCCTCGAAGATGTCGAGGATCTTGGAGTCGCGAGCCCACTTCTCCAGCAGCTCGTTCTCGCTGTATCCGACCGAGCCGCACAGCTCGACGCACGACAAGGTGACGTCGGAGGCCATCCGGCCGGCCTTCGCCTTGGCCATCGAGGCCTCCATCGCGTTGGCCTGGCGGTTGTCGGCCATCCAGGCGGCCTGGAGCATCAGCAGCCGCGCCGACTCCCAGTCGGCCTCCATCCTGAGGAACGCCGCCGCCGCGGCGGACTGGACCACGGCCGGCCGGTCGTAGTCGACCTCGACGCCCGCCTCGGCGAGCAGGTCGCGAGTGAGGTCGAGCGACGCCTTGGCGCAGCCGACGGCCATCGCCGCGACGAGTGGCCGGGTGTTGTCGAAGGTCGCCATCGCGCCGGCGAAGCCCTGACTGGTGTCGATCTCGGGCGAGCCGAGCAGGTTCGCGGCCGGCACCCGGCACTGGTCGAACCGGATCGTCGCGGTGTCGGAGGCCTTGATGCCCAGCTTGTGCTCGAGCCGCTCCACGGTCATCCCCGGCGTGCCCTTGGGCACCACGAACGACTTGATCGCCGCCCGCCCCAGGTCCTTGTCGAGCGTCGCCCACACCACGACGGCCTCGGAGCGCTCGCCGGAGGTCACGAAGATCTTCTCGCCGTTGAGGACGTACTCGTCACCGTCGAGCACGGCGGTCGTCCGGATGTTGGCCGAGTCCGAGCCGGTGTCCGGCTCGGTGATCGCCATCGAGGCCCAGAGGGAGCCGAACCGCTCCTGCTGCTCGGAGTCGCCCACCGAGGCGATCGCGGAGTTGCCGAGTCCCTGTCGCGGGAGCGAGAGCAGCAGCCCGACGTCGCCCCAGCACATCTCGGAGATGCCGAGGACCGATGCCAGGTTGGTCCCGTTCCTCACCCGGTCGTCGGCGCCGTCCTCGGCGTCGGCCTCGGCGTCGGCCTGGCCCGGATCCTCACGCCGTACGCCGGACGCGCCCGCGCCCGAGCTCGCCCCGGATTCCGAGAGGCCGTCGATCATGGCCGCGAGCAGGTCGAGCTCGCGGGGGTAGGCGTGCTCGGCTCGGTCGTAGGTCCGGCTGATCGGGCGCAGCATGTTCATCGCGACCTGGTGCGCCTGGTCGCGCAGGGTCCGGAGCTTCTCCGGGTCGTCGAGCGAGATGCCCATCAGACCAGCACCCCACCTTCGATGATCGAGACGGCCCGGAGGTCGCGGTACCACCGCTCCACCGGGTGTTCCTTGACGAAGCCGTGCCCGCCGAGCAGCTGGACGCCGTCGAGGCCGATCTTCATCCCCTTGTCGCCGCACAGGGTGCGCGCGAGGGCGACCTCGCGCGCGACGTCCTGGCCGGCCGCGGCACGCGAGGCGGCCTTCCAGGTCAGCAGCCGCATCGCCTGCAGCTCGATCGCGATGTCGGCGACCATGAAGGCGACCGACTGGCGGTGGGCGACCGGCTCGCCGAACGCCTGTCGCTGCTTCACGTACGGCGTCACGTGGTCGAGCACGGCCTGTCCGACGCCGACCGCGAGGGCGCACCACGCGATCCGTGACAGCCGCACGCACTCGGCGTACGTCGTGCCGTCGACGGCGCCGAGCACGCTGTCCTCCGGCAGGTGGACTCCGTCAAGGGTGAGCGTGGTCAGCGAGGCGGCCCGCAGGCCCATCGCGGGATCTGCCTCGACGCTCAGCCCCTCGGTCGACGACTCGACCACGAACAGCACGTTGGCATCCTCCAGCCGGGCCCCTACCACGAAGAGCTCGGCGTCGGCTCCGCGGGGCACCATCGACTTCACCCCGTCGAGCACGAAGCCGTCCTCGGTCCGCCGAGCGGTGGTGCGCGGCTCGAGGACGTCGAAGAGAGGCCGGGGCTCGGTGAGCGCCAGCGCGGCGGCCGGCACGCTCGTCCCGGGCTCCGGGCTGGTGAACGCCGTCAGGTAGGTCCGTTGCTGGGCATCGGTGCCCCAGGTGGCGATCGCAGTGGCCACCGCGCCGGGGGCGAGGGTGGCGACCGCGATGCCGAGGTCACCGTGGGCGAGGGCCTCGGCGACCAGGGCGCCGGCCACCACCGCCCGTTCCTCGGAGATCCCCCCGAGCGAATCGGGGACACCCAGGAGCGGCAGGCCCAGCTCGTTGGCCGCCGTGAGCACCTCCTCGGGAGCGGCGCAGGCGACGTCGGCGTCGGCCGCCGCCGGACGAACGACTTCCGCGGCCAGGTCGGTGACGACGTCGACCAGCATCTGCTCGTCGTCGGTCGGGGTCAGGTCGAACACGCCCCGCGACGGCCCGGTGGCGGCCCGCGTGCCGGCCGCACCCCGCTTGCCGGCCCTCGCGAAGACACGGCCGGCCGTGGTCGCGGTCCGGAAGCCACCACGCGTGACGGTGAAGACCGTCTGCTCGGCCTGCTTCCGGAGACCGACCTTGTCGAGCAGGCTGCTCTGCGCGAGCCGGCTGAGCGCAGCCAAGGCATAGCCCATCGGGTCGCGGGACTCGCCGCGGGCGATGCCGTGCCGGCCGCCCGGTCGGAGGTGGCTGGTGAGAGACATGCGAGAAACTGTAACTCGGAGTTACAGTTCGCGGTCGTCGGGCACCAGGTGGGTCCGATCACAGGCACCGTCCCCAGAGCAGGACGGGCGCGGGGTGATCTCTAGGATCTCGGGCATGCCGCGCGACCTCGCCCCGCCCGACCACGCGCCGTACGGGCAGCTTCCGGAGGACGGCACGGTCCGTCCCATCGTGCGCTGGGGCACCGACGTCATGCACCGGCCGCAGCAGCAGGTGACGACGTACGACGAGGGGCTGCGGTCGCTGGTCGCCGACATGGTGGCGACGATGTACGCCGCCGACGGGGTCGGGCTCGCGGCCTGCCAGATCGGGGTGGACCTGGCGGTGTTCTGCTTCGACTGCCACGACTCGACCGGCGAGCGAACGGTGGGGGTCGTGTGCAACCCGATCGTGACCCTGCCCGAGGGTCGCGACCGCAAGCTGGACGAGGACGACGAGGGCTGCCTCTCCCTGCCGGGCGCCTACGTGCCGCTCGCCCGGCCGGACGTCGCGACCTGCGTGGGCACGGGGCTGGACGGCTCCGCGGTGCAGTTCAGCGGAGACGGGCTGCTCGCGCGGTGCCTCCAGCACGAGAGCGACCACACCCGCGGCACGGTCTTCGGTGACCGGCTCTCCACCCGGTGGCGCAAGAAGCTCCAGAAGGCGCACGAGAAGACCGCGGACGACTACCCCCCCGACTGGCCCGCCGACTGGCCCGCCGACTGGCCCGCCGTACCGCTGCTCACCTGAGCGCCGCGATCACGAGCGGCGGGTGGTGACGTAGCAGGCCACCGCGGTCGCGGCCGCGACGTTGAGCGAGTCGATGCCCTCGCGCATGGGGATGACCGCCCGGCGGTCGGCGGCGGACTCCCAGCGCTTCGACAGCCCGTGGCCCTCGGAGCCCAGCACCAGCGCCACCCGGTCGACCCCGGCCACGGCGTCCTCCACGGGCGTCGCGTCGTCGGCGAGGGTGAGCGCCACCGTGGTGAAGCCGCGGGCGGAGAGGTCCGGGAGCGCGTCGTACCAGTCGGGGAGCCGGGTCCACGGTGTCGAGAAGACAGCCCCCATCCCGACCTTGATCGAGCGGCGGTAGAGCGGGTCGGCACAGCGCGGTGCGAGCAGGACGGCGTCGAAGCCGAACGCCGCGCCGCAGCGGAAGACGGCGCCGACGTTCGTGTGGTCGACGAGGTCCTCGAGCACCAGCACCTGCCGAGCGCCGGCGAGCACCTCGTCGGGGCTCGGCAGCGGACGTCGCTCCAGCGAGGCCAGCGCGCCGCGATGCACGTGGAAGCCGGTGACCTCCTCGGCCAGCGCCTCGCTCACGACGTAGCAGGGCGCCCCGCTGGCACCGAGCACGTCGGCGAGGCCGTCCAGCCACCGCGGCGCCATCAGGAACGACCGCGGTGCGAAGCCGGCCTCGACCGCGCGGCGGACGACCTTCTCGCCCTCCGCGAGGAACAGCCCGTGCTCCGCCTCGAGATGAGTGCGCAGCTGGACGTCGCGCAGGTCGCGGTAGTCGGCCAGCCGCGGGTCGTCGGGGTCGGTGACGTCGACCAGGTGGGTCACGAGGTGAAGTGTTGCGGATGGGCGACCGCGACCACGTCACCGACCACGATGATCGCCGGTGGTCGTACGCCGTGCTGGTCGAGGTCCGCGGGCAGGGCGCCGAGGGTCGAGAGCACGGTCCGCTCCCCCGGCATCGAGCCGTCGCAGACGACCGCCACCGGGGTGTGGTCCGCGCGGCCGGCCGTCACCAGGGCGCGGGCGATGGCCGGCGCGTTCTCGACCGCCATCATCAGCAGGAGGGTGCCGCGGAGCCGGCCGAGGGCGGCCCAGTCGACCAATGACTCGGGGTGTCCCGGCGGGAGGTGCCCCGAGACCACGGTGAACTCGTGGGCCACTTGCCGATGGGTGACCGGGATCCCGGCGACGGCCGGGACGGCCAGCGGGCTGGAGAGCCCGGGGATCACGGTCACCGCGACCCCGGCCTCCCGACAGGCCTCGATCTCCTCGAAGCCGCGACCGAACACGAAGCTGTCGCCGCCCTTGAACCTGGCCACCCGCTGGCCGGCAAGGGCGCGCTCGACGATCAGCCGGTTGATCTCCCCCTGCCGCGCCGACCGCCCGCGCGGGAGCTTCGCGACGTCGACGACCTCGGTCGTCGCCGGCAGGTCGCCGAGCAGCTCGCGGGGAGCGAGCCGGTCGGAGACCACGACGTCGGCCTCCATCAGGGCCCGGCGTCCGGCCACCGAGATCAGGTCGGGATGCCCGGGTCCGCCGCCGATCAGGGTGACGCCAGGGACGGACGGGCGGCGCTCTCCCGCCCCGATCGTGCCCTCGTGCAGGCCGGTCACGATCGCGTCGCGGACCGCAGCGGTACGCCGTGGTTCCCGGCGCCCGAGCACCGCGACCGTCAACCCGTCGTACCGCCCGACGGCGGGGGTCCACGCCGTCGCCGCCACGCCGTCGTCCGCGCGCACGCAGAAGACCCGCGCGCCCTCGGCGGCCTTGGACACCTGCTCGTTGACCGCCGCGTCGTTGGTGGCGGCGATGACGTACCAGGTGTCCTCGAGGTCCTCGTCGGCGAAGCCGCGGGCGACCCAGCGGACCTCGCCCGCCAGGACCTGCCCCTCGATCGCCGGCGTCACCTCGGGTGAGACGACGACGACGTGGGCGCCGGCCGCGAGCAGGCCCGGGACCCGGCGCTGCGCGACCTGCCCCCCGCCGACGACGACCACTCGGCGTCCGGAGAGCCGGAGCCCCGAGGGGTACGGCGGGTGGTCCATCGGTCCATCATCCCGGCGCAGGAGGGGGCCGCCCCGGGCTCGACCATTCCTCGGGACCTGGTGGTTTCGAGACGGGCGCAGAGCGGCCGCCTCAACCGGCGGACCGACCAGCCCGCGCTAGGTTCGGGGTGACCCCAACCCGTCGTACCAAGGAGAGCCGATGAGCCTCGACCGTCCGGTGAAGCCCGACCCCTACGACCTGCTCCCCGCCGTCCCGTCGTTCAGCGTCACCAGCGACGACGTGACCGACGGTCAGCCGCTCAAGGACGACCAGGTGGCCGAGCACGGCAACACCTCGCCCCAGCTCTCGTGGAGCGGTGCGCCAGAGGGGACGAAGAGCTACACGGTCACCTGCTTCGACCCCGACGCCCCGACGCCGAGCGGCTTCTGGCACTGGGCGGTGGTCGACCTGCCGCCCGACGTGACCTCGCTGGACGCCGGCGCCGGCGTCGAGGGCGCAAGCCTCCCGGGCAGCGCGTTCATGCTCAAGAACGACGGCGGGGTCGTTGGCTTCATGGGGGCCGCGCCGCCGGCGGGCGACCAGGTGCACCGCTACTACTTCGTGGTCCACGCCGTCACCGAGGACTCCCTCGGCATCGACGCCGACGCCTCGTTCGCGGTGATGAGCTTCAACCTGGCCTTCAAGACCGCCGGGCGCGCGATCGTCACGGGCACCTACCAGCACTGAAGGCGCCACTGAAGCCGAGACTGAAGCCAGCACTGACGCGACTTGCCGCCCGGTCTCGCGTGAGCGAGACTGGGCGGCCCACAACCGCACACGCACCACGCCCGGCACCCCGTCTCTCGGCGAGACGGGGTCACTGTGCGTGCCCGTGTGCGCCCGCTCAGTCCCCGAAGGGAGCCCTGGAGGTGCTCTACCCCGCTGTCGCCGCCCGCACGTTCCGGCGGTTCAGCACCTACCGCGCGGCCACCTTGGCGGGGATCTTCACCAACTCGGTGTTCGGGATCATCTACTCCTACGCCTACATCGAGCTGTGGGCCCAGGCGCCCGGTGCGGGCGGGTACGACGTCCAGGACGCGGTCACCTACGTGTGGATCGGCCAGTCCCTGCTGATGACCGTGGCGATGTGGAGCGGCGGCACGACCGACGACCTCACCGAACGGATCCGGACCGGCGACGTCGCGATCGACCTCTACCGGCCGGTCCCGCTGCTGTGGTGGTACTACGCCGCCGACCTCGGCCGAGCGGCGTACCACTTCCTGAGCCGCGGCCTGGCGCCGTCGTTCGTGGGGCTGGTCCTCTTCGGGATCAGCGGCCCGGCGTCGCCGGTCGCGGCCGTGGCGTTCCTGGTCAGCGTCGCGCTGGCGGTGACGGTGAGCTTCGCGATCCGGTTCCTGGTCGCGGCCACGTCGTTCTGGGTGCTCGACTCCAGCGGCATCAAGCTGATCAGCGGCGTCTGCGCGATGTTCCTCTCCGGCCTGACGCTGCCGCTCAACCTGTTCCCCGGGTGGTCCGGCACCCTGGTCAACGCCCTGCCGTGGGCCGCGTTCGTCCAGGTGCCCATCGACGTCTACCTCGGTCAGCACACCGGCAACGACCTGCTTGCGGCGCTCGGCTTCCAGGTGCTGTGGGCGGTCGTGCTCCTCGCGGCCGGCGCGGTCGTGCTGGACCGGGCGACCCGCAAGGTGGTGGTGCAGGGTGGCTGACGTCGGACTCGTCACCCGGGCGCGCCGCGACGTCGCGTCGTACGTCGCGATCTCCCGGCTGTGGGTGCGCGCCTCGCTGGAGTACCCGGTCTCCTTCTGGACCATGACCGTGGGCGGGATCTTCTCGACCGGCATCGACTTCGTCGGGATCTGGGTGATGTTCACCCACCTCACGACGTACGGCGGCTTCACGCTGCGGGAGATGGGCTTCCTCTACGGCTCGTCGCAGCTCGGGATCGGCCTCGCCGACCTGGTCGTGGGCAACGTGGAGCGGATCGGCCAGCAGGTCCGGCTGGGGCGGCTGGACGCCATGATGACCAAGCCGGTGCCGCTGCTCGTGCAGGTGTGCGCCGACCAGTTCCAGCTGCGGCGCATCTCGCGCGTGGTCCAGGGGGCCGCCTTGCTGACCTGGGCGTCGTGGACCGTGGACTGGTCGCCGACGAAGGTGCTGGTGCTGATCGGGATGGTGGTGTGTGGCGGCGTGATCTTCTTCGGGGCCTTCGTGGCGTTCAGCTGCGTGCAGTTCTGGACCACGGACGCCAGCGAGTTCGCCAACGCGTTCACCTACGGCGGCGCCACCCTGCTGACCTATCCGCTCACCGTCTTTCCACAGCGGATCGTGCTGGGGCTGACGTTCCTGCTGCCGCTGGCCTTCGTCAACTGGTACCCGTCGCTCTACATCCTCGGCCGCTCGGGCAGCTCCACGCTGCCGCAGTGGCTCGAGTTCGCCTCGCCGGTCGCAGCGCTCGTGATGGTCGTGGTGACGATGACCGCCTGGCGGGCCGGGGTCCGCCACTACACCTCCACCGGGAGCTGAGATGAGTCTGATCGAGGTACGCGACCTGGCCCGGACGTTCGTGGTGCGCCGGCGCGGCACGGGCGGGAGCGGGCCGAGTCGACGGGGCGGGGGACGCCGGACCCGATCCGAGGTGCAGGCCGTCCGCGACCTGACCTTCGAGATCGCGGCCGGGGAGATGGTCGGCTACATCGGCCCCAACGGGGCCGGCAAGTCGACCACGATCAAGATGCTGACCGGCATCCTGGTGCCGACGGCCGGGCACCTGCAGGTGGCCGGGCTGGACCCGAGCCGCCAGCGCACCGAGCTGGCCCGCCGGATCGGGGTGGTGTTCGGGCAGCGCACCACGCTCTGGTGGGACCTGCCGCTGCGCGACAGCTTCGCGCTGCTGCAGAAGATCTACCGGGTCGACCCGGTGCGGCACCGGCGCAACCTCGAGGAGTACGTCGAGCTGCTCGACCTCGGCGACCTGCTCGACACCCCGGTCCGGCAGCTCAGCCTCGGGCAGCGGATGCGCGGCGACATCACCGCCGCACTGCTGCACGACCCGGAGATCCTCTACCTGGACGAGCCCACCATCGGGCTCGACGTGGTGAGCAAGGGGCGGCTGCGGGAGTTCCTCCGCACCCTGAACCGCGAGCGGGGCACCACCTTGATGCTGACCACCCACGACCTCCAGGACATCGAGGCGCTCTGCGACCGGGTGATCGTCATCGACCACGGCACCGCGGTCTTCGACGGGCCGCTGGCCGGGCTGCACGGCCATGCCGCCGCGACCCGCACGCTCGTGGTCGACCTGGTCGACGAGGCGCCCGCCGATCGTGGTCTCCGGAGCCGACACGCGCCGGGTGGAGGGTCCGCGGCAGTGGCTCAGCTTCCCGGCAGACGCCAGCGCTGCGCCGATCGTGGCGGCCGTCGCCGCGTCGTACGACGTCGCGGACCTGTCGATCCAGGAGCCCGACATCGAGGACGTGATCCGGAGGATCTACGCCGGAGCCTGAGCCGCTCGCAGCTCCACGACCGAGTCGGGGCGGTCAGCCACGGCCGAGAGCCCAGTGGGCGAGGACGGCGGAGGATCCGTCTCATGCGTGGCGGAGGGGTGCGGCGAGGGTCACCCGGGCCGGGAAACGTTGCCCGGCGACGTCGACCTCGAACGCCGACGCGTCGAGGTCGTCCTGCCGGACCGGGACGTCGGCTCGCAGCAGGGCGAGGCCGACGCAGGCGCCGACGGTGGCGCCGTACGACGCGCTGGTGACCTGGCCGGCCGGCTCGCCGTCGCGCAGCAGCAGCTCACCGCCCCACACCATGGTCTCGGGGTCCTCGAGCACCCACGACACCACCCGGCGACGAGGACCTGGCTCCTTCAGCCGCTCCCGGTGGGCGACGAGCGCCTCGCGGCCCAGGAAGTCCTTGCCACTCCCCCGGGCTCCCAGGGCGGTGGCGAACATCAGCCCGGCCTCGAGCGGGGTGAGGTCCGGGTTCACGTCGCGCGGGAAGGCGCGGTACCCCTTCTCGAGCCGGAGCGACTCGATCGCGTGGTAGCCGGCGTCGCGCCAGCCCGAGGTCGGGCGCATCGCCGGCGTCGCGCAGGGCGTCGTAGACGGCGAGCGCGTCCTCGACCGGCACGACGAGCTCCCAGCCGACCTCGCCGACGTAGGTCATCCGGGTCGCCCGCAGCGTCCGGCCGGCGACCTCGACCTCCTGGCTGGTGGCGAACGGGAACGCCTGTCCGTCCAGTCGGTGCCGGACACCCGGCCGAGCAGGTCGCGCGAGCGCGGGCCCATCACCCCGAGCACCGACAACGCGTCGGTCCGGTCGGTGAGCGTCACGTCGGCGCCGACGGGCACGTGGCGCTCGATCCAGTCGAGGTCGCGGATCGTGGTCGCCGAGCTGGAGACCAGCAGGAAGGAGTCGGATCCGGTCCGGGTGACCGTCAGGTCGGCCTCGTAGGTGCCGCGGGCGTTGAGGAACGGCGTGTAGACGCAGCCACCGACCGGTACGTCGACGTCGGCGGCGCAGATCCACTCCAGGGCGGCGAGTGCATCGGCGCCCCGCACGTCGTAGAGGGAGAACGAGGTCTGGTCGAAGACCGCGACCCGCTGCCGGGTCGCCTCCTGCTCGGCGACCCACTGGTCGAACCAGGCGGGTCCCCCCCAGGAGTAGTCGGCGGAGGCGGGCGAGCCGAAGACCAGCGGCCGCTCCCACCCCATCCGCGAGCCGAACTCGGCGCCCCGCGCGGCGAGGCGCTCGTGCAGGGGCGAGAGCCGCTGCGGCCGGCCGCTCTCGAGCTCCCGCAGCGGCCACGGGATGTCGTAGTGGACGCCCAGCACCTCGGCCACCCGAGACCGCAGCCAGGCCTCGTCGCCGTGGAACGGCGCGAACCGGCGGACGTCGACGGCCACCAGGTCGCTGGTCGGCTCGCCCTCGACGACCCACTCGGCCAGGGCACGGCCCGCTCCCCCGGCTGACGCGATGCCCACCGAGTTGAAGCCGGCGCCGACGAAGAAGCCGCGCAGCCCGGGCGCCTGCCCGAGCAGGAACTGGTTGTCGGGCGTGAAGGACTCGGGCCCGTTGTAGAGCTTGCGCACGCCGGTCTCGGCGAGCGCTGGGACCCGGACGATCGCCTCCTCCATCACCGGCGCGAAGTGCTCCCAGTCCTCCTCCAGCAGCTGGAACTCGAACGGGTGCGGCAGGTCGGACGGCGACCGCCACGGCTTGGCGTCGGGCTCGAAGGCGCCGACGACCAGGCCGCCGGTCTCCTCCTTGAAGTAGGTCCAGCCGTCGGGGTCACGCATGATCGGCAGGTCTGGGTGGACGCCCGCGACCGGCTCGGTGACGACGTAGAAGTGCTCGGCGGAGTGCAGCGGGACGGTGACCCCGGCGAGGTCGCCGATCGCCTTGGCCCACTGGCCCGCGCAGTTGACGACGACCTCGCACTCGAGATCTCCCGCGTCGGTGCGGACACCGGTCACCCGCCGCCCGCTCGGGCCGTCCTCGACCTCGAACCCGGTCACCCGCACCCGCTCGAGGATCGTGGCGCCGCCCTGCTGCGCGCCGCGGGCGAGCGACTGGGTCAGGTCGGCGGGGTTGACCCGCCCGTCGCCGGGCAGCCAGATCGCGCCGAGCAGGTCGTCGACCGCCATCGGCGGCCACAGCGTCCTGGGCCCCGGCAGGCGTCAGCATCTCGCAGTCGAGGTCGTAGGCGACCGCGTTGGCCGCCGTACGACGGAGCTGGGCGAGGCGGTCGGGGGTGCGGGCCACCACGACGCCGCCGACGTTGCGGTAGCCGGTCGCGAACCCGGTCTCGGCCTCGAGGGCGTCGTAGAGCTCGGCGGAGTACTGCACCAGCCGGGTCCCGGACTCCGAGGCCCGCAGCGGACCCACCAGCCCGGCCGCGTGCCAGGTGGTGCCGCACGACAGCGTCCCCTGCTCGAGCAGCACCACGTCGGTGACGCCGAGCTTGGTCAGGTGGTAGGCGACCGAGCAGCCGACGACGCCCCCGCCGATGACGACGACCTGGGCGCGCGGGGAGTCGGGAGACGTGGCTTCGAGACAGCCGCCAGGGCGCCTTCCTCACGCCACCGGAAGGTCACGCTCCTCGCAGGAGGGCCTGGAAGCGCGGGAGCCGAAGGTCGCGGCGGCCTTCTCGTAGCGCTCCATGCCCCAGGTGTGGAAGTCGTAGTCGATCGGGCTCGCCTGCTCCTGGATGAAGCCCCAGAGCGACCAGCCGTACTCGCTGCAGAGCGCC
This sequence comes from uncultured Actinomycetota bacterium, assembly GCA_963820015.1. Classification (GTDB taxonomy): domain Bacteria; phylum Actinomycetota; class Actinomycetes; order Propionibacteriales; family Nocardioidaceae; genus Nocardioides. The sequence goes on along the minus strand of CAWFYO010000003.1, from coordinate 250,667 downwards.
TGGAGCCGCACCCGGGCGCGGTCGGCGCGCGTCGGGTCGCCGAAGTAGGCCTCGCACCAGGCGTCGACCTGGTCCGGCGAGAAGTTGCACTCGGTAATCGTGTTACCGAGCTCGAAGCAGGCGTCGTTGTTGCCGGAGTACTCGTAGTCGATCAGCCAGGTCCTGCCCTGCCCGTCCGGTGCCGGGTCGTCGATGAAGTTGGCGGCGAGCAGGTCGTTGTTGCAGGGCACCGTGGGCTGCGGCGTGGCCGCCAGCGCACGCCGTACGTCGTCCCAGGCGGCGGCGTGGTCACCGTACCCGGGGGGAGGCGCATGCCGTGCTCGCGCACGACCTCGAGATAGCGCGCCTGCCGCGCGAACATGTCGAAGTCGCCGGTGAACCGCGGCCCGGCATGCAGTCGCCGTACGGCGTCGACCGCGCGCCGGAGCACGCCGGCGTCGCCGAAGTCCTCGTCGCGCAGCGACCGCCCCTGCAGGAAGGCGATCACCAGCATCGAGAGGTCGGGCCGGTACTCGACCACCTCCGCGGCAACGCCCGCCTCCCACGCCGCGACCGAGTTCGCATGCTCGGCGTCCCGGTCGATGCCAAGCAGCCCGGCGTCACCACGGGCCCAGCGCACGACGAGGTCGAAGGGCTCGAACCCGTCAGCGGGTCGTCCTGGCTGCGCACGCGCAGGTTGATGTTGGTCAGCCCGCCGGCCAGGTCGTCCACGCGCCAGGACCGCCCCGCCAGACAGGCGAGGCGGTCCAGGGCAGGTTGGTCGTCGGTCACCCGTCGTCGAAGGCCGCGAGGACCGCCTCGTCGATCGTGTGCTTGGACCGGTGAACCAGTGCTTGGCCGAGACCTGCCACCAGATCGCGAGGACGATCAGCGAACCGACGGTGAGCACGGGTGCGTAGTTCACAGCAGCTCCAGGAGAAGTCCTTGTTGCCGGGTACCCCTGCCGGCGTGAACGGAAGGATGAAGTAGACGGAGATGATCGCGATCTCGATGACCGCGACGAGGTTCATCCACTTGTACTTGGAGCCGTTGGTCCAGGCGCCGGGCTCGAAGGAGTCGCCCATCCGCCAACGCAGGAAGATGGGGATGAGGAACGCGAGATAGAGACCGATCACCGCCACCGACACCACGGCGAAGAACGCCACCGGGATACCGCCGACACTCTTGAGCGCCGGCAGCGTGATGATCACGCCGATCACGGCCGCGAAGATCACCGCATTGGTCGGGATCTTGTTGGAAGGCCGCACCTTCGACAGCCAGCTGGAGCCGGGGATGGCGCCGTCCCGGCTGAAGGCGAAGGTCATCCGCGACGTGCTGGTGAGGCAGGCCGTGGTGCAGAACAGCTGTCCTGCGGTGGAGATGAAGAGCACCAGGAAGTGCCACCTCTCCGACAGAGCTTGGGTGAAGATGACGTCGACGGCGCCGCCACCGTCGCTGACGCCCTGCGGGTCCTGGACGGCGAACAGGAAGGCCAGCAGGAGGATGTAACCGCCCACCGCCGAGTAGAAGATGGAGCGCCAGATCCCCTTGGCCGCGCCCATGGCCGCGCCCTGCGTCTCCTCCGAGAGGTGCGCGGACGCATCGAACCCGGTGATCGTGTACTGCGTGAGGAGGAAGCCCAGCGGAAGCACGAGGAACCAGTAGAAGCCGCTGCTGAAGCCGGAGTTGTTGATGCGGTCGGTGAACACGAAGTTGGCGCTCTCGTGCGACTTCGGCACGAACACCAGGACCAGCACCACGATGGCGGCTCCGGCCACGTGCCACCACACGGAGATGTTGTTGACGATGGCCAGCAGGTGACCGCTGAAGATGTTCGCCAGGGCAGCCAGGACCATGATCACGATGAACCAGATGAACACCCGTGTCAGCGAGTAGTTGTCGGCGTAGCTGGTGCTCACCGTGCTGATCGTCAGGTCCAGGAAGGTCGCCGCGCCGTAGGCGACGGAGGCGGTGACCGCGAGCAGACCGATCAGGTTGAGCCAGCCGGTGAAGAACCCGGCCGCAGGGCCACCCATCTTCGAGGCCCACCAGTAGATGCCCCCCGAGGTCGGGTACGCCGACACCAGCTCGCTGAGGGTGAACCCGATGATCAGGATGAAGGCGGAGATGATCGGCCAGCCCCACGAGATCGCCACCGGACCACCGTTGTTCCACGCCTGGCCGAACGTCGTGAAGCAGCCGGCCAGGATGGAGATGATCGAGAACGAGATGGCGAAGTTCGAGAAGCTCGACCACGAGCGACCGAGCTCCTGCTTGTACCCGAGTTTGGCGAGGTGTTTCTCATCCTCACTGAGATGATGCAGTTCGGAGGGTTCGAACGCTTCGGGCATGGACTGTCCCTTTCAGGAGCGGAACCGATTGGCCGGAGGCTAGACCCGTTCGGAATGCGTCGTCCAGAGGCACGCGGCATTTTGGTCTGAGGCCAGACCATTGACACGTGGTGTCCGGGTGCCAGACTGGCCCGCGTGACGACCGCCCCGGTGCCCCACCTCGACGAGGTGGTGCTGCGACCGGTGCGCGGACACCACGCGTTCGAGGCGTGCGTCGAGCAGCTGGCCACCGCCATCCGGCTGGGCGTGTACCCCCTCGGCACCGTGCTGCCCTCGGAGCGAGAGCTCGCCGAGCGGCTCGAGGTCTCGAGGGCGACGCTGCGCGAGGCGATCGCCGCCCTCCGGGCCGCTGGGTTCGTGGAGACCAAGCGAGGGCGCGGTGGCGGAACGGTGGTCACGATGAAGCCCCGCGGCCCTTCGTCCCGCGCGGCCGGGACGACGACAGCAGCACAGCGGGCCGACTGGCTGGACGCCCTCGACTTCCGTCGGATCGTGGAGCCGGGTGCGGCCGCGCAGGCGGCCAGCGTGGTCCTCGACGAGGGTGCCCGAGCGCGCCTCGAGACCGCGCACGCAGCGGTCGCGCGCGCCTCCAGCCGAGCTCGCCATCGTCAGGCCGACTCCCGCTTCCACCTCACGGTGGCGTCGTTGTCGGGATCCGGCCGCACCGTCGAGGCGGTCACCTCGGTCCAGGCGAGCCTGCACGAGATGCTCAGCGCGATCCCGGTGCTGCAGACCAACATCGCCCACTCAGACCGGCAGCACGAGCGCATCCTCAAGGCGGTGCTGGACGGCCGTCCCGACCAGGCCCGCCAGGTCATGGAAGAACACTGCGACGACACCGCCGCGCTCCTGCGCGGCCTGCTGGGCTGATCCGACGAGCAGCGGACGAGAAGGAGAAGCATGCCACCCAACGACCGATTCCTGACCCTGGAGTCGCTGCGGCAGAAGATCGAGACCGACCAGATCGACACCGTCGTGCTCGCGTTCACCGACATGCAGGGGCGGCTCCAGGGCAAGCGCCTGCACGCGCGCTACTTCCTGGACGTCGCGCTCGAGGCGGGCACCGAGGGCTGCAACTACCTGCTCGCGGTCGACATCGACATGAACACCGTCGACGGCTACACCATCTCCTCGTGGGAGAAGGGCTACGGCGACATGGAGTTCGTGCCCGACTACGAGACCATCCGGCTGCTCCCCCACCTGCCCGGCAGCGTGCTGGTGCAGTGCGACCTGGTCTGGCTCGACCACGCACCGGTGCCCCAGTCGCCGCGCACGATCCTCAAGACCCAGCTCGAACGGGTGACCGAGATGGGCATGGTCGCCCTGGCCGGCACCGAGCTCGAGTTCATCGCGTTCGACACGTCGTACGAGGAGGCCCACGATCGCCGCTGGCGTGGCCTGACCCCGGTCAACCAGTACAACGTCGACTACTCCATCCTCGGCACGGCACGCGTCGAGCCGCTCCTGCGCGACCTGCGCAACCACATGTACGCCGCCGGCCTCGATGTCGAGGGCGCCAAGGGCGAGTGCAACTTCGGGCAGCACGAGATCGGCTTCCTCTACGCCGACGCGCTGACCACCGCCGACAACCACAGCGTCTACAAGAGCGTCGCGAAGGAGATCGCCGCCCAGCGGGGCCAGGCGATCACCTTCATGTCCAAGTACGACCAGCGCGAGGGCAACTCCTGCCACATCCACCTGTCACTGCGGGGCGTCGACGCCCAGGGGCAGCAGAGCGTCGTGTTCTGGGACGAGGGAGCCCGCACGCCTCTCTACGACCGGTTCATCGCCGGCGTGCTCGCGACCATGCACGACTTCACGCTGCTCTACGCACCGAACGTCAACTCCTACAAGCGGTTCGCCGCCGGCTCGTTCGCCCCGACCGCGATCGCCTGGGGCCTGGACAACCGTACCTGCGCCGTCCGGCTGGTCGGGCACGGCAAGAGCGCCCGCATGGAGAACCGCCTGCCCGGTGGTGACGTCAACCCCTACCTCGCGCTGGCGGCGATGCTGGCCGGAGGCCTGTACGGCATCGAGCACGAGCTGGAGCTCGAGGACGAGCTGGTCGGCAACGCCTACAACTCCGACGCCGAGCACGTGCCGCACACCCTGCGGGCCGCTCGCGACGCCTTCCACGGCTCGGCGCTGGCGCGCGAGGCGTTCGGCGACGACGTCGTCGACCACTACACGAACATGGCCGACGTCGAACTCGCGGCCTTCGACGCGGCAGTGACCGACTGGGAGCTCGCCCGCGGCTTCGAGCGGATGTGAAACCACCCCGCGAATCTTTGAGGAACTGATGACTACAACACTGATCAACCCCACGACCGGGCAGGACCTGCGCGAGGTCCACTCGGCGTCAGAGGCGGACACCGACGCCGTCATCGCCCGCGCGCACGACGCCTTCCCTGCCTGGCGTGACCTCGCGCCGGGCGAACGTGCCCGCCTGCTGCGGGCCTTCGCCGCCGTCGTCGACGCCCACAACGAGGAGCTCGCCCAGCTCGAGGTCGCGAACGCCGGCCACACGATCGGCAACGCCCGCTGGGAGGCGGGCAACGTCCGCGACGTCCTCAACTACTACTCGGCAACCCCGGAGCGACTCCTCGGCAAGCAGATCCCCGTCGCCGGCGGCATCGACCTGACCTTCCACGAGCCGCTGGGCGTCATCGGGGTGATCGTGCCCTGGAACTTCCCGATGCCCATCGCCGGCTGGGGTTTCGCGCCCGCGCTCGCCGCCGGGAACTGCGTCGTGCTCAAGCCGGCCGAGATCACGCCGTTGACAGCGATCCGGATCGGTGAGCTCGCCCTCGAGGCTGGCATCCCGCCCGGCGTCTTCACCGTGATCCCCGGCAAGGGGTCGGTCGTCGGCCAGCGTTTCGTCACCCACCCCGACGTGCACAAGGTCGTGTTCACCGGGTCCACCGAGGTGGGCAAGCAGATCATGGCCGGCTGCGCCCAGCAGGTGAAGCACGTGACCCTGGAGCTCGGTGGCAAGAGCGCCAACATCGTGTTCGCCGACGCCGACGTGGCGGCGGCCGCCGCTGCGGCCCCGGGCGCGGTCTTCGACAACGCGGGCCAGGACTGCTGCGCCCGATCCCGGATCCTCGTCGAGCGCTCGGTGTACGACGAGTTCGTGGGCCGCCTCGAGGCGGCGGTCCAGGACTGGCGGGTCAAGGACCCGTCGGCCGAGGACAGCCAGATGGGCCCGATGGTCTCGGCCGGGCAGCGCGCCTCGGTGCAGCGCTACCTCGACGACGTGACGGTCGCCTTCCAGGGCCCGACGCCCACCGGCGACGGCTTCTGGCTGCCCGCCACGGTCGTGGAGTCGCAGGACGTCGCCGAGCCCGTGTGGCGCGAGGAGGTCTTCGGGCCGGTGGTCGCGGTGATGGCCTTCGACGACGAGGCCGAGGCGATCGCACTGGCCAACGACTCCGACTACGGCCTGTCCGGCTCGATCTTCACCCAGGACCTCGGTCGAGCGCTCCGGGTCTCCCGCAGCGTCCAGACCGGCAACCTGAGCGTGAACAGCCACTCGAGCGTCCGCTACTGGACGCCGTTCGGCGGCTACAAGCAGTCCGGGCTCGGCCGCGAGCTGGGCCCGGACGCACCGTACGCGTTCACCGAGGAGAAGAACGTCTTCGTCGCCCACTAGCCGGTGGTCGAGGCTCACCCAGGAAAGGAAGTACACGTGGCAGGACGCATCGAGGGCCGGGTGGCCGTCGTCACCGGTGGTTGCTCGGGCATCGGCCTGGCGACCGTACGCCGGTTCGTCGAGGAGGGCGCCCGGGTCGTGATCGGCGACATCTCCGACGAGGCCGGGGCCGCGCTGGTCGAGGAGCTCGGCGGAGCCGACGTGGCGACGTACGTGCACGTCGACGTCACCGACAAGGCCGAGGTCGACGCGCTCTTCAAGACCGCGAAGGACACCTACGGCTCGGTCGACATCGCCTTCAACAACGCCGGCATCAGCCCGCCCGACGACGACTCGATCCTCGACACCGAGCTCGACGCGTGGCGCCGGGTGCAGGAGGTCAACCTGACCTCGGTCTACCTGTGCTGCAAGGCCGCGCTGCCCTACATGATCGAGCAGCAGCGCGGCTCGATCATCAACACCGCGTCCTTCGTGGCGGTGATGGGGGCGGCGACCTCGCAGATCTCCTACTCCGCCTCCAAAGGCGGCGTCCTGTCGATGACCCGCGAGCTCGGCGTGCAGTTCGCCCGCGAGGGGGTGCGGGTCAACGCGCTCTGCCCGGGCCCGGTCAACACGCCGCTGCTCAAGGAGCTGTTCGCCAAGGACGCCGAGCGGGCGGCGCGTCGGCTCGTGCACGTGCCGATGGGCCGGTTCGGTGAGCCTGAGGAGATGGCGAGTGCGGTGCTGTTCCTGGCCTCCGACGACTCGTCGTTCATGACCGCCAGCACGTTCCTCGTGGACGGCGGCATCTCGGGCGCCTACGTCACCCCCCTGTGAGTGACAAGACCTGTGAGTGACATGCACGGCGAGCGGCGACCCGTGATCGGGCTGACCACCTACCGCGAGCAGGCGACCTGGGGCGTCTGGGACGGACGCGCCGACGTGCTCCACGCGGAGTACGCCGACGCCGTGCTGACCGCGGGCGGCGTACCGGTGCTCCTGCCGCCCGCGTCGGGATCCGATGTCGCCGCCCGGTCGGTGGTGGCTCGCATCGACGCGCTGATCGTCTCCGGCGGCTCCGACGTCGACCCGGCGCGCTACGGGGAGGAGCCGCACACCCGCACGGCGTCGTGGCGCGAGGACCGCGACGCCTGGGAGTCCGCACTGCTCGTGGCCGCGGCCGAGGTCGACCTGCCGACCCTCGGCGTGTGCCGCGGCATGCAGCTGATGGCCGTCACCGCGGGCGGGTCCCTCGACCAGCACACCCCCGACCTGGTCGGGCACGAGCAGCACAGCCCAGGCGGGCCGGAGTACGGCGAGGTCTCGGTGCGGACCGAGGCCGGGTCGCGGGTGCACGCAGCCGTGGGCGACCAGGCCGAGGTGGCCTGCCACCATCACCAGTCGGTGCGCGAGCATCCCGGCTTCACCCCCACCGCCTGGGCGCCGGACGGCACCCTCGAAGCGATGGAGCGTCCCGGCCCACGCTTCTGCGTCGGCATCCAGTGGCACCCCGAGGTCGGTCGCGACCACGCCCTGTTCGAGGCACTGGTCGAAGCAGCAGCCGAGCGCCTGGCTTCGGGCGGTCGGGGACAATGACCGGGTGAGCTCTCGTCTCAGTGTGCCCGTGCCCGATCTGCTGGGGCCGCCCTACACCGCGGAGACCATCGAGCTCCCCGACGACGACGAGGGCTCCGTCGTCGCGACCCTGGTCCACCGGCCGGCGCAGCGCACGACCGACCGCGCCGTGCTGCACGTCCACGGCTTCGCCGACTACTTCTTCCAGACGGCCTACGCCGAGTGGTGGACCGAGCGCGGCTACGACTTCTACGCCGTCGACCTGCGCAAGTACGGCCGCTCGATCCGGCCCCACCAGACCCCCAACTACGTCAACGACCTGCACGACTACTTCCCCGAACTCGACGCCGCGTGGGGCCAGGTCCGCGGGGAGCACCCCCACGTCGTGGTCAGCGGGCACTCGACGGGCGGGCTGACGGTGTCGCTGTGGGCGCAGGCGCGACGGCCCGACGCGGCCGGCATGGTGCTCAACGCGCCGTGGTTCGACCTGCAGACCTCCACCGTGATGCGCCTCGCCCTGAGCCCGGTGGTGCAGGCGCTCGCCCGGTCGCGGCCCAAACGTTCGCTCCCCCGCACTGTCTCCGGCTACTACGCGCGCAGCCTGCACCGCGACCACGACGGGGAGTGGGACTTCGACCTGTCGTGGAAGCCGCTCTACTCCTGGCCCGCCTACGCCGGGTGGCTGGCCGCCGTCCGCCGCGGTCAGCTGGAGCTGCACAGGGGCCTCGACCTCCCCTTCCCGGCTCTGGTCGTGGCGAGCGCGCGGTCGTCGAGCCCGCTGGAGATGGGCGAGGACGTGCACACCACCGACATCGTGCTCGACGTACGCCAGATCCGCCGGTGGGCGCCGGTGCTCGGCCGGCACGTGACCTACGTCAGCGTGCCCGACGCCCGGCACGACGTCTTCCTCTCCCGTGCCGAGCCTCGCGCCCACGCCCTCGCTGCGCTCGACCGGTGGCTGACCGAGTACGTCGAGCGCTGACCCCTCCGTCCCGGTTACGCAGGAATTACGCACCACCGACGTGGACTACGACGACCTGCCGGGCTGATCGACAGGTCCTGATCGACGAGTCCTGATGACGGGGGTCCGGTGGTTGACGCGCGTCGTTCAGTCGCAGGGCACTCGGCTGCCACCGGCGTCCTCGAGTGATGACACGTCTGCGTCGAGGTCCGCGAAGGCCAGCCACCGCAGACCACTCACAGGTACGCCGCCGGCAGGCTCGACGCTTTGGCATGGTCCGCGGATCAGCTGCGCCACGGCTCGCGCGGCCGCGGCCTGGGCGCGGAAGACGCCGAAGGTGACCTTGCCCCCATGAGGACCGTTGCAGACGATCTCCTTGTAGCCGTACTGGCCGTAGTCGCCGATCCCGAACGTTCCCGTGGAGTAGCTGTGCCGCAGTAGTCGTTCATGATGCTGGCTGCGACCTCCTGATCGGAGGCATCGGGTCGGCTCATGGCGCTGGGAGACTGCAAGGCTCGCAGCGCGACGACGATCAGGAGCACCGTGATCACGGCGACCACGCCGGCACCGAGCATCACCCACATCGGCCGACCCTCCGACGCGTGGTCTGCAGATCCACGGCGGCAGCCTAGGGCGTTGCCATCATCCCGTGTGTACAAAGGGATTCCAGCCGATGGGAGTGTCGGTGGTCGGTGCTTGACTGTGCTCATGACCATCACCACACCTGCTGCTCGGGCGACGTCGTCGCGACGGGCGATGGGTGTGGCGCTGGACCGGGCGGCTGATGCGTTGGTGGCTCGTCGCGAGGCCGACCGGGAGCTGATCGTGGCGGCGGTGGAGTGGGCCGAGCTCCACCCCGCACCGGCCGGGGGTCGGTTCGCCGGGTGGGGCGAGCCCGACCTCCACGGCGAGGGCGTCGTGCCCTTGGCCGGGGTGGGTGCGCCGTTGGTGGCGGAGTTCGCGCCGTGCGAGCTGGCCCCGGTGCTGGGGTGGACCACCGACGCCGCACGCGAGCTGATCGGCGACGGGCTCGAGCTGGCCCACCGGCTGCCACGGCTGTGGCGGCTGGTCCTCGACCTGGTGGTCCCGGTCCACCTGGCCCGCCACATCGCCGGCCACACCCGCGACCTCGGCCCCGAGGCGGTGGCCTACGCCGACCGGCTGGTCACCGCCGACCCGGCCCACATCGACAGGGTCCGCGCCGCGGCGCTGGTCCACGAGGCCCGGCTCTGGTTCGACCCCGACCGCGAGATCGACGACGAGCTCACCGCCCTGGCCACCCGCAAGGTCGAGCTCCGCCCCCACACCACCACCCAGGGCACCGACCCGCTGACCACCGACGTGGTGATGGTCCTCGACACCGCTGACGCCGAAGCCTTCGACGCCACGGTCACCCGGGGAGCCGAGGCGCTGAAGCGGCTCGGTGACGGTGACCCCCTCGACGTACGCCGCGCCCACACCGTCGGGATCCTGGCCGACCCCCAACGCGCGCTCGACCTCTTCGCCGGCCATGACCCGGGTCCTGCTGCGATGCCGGCGTCGATGGTGCTCCACCTGAATGCTGAGGACCTCGACCGGGTCACCACCGACCCCGCCGTGGTCACCGTGGTCGGTCCTCACCAGCGTGGCCCGGCCCTGCTCGACGTCCTCCACGCCTGGCTGCCGGGCACCACCGTGGTGGTCCGCCCGGTCCTCGACCTGTCCCGCACCGACGCCGTGAATGCGCACGACCCGCCACCCTGGATGGCCGACCTGGTCCGGTTCCGCGACCCGACCTGTGTCTTCCCCGGCTGCCGCCGCCGCTCGCAGACCTGCGACCTCGACCACATCGAGCCCTACCAGCCACCCCAGCGCGGGGGTCCACCCGGCCAGACCCGACCGGCCACCTCGCGCCCCTGTGCCGATGCCACCACCGCGCCAAGACCCACGGCGCCTGGGCCTACCACCGACACCACGACGGCACCTACACCTGGACCTCACCCACCGGCCGCACCCACACCGTCCCTCCCCCACCACCACGGCCGGGCCGACCCATGCGCCGCTGACCGAGACGACGCACCATCCACCGCCGAGCCCCGCTGTCCATCCGCGCATCCTCCGCGAGCTCACTCATCTGCCTGCGGGCGGGCTAGGCGTCGGTGCCGAGCCGCTCCCACACCTGGTCGGACTGCTGGAGGAGCGTTCCGGGAGGTAGAGATCCGCCAAGCGGCGCCAGGGCGAGTTCGACGGCTTGGCTGTAGAGGGCATGGCGTGTAGCCAGATCGGTGGCCCCAAGCCACTCCTCGATAACGGCGAAGAAGTCTGGATCCCTCGCCCCGATGCGGGCGATGTCCGCCTTCCATCCCTCATGACGGAGGCTCCGAGCCGTGAACCACGCCTGGACCGCTGAGACAAACGTGTGCAGTTGACGCATCCCGAGTGCAACGCGCAGGACAGGATCCTCGGCTCGACCGAGTAGGGCCGTGTTCACACGCAGGTCGCGGGTCACAAACGAGCGGGTGGTCTCCTGCCATGCAGGGTCGGTAGTGACTTCACCCTCGACCAGACGCTCAGCCCCACGGCGTGCCTGGGCACCCAGGCCGTCAGGGTCGAAGACAGGACGAAGCCGGGACAGCCAGCGAACGAAGGGCCACTCCTGGTCCGACACGTTCGCAGCATCAGCGGAAGTCGACCAGGCTGCGGCGCGGTCGGAGTCGATGATCACGATGTCGGCGATGCGCCCATCGACGATCGTTGCCTCGACTCTCCAACGGAGCGGATCGTCCCTCAGCAAGACACATAGGTCGAAGTCGCTTTCGTCTGTCCACTCATCAGTCCCCGTGGACCCCAAATAGCCGATCGCCCTGACGCGGCGGCTCCGGCTGAGGCGCTTGACCGTCTCGTCCAGAGTCAGTCCGGCTGACCAGGGCGTGACCAGGCGCGAGCAATGATCAGAACCTGTGGATGGCCCTCGGCCTGGTGACGTGAACGGACGCACCTTCCCGAGGAAGATCTGGAATCCATAGCTCACTGATCAGGACCGGCGTTGGAGCGTCGGTTCGGGAAGGCGCGTCCATGTTCAAGGTAGTCCAGGAGGAGAGCGAGTCCCAGCAGCACGTCCCGGCGGCGGTGGGTGGGTCGTTGCTCGATGAGCTCGCTCGGGACGGGGCGAGGCAGATGCTGGCGGCGGCGTTGCTGGCCGAGGTCGCCGCCTACATCGACACTCATGCCGACCAGCTCGACGGGCAGGGTCGTCGGTTGGTGGTCCGCAACGGCTTCCACGACCCGCGGGAGGTCGCCACGGCGGCCGGGGCGGTGCCGGTGCGTGCGCCCCGGGTCAACGACAAGCGCATCGATGAGGCGACCGGTGAGCGGGTCCGGTTCTCCTCGGCGATCCTGCCCGCCTGGGCACGGAAGTCCCCGGGCGTGGCCGAGGTGTTGCCGTTGCTGTACCTGCACGGCCTGTCCAGCGGTGACTTCGTGCCCGCGTTGACCCAGTTCCTGGGCTCGACCGCGGGTCTGTCCGCGGCAACGGTCACCCGGCTGACCGCACAGTGGCAGGACGACGCGAAGTCCTTCGCCCAGCGGTCGTTGGCCGAGTCCGACTACGTCTACCTGTGGGTCGACGGGATCCACCTCAAGGTCCGGCTCGAGGCCGACAAGGTGTGCCTGCTGGTGATGATCGGGGTCCGCGTCGACGGCACCAAGGAGCTCGTCGCCCTGTCCGACGGGTTCCGCGAGAGCTCGGAGTCGTGGGCCGACCTGCTCCGAGACTGCAAGCGCCGCGGGATGCGCGCGCCCGTCCTCGCGGTCGGCGACGGGGCGCTGGGGTTCTGGAAGGCGCTGCGCGAGGTGTTCCCCGACACCCGCGAGCAGCGCTGCTGGTGGCACAAGCTCGGCAACGTCCTGTCGGCCCTGCCGAAGTCGGCGCACCCGAGTGCGAAGGCCGCGCTGGCAGAGATCTACAACGCCGAGGACAAGGACCACGCGCTGGCGGCGGCCAAGACGTTCGCGGCCGACTACGGAGCCAAGTGGCCCAAGGCCGTCGCGAAGGTCATCGACGACCTCGACGTGCTGCTGGCGTTCTACGACTACCCCGCCGAGCACTGGATCCACCTGCGCACCACCAACCCGATCGAGTCGACCTTCGCGACCGTCCGACTCCGGCAGCGGGTCACCAAGGGCCCAGGCTCGAGGGCCGCCGGAGTCGCCATGGCATTCAAGCTCATCGAGTCCGCCCAAGCCCGGTGGCGCGCAGTCAACGCGCCCCACCTCGTCGCCCTCGTCCGCGCCGGCGCCGAGTTCAAGAACGGCAAGCTCGTCGAACGACCCGACGAATCAGGAGATGACGCGCACGCCGCGTAACACGCCGATCCACAGGTCTTGACGATTCCTCCCAGGCGCGATCCGTGCATGGGATGACCCTAGGACGAGCCGACCGGCAGCCCCCACGACCGCACTCATCTGCCGCGATGAGGGTCGTGCCATGCCGATGAGCGCTCGCTTGGGATTCGGCGCTAGTGGCGCCATAATGGCGCCATGCCTAGTGTGCAGATCAAGGACGTTCCGGCCGAGACGCACGCCGTCTTGCGACAGCGCGCCGCGGCCGCACACCAGTCGCTGCAGGAGTACCTCCGAGCCAGACTCATCGACGAGGCCAACCGGCCGACGCTCGATGAGGTAATGGACCGGGCCGGTGGGCGTGCCGGAGGATCGGTTCCGTTGAAGGCCGCAGCGAGCACCCTGCGGGCCGAGCGTGCTCGTCGTTGACGCCAGTGTTCTCGCAACGGCGCTTGCTGACGACGCCGGGGATGGTGATCGAGCCCGAGCGCGGCTGCGCGGCGAGGCACTCGCGGCACCCGACCTCGTCAACCTCGAGGTCACCTCGGTCCTGCGAGGACGGCTCGCCGGAGGACACATCTCCGCTCGTCGGGCCGAGCTCGTGCTCACCGACCTGGTCGCGCTACCGCTGGAGCGATGGCCGTCGTTGCGGCTCATCCCGCGCTGCTGGGAACTGCGCGACAACCTGACGGTGTATGACGCCGCCTATGTGGCGCTTGCCGAAGCGCTCGCGGTGCCCTTGCTCACTGCCGACGCCCGCTTAGCCAAGGCAACCGGCCCGCATTGCCCAATCGAGATTCTGAGCTAGCCCGAATGGGCTCCTGTCGCTCACCCGCACCGATGAGCGGTCACTCAGCGGGCCCGACTGTCTGCCGCTCGACGGCCTGCCGCGCTTCTCTTCGAAGCATCACGCCGAAGATGACAAAGGCCGCGATCATCACCGCCGCGAAAGCGCAGATGGCGATCGCGGCCCCGACGCGGGTTCCCCAATTCGCTGCGCCCCACTTGTAGGCAACAGTGATGATCACCGCCGCGACAAGCATGGAGCCCCAGGTCCTGAGAAGCATCCACGCGGACTGCCGTCGCGCCGCAGGGGTGAGCGAGCCCAACGACTGCCTCAGGTACTTCAGGGACTGCACCAGGAGGTATGTCGTGACGGCCGCTCCGCAGAGCGACGTGACGACCAGCAAGAGGTACCCCCAAGACATGACCTAGACGGTATGGAGTGACCGGCTCGGACTGAGACGGTTGCGGGCCGGGGCCTCACTCACAAGATTCGTGGGTTACCGAGCAGGGGCTGCCTGCTCGGCCTATCCGACAATTGTGGGAGGCCCCGGTTGTTTACCGAGCGTACGAGTGTGGGACTCGACGTGCACGCCAGATCGGTCGCGGCGGCGGCGATCGATGGCGTCACGGGCGAGCTGTTTCAAGCCAAGCTGACGCCGTCCTATGACCTCATCACCTCCTGGCTGCAGGACAAGCCAGGGCCGGTGGCAGTGGCCTATGAGGCCGGGCCGACCGGGTTCGGGCTGTATCGGCACCTGACCGACGCGGGGATCCGTTGTGAGGTGGTCGCGCCGTCGAAGCTGCAGAAGCCGTCCGGCGACCGGGTCAAGACCGACGCCAAGGACGCGATCCACCTGGCCCGGCTGCTGCGGCTCGATGAGATCACCGCGGTGTCAATCCCCACCGTGGAGCAAGAAGCCGCCCGGGACCTGGTCCGCGCTCGTGAGGACTGCCGCGGTGACCTGATGCGGGCCCGTCACCGACTGTCCAAGCTGCTGCTGCGCAACGGGATCGTCTACTACGGCGGGGACGCCTGGACTGGCAAACACGACACCTGGTTGCGCCGCGACGCGCTGCCGCAGCTGGCCTGGCCAGCGACCCGGCTGACCTTCGAGAACGACTACGAGGCCGTGGCGGCCACCTTGGCTCGACGAGGCCGCCTGGATGCGGCGATCGCGGAGATGGCCGGCGGATCCGAGTTCACCCCGCTGGTACGGCGACTGGGCTGCCTGCGCGGGATTGGCACCCTGACCGGGTTCGCGTTGGCGGTCGAGATCGGCGACTGGCACCGATTCACCGGCAACTCGATCGGGTCCTTCGTCGGGCTGGTCCCCAGCGAGCACTCTTCGGGCGCGACCCGCAGCCAGGGGTCGATCACCAAGACCGGCAACACCCACGTCCGCCGGCTGCTCGTCGAGGCCGCCTGGCACCACAAGCCCCGCTATGTGGTCGGCAAGACCATGCGCGACCGCTGGGACCTGGCCCCGGCAACCGCAAGGGTCCGCGGCGATCAGGGCAACCGACGACTCCATGCCCGCTGGACGCGGTTCACCGCGCGGAAGAAGCGCAACACCATCGCCGACGTCGCCATCGCCCGCGAGCTCGCCGGCTGGTGCTGGTCCCTAGCGATGCTCGAGGAGTAGCAACCCACGATCTGCTTCGTCGTCCACCGGACCGGTGGCAGCGCTTGGAGCGACCCGCGATTCAACTATGAGCAGCGAGCCCTTACTCGCCACGCTCGACCCTAGACACGCGGTCGCGCTCCTGCCGAAAGCACCGTCCTGCGGTAACCAACCCGCGCATATCAGTCTGACCGCGCGTCGCCAACGACACGCTCACCAGTCCCACCACGACGAAGCACGAGGCGCTCGCCCCGAAACCCTCGGAGCGGGCGCCTCACCCTGCCCCTTGACAGGTAGTCACTCCATATCAGTTGTACCGCGTCACCCGGTCAGAGGCCTGGTGTATGCCGTGAGTGCCTGGACGTGACGAGCGCTCCGACACGCCCTCTCATGGCGCTGTCCGCGCTGGCTCTCATGCCGATGACAGGGCGACGCGAAGACGTCACGATCTTGCGACGAACCCGCCGGGGACCTCAATATCCGGGCACACTTCGTGCATGCGTCGACGTTGGCTGGCGGTGGTTGTCCTTGGCTTCGTCGCCACGGGCTGCGGCGGCAAGACCCAAGAGCAGACCTTCCGCCAGGATGGGGTCGATGCCGCCAAGGGCAACGCTTGGTCACACAATGACTGCAACACTGCGGCTCGCGCCGAGGTCGACTCTGAGGCCAAGAGCCACTCCACGTGGACGCCGACCCAACGCGATGCCTACGAGGCGGCCTACGTAGACGGGTGCCTCTCAGCACTCAAGCCGCTGCAAGGGACGGCCCAGTAGCGACTGAGTCATCGCCCTCTCCTATGCCGCTGTCAGCGCGCGATCTTCGAGCCTTCAAGCTGTTCGGTCGATCCGTGCTCACTCGCGAGCCCAAGCGTGAGAACCTTTCCGTTGTGGCCGGAATGATCCCTGCTCCACCGCGGCGACCTCGGACAGGCTTCCCCTGGTTCGGGCTCGTCATCGCGATCGTCCTCACGGTCGCTGGGGTTGCCTACCTCATGGGCGGGGTTCACGGAGCGGTCTTGGCCGGGGTCATCTACGGTGTCGTCGTATTGCCGATCGTGTTCCTCATCTTCACCGCGGATGCCTTTCGGCGAGGCCTTCGACGCAAGTCATGAACGGTCGGCCAACGCCCTCTATGCCGCTGGCCGGCGCTGCAGCAGGTAGCGTCTGCATCTGCCTGTTGTCAGTACGCCACGCTCGATGATCCCGAAGTCGAGCTTGTCGGCCCATCGTGTCCGCTCATGACGGCGTGGTCTGGCTCCCCAGCGTGCTGGTAACGGGGCGCCATGGACCCTGACCCGAAGGTGCTATTCCGTCTGTCCACCGCACCTGCCAAGTTCTCAACGTGTACTCATATGCGTCGAGGACGCGGCTCTGGGTGGCTGTCATCAGTGACCTGAGGAGTACACGTTGCAGCGTGGTGTCGCGTGCTTGCAGCACCCGCTAAGGAGGCTTGGGCATGTCTGAGTTCCCATCGTTGGCGCATATCGCCGTGACCGTCACCGACCTGGATCGCAGCACGAAGTGGTACACAGCGCTCTTCGGCTCCGAGCCGGTCCTTGACGAGGACGAACAGAGCGGCGCGTTCCACCACACGGTCTATGCCCTGGCGGGCGGGCACCTGTTCGGACTGCACACCCACACCCAACCCGCCAGCGAAGCGTTCGACGAGCGTCGCACAGGTCTCGACCACGTGGCCTTCACGTGCAGAGGCCGCAAGGAACTGCAGCAGTGGGCAGATCGCCTCACCGACTTGGGAATCTCCCATGACGGGATCAAGGACGCAACGTACGGATCAGGCGTCTCGTTCCGCGATCCCGACGGAATCGCCCTTGAGTTCTTCGCGCCACCCGGAGTCGACTGAGCCCTGATCCACCGATGAGTGTCGGAGGGTGAGCGTGCTGTAACGCAGAGATGCCCCTGGGACGGGAGAATCGGGCTTGTCTAGGGTCCGAATCCGCCGCTCACGAAGGGCACCTCGCAAGTGAAACCTGCTCACACGATCCACCCTGTTTTCGATGAGCCGAATCTGGTGTCGGCCGCGGGCCTGGCCCCGGTGCTGCGGCACGGCGGGATGGGCCGGTTGTTCGGCGGTGTCCGTGCTCCCTCGATGCTTGGGACGCGGGTCTCTGGATGGTGACGGACGGGGGGGCCGCTGCCTCTGGGCTGGGCCTCGTCCACCGTCGGACTCGCACTGCTCCTGGTCGGGGCAGTGGCTTGGGGTGTCGCCTGGGGGTCTCGATCTGCATGCGGAGAATCAGCGCTGACCAACGTCCTCTATGCCGCAGGCGACGCAGCTTCAGGCTTCGTGGCAAGCGAGCCGGCAGGAGCCTTGATGGCCTGCGGTCACATGCGGACAGGGACTGATCCGAGTCGAGCTCGGCGACCTGTGGCTTGGTAAGCCGGCCCGAGAGCCGCAGCACGGGCGGGTCGGCAGGGGCCGGAGTCAAGTGCGCTCTGTTCCCAACGCCGGGAGGAGATCCTCGACCCGGGCTCAGCGGAGCAGGAAGACGGTGAGCGCGACGAGCCCGACCACCACGATCACGACCCGCAGCACCGGCGGCGAGAGCCGACGGCCGACGGTCGCGCCGATCTGGCCCCCGATCACCGAGCCCACCGCGATCAGGGCGACCACGGTCCAGTCGACGTCGGCGACCAGGATGAAGAGCAGTCCGGCGACGGCGTTGACGATGCCGGCCAGCACGTTCTTGAGGCCGTTGAGCCGCTGCAACGACTCGGCGATGCCGATGCCGAGCACCCCCATCAGGATCACGCCCTGGGCGGCGCCGAAGTAGCCGCCGTACACGCCGGTGCCGAAGACGGCGGGCCACACCCACCACGGCCCGAACTCGCCGCGCGCCGAATCGTGACGACGGTCGACCCACCGCGAGATCCGCGGCTGGAGGACGACGAGCAGCAGGCCGAGGACGATCAGTGCCGGCACGATGGTCGAGAACGCCGACGAGGGCAGCACGAGCAGGAGCACCGCCCCGAGCAGCCCGCCGAGCAGCGACGCCGAGCCGAGGCGGATCGCGCGGGCGCGCTGGCCGCTCAGCTCGCGACGGTAGCCGAAGGTACCGGACGCGGTGCCCGGCACGAGGCCGATGGTGTTGGAGACGTTGGCCGTCACCGGCGGCACCCCGAACGCCAGGAGGGTCGGGAACGTGATCAGCGTTCCCGACCCCACCACGGTGTTGATGGTTCCGGCGCCGACCCCGGCCAGCAGGACCGCCACCATCTGCAGGGGCGTCACTGGCCGGGCGCGGCTCCCGCCGGGTCGTCGCCGCCGGCGTCAGCAGGAGGTACGGCGCCCCGCTCGCTGTTGCGCCCCGGGTTGGCCGAACGCTCGGCCTCGGCGATCGCGTCCTCGACGGCCTGGTTGGCCTTGGACAGCTCCCTGTCCAGCGCGCCGGAGCCTCCGAGTACCGGCGGCTCGGTGGAACCCATGTCCACCCGCTTCAGCGGACCGGCGACCTTCTGCGGGATCCCGGCGATCTCGTGCACCGAGGAGCCGAGCCCCTCGAGCGCCTTGGTGATTTCCGAGGGGATGACCCACACCTTGTTGGCGTCGCCCGCTGCGATCTTCGGCATCATCTGGAGGTACTGGTAGGCCAGCAGCGACTGGTCGGGCTGACCGTCGTGGATGGCCTGGAACACGGTCTGGATGGCCTGTCCCTCACCTTGGGCCCGGAGGATCGCGGCCTCGCGGTCGGCCTGAGCGCGCAGGATCTGGGACTCCCGGGCACCCTCGGCGGAGAGGATGGCCGACTGCTTCTCTCCCTCGGCGGTGAGGATCGCCGACTGCCGCTGGCCCTCGGCGGTGAGGATCGCGGCCCGCTTGTCACGGTCGGCCCGCATCTGCTTCTCCATCGAGTCCTTGATCGACGGCGGCGGGTCGATGCCCTTGAGCTCCACCCGGTTGACCCGGATGCCCCACTTGCCGGTGGCCTCGTCGAGCACGCCGCGCAGGCCGGAGTTGATCTGGTCGCGGCTGGTCAACGTCTCCTCGAGGTCCATGCCACCGACGATGTTGCGGAGGGTGGTCATCGTGAGCTGCTCGATGGCCTGGATGTAGTTGGCGATCTCGTAGGTCGCGGCCACCGGGTCGGTCACCTGGAAGTAGATGACGGTGTCGATCGAGACCACCAGGTTGTCCTCGGTGATCACCGGCTGCGGCGGGAAGCTCACGACCTGCTCGCGCAGGTCGATCACGTAGCGGATCCTGTCGACGAACGGGACGACGATGTTGAGGCCGGCCGGCAGCGTCTGCTTGTACTTGCCGAAGCGCTCGAGGATGCCCGCGCGCGCCTGCGGGATGATCCGCACCGTGCGCGCGAGCATCACGATCACGAAGATGAAGATCAGGGCGAGCAGTCCGTAGACGACTTCCATCGACGTTCCTTCTCTCGGGGCTGACACGAGGTCAGCGGTGGGGTCAGCGGTGGCGCAACGGGTGTCTCAGGGCATGAGCTCGCCGACCGGGTGCACGTAGGCCGTGGCACCACGGATCGCGAACACCTCGACCTTCGAGCCCGCCGGGATGGTGAGCGACTCGTCGTAGGGGCAGGCCGACCAGATCTCGCCGCCGACCTTGACCCGCCCCGGCTGGTGCTGGGAGAGCTCCTCGGTGACGATGCCCTCCTGGCCCACGAGCTTGTTGGTGCCGAGCACGAGGTCGGGGCCGGAGTGGAGCTTCCTGACCAGGTTGGGGCGCACCAGGGCGAGCATCGCGAGCGCTCCGCCCGAGGCCAGCAGCACCTGAAGGACGACGGGGAACGACGCGAGTGCGGCGAGCGCACCGACGAGGGCACCGGCGGCCATCATGATCAGGATCAGGTCGAGGCTGACCATCTCGGCCACGGCAAGCCCGACCGCCAGCGCGAGCCAGGCGGCCCAGAGGTGATTCACCAGCCACTCCACGTCTTCAGCCTATCCGCTCTCGGGTGAGTCGAGGCCCGTTCAGGAAGCGCGGCGCGCGGCCCATCGGCCACCGGCTCGCGTGAGCACCAGCGGCATCCCGAAGGTGGCCTCGAGGTGTTCCTCGGTCAGCACCTCGTCGATCGGTCCGGCGACGACGACGCGTCCCTCACGCAGCAGCAGGACATGGGTGAAGCCGGGTGGGATCTCCTCGACGTGGTGGGAGACCAGCACTGTCGCCGGCGAGGCTGGGTCGTGGGCCAGGGTCGACAGGGTCGCGACCAGGTCCTCCCGGCCGCCGAGGTCGAGCCCCGCGGCCGGCTCGTCGAGCAGCAGCAGCTCGGGGTCGGCCATCAGGGCGCGGGCGATCTGCACCCGCTTGCGCTCGCCTTCGCTCAGGGTCCCGAAGGTCCGGTCGAGCAGGTGCGCGGCGCCCATGGCGTCGATCAGCTCGCGGGCCCGGTCGTGGTCGAGGTCGTCGTAGCTCTCCCGCCACCGCCCCACCACGGCGTACGACGCGGAGACGACGAGGTCGCGGACCAGCTCGTGGCGCGGGATCCGCTCGGCGAGGGCGGCGCTGGTCAGGCCGATCCGAGGCCGCAGCTCGAAGACGTCGACGGTGCCGAGCACCTCGTCGAGGATGCCGGCGACGCCGTCGGACGGGTGGATCTGGGCCGACGCCACCTGGAGCAAGGTCGTCTTGCCGGCGCCGTTGGGGCCGAGCACGACCCAGCGGTCGGCCTCGCCGACCCGCCACGAGACCTGGTCGAGGAGGGTGGCCTGCCCCCGACGCACCGAGACGTCGGCGAACTCGAGGACCGCGACCATGACGCAACCCTATCCACGAGCAGCGGCGATCCTCGGGCGTAGGGTGGCGCGCCGTGCAGGCCCACGATCCCCTTGCGTTGCCGGTCTCCGCACGCCTTGCCTGGTGGGGTACGGCGTGGCTGCGTGGGCACGCGGTGACCGACCTGGTCGTGGACGCGGTGCTGGCCGACGACGCGACCCACGTCGTGGCCGGGCTGCCGGGTGTCGAGGGCTCAGTCGGGCTGGCGCGGGCGCTCGGCGAACTCCGCGCGGCTCGGGCCACCGGCGTGGGGCTGGCCCTCCCCGCCGCCGGCGACCCGGTCGGGCTGGGCGGCCCGGTGGCGTTCAACGCGGCTGCTCTGGCGGCCGGTGAGGCGGTGGTCTCCGCCGGTGTCGGCCTGGTGCCGATGCGGGTCGGCGCGGCCGTCGAGTGGACGGCGTACGACGCGGGTCCGCGGCCGCTGGTCGACGTCGGCGAGGCGGACCGCGGGCTCCGTCGGGCCCTGTCCGGGGCCGCGACGACGCTGGCCGACCTCGACGTGGCCCGCTGGCGGCCCGAGGCCGCGGCCACCCTGATGAACCTCCATCGGCCACCGCGGCTGAAGCCGCCGCCGGGCACCCCCGAGCGCTGTGTGGACCTCGCCGCCCGCGCGCTGCAGGCACGTACGATAGTCGGCCTCGCCCTCGAGGACGACGGTGCGGCGATCAGCGCCACCGAGGCCGATCTCCGTCGCTCCGCCCTCCAGCCGCTGGCGGCCGCCGCCCGCCGCGGCCTGGTCGCCGCCTGCTCGCCGGAGGTCTGGGCTGAGTGAGGACGCGAGCTTGCTCGCGGGCTACTGGGTCGGCGGCGGCGGGTCGCCGTACGGGTTGGCCGGCGGCTCGCCGTAGGGGTTGGTGGGGGGCTGGCCGTAGGGGTTCGACTCGCCGTAGGGGTTGGGCTGGCCATACGGGTTGGGCTGGCCGTAGGGGTTGGGCTGGCCGTAGGGACCCGGAGGAGGTCCGCCCGGGCCGGGCGCCCCCGCCTTGGGCGAGGGACCGTACTTGTTGTCGCCCTGGCTGTCCTGGCACCACCACACGATCAGGACGATCCAGCCGACGCAGCAGACCAGCCACAGCAACAGCCACCACGCCGAGCGGCCGGTGTCGTGCAGCCGGCGCGAGCCGACCGCCAGCGACGGCAGCAGCACGGCGAGGTTGACCACGCTGCCGAACAGGCCGGTGCCAGTGGACGACGAACGGGTGCCGAGGATGCTGTCGACGATCCCCGCAACAATCCCGAGGATCAGGGTGAACAGCGCCCACCACCAGAACTCCGAGCGCCGCGCCCGACCGTTGAAGTCGACGTACTTGTTGAGACAGATCTTGACTGCGTCGCCGAACGACACGGGACCTCCCAGGTCTCACGCATGGGAACAGGGTCCGCCCCGAGCGGCCGGACCGTGCGACACCGTATCGCGGGCGACCCGTCGCCGAGAGGAGGTCAGGTCGTCTGCCAGACCGCCAGCTCGTTGCCGGAGGGGTCTGTGAAGTGGAAGCGCCTCCCCCCGGGGAACTCGAAGATCTCCTCGGTCACGGTGGCACCGGAGCCGCGCACGGAGGCCAGGGTCGCGTCGAGGTCGTCGCTGTAGAGGATCACCAGCGGCAGGCCCGGCCCGGCCGGTCGCTCGGGGTTGAGGCCGCCCATCTCGCCCGGGCCGCCCGGGCGGTGGATGCCGGTATAGGCGGGGCCGTAGTCGGTGAACTCCCACCCGAACGCCTCGGCATAGAAGGCCTTGGCCGCAGTCAGGTCGGGTGCCGCGAGCTCGACGTAGTCGAAGGCATGGTGGGTGTGCGGATCTACCATGCCCGACACACTACGGACGGACACCGACAGCTCGCCGCGCGGCGATAGCCTCGAGCGGTCATGACCGACCACACCCCGGAGACCCTCCTCCTCACCGTCTCCGGCATGGACCGGCCGGGTGTCACCTCCGCCGTCTTCGCCACCCTCACCCGGGCCGGGGTGGAGGTGCTCGACATCGAGCAGATCGTGCTCCGTCGACGACTCATCCTCGGTATCCTGGTGACGGCCCCTCGGGACTGGAAGCGGCTGCGCGACGCCGTCCAGAAGACCGCCACCTCGCTCGGCATGTCCGTCGACGTCGACCGCGGCACCGGCGACAACCAGGTACGCCGGGAGGGTCGCTCCCACGTCACGGTGATCGGAGCACCCCTCAAGGCCTCGGCGATGGCAGCGGTAGCGGGCCGGATCGCCGACAGCGGCGCCAACATCGACCGGATCGAGCGGATGGCCCGCTACCCCGTCACCGCCATCGACCTCCACGTCTCCGGGGCGCACCCCGAGCGGCTCCGGGCGCTGCTCAGCGCCGAGGCGGCCGCCCAGGGCGTCGACATCGCGGTCCAGCCCGCGAGCCTGCTGCGCCGGGCGATGCGGCTGATCGTGATGGACGTCGACTCGACTCTCATCCAGGGCGAGGTGATCGAGATGATCGCCGCGCACAGCGGCCACGGCGAACGTGTGGCCGCGGTCACCGAGCGGGCCATGCGGGGTGAGCTCGACTTCGAGACCTCGCTCCGCGAACGGGTCGCGCTCCTGGAGGGGATCCCCGCCGCCGCCCTCGACCAGGTGTACGACGAGCTGGTCCTCGCCCCGGGTGCCCGCACCCTGGTCCGCACCCTGCGCCGCCTGGGCTACCGGTTCGCGCTGGTCTCCGGCGGCTTCAGCCAGATCACCGACCGGCTGGCCGACGACCTCGGCATCCACTACGCGCGCGCCAACGAGCTCGAGATCGTCGACGGCACCCTGACCGGCCGGATCGTCGGGCCGGTGGTCGACCGCGCCGGCAAGGCCGAGGCGCTGCGCTACTTCGCCGGCGAGGTCGGCGTACCCCTGGAGTCGGTCGTCGCCATCGGCGACGGCGCCAACGACCTCGACATGCTGGAGATCGCCGGCCTGGGCATCGCCTACAACGCCAAGGCGCTGGTCCAGGAGGCCGCCGACACGACGGTCAACGTCCCCTACCTCGACGCGATCATGTACCTGCTGGGGATCACCCGCGAGGAGGTCGAGGCCCTCGACCTCGAGCACGGCGTCGTCACCCCGGCTCCCCCGGTCTGAGATCGGTCGGAGATCCCGTCAGGCGCGGCCGACGTGGAAACCGACCAGCCGCGCACCGGCCAGCTCGAGGTCGGCCCACCGCCCCTCGAGCTCGAACCATGCCAGCGCCCCCGCCGGGAAGCCGATGGTCATCTCACGCGTCGCCACGAGGTCGCCGGAGCCGTCGTCGAGCAGCTGGGCGAGGTAGGCCACGGTCGGGTTGTGGCCGACGACCACCAGCGAGCTGACGGCGTCCGCGGTCTCCCGCAGCACGTCGAGAGCGGTCTCCGGCCCGGCGGTGTAGAGGCTCTCGGAGTACGACGGCTCGGCGTCGAACGAGCCGCCCTCGGCGACCGCCAGCCAGGTCGACGTCGTACGGCGGGCTGCCGAGACCAACGCGGAGTCGGGGGCGAACCCGGAGCCGGCGAGCCAACGCCCTGCCTCCAGGGCGTCGTCCCACCCTCGCTGCGCGAGCGCCCGCAGGAAGTCGGTCTCGCCACCCGGCTCGGCCCGGGTGTGCCGCATCAGGACGAGCTGGTGCGCTCGTCCGTGGGACTGCTCCCTCACACGCGCACTCTCGCACCGGCTAGCCTTCCCTGTCATGCCTCAGAGCGGCCCCTTGATGATCATCGGCGGAGCCGAGGACAAGGTCCGCAAGCGGATGATCCTCAAGGAGTTCGTCGGCGCCGGCGGCGGCGCCGATGCCCGCCTCGTGGTGATTCCGACCGCCAGCAGCCTGGGCGACGAGATCGTCGAGGTGTACGACGCGCTGTTCCGGCGGCTGGGGGCGGGAGCCGTCGCCGCCTGCCGCCCCGAGAGTCGTGACGACGCCCACGACCCCGACCTGGTGAAGCTGCTCGACCATGCGACCGGGATCTTCATGACCGGCGGCAACCAGCTCAAGCTCTCCGCGATCATCTGTGGCACCCCGGTGGGCGAGGCGATCGTGCGTGCGCACGCACGCGGTGCGGTGGTGGCCGGCACCTCGGCCGGCGCGAGCATCCAGTCCTCACACATGGTCGCGTTCGGAGTGGGCGGCGCGACGCCCAAGCAGCGGATGACCCAGGTCGCCGCCGGGCTCGGCCTGCTCCGGACCACTGTCATCGACCAGCACTTCGACCAGCGCAACCGCTACGGCAGGCTGCTGATGATCGTGTCGCAGTCCCCCCAGCTGCTAGGCATCGGGATCGACGAGGACACCTGTGCGACGGTCACCGTCGAGGACGACCACGAGATCCTGCGCGTCAGCGGCCGGGGCGCGGTGACGCTCTTCGACCCGGCCCGGCTGGTCACCAACTCCTATGAGGCCAAGCGCTCCTCACCCCTGCTGGCCAGCGGCATCCAGCTCCACGTGCTGCCGGCCGGAGCGGCGTTCGACCTGACCACCCGCGAGCTCCTGCCGCTGCCCGGCAAGGTCTCCGCCGAGGACGCGGCCGAGCTGGCGGAGGCCCGCGCCGACCTGCGCCAGATGGCCCGCGACATCGACGCCGGCGACGTCGGTCCTGCCGTGCTCCGTCGACGCCTGGCCCGCAAGCGCGCGTCCCGCAAGACTGTCGACCCCGATGAGAGGACGACCCCCAGGTGACCGAGCGTCCGACCCCCGACCTGACCATCCTCGAGACCCGCGTCTATCGCGGCCCGAACATCTGGTCCTACGACAAGGCGATCCACCTCGTGGTCGACCTCGGCGGGCTCGAGCACTACCCCACTGACAAGCTCCCGGGTTTCACCGAGCACCTGCTCGAGGCGCTGCCCGGCCTCGCCCACCACTCGTGCTCCCGGGGCCGCAAGGGCGGCTTCGTCGAGCGCCTGCACGAGGGCACCTGGCTCGGCCACGTCACCGAGCACACGGCGCTGGCACTCCAGCAGGTGGTCGGACACGACATCCGGCGCGGCAAGACCCGCGGGGTCAAGGGTGAGCCGGGCCGCTACAACGTCATCTTCGGCTACATCGACGAGAACGTCGGGCTGGCCGCGGGCCGCCTGGCCGCCCGTCTGGTCAACCACCTCGTCCGGGCCGACCCGGAGTTCGACTGGGAGCAGGAGCTCGAGTCCTTCATCATCCGCGCCGAGCGGACGGCGTTCGGTCCCTCGACCCAGGCCATCCTCGACGAGGCGGTGAGCCGGGACATCCCGTGGATCCGGCTCAACCAGTACTCCCTCGTGCAGCTCGGCCAGGGCGTCCACGCCAAGCGGATCCGGGCCACGATGACGTCGGAGACCAGCTCGATCGCGGTCGACATCGCCTCCGACAAGGACCTGACCACCAAGCTCCTGGGCGCGGCCGGGCTGCCGGTGCCGAAGCAGGAGTCGGTGCGCAGCGCCGACCAGGCGGTGGCCGCTGCGAAGCGGATCGGCTTCCCCGTGGTGGTCAAGCCCCTCGACGGCAACCACGGGCGGGGCGTCTGCCTGGACCTCCGGAGCGAGAACGACGTACGGGAGGCGTTCCCGATCGCCGAGGAGCAGTCGCGCCGGGGCGTGTGCATCGTGGAGTCGTTCGTCGTCGGCAAGGACTACCGCTGCCTGATCATCGACGGCCGGATGGTCGCCATCGCCGAGCGGGTGCCGGCGTCCGTCACCGGCGACGGCACCTCCACCGTGCGCGAGCTGGTCGACCTCACCAACGCCGACCCTCGGCGCGGTGTCGGGCACGAGAAGGTGCTGACCCGGATCAAGATCGATGCCGCGGCCGAGGAGGTGCTGGCGGGGCAGGGCCACACTCTCGACTCGGTGCCGGCCGAGGGCGAGATGGTCAAGCTCGCGCTCACCGGCAACATGTCGACCGGCGGCATCTCGATCGACCGCACCTTCGAGGCCCACCCCGACAACGTCGACATCGCCGAGGAGGCGGCCCGGATGATCGGGCTCGACATCGCGGGCATCGACTTCATCTGCCCCGACATCACCGAGCCGGTCCGCGACGTCGGGGGCGCCATCTGCGAGGTCAACGCCGCCCCGGGCTTCCGGATGCACACCCACCCGACCATCGGCGAGCCGCAGTTCATCGCCAAGCCGGTCGTCGACATGCTCTTCCCCCCGGGCGCCACGGCCCGGATCCCGGTCGTGGCCGTCACCGGCACCAACGGCAAGACGACGACCTCCCGGATGATCAGCCACATCTTCAAGGGGATGGGACGCAAGGTCGGGATGACGTCGACCGACGGCGTGGTCATCGACGAGCGCCTGCTGATCCGCGCCGACGCGTCGGGTCCACGCAGCGCCCGGATGGTGCTGCAGAACCCGCGCGTCGACTTCGCGGTCTTCGAGGTCGCCCGCGGCGGCATCCTGCGCGAGGGCCTGGGCTACGAGCGCAACGACGTGGCTGTCGTCCTCAACGTCCAGCCCGATCACCTCGGCCTGCGCGGCATCGACACGATCGAGCAGCTGGCCGACGTGAAGGCCGTCGTGGTCGAGGCCGTACCCCGCGACGGTCACGCCGTCCTGAACGCCGACGACCCCCTGGTTCGGGAGATGCGGCGCCGCTGCTCGGGCCAGGTCGTGTGGTTCTCCATGGAGGAGCCGGGCTCGGAGACCCGGGAGATGATCGAGGCCCACTGCCGCCGCGGCGGCAAGGCGCTGGTGCTGAACCCTTCCGACCGCGGCGAGATGATCGTCGTCAAGCACGGCCGCCGCGAGATGCAGCTGGCCTGGACCCACCTCCTGCCGGCGACCTTCAAGGGCCGGGCCCGGATGAACGTCCAGAACTCCCTGGCCGCAGCGGGCGCGGCGTTCGCCGCCGGGGCGCCGTTGCACGACATCCGGCAGGGACTGCGGACCTTCTCGACGAACTACTACCTCTCCCCCGGTCGCCTCAACGAGGTCGAGGTCAACGGCGTCAACGTGATCGTCGACTACTGCCACAACGCCCCCGGCATGCGGATGCTGGGCGACTTCGTCGACCGGATCGGCGAGAGCCTCACCTCCACCTCCGAGCTGGGCAAGCCGTCCCGGATCGGGGTGATCGCGACCGCCGGTGACCGCCGCGACCAGGACATGCGCGAGCTCGGCGAGGTGGCGGCCCAGCACTTCGACGTGCTGATCGTCCGCGAGGACGACAACCTGCGGCGCCGCCCTGCCGGGGAGACGGCCGCGCTGGTGGCCGACGGGGTCCGGCAGGCGATGACCGACGGCGCGCGCTGCAAGCAGGTGGAGATCCTCCTCGACGAGATCAAGGCGGTCCGGCACGCGATGGCGCGGGCCAACGCCGGCGACCTGGTGGTGATCTGCGTCGACCAGCACGGCGCGGTGATGAGCGAGCTGGAGAACTGGTCGAGGTTCGCGCAGGCGGGCTCCGGCGAGAACCCGGACGCACCGTCGGCCGATCCCGACTTCTCCCCTGCCGAGGGCGCTCCGGCCTAGGCCCGGACGGCCTGCTCGAGCAGCGCCAGCGCATCCGGTACGGCGTCGGCCTCGATCCCGCCGTACCCGAGGACGAGGCCGGGCCCGACCGGCTGCTCGAGGCGGTACTGCGACAACGGCTCGACCCGGGCCCCGCGAGCGGCGGCCCGGGCGACGACGTCCCGGTCGTCGACGGTCGCGTCGTGAAGCCGCACGCAGACATGGAGCCCGGCCACCGAGGGGACCAGGGTGAGGACGTCGTGGAGGTCGCCGAGGCCGGCGAGCAGTGCCTCCCGGCGCGCCCGGTAGGCCCGGAGCGCCCGGCGCACGTGGGCGGCGTGGTGGCCCTCGCCGAGGAACGACGCGAGGGCGCCCTGGGTGGTCAGGTCGCCCTCCCACGTGGTCACCCGCTTGGCCTCGCGCAGAGCCGGCTGCAGGCTGCGCGGCGCCACGGCGTAACCGACCCGGAGCGCGGGCAGCAGGGACTTGGAGAACGTGCCGACGTAGACCACCCGGCCGTCGCGGTCGAGGCTCTGCAGGGGCTCGAGGGGCTGGTCGGCGAAGCGGTACTCGCTGTCGTAGTCGTCCTCCACGACCACCGCGTCGTGGTCGACCGCCCAGCGCAGCAGCGCCGACCGGCGGGCGAGCGACAGGGTGACCCCGGTCGGGAACTGGTGGGACGGCGTCACGTAGACCAGGCGGGCCCTGGCCGGGAGAGCCTCGACGACCAGGCCCTCGTCGTCGACCGGGATCCCGCGCACCCGGGCGCGGTGCGTCGCGAACAGCCGGTGCATCGCGCCGTAGCCGGGGTCCTCGACGGCGACGATGTCACCGGGGGCGACAAGGACGCGCGCCACCAGGTCGACCGCCTGCTGGGCCCCGGCGGTGACGACCACGTCGTCGCCGGTCGCGACGACCGAGCGGGCCAGGCCGAGGTAGCGCGCGATCTCGCCCTGGAGACGCCAGGACCCGGTGCCGCGGTACGTCGCCTCCTCCAGCCGCGAGCGACGGAGCTGCTCGGCGACGAGCCGGCGCCAGGTCTCGAGCGGGAACAGCGCCGGGTCCGGCAGCCCGACCGAGAGGTCGTGGAGCAGCCGGGCGCGCGGTGGCACGGGCAGCTCGGCCGGGCGCCAGAGCGCGAGCGGCTCGACCGCGCCGGTGCGGGCACGGCGGCGTCGCGGCTCGGGGTGGAGGTCGACCGCGGTGACGAACGTGCCGGCGCCGGGCCGGGTCTCCAGGAAGCCCTCGGCCAGCAGCCGGTCGTAGGCGACCGTCACCGTGCCCCGGGCGACACCGAGACTGCCGGCCAGCTCGCGGCTGGCCGGCACCCGGTCGCCCGGGGCGAGGCGTCCGTCGAGCACGGCGTCGCGCACCGTCGCGTAGATGCGAGTGGCGCGGTCGCCGGGCCCCTCGAGGCTGACGTGGAGGTCCACGCGGGCAGCGTAGGGCGGGCTCAGCCGGCCAGGACCGGCTCCCAGGCGCGGGTCGCCACGGCGAGCGCGTTCCAGGCGTTGATGGTCACGATCAGGGCGAGCAGTGCGCCCACCTCGTCGGGCGACCAGTGCGCCGCCACCGCGTCGTACTCCTCGGGCGGCACGCGGGTCTCGGCGACCCGGGTGACCGCCTCGGTGAACCGCAGCGCGGCCCGCTCGCGGTCGGTGAAGAACGGCGACTCGTTCCAGATCGCGACCGCGTTGACGCGCTGGGCGGTCTCCCCTGCGGAGACCGCATCGGTCGCGTGCATGTCGACGCAGTAGGCGCAGCCGTTGAGCTGCGAGGCCCGCAGCCGGACCAGCTCGCGGAGGCCGGCCGGGAAGCCGACCCGGTCGAGCTCGCGGGTGGCGCTGGTGTCGAGATGGCTCATCGCCTTGCTGAAGGTCGGCGCAGCGGCGTCGACGTCGAGACGAGCGGGGATGAGGTGGCGGGTGTCGGGAGTCGTGGTCGTCGTCATGTCCCCAGGCTAGAACGAGTCCGGACCAGAGGGATGAGCCGATCCGACCCCGGCTGACTGGTCCACTTCGTCGCTGTCGGGCGCCCGGACCTCGACGCTGACGGGATCAGAGCGCTCGCCGACCAGCACCACGACCAGGGCCCCGACGAGGGAGACCGCAGCCGTGACCAGCGCCGCCCGGTTCCAGCCGGCTACGAGCGCGGCGTCGGTGAGCGGCCCCGAGGGGACGGCCACGACGGACACCACGGTGACTCCGAGGGCTGAGCCGAGGTAGCGCGCGGTGTTGTTGGCACCCGAGCCGAGTCCGGCCTGCCCGGCCGGCACGCTGGCGACGCTCTCGCGACCCAGGGACGCGTTCAGCACCCCGCTGGCGACGCCGGCCACGAGCAGCCCGGGCACGAACCGCCCGGCCCCGCTCCCGGTGTCGACGCCCCAGAGCATCAGCTGGCCGAGGGCGATCACGGCGAGGGCGAGACCCATCCGGGTCCGGCCGGTCCATCGCTGCGGCAGCCTGCGGGCGGCGACGGCGGTGACGATGCTCGGCCCCGACCACGCCAGCATCAGCCACGCGGTCGTGGTCGGTGGCAGCCCCAGCGCCAGGCCGGCGAACCCGGAGACGTAGGAGAGGAGGGCGATGATCCCGGCACCCGTCGCCAGGGCGGCCACCGTCGCGGCGGCGAACGCCGGCCGGCCGAGGAGGGCGAGGTCGATCATCGCGTGGTCGGAGCGCCGCTCGACGACCACGAAGGCGCCCAGCAGGAGCAGCCCCACCGCCAGCGGGCCGATCGCCAGCGGGCGGTCCCACCCCCCGCGGCCCTCGGTCAGGCCGACGAGGAGGGCAGTGATCCCGCCGGCCAGAGCCACGACGCCGGGGACGTCGAGACGCGCCCGGTGCGGAGACCGGGACTCTGCGCAGCCGGTCGCCGTGCCGGCGAGCACGACCGCGGCCACCGCCAGCACGACGTACACGTCGCGCCACGAGCCCCAGCGCCCCAGCCAGGTGGACAGGACCGGCCCCAGCGCGATGCCGGCACCGACACTGGCACCCCAGAGCCCGGTCGCCCGAGCGCGCCCGGCAGGATCGACGAACGCCACCGCGAGCATGCCGAGCCCGGCCGCGATCACGGCCGCGCCACCGGCGCCCTGGACGATCCGGGCGGCGACGAACACCTCGACGTCCGGAGTCAGGGCGGCGACCAGCGAGCCGGCGGCGAGCAGCAGGGCGCCGGCGACGAAGGTGCGGCGGCGGCCGAAGTCGTCCGCGACCCGCCCTGCGGTGAGCAGGAGGGCCCCCAGGCCGATCGACATCGAGCTGAGGATCCAGGTGCGCGCCGCGGGGCCGGCGTCGAGCCCGGCAGCCGTCTGGTTGAGGTTGGCCAGCGGCGCGGTGAACGCCACCAGCACCGCGAGGGTGCCGAGGGTGGCGCTGAGAAGGGCCTGGCGGGCGTGGGTCACGAGCTGCTCCGGTTGGTCTGATGGTAGAACCAACAGGGACGGTAACATATAGTCTGTTCATCAGACCAGCACGGCCTGCGGACTGATGTGATCGGAGAGACCCATGCCCCTCGGCACCGACTACTCGCGCCAGGACTGCTCGCTGGCGCGCGCCCTCGAGGTCGTCGGCGAGCGCTGGACGCCGCTGATCCTGCGCGACTGCTTCCTCGGCGTACGCCGGTTCTCCGACCTGCAGGCCCACCTCGACATCTCCAAGGCGGTGCTGAGCGCGCGGCTCGACGCCCTGGTCGCCGATGGCCTGCTCGAGCGCTCGGCGGGGGGGCACCCGGAGTACACGCTCACCGACGAGGCGCTGGGCCTGTGGCCCGCGCTCTACGCCCTGACCCAGTGGGGCGAGCACCGGACCACACCGGGAGCGCCGCGGCGGATCTTCCGCCACGTGGGCTGTGCAGACCTCGCCCCCGACGGCCGCTGCTCGGGCTGCGGGTCCACCCCAGCACCGGCCGACCTCGAGATCCGGCCGGGTCCCGGCGCCGACCCGACGCTGCGCGACGACCCGGTGTCCGTGGCGCTGCGCGAGCCGCACCGGCTGCTGACTCCGCTCGTCCTGCGCTGAGGGCGGCTCAGCCGGCTGCCGCGCGCACCTTGTCCCCCAGCTGTCGCGGGGTGTCCGGTGGAGCCGCCGTGGGCGGCGATCCAGTCGTAGACCTCCTGCCGCTGCGCGTGGCACATGAGCCCGACGACATCACCGGGACCGGCCTCGGCGACGAGACCTGCCAGGCAGTCGACCTCGGTGTCGTAGGAGACCACATCGCTCACTCCGACCCGCTCGGCGCCGTCGCGGAGGAGCCGGTCGAGGTCGCCGCGCCGGCGCCCGCGGAGGTACTTCTCCTTGTGCGCGATCGCCACCACGTCGGCCCCCATCGCCCCGATCTCGCCGAGGCGGCCGATCAGGTCGTCGGTGCGGTCCCCGACCGCGCCGAGCCCGAGCCGCAGCCGCGCACCGGGACGGCGTACGCCGGCCATGATCTCCAGGAGCGCCTCGAGCCCGGCCTCGTTGTGGGCCAGGTCGATGACGACGGTCACCTCACCGGCGGTCGGGCCGGGCAGCGGCACGGTGAAGATGTTCATCCGGCCGGGGTTGTGCTCGGGGTCGGGACGGAAGCTGCGCAGTCCCTCGACCACCGTCGTGCGGGGTACGCCGATCGCGAGCGCCGCGGACGCGGCAGCCAGGGCGTTCTCGACGTTGAAGCGCGACAGCCCGCCCAGGGTCATCGGCACGTCGGCCAGCTCGACGAGCGGGTCGGGGTCCGCGCCGGGGCGCAGGACCGAGACCCAGCCGTCGATCACGGTGGTCGCCCGGCCGTGCTCGGCGAGGGTCTCGCGGATGGCCGGGGAGTTGGGGTCGCGGGAGAACACCCAGAGGTGCGCGTGGGTGACGCTGCGCATCGCGAAGACCCGGGGGTCGTCGCCGTTGAGCACCGCCCAGCCCCGCCGGCGGGTGATCCGCGGGACCACCGCCTTGACCTCGGCCAGCTGGTCGAGGGTGTCGATGCCCTGCTGGCCGAGGTGGTCGGCGCTGACGTTGGTGACGACCGACACGTCGTTGCGGGTCAGGCCGATGCCTTTGAGCAGGATGCCGCCGCGCGCGGTCTCGGTGACGGCCAGCTGGACGCCCGGAAGGGCGAGCACCCGCCCGGCGCCGCTCGGCCCGGAGTAGTCACCGCCCTCGACCAGCTCGCCGTCGAGGTAGATGCCGTCGGTGTTGGACCAGCCGACGACCTTCCCGGCCTGCCGTCCGATGTGGGCGATCATCCTGCTGGTCGTGGTCTTGCCGTTGGTGCCGGTCACCGCGACGACCGGGATCTTCGGGGTGATCGTGTGCGGAAGGTCGCCGTCGGCCGAGGCCGCGACCCGTTCGGCCGCCCGGCCGACCGCCTCCTCGACCTCCTCGGCCGGGAGCGCGTCGAGCACGGCGGCGACCGCGCGGCCCATCTCCTCGGCCCGGGTCCGGTGCCGCCACGGGTAGGCGACCACCACGACGTGCGGATCGGACGTCGGCCGGACCCGTACGGCGAGCCGCAGGGTCCCGGACTCGCGGGCGATCTCGCGGACCAGCCGGGCGACGGCACGCAGGGCGAACCGCGCTCGGAAGCCGGTGTCGGGCTCCCCCGGCCGCGCTCCGGACAGGCCGATCCGGCGCGCGAGCCGTCCGGCGGTCGAGGTCGGCGCCGAGGCCAGCCCGCTGATGTCGAGGGTCAGCTTGACCGCCGCCCGCGGGAAGTAGAGGTTCGGGCCTTCGAGGACCCGCAGCTCGACGAGGGAGGACACCGCGGAACCGTACCGAAGCGCTCAGGCACCCATCGCGTGGAAGCCACCGTCCACGTGGACGATCTCGCCGGTGGTGGCGGGGAAGAAGTCCGACAGCAGCGCGCAGACGGCCCGCGCGGTCGGCTCGAGGTTCTTCTCGTCCCAGCCCAGCGGCGCGCGGTCGCTCCACATCGACTCGAGGTCCTCGAAGCCCGGGATCGCCTTCGCGGCCAGGCTCTTCAGCGGGCCGGCGCTGACCAGGTTGCAGCGGATCCCCTGCGGCCCGAGGTCGCGGGCCAGGTAGCGGGAGGTCGACTCCAGCGCCGCCTTGGCCACGCCCATCCAGTCGTAGGCCGGCCAGGCGATGGTCGCGTCGAAGGTCATCCCGACCACCGACCCGCCCTCGCCCATCAGCGGTCGGCAGGCCATGGCCAGCGCCTTGAGGGAGTACGCCGAGACCTGCACCGCCTGGGCGACGTCGGGCCAGGGACCCTCCAGGAACTTCCCACCCAGGATCGTCTCCGGGTTGCCGAACGCGATCGAGTGGACGACCCCGTCGAGCCCGTCGACGTGCTCACGCACGGCGTCGGCGAGTCCGGCGAGGTGGTCGTCGTCGGTGACGTCCAGCTCGAGCACAGCCGGCTCGGTCGGGAGCCGCTTGGCGATCCGACGTGTGATCCCCAGCGCCCGACCGAAGTTGGAGATCAGCACGGTCGCGCCCTGCTCCTGGGCCACCTTCGCGGTCGCGAAGCCGATCGAGGAGTCCATGGTCACGCCTGCCACCAGGATCCGCTTGCCCTCGAGGATGCCGCTCACTGGATGCTCCTTGTTCTCGTCAGCCGGTCGTGGTCGTCTGTCGTGGTCGTGGTCGTGGTCGTCGTAGGTGATCAGTGGCCCATGCCCAGGCCGCCGTCGACCGGGATGACCGCGCCGGTGACGTAGGCGGCGCCGGGCGAGGCCAGCCAGGTCACCACCGAGGCGACCTCGTCGGTCGTCGCGTAGCGCTGCAGGGGCACCTGGGCCAGGATCGCCTTGCGCTGCTCGTCGGTGAGGACCGCGGTCATGTCGGTCTCGACGAAGCCCGGGGCCACGACGTTCGCGGTGATCGAGCGGGAGCCGAGCTCGCGGGCGATCGACCGCGCCATCCCGACCAGGCCGGCCTTGGACGCCGCGTAGTTGACCTGCCCGGCCGAGCCGAGCAGGCCGACCACCGACGAGATCAGGATGATCCGGCCCCGCCGGAGCCGCAGCATGCCCTTCGAGGCCCGCTTGGTGAGGCGGAAGGTGCCGGTCAGGTTGGTGTCGATGACCGACGACCAGTCGTCGTCCGACATCCGCAGCAGGAGCTGGTCGGCGGTGATGCCGGCGTTGGCGACCAGCACCTCGACCGGCCCGTGGGCGTCCTCGACGTCCAGGAACGCCTGGTCGACGGCGGCGGCGTCGGTGACGTCGCAGGTCAGCTGGAGCGCTCCGTCCGGGCCGCCGCCCGACCGAGAGGTGACCGCGACCCGGTCGCCCTGGGCCAAGAACGCCTCGGCGATCGCGAGCCCGATCCCACGGTTGCCGCCGGTGACGAGCACCGAGCGGGGGGCGGACGCGGAGTCGGCGGAGGGGGTGTCGCTCACGTCGCCGACGCTAGTGACTACCGGCGGGTAGTCACAAACAGCGCAACGCGCCGCTCACTCGTCCTCGAGCCGGAACCCGATCTTCAGACCGACCTGGAAGTGCTCGACCGCGCCGTCCTTGATCTGGCCCCGGACCTGGGTCATCTCGAACCAGTCGATGTGCCGCAGCGTCGTGCTGGCCCGCCGTACGGCGTTGTGGATGGCCTCCTCGATGCCGTCCGGCGAGGTGCCGACGATCTCCGTGACGCGGTAGGTGCGGTTGGACATGAGGGCCTCCGGGTACTGCGTGGGTGGGTGGGTGGGTGGGTGGTGTGCCTGATGCTAGGCCGGTCGAGGCAGACCCATCCGGAAGCGGGCTCGGCGCCGAATCAGCTGCAGGGCGCCCCGCCGAGGACGCCGGCCCCCGACCTAGGATGGTGGGATGACGCGCACCAAGCGCGGTACGGGCGACCCGATCCGCATCACCACGGCCCGCACCGGCCCGGATGTGGACATCGCGGCGCGCCAGAAGCGGTACCTGATCGCCATGGGCATCCGCACGGCGTGCTTCTTGATGGTCGCCTTCTTGGCGGTCACCCACCTCGGCCCGGGCTGGCTGCCGTGGATCTTCGTGGTGGGCGCGGTCTTCCTGCCCTACGTCGCCGTGGTGATGGCGAACGCCGGCAATGCGAAATCTGACGCATTCGAGCTGATGGACGGCCCATCGCAGGAACGACAGCTGCCTCCCGGAACGAAATCCGAATAAATTTCCGGGTTTCGGGCTTGGATCCCGTTCCGGAGGCGTGTAACAATCCGTGCGTGCTGTTGGGTTCCCCGAGCCGGCAGCACCGACGAGTGCCGGAAAGCTTCCCCCGTGGCTGTCTGGCACTCGTCGTCATTTTGGAGCGCCGTCCGCTGAGCCTGCGAAGCGGACGAAGGGCACGACAGATTGAGGAGCGACCGGCTCAGACGCGAGCGCAGCGAGGGGCAGAGCGGCGCGTCTCGAAATCCGCGTCCGCTGGACGACGTTCCGCGTGGTTTCGAGACGGGCGCAGAGCGCCCTCCTCAACCAGCGGGATCGCTCACCCGCCGATGGCCGACATCGGCCGGTCGGGCTGGAGGAACGTCGGGTCGTTGATGCCGTGGCCGGGGAGCTTGGCGGCCATCGCCGCGATCCAGCGGTCGGCGATCTCCTCGTCGGAGGCGCCGCCGCGCAGGGAGGCCCGGAGGTCGGACTCCTCGCGCGCGAACAGGCAGTTGCGGACCTGGCCGTCGGCGGTGAGCCGGACCCGGTCACAGTCGCCGCAGAACGGCCGGGTGACCGAGGCGATGACGCCGACGGTGGCCGGACCGCCGTCGACGGTGAACAGCTCGGCCGGGGCGCTCCCCCGCGGTTCGCGGGCCGGGGTGAGCGTGAAGTCGTGGCGGAGGCGCTCGAAGATCTCCTCGGCGGTGACCATCTGCTCGCGGTGCCAGTCGTGCTGGGCGTCGAGGGGCATCTGCTCGATGAAGCGCAGCTCGTACGCGTGGGCGACCGCCCACGCGAGCAGGTCGGAGGCCTCGTCGTCGTTGACCCCGCGCAGGAGCACGGCGTTGATCTTGACCGGCGCGAGCCCCGCCTGGTGGGCGGCCTTGGCGCCACGCAGGACGTCGTCGAGGCGGTCGCGTCGGGTGATCGTACGGAAGCGGGCCGGGTCGAGGGTGTCGAGGCTGATGTTGACCCGGTCCAGTCCGGCGTCGGCGAGCGTCTGGGCGGTCCGCTCCAGCCCGAGCCCGTTGGTGGTGATCGACAGCTCGAGGTCGTCGCCGAGCTCACGGGTGCGCCGGACGATGTCGACCAGCCCGCGACGGATCAGCGGCTCACCACCGGTGAACCGGACCTCGCGGATGCCGAGACGGCGTACGCCGATGCCCACCAGCCGGACGACCTCGTCGTCGCTGAGCACCTCGGGATGCGGCAGCCAGTCGAGTCCCTCGGCCGGCATGCAGTAGGAACACCGCAGGTTGCATCGGTCGGTGAGCGAGACCCGGAGGTCGGTCGCCACCCGGCCGTACGCGTCGGCCAGCGGTCGCTGGGAGTCCACCCGCCCGAGTCTAGTGGTCATGGCCCGGCGGGTAGCCTCGTGCGGTGCGGAGTCTGCGGTTCCTGGTCAGTCGTCGCTGGCTCCTGTTCCTGCTCGTGGTCCTGCTGCTGGCCTACCTCTGCCTGATCCTCGGCCGCTGGCAGTGGCACCGGCTGACCGCCCGCAAGGCGAGCAACGAGATCATCCGCACCAACGAGGCGGCTGCCCCGACCCCGGTCGACCAGGTGCTCCGGCGCGGGTCGGACCCTCCCGACACCGACTCCTACAAGGTGGTCTCCGCGACCGGCACCTACGACCCCGCCAAGACCGTGATCGTGCGCTACCAGACCAACGACGAGGGGCAGCCCGGCGCCGACGCCGTCGTCCCGCTCGTGACGTCGTCCGGTACGGCGCTCCTGGTCGACCGCGGCTGGTTCTCGACCTCCAACCAGGGGTCCGATCGACGCGGCCGAGGTGCCCGCTCCCCCCTCCGGCACGGTGACCGTGACCGGCTACGTCCGCCAGGACGCCAGCGGCGGTTCGACGCAGGTGGTCGACGCCTCGACCCGCTCGATCTCGAGCGCCGCGATCGAGCCCGCGGTCGGCCTACCGGTGTACGGCGGGTGGGTCGACCTGAAGTCGGAGTCGCCGGCGGCGTCGGTGCCGCTCGAGCCGGCGGGGCTGCCCGACCTGAGCAACGGCCCGCACTTCTTCTACGCGTTGCAGTGGTGGTTCTTCGGGATCCTCGCCCTGTTCGGCTTCGGCTACCTGGCGTGGGAGGAGGCCACCGGGCGCGCGGACCAGCGGCGCGCGCAGCAGCCGGCCAAGAAGGCCGCGAAGTCGCAGCAGCCGGCCGCCGCCGGCGCGGCTGAGCACGAACGCAACGGACCGGCCGAGCTCTGACGGCTCGCCCGAGGTCTCCACCCTGCCCAGGGGTCAGTCGTCGACGGCGGTGACCAGCGACCGGGACTCGGGGAGGAACTGGGTGCGGTAGAGGTCGGCGTAGAGGCCGCCCTGGGCCAGCAGCTCGGCGTGGGTGCCGCGCTGGACGATCCGCCCGCCCTCGACCACGAGGATCAGGTCGGCGTCGCGCACGGTGGAGAGGCGGTGAGCGATCACCAGCGAGGTGCGGTCGGCCAGCGCGGCGTCGAGGGCGCGCTGGACGGCGACCTCCGACTCGCTGTCGAGGTGGGCCGTGGCCTCGTCGAGCACCACGATCGAGGGGGCCTTGAGCAGCAGCCGTGCGATCGCGAGGCGCTGGCGCTCGCCACCGGAGAGGCGGTAGCCGCGGTCGCCCACGACCGTGTCGAGCCCCTCAGGGAGAGCCCGGATCAGCGGCTCGATCTGCGCGGCCGCGAGTGCCGCCCAGATCTCGTCGTCGGTGGCGGCCGGGTCGGCGTAGAGGAGGTTCTCCCTGATCGTGTCGTGGAACATGTGGGCGTCCTGGGTCACGTAGCCCACGGCGTCCTCGAGGCTCTGCAGCGTGACGTCGCGCACGTCGAGACCGCCCACGCGGACCACGCCG
This sequence comes from uncultured Actinomycetota bacterium, assembly GCA_963820015.1. GTDB lineage: Bacteria > Actinomycetota > Actinomycetes > Propionibacteriales > Nocardioidaceae > Nocardioides. Next base: position 211,379 of record CAWFYO010000003.1, on the reverse strand, counting down.
GAGGTGGCGTCGTAGAGCCTGGCCACGAGGTGGGTGACGGTGGTCTTGCCCGCGCCGGAGGGGCCCACCAGCGCCACCATCTGCCCGGGCTCGGCCGAGAACGAGATCTCGTGGAGCACCTCGCCCGACTCGCGCGCCTCGGTGCGGGCCACGGACTCCAGCGAGGCCAGCGAGACCTGGTCGGCCGTGGGGTAGGTGAAGGAGACGTGGTCGAACTGGAGCGAGCCCGCGCTGTGCGGCAGGGCGACGGCGTCGGGCTTCTCCTGGATCAGCGAAGGCAGGTCGAGCACCTCGAAGACGCGGTCGAAGCTGACCAGGGCGGTCATCACGTCGACGCGGACGTTGGAGATGCCCTGCAGCGGCCCGAGCAGGCGCAGGAGCAGGGTGCCGAGAGCGATCAGCGTGCCGACGGAGAGGTGGCCCTCGACCGCGAGGACTCCGCCGACGCCGTAGACCAGCGCGGTCGCCAGCGACGGCACGAGCGTCATCGCGGCGAAGAACACGCGGGTGAGCAGCGAGATCCGGACGCCGAGGTCACGCACGATCGCGGCCTTGCCGGCGAACCGCTCGTCCTCGGTCTCGCGGTTGCCGAAGAGCTTGAGCAGCATCGCTCCGCCGACGTTGAACCGTTCGGTCATCACGTTGCCCATGTCGGCGTTGCCGTTCATCTGGTCGCGGGTCAGGCCGACCAGCCGGCCGCTGACCCAGCGCGACGCCGCCAGCAGGATCGGGAAGAGCAGCAGGCAGGCCAGGGTGACCTGCCAGCTCAGCGCGAGCATGGTGATGCCGACCACGACCACCGAGATGATGTTGGAGACGGTGCCGGACAGCGTCGAGGTGAAGGCGCGCTGGGCCCCGATCACGTCGTTGTTGAGCCGGCTGACCAGGGCGCCGGTCTGGGTGCGGGTGAAGAACGCCAGCGACTGGCGCTGCACGTGGGCGAAGACCTGGGTGCGCAGGTCGTAGATCAGTCCCTCACCGATCCTGCTCGAGAGGTAGCCGCTGACCAGCCCGAGGCCGGCGTCGGCCACCGCCGCGACGGCCATCAGGACGGCGAGCCAGATCACCAGGGTGGTGTTCCCGCCGTTGATGCCGTCGTCGACCAGGCGTGCCATCAGCAGCGGCGGTACGACGACGAGCATCGCGTCGACGACCGTCACGCCCAGGAACAGGCTGATCGGGCCCCGGTGGGGGTGGGCGAAAGTCAGCACCCGACGCAGCGTGCGGCGCTCGATCTTGTTCTCGACGACCGAGGAGTCGCGATGGAGCGTCCGCCAGGCGGCGGCGTGCAGGTTGGACATCGCTCCCCCTCTTCTCGCTAGTTCTCGCTAGCCGGTCCAGACGCCCAGCTCGGCGGCCAGCTCGCGGAACCTCCGGACCTGGGCCTCGCGCTCGAACCGCCGCTGCTCGTCGAGCGACCGGGCCGACGCCGCTTGCAGCAGCGCCTTGGTCTCACGCACCGCACCCGGGAGCGCCGCGGAGAGCGCCGCCACCAGGTCGGCGACCGTGTCGTCGAGCTCGGCCCGCGGGCAGACCACCGTGGCCAGTCCGAGGGCCAGCGCCTCGTCGGCCCCGACGATCCGCGCGGTTGCGCAGATCTCCAGGGCTCGTGGGTAACCAACCGCCTCGACGAGCGGTTTTGTTCCCGTCAGGTCGGGCACCAGCCCGAGGGCGGACTCCTTCATCGCCAGCTGGGCGTCGGTGGCCAGCACCCGCAGGTCGCAGGAGAGGGCGAGCTGGAAGCCCGCGCCGATCGCGTGCCCCTGGACCGCGGCGATCGAGACGAACCTCGGGTCGCGCAGCCAGGTGAACCCCTGCTGGTAGGCGTCGATGGTGGCCGAGGCCTCGTCGTCGGAGCCGGCCAGCATGCCGAAGACGGACTCCCCCTCGACGCCTCGCGGGTCGAGCATGGCCCGGTCGAGCCCCGCTGAGAAGCTCTGGCCCGCCCCGCGGAGCACCACGATCCGCACTGCGTCGGGGATCTCGGCGCCGATCGCAGCCAGCGCGCGCCACATCCGGGGCGTCTGCGCGTTGCGAACGTCGGGCCGGTAGAGGGTGACCGTCGCGACCGCGCCGGAGACGTCGTAGCGCAGCCCGGAGGCGGCGAGCTCGTCGGGATCCATGCCGCTCACTGTAGAAGTGCGCACCGACGGCCCCTCACGCGAGGGAGACCAGGTCGGCGTAGGAGTCGTTCCAGAGGTCCTCGACGCCGTCGGGGAGGATCAGCACCCGGTCGGGGTGGAGCGCCCGGACCGCACCTTCGTCGTGGGTGACCAACACGATCGCCCCCTGGTAGCTGCGGATCGCCGCCAGGACCTCCTCCCGGGAGGCCGGGTCGAGGTTGTTGGTGGGCTCGTCGAGCAGCAGCACGTTGGCGCTGGACACGACGAGGGCGGCGAGCGCGAGACGGGTCTTCTCGCCGCCGGACAGCACCCGGGCCGGCTTCTCCACATCGTCGCCGGAGAAGAGGAACGAGCCGAGCACCGACCGGGTCTCGGTGTCGGTCAGCGACGGCGCGGCCGAGCGCATGTTCTCCAGCACGGTGCGGCCGGTGTCGAGGGTCTCGTGCTCCTGGGCGTAGTAGCCGAGCTTCAGCCCGTGGCCGGGGTTCACCTCGCCGGTGTCGGGCTTGTCGACGCCGGCCAGGATCCGCAGCAGCGTCGTCTTCCCGGCGCCGTTCAAGCCGAGCACCACGACGCGCGAGCCCTTGTCGATCGCCAGGTCGACGTCGGTGAACACCTCGAGCGAGCCGTAGGACTTCGACAGCTCCGACGCGGTGAGCGGCGTCTTGCCGCACGGCGCGGGGTCGGGGAAGGCGATCCGCGCCACCCGGTCGGCGCGGCGTTCGGCCTCGACCCCGCTCATCAGCCGCTCGGCGCGCCGCATCATGGTCTGCGCGGCCTGCGCCTTGGTGGCCTTGGCCCGCATCTTGTTGGCCTGCTCCATGAGGGCGTCGGCCTTGCGCTCGGCGTTGTGCCGCTCCCGGCGGCGGCGCCGCTCGTCCGCCTCGCGCTGGGCCAGGTAGGCCGCCCAGCCCATGTTGTAGACGTCGATCTCCTGGCGGTTGGCGTCGAGGTGGAACACCTTGGTCACGGTCTGCTCGAGCAGCGCGGTGTCGTGACTGATCACCACGAGCCCACCCCGGTGGGCCCTCAGGAACTCCCGCAGCCAGATCACCGAGTCGGCGTCGAGGTGGTTGGTCGGCTCGTCGAGCAGCAGCGTCTCGGCCCCCGAGAACAGGATGCGGGCGAGCTCCACCCGTCGCCGCTGGCCGCCGGACAGGGTCCGCAGGGGCTGGGTCATCAGCCGGTCCTCGATGCCGAGGGACGCCGCGATCTGGGCGGCCTCGGCCTCGGCGGCGTAGCCGCCCTGCGCGTGCAGCTCGGCCTCGGCGCGCTCGTAGCGCTTCATCGCCCGCTCGCGGACGGCCGGGTCGTCGCTGCCCATCTCGACCTCGGAGTCGCGCAGCCGGCGTACGACGTCGTCGAGGCCGCGCGCGGACAGGATCCGCTCCCGCACCGGCACCTCGGGGTCGCCGGTGCGCGGGTCCTGCGGTAGGTAGCCGACCGAGCCGGTCGCGTGGACCTGACCCGAGGCGGGCTGGCCGTCGCCGGCCAGGATGCGGGTGAGGGTGGTCTTGCCGGCACCGTTGCGTCCGACCAGGCCCACCTTGTCACCGGGGCCGACCCGGAAGGAGACATCGTGCATCAGCAACCGCGCCCCGGCTCGGACCTCGAGTCGTTGGGCACTGATCATCAGGCTGGTTAGTCTAGGGCGGCCACGACCCCTCCCCTGACCTGGGCACGCACCCCTCCCCCGACCCGAGGAGCCGACGATGCGGTTCAACCCCAAGGCCAGGCTCGACCCGAGCCGGGTCCGCGACTCCGGCAGCGGTGGAGGCGGCGGCGTGGGCGGGCTCGGCGGTGGCGGCACGCGCATCCCGCTCCCCGGCGGCACCCGGGCCGGCGGCGGCGTCGGCCTGCTGCTGATCATCCTGGTCATCGTCATGCTCAAGGCCTGCGGTGGCGTCGACCTCACCGGCGCCATCAGCGGCGGTGGCCTCGACGGCTACAGCACCAGCCGGTTCACCGGCACCGAGAGCGCACGGTACGCCGGGTGCGCGACCGGTCAGGACGCCAACGAGCGCCCGACGACGTGCGGGGTCGTGGCAGTGGAGAACTCCCTCAACGACTACTGGCACGCGACGCTCACCCAGCAGGCGTCGGGCGCGACGTACCGTCCCGAGGCGGCGATCAACACCTTCGGCGGCCAGACCCGCAGCGGCTGTGGCCAGGCGTCCTCCGCGATGGGCCCGTTCTACTGCCCGACGGACCGGACGATCTACTTCGACCCGTCCTTCTTCAAGCAGATCCTCCAGGGCCAGCTGAACGGTCCGTCGGGCGCCTTCGTCGAGCCCTACGTGATCGCCCACGAGTTCGGCCACCACATCCAGAACCTGCTCGGCACGATGGGCAAGGTCCGCACCCAGCAGGGCCCCAACAGCGACTCGGTGCGGCTCGAGCTCCAGGCCGACTGCTACGCCGGCATGTGGGCCCGCAACGCCACCAGCACCCAGGACTCCCAGGGCGACGTGCTGATCGAGGACCTCACCGACCAGGACATCCAGCAGGGCATCTCGGCGGCCAAGTCGGTCGGCGACGACACCATCCAGAAGGCGACCACCGGTCAGGTCAACCAGGAGCAGTGGACCCACGGCTCCTCGGCCGCCCGGGTGCGGTGGTTCATGGTCGGCTACCAGAACGGCACGCTCGCCGCCTGCAACACCTTCACCGGCCAGCCCGTCGAGTAGCTCCTACAGGAGGGACTCGAGGAGCGGGAACTGGCGCTGCAGCCGGCGCAGGTACGGCGCCACGGCGGGGTGGCGGTACTTGCCGGCGAGTGCGCCCTCGCCCCCGGCGACGCGGGCCAGCGCCCACTCCGCGCGTGACAGGACCGTGTAGGCGGCGCTGACGCGCATCCCGAGCGTGGCCTCCTCGGGCGTCGCGATCCCGTCGGGCAGCCCCATCAGGTAGGCGTCGAGCAGGGGCTCGGCGTCCTCGCGGGAGTTCTGCAGGTAGATCCCGAGATCGGCCCCGACCGGACCGTTCCCGAGCGAGGCCCAGTCGATCGCCACGACGTCGTCGCCGTCGCGGCCGGGGAAGTTCTGCGCCGCGGGGTCGCCGTGCTGCGGGACCTGGGGCAGGGCGTCGAGCTCGCGCAGCAGGGTCTCGCGCCGGTTCCACAGCCGGTCGGCCACGTCGGCGACCGTGGTCCGGGCCAGGGTCGGCCAGCCGCCCCGCCGCTCGACCCGCGCCAGCCGGTCGCGGAGCTGCCCGACGGCGAGCCAGCGATGGCGGCCGATATCGGCGCCGGCGAAGCGACCCATCGCGTGCGCGACGTAGAGGCCGTTGAGCGCGGCGTCCTCGACCCACTCCCGGGTCAGGGTGATCCCGTGCTCGTCCTCGGCGACGTCGACGACGACCCCACGCATTCCGGGTGTCGTCTCGACCACGGCGGTGGTCGCGACGTCGGCCTCGCGCCGCCAGTAGGCGAAGTGGTGGGGGTCGGCGAGCTCCGGCGGGTCGTCGCGTGTGGGCACACCGAGCCGCTTCACCACCAGCGGCCGGCCGTCGGAGTCGGTGCGCCAGACACCCACCGTGGACGTGCCGGTGCCCCCGACGAGGGGGTGCCACGCGGGGTCGGGCTCCCACATGGCGGCGACGCTAGCCGATGTCGCGCTCCCGATAGCGCCACCAGGCCGTGCCGACCAGCACGATCGTGATCGCGGCCAGCACCAGCACGGGGGGCCAGCTCATCGCCTCGGCGGGCACCTTCGGCACGTGGGAGTACGGCGAGAGGCCGGCCACCCAGCCCGGGAGCTTCAGCAGCTCGGCCACCGGGCCGATCACGAAGAACACCACCACCACGGCCCAGCCGCCCACGGCGTAGCGGGCCCCCTGCGCCAGCCCGAGCAGGGCCAGGCCAGCCACCACGCCGACCGCCGGCACCTGCACCAGCGCGGCGCCGAGGCAGCCACCGAAGCTCACCTGCGACCCCGTGGCGCCGACCCCCATCGCCAGCCCGGTCACCAGCATCAGCCAGGCGACCCCGCCGAGCGCGACCGCGACGACGGCGAGGAACGCGGTCGAGCGCTCGGTCGCGGTCGCCAGCACCTCCTCGGTCCGGCCGTCGTGCTCGTCGGTCCCGCCGTGCGAGATCACGGACACCGCGAAGCAGGAAACCACCACGGCGCCGACCGAGACGAACGCCGCGACAAGGGTCTCCTGGAGCGCGCCGATGCCGCCCAGCCGCTCGAACATGTCGCGCGCCCCGACGTTGTCGAGCATCGAGCCGATGTTGGGGATGATCGCGGCCATCAGGGCACCCATCACGGCCACCGCGACGGTCCACACGGCGAGGGTCGGGGTGTGGAGCCGGAGGTTGAGGGCGAGTGCGTCGGCCAGCCGCGGCGAGCCGGTGGCGGGGCCGGCCCGCTCGGGCAGCAGCCCGGAGCCGAGGTCGCGGCGGCGGCGCAGCCGCACGGCGACCAGCACGAGGAGAGCCGCCACCAGCACGTCGAGGAGCAGCAGCCACCCGCGCGGGCTGGACCACGCGCGGAGCTGCGTCGACCAGCCGAGAGGCGAGAGCCAGCTCAGCCAGGAGGCCGAGGTGGTGTCGCCGACGGCGCGGAGCAGGAAGAGGACGGCGATCGTCGCGGCCGCGACCGCTCCCGAGGTGCGGGCACTGGCCGAGAGCTGGGCGGAGACGGCACCGATGCCGGTCGCGACCAGCCCGAGCCCCAGCCACGAGGCACCGAACCACAGCGAGCCGGCGACCGGAAGCCCCCCGGCGATGTCGGCCACGGCTGCCAGCACCGACACCACGACCGAGCCGACGACCCCGACCAGGACGGCGCTCAGCAACGGGGCGGACTGGCCGACCGCCAGACCCCCGAGCAGCTCGGCGCGCCCGGACTCCTCCTCGACGCGGGTGTGGCGTCGTACCAGGGTGACCGCGAAGGCCATCAGGAACACCGCGTAGGTGACCGTCATCTTGGTCATCGCCAGCTCGCCGAGGCTGTGCGGGTCGAGGATCGGCCCGTAGAGCGCGACCAGCGCGGCGCTGCCGTTGACGGCCCGGGCGGCCGCGACCTTGTCGGCGGTGGTCGCGTAGAGCGAACCGGTGGCGGCAGCCGACGCGTAGCACATCACGACGAGCACGGCGGTCCACGCCACGACCAGGACCCGGCTCCGCCGCAGGGCGAAGCGCGTGAGGCCGACGACGCCGGTCATCGCACGGACTCCTCCTCCGGTCGCCGGTAGGCGTCGAGGAAGAGCTCCTCCAGGGTGGGCGGCGTGCTGGTCAGCGCCCGTACGCCGGCCGTGGTCAGCGCCGCGAGCACGGCCGGGAGCGCCTCGGGTCCGACGGTGCAGGTGACGGTGTCGCCCTCGACCTGGAGGTCATGCACGCCCGCGATGCCCGACAGGTCCGGCGGGGGGCCCACGGTCTCGGCGCGCACGCGGGAGCGGTGGAGGTGGCGCATGTCGTCGAGCGTCCCGGTCTCGACCACGCGGCCCTCGCGGATGATCGTGACCCGGTCGGCGAGCCGCTCGACCTCGCTGAGGATGTGGCTCGACAGCAGCACCGTGGTGCCGGCCGCCTGGACGTCGGCGATGCACTGCCCGAAGACCTGCTCCATCAGCGGGTCGAGCCCCGCCGTCGGCTCGTCGAGCACGAGGAGGTCGGTGGGGGCGGCGAAGGCGGCGACCAGCGCGACCTTCTGCCGGTTGCCCTTCGAGTAGGCCCGGCCCTTCTTGGTCAGGTCGAGCTCGAACCGCTCCACCATCTGCGCACGCAGGGGGTGGTCGACGGGGGCGCCGCGCATCCGCAGCAGCATGTCGATCACCTCTCCGCCGCTCAGGTTGGGCCACAGGCTCACGTCACCCGGCACGTAGGCGAGCCGGCGGTGGAGCTCGGCCGCCTCGGCCCAGGCATCGGAGCCGAAGAGCCGCACCTGGCCCGCGTCGCGGCGTACCAGGCCGAGCAGGATGCGCAACGTCGTCGACTTGCCGGCACCGTTGGGCCCGAGGAACCCGTGCACCTCTCCCGGTGTGACGGCGAGGTCGAGGCCGGCCAGTGCCCTGGTGGTGCCGAAAGACTTCTCGAGCCCGTGGATCTCGATGACCGGGTCGCTCACGCCCCCGACTCTAGGACCGGCGCTAGGTTCTGTATCCGTGAGGGAGCTACTCGACTCGACGACCCGGTCTCTTCGGCGCATCGCGCTCGGCAAGCAGCGCGACGGACGCGTGCCCGGCCTCTTCGCTGCCGTCTCACACGGCGGTGACGTGGTCTGGGGCGACGGCATCGGCGTCGCCGATGCCGGCGGCGATCGCGCGCCCACCGCCGACGACCAGTTCCAGGTCGCCTCCAACACCAAGACCTTCACCGCGGTGATGGTGATGATGCTGCGCGACGAGGGCCGGCTGACCCTCGACGACCTGCTGGGCGACCACCTGCCCGAGGTCTCCCACCCGATCACGATCCGCCAGTGCCTGGCCCACGTGTCGGGCATGGCCCGCGAGCCGCTCGGCGACGTGTGGGAGACCCTCGAGCAGCCCGACTCCAAGACGCTCCGCCGCGACTTCGACGACGTGGAGCGGATCCTGCGGCCGCACGAGCGCTGGCACTACTCCAACGTCGTCTACGCGATGCTCGGCGAGCTCGTCGCCGAGCTCGACGGCCGGTCGTGGGAGGAGTCCCTGCGCGCCCGGCTGCTCGAGCCGCTCGAGCTGCGCCGTACGTCGGTGGGCTTCGACACCGGCCCGCACGCGACCGGCTACTACGTGGCGCCGTACGACGACGTGCCGCGCGTCGAGCCGGTGATGGACCTCAAGGCGATGGCGGCCTGCGGCGGCCTCGCGAGCACGGCCTCGGACCTGGCGCGGTGGTCGGCGTTCGTCGCCGACCCGTCGGACCTGCTGTCGGGCGACACGCTCGAGGAGATGTGCCAGCCGCAGATCCTGCTCAACACCGAGGCGTGGACCGGTGCGATGGGGCTCGGCTTCTTCCTGATGCGCTCCCCCACCGGCCGCACCTGGGTCGGTCACACCGGGGGCATGCCCGGCCACATCACCGGCGTCTTCACCCACCGGGAGTCCGGCACCGGCGGCATCGTCCTGATGAACGCCACGGTCACGCCGTCCCCCGACGCCTTCGCGATCGAGCTGGCCGACCACGTGGTCGAGCACGACCCCGTCGAGGACGAGGTCTGGCGCCCGGGCACCGCGGTGCCCGACGAGCTGCGGGGACTGCTCGGCCGGTGGTTCTCGGAGGGACACCCCTTCGTGCTGACCGTCCGGGACGGCACGCTGGAGGCCCGGATCGACCTACCGGCCGCCCAGACGATGCCGCCGTCGGTCTTCGAGAAGGTCGGCGACGACCTCTACCGCACGGTCTCCGGGCGCGAGCGCGGCGAGCTCCTGCGGGTGACCCGGGCCGCGGACGGCACCGTCACCAAGCTCAACTGGGCTACCTACCTGTTCACCCGGGAGCCGCTCGCCTTCGGGGAGAACCTCAACGGCTGAAGAAGCCCGTCGCGACCAGCAGGTCCCAGATCTGCGCGTCGTGGGCCACCACGTTGACCGGCAGGTAGTGCAGGCTGTCACGCCACACGGGCAGGCCGTCGAGCACCGACGAGCACAGCGGGAACCTCGGGCACATCACCGTGTTGACGTCTATCGTGGCCACATCGGGGTCGTCGGCCGCCGCGGTCACGTAGGAGGGGTTCGGATCGTCGGCGGAGACCGTCTGCACCGTCTCGCACTCACTGCGGTCGTGAGCGGCCGAGAGGCAGCCGAGCGGGTCGTCGATCGTGGTCAGCATGCTGGTCACGATCACGGTCCGGGCACCGGCCGACTCGACCGACCGGGTGACCTGCCGTACGGCGCTCGAGGCCAGCTGCGGGTAGGAGAGGTCCGGCTGCACGTCGGAGGCCAGCGGGCGCGGCAGCTGGGTGAGCACCACCACGTCGATGTGCAGTGCGCGCACGAGGTCGGGGAAGAGGTGGTCACGGGCGGCATGGCAGTCGCTCCGCATGGTCGCGTCCTGGAGGGGACTCGTCGTATGGGGGAACCACGAGCACCGGGCCACGATCGACCCGTAGAGCGTGAAGTCGTTCTTCTTAGCCAGGTCGAGCAGCCCTGCACCGAGCATCTTGCTGTGGGAGTCCCCCACGATGAGCACCCGGGGTCCGGAACCCCGGTGCAGCAGGCAGCTCCTCAGGTCCGTCGGCGTGCAGAAGGTGTCGTCGAGCCCGCGGTCGCGGCTCAGCGCCTTCCAGTCCAGGCCTCGCGGCACCGGGCCGGTGGGCAGGGCCGTGCGGGTCTGCACCTTCTGACCGGAGGGCAGCACGATCACGCTGGGCAGGGCCTGGTGCGTCCCGATCGCGGGGCTCAGGTAGCTCCCGAGCACGGCGGGAACCACGGTGACCGCGACCAGGGCGGACACCGAGACGCCGACGGCGACGGTCGGGAACCGGTAGCGGGCCAGGCGACGCGAGCTCCGGATCGGGTGCTCGAGGACCTCGAAGGAGAGGCAGGCCAGGCCCGTCGCGACGAGGGCCGTCATCACCGCGATGGCCAGGGGGCTGGTGCTGAACAGCTCGCGGAGGACGAGCACGACCGGCCAGTGCCAGAGGTAGGTGCCGTAGGAGATCTTCCCCAGGTAGGTCATCACGGGCCGGGTCAGCAGCCAGCGCGCTGCCGGGTCGACGTCGACCATGACGAGCAGGATCAGGGGCGCGGCCACCGCGGTGGCGACGAGCCCACGGACGCTCGCGGACACCGCGACCAGCGAGGTGGCAGCGACCACCAGGACGACGAGCAGGAGCAGGACGCTGCCGGGGTGCCGTCGTGCCGTACCGCGCCGGTCGGCAACACCGCGAGCGGCCCGGATCCGGAAGAACAGCAGGGCACCGAGCACGCCCGCCAGCAGCTGGTAGACCCGCGCGTCCGTGGCGTAGTAGGCCCGGCTGGGGTCGTGGACCCCCCAGTAGACCTGCGACCCGACCGACCCCACGGCCAGGAGCCCGACGACGACTGCGACCGACCGGGTCCATCGCCGGCGACGACGCGAGGCCAGCAGCACCAGGAGCAGCACCAGTGCGAACCCGATGTAGAACTGCTCCTCGATCGACAGCGACCAGAAGTGCAGGAACGGGGACTGGTCGATGTCGGAGCCGAAGTAGTCGCTCGACTCGGACAGGAAGTGCCAGTTGGACACGTAGAGCAGCGCGGACTGGGCGTCGCCGATCCAGGGCAGCCGCTTGACCACCGACGAGGTGAGCACGGCGAGGAGCGAGGTCGCCACCACGACCACGACGGCCGCCGGGAGCAGCCGGCGGACGCGGCGGGCGAAGAACGCGCCGACGTCGACCGCGCCCCGCTGGGCGGCCTCGTCGAACAGGATCGAGGAGACCAGGAAGCCGGACAGCACGAAGAACAGGTCGACCCCGATGAAGCCACCGGAGAAGAGCCCGACCTCGGCGTGGAAGAGCACCACCAGATAGACCGCCACGGTGCGCAGGCCGTCCAGCTCGGGGCGATGGACCCACCGGAGAGGGCTCGCCTCGCGAGCCACCCCGCCTGGTCGCTCGATCGTCACTGTCACTGGTGGCCTTACCTTCACCGCACCAGCGCCCTGCTGGTTCCACCGAGTCAGATGCAGCCGGGACCGGATCGGTTCAGTCAGATGACGTTGACCACGTCGACGCGGAGGGCGAGGGCGTCGGCGATGGCGGCGTCGAGCACCTTCCGCTTGGGATCCGGTACGGCGAGCCAGGGCCCGGTCACGGTGAGGTGGCGGAGGCGGGGGTCGGTGAGGACGTCGTCGACGGCGGCATGGTCGCCGCCGGTGACGACGGCGAGCGGTGGCCCGGCCAGGATCCGGGCGGCGTGGTCGGCGGCCGCGTCGTAGGCCGCCCGCGCCTGGTTGTCCCGGCGCCGGGCGAAGCGTTGCTGGCTCTGGCCGCCCGCCTTCGTCCGCCCCTGCACGTGCCGCTGACCGATCTTGTGCTCGGCCGGGTCCGACCCGGCCAGACGGGCCACCGCGAAGCCGCCCTTGCGCACCAGCAGCACGCCCCAGCGGGCCGGTGGACGGGCGGCTTCGGCGACCGCGGTCACCGCGACCGGCCCGTCGTACCGCAGGCCGAACGGGAGCCGGGCCGTGAAGTGCGAGCCGTCGGCCGCCGTACCGTGCAGGGCGCCGTCGTCGACGGACAGCCGGGTGTCTCCGTGGCGCTCGCCGAAGTTGTCCACCCAGCGCCCGAGCCGCGCCGGCGCCACGGCGACGACGACGGGTGCCGTCATGCGGGGGTCACCCCCAGGTCACCTGGGCGCCCTCGGCCCACAGGTCCAGGCCCTCGGCGGTGACCTCGTCGCTGCGGTTCCACAAGGTGAGGTAGAGCGCCACGGCCGAGCCGCGGACCACGACGTCGGCCTCCTCGTCGCCCAGGCCGCGGGCCGTGACCGGGGCCTGGGCGCTGACGGCCACCAGCCAGCGCTGGTCCGCGTCGTCGGGCAGGACCGCGATCGTGGTCGGCTCGTCGGTGCGCAGCCGCGACATCGGACGCGGGAGGAAGCCGGTCAGCAGCTCGTCGATCCCGTCGAGGGCGACGTCGCGTGCGATCCAGGTGTCGTCGGCGCGGGGATAGCGGCCGAGCACCGCCGACAGGGCGTCGACGGCGTGGATCGTGGTCTCGTGGCACTGGCGCCGGGCCCAGAACTCCCGCGGCGGAGGGGCGTCGGCGAGGAACACCAGGGCGCGCAGGTCGGCGGGGGCGTCGGCGAGGGTGGTGGCCAGTCGTTCGGCGCCGGCTCGGAGCCAGGCGACCGGGTCGGCCGCCTCGAGACCCTCGAGCTCGGCCACGTCCGGGTCGATGCGCTCACCGAGCAGGTGGCCGGCCGCCCAGCGGTGGATCAGCCCCTGGTGGGCGAGCAGGCGTCGGACATCCCAGTCGGGAGTCGTCGGGCAGGCGGCATCGAGGCCCGCCGAGGTCGCGGACGCGGCAAAGGCCTCGACCGCCTCGCCGAAGGCGTCCAGGTGACGTGCGAGCTGCATGGCCGCAGTCTCGCAGCCGGAGTCGCCTCGGCGCCTCGGATATACGCCCGGGTGGGCGCAGTGGTGAGCGTCAGACCGCGGCAGCGGTCAGGTGCTCGGCGCGGGCGAGCCGGCTCAGGATGCTGAAGCCGTGGGCTCGCGGGTGGTCCGCGATGGCGTTCCTGGGTGCCGGCGCGGGTCGGTCGGCGTGCCGGCCGACGTAGTCGACGGGCCCGTCCGAGACCACCGCGGCGCGGCGCTTCGGGTCGAGATGGGTGGTGACACGTGCTGCGTCCATGGTTTCCCCCCGGACAGTCAGCAGCCGGCCCCCTCGGTCGGCTGTCGTTCGATGGCCCGAGCCAACGAGTCAACGGTAGGGAGTCATTCAGGGCACTGCGAGCGAAACGCCGAATTCTTTACCTGCTCACACCGGATCGCGCACGAGACCGCATCGAGGACGACCGATTCCGCGGGCCTCAGACGTTGAAGCCGAGGGCGCGGAGCATCTCGCGGCCGTCGTCGGTGATCTTGTCCGGACCCCAGGGGGGCATCCAGACCCAGTTGATGAGCACGTCGTTGACCATGCCCTCGAGGGCGGTGTTGGTCTGGTCCTGGATGACGTCGGTCAGCGGGCACGCCGCCGAGGTCAGGGTCATGTCGATGACGGCGTTGGTGTCCTCGTCGAGGTGGACGCCGTAGACCAGGCCGAGGTCGACGACGTTGATCCCCAATTCGGGGTCGACGACGTCCTTGAGCGCCTCGGTGACGTCGTCGACGGTCGTGGTGCCGCCCGGGCCGGAGGCCTCGGGTACGTCGGGCAGGTCGCCGTGGTCGGCGGTGTGGGTGCTCACTTCGTCTCCTCCATCTGGGCGGTCGTGGTGGCGTCCTTCCAGGCCATCCACGACAGCAGGGCGCACTTGATGCGGGCGGGGAACTTGGCGACGCCGGCGAAGGCGATGCCGTCCTCCAGCACCTCCTCGTCGGGCTCGACCTGGCCCTTGCCCTGCATCAGGGTCAGGAACTCCTGGTGGATCGCCATCGCGTCGTCGACGCGCCGGCCGATCACCAGGTCGGTCATCACCGAGGCCGAGGCCTGCGAGATCGAGCAGCCGAGCGCGTCGTAGGACACGTCCTCGACCGTCGTACCGTCCGGGCCGTCGGCGAGGTGCACCCGCAGGGTCACCTCGTCGCCGCACGTCGGGTTGACGTGGTGGACCTCCGCCTCGAACGGCTCGCGGAGGCCCTGGTGGTGGGGGTTCTTGTAGTGGTCGAGGATGATCTCCTGATAGAGGGCATCCAGGTCAGTGGTCACGATGCTCAACCCAACTTGAAGTAGCGACGGGTGTATTCCAGGCCCTCGACGAGCGCGTCGATGTCGGCCGGAGTCGTGTAGAGGTAGGACGACATCCGGGTCGAGCTCTGCACGCCGAACCGGGCATGTGCGGGCTTGGCACAGTGGTGGCCGGCGCGGACCGCGATCCCCTGCGAGTCGAGCACGGTCGACACATCGTGGGGGTGCAGGCCGGGGATCTCGAAGGAGATCGCGCCCCCGCGCAGAGTCGCGTCGAGCGGCCCGAGCACGGTCAGGCCGGGCACCGTCTGCAGCCCTTCGAGGGCGTAGGCGGTGATCGCCTGCTCGTGGCGGTGGACATGGTCCATGCCGAGCACGCTGAGGTAGTCGACGGCGGCGCCGAGCCCGACCGCCTCCACGATCGGCGGCGTACCGGCCTCGAACTTGTAGGGCACCGGAGCGTAGGTGGAGCGCTCCATGGTCACCGTCTCGATCATCTCGCCCCCGCCGAGGAACGGCGGCAGCTGGTCGAGCACGGCACGCCGGCCCCAGAGCACGCCGATCCCGGTCGGCCCGACCACCTTGTGGCCGGTGAATGCGAGCAGGTCGGGTCGTTCGTCGTCGGGCATCGCGGCCAGGTCGATCGGGAGCTGCGGAGCCGCCTGCGAGGCGTCGACGACGACCAGCGCACCGACCGCGTGGGCTCGGCGGGCGATCTCGCCGATCGGGTTGACCGTCCCGAGCATGTTGGAGACCCAGGTGAGGGAGACGACTCGGGTGCGCTCGGTGACCAGGTCGTCGATGTCGGTCAGGTCGAGGTGGCCGTCGTCGGTCAGCCCGAACCACCTCAGCGTCGCGCCGGTACGCTCGCACAGCAGCTGCCAGGGCACGATGTTGGAGTGGTGCTCCATCTCGGTGATCACGATCTCGTCACCGGGGCCTACCTGCCGCTCCCCCGGCCAGGCCAGGGTGGCCGCCGCCAGGTTGAGCGCCTCGGAGGCGTTCTTGGTGAAGATCACCTCGTCGCGGTCGGGGGCGCCGATGAACGCCGCCACCTTGTCGCGGGCGCCCTCGTAGGCCTCGGTCGCCTCGGCCCCGAGCTGGTGCATTGCCCGGGCGATGTTGGCGTTGTGGCGCTCGAGGTGGTCGACCATGGTGTCGATGACGACCTGGGGCTTCTGCGAGGTGTTGGCGGAGTCGAGGTAGACCAGTGGGCGCCCGTCGGCGAGCACGCGCGACAGGATCGGGAAGTCCTTGCGGACGATGTCGAGGTCGGGAAGCAAGCCGTCCATCAGGTCTCCTCTCGGGTGCGTTCCTCAACCAGCGGTGACAGCCGCCGCTCGGACGTACTTGTCGTAGCCCTCGGCCTCGAGCTGGTCAGCGAGCTCGGGCCCACCCTGCTCGGCGATCCGGCCGGCCACGAAGACGTGGACGAAGTCGGGCTCGATGTAGCGCAGGATCCGGGTGTAGTGGGTGATCAGGAGGACGCCCTTGCCCTCCTGGGCCCGGAAGCGGTTGACGCCCGCGGCCACGACCTTGAGCGCGTCGATGTCGAGGCCCGAGTCGGTCTCGTCGAGCACGGCGAGCTTCGGGTTGAGCAGCTCGAGCTGGGCGATCTCGTGGCGCTTCTTCTCGCCGCCGGAGAAGCCCTCGTTGACCGAGCGGGTGCCGAACGTCGGGTCGAGGTCGAGCTCCTGGAGGGCGGTGTTGACGTCCTTGACCCAGGTCCGGAGCTTGGGCGCCTCGCCGTCGATGGCCGTCTTCGCGGTCCGCAGGAAGTTCGCGACCGAGACGCCCGGCACCTCGACGGGGTACTGCATGGCGAGGAACAGCCCGGCGCGGGCCCGCTCGTCGACGGTCATCGCCAGCACGTCGGCCCCGTCGAGGGTGACCGACCCGGAGGTGATCGTGTACTTGGGGTGACCCGCGATGGAGTAGGCCAGGGTCGACTTCCCCGAGCCGTTGGGGCCCATGATCGCGTGGGTCTCGCCGTCCTTGATGGTCAGCGTGACGCCGTTGAGGATCTCCTTGTCGCCCACGGACGGGTCGTCGGTCTTGACCGAGACGTGCAGGTCCTTGATCTCCAGGGTGCTCACTGGGGGGTCACTCCGTTCAGGGTGGTGGTGATGTCGACGTACACCTCGGTGCCGCGTACGTCGACGGGGAAGGTCGCCACCGGTTCGGTGGCGGGAAGTCCGGTGGGCTTGCCGGTGCGCAGGTCGAACCGCGAGCCGTGCAGCCAGCACTCCACGGTGCAGCCCTCGACGTCGCCCTCGCTGAGTGCGACGGCGGCGTGGGAGCAGATGTCCTCGACGGCGAAGACCTCGTCGCCGTCGCGGGCGACCGCGATCTCCTGGTCGCCGATCTTGGCCCCGATCGCCTCGCCCTCGCGGAACTCGTCGAGCGAGCACGCACGTTCGAAGCTCACGACTCATCACCCCGAGACGTCGGGGGTGACAAGACGTTCTTGGCCAGCTCGGCCTCGACGGTCGCTGCCAGCTGCTCCTCGAGCTCGGGCACATTGATCCGGCGGATCAGGTCGTTGAAGAACCCGTGGACGACCAGCCGGCGCGCCTCGTCCTCGGCGATGCCGCGCGATCGCAGGTAGAACAGCTGCTCGTCGTCGAACCGGCCGGTCGCGGAGGCGTGTCCGGCGCCCTGGATCTCGCCGGTCTCGATCTCGAGGTTGGGCACGGAGTCGGCCTGGCAGCCGTCGGTGAGCACCAGGTTGCGGTTCTCCTCGTAGGTCTCGATGCCCTCGGCGACCTTGCGGATCAAGACGTTGCCGATCCAGACCGTGTGGGCGCCCTCGCCCTGGAGCGCGCCCTTGTAGGTCACATGGCTCTTGGTCTTCGGCGCCGTGTGGTCGACGAACAGGCGGTGCTCGATGTGCTGCCCCTCGTCGGCGAAGTAGAGCCCGAGCATCTCCACCTCGCCGCCCGGCCCGGCGTAGTCGGCGGTGGAGTCGTGGCGGACCAGATCGCCGCCGAAGCTCACGTCGACGTGCTTGAACTGTGCGTCGCGGCCGACCCGGGCGTGCCGGTGTCCGACGTGGACGGCGTCGTCGGCCCAGTCGTCGATGCTGACGACGGTCAGGGCGGCGCCGTCGCCGACCACGATCTCGACGTTGTCGGCCAGGGTCGCAGAGCCCACGAAGCGCAGGACGACGGTGGCCCGGCTGTGGGAGCCGGCGGTGATCACGGCGTGGGTGGCGGTCGCGTGCTCGACGTCGGTGCCGGTCAGGGTGACGAACACCGGACGCTCGAGCTCGGCGTCCGCCGCGACGGTGATCGCGAACCGCTGACGGCTCTCGTGCCAGACCCGCGCGGCGATCCGGTCGGTGGGCACGAAGCCGCTCGACCCGAGTCGGGGGTCGCCGACCTCGAGCGGCTCGATGACGACGCCTTCGGGCGCGTCGTACGCGGTGCCGAGGCCGGAGCCGTCGAGCGCCGCGTCGGTGTGGAGACCGCGCAACCGCTTGAGCGGCGTGAAGCGCCAGATCTCCTCACGACCGTTCGGGATCGGGTGGGCGTCGATGTCGAACGACCCGTCCGGATGCAGGTGGGACTCCACGCGCTCGAGCTCGAGCGCGTCTGCAACAGCAGTCACTCAGCCGACAGCACCTTCCATTTGCAGCTCGATGAGCCGGTTGAGCTCGAGGGCGTACTCCATAGGCAGCTCCTTGGCGATCGGCTCGACGAAGCCGCGCACGATCATCGCCATCGCCTCGTCCTCGGCCATGCCCCGGGACATCAGGTAGAACAGCTGGTCGTCGACTCACCTTGGACACACTGGCTTCGTGTCCCATCGACACGTCGTCCTCGCGGATGTCGACGTAGGGGTAGGTGTCGCTCCGGCTGACCTGGTCGACCAGGAGGGCGTCGCACAGCACGTTGGACTTGGAGCCGTGGGCGCCCTCGTTGATCTGGATCAGCCCGCGGTACGACGTGCGCCCACCGCCGCGGGCCACGCTCTTGCTGAGGATCGACGAGGAGGTGTTCGGCGCCGCGTGGACCATCTTGGCGCCGGCGTCCTGGTGCTGCCCCTCGCCGGCGAACGCGATCGAGAGCGTCTCGCCCTTGGCGTGCTCGCCCATCAGGTAGATGGCGGGGTACTTCATCGTCACCTTGGACCCGATGTTGCCGTCGACCCACTCCATGGTCGCGCCGGCCTCGCACGTCGCGCGCTTGGTGACGAGGTTGTAGACGTTGTTCGACCAGTTCTGGATCGTCGTGTAGCGGCAGCGACCGCCCTTCTTCACGATGATCTCGACGACCGCGGAGTGCAGCGAGTCGCTGGAGTAGATCGGCGCGGTGCAGCCCTCGACGTAGTGCACGTAGGCGTCCTCGTCGACGATGATCAGGGTCCGCTCGAACTGGCCCATGTTCTCGGTGTTGATCCGGAAGTAGGCCTGCAGCGGGATGTCGACGTGGACGCCCGGGGGCACGTAGATGAACGAGCCGCCGGACCACACCGAGGTGTTGAGCGCGGCGAACTTGTTGTCGCCGACCGGGATCACGGTGTTGAAGTACTCCTGGAACAGCTCCGGGTGCTCCTTGAGCGCGGTGTCGGTGTCCTTGAAGATGACGCCCTGCGCCTCGAGGTCCTCGCGGATGGAGTGGTAGACGACCTCCGACTCGTACTGCGCGGCGACCCCGGCGACCAGGCGCTGCTTCTCCGCCTCGGGGATGCCGAGCCGGTCGTAGGTGTTCTTGATGTCCTCGGGCAGGTCCTCCCAGGAGGCGGCCTGCTTCTCGCTGGAGCGCACGAAGTACTTGATGTTGTCGAAGTCGATGCCCGACAGGTCGGAGCCCCAGGTCGGCATCGGCTTGCGGTGGAAGAGCTTGAGGCCCTTCAGGCGCAGGTCGAGCATCCACTGCGGCTCGGACTTCTTCTCCGAGATGTCGCGGACGACCTCCTCGCTGAGGCCGCGCTTGGCGTCGGCGCCGGCGTCGTCGCGGTCGGACCAGCCGAACTGGTAGCGGCCGATGCCCTGCAGCTCGGGGTTGAGCTCTTCGATGGACGTCATCGGGGCTCGTGGTCGATGACGTCCTCGTCGTGGCCGTGCGGTCGGGTGGTCGATGCCGTGCGGGATGCAGGTGGTGCAGACGCCGTCGCCGTGGGCGATCGTCGCCAGCCGCTGGACGTGGCGGCCGAGCACCTTGCCGATCGCCTCGGTCTCGGCCTCGCACAGCTGGGGGAACTCGTGGGCCACGTGGGAGACCGGGCAGTGCTGCTGGCACAGCTGCTCGGCGGGCCCGTCGGCCGCCTGGAGGCTTGAGCAGGGGCAGCGCCCGCACGGACGCGGCGTACCCCTCGGCTGGAGAAGACCCGGGCCAGCGCCTCGGCGGGCGTCAGGTCGGGGTCGGCGGCGCTCACGGTCGCGTAGTCGCGCTCGATGAAGGCCACCCGGCGCCGCGCGAACTCCAGCACGGCCTCGTCGCCGCCGGTCTCGGCGAGGTAGCGCAGGGCCTGCACGGCCAGGTCGTCGTACTGCTGGTCGAAGTGGTCGCGGCCGGCCTCGGTGATCGCGAACACCTTCGCCGGGCGACCGCGTCCGCGGCTCGCGCTGCGGGCGCGGGTCGCGGGCCTCGAGCGCGCCCTCGTCGAGCAGGTGCTCGAGGTGACGGCGTACGGCGGCGGGGGTCAGGTCGAGACGCTCGGCCAGGTCGGCGGCGGTGGAGGGACCGTTGACCAGGATCGACCGAACGACGCGCTCACGCGTCGACTCGTCGCCCGGCGCGTGCCCGGCCCGAATTCCACAACACCAGTGTGCCGTTAATACCACTGACGCTTCAAGTAAGGCCCCCCTAACCTGACCGGCGCCTGACGAGTTGCGAGATCTCGCATGGGGTACGGAGCCGACCTGCTCTGTTTCACTCATGGTGGACCCCCGTCGTCCGCCCACCCGAAGGCGTCCGACGAACCACCTCCGCTCCCTGACACCGTGCTCACGTCCCGGGTCGTGCTCCGGCGTCGGCGTCGTCGTGAGCGCCTGGTCCCCGCCCTGACCCTCCCACGGCTCCCCCAGTGAGCCCGTGGCCCGTGCTGATCGGGGTGGCACCGTGGGTCGTCGGCAAGTACGTCCTGTGCCCCCTGCGGTGGCGCGCGCTCACCAACGCCGACGCTCAGCCGCTGGTGGCACCTGCGCGCCTACGCCGAGAGCGAGCTGCTCGGCCTGCTCACGCCGGGGCACGTGGGCGCCGACGTGTGGCGGGTCCACCGCCTCACCGGTACCGGGGTCGGGCCGCGGCGACGCGGTCCTCAGCGTCGGCACCGACCGCCTGGTCGGCGCCCTCGGCCTCGCCGCCTTCGTCGTCTTCGCCGGCTCCACGCTCCCGATCCGGATGGCGCTGGTGGCCGCCGGGGTCGTCGTGCTCGCGCTCCTGGTCGCGTTCGTGGTCTGGCGTCGTACGGCCCGACCTGCTGCCGCGACGCCCGCTGCCTCCCCCGCGCCGCCTCGTCCACGCCTTCGTGCTGTCGGCCGCCTACCAGCTGTCCATCGCGGCGCTGCTCATGGGCACGGTCGACGCCACCGGGCACGACCTGTCGCCGCTCGCGGTGCTCGGCGCCTTCGGAGCCAGCCAGGTGGCCGGGGCCGTGCCCGGCCCGAACGGCGCCAGCCCCCGCGACGGCGCCCTCGTCGTCGGCCTGGTGGCGCTCGGCATCCCGTGGGACGCCGCGCTGGCGGCCGTGGCCGTCAAGGCGGCCGTCGCCTGGCTGCCCGCGCTCGCGCTGGGAGGCGTCAGCCTGCTGCTCACCCGGGCGGCCCTCCGGCGTACCGCCCTGAGCGCCACGCCCGTTCCCGCCTGACCCGACCGGAGTCCCAGGTCCCCGGGGCCTTTCGCCTCCGGGCCGCGCGCCCAACGGCGCCACGATGGAGGTGAGGCGAGAGGCGGGACGGCCGGAGGTTCGGCATGCACGTGTTCGAGGTCGCGGAGGCGCACCACCCCCGCGCTGTCCTGGGCCGCCGAGCAGGTGCTCATCGTCGTCGTCGGCGTCGTCGTGTACTTCCGGGTGCGCGGCCTCACCGAGGCCTCGGCCCAGCTGGCCCGCATCCACGCGCGCTACCTCGTCGACCTGGAGCAGGCCCTGCACGTCGATGTCGAGGCGGCCCGGCAGCGTCCGCTGCAGTCCTCGGCGGTGCTCGAGACGGCTGCCAACTGGATCTACATCTGGGGCCACTGGCCGGTCCTGATCGCCACCATGGCGTGGCTGCTGTGGCGGCACCGGCCGCAGTTCCTGAGGTTGCGCGACGCGCATGCTGATCTCGGGGGCGCCTCGGGCATGGTGGTCTTCGTCTCCTACCCGATGGCCCCACCACGCCTGGCCGGCCTGGGGTACGTCGACACCGTCACCCGGTCGTCGAGGTCCTACCGCTACCTCCAGCCCCCCGCCTTCGTGAACCAGTACGCCGCGATGCCGAGCCTGCACGTCGGCTGGGACCTGCTCGCGGGCGTGGCCATCTTCACCTCCACGACCTATCGTGGCGCTGCGCGTGGCTCGCCTGCCTGATGCCGGTCCTGATGGTCTGGGCCGTGATCGCGACCGGCAACCACTACCTCCTCGACGTGGTCGCCGGGATCATCCTCGTGCTCGTGGGCTACGGCGTCAGCCTGCTGCTCGAGCGTCGGCGCGACCGCCCGCGGACGGCGCCGTCGTGAGCCCGCTCGCGATCGCCCACCGGGCGGGCAACTCCCTCGCCGGGCTCCACGGGGCGAACGCCCTCGGCGTGGACGTCATCGAGTGCGACATCCACCACCACCGCGGGCGGCTCGAGGTCCGGCACCTGAAGCCGGCCGGACCGCTGCCGTTCCTGTGGGACCGGCGGGAGCTCGCCTCCGCCGCGGCACCGAGGCTGGGGCTGCAGGAGCTGCTGGAGGCCGATCGGCACGGCACGACGTTCATGCTCGACCTCAAGGGCCGCCGGGGCGCCACCGGCCCGGCCGTCGCGGAGCTGCTGCACGAGCTGGCCGCGACCAGCCGGTCCTGGCCTGCGGGCGGCACTGGCCCTCGGTGGAGCACGTGGCGGACCTGCCCTTCGTGCAGGCCGTGCTGTCGGCGCGCAACGGGGCCGAGCTGCGCCGGCTCCAGCGGCGGCTGGAGAACGGCCCGCCCGTGCACGGTGTGTCCCTGCACCGGTCCCTCCTCGACGCGGAGCTGGTCTCCCGGCTGCACCGGCACGTCGAGCTGGTGATGACCTGGCCCGTCAACGACCTGGCCACGCTCGACGACCCTGGCCCTCGGCGCCGACGGCATGATCAGCGACGAGGACGACGTGCTCGCGCCGTGCTCGCGCGGCGTCCGACTGACCCTCATCCGCGAGGCCGTCTTCCCCGCGCGCGGTTCCCTCGCCGCGGACGACTCCGGTATCCGGGCGCTGCCGGTCTCACTCCTGCCCCTCGAAGCAGCGGCCACGACGTTCCTGCACCACTCTCTCAGGAGGAACCACGATGAAGCTGTTCACCCAGGGCCGCTACGCCACCGTCGCCTCGACCGCCGCGCTCGTCGTCGCGCTCGGCGGCACGTCGTACGCCGCCGCAAGATCACCAGCGCCAACATCAAGGACGGCACCATCCAGACCAAGGACATCTCGCTCGGCCCGCACACCGCCAACCAGGTGCACAACGACAACGGCACCGCCATGTCCGGCACGGCCAAGACCGTCCTCGCTCAACCTCAAGCCGGGCAACTTCGTCGTCACCGCGAAGGTCCAGGCCTTCTACAGCCACCTCGCCGACGTGTGCTGCTCGCTGGTCGGCACCGAGCAGCCCGTCGCACACCTCCTGGTAGGTGGTCCGGCACGCGGCGGCTACAGCAAGCTGGTCAACCAGGCGGTCTTGCACCACGGGCAGCCCACGCACTGTCCAGCTCAACTGCAACGGCTCCAGCGCCGGCCTCTACAGCAAGAAGCTGACGGCGGTCCGGGTCGCCGTGGCCAGCACAGCCCGGCACCCGACGTCGCCAAGGTTCCGCGCTCGCAAGCACCTGCCGGCCGCACCCTCGACCCGCTCCCTCGACGGCGGGTCTCCCTCGACCGGGAGGCCCGCCGTCGTCGTCGCGTCCTCACCCTTCCGGGCCAGCGGAGACCCTTTCCGGTTGCCGTAGGCTGAACGGCATGCCGGGATCGATCCTTGGAACCGAAGTCCGCCGCGTCGAGGACCTGGAGCTGCTGCTCGGTCAGGGCACGTTCGTCGACAACCTCGACAGCGTGGGCGTCGCGCACGCGATCTTCGTGCGCAGCCCGTTCGCCCACGCCCGGATCACCGGCATCGACACCGCCGAGGCCGCGGCGGCACGCGGGCGTCCTCGCCGTCTACACCGCCGACGACCTCGGTCGCGAGCCGCTCTCGGGCTTCGCCGACGTCAACGAGCAGGCGCCGCGCTCGGCGCTGGCCGTCGACAAGGTCCGCTACGTCGGCGACCCCGTCGCGCTGGTCGTCGCCGAGACCCGCGCCCAGGCGATGGACGCCGCCGAGCTGGTCGACATCGACTACGACGACCTGCCCGCGCGTCATCGACGTCGAGGACGCGCTCGCCGACGACGCCCCGCTGCAGTTCGAGGCGATCGGCTCCAACATCGCGACCTTCGCGCGCGGCCAAGGACCCGTCCGACGTGCTCGACGACGCCGACCACGTGACCCGCGTCCGGATGGTCAACCAGCGGATCGCCACCGCCCCGATCGAGGGCAACGCGATCCTGGTCCGGCCCACCGACGACGGGATGGAGGCCTGGGTCTCGACCCAGCACCCCCACATGGCCCGCGACCTGCTCGCCAAGGCGATCGGCGTCGACGCCGCGCACGTCCGGGTGGTCGCACCCCACGTCGGCGGCGCCTTCGGCGGCAAGGCCGGCACCGGCCCCGACCACGCCGCGATCGCGCTGGCCGCGCGCAAGGTCGGGCGGCCGGTCAAGTGGGCGGAGACCCGCAGCGAGGCGATGCTCTCGATGCAGGGCCGGGGCCAGGTGCAGTACGCCGAGCTCGGCCTCAAGCGACGACGGCATCATCACCGGGCTGCGGATGCGGGTGCTCGGCGAGTGCGGCGCCTACGCCGGCTTCGGCGGCGCGCTGGCGGTCGGACCGACGCTACATGATGGCGCAGGGCCCCTACGTCATCCCGCGCCTGCGCTTCGACGCGATGGCGCGTGATGACCAACACCGCGCCGGTCGGCGCGTTCCGCGGCGCCGGGCGGCCCGAGGCGGCGGCGGCCCTCGACCGGATCATCGACGTGGCGGCCCAGGAGCTCGGCCTCGCGCCCGAGGAGATCCGCCGGCGCAACCTGATCCCGGCCGACGAGTTCCCCTACCAGACCCGGACCGGTGTCACCTACGACAACGGCGACTACCGCTGCCCGCTCGAGGAGGCGCTGCGGATCGCCGACGTCGACGACGCCCGCAAGGAGCAGCAGCGCAGGATCGACGCCGGCGAGTCCCGGCTGCTCGGCATCGGGGTCTCGACCTACGTCGAGATCACCGGCTTCGGCGGCTCCGAGATGCGGCTCGATCGAGATCCACCCCGACGGCTCGGCGACGGTGATGTCCGGCACCTCCGCCCACGGTCAGGGCCACGCCACGTCGTTCTCGATGATCGTCGCCGACCGCCTCGGCATCCCGCTCGACAAGATCACCTACACCCAGTCCGACACCTCCCTGGTCCGCAGCGGTGGCGGCACCGGCGGGTCCCGGTCGCTCCAGCTCGGCGGCAACGCCGTCGCCAAGGCGGCCGACGAGATGCGCGAGAAGGCGCTCGCCGTCGCCGCCCGGATGCTCGAGGCCAACGTCGACGACGTCGTCCTCGACGACGGCGCCTTCTCGGTCGCCGGCGTGCCCGGGTCCGGCGTCTCGCTGGCCCGAGCTGGCGGCCTACGCCCACGAGCACGACGGCGGGCTCGAGGTCGACACCGACTTCACCCAGCACGGCGCGACCTTCCCCTTCGGCGCCCACGTGGCGGTCGTCGAGGTCGACGTCGAGACCGGCCAGGCCAAGGCCGCTGCGCCACGTGCTCGTCGACGACTGCGGCCGCATCCTCAACCCGCTGATCGTTGCCGGCCAGCAGCACGGCGGCGCGATCCAGGGCATCAGCCAGGCGCTGTGGGAGGAGATGCTCTACGACGAGCAGGGCACGCCGATCACCAGCTCCTTCGCCGACTACGCCATCCCGACCGCCGCCGACAGCATCACCCTCGAGGCCAGCAACACCGAGACCCCGACCCCGGTCAACCCGCTCGGCGCCAAGGGCATCGGCGAGTCCGCGACGATCGGGGCGACGCCCGGCGGTGCAGAACGCCGTGGTCGACGCCCTCAAGCACCTCGGCGTCAAGCACATCGACCTGCCCTGCACCGCCGGCCCGTGTCTGGGCGCGAGATCCAGCACCCGCGGTCCGACGTCTGGCGGGAGCCGCCGGCCGCCTTCGACCAGCTCAGCGACCGACGGCGAGCGAGCCCGACATCGTCGAGGCCTGAGCGCCTTCCTACACTTGGGACGTGTCAGCGCCCGTCTCCCCTGCCGCGGGGACCTCAGCGCCGGCGGTCGAGGTCAACGGCCTGGTGATGCGCTACGGCGACAAGCTCGCCGTCGACGACCTCTCGCTGACCGTCGAGCGGGCGACGATCACCGCCGTCCTCGGCCCCAACGGCGCGGGCAAGACCACGACCCTGGAGACGGCCGAGGGCTACCGCACGCCGCAGCAGGGCACGGTCCGGGTGCTCGGACTCGACCCGGTCCGTGACCGCCGCGCGCTGCTCCCCCGCATCGGCGTGATGCTCCAGCACGGCGGCGCCTGGAGCGGCGTGCACGCCGACGAGATGCTGCGCGCACATCGCCCGGCTGCACGCCCATCCGCTCGACGTCGACGCCCTCTCCGACCGGCTCGGGCTCGGCGAGTGCGGCCGCACGCCCTACCGCCGGCTCTCCGGCGGCCAGCAGCAGCGGCTCGCGCTGGCGATGGCCATCGTCGGCCGGCCCGAGATCGTCTTCGTCGACGAGCCGACGGCCGGCATGGACCCCGCCGCGCGCCGTACCACGTGGGAGCTCCTCGAGCAGCTGCGCGGCGCCGGGCGTGACGATCGTGCTGACCACGCACTACATGGACGAGGCCGAGCGCCTCGCCGACCACATCCACATCGTCGACCACGGCCGCCTCATCGCCAGCGGTACGCCGCTCCAGCTCACCCGCGGTGGCGGCTCGGCGACGATCCGGCTGGTGGTGACCCGGCCGTTCCCCGCCGACGCCCCCGAGTCGCTGAGGAAGGCGCTGGGCGAGCCTGGTCGACGTGACCCTGCTCGACACCATGACCATCGTGGTCACCGGGCCGGCCGACGCCTCCAGCCTGCGCGTGGTCTCGCGCTGGTGCGAGGACAACGACGTGCTGCCCGAGTCGCTGGCCCTGGGCCAGCGCACGCCTCGAGGACGTCTTCCTCGAGCTGACCGGCCGGGAGCTGCCGCGATGAGCGCCGCCCTCGACCTCACGCCCCGCCCCGGCGCCGCGCCGTTCGGGCGGATGGTGGCCACCCAGGCGGCGATGGAGGCGCGGCTGATGCTGCGCAACGGCGAGCAGCTGCTCCTCGCGGTGGTCATCCCCGTGATCGTGCTGGTCGGCGGCGTCAACGGCGCCCACCACGTCGGCCTCCACTTCGAGCACCCGGCGGTCGACGTCTTCACCCCCGGCGTCCTGGCGCTGGCGGTGATGTCCACCGCCTTCACGTCCCTGGCGATCGCGACCGGCTTCGAGCGCCGCTACGGCGTCATCAAGCGCCTCGGCTCCTCGCCGCTCCCCCGCTCCGGGCCTCCTGGCCGGCAAGGTCGGCGGCCTCCTGGTGGTCGAGGCGCTCCAGATCGCCGTGATCTCGGTGATCGCGCTGGTCCTCGGCTGGGACCCCGCCTCCGGCGCGCCCGCGGCCCTGCTCGCGATCCTGCTCGGGACGGCCGCCTTCGCCTCGCTCGGCCTCGCGCTGGCCGGCGCGCTGCGCGCCGAGGCGACGCTGGCGGCGGCCAACCTGGTCTACCTCCTGCTCCTGGTCGGCGGCGCCGTCGTGCTCCCGACCACCTCCTACGGGGCGTTCGGCCACCTCGCGCGGCTGCTCCCTTCCGGCGCGCTGGGCGACGCGATGCGCCAGGCCTGCATCGACGGCACGGTCGCCTGGCGCGACCTCCTCGTGCTGCTGGTCTGGGCAGCCGCTCGGCACCCTCCTCACGGCGAGGACGTTCCGTTGGGAGTGAGCCTCTGGCTACGACGGCTTGCCTGGGCCACGCTCGTCGCCAACTGCCTGCTCGTCGTCACCGGCGGCGCCGTACGCCTCACCGGGTCGGGGCTCGGCTGCCCGACCTGGCCGCGCTGCACCGACTCCTCCTTCACCCCCCATGGCGAGATCGGGCCGCACCAGCTGGTCGAGTTCGGCAACCGCACGCTCACGTTCGTGCTCGGTGGCGATCGCCGTCGCCACGTTCGTCGCGGCGCGCCAGGACGCGCGCCGCCTCGACCGCCCCGACCTCCTGCGGCTCGCGTTCGTGCTGGCGCTCGCGATCCCGGCCCAGGCCGTGCTCGGCGGCATCACCGTGCTCACCGATCTCAACCCCTGGGTCGTCTCGCTCCACCTCGTGCTCTCGCTGGCGATCGTGTCGCTGGCCGTGGTCTTCCTGCACCGCCTCGACCACCCGCCCACCGCAGCCGGCCCACGGTTTCGTCCCGACGCTGGGCTGGACGACGTACGGCGTGGCTTGGCTGGTGCTCTACGCCGGCACGGTGGTCACCGGCGCGGGTCCTCACGCCGGCGACGCCAGCTCCCCGCGCAACGACCTCGACCCGCTCCAGGTCAGCCAGCTGCACGCCGACCTGGTCTTCCTGCTGATCGGGCTGACCGTCGGGATGTGGTTCCTGGCCCGCGCCACCGGCGGGGACACCCGCCCGGTGCTGGCGCTGCTCGCGGTCGAGGCGGCACAGGCCGTGGTCGGCTACATCCAGTACTTCACGGGGCTCCCCGTCGGCGTGGTGCTCCTCCACATGCTCGGCGCGTCCCTCGTGATGGCCACCGCCACCTGGGTCCTGGTCGTCGCCCGCCAGCCGGTGCCGGCCAGGCAAAAGTTGACCATCCGGCCCTAGGCATCCTTTCCACAGGGGTGATAACTTCGCCTCTCCCCCTCTTTGGCGGGTCCGGCTTGTCTGTCTGCTCGGGCGACAACCACATGCCGTTCCCGTTGTGTCGATGTAGAGAGCGCGCGACAACCGGGGGAAGCAGAAGTGGATACGAAGGACAACGTCACGACGCGTCATCGTGACGGGCTCAGCCCGATGCTGCACGATCTGCGGCAGTACATCGCGGCCGGGCTGCTCATCTACGGCGACGGAGAGCCCGACCACCTCGGCGAGGAAGCACTGCGCACCCGCCTGGCGATGGGGCACCGCCTCTTCCGTCAGCTCTCCCAGGTCGTGGAGCGGCAGGAGTCCGACCGCTCCCACCAACCGGCGACGGTCGACCTCCGCGAGCTCATCGGCGAGTGCCTCGACAACTTCCGGCACCGCCACCCGGCCATCGAGGTGCAGTCGGACCTCCGCGGTCCGCTGGTCTGCCTGATCGACCGGGAGGGCCTCCACCGGGCGCTGACCAACGTGCTCGACAACGGTGCGCGGGCGGCAGGCCCCGACGGCCACATCAAGGTCAAGGCTCGGCAGCGAGCCGGCCAGATCATGTTGGAGGTCGCCGACGACGGTCTGGGCTTCGGCCACATCTCGCACGGACGCGGCCACGGCATGGTGACCGTCGACGAGGTGATGCGGGCCGCTCGGGGGCGGCTCGAGATCCGCAGCGGCCCCGGCCCGGGCACGCGGGTACGGCTGCGCTTCCCCTGCTTCCTGACCGCGAGTGAGGCGTCATGAGACTGCTCGTCGCCGACGACCACGACATGTTCCTCGAGATGCTGTCCTCCGCACTGCGGCGGCGCGGGCACGACGTGGTCGGCACCACCGAGACGCTCGACGACCTCGTGGACCTCGTGGCCACCACCGACCCCGAGCTCTGCCTGCTCGACCTCTGGTTCGGTCAGGAGACCGCCCTCGCGACCGCCCGCCGGCTCCGGGAGGAGCACCCGGGCGTGCGGATCGTGCTGCTCACCGGCGAGCGCCCCTCCGACGCGATCCCGGTCCTCGAGGAAGGCGTCGTGGACGCCGTCGCGGGCAAGCTGTGGACCCTCGACCGGATCGACCACCTCCTCCAGACCGTCCTCGCCGGTCGTCAGGTACGTCGAGTGGTCGGGGCCCAGGCCGCGGTGGTGACACCCCCACCGGCCAACCGGCTCACCGATCGCGAGCACCAGGTGCTGCGTCTGCTGGCCGGCGGCGCGTGCACCGCCGAGATCGGCGACACGCTCGGGGTCTCCACGCACACGGTCCGCACCCACATCCGCAGCCTGCTGGCCAAGCTGTCGGTCCACAGTCGGGTCGAGGCGCTCCGGGTCGCCTACGACCAGGGTCTGGTCACGGCGGGGAGATAGAGCGATGACAAGACATCCTTCCCCGGACCGGCCGGTCAACGTCCTGATCGTCGACGACCACGCGATCTTCGCCGAGGTGCTCGCGATGCGGCTCGAGGCCGAGCCCTACGTCGCCTCGGTGCACACGGCCGGGTCCGTGGCGGCCGCGCGCGCCAAGATCCGTGCGGTGGGCGACGGCGTGGTGTTCCTCGACTACCACCTCGGGGACGAGTGCGGCCTCGACCTGGTCGAGCCGATCAGCCGGCTGGAGGCGCCCCCGCACGTGGTGATCGTCTCCGCCAGCCACGACCCCGACGAGATCCTCGCGGCGCTGCAGGCGGGCGTCGACGCCTGGGTGGTCAAGAGCCAGGGCTTCGACGCGCTGGTCGAGATCACCGCCGACGTGATCGACGGGATGATGTACCTCCCGCCCACGTCCCTGCGTGAGGTGATCACCCGGCACGTGGCCGCGTCGGAGACGCCGACGGCCTGCCAGACCTTCCTCGACACCATCACTCCTCGGGAGAGGGACGTGCTGGACGGCCTGATGGCTGGGCTGTCCCGCGGCGAGATCGCGACACGGCTGTTCGTGTCCCCGAACACCGTGCGGACGCACGTCCGGCACCTCCTCGAGCGAGCAGACGTGCACTCGTCCGTGGCCCTGGTCGCTCGGGCCCGGGAGGCCGGCTACTCCGGCTGAGCCCACGGGCGGGCAGCACGTCGTTCTCGCGGATGATTCTGCGACGGCGGCGCGAAGGGTGTGGCGACCCTCCGGTATCCACTGGTAGTTTCGTTGCTCGTTACCCCCAAGGCGACTCGGCGTTGAGACCTGCGGTCACGGTGCAGAGCAGGTGCACACACGGGGGGGACGATGAAGGGGGCCGACACCCGTCTCGCACGGGTCTCGAGCGACGACGGCGTGCGGAGCCTGCTCCACGACCTGCGCCAGTACGTCGCCACCGGCATGCTGCTCTTCGACGAGGGCGCCGAGCTGTCCACCGACGACCTGCGCTCGCGGATGCGCGCCGGACGGATGCTGTTCGACCAGCTCGCCGCCATGGTCGCCGGTGCGGGCGACGGCCTCGCCGACACCGAGCTGGTGGACGTGGGTGCGGTCGTCGACGAGACGGTCACGATCTTCCGGCACGGGCATCCGACGCTGACCGTGGACGCGACGTACGAGCCGGGCCTCGGGTGCCGGCTCGACCGCAACCGGCTCCAGCGGGCGCTGACCAACGTGCTCGAGAACGCTGCGAAGGCCTCGGGACCCTGCGGCCGGGTCGACGTCGAGGTGTGGGGTGAGCCGAGCCACGTGCTGGTGGAGGTGGGCGACGAGGGTCAGGGGTTCGGCCAGGTGACCCGCGGCACCGGCCAGGGGATGGTCGCCGTCGGCGACCTCGTGCGCGCGGTGCAGGGGCGGCTGCTGATCCAGAGCGGTCCCGGAGTCGGCACCCAGGTCCGGATCGTGCTCCCGCGGGTGCTCGAGGAGAGCGCGTCGTGAGGCTCCTCGTCTGCGACGACCACGCCATGTTCCGCGACGCCCTGGGCACCGCTCTGGAGCGCCTGGGTCACGAGGTGGTCGGTGCCACCGGTGTGCTCGGCGACGTGCAGGGGCTGGTCGCCGACCGGGAGCCGGATGCCTGCCTGCTGGACCTGTGGTTCGGCGACCTCGACAGCCTCGACGTGGCCCGCGGCGTCCGGTCCACGGTTCCCGAGGTCCACGTCGTGCTGCTCACCGCGGACGCCGTCGGCCGGGCCACGGCCGCCCTCGATACGGGGGTCGTCAGCGCGGTCGCGCACAAGACCTGGCCCCTCACCCTGGTCGCGGAGACCCTGGCCCGGCTCGCCGACGGCCGCCCGGCACGTCGGCTGGTGCCGCCGCCCAGGCGACCTCAGCGCGGGCCGGTCCCCGACCTCACCGACCGCGAGCGGGAGGTGCTGCGGCTCGTGGCCGAAGGCGCCTCGACCACCGAGATGCGACACCGGCTCGGGGTCTCCGAGCACACCGTGCGCAGCCACGTCCGGAACCTGATGGCCAAGCTGGGTGTGCACAGCCGGGTCGAAGCAGTGCACCGGGCCCACCAGCACGGACTCGTCGCCACCGGGACCACACGGAGCTGAGACCCATGGCCGACGTGCGCAGACCTGCGTGGCCCGAGGTCGACGTCCTGCTCGTCGACGACCACCGCGTCTTCGCAGAGGCACTCGCCATGCGCCTGTCGTCGGAGCCGGAGATCGGCCGGGTGCGCGTCGCCGACGACCTCGACTCCGCTCGCGCAGAGCTCGCCGGGCTCGGTGGCGGCCTCGTCCTGCTCGACTACCAGATGGGCGATGCGTGCGGGCTCGACCTGATGGCCGACATCGACCGGCTCGAGGTGCGGCCCACGGTCGTCGTGGTCTCGGGAACGAACGACGCGGACGCGATCGTCGCCGGGCTCCGCGCCGGGGTCGACGCGTGGATGCTCAAGTCCGACGGCTACGGCGCCTTGGTGGAGGTCTCGATCGCGGCTCGCGACCACGTGATGACCCTCCCCCATCGCTCCCTGAGCGAGGTCGTCCGGCGCCTGGTCTCCGCCCACCGGGATGCCCCCGCCCCCGCCACGTTCCTCGACGAGCTCACGCCACGCGAGCTGGACGTGCTCCGCCTGCTCGTCTCCGGCCTGCCCCGCGACCAGGTCGCGACCCGGCTGTACCTCTCGCCGAACACCGTGCGTACCCACGTCCAGCACCTCCTCAAGAGGGCTGGGGTCCACTCCACCGTCGCGCTGGTGGCCCGCGCTCGCGAGGCCGGCCTGACCGGGTGAGCAAACGGGCTACGCCGAACGGCGTAGTCCTTCTCATCACCCTGTGCGATGCCCGGTCCCGTCCCCGCTCGTAGATTCGCACAGCAGGTTGAACCACTTGGGGGGAAGATGGTTCCGGGGGGAACTGTCCGTGCTGACGCACGGACTCATGCAGTCGCGTTCGCTGACTGCCACATCACGCCGGCCGCGCGCGAAGCCGCGGCGAGAGTGCTCGCGTCCGGATGGGTGACGTCGGGGCCCGAGGTCGGCGCGTTCGAGACCGAGTTCGCCGAGGTCGTCGGCGCCGGCCACGCGGTGGCGGTGTCGTCGTGTACCGCGGCGATCGAACTGTCCCTGCGGTCGCTGCACCTGCCCGAGGGATCCGCCGTGCTGACCTCGACCCTCACCTTCTGTGGTGCGGTCCAGGCCATCCTGCACGCCGGACTCCGACCGGTGCTGGTCGACGTCGACGATGTCACGGGGGTCCCCACACCCGAGACCGTCGCACGCGCAGCCGCCACGATGCGTCCGGAGGCGATGGTCCTGGTCCACTGGGCCGGGGACCCGGTCGACACCGCGGCGCTGGCTGCGGCCGCAGGGCTGCCACCCGAGCGGGTGGTCGAGGACGCCGCTCACGCGCTCGGCACCGAGCACCAGGGGGTGCCGGTCGGCGCCGGGTCCGCGGTCTGCTTCAGCTTCTACGCGACCAAGAACCTGCCGATCGGCGAGGGCGGGATGGTCACCACCGACGACCCCGACCGGGCGGCCTGGATGCGTCGGGTCCGGCTGCACGGCATGTCGGCCGATGCCTGGCGCCGCTACCTCCCCGGAGGCGGCTGGCGGTACGACGTCGAGGAGGCCGGCCTGAAGGCCAACCTGACCGACCTGCAGGCGGCCATCGGCCGGGCTCAGCTGCAGGCGTTCCCGGGTTGGCAGGAGCGTCGCCACGAGCTGGCGGCCCGGTACGACGCGGGGCTGGCCGGGATCGACGGTCTCGGCCTGCCCCACCGGCCCCGCGACGGCGAGGGCGTCCACGCCTGGCACCTCTACCCGGTGCGCGTCGGCGGCGGGCTCCGCGACCACGTCCAGGCGGCGCTCGCGACCCGGGAGGTCTCCACCTCCGTGCACTTCATCCCGGTCCACCACCTGACGTGGTTCCGGGCGAGCTCAGTGATCCCACGTGGGGGGCTGGCCGGCGCCGACCGGCTGTTCGACCAGCTCCTCTCCCTCCCGATGTACCCACGGCTTCGCGACGACCAGGTCGATGTGACCTGCGAGGCCGTCGCCGACGCCTTCCGATCCGCACACCGAGGAGAGTCATGTCTGTCGCTTTGAGCAGCACCGATCCAGGCCGGCCGGGAGCCACCCCGGTCACCGGGCTCCGCACCGTCGTCGTCGGCGCCGGCGAGGCCGGCCGCGCCCTGAGCCGGGACCTACTGCACGTCACGTCGTTCGGGCTGACACCGGTCTGCTTCGTCGACGACGACCTCCGCCTGCACAACAGCCTGATCTCCGGGCTCCCGGTGCTGGGCACGCTCAACGAGCTGGAGGAGGTCATCGACGTGACCGGCGCCGAGGTGGTCGTGATCGCGATCCCCAGCCTGCCCACCAGCGTCGTGCGCGCCCTCGGCCGCCGCAGCGCGGCTCGCGGCGCGTCCGTCAGCCACCTGCCACCGTTCCTCGCCGCGCTCCAGCGCGACGTCGCCGGCACCGACATGCGGGCCCTGCAGATCGGGCCCCTGATCGGGCGCCCCGAGATCCATGTGACCAGCCAGGGCGCGTGCGACGTGATCACCGGGAAGCGGGTCCTGGTCACCGGGGCCGGCGGCTCGATCGGCAGCGAGCTGTGCCGCCAGGTGGCGGCGTGCGGGCCGGAGGAGCTGGTGATGCTCGACCACGACGAGTCGAACCTCCACCGGCTGCAGCTCGACGTCTGGGGCCAGGGGCTGCTCGACACCGACTCG
The DNA here is from genome assembly GCA_963820015.1 of uncultured Actinomycetota bacterium. Classification (GTDB taxonomy): domain Bacteria; phylum Actinomycetota; class Actinomycetes; order Propionibacteriales; family Nocardioidaceae; genus Nocardioides. Next base: position 176,776 of record CAWFYO010000003.1, on the reverse strand, counting down.
GTCGTGGTCGCCGACATCCGCGACCGCGAGCGGCTCTACCAGGTGTTCCGCGAGCACCGGCCACAGGTCGTCTTCCACGCGGCGGCCCTCAAGCACCTCCCGATCCTGGAGCACCACCCCTGCGAGGGCGTGAAGTCCAACGTGGGCGGCACCGAGAACCTCGTCGAGGTGGCCCTTGCCCACGAGGTCGAGAAGTTCGTGCTCATCTCGACCGACAAGGCGGCCAACCCGACCTCCGTGCTCGGGGCCACCAAGCGGCTGGCCGAGATGGTGGTCGGCGCGCATGCCGGCTCGCCGACGACGACCATGTGCTCGGTCCGGTTCGGCAACGTGCTCGGCAGCCGCGGCTCGCTGCTCCACGTGGTCCGCGAGCAGCTGGCCAGCGGGTCACCGGTGACCGTGACCCACCCGGACGTCACTCGGTTCTTCATGACCATCGAGGAGGCGGTCGGGCTCGTCCTGGAGGCCGCCCGGATGGCCGACGGCGACTCGACCTACGTCCTCGACATGGGCAACCCGGTCCGCATCGTCGACCTGGTGGAGAGCTTCGCCGAGATGCTCAACGTCCGCGAGGTCGAGTTCGAGTTCACCGGGCTCCGTCCGGGCGAGAAGCTCAACGAGGAGCTGTTCGGCGAGGGCGAGTCCCAGGAGCCGTCGGCTCACGCGCGCATCTCGCGCACGACGCCGGTCAGCCCGGCGGCCGGGTTCCGGGCCTGCTTGCACGACCTCTACGACGCGGCCCGGCACAACCGGCCGGACGAGGTCATGCAGCACCTTCAGCGACTGGTGCCGGAGTACCGGCCGGCCGTCGCGGCCGTCCCGGCCGGGGCACCCCGGCTGCACACCGCCCTCTATCCCGACGACTTCTAGAGAGACCAGTACACATGACCACCAACACTCACGTCCGCGTCCTCGAGGGAAACCCGTGTCCCCCAACGGTGTTCGATGACGCCAGTCTTCTCCCGGCCGGCTTCGAGGCGCTGGAAGCGCTGGATCATCGGCTCGAGGGCGCGGACCTCGCTGCACCGCCCGTCGTACTGCCCGACTTCCACCACAAGTCGAAGATGGAGCTTCCGTCCAGCGTGGCCGTCGCCACCAAGGGCACCATCCGCCCCGACCTCACCGGATCGTCGGTGAACTGCGGGATGGCACTGATCGCGGTGGACTCCGAGGTGCCGAACGACCGAGCGATCGACGCGTTCATGCGCGCGGTCCGCGAGCGCTACCCCTATCCGACGCAGGGCGCCAAGGAGCTCACCGGCAAGGAGGTACGGCGTGCGGCCGCGCTCGGCGCGGAGTTCGCCGTCGAGCGGTGGGAGACCCCGGCGGAGGAGCTGGAGCGGATCGAGGAGAACGGCCGCCTCGACCTCGAGCCCTACGGCGGCATGGACCGCCTCGACCGCGAGCTTCCGGAGCTCGCCGTCCAGCTCGCGCGCTTCCGCTTCGGCACCGTGGGCCCCAGCAACCACTTCGTGGAGCTCCAGCGGGTCGAGGAGATCATCGACCCCGAGCGCGCCGCCAAGCTCGGCGTGCGCGAGGGCCAGCTGACCATCCAGTACCACGGCGGAGGCGGGGTCCTCGCCGGCGAGCTCGGGCGGCTGTTCTTCCGGCGCAAGGACTACCCGCGCCAGATCAAGGCCGTGAACGCCGTCCTGAAGCCGTGGTTCCACCTGCGCTCGCCGGCGACGCTGGCCCAGCTGCGCCAGCGGCTCTCGCTGTACTTCACCGACGGCTGCAAGCCGGTCGAGCTCGACAGCCCGGAGGGGCGTCGGCTGATGCTGGCCAACGCCGCGGCCATGAACTACGGCTTCGCGTTCCGGATGTCGACGTACTCCTCGCTGCGACGGCTCGCCGCGCAGTGCTTCGGTGGTGCCGACGGCCGGCTGGTCGTCGACTCGCCGCACAACAGCATCTACGAGGAGCCGATCGCCGGCGGTGGCTCGGCCGTGGTCCACCGGCACAACTCCTGCCGGGCCTTCTCCGCCGACATGATGACGCCGGGCACGACCTTCGCCGAGACCGGCCAGGCCGTGCTGCTCCCGGGCACGCATCGCACGTCGAGCTACCTCGCGGTGGCCGGTGAGCGCGCCTCGGACAGCCTGCACTCCGCCTGCCACGGCGCCGGAAGCGTGGTCTCCGACCTGGTCCGGCGCGGACTGTCCGCCGACGACCAGCGCGGGCGCCACACCCGCCGCTACCGCTACGACGACGCTGCTCCCGAGATCTCGACGCACTACGACGACAACGGCGTGAACGCTGCTCTCGACGTCCTCGTGCGACATGGGCTCGTCCAGCCGGTCGCCCGGATGCGCCCGCTCGCCGTCCTCCACTGAAAGCCACCACCATGAAGCTCCACCGCCCAGCGTCGTTGGCCGCCGCCACCGTCGTGGTCTCGGGACTCCTCGTCACCCTCGGACAGGCACCTGCCTCGGCGGCGAGCGACTTCTGGGTCGATGCCGGCTCCGCGGTCTGCTCGGACGCCGGCACGGGGACCTCCGCTGCGCCGTTCTGCACGATCAGCGCCGCCGCCAAGAAGGCGGTCAACGCCGGTGACGTGGTCCACGTGCTTCCCGGCACCTATCGGGAGCAGGTCACCGTCGCCGGCTCGGGGACCGCCGTGTCCCCGATCTCGTTCCTGGGCAGCACGGACGCGGTGGTCGTCGGCACGCAGTCCCTGTCGGACGCCGCGGGGTGGACCCCCACGGGCACCCAGGCCTGGAGCCGGCCCTACGCGCCGCCGTCGTCACCGCGGCAGGTGCTCGTGGACGGGAGCCCCCTCACCCAGGCGGGCTCGGCCACCACCACGACGTCGGGCAGCTGGTTCTACGACACCACGGCCAAGGTGCTCTACGTCGACCTCGGCGGCGGCAACCCGGCCACCGGCCACCAGGTCGAGGCCGGTGCCCAGTCCTACGGCTTCAACGTCTCCGGCCGCTCCAACGTGGTCGTCCAGGGCTTCACGACCCAGGGGCCGAACTTCGCGGGGGTCCACGTGGGCTCCTCCTCGGCGGTCACCGTCGACCAGGTCACGTCGACCGGCGCCGGCACCAACGGCATCCTGGTCGACGCCGGCAGCACCGGCGTGACCGTGTCGGGCGCGACGGTCAGCGGCGCGCTGTCCAGCGGGATCCGGCTCAACGGCGCCACTGCGAACACGGTGACCGGCTCCACCAGCCACGACAACGGGCTCGACGGCATCCAGCTGACGGGGGCGGGCAGCAACACGATCACCGGCAACGTCACCTACGCCAACGTATCGGTGTCGCCCAGCGCGACCGGTGTCGGCATCGACGTCAACGGCACCTCGCCCAACGCGGTGGTGACCGGCAACGTCAGCCACGACAACCAGGACTCCGGGTTCCAGGTCTACAACGGCTCGAGCAACGCGCTCGTCGCCCGCAACATCTCCTACCGCAACGGGGATCACGGGTTCGACACGCTCGGCGCGACCGGGGCCCGCTACCTCAACAACACGTCGTACGGAAACAACCGCGACGGCATCTCGGTGGAGGGCAGCTCCACCGGAGCGACCCTGGCCAACAACCTGCTCATCGACAACGGGGTGAACAGCAACGAGTTCGACCTGTTCGTCGACGCGTCCTCGATGTCCGGGTTCTCCGCGGACTACGACGTGGTGTACAACCACTCGGCCCAGGGGCCGGTCAAGGCCAACAGCACGACCTACGCCACGCTGGCAGCGTTCCAGGCCGCCACCGGGCTGGAGCCGCACGGCGCGTCGTACGCACCCGGCTTCGTCAACGCCGGCAACGCGAACTTCGCCCTCACCGGAGGCTCCGCGGCCGTCGACTCCGCCAACGCGGGTGTCGCCGGCTTCGTCGGAACCGACCAGGCCGGCAACGCCCTGGCCGACGACCCGATCGTCCCGGACACCGGCGCCGGCAGCCCGTCGTACGCCGACCGCGGAGCGCGGGAGTTCCAGCCCAGCGGCTCGCCGTCCGACTACGCACCCCACGCCGCGCTCTTCCTGAACCCGCCGACGGTGGCCATCCCGCCGAACGGTGCGGTGGTCGCCGACGCCCGCGGCTCGAACGACGCCGACACCGCCGGCATCGTCAGCTACACCTACGACTTCGGCGACGGCACGGTCGTCGGGCCGCAGGCGGGCGCCACCGCGACCCACGCCTACGCCGCCACCGGCACCTACCACGTGACGGTCACGGTCACCGACGCGAACGGGCTCACCGACAGCCAGGCGGCCGACGAGGTGGTCACCAACCGCATCGTGCAGACCTACTACGTCGCCGAGGGTGCCGGCTGCTCCGACACCGGGACCGGTTCGCAGGCGACGCCGTTCTGCACGATCGGCGCGGCCACGAAGAAGGCCGTCGCCGGCGACACGGTGCTCGTCGGGCCGGGCACCTACCGCGAGCAGCTGACCCCGACCGCGACCGGTCAGCCTGGGGCACCGGTGACCATCACCGGCTCCGGCGCCTCGACGGTCCTCCTGGGCTCCACCGACGTCTCCGACACGGCGGGCTGGAGCGCCACCGCCACGACCGCCTGGAAGCGCGCCTACACGGCGGCCATCGCGCCGTCGGAGGTCTGGGTCGACGGCAGCCCGCTGGCAGCAGCGGCGAGCGCGACCAGCACGACCTCCGGCAGCTTCTACTTCGACGCCGCCGCCGGCCAGCTCTACGTCGACATCGGTGGCGGCAACCCGGCGACGGGACACACCGTGGAGGTCGGCGCGCGCAACTTCGGGATGCTCCTGCGGAACGTCACGGACTACGCCGTGTCGGGCTTCTCGGTGCGCGAGACCAACCTGGCGGGGGTCTACCTCGACACCACCAACCGGGTCTCCCTGTCCGGGATCACGGTGACCCAGGCCGGCACGCACGGCGTGACGGTGGACAACTCGACCCAGGCCGCGCTGGACCACATCACGTCGAGCAACAACCAGTCGGCGGGCGTACGCCTCTTCCAGGACACCAACAGCACGCTGAGCGCGTCGTCCACGCACGACAACCAGTTCCACGGCGTCAGCGTGCAGGGCGGCCAGGGCAACACCGTCTCCGGCGTGACGTCCTACCGCAACCTCAAGCCCGGCACCCGCGTGGCCGACGGCATCGACGTCAGCCAGTCCGCGGTCGGCACCGTGGTGCAGCGGTGCACGACCTACGACAACGACGACTCGGGGATGGAGGCCTTCACCGGCGCGACCGGCACGGTGTTCCGGCGCAACCTCAGCTACGACAACGGCGACCACGGCATCGACAACTCCAACGGTCCGAGCTCCACGGTCGTCTCCAACACCGTGGTCGGCAACGCCACCGCGGGCATCAACTTCGAGGGCGGCTCGACCGGCGCGTTCGTGCGTGACAACGTGACCATGGACAACGCCGTCGGGAGCACCCGGACCGTCGGTGAGATCCGGGTCGACACCTCCTCGATCCCGGGCACCAGCCTGGACCGCGACCTGGTGTTCCAGAGCGCGGCCGGCGGCACCGTCTTCGAGTGGGCCGGCACGAACTACGCCACCCTGGCCGCCGCCGCCGCGGCGAGCGGCCAGGAGACCCACGGCCTCAACGCGAACCCGGTGTTCGTCGACGCGGCGGCCCGCGACCTGCGGCTCGGAGGTGACTCGCCGGCCATCGACGCGGCGTACACCGGCTTCTCCGCCTGGGCTCCGGCCGACCTCAACGGCAACCCGCCGGTCGACGACCCGGCCGTCACCGACATCGGCAGCGGCCCCGACGCCGTCGCCGACCTCGGTGCGATCGAGTACGCCGGCCCGGCCGCGCTCGGGTCGGCGACCCCGACGACCGGCTTCGCGCCGCTCGTCGTCGCGGTCGACGGCTCGGCCAGCACCAGCCTGGGGGCGCCGATCGACTCCTACAGCTGGGCCTGTGGCAACGGCACCACCGTCACCGGGACGACCGGCACCTGTCGCTACACGACGGTGGGCAGCTACACGCCGGTCCTCACCGTGACGGCGGGCGGGGTGCGCGACACCTGGTCGACGACGATCACGGTGACGAAGGACGCCGCGCCGGTGCCGGCCCTGAGCTACGCGCCGAATCCGCTCTACGTGAACCAGACGGCCACGCTCGACGCTTCCGGGTCCACCGACAACGACCCGACGCCGATCGCGACCTACTCCTTCACCTGCGGCAACGGCACGGCGGCCCAGGTGGTGACCACGCCCACGGCGACGTGCATCTACACCAAGTCGGGGAGCTACGGCGCCTCGGTCACCGTCAAGGACACCGCAGGTCTGAGCGCCACGAAGTCGATCACCGTCAAGGTGCTCGCCGACGCCCCGCCGAAGGCCGTGCTCAGCCTGTCCTCCACGCGGATCAGCCGCGGCAGCTCGATCGTCGCTGACGGCTCGGCCTCGACCGACGCCGACGCGACGCCCATCGCGACGTACCGCTTCAGCTGTGGCAACGGGGTCACGACGACCAACCAGGCGTCGCCCCGGACCACGTGCACCTATCCCACGACCGGACGGTTCACGGTCCAGATGTGGGTGACCGACACCGGCGGCAACGCCGCCTCCACCACGATGAAAGTGCAAGTCAAATGACTCTGCAGGAGATCTTCCAACGCATCATCCGGGCCCACTGGGTCGCGATCAGCGTCTGCACGCTGCTTCCGGTCCTGCTCGTCCTCGGGCTCGAAACCCGGCACAACACCGAGTGGACGGGCTCCGTCCGGGTCCAGGTCGACTCCGCGGCACCGGTCTCGACGACGGAGGCCGACGCGGTGAGCTCGCGAGTGCTGGCGCTGGCCACGACCCCGAACCTGGTCTCGCAGGCTCTCTCGGACGCAGGCATCAAGGAGAACGCCGGCACCGTAGCCCGGCACGACGTCTCCGCCACGCGGCTCGGTGAGTCGCCGGTGGTGGAGGTCACCGTGACGTCCTCGACCGCCCGCGACGCCAGGGCTCTCGCCGCCTCGCTGGTGGAGCACGTGGTCTCGTTCATGAACGACGGCAGCCGGCCGGCGCTCGACAAGCAGCTCACCACGCTCCAGGACGGCCTCGCCAGTGCCACCGACCAGCGGACGGCGCTCACCAACCGCCTCGCGGTCACCGCGTCGTTGAACCAGCGCAAGGTCCTGAACGTGCGCATCCGCGCCCTGGACCAGCAGATCAGCCAGCTCTCCACCCAGCGCTCCGCGTTGCTGCAGACCAAGCTCAGCGTCGACCAGGCCGTCGTCATCGACGGCGACAACCCCGTGGTGAGCCAGGTGCCCTCGGGCCTCCTGCCCCGGATGGCGCTGGCCCTGGTGCTCGGGCTCGTCATCGGCCTCGCCCTCGCCGTCCTGCTCGAGACCCTCGCCCCTCGGCTGGCCGGGATCCGGGCGCTGGCTCGCAGCCTGGCTGCTCCCGTGCTGGGCCGCACCGACCAGAGCGCGGCGGAGCTGGGCGCGGCCATGACCCTGACCGCACGGCGTCAGGGTGTCGAGACGGTGGTGCTGCTGGGCGTGGACGCCCGGGACAGCTCGGTCGCGACCGCCCTCCTGGGCCGGCTGCCGAAGCCGGGCTCGACGCAGGTTCCCGCGAACCCCGGGGGCAGCTCCCCCGCCGGGCCCGCCGCCAGGGGCGGCGCCAAGTTCACGGCGCCCGCCGGGCGTCCCCGCAACCCGCAGCGGCAGCAGCAGCAGGTCACCGACCCGTTCACCGTCACCGAGATCGCCTTCAGCAGCCTGGACGGCCTCACGCCCGAGGCCGAGCGGACCGCCGGGGTCGTGGTGGTGTCCACCGGCTCGTGCCACGTCCGCGACGTCGACAACCTGCAGGACCGGCTCACCGCGCTCCGCTGGCCGGTGATCGGGATCGTCCAGGTGACCTCGTCGTTGTCGAAGAGCTCGTCATGACTCCGCTCACCTTCGTCACCGGATCCGCCGTCGTCGGCCTGGAGCCGCGCACCCAGCACTTCCGCGACGCCGTCCTGGACGCGGCGGGTGCTCCGGAGGTGCTCGGGATCCCGGCGGTCCCCGACCTCGTGCTCGCCGAGGCCGCTCCCGACCGGCACGATCGGACCGCCGAGAAGGGCGGCGCCGTGCCGGTGACCCGCGGGGTCACCCGGGAGCAGGACGGGACGGTCGTCATCGCCAGCGCAGGTGGCTCCGGCTACCGCCAGCGGTGGCAGGTGGGCGAGGACTCCGTCCGGGTGGAGTCGCAGTGGTCGCCCTCGGCCAAGGAGTCCCTCGCCGCGCGAGGGCTCCCCTCGCGCTTCCGAGCCCTCCGGGCCCAGGTGCTCCTGCACCACCCGGTCCTCTGGTGGGCCTCGCTCGACGGGCTGGCGCCGTTGCACGTGTCGGTCGTCGAGGTCGGGGGCACTTCCGTCCTCCTCGCCGGACCGGGCGGGGTCGGCAAGACCAGCCTCGTGGTGGGCGAGCTCGCGGCAGGCGCCCGGGCGACCTGCGACAACCTGGCGGTCAGCGACGGGATCGACGTCTTCGGCCTGCGTGAGCCCTTGCGGGTGCCGGCGGAGACGGCCGGCCGCCGAGCCGGACCGCGCGCCGCCCATGGCCGCCGCGAGCAGCGGTGGGGCCAGGTGGCGCCGTCGCTCCGCCCCGACGTCGTGGTCGTCGTACGACGAGACGGCGGCACTCCGGGGCTGCGGCCCGTCCGCCCGGACAGCGCCCACCGCGCGCTGGTGGCCGGGACGATGGCCGCCGGCGAGCTGATGCGCTTCTGGCCGCTGGCCGCCGTGCTCGGTCTGGCCACCGGACACGGGCCGGTGCTTCCTCCGGTCGACGACGTGGCCCGCACCTTGGTCGATCGGCTCCCGTGCCATGAGCTGCGGCTCGGTCACCAGCCGGGCGAGCGGCTGCACGACCTCCTCGCCGACCTCGTCGGCACGGCGGAGGTGGCCCGATGACCGCCACCCGCGACGTAGGCGCCCGGATCGAGGTCGCCCAGATCGTCACCCGGTTCATCGCCGGAGCCGGCGGGGTCGCCCTCCGCGGTGCCCTCAGCCTGGACCCGGAGCGCTACCGGGTCACGATCGTCACCGGCGAGGGCGGTGCCCTCACCGACCGTGCCGCCGAGGCGGGGATGAAGGTCGTCTTCGAGCCGTCCCTGGTCTCCCCCATCGCGCCGCGCAGCGATGCGACGGCGCTCTCCCGACTCACGACCATCTGTCGTGACGAGGGGTTCGACGTGGTGCACACCCACAGCGCCAAGGCCGGCGCCCTGGGTCGCATCGCGGCGCACCGGGCCGGGGTCCCGGTCGTGGTCCACACCTACCACGGGTTCCCATTCCACGACTTCCAGGACCCGGTCCGGCACGCCGCCTACGTCGCCATCGAGCGGAGGCTCTCCCGGATCACCGACCACGTGCTCGCCATCGGCACCGGCGTGGCCGCCGAGGCGCTCCGGCGTGGTCTGGCCCGACCCTCCAACCTGCACACCGTCGCCCCCGTCGTCGAGTCGGTGACCGTGCCCAAGGACACCTGGAGCCGCGCCGCCGCGCGGGCGCTGCTCGGGCTGCCGGACGACGCGGTCGTGATCGGCAACGTGGCGAGGGCCGACTTCCAGAAGGCGCCCGAGCACCTCCTGGCCGCCCTCGAGCAGATGCGGCACACCGAGGCGATCGCGGCCTGGATCGGTGGCGGACCGCTGCTCGAGTCCATCCGCAGCCGAGCCGCCGAGCGCGGCCTGGCCGACAGGTTCCTGATGCTGGGCGAGCGCTCGGACGTCGCGCAGGTGCTGCCCGCCTTCGACGTCTTCGCGATGCCGAGCCGCTACGAGGGACTTCCGTGCGCGATCGTCGAGGCGATGCGGTGCGGGATCCCCGTGGTCGCGAGCTCGGTGAACTCGGTGCCCGACCTGGTCATCCCCGGTCGCAGCGGCGTGCTGGTGCCGCCCGGACGTCCCGACCTGATGGCCGAGGCGGTCGACGGCCTCCTGGACGACCCGGAGCGGGCCGAGCGCCTGGTCGCCGGCGCCGCCGTGCTCGCGGGTGAGACGTACGACGCGGAGCGTCTCGCGGTCGTGCTGGACGAGGTGTACCGGTCGGGCCTGACCGCCCACACACTGGCGATGGCGGGGTGAGGGACGTGGGCGCGTGGAGCATGGTGCGGCCTCGTCCGGGAGTGCGGGCGTCGGTGACCGCGGTGCCTGCGGCAGCGGTCGACCAGCCCGCGCCACCCTGGCTGACCCTGTGCCCCGCGGAGGCACGGCTCCTGCGCGACCCCGACCCCCGCCTCCTCCGGCACCTCCCGTCCGGTCGCGCGCTGGTCCTGGTCAGCGACCGCCTGTGGGGACGGCGCCGGCTCCGGCGCGCGGCCCGCCTCGGCGGTCTCGTCGTCGAACGCGAGCTGCTGGTGCTGCCCGGCACCCGGCACGCCCTGGTGACGGTCGACGAGGACCCCCAGGCCGTGCACCACCTCTGGGACTCCGTAGCGGCCGTGCCTCCCGGGCTCACCTGGGCGTCGCTCCCGCTCACCGGGGTGCTGCGGCTGGCGCGCAGGCTGCCGTGGCAGTGGACCGGGGCCGTCCTCGGAGGCCACGTCCTGGTCGGACGACGGCCATGACCGGCGTCCCCACCCGCGCGGCGGACCTCGTGGCGGGGCCCGTGCGCGGCGTGCTGCTCTCCCTCTCACGCGACCCCGACGCCAAGCTCACCTTCGTCGCCACGTCGGGCCGGCGGCCCGGCGAGCAGCTCGCGGTGAAGCTGCCGACCACCCCGCGCGCCTCCACGGCGGTCGAGACCGAGGGTCGGATGCTCGTCGCGCTGCGGCGTCTGCCGCTGGGCGGGCTTCACCACACCGTGCCCCGGTACGTCGAGTCGATCCAGGAGGACGGCACCACCGTCCTGGTCTCCACGCTGGTCACCGGCACTCCGATGAGCGTCGCCTACCACCGCTACCTCCACACCGCCCGGCCCGACGCCGTACGCGCGGACTTCCGGCGCGCGGGTGGCTGGCTCCGCGAGTTCCAGCGGCAGACCGGCACGACCACGGGCCCGCTCACCTGGCCGGACTCGGTGCACGACGAGGTCGCCGGCCGCTGGGACGGACATCCCGACCTGCCCGCCGCCCTGAGCCGCCTCGCCGCCGCCCGCGACCGACTGCAGGGACGCACCACGCCCACCACGGTCGTCCACGGCGACTTCTGGTTCGGCAACGTCCTGGTCACCGACGACGCGGTCTCCGGGGTGATCGACTGGGAGGCCGGCTCGCCGGCCGGATGCCCGGTACGTGACCTCGCCCGGTTCGCCCTCAGCTACTGCCTCTACCTCGACCGGCACACCCGGCCGGGCCACCGCGTCCTCGGCCACCCCGGGCTCCGGCGCTCCTCCTTCGGAGCCGGGATCCGGTACGGGCTCCTCGGCTCCGGGTGGCTCCCGGCCCTGGTCCGCGACTTCCTGGGCAGCGGGCTGGAGGACCTGGGGCTCCCCCGCGTCGCGTGGTACGACGTGGCGCTGGTGGGGCTCGGCGAGGTCGCGGCCACGGCCAACGACGAGACCTTCGGCGCCGACCACCTGACCCTGCTCGCCGGGCTGCCGGCCCATCCCCGGGTGGAGCGGAGACAGCGGTGACCACCCTGGCCACGACCCCCACCGGTTCGCTCCGGCCGGCCGTCGCCACCGACTCGGGAATCCTGCCGGCGGTGGCGGGCACCGCCACCTGCCTGCTGCCGTTCCTCTCCCCGGCCGGCCCCGGCAACACCGCTGCGGCCGACCTGGCGATCTGCGCCGCGATCGCCGTGGCGCTGCTCTGGGCGAGCCGGACCCAGCTGCCGCTGGCGTTCCCCTACCTGCTGGGTGTCTCCGGCATGATCCTGGGCGGGGCGCTCGCGGCCAACCTGGCGGGTGCGCCGCCGAGCACCGTGCTGGTCCTGGTGCAGGACGTCCTGCTCTTCCTGTGGGGCGTGACCTTGGCGCTGGGCGCCCGGGACTCCCGCATCCTGCGCTCGGTCACCACCGCGTGGTGCCGCACCGCCGCGATCTACGCCTGCGTGGCGGTCGCGTCGTACCTCGTCGGGTTCAGCGCGTTCAGCGGGGTCAACGCCCGCGACGGCGCGCGCGCCGCCTACACCTTCGGCGACCCCAACCTCGCCGGCAACTACCTGGTCACGTCGCTGTTCGTGATCGCCGCCTGCCGCCGGCCGCGTTCGGCGCCACTGCGCCGCTTCGCCTACTTCATGATCCTGGTCGCCATCGCGTTCACCGGCTCGAACGGTGCGATGGTCACGCTCCTGATCGGGACGGTCGTGGTGGCAGCGGTCGCCCGCTACCGCGCCCGCGGGGTGCTGGCGGGACTGCTCACCCTCCTCGCCACGACGTGCCTCACCACCCTCGGCGCCACCTACGTCGCCACCCAGGTCGACGTCGGGCACCTGCGGGAGCAGGCGGCCGGCAGCCTTCCCCTGCTGCGCGACTCACTGGGCCGCAGCGGAGGCTCGGAGAGCCAGCGGGCGGTCATCGTGAGCGAGGGCTACAAGCTCTTCCTCCAGGGCGACGCCACCGGCTACGGCCCGGGCCGGACCAAGGCCACGCTGGCCGCCAGCCAGGCGCCCTACGTCAAGGAGGCGCACAACGACTACCTCGCCGCACTCCTCGAGCGCGGCGTCATCGGCGAGATCGGCCTGCTGCTCCTCGGCGGAGCGATCCTGCTGCGCTGCGGCCGACTGCTCGTGGGCACGTTGCCCGAGGAGTACGCCGCCTTCATCCCCCGGGCCTGGCTGCTGGTCGCCATCGCCCCGGTGATGGCCGTCGCGGCGACGTTCTACGAGGTGGAGCACTTCCGGCACCTGTGGACCTGGATGGGGCTGATCGCCGCGCTCGCCATGGTCGTCGGCCATCGGGACGAGGCACCCGCCGAGACCGGTGGTGAGACATGAGCCTGCTCGGGTCCCTGAGGGCGCGCGCCGGACGCTCCGGTGACGGGCTGCGGGTGGTGCTCGCCAACGTCTCCGCCCGAGGCCTGGCCCTGATCGGGGTCACCGCCGGCACCATCCTGGTCGCCCGGCTGGGTGGTCCCGCCGAGGTCGGCATCTACGCCCTGCTGCGGATGCTGCCCGGGCTGGTCGGTGTCCTCTGCGTGTGCGGGCTGCCCGGCGCCCTGGCCTACTTCCTGGCACCGTCCCGACGTGGGCTGCCGCAGCTGGCACCGACGCTCGCGCTCATCGCCACCGGCGGGGCCCTCCTCGGCACGGCCCTCTGGCTGGTCGCGACCCCGGTCATCTCCTCGGTCTTCTTCCCGCACTATGCCACCACCACCGTGGCCCTGGCCGGTCTCACCGTGGCCACCCAGCTGCTGCTGACCCTCGGCAAGACCACGCTCCAGGGCCTCAACGACCAGTGGGGCGGCGACGCGATCATCGCGGCCGAGGAGATCGGCTTCCTGCCCTGCTACCTCGGCGCCCTCGCCTTCGGCGCGAACGGCGCCCTCAGCGTCGTGATCGGCCTCGGGCTGGCCGACCTCGTCGTCGGCGTCGCCGCCTGGATCCGGGTCGCCCACCGACTGGACCGCGGACCCCGGGCGATGCTCCACCTCCTGCGCGGTCGTCCCGACCGCGCAGTCGCCCGGGACGTCGTGGGCTACGGGCTGCGCGGCCAGGTCGGCGGCGTGATCACCCTGCTCAACCTCCGCCTCGACTTCGTGATCCTCGACGCCCTCGTCGGCCCGGCTGCGCTGGGCGCCTACGCGGTCGCCTCCAAGTACGCCGAGCTGCTCCGGCTGCCGGGCACCGCCCTGACCTGGGTCACGTACCCCCGTCTGGCCGCGCGGTCCCCGGAGACCGCCGCCCGGCACGCCCGCAGCCTGATCCGACCGACCCTGCTGGTGGTCTGGGTGGCCGCCGTCCCGGCGATCCTGCTCGCCCGCCCCGTCATCGACCTGCTGTACGGCGCTCGCTTCGCCTCCGCGGTCCTGCCCGCCCAGATCCTCGTGGTCGGGATGCTGTTCTCCGGTGCCGCGGGCGTCGCCAGCGGCTACCTCTACGCACGTGGACGGCCGGGCCTGAACTCCGCGGCCTTCGGCGTCGGGCTGGTCGTGACCACGACCCTCGACCTCCTGCTGATCCCCACCTACCACGCGATCGGCGCCTCGATCGCCTCCACTGCCGCCTACCTGGTCACCGACCTGATGCTCGTCGGTCTCCTGCTCCGGCTCACGCGGCCGGGCACCGCACGCACGGTGGTGCCCGCGACGACCTCGCCACCGGTCGGGTCGACGCCATGAAGACCGTGTCGGCACTCCTCCTCTCCCTGGTCCTGCTCGCCGGCTGTGGCTCGGGCCCGGGCCAAGCAGTCGGCCACCCGGTCGACCCGAGCTCGGCCCCCGCGACCGCGACCTCCTCCGGCCCACCCGACGTCGGCCGCGGCCGCGACCCCTACATCCGGCTGGCCACCGCCCTCGAGGACCGCGGCGTCCAGGTCTGGTTCGAGACCGACCTGGTGTCCGCCTGGCTGGCCGGGTCCACCGCCTTCGACGCCACCGTGCGGCGGCTCGCCCGGCTGGGTCACGTCAAGGGCGTGGTGGGCTTCAAGATCGCCGACGAGCTCGGCTACCACGACGGGATCACCTCGCCCGCCCAGGCGACCGCCTTCCTGCGGGCCGCGCACCAGGCCCTCGCCCGGGTCGCGCCCCGCGCCCAGGTGCTCGTCGACATGGTGGTGCCCCAGCTCGGCTGCCTGCCCGCACTGGACGCCTCCGGCCGTTCGTGCGCCACCTCCGCCGCGGCAACGGCCCCGGCCGCCACCGTCAGCGCCGTCACGCGCTACCTCCGCACCGGCTGGATCGACCGGCTCGACCTCAGTACCGGCCTCCTCGACAGCTCGACGTACGCCGGACGCGGCCTGGACCTGAAGGCGGCCCAGCAGCAGGCCTGGACCCGGGTACAACACCTCGGCTGGTCGTCGTTGACCACGCTGCAGGCCCGCAAGGCGCTGGCCGAGCCCGGCGGCTACCAGGGCACGACGGCTGACGCCCGGACGGACCTCGCGCTCTACGTCGGCATCCCCACCGCGGCCGGCGCCGCCGCCGTCGACATCTGGACGTGGCGCCAGCCCTACGACGGCGCCACGGTCAGCCTGCTCGCCCCCTCGCTGCAACCGAACCCGCTCTGGACCGGCATGGAACGTCTCCAGGCCGCCCATGTCCCCCTCCTCACCCACATGACCCCGAGCCAGATGCCGACCAGCGCCGCAGAGTTCGCACACGAGTGCGACCTCGCGGCGACCGTGTTCGCCGCGGTGTTCGTCGCGGCGGGGACGGGCTGAGAGAGGAGGACCACGATGCACGTGCGCCGCAGCTCCGACCAGGACGTCGTCCTGGTGACACCCGACAGCTTCCACGTCGGGCCCGTCCGGCGGGCCCTCGACGTGCTCGTCTCCGCCATGCTGCTCATGCTCGCCCTGCCCTTCCTGGCCGTTGCGGCGGTGCTCATCCGGCTCGGCGACGGCGGCCCGGTGTTCTATCGCCAGCAACGGGTCGGAGAGGGAGACGTCCCCTTCTCGATCCTCAAGCTGCGCACCATGCGCGTGTCGTCGGCAGGACCCACCGTCACCTCGGCCACGGACGCCCGGATCACCCGCGTGGGCCGGGTGCTGCGTCGTACGGCGATCGACGAGCTGCCCCAGCTGTGGCACGTCCTGCGCGGGCAGATGACCTTGGTCGGGCCACGACCCGAGGCCGTCGCCCTGGCCGCGGCGTACCCCGAGTCCTGCCGCTTCGTCCTGATGGCCCGGCCGGGGCTGACCGGTCCCAGCCAGCTGCGCTACCGCGAGTCCTCGGCCGTCCCGCCCCATGGCTGGGACGTGGAGCGGTGGTACCTCACCCGGCTCGTGCCCCTGCGCGTCGACGCGGACCTGGACTACCTGGTCGACCCAAGCGTCGGTCGGACCCTGCACTACCTGTGGCTGACCGCGCTGTTCGTGCTCGGGCTGCACACCATCGAGACCACGGTCGTGGTCGAGTCCGCGCGGCCGGCCCAGGCGGGCTAGGCGTCGACCGACACCTTCAGCGGGTCACAGCGGGCGTTGAGGCACGCCCCGGTGTCGAGGTCGAACTCGAAGTTGTGACCGAGGCAGCGCAGGACGCCGTCGACGACCACGCCGGTCTCGGCCAGATCCTCGGTGCCGTGCGGGCAGAAGCGGCTGACGCGCACGTCGCGGCCACGGTGCCGGACCGTGATCGTCTCGTGCTCGCGACGGGTCAGCTCGTAGGCCTCGACGGCCCGCAGCGCCTCGAGGTCGGCGTGCTTGAGGAGCCCGACCAGGTAGTCGTTGTAGATGTCGGGCTCGCGCCGTGCGGAGAAGCGCAGCGAGAGCAGGAGCTCCTCCCACCGGGTCTCACCCCGGACGACGCCGGCCAGCCAGCGCCCGTCGAGCCGGAGCCGGTAGTCCACGGTCTCCGCGGTCCCGTCGAGGTCGACCCACATCCGGTCGGGGCCGACGTGGGCGTCCCACGTGCCTCCTCCGGGGCCCAGCACCTCGAACCGGACGGTGAGCCCGGCCCGGGCCAGGAAGTACTGCGAGAGCCGCCCCAGGCTCTCGAAGTGCGCCCGGAAGTCCTCGGCCAGGGTGTCGTCGTCCGCCGGCACCGGGTGCTGCGCCCAGACCTGCTCGATCGCCGGGCGCCGGCGCTCGGCGTAGTGCTCGAGGTAGCGCCGGCGCTCCTCGGGGCCGGTGTCGAGTCGGAAGCCGTCCCACTGCCGGTCCCGCTCGACCTGGCGGGAGACCAGGTCGAGGGTGTCGCCCGGGAGCAGGTAGGCGCTCGTCTGCGTCGGCAGCCGGTCGCGCAGCCAGGTCAGGGCATGGTCCTGGTCCGGGAAGATGCCGGGATCGCCGTCGGGCCGAAGCCGGGTGTTGTGCTCGAACAGGTCGTCGTCGAGGAAGCACGGCGGCCCGGCGTAGGGGATCACGACCTCGGGCGCGACCGACCGCACCAGCCGGGTGACCGCCTTGAGCTTGCCGACGCGCTTGAGCTCGTTGATCCGGGCCCGGTCGTCGTCGGGGTACTCGTAGCAGACCGGGTGCCAGCTGGCGCCCGACATCTGCACCGCCATCAGGTCGATGGGCCGCCCGGACATCACGATCGCGCGACGTACCTGGGCCAGCGAGATCCGTGCGTCGTTGCAGTGCAGGACGGTGCGTCCGCCGACGTGGAACAGGACCGCCGCGTCGTGGGTCATCGGGCAGATCTCGGGGATCACGGTCATCCAGTCGCCGCGGTCACCGAGCGGGTAGCGCTCCCAGGCGTCCAGCACGACGACGTGCTCCCGGCCGGCCTGGCGCAGCCGCCGCTGGAGGATGGTCGAGGGATAGCGCGGTACGACGATCGGGACCCGCGGGTCGAGCCCGGCCAGGAACGCGAGGTCGAGGTGGTCGAGGTGCTCGTGGGAGACGCTGACGACGTCGACGTCCTCGAGCAGCGGCCCCCTCAGGTGGCTGTTGTCCGGGAACGGGAACCAGGACCCCAGGAAGCCGCCGCTCTCGGAGACCCACGGGTCGGCCAGGACCCGTACTCCGGGCGCGTCGATCCGCAGACCCGCATGACCCAGCGCTGTGATGAACGTGCCCCCCGGCATACGCCCATCGTCGCCGCCGCTCGTCCCCCTCGCATCGCACAGGAGGACGAGCGGGGCTACGCCGTTCGGGGTAGGGACCTCACCCCGCGAAGTACGTCTTGAACAGCTGCTTGAGGCCCGGGGAGTCACGCAGCGTCGGGTTCGACGAGCTCTGGTGCCCCCACGAGTAGACGTAGTCCATCATCGGGTGCGGGACCAGCGCCGCCCAGCGATGGATCATCGTGGTCATCTGCGCCGTCGTGGGCAGCGTGTAGTAGGGGCTCTGGGTGTTCTCCTGGCCGAAGCCCTGGTAGACCGGGACGATCCTGCCCAGCGGGACCCCGGCCCGGATGGTGGCGACGAGGTCGTGCCTGATCTTGGTGAAGTCGCAGGCCGGGTCGTCCACAGAGCACGGGTAGGGGTCGATGCCGACCATCGTCAGGTGGGTCACGTGGGGACGGTAGGCATGGGCGACCTTGGGGTCGTCCACCACGATGAACGTCTTCTGCTTCCCGCCGCTGGCGTGACGGATGTACTTGGTGCGGGTCGCCAGCGCGGCAGGCCCGCCGGGGCAGCCGCTGATCACCGGCTCGTCGGCCAGGTAGTAGCCGAAGACCCGCTTGTTCGTGGCGAGCCGGTTGATCTGGTGGCGGAACGACGCGTTCGCGCGGGTCGGGCAGTCCTGGCCGAGGTAGACCAGCGCCTTGGTCCCCTTCGGGAGGGCGCGGACGGCGCCGGGCCAGGACCCGGTGTCGAGGATGGTGAAGCCCCAGCGAGCCGGGACCTTCGGGTCGCCGATGTTGGCGATGTAGTGATGGCTGGTGGTGGGCGCCGGCAGCGACCGGGAGACGACCCGGTCGGGAGCGGGCGGGCGTGCAGCGGCCGCGGGGTTACCGGCGTACGCCGCGGTGGCGGCGACGCCGCCCGCGACCAGCAGTCCGAGCAGTGGCTTGAGCATGAGGCTCCTTCGTCGGGTCCCCCAACGAGTGTCCGGGAAGGACTGTCCCAGACGCGGGCCCCGATGTCACCACCGAGCCTCGGCGGGTCGCGGTCAGCCCTTGAAGTAGCGGTGCATCAGGTCCTGCAGCCGGGAGGAGTCGACCAGCGTGGGGTTGGAGGTGACCTGGTGTCCCCAGCCGTAGGTGAAGTCCAGCTTCGGGTGGGGGACCAGGTTGGACCAGATGTTCAGCATCCGCTTGAGCTGGTAGGGCTTGGGCAGGTTGTAGTAGTGGCCGGCGATCCGCTCCTGGCCGAAGGTCTGGTAGGACGGGACGATCCGCGACCGCGGGATGCCGGCGTGGAGCGCGTTGCGGACGCGCAGCCTGATCAGTGAGTAGATGCAGCTCGGGTGGCTGATGGAGCAGGGGTAGGGATTGATCCCGAACAGGTCGACACCGCTGGCCCGCGGACGGAACGCGTGGTAGCTGCTGGGGTCGGTCTTCGACAGCACCATGAAGGTCCGTTGCCGGCCGTTGCTGCGCTGGTGGATGTAGCCGGACCTCGCCTTGAGGTGCGCGGGCCCCTTCGGGCAGTTGGAGATGTGCGGCTCGTCGGAGAGGAAGTAGCCGTAGACGCGGCGGTCGGTGGCCAGCCGGTTGACGATGCTGCGGAAGGCGCTGTTGACCGCGCCGGGGCACTTCTGGCCGAGCCACACCATCGCCTGGGTGCCGGCCGGCAACGCGTCGATCTGGGAGGAGGAGGTGCCGGTGTCGATGATGTCGAAGCCGAGCTTCTTCACAGCGTTGGGACGCCGTGCATTGACGATGAAGTGGTGGGGCGCCGCGGCTCGGGCCAAGCCGGACCGCGTGGTCGTGCTCGTGCTCGGGGCCGCTTTCGGGGCCACTGTCGGGGCCGGGTCCGCGGGCGCCGCAGCGGGCGAGAGGGCAGCAAGAGAGACCACGGTGACCGTGGCCAGCAGTCCGAGAATCCACGAACGCATATGTCTCCCCCGCGCTCTCGGAGATGGGACCGACGCATTGTGCCACTCCAGCGACGGTTTCGTCTCATTGCAGGATGGACGACGGTTGGCCTACACCCCCGTGGACAGGCCAACCGTCGTACCCCGTGAGACGCACGCTACGGCGATTTGGTTGCCGGTACCGCCGAATTTCTCGATTGGTGCGGCGCGGGCGCGCTCAGCGGTGTGAGCAGCGGGTCGAGCGCGACCGCGACGAAGAGCAGCGAGAGGTAGAGGTTGGAGGAGTGGAACAGCACCATGGGCCGGATCGCCGCGAGGTCCTCGGTGCCGCGGCTGCGCGACCACATCGCGTGGGCCTGGGTCAGGAAGACCGCCCCGAGCACCAGCGCCGCAGCGGGGTAGAACCAGCCGGTGTCGGCCACCGGCCACAGCAGCAGCGACGTCAGCACCATCGCCCAGGAGTAGCGGACGACCTGCCGGGCCACGGTCTCGGCGTCGGCCACCGCAGGCAGCATCGGTACGTCGACCCCGGCGTAGTCCTCGCGGTAGCGCAGGGCCAGCGCCCACGTGTGCGGAGGCGTCCAGAAGAAGACCACCAGGAACAGCACCACCGGCGCCCACGCCAGCTGGTCGGTCACCGCGGTCCAGCCGATCAGCGCCGGGAAGCAGCCCGCGAGCCCGCCCCACACGATGTTCTGCGTCGTACGGCGCTTGAGCAGCATGGTGTAGACGAACAGGTAGAAGCACTCGGCCGCCAGCGCCAGCAGGGCCGAGAGCGGGTTGACGAAGAGCCAGAGGATGGCGGTCGCGGCCACGCCGAGCAGGATCCCGAAGACCAGGGCGGCGACCGGGGTGACGATGTGGCGGGGCAGGGCACGGCGGCGGGTTCGGCGCATCTGCTCGTCGATGTCGCGGTCGTAGACGCAGTTGAGAGCCGAGGCGGAGCCGGCCGACAGGGCGCCACCCAGGACCGTCGCCACGACCAGCCCGAGGTCGGGGACGCCGCCGGCCGCGAAGAACATCACCGGCACGGTGGTCAGCAGCAGGAGCTCGATGACCCGCGGCTTGGTGAGCCCGACGTAGGCCGCGACGACGTCGCGCACCGTGACCGGGCCGGTCGTCCACCAGGCAGGTCCGGCGAAACGGCCGGTGCTCGGTGGCCGACGTATGTCACGTGGTTCCTCGGGTACGGGGGAGAGAGAAGGCTGGCGCGCTCGCAGTCTATAGCGCCACGTGAGTAGGCTCGGAGACGCCCGAGACGCGGCCGTCCGAGGCACCCCGACACCCCGCGGAAAGGGACACAGCGCGTGACCACGACCACCACCAAGCTGGACTGGAACGAGCTGGACGACAAGGCGGTGGACACCGTCCGGGTGCTGGCGATGGACGCCGTGCAGAAGGTCGGCAACGGCCACCCCGGCACGGCGATGAGCCTGGCGCCCGCCGCCTACCTGCTCTTCCAGAAGGTGATGCGGCACAACCCGGCCGACCCCCACTGGCCGGGGCGTGACCGCTTCGTCCTGTCCTGCGGGCACTCCAGCCTGACCCTCTACCTCCAGCTCTTCCTGGGCGGGTGGGGCCTCGAGCTCGACGACATCAAGGCGTTGCGCACCTGGGGCAGCAAGACGCCGGGTCACCCGGAGTACGGCCACACGGCGGGCGTGGAGACCACCACCGGCCCGCTCGGCCAGGGCATCGGCAACGCGGTCGGCATGGCGATGGCGGCGCGCCGCACCCACGGGCTGCTCGACCCCAACGCGTCGATGGGCGGCTCGCCGTTCGACCACCAGATCTACGCGCTGTGCTCCGACGGTGACATCGAGGAGGGCGTCTCGGCCGAGGCCTCGGCGATCGCCGGCGTGCAGGAGCTCGGCAACCTCACGGTGATCTACGACCACAACCGGATCTCGATCGAGGACAACACCGACATCGCGCTGGGCGAAGACGTCGGCGCCCGCTACGAGGCCTACGGCTGGCACGTCCAGCACGTCGACTGGACCAACGACGGCACGACGTACGTCGAGGACGTGCCGGCGCTCCACGACGCCATCCGCAAGGCGCACGCGGTCACCGACAAGCCGAGCTTCATCGTGCTCCACACGATCATCGCCTGGCCCGCGCCCCACGCCCAGAACACCGGCAAGGCCCACGGGTCGGCGCTCGGGGCCGACGAGGTCGCCGCGACCAAGAAGGTGCTCGGCTTCGACCCCGAGCAGACCTTCGAGGTGCCGACCGGGGTGCTCGAGCACACGCGCCTGGCCGTCGAGCGGGGTAAGGCCGCCCAGGCCGACTGGGATGCGGCGTACGCCGCGTGGGCGCGCAAGCCCTCGGCCGACACCGCGCTGTTCGACCGGCTGCAGACGCGCGGCCTGCCGGAAGGCTGGGACAGCGCCTTCCCCGAGTGGCCCGCCGACGAGAAGGGGGTGGCCACCCGCGTCGCCTCCGGCGACGTGATCAACGCGATGGCCGAGACGCTCCCAGAGCTCTGGGGCGGGTCCGCCGACCTCGCCGGCTCCAACAACACGACCATCGAGGGTGCGCCCTCCTTCCTGCCCACCAACCGCGCCACCAAGATGTGGAGGGCCGACCCGCTGGCCGGCCGGGTGCTCCACTTCGGCATCCGCGAGCACGGCATGGGCGCGATCATGAACGGCATCGCCGCCCACGGCGGCACCCGCGTCTTCGGCGGGACGTTCCTGACGTTCTCCGACTACATGCGCGGCGCCGTCCGGCTGGCCGCGCTGATGGGGCTGCCCGTCACCTACGTCTGGACGCACGACTCCATCGGCCTCGGCGAGGACGGCCCCACCCACCAACCGGTCGAGCACCTCGCCGCGCTGCGGGCGATCCCCGGGCTCGACGTCGTACGCCCGGCCGACGCCAACGAGACCGCCGCCTGCTGGCGCGCCGTCCAGGAGAACCTCCGTCCGGCCGGGCTCATCCTGTCCCGCCAGAACCTTCCGGTCTTCCCCCGCGGCGACGACGGCACGGGTCAGCACTGGAGCGACACCAGCAACGTCCACCGCGGTGGCTACGTCCTGCTCGACGTCGACGGTGGACTGCCCGACGTGGTCCTCGTCGGCACCGGCTCGGAGGTCCAGCTCGCGGTGCGGGCCCGCGAGCTGCTCGCCGCCGACGGCGTCCGGGCCCGTGTGGTCTCGATGCCCTGCCGGGAATGGTTCGACACCCAGGAGTCTTCCTACCAGGAGACGGTGATCCCCCCGACGGTCAAGGCGCGGGTGTCGGTCGAGGCCGGCATCGCCCAGGGCTGGCGGGAGGTGGTCGGCGACCACGGCCGCATCGTCTCGCTCGAGCACTACGGCGCGTCCGCCGACTACGCGCGCCTCTACCAGGAGTTCGGCATCACCGCGGAGGCCGTGGCCGCCGCCGCCGCTGACAGCATCCGGAGCGCTACCGACTAGGAGCACCACCATGACCGACCGCTTGCAGCAGCTCTCCGACGCGGGAGTGTCCATCTGGCTCGACGACCTGTCGCGCGAGCGCCTCGAGACCGGCAACCTCGCCGACCTCGTCGAGCACTCCCACGTGGTCGGCGTGACCTCCAACCCGTCGATCTTCCAGTCCGCCCTCAGCAAGGGCGAGCGGTACGACGCCCAGATCCGTGAGCTCGCCGCGATCGGCACCGACCGCGACCAGGCCGTACGGGTCATCACCACCGACGACGTCCGCGACGCCTGCCAGATCCTGCGTCCGGTGTTCGACGCGACCGACGGTGTGGATGGCCGGGTCTCGATCGAGGTCTCCCCCGGTCTGGCTCACGACACCGGGCAGACCGTCGTGGAGGCGGCCGACCTCTGGAAGACGGTCGACCAGCCCAACCTGATGATCAAGATCCCTGGCACGGAGGAGGGCTACCCCGCGATCACCGAGACGCTCGCGGCCGGCATCAGCGTCAACGTCACCCTGATCTTCGGCCTCCAGCAGTACCGCGACGTCATGGAGGCCCACCTGGCCGGCCTCGAGAAGGCTCGGGACAACGGCCACGACCTGACCACGATCCACTCGGTGGCGTCGTTCTTCGTCTCCCGGGTCGACACCGAGATCGACAAGCGGCTCGACGCCACGACCTCGGGTCCCGGCACGGACGCCGACCTCAAGGGCAAGGCGGGCGTCGCCAACGCGCGGCTGGCGTTCCAGGCCTACGAGGAGACCCTCGCCAGCGAGCGCTGGGCCTCGCTCCAGGCCGACGGTGCGCGCCGGCAGCGCCCGCTGTGGGCGTCTACCGGCGTCAAGGACCCCAACTACCGCGACACCATGTACGTCGACGACCTCGTCGTCGAGGACACCGTGAACACGATGCCCGAGGCGACCATGAACGCGGTCGCCGACCACGGCGACATCAAGGGCGACCAGGTCCGTCCGTTCTACGACGACGCCGCCGCCCACATGCAGGCGCTCGCCGAGGCCGGCATCGACTACGACGACGTGATCCAGGTGCTGATCAAGGAGGGCGTCGAGAAGTTCGTCACCGCCTGGGACGAGCTGCTCGACTCGGTCAGCACGGCCCTCGAGGCTGCGCAGTGAGCCGAGCCCCCGTCGACGCCACGACGACGGAGGCCTGGGGCCGGCTGGCTTCGCTGGCCGACGACTTCACCCCCGACCTGCGTGGCTGGTTCGCCGACGACCCGGGCCGGGTCGACCGGTTGACCTTCTCCGCCGCAGATCTCCACGTCGACCTCTCCAAGGGCCTGGTCGACGACGACGTGCTGGCTGCCCTCGTCACGCTGGCCGAGCAGGTGGGTCTCCCGGAGCGACGGGCCGCGATGCTCCGCGGTGACCACATCAACGTCACCGAGGACCGCGCGGTCCTGCACACCGCGCTGAGACTGCCGGTCGACGCCGCGCTCGAGGTCGACGGCCAGGACGTCGTCCACGACGTCCACGAGGTGCTCACCCGGGTCTACGACTTCGCCGACCGGGTCCGCTCCGGGGAGTGGACCGGCGTCAGCGGGGAGCGGATCCGCACGGTCGTCAACATCGGCATCGGCGGCTCCGACCTGGGTCCGGTGATGGCCTACGAGGCGCTCGCGCCCTACCGCCACGAGGCGATCGAGTGCCGCTTCATCTCCAACATCGACCCCACCGACGCCGCCACGACGCTGGCCGGTCTCGACCCGGCGTCCACCCTGTTCATCGTGTCGAGCAAGACCTTCGGCACGCTCGAGACGCTCACCAACGCCCGGCTCTGCAAGGCATGGCTGCTCGACGGCGTGAGCGGCTCCGACCCGGTCGACGCCGTACGCCGACACTTCGTCGCCGTCTCGACCGCGCTCGACAAAGTGGAGGGGTTCGGGATCGACAAGGCCAACGCCTTCGGGTTCTGGGACTGGGTGGGCGGGCGCTACTCCCTGGACTCCGCGATCGGCACCTCGCTGGCTGTGGCGATCGGACCGGAGCGGTTCGCTGAGCTCCTCGCCGGCTTCCACGCTATGGACGAGCACTTCGGGTCCGCGCCGCTGGAGCGCAACGTGCCGGTCCTGATGGGCCTGCTCAACGTCTGGTACACCGACTTCCTCGGCGCCGAGACCCACGCCGTGCTGCCCTATGCCCAGCTGCTGCACCGGTTCCCGGCGTACCTCCAGCAGCTCACCATGGAGTCCAACGGCAAGAGCGTCCGCTCCGACGGCAGCGCGGTCACCTCCCGCACCGGTGAGATCTTCTGGGGTGAGCCGGGCACCAACGGCCAGCACGCGTTCTACCAGCTGATCCACCAGGGCACCCGGCTGATCCCGGCCGACTTCATCGCGGTCGCGCAGCCCGCCTACCCCCTCGTCGACGCCCAGGACGGGCAGAGCACCGACGTGCACGCGCTGTTCCTCGCCAACTTCTTCGCCCAGACCCGGGCGCTGGCGTTCGGCAAGACCGCCGACGAGGTGCGCGCCGAGGGCACGCCGGAGCACATCGTGCCGGCGCGGGTCTTCCCGGGGAACCGGCCGACCACCTCGATCATGGCTCCCGCACTGACGCCGTCGGTGCTCGGTCAGCTGGTCGCTCTCTACGAGCACATCACCTTCACCCAGGGCGTGGTCTGGGGCATCGACAGCTTCGACCAGTGGGGCGTCGAGCTGGGCAAGCAGCTGGCCCAGCAGGTGAGCCCGGCCCTGGCCGGCGATGCCGACGCGCTGGCCCAGCAGGACGCCTCGACCCGCGCCCTGATCGCCTACTACGAAGCGCACCGCTCGTGAGCCCCGGGTCGAACCCCCTCCGCGACCCCCTCGACCGGCGCCTTCCGCGGATCGCCGGCCCGTGCGGCCTGGTGCTGTTCGGCGTCACCGGCGACCTCTCGCGCAAGAAGGTCATGCCGGCCATCTACGACCTGGCCAACCGCGGCCTGTTGCCGCCGGGCTTCAGCCTGACCGGCTTCGCCCGCCGCGACTGGGCCGACGAGGACTTCGCCCAGGTCGTCCACGACGCGGTCAAGGAGCATGCCCGCACCGAGTTCCGCGAGGAGGTCTGGAAGCAGTTGGCCGAGGGCTTCCGATTCGTCCCCGGCAACTTCGACGACGACACGGCGTTCAACACCCTGCGTCGCACCATCGAGGAGCTCGACGAGGTCCGCGGGACCCGGGGCAACCACGCCTTCTACCTGGCGATCCCGCCGGGCTTCTTCGGCGACGTGGTCAGCCAGCTCAAGGAGCACGGACTGGCGCAGCCGGCCGACGGCTCGTGGCGGCGGGTCGTGGTGGAGAAGCCGTTCGGGCACGACGAGGTGTCGGCGCGCGAGCTCAACGAGACTCTGGCGGAGGTCTTCCCGAGCGGCTCGATCTTCAGGATCGACCACTACCTCGGCAAGGAGACCGTCCAGAACATCCTGGCCATGCGCTTCGCGAACGAGATGTTCGAGCCGATCTGGAACTCCAACTACGTCGACCACGTGCAGATCACGATGGCCGAGGACATCGGCATCAGCGGGCGAGCCGGCTACTACGACGGCATCGGCGCGGCCCGCGACGTGATCCAGAACCACCTCATGCAGCTGATGTCGCTGGTCGCGATGGAGGAGCCCACGTCGTTCGACGCCGAGAGCCTGCGCATCGAGAAGCTGAAGCTGCTCTCGGCCGTGCACCTCCCTCGCCGTCTCGACCTGACCACCGCGCGGGGACAGTACGCCGCCGGCTGGCAGGGCGGTGAGAAGGTCGTCGGCTTCCTCGAGGAGGAGGGCGTCCACAAGACCTCGACCACCGAGACGTACGCCGCGATCACCCTCCACGTGGACAACCGACGGTGGGCCGGCGTGCCGTTCTACCTACGCACGGGCAAGCGCCTGGGCCGCCGGGTGACCGAGGTGGCGGTGGTGTTCAAGCCGGCGCCCCACCTGCCGTTCACGCGGGCCGCGACCGAGGAGCTGACCCACAACGCCCTGGTGATCCGGATCCAGCCCGACGAGGGTCTCACCCTGAGGTTCGGCTCCAAGGTGCCCGGCACCCAGATGGAGATCCGCGACGTGAACATGGACTTCGCCTACGGCGGCTCGTTCACCGAGTCCAGTGCCGAGGCCTACGAGCGGCTGATCCTCGACGTCCTGCTCGGCGACCCGCCCCTGTTCCCGCGCCACGCCGAGGTCGAGCGGTCGTGGCAGATCCTCGACCCGATCCTCGACTTCTGGGCCCGCAAGGGCAGGCCCGAGCCCTACGAGTCGGGTGCCTGGGGCCCCGCGTCGGCGGACGCCATGCTCGCCCGCGACGGCCGGGTCTGGCGTCGGCCGTGAGTCGCGCATGAGAGGGGTCATCCGATGATGGAGCTGATCGACACCAACGCGGCGAAGATCGCCGCCGAGTTCGTGGCCGCCCGCACCCGTGCCGGCAGCCCGGCGATGGGCATGGTGATGACGCTGGTCATCGTCGTCGACGAGGACCACGCCCCGGACGCGATGGCCGCCGCCCGACAGGCCTCGCACGAGCACCCGGCCCGGGTCCTGGGGGTGATCCTCGGCGACGGGCGGGGCGCGCCCCAGATCAACGCCCAGGTCGGCACCGGCGACGGCTGGACCGGCGAGATCGCCCTGATCCGGCTCAAGGGCGAGGTGGTCAAGCACTGTGAGTCAGTGGTCCTTCCCCTGCTCCTGCCCGACTCCCCGGTCGCCGCGTGGTGGCCCTGCGACGCCCCCGACAATCCTGCGGAGGACCCGCTCGGCCGGCTCGCCCAGCGGCGGATCACCGACGCGGCCTCGGTCCACCGCGGCAAGGCGCGGGCGATCCACGACCAGTGCTCGGCGTACTCCGCCGGCAACTCCGACCTGGCGTGGACCCGGATCACGCCGTGGCGGGCGCTCCTCGCCGCGGCCCTCGACCAGCAGCCGCTCAAGGTGACCGGCGGCTCCGTCACCGCCGAGCGGATCAGTCCCAGCGCCGAGCTGCTCGCGGCCTGGCTGTCCGACCGGCTCAAGGTGTCGTTCGCCCGGAAGAGCTCCCAGGGTCCGGGCATCACCGAGGTCAGGCTCGACACCAAGGAAGGTCCCATCGTGATCTCGCGACCCGACGGACGTCTGGCGACGTTCTCCTCCCCCGACCGGCCGGACCGGCCGGTCGCGCTCAAGCGACGGCAGCTGCCCGAGCTCCTCGCCGAGGAGCTACGGCGCCTCGACGAGGACGACGTCTACGCCGCGACCGCACGCCGCCTCGTGAAGCTCCACCGGGGGTGAGCGCCGTGACCACTCCGCCCGCAGCGACACCCCCGCCCCGCGTCGAGGTCCACGAGGACGCTGGCGACCTGGCCACCTCGGTGGCCGGAGCCTTCATCCGTCTGGTCACCGTGGCCCAGGCCGGGGGCGAGATCCCGCAGGTGGCTCTGACCGGCGGCAGCATCGCCGAGCACATCCACGCGGAGATCGCCCGCCTCGCCCCCGACAGTGACGTCGACTGGAGCCGGGTCGAGTTCTTCTGGGGGGACGAGCGGTTCGCCGCCACCGACTCCCCCGACCGCAACGCCAGCGACGCCCGGCACTCCTTCCTCGACCGCGTCGGGGTCGACCCGGCCCGCGTGCACGAGGTGCCGTCCTCCGACGAGGTGGCCACGGTCGACGACGCGGCGACGGCGTACGCCCACACCGTGCGCTCGGTGGGCGTCGGCCGGTTCCAGCTGGTGATGCTCGGCGTCGGTCCCGACGGCCACGTGGCCTCGCTGTTCCCCGGCCACCCGCAGCTCGACGCCCGCGACGCGATCGCCGTACCGGTCACCGACTCCCCCAAGCCCCCGCCCGAACGCGTCAGCCTGACCTTCGAGGCTCTCAACCGGGCCGACGAGGTCTGGTTCGTGGTCAGCGGCCTCGACAAGGCCGAGGCGGTCGGAAAGGCTCTCGCGGCGAACCCGCCCGACGTACACGAGATCCCGGCCGCGGGGGTGCGCGGCGAGCGGCGCGACGACCTGGTTCCTCGACCACGAGTCGGCGTCGCAGATCTGAGCCATCGAGAGCGAGGCTCATCGAGGCTCTGGGCCAGCTGAAGGACATCGTTCTCGGCTGCTGACTTCGAGGGAGTGCCTCAACCCGGCCATGAGGCCTGGTCCGTCGCCTCGTCCAGCAACGTCGCCAGCTTCTGGGGTGCGCAGACCCGGTAGCTCTCGGTCACCAGATCGGCGACCTCCGCCCAGTCCGTGTCGTCGTCGATCACCATCCCGACGATCGTCGGCGACCACGCCGGCTTGTAGAACGGCAGGCCGGCGTGGACCAGGGCGAGAAGCTCGTCGCCGATGGCGCGGAAGGTCAGGGTCGTGGTCGCGTCGGCGATCCCGGTGAGGTCACGGAAGGAGGACTCGAAACCCGCTTGGGCGACCATGACGTGAGCGAAGGTCCTGGCCCGGATCCGCCAGCGGACTCCGGTCCAGGCATCCTCCTCGTAGGCCTCGGGCAGCGCCAGGGCGGTCGCACCCAGCCTCGCGACCACGTCGGCGTCGGGTTCGATCCGCTCCGGCCGCGCCATCCTGCAAGCCTGTCACGGACGTCGCGGGGACGCTCAGTCGGCGAGTCCGAGAACGCGTTGTCGCCACAGCGTCGGCAACCCCATCACGTAGCCG
Organism: uncultured Actinomycetota bacterium; assembly: GCA_963820015.1. Classification (GTDB taxonomy): domain Bacteria; phylum Actinomycetota; class Actinomycetes; order Propionibacteriales; family Nocardioidaceae; genus Nocardioides. The sequence goes on along the minus strand of CAWFYO010000003.1, from coordinate 147,335 downwards.
GGTCGGGCCGGCGCAGGTGGGCGAGCTCGGCAGCGGCGTCAGGTCGTCTGGAGGAGGCCGGCTTGGCGGCCGACGCTGACCGACCAGACGACGGTGACGATGGCGGCAGCCATGGTCAGTGTGATGATCGCGCCGCCCTTGATGAGAACGAAGTGGACCGTCGACAGGGTGACCAGCAGCCACAGGGTGATCCCTGCCTTGAGGAGGATGACCAGGCCCCACATCAAGGTGAGCCTTCGGAAGTGTGCGTGCACCTCGGAGCGGGTGGTGACCACTGCGTCCATGGGGTAGAAGTCCGGTGCCAGGCGAGCGATGACCGGTGTGGCCGACCACAGCGATCCCAAGAAGATGGTCGCGAGGGTGATGTCGACCAGGACCGGTTGTGCAAAGTAGATGAAGGTGTTGCCGGTGGCGAGCGTGAAGGCCGTCTTGAGCGTCAAGATCCCCACGGTCAGCAGGAGCAGGCCCGACACCGGCCGCCCGGTCGTCCATCGCCAGCTCACGGCACCCATCACCCAGACGAGGGCAGCGATCACGGCCGAGGCGACGTTGAAGATCGCCAGCATCGCCCACAACAACACGGCCGGCGCGATGACGGCGATCGCCAGGCTCACCGCCACCCGGGCGATCACCTCACGCAGGGACGGAACCGCGGGTCGCTCATCGAGGATCGTTGGACCCCGCGCGATGGGTCCGTGCACTCGTGACATGTGGTGGCCAGTCCCCGGACACGAACCGGATCTCGTGGTGATCACCGAGAACTACGCGCAGGCTCGTGGTGCTGGCACAGTCACAACTTCTCAGTGGGGTGTAAACCGCCCAACTGGCCAGTGCCAGCCGGACGGCCCCACCCGAACCGCTCGGGCCGGATGGGCCCCCGACTCATCCCCCGCATTGAGTTGGAGATCACTACCCTGCAACCTACTCGCCTCGAGCCGGAAGGGCGATTCCGTGACTCCGCCGAGCGTCGCCCTCATCGGCTGTGAGAGTGCGCCGGTCAGCGCCGTGGCGACGGGTAGGTGCGACCGAGCGGACTGGTCCAGCGGTAGGAGCCGTCGGGCAGGCGGCGGTAGTGCCAGTGGCTGTGGGTCTTGGCTCGGTGGTGACGCCGACACAACGGAGCGAGGTTGGCCGGGCTGGTCTGGCCGGGTGGCCCGCCCCGGTCGATCGGGGTGTAGGCGTCGATGTGGTCGAGGTCGCAGAGCCTGGATCGTCGGCGGCAGCCGGGGAAGACGCAGTGACGGTCGCGCAGGCGGACCAGGTCGGCCATCTGCTCGGGCGGGTCGTGGCCGTCGACCGCGTCGGGGCGATGCAGGTCGAGCACCGGTCTGACCACCACCGTCGAGCCCACCAGCCAGGCCGCCAGCCGGTCACTGGAGACGGTGCCGAGGCCGTCGAGGTGGACCGCGGCAGGGAAGGTGTCGAGGGCGAGCAGCGACGACTCGTCCAGGTGCAGCCAGAGCGCCGTGCTCGGTCTCGCGGGCCCGCCGGCGCACCTGCGGTCGGGCGCGGGGCCGCCGTCGGTGGCGCCTGAGCGAAGGTCGAGGGCGCGTTGCGGGTCGGCCAGCACCCCGACCGCCTGGCTCGGACGTCGAGGTCGTCGCCGTCGCCGAGCGCCTTGAGCGTCTCGGCGGTCGCAGCGACCGCCCGGTCGAACGCCACCGCATCCTGGATGTCGAGCGTCATCTGGACCTCGGTGGTCGCCGGGCAGATGCCGGGGTGGAGGTCGACCTTGCGGGAGGACAGGGCGGCCTGCTCTTCCGCAGCAACCTGCTCCGGCTCGTGGAACAACCTGGCCTGGCGGACCAGGGCCTCGATCCTGACCCGAGACAGGTGGGCGGCATCGGCGGTGACCAGCCGGTCGACGTAGGCGACCGCGTCGCCGGAGAGGTGGCGGGTGTGCTGGGCGATGTCACGGGCCAGATGCACCGGCACTCGCAGCTCGGCCACCAGCACCCACAACCGCGGGAGGCGGTGCGTGAGCTCCAGGGCGTCGCCCATGAGCAGCTGCGCACCGGCGCAGGTCCAGCCGAGCGCGGCCCCCAGCTCGACCGGGGCGAACTCCGCGACCAAGGGTGCGCCTTCGCCTGCCAGCGGGAGGAACCCCTGGCCGAACGGGTCACCGGGGTCGCCCCACCCGGCAGCGGTCGCTTCCCCCGTGCCGGGACCGGCGGGGTGGGCCTCGGCCCACTCCGCCGCTGCGACCAGGAGGTCGACATCGGCCCTCGGCTTGGTCGCGAGGGCGTCGACCGCCCGCTCCAGCACCGGCGCCGAGCCCGAGGCTGCGGCGCGGCGGCGGGTGGTGGAGCTGGTCATGGGACTACTCAAGCACTCGCCGCCGACAGCCCGGTCCGGAAATCCCCTGTCTCCACAGGGTTTTCGAAAGAACCTCAGCCGGCCAACGCGAACGAGGACAGGTCGATGCTGCTCTCCCCCGCGGTCGCCAGCTGGGCCAGGCACTCGCCGATGGCTGCGGAGTGCTTGAACCCGTGGCCGGAGCAGGGCGACGCCACGATCACGCGCGGCGCCGAGGGCAACCGGTCGATCACGAAGCGACTCTCCGGCGTCACCGTGTAGGGACAGACCGCGGTCCTCACGCTGCGACCGGAGAGGGCCGGCAGCCGCGGTCGGACGAACGACTCGTACATCTCCTCGATCTCCTCGGAAGTGACAGTGCGATCCAGCTGGTCGGCCGTCGTCTCCACGACGTACTGCTCGCGCGCGACCTTGGCGCCACCGCCGGGACCGTCGACCATCGGGAAGCCGTAGATCAGCTCGCTCGGATCGCGGCCCGGCCACCAGATGTAGGCCGGGGCGTCGCGCATGTCCCGGTACGCCGCCGGGTCTCGCAGGTCGAACCAGAACAGCACCTGTCGGTGGATCTTCACCACCGGGGCCAGGTCGGGAACCAGGTCCGAGACCCACGGTCCAGCGGCGATCACCACGGTCGACGCCTCCACCGTGCGGTCGGTCGTGCGGACGACCACGTGGCTGCCGCGATCGTCGTAGCCGAGAACCGACTCACCCGCGGCAAGGGTGGCCCCTCTGCGCGGCCGCCAACCGGAGCTGCGCCTCGACCGCGGCCTCGGGGCGGACGAAGCCCGCTCCCGGCTCGTAGTAGCCCTGCTCGTCGCCGCTCAGCGCGAACTGCGGGAACCGCGACGCCAGCTCACGCGCGTCGAGCAGCTCGTGCTCCACGTCGTAGGTCTCCGCGGCGAGCCGGGTGTGCTCGAGGAAGTTCGTGCTGCCGTGCATCGCGAAACTCGCCTCGGGCGGCGCCATGACCAGAGCCCCGCACTGGACGAGCAGCTCGACCCCTGCCTCCTGCTCGATCTCCCACCACAGCTCCTGCGACCGTCGCGCCAACGGGACGTACGCGAGGCCCTCGCCGACGGCTATCCGCGTGATCCGCGTGTCCCCGTGCGTCGACCCGTGCGCGTGCGGCGGCCGGTAGCGGTCGAGGCCGAGCACGTTCGCACCCGCCTTCGCCAGCTGGTACGCCGTGGCGCTGCCCATCGCGCCGAGCCCGACGACCACCACGTCGTACCGCATCGTGGCAGCCTAGGACCGGCGCGAAAGGGCGCTCAGAAGACGATGTCGCCCGACTTGCGGCGGCTCCGGAGCAGCTGGATCGCCTCGTCGAGGATCGACTCGGCCTCGGCGTCGGAGCGGCGCTCCTTCACGTAGGCCAGGTGGGTCTTGTACGGCTCGATCTTGGGAGCCGGGGGTGGGTTCTCCGAGTCGAGGCTCGCGGGCAGCCCGCACTTGGGGCAGTCCCACGACTCGGGCACGACCGCGTCGACCGCGAACGTCACCACGGAGCGGTGCATGTGAGAGCAGAAATAGGTGACTGCCTGACGTGGTGCGGCCTCGCCGCGCTCCGCCTCACCCATCGGTCCTGCGCCGACCCGGCTACCCCGGATCGCGTTTCCTCCACCTGCCACGTGCGACGGCCTTTCAGTTGGCGTAGGCCTGCAGCAGGCCCAGGGCGATGACGCAAGCGATCCAGATGGAACCGACACCGATGGTGAATCGGTCCAGGTTTCGCTCCGCCACGGACGATCCCCCGAGCGAGCTGGACACACCGCCGCCGAACATGTCCGAGAGGCCGCCCCCGCGACCCTTGTGCAGCAGCACCAGCAGCACGAGCAGGCAGCTGGTGATGACAAGCAGGACGGTGAAGACGATGGTCACGGGGAGAAGCGTACGTCACGTACGCGGCCGTCCCGAACCGGCCCGCGGGCCGGTCCAGACCGGTGTGTCGCGCAACGACGTCCCCCGGGCCGTCCAGCGGCCCCGCGCGTCACAGGGTGGGCATGTCGTAGAAGCGGCAGATCCCGCCGAACTCGTCGGCCTGGAGGCTGGCGCCACCCACGAGCGTGCCGTCGACATCGGGCTGGGCCATGATGCCCGCGATGTTCGCGGCCTTGACCGAGCCGCCGTAGAGGATCCGGCAGGCCTCGGCGGCCTCGTCGCCCGCGGTCTCATGCAGCCGCGCGCGGATCGCCGCGCACACCTCCTGAGCGTCGTCGGGCGTGGCGACCTCGCCGGTGCCGATCGCCCACACCGGCTCGTAGGCCACGACCAGCGAGGAGATCTCCTGCGGCGTGAAGCCGGCCAGCGAGCCGTCGAACTGGCCCATGCAGTGGGACACGTGCTTGCCCGCCTTGCGGACGTCGAGGGCCTCCCCGATGCACACGATCGGCGTCATCCCGGCGCCCACGGCCTGCCGCGCCTTCGCGTTGACGGTGGCATCGGTCTCGGCGTGGTACTCCCGCCGCTCGGAGTGACCCACCACGACGTAGGAGCAGCCCAGCTTGGCCAGCATCGCCGCCGACACCTCGCCGGTGTAGGCACCGGAGTCGTGCACGGAGACGTCTTGCGCGCCGTACCGGATCGAGAGGTGGTCGCCGTCCACGAGCGTCTGCACGGAGCGCAGGTCGGTGAAGGGCGGCACGACGACGACCTCGGTCCGGGCGTAGTCGTGCTTCTTGTCCGCCAGGATCCACGCGAGCTTCTGGACCAGCGCCACCGCCTCCGGGTGGGTCAGGTTCATCTTCCAGTTGCCCGCCATCAGCGGGGTGCGGGTAGCCATGCGTCGTCCTTCCAGGTACGGCGTCGGGTGCAGCAGAGGTCCAGCCGGACGGGTCAGCGCTCGAGGACCGCGATCCCCGGGAGCTCCTTGCCCTCGAGGAGCTCGAGGCTCGCCCCGCCACCGGTCGAGATGTGGCCGAACGCAGTCTCGTCGAAGCCGAGCTGGCGCACGGCGGCGGCGGAGTCGCCCCCGCCCACGACCGAGAGCCCGTCGACCTCGATCAGCGCCTGGGCCACCGCGCGGGTGCCCCCCGCGAAGGCCGCGGTCTCGAAGACGCCCATCGGCCCGTTCCAGAAGACCGTCTTCGCGTCCACGATCGCGGCCGCGAAGGCCTTCCGGGAGTCGGGCCCGATGTCGAGGCCGAGCGCGTCGGCCGGGATCTCGTCCGCCGGTACGACGCGTGGCCGGGCCTCCCGGTCGGTCGACGGGAACTCGGTGTCGACCACGATGTCGGTCGGCAGCAGGATCTCCACGCCGGACTCGTCGGCCCGCTGGAGGTAGCTGCGGACCGTGTCGAGCTGGTCCTCCTCGAGCAGGCTCGCGCCGACCTCGTGGCCCTGGGCCTTGAGGAAGGTGAAGACCATGCCGCCACCGATCAGCAGCCGGTCGGCCTTGCCGAGCAGGTTGTCGATCACGCCGAGCTTGTCGGAGACCTTGGAGCCGCCGAGCACCACGACGTAGGGCCGGGCCGGGTCGACGGTGAGCCGGCGCAGGACGTCGATCTCCTTCGCAACCAGGCCGCCCATCGCCGACGGGAGCCGCAGCGCTACGTCGTACACGCTGGCCTGCTTGCGGTGGACGACCCCGAAGCCGTCGGAGACGAAGCAGTCGGCGAGCGCCGCCAGCTGGTCGGCGAACGCGCCACGGAGCGCGTCGTCCTTGCTGGTCTCCCCCGCGTTGAAACGGACGTTCTCCAGCAGGGCGACGTCTCCGTCGGCGAGCCCCTCCACCGTCTCGGTGGCCGAGGGACCGACCGTGTCGTGGGCGAACGAGACCGGCTTGCCGAGCAGGTCGCCGAGCCGCCGCGCCACCGGGGCCAGGGAGTAGCGGTCCTCGGGCTCCCCCTTGGGCCGGCCGAGGTGGGCGACCACGATCACGCGGGCGCCCGCCTCGGACAGCTCTCGGATCGTCGGGACGCTCGCGCGGACGCGGCCGTCGTCGGTGATCCTCGAGCCGTCGAGCGGCACGTTGAGGTCGCTGCGGACCAGGACCCGTTTGCCTCGGACGTCACCCAGTGCGTCGAGTGTCTGTGACACGTCAGCCGTCAGAGGGAGGCGCCGACGAGGGCCGACAGGTCGATGAGGCGGTTGGAGTAGCCCCACTCGTTGTCGTACCAGCCGACGACCTTGACCTGGTTGCCGTTGGCCAGCGTGCAGCCGGCGTCGATCGTGCAGGAGGCGGGCCAGGTGACGATGTCGGCGCTGACGATCTCGTCCTCGGTGTACTCGAGGTACTTCGACAGCGGCCCGGACTCGGCGGCGGCCTTGAACGCGGCGTTGACCTCGTCCTTGGTCACCTCGGCGTTGAGGGTGACCGTGAGGTCGGTGACCGACCCGGTCGGGACGGGTACCCGCAGGGCGTAGCCGTCGAGCTTGCCCTTGAGCTCCGGCAGCACCAGCGAGATCGCCTTGGCGGCACCCGTGGTGGTCGGGATGATGCTCGTCGCCCCCCCGCGCGCACGGCGCAGGTTGATCTGGCCCTTGCGGTTCAGGGAGATCTGGTCGAGGAGCTGCTGCTCGGTCGTGTAGGCGTGGACCGTCGTCATGAAGCCCTTGTCGATCCCCCAGTTGTCGAGGAGCACCTTGGCCATCGGGCCCAGGCAGTTCGTCGTGCAGCTCGCGTTGGAGATCACGTGGTGCTTCGAGCCGTCGTAGTCGCCGTCGTTGATGCCCATCACGATCGTGATGTCCTCGTCGGTGGCGGGCGCGGAGATGATGACCTTCTTGGCACCGGCCTCGATGTGCTTGCCGGCGTCGGCGGCCTTGGTGAAAAGACCCGTCGACTCGATCACGACGTCGGCGCCGATCTCGCCCCAGTTCAGCGCGGCGGGGTCACGCTCGGCGGTCGCGGAGATCTTGCGCCCGTCGACGGTGAGGTAGTTGTCGTCCGACTCGATGACGCCGGGGAAGCGCCCCAGGATCGAGTCGTAGCGGAGGAAGTGGGCGAGGATGTCGTTGGCGGCGAGGTCGTTGACGCCGACGATCTCGACGTCGGCGCCCCTCTCGTTCGCAGCCTGCACGGCGCGGAAGAAGTTGCGGCCGATCCGGCCGAACCCGTTGATGCCTACCCGAACGGTCACTGCTGCTCCTAGGTCTTGTGGCCCGTCTGCATGTCTGCCGGAATCCTCCGGCGAAGCGGTACCTCGACCCTAGCGCCCGCCCTTCGGAGCGTTGAGGGACGTTCAGGGTACGTACGAGTAACCAAGGTCCCTGGCCCGGGACCGACGACGACTTCGTACGTCGCTCAGTCGTCCTCGGCGAGCATCTCGGGGGTCAGCGACGCCTCGGTGTCGGGGATGCCGAGCTCCTCCGCGCGCTTGTCGGCCATCGCCAGGAGGCGGCGGATCCGGCCGGCGATGGCGTCCTTGGTCAGCACCGGGTCGTGGAGCTGTCCGAGCTCCTCCAGCGACGCCTGCTTGTGCTCGAGACGTAGGCCGCCGGCCATCTTCAGGTGGTCGGGCACCTCGTCGCCGAGGATCTCCAGCGCGCGTTCGACGCGGGCACCGGCGGCCACCGCGGCCCGGGCCGAGCGGCGGAGGTTGGCGTCGTCGAAGTTGGCCAGCCGGTTGGCCGTCGCGCGGACCTCGCGGCGCATCCGGCGCTCCTCCCAGGCCATCAGCGCCTCGTGGGCGCCCAGCCGGGTGAGCAGCTGGGAGATCGCGTCACCGTCGCGGATCACGACCCGGTCGACGCCGCGCACCTCGCGGGCCTTGGAGGGGATGCCGAGCCGACGGGCCACACCCACCAGGGCAAGCGCCGCCTCGGGCCCGGGGCAGGTGACCTCGAGCGACGACGAGCGGCCGGGCTCGGTGAGCGACCCGTGGGCGAGGAACGCACCCCGCCAGGCGGCGACCGCGTCACAGGCACCGCCGGAGACCACGGCGGGCGGCAGGCCGCGCACGGGACGGCCGCGGTTGTCGAGGAGGCCCGTCTGGCGGGCCAGCGCCTCGCCGTCCTTGGTGACCCGCACCAGGTAGCGACTGCCCTTGCGGATGCCGTTGCCCTGCACCATGGCCACGTCGCTCTGGTGACCGAACACCTCGGCGATGTCCTTGCGCAGCCGACGGGCGGCGGCGCCGGTGTCGAGCTCGGCCTCGACGACGATCTTGCCGCTCACGATGTGCAGACCACCCGCGAAGCGGAGCATGGTCGACACCTCGGCCTTGCGGCAGCAGGTCTTGGTGATGTGGGTGTTGGCGATCTCTGCCTTCACCTGAGCCGTCATCGCCATGGCGCCGATCCTGTCACGCGTGTCAACGACCCTCGGCGCGCGGTCAGCCGACGGCCAGGATCTCGGCGTAGGCGGCCGCCAGCTTCGCCGGATCGTGCCGGGGAGACCCGTCGTCGCGAGCGACGTCGGCGACCACGACCGTGGCCCCGCACTTCTCCGCCAGCGCCTCGAGCTCGCCCAGGTCGGCGCCGTCGACGACCTCGGACAGGTCGACCAGGACGGTGCCGACGGCGAGGTCGGGCGCATGCTCGAGGAGCACCGCGAGATGGTCGACCGGCGCGTAGCCCTCGGTCTCCCCGTCCTGGGGTGCCAGGTTGAGGACGACGACCAGGTGTCCGTGGGTCTCCACCAACGCCTGGCGCAGCGCCGGGACCATCAGGTGGGGCAGCACGGAGCTGAACCACGAGCCCGGGCCCAGCACGACCACATCGGCGTCACGGACCGACGCCACGGCCTCGGGGCAGGGGGTGAGATCGGGCGGGAGCAGCGCGATCGACTCGATGACCCCGGGCGCGGTCGCCACGGCCACCTGGCCCCGGACGGTGGTGTGGGCCAAGGGGTCGTCAGGGTCGATCCCACTCACCTCGGCGGTGATGTCGAGCGGCGTCAGCGCCATCGGCAGCACTCGCCCGCGCGCTCCGAGCAGCCGGCCGACCAGGTCGAGGGCCGCCACGTGGTCGCCCAGGAGCTCCCAGAGGCTGACGATCAGGAGATTGCCGGTGACGTGCCCGTTCATCTCGCCGGTGCCGGCGAAGCGATGCTGGAGCACCTGGGCCCAGGTCTCGCCCCACTCGTCGTCGCCGCACAGCGCGGCGAGCGCCATCCGGAGGTCGCCGGGTGGCAGGACCCCGAACTCCGACCGCAGCCGGCCCGACGACCCGCCGTCGTCGGCGACCGTCACGACGGCGGTGAGGTCGACGGGCAGTCGCCGCAGCGCCGACAGCGACACGAACAGCCCGTGGCCGCCACCGAGGGCGGTGACCCTCGTCCTGCTCTGTGGTGCGGCGCGCACGTCACTCACGCCCGAGGTCGCGATGCACCGCCGCCACGTCGTACCCGGCCTCGCGCAGCTGTCGGGCGATCTCCTCGGTCATCGCGACGCTGCGGTGCTTGCCGCCGGTGCACCCGATGGCGACGGCCATGAACCGCTTGCCCTCGCGGAGGTAGCCCTCGGCCACGCCGGTGAGCATCTGGACGTAGGCGTCGACGAACTCCCGCGCTCCGGGCTGGTCGAGGACGTAGTCGCTGACGTCCGGCGAACGACCGGTCTTCCCGCGCAGGGTGGGCACCCAGTAGGGGTTGGGCAGGAACCGCATGTCGGCGACGAAGTCGGCGTCGACGGGGATGCCGTACTTGAACCCGAAGCTGATCACGTTGACCTTGAGCTTGAGGGTGTGCGGCGTGCCGAACGACTCGGCGATGCGGTCGGTGAGCTGGTGGACGTTGAGCTCGGAGGTGTCGATGACCAGGTCGGCGTCGGCACGGAGGTCGGCCAGCACCTCGCGCTCGCGACGCAGACCCTCGACCAGGCGACCGCTGGCCTGGAGCGGGTGAGGGCGCCGAGCGGCCTCCTGACGGCGTACGAGGACCTCGTCGATGGCGTCGAGGAACAGCAGCGTGGTCCGGCGTCCGAGCTCGTGCTGAGCCAGGTTGGCCTGCAAGGAGTCGAAGAAGGACCCGGAGCGCACGTCGACCACGACGGCGATCGGCTGGCTCGTGCCACGGCTCTTGTCGACCAGGGCGACGACGTCGCCGAGGAGCGAGGGCGGGAGGTTGTCGACGACGTAGTAGCCGAGGTCCTCGAGCTCCTTGGCGGCCGTGCTGCGACCGGCACCGGTCATCCCGGTGACGATCACGACCTCGCCGGCATGGTCGAGCGGCGCGTCGGACATCAGCCCTCCATCAGCTCGCCGGTCGCGGTGTTGACCGACTCGGTGTTGACTCGTGGGGCGCCATTGTGACCGGTCGTGCGAGACACCGCATCCTTGATGGCGAGGGCGGTGCGCGGCCCGATACCGGGCACCTGGGCGATCTCGTCGAGCTCGGCCTCGCGGAGCTTCTTCAGCGAGCCGAAGTGCTTGATCAGGGTCCGGCGGCGCACTTCGCCGAGCCCGGGGATGTCGTCGAGCAGGCTCTCGACCATCGACTTGGAGCGTCGCGAGCGGTGGTGGGTGATCGCGAACCGGTGGGCCTCGTCGCGCACCCGCTGGAGGAGGTAGAGGCCCTCGGACGACCGGGCCATGATCACCGGGTCCTCCTGCTCCGGCAGCCAGACCTCCTCGAGCCGCTTGGCCAGGCCGCAGACCGGGATGTCGACGACGCCGAGCTCACGCAGCGCCGCCTGGGCGGCCGCCACCTGCGGCGGGCCGCCGTCGACCACGACGAGCCCGGGCGCGTAGGCGAACTTGCGCGGGCGGCCGGTCTCGGGGTCGACCAGCATCGGTCCGGAGTCGGTCGCGACCTCGGTGGAGCGGGCCTGCTCGTCGAGCAGGCGCCGGAAGCGGCGGGTGATCACTTCGTGCATGTGAGCGACGTCGTTCTGCCCCACCGGACCGTCACCGGGCGCCTTGATCAGGAACCGGCGGTACTCGCTCTTGCGTGGCAGGCCGTCCTCGAAGACGACCATGCTGGCGACCACCTCGGTGCCCTGGAGGTTGGAGATGTCGTAGCACTCGATGCGCAGCGGGGCCTCGTCGAGCCCGAGAGCCCGCTGGATCTCCTCGAGGGCCAGGTTGCGCGCCGTGAGATCGCTGCCCCGCTTGGTCTTGTGCATCACCAGCGACTGGGCGGCGTTGCGGGCCACGGTCTCCTGGAGGGTGCGCTTGTCCCCGCGCTGGGGCACCCGGATGCGGACCCGGCTCCCCCGGCGCTCCGACAGCAGCTCCTCGAACGTCTCGGTGTCGGGCGGCAGCGCCGGCACCAGGATCTCGCGCGGGATCGAGTCGTGGTCGTCGGAGCCGGCGTAGAGCTGGAGCAGGAAGTCCTCGACCAGCTCGGGGGTGTCGCCCTCCTCGACCCGGTCGGCGACCCAGCCGCGCTGGCCGCGGATCCGGCCGCCGCGGACGTAGAAGATCTGCACGGCCACCTCGAGGGGGTCCTCGGCGAGGGCGATCACGTCGGCGTCGGTGCCGTCGCCGAGGACGACGGCCTGCTTCTCCAGCGCCTTCTCGATCGCGCCGAGGTCGTCGCGCAGCCGGGCCGCGCGCTCGAAGTCGAGCTCTTCGGAGGCGGCGTACATCTCGGTGCGGATGCGCTTGACGAAGGTGTTGGTGTGGCCGGCCATGAAGTCGCAGAAGTCGTCGACGATCGCGCGGTGGTCGTCGGCGCTGATCGTGCCGACGCAGGGCGCGGAGCACTTGCCGATGTAGCCGAGCAGGCACGGCCGCCCGATCTGGCCCGACCGCTTGAAGACGCCGTTGGAGCAGGACCGCATCGGGAAGACCCGGAGCAGCTGGTCGACGGTCTCGCGGATCGCCCAGGCGTGGCTGTAGGGGCCGAAGTAGCGGGTGCCCTTCTTCTTCGCGCCGCGCCCCACCATCACCCGCGGGTAGTCCTCGCCGACGGTGACCGCCAGCCAGGGGTAGGACTTGTCGTCGCGGTACTTGACGTTGTAGCGCGGGTCGAACTCCTTGATCCAGCTGTACTCCAGCTGGAGCGCCTCGACCTCGGTGTTGACGACGGTCCACTCGACGCCGGCAGCCGAGGTGACCATCGCGGCGGTGCGGGAGTGCAGGTTGCCGAGGTCCTGGAAGTAGGACGACAGGCGAGCGCGCAGGTTCTTCGCCTTGCCGACGTAGATCACGCGGCCACGGGCGTCCCGGAACTTGTAGACGCCCGGCTGCGTGGGGATCTCGCCCGCCTTGGGACGGTAGGACGCCGGGTCAGCCACGTCTCCCAGCCTACGGTCCGCCGCCGACGGGTCAGCGCCGCCCGACCGCGGAGGTGTGGGGCGAGTCGACCCGGGCCGCGCGGTAGCCCGTGGCCCGGAACGTCTCGCGCACCTTGGGCTGGTTCAGCCCTGGACGACGTCGGGGCCCTGGACCTTGACCGGGATCTTCGGCAGCGGCGCGACGGAGCCGGCCGGCTGCCCGATCGGCCCGGTGACGTTGGCACCGTCGGTGATCGCGAACTGGCTGCCGTGGCAGCCGCAGTTGATGGTGCCGCCCGAGACGTTGGCGACCTGGCACCCCTGGTGGGTGCAGGTCGCGGAGAAGCCCTCGAAGGTGTTCTGGGTGGGCTGGGTGACGACGATGTTCTGGTCGCGGAGGATCACGCCGCCCCCGACCGGCACCTGTGCGACCGCGACCAGGGCGGGAGCGCCGCCCCCACCGTGGGACGGCTTGCCGCCCGGCTTGCCGGACGCCGCCGGCGGCTGGGCCGTCGCGGTGCTCGAGGAACCGCCGCCGCAGGCGGCGAGCACCGGCAGGCTGAGGCCGCCCACGACCGCACCGGTGAGGGCACGGCGTCGGGTCAGGTCGGGGTCGGTCACGCTGTCTCCTGAGAGGTCGAGGTTGCTGTCGAACGTAGCCGGGGTGCCTGTGACCGCGCTGTGTCCGATGACCTCTGTACGGCGCGGGGGCTCAGGAGGTTCGGCCGTGCGCCAGGATCGGCGCGAGGAACTGCCCGGTGTAGCTGTCGGGGTGGGCGGCCACCTGCTCGGGCGTGCCCTCGGCGAGGACCATGCCGCCGCGTGACCCGCCCTCGGGTCCCATGTCGATGATCCAGTCGGAGGTCTTGATGACGTCGAGGTTGTGCTCGATCACCAGCACCGTGTTGCCCTTGTCGACCAGGCTCGAGAGCACGCCGAGGAGCTTGCGGATGTCTTCGAAGTGGAGCCCGGTGGTCGGCTCGTCGAGGACGTAGACGGTGCGGCCGGTGGAGCGCTTCTGCAGCTCGCTCGACAGCTTCACCCGCTGGGCCTCGCCGCCGGAGAGCGTGGTCGCGGGCTGGCCGAGGCGGACGTAGCCCAGGCCGACCTCGCACAGGGTCTTCATGTGCCGCGCGATCGGCGGAACGGCGGCGAAGAACTCCGCCGCCTCCTCGATCGGCATGTCGAGTACCTCGGCGATCGTCTTGCCCTTGTAGTGGACCTCGAGCGTCTCGCGGTTGTAGCGGGCGCCGTGACAGACCTCGCACGGGACGTAGACGTCGGGCAGGAAGTTCATCTCGATCTTGATGGTGCCGTCGCCGGCGCACGCCTCGCAGCGGCCGCCCTTGACGTTGAACGAGAACCGGCCCTGGAGGTAGCCGCGCATCTTGGCCTCGGGCGTCGAGGCGAACAGCTTGCGGATGTGGTCGAAGACGCCGGTGTAGGTCGCCGGGTTGCTCCGGGGGGTGCGGCCGATCGGCGACTGGTCGACGTGGATCACCTTGTCGACCTGGTCGACGCCGTTGATCCGTTTGTGGCGGCCGGGGATCGTGCGGGCGTTGTAGATCTGCTTGGCCAGGCTGGTGTAGAGGATGTCGTTGACCAGCGTGGACTTGCCGGAGCCGGACACCCCGGTGACCGACACGAACAGCCCGAGCGGGAACGACACGTCGATGTCGCGCAGGTTGTGCTCGCGGGCCCCGACGACCTTGAGCTCACGGCCCTTGGTGCGCGGGCGGCGTAGGGCGGGGACCGGGATCTCCTTGCGGCCCGAGAGGTAGAGACCGGTGAGCGAGTCGCGGTGCTTGAGCAGCCCGGAGACCGGACCGGAGTGGACCACCTGTCCGCCGTGCTCACCGGCGCCGGGCCCGATGTCGACGACCCAGTCGGCGGTGCGGATCGTGTCTTCGTCGTGCTCGACCACGATCAGGGTGTTGCCGAGGTCCTTGAGCCGCAGCAGGGTCTCGATCAGCCGCTGGTTGTCGCGCTGGTGGAGCCCGATCGACGGCTCGTCGAGGACGTAGAGGACGCCGACGAGCCCGGCGCCGATCTGGGTGGCCAGCCGGATGCGCTGGGCCTCGCCACCGGACAGCGAGCCGCTGGGCCGGTCGAGCGAGAGGTAGTCCAGCCCGACGTCGAGCAGGAAGTTGAGCCGCTCCTGGATCTCCTTGAGCACCCGCTCGGCGATCTGCTTCTCGCGGGTGGACAGCTCGAGCTCGCGCAGGAAGGCGGCCGACTCGTTGATCGGCAGGGCACAGACCTCGGCGATCGACTTGCCGCCCATCGTGACCGCCAGGCTGACCGGCTTGAGCCGGCTCCCCTGGCAGGCCGGGCACGGCACCTCGCGCATGAAGCCCTCGAACCGCTCGCGGCTGGTGTCGGACTCGGCCTCGCTGTGCCGGCGCTCGATGTAGCTCCGGACGCCCTCGAACTCGGCGTAGTAGGCGCGCTGCCGCCCGTAGCGGTTGGTGGTGACGACGTGGACCTTGGTCGGGTGGCCCTCGAGCAGGCTCTTGCGGGCCTTGGCTGTCAGCTTCTCCCAGGGCGTGTTGAGGTCGAAGCCCACCTCCTCGCCGAGGGCACCCATCAGGCGCAGGAAGTAGTCGGCCACGTGGGCCTGGCTCCACGGCTGGATCGCGCCCTCGCCGAGCGTGGCCTGCGGGTCGGGCACGACCAGCTCGGGGTCGACCTCCATGCGGGTGCCGAGCCCGTGGCACTCGGGGCAGGCGCCGAACGGGCTGTTGAAGGAGAAGGAGCGGGGCTCGAGCTCGTCGGTGTCGAGGTCGTGGTCGTTGGGGCAGGCCATCCGCTCGGAGAACTTCATCTCGCGGGCGGGGTCGTTGTCGCCCCCCTTGGTCGGCGGGGTGTCGACGAAGTCGAGGATCACCAGCCCGTTGGCCAGGCGAAGCGCAGTCTCGACCGAGTCGGTGAGTCGGCGCTTGGACGACGCCTTGACGCTGAGCCGGTCGACGACCACCTCGATGGTGTGCTTGCGCTGCTTGTCGAGCTTGGGCGGGTCGTCGAGGGTGTGGGTGTCGCCGTCGACCCGGACCCGTGAGAAGCCGTCGGTCTGGAGCTGCCGGAACAGCTCGACGTACTCGCCCTTGCGGCCGCGGATGACCGGCGCCAGCACCTGGAAGCGCCGTCCCTCCTCGAGCCCGAGGACCCGGTCGACGATCTGCTGGGGCGTCTGGCGCTCGATCGGGGCGCCGCAGACCGGGCAGTGGGGTCGGCCGGCGCGGGCGTAGAGCAGGCGGAGGTAGTCGTAGACCTCGGTGATGGTGCCGACGGTGGAGCGGGGGTTCTTGGAGGTGGACTTCTGGTCGATCGACACCGCCGGGGACAGTCCCTCGATGAAGTCGACGTCGGGCTTGTCCATCTGACCGAGGAACTGCCGCGCGTAGGCCGACAGGGACTCGACGTAGCGGCGCTGGCCCTCGGCGAAGATCGTGTCGAACGCCAGGCTGGACTTGCCGGAGCCCGACAGCCCCGTGAAGACGATGAGCGAGTCACGCGGGAGGTCGAGCGAGATGTCCTTGAGGTTGTGCTCCCGGGCGCCCCGGATGATGAGCTGGTCGGCCACTGCTTCCCTCGGGCTGGTGTGTCGGCTGGATCGTCGGAACTGTGCATTCGAACACATGTTCGCCTGCGCCAGGCTGCCGGCGCAAGCCTGACACGGCCCACCGACAGTCCCGATCCTACGGGGGCGTGGTGTTGGATGGATCCATGGAGTCGCGCCGTACCGAGAGCGAGATCGCCACCGGTCTGCTCGGGGACGCCTCCACCCGCCTGGTGCGCACGGTCGACGGCTTCCACGGTGACGACTGGGCGGCACCCTCCGCGCTGCCCGACTGGACCCGTGCCGATGTCGTCGCCCACCTCGCGCTCAACGCCGAGGGGCTGACGCGGGTGCTGCGCGGCCTGGTCTCGGCCGCGGGGCCGGCCACGATGTACGACTCCGACGAGGCCCGCGGGACGGAGATCGGTGACCTCGCGGCAGCCGAACCCAGCGAGATCCGCGCCCGCCTGATGGCGGCGACGACCACCCTCGAGGACGCCATCGGAGCCGTGCCCGACGACCAGTGGGCGACGATCGTCGAGCGGACTCCGGGCGGCCGCACCATGCGGGCCGACTCCCTGCCCGGCATGCGCCTGCGGGAGCTGGAGATCCACCACGTCGACCTCGACGCCGGCTACGCCAGGACCGAGTGGTCCGAGACCTTCGCGGTCCTCCTGCTGCACGCGATGGCCAAGCGGCTCCACCCGCCCGAGCCGTTCGAGGTCCGCCCGCTCGACCTCGACCGCACCTGGGCCTTCGGCGGCCACGCCACGGACGCCCCGGTCGTGACGGGGCCTGCGGCCGACCTGGGCTGGTGGCTGACCGGCCGGACCCGCCCCTGGAACCCTGTCCTGCTCGCGTGGCGAGCTTCCCACGATCGAGAGTTGGTGAGCATGAACGACTACACCGGCGAGGTCTCACCCGGCGGCGATCCCCAACGTCGTACGGCGGGTGGTCTCGAGATCACCAAGCTCGCCGTCGACGAGCAGATGTCCAACAACTGCTATCTCCTGCGCTGCACCGACACCGGCGAGCAGGTCCTGATCGACGCCGCCGCCGACGCGACGCGGCTGCTCCAGCTGATCGGCGCCGGCGGCCTCACCACGGTCGTGACCACGCACCAGCACTGGGACCACCACCGGGCGCTGGCCGAGGTCGTCCAGGCCACCGGGGCGACCGTGGTCGCCGGTGAGCCGGACGCCGATGCGATCACCGAGCAGACCGGGGTCACCGTCGACCAGCGCGTCGGCGAGGGCGACCGGATCCCGGTCGGCACCTGCTCGCTGAGCGTCATCCCGGTCGCCGGGCACACGCCCGGCTCCATCTGCCTGCTCTATGACGACGCCACCGGTCGACCCCACCTGTTCACCGGCGACTCGCTCTTCCCCGGCGGGGTGGGGAACACGCAGGGCGACCCCGACCGGTTCTCCCAGCTGATCGACGACGTCTCGACCCGCCTCTTCGACGCCCTCCCCGACGAGACGTGGTTCTACCCCGGCCACGGCAACGACTCCACGCTCGGCGTCGAGCGTCCTCATCTCGACGAGTGGCGCGAGCGCGGCTGGTAGCCGGGCAGATGGCCTCCGACGACTTCACCCCTACGCGCGGCTTCGCGGGGCGGCGACGGCCCGAACGGCCAGGTCGGCTGCCACCGGGGCAGTACGACACCGGCGCCGACTGGCCGACGCTGACGGCCGAGGTCACTCCGCACCTGGTGCCCGACGAGTGGACGATGACGGTCGACGGTCTGGTCGACCACCCCGTGACCTGGACCTGGCGAGAGATCCACGCGCTGCCGGGGTCGACGTACTTCGGTGACATCCACTGCGTCACGACGTGGTCGAAGCTCGACACGACGTTCGTCGGGGTCGGCGTCGACACCCTGCTGGCCATCGCCCGGCCGCGCCCGGAGGCGGCGTACGTGATGGCGCACTCGACCACCGGCTACACCACCAACCTCCCCCTGGCCGACGTCACCGACGGGAAGGCCTGGGTCGTCTGGGAGTACGACGGGCGGCCGCTGCCGGTCGAGCACGGCGGACCGGTCCGGCTCCTGGTGCCACACCTCTACTTCTGGAAGTCGGCCAAGTGGGTCACCCGGCTCGAGCTGATGGACCGGGACCGCCCGGGCTTCTGGGAGCAGAACGGCTACCACGACCGCGGCGACCCGTGGATGGAACAGCGCTACCAGGGCGACCCGTGAGCGCGGCCCCCAGCGAGCCGCCCGCCACCACCGCCTGGACCACCGCGCGCGTCGACGAGGTGGAGCGGATCGCCGACCGGCTGGTCCGGCTCCGTCTCGAGCCGGCCAGCTGGACTCCGGGTCTGCCCGGGCAGCACTGCATCGTCCGGCTGCGAGCCGAGGACGGCTACACGGCGCAGCGCTCCTACTCGATCGCGTCCGACCCCGACGACTCCCGGGTCGAGCTCATGGTCGAGTGCCTGCCCGGCGGTGAGGTGTCGGGCTTCCTGCACGACGAGGTGCGCGTCGACGACGAGCTCGAGCTGCGCGGGCCGATCGGCGGATGGTTCACCTGGACCGGCGACGTCGCCGCCGTCGCCATCGGCGGTGGCACGGGCGTCGTACCACTGGTGGCGATGCTCCGGTACGCCGCGCGCCTCGGGCTGGCCGACAGGCTGCGGGTCGTGGCCGTCGGCCGCACGATGGAGGAGCTCCCCTACTCCCGCGAGCTCCACGACGGCGGCGCCTTCGTGGCCCTGACCCGGGTCAACCTCGCCCACCGCGTGGCGGCCCCGCCGTACCCCTCCGAGCTCGCGCCGCTCGTCGCCGGGGTGGACCGCGCCTACGTCTGCGGCTCGGTCGGCTTCGCGTCGTACGCGACCCGGCTGCTCGGCGAGGTCGGCGTGCGGGACGACGTGGTGCGGGTCGAGCAGTTCGGGGCCACCGGCTGAGTCGCGGCCCCAGCCCAGCCCGGGTACGGACCGGGCCCGGGCGGAGAGTACGAGCGGACCACCCGAGGTTCCAGGCCTTCGACGCGGCTCTCTGACGCCTCGACCCTCCCCACGACGACCTCGGGCGGGCGGTGGCAGACCGTCACCAAGACCCTGTCTCTGAAGGCGGGTCAGGCGGTCAGGACCGGTCGGTGTGGCAGCACACGACGAGCGACCTGACGGGCGACCTGACGGGCGACCTGACGGGCGACCTGACGGGCGACGTGCACCTGTCCATCACGATGCAGGAGCCCCCAACGCATCCAGAGCGGCCATGTCGGCGTCGGTGAGCTCGAACCCAGCGACGTCGGCGTTGGAGCGGATCCGGTCGGCGTTGACCGACTTCGGGATCACCACGATCTCGTGCTGGAGGTGCCAGCGGATGATCACCTGGGCGGACGTCCGGCCGAGGCGGTCGGCGATCCCCGCGATGGTCGGATGGTCGAGGGTGCCGCCGCGCAGGGCGCTGTAGCCCTCGAGCACCACGTCGCGCTGCCGGTGCTCGGCCAGCGTCTCGGCGTCGAACAGCAGCGGGCTCCACTCGATCTGGTTGACCGCGGGCGTGGCCCCGATGGCCTTGGTGACCTCGTCGACCAGGTCGACGTCGAAGTTGCTGACGCCGATCTCGCGAGCCAGGCCGCTCTCGCGCGCCTCGACCAGCTCACCCCACAGCTCCACCGCCACCTCGGTCGGCCAGTGGATCAGCCAGAGGTCGACGTGGTCGGTCCGGAGCAGGTCGAGGCTCTGGCGCAGGGTGTCGATCGCGCGGCCCACCCGGTCGCCCGGGACCTTGGTGGTGACGAACACCTCGTCGCGGGCGACCCCGCTCTCGGTCAGCGCGCGGCCGACCTCGCCCTCGTTGCCGTACACGGTGGCCGTATCGAGGTGGCGGTAGCCGGCCTCGAGCGCCGCGGACGTCGACCGGACGGCGTCGTCCCCCTCGATCTGCCAGGTGCCGAAGCCGAGCAGCGGCATCCGGCCGCCGTGGGTCAGCCTGGCGGCATGGTCGGGCACGTGCGGGGAGTCGGTGGTCATGTCCGCGACTCTAGCCAGCGGTCCACACTCCCCCCTCCCCGGTTAGGGTGACCGCGGGCGGATGACGCCGGCTCGCGAAAGCCGTCGAGGGGGTGTGTCGTGGTGGGTCTGCCGGACCAGGCTGCTACTCCCGTCGTCCCTGCCTTCGGCAGCCGCGCCGACGACCTGGACCGTTGGATCATCGACTCCGTCGCCGACCACCGCAGCGCCTGGGCCACCGACCTCGCGAACGCCACGATGTTCGTCGGTACGACCCCGGCCGTCCTGGCCGTCGTCTGCGTCGTCATGGCTGTGCTCGTCGTCGTCCTGCGCGCCTACCGGGTGGCGGTCGTCGTCGTCGTCTCCCTGGGGCTGGCGATGCTCTCGGTGGAGCTCCTCAAGCCGGTGTTCGGGCGGCCCCGACCGCCTTCGGCCCTCGCGATCGCCAGTGCGAACGGCTACTCGTTCCCCTCCACCCAGGCCGCCGAGACCTCGGCCATCGCGGCGAGCCTGATCGTGCTGCTGGCCCTCGGGCCGGGCTGGGGAGCGCGCCTCACCGAGGTCCTCCCCCGGCGGGCCCAGGTCGTGGTGACGCGGGTGCTGGTGGCCGCGGTGGGCTTCGTCGGGGTCTGCATGGTCTACCTCGGCGCCCACTGGCCCACGGACGTCGTCGCCGGCTGGGTCCTCGGTACCGCGATCGGCGTCACGGTCGGCTCGGTCGGCTCGCGCTTCGCTCGCGGAGGCCCCGAGGCCGACGCCGACCCGGTCGTCCTGACCCGCCGACCTACTCGATCGAGGTGATCGGGTCGGTCCGGTCACCGCACCCCGCGCGCCCTCACCCGTCCCGCAGGGCCGCGACCGCGATCTCGCAGGTGTCCGGGACCTCCACCACTTTGGTCCGGCTGGTCGCTCCGGTCACCAGCGCCACCTCACGCCGTCGTACGCCGAGTGCGGAGGCCAGCGCGGACAGGGCGGCCTCTGTCGCCCGGCCGTCGACCGCGCGCTCCCCGACCCGGACCACGAGGGCGCCGTCGTGCCACCCGCCCACGACGGTCCGGCCGCTTCCCGGCCGGACCCGGATCGTCACGCGCACCCACCCAGCATGCCTGGCTAGGGTCGACCCATGACCCCTGACCCCATCGTCGTGGTCGGCGGCGGCCTCGCCGCCGGCACGTTCGTCACCCAGCTCCGCGAGCGCGGCCACGACGGCGACGTCGTGGTGCTCGCCGAGGAGGCCCACGCGCCGTACGAGCGCCCGCCCCTGTCCAAGGACCTCCTGCTCGGCAACGCCGAGCCCGAGGCGGCAGCGGTCCACGAGGACGCCTGGTACGCCGGGCACGGCGTCGACCTGCGCACGTCCACCGCCGCCACCGCGATCGACCTGGCCGGGCGGAAGGTGCGGGCCGGCGGCGAGTGGGTGCCCTACGACGAGCTCGTCCTGGCCACGGGCTCCCGCGCCCGCCACCTGCCCATGGCCGACGACAGCGGCGCGCCGGTCTTCTACCTCCGCACCCTGGAGGAGTCCCTGGCCCTGCGTGCGCGGCTCACCGAAGGCGCCCGCCTCGGCATCATCGGCGGCGGCTGGATCGGCCTGGAGGTCGCCTCCGCCGCTCGCCAGCGCGGCGCCGACGTCACCGTGCTCGAGACACTCGACCTCCCGCTGCTGCGGGTGCTCGGGCCGGAGGTCGCGCAGGTGTTCGCCGACCTCCACCGCGAGCACGGCGTCGACCTGCGCACGGGTGTCCAGGTCGCCGGCCTGAGCAGCGGCGAGGGAGGCGCGACGGTCCGGCTGGGCGACGGCTCCGCGGTGGAGGTGGACGCCCTCGTCATCGGCGTCGGCATCCAGCCCAACGTCGAGCTCGCCGAGGCCGCGGGGCTGGTCGTCGACAACGGCATCCGCACCGACGCCCGGCTCCGGACCTCCCAGGCCCACGTCCACGCGATCGGCGACGTCGCCAACGCCGACCACCCCGGGCTGGGCTTCCCGGTCCGCGTCGAGCACTGGGACACCGCGATCAAGCACGGTGAGGCGCTGGCGGCGACCTTGACCGGTACGCCGACCGAGGCCGACGCGCTCCCCTACTTCTTCACCGACCAGTACGACCTGGGTATGGAGTACGTCGGGCATCCCGGTCCCGAGGGCTACGACCGGGTGGTGCTCACCGGCGACGTGCCCGGCCGCGTCTTCCGGGCCTGGTGGCTGCGGGGAGACCGGGTGGTCGCGGGCATGCACGCCAACGACTGGGACGCGATCGACGAGATCCGGGCCCGGGTCGGCACCACCGACCTGCCGCCGGACGCCGGCAGCTGAGTGCCGACACCAGAAACTCTCACCACACCGGTTAGGGTTCTCGGGCGGGCCACCACGTCGGCGTGCCCTTTCAGGAGCGATCGATGACCCATCCCTTTTCGTCTCGTCGGCGAGTCGTGCTCGCGGCCGGCACCGTGGCCGCCCTGGCCGTGGCCGGTCTCGCCGCCGGCACGTCGTACGCCGCCGCCGGCAGCGCCACCAGCAGCGGCGCCCTGGTGTCGGGTCCCCGTGACTCCGGCCCCGAGGCCCCTGCCGACGTCGACGTCAACAACTCCGCCGCGGCACTCGCAGCGGGTGCGGCGCGCACCGCCGACGCCCAGAGCGACCCGGCGACGACGTCCTTCCTGACGGCCGCCCCCGACTCGACCGTGCTCGACCTCGCCGGCAGCACCGGCACCGTGCGGTGGCAGGCCAACCTCAACGGCTTCCTGACCGGCCCCAGCACCCAGAGCCCGTCGGCCGTCGCCCTCGGCTACGTGACGGTCCACCGCAACGAACTGGGGCTGGCCGGCACCGGCACGGCGACGATGCACCTGGCGCGCGACTACCGCGACATCACCGGCGTCCATCACCTCTACTTCCAGCAGCGGGTCGACAAGCACACGGTCATCGGCCACGGCCTGACCGCCGCGGTCGACCGCCGCGGTCGCCTGCTCATGGTGGGTGGCTCGCCGGTGAACCCCACGACCACCCCCGCCCTCCGGGCGAGCAGCCCGACCATCGACACTCCCGGAGCGGCCGTGGCGACGGCCCGCGGGCCCGTGCCGGCGGGCACCGACACCAGCCAGGACACCGCAGGACAGGGCGTGTTCCTCACGCCGCAGGGCCTGAAGCCGGCGTGGCAGACGGTGACGATGTCGTCGGCCGACCCGGCCGCGACCGTCCTCGACGCCGAGACCGGGCGGGTGCTCCAGCGCTCCTCGCTGGTCGACTACGAGTCCGACCCCAGCAGCAAGGGGAAGGTGTTCCGCTACTTCCCCCACGCGCCCCGCGGCGGCAAGCAGGTGACCGTCGACTTCACCAAGCGGCACTGGCTGGGGGCCCGCGCCTCGATCCTGAGCGGCAACAACGCGCACGCCTACTCCGACCTCAACGACAACAACCACGCGTCGAAGAACGAGGAGGTCCACCCGCGCCGCGGCCAGGCCTGGAGCTACCCCCTCACGCCGTTCAAGCTGAACTTCGCGAAGTCGTTCTGCAGCAACCCGTGGCCTTGTTCGTGGAACCCCAACAAGGCGTTCTCGTGGCGCGTCAACCGCGCCCAGAACGCCACGCAGGTCTTCTACTACGTCAACGTCTGGCACGACCATCTGAAGGCGGCACCCATCGGCTTCACCGAGGCGGCCGGCAACTTCCAGCAGAGGAACTGGGGCAAGAACGGCAAGGCCGGCGACGCGGTCACCACCCAGACCGACGACGGCGCGAACACCGCCAACGGCCTCCCCGACGGCGCCCACATCGACAACGCCAACATGGCGACGCCGCCCGACGGCCACCGCCCGCGCATGCAGATGTACCTCCAGCACATGCCGCACACGTGGTACACCTTCAGCGGCGACCCGTTCTCGCCGACCAACGTGGGTGACGAGGCCGACACCGTCTACCACGAGTACACCCACGGCCTGTCCAACCGGCTGGTCGTCGACGTCCAGGGCCGCTCGACGCTCGGCGGCGTGCAGGCCGGGGCCATGGGCGAGGGCTGGAGCGACTGGTACGCCATGGACTTCCTGGTGAAGAAGGGCCTGGCCACCGACCGCGCCGACCGCTCCGACGTCGTCATGTTCCCCTACGACGGCAAGGGCGCGAGCTGGGACCGCACCGAGCCGATGGACTGCAAGGTCGGCCAGCCCACGACTCCCTGCAAGGGCGGCTCGACCGGCCACCACGGCGGTTACACCTACGCCGACTACGGTCACGTGATCGGCTTCCCCGAGGTGCACGGTGACAGCGAGATCTGGTCGCAGACCCTGTGGGTCCTGCGCAGCAAGCTCGGCTCCTGGAGGTCCGAGGCGCTGGTGACCCGGGCCATGGAGCTGGCGCCCGGCAACCCGTCGTTCCTCGACATGCGCAACGCGCTCCTGCTCGCCGACACCTCGCTCTACCAGGGCTCGCACCACGCCACGATCTGGAAGGTGTTCGCCGACCGCGGCATGGGCTTCTACGCCGGCAGCTTCGGCGGCGGCGACACCTCACCCGGGCCGGACTTCCACCAGCCGTCGACGTCGTCCGCCACCGCCGACATCACCGGGAAGGTGACGGACGCGAACGGTCACCCGGCGTCAGGGCATCGTGGTGAAGCTCGCGTTCCAGGGCGGTGGGGCAGTCAATCCGTCGGCCGTCACCGCGCCCGACGGCACCTACACGATCTCCGGCGTCCCGCTGGGCACCTACCCGAAGATCGTGGCCGCACCGAGCGACCCCCGCTCCCGCCGCGGCTCGGTCAAGGTGACCCTGTCGGGCGGGGTGCGGAACTTCCAGCTGAGGCCGTGACGACTGCCTGACCCGGGATCATCAGGGTCCTCAGGACGCGGCTGGGTGCCGTCGGGTCGTCGAACCGGGACAGCGGCAGGGCCGCGAGCGCTCGGTGGTCCCTGGCCGCCAGGGCCTGCGCGAGCTGCGCCGCAGCCTCCGCCTCGCGCTCGAGGTCGGTGGTCACCGTGAGGCTCTGCCGTCCGGTCGCGAGGTTCCACAGCCCCTGCACCCCGGAGCCCTGACCGGCGACCAGGGTGGTGTCGAGCCCGCGCCGCCCGAGCACCCCGATGACGGCGCCGGCGAGCGCGTCGCTCGCCGCGATCACGCCGTCCACGCCGCCATCGGCGGTGTCCAGCGCGAGGGCGAACGCGGCCGCGGCTCGCGGCGTACGCCATCCGGGGACCGAGGTCTCCTCCACCAGCCGGGCGGTGCCCGCTGACACCAGCGGGTCGAGGACCCGGTGGGCGCCGATGTCGAGCAGCACCGCGTTCTCATCGATGTCGGTGCCGCCGTCCAGCAGGATGATCTTGGGACGGACCACGCCCTGTTCGTCCAGGCAGCGGATCATCGTCTGCGCCTGAAGGCGGCCGATCTGCTCGTAGTCCGGGGCCACGGCGTACTCCGCACTGCCTCCGATCGTCACGCCGCCGTACTCGATCACGTCGACTCCGGCCAGCTCGGCCACGTGCTCGGCACGCACTCCCGCGGCCCGGCCGCCGGTTCCGATGATGAGGACCCGGACACCGGCGTCGACCAGGCTCCGGGAGAGGGAGACGAACCCGGGCCCACCCGCGCGAGCCACGCGCACGACCGGGACCAGCCCCCTCTCGCGCAGCGACCGGTTCAGCAGGAGGATGTCGCGGTGCCCGGGCACCATCCCGGGGGCGGCCTTCGGCACGATCACCCCGACCTGGCCCCGCAGCGGGGCTGCTCTCGGCGTGGTCCCGGTGGCCGACGGGGACGACCGGGGGATGGGCGCCAGCGGCACCGCGACGCTGCACGCTGCGTTGTGCTCGGCAGCAGCCGTCACCCCGCTCGAGCTGCCGCTCGAGTCGCAGGCTCCGAGAGCCAGCGCGGTGGCGACGACGACGCCCATCAGGGCCCGGGGCGTGCGCACCAGCCTTCGCCTCCTGGCTAGAACGTATGCCGGAGGCTCGTTCGACCGCTCCCCCAACCCCTTGAACCTATCCCAGTCCCCCACGAGGAGCCGCCGGTCAGGCTGCTCCCGGGTTCTCCGGATGCGAGCCCGCGGCGGCGTGGCTGGCGTGGGCGGTCATCACAGCGACCGGATCGCTCAGGAGCGGGGCGAAGGCGACCTCGGCGGCCCCGAGGAGGGGCGCGTCGGAGCCGAGTGCGCCCGAACGCACCGAGACGCTCTGTGCGAAGTCGATGCCGTCACGCTCGTGGAGGATGCGCAGCACTCCCTCCGGACGCGCGTCGTAGACCTGCCCGGGCGTCCCACCCAGCACGATGACCTCGGGGTTGAACAGCCGCGCCAGCGCGCGGAGCCCGAAGCCGAGCCAGTACGCCGCGTCGTCGAGTGCCCGCCCGGCTTTGCGGTCACCGGTCCCCGCCGCCGAGACGACCTCTTCGACGGCCGCCCGGCCGCCGCCGGTCAGCCGGCCGGCCGAGCTCAGCAGGCGGTTGGTGCCGATCTTGGTCTCCCAGCAGCCGCGCGAGCCACAGCGACACAGTGCCCCCTCGCTGTCGACCATCAGGTGGCCCACCTCGCCGGCGTACCCCTCGACCCCGCGCAGCGGCTGCCCGCGCACGAGGAATCCGCCACCGATGCCCACCGTCCCGCCGACGTAGCCGACCTCCGACGCACCCACGGCGACGCCGTAGAGGTGCTCGGCCAGGACGCCGAGGTCGGCATCGTTGCCCACGACGACAGGGAGGGAGAGCGCCTCGGCCAGGAGGTCGACGAACTGGACGTCGGTCCACCCCAGGTTGGGCGCGAAGTGCACCAGGCCGTCCGCCGACCGAACCAGCCCGGGGACCGAGACGCCGACGCCGAGCACGGCCATGCCGGGCACGGCCCGGAGGACCTCCCGGCACATCTGCGCGGCCGAGTCGACCACCGGCCCGACCTCGTGGACACCCGGCTGGTGCAGGCGCTCGCGCCGGTGGTGCATCTCCCCACCGAGGCCCACGATGCCCGTCACGATGCGGTCGACGTCGAGCATCACCGCGAGCACCCCCACGTCGGAGCGAGGCGAGACCACGAGCGAGGGCCGGCCCGACCGCCGCGCCCGCTGGCCTTCGAGGGCCACCTGGTCCGGCTGGAGCTCCTCGACCAGCCCCGACTCGCTCAACAACGCCGTCAGGTCGCCGATGGTGCTCCGGTTGAGCCCGAGCTCCTGGGTCAGGCGAGCCCGCGTGGTCGCACCGTGGTGGTGCACCCACGTCAGCAGGGCGCTGGTGTTGACGCGTCTCAGCTCTTCGTGGCTGATTCCCGTCTTGGTCGGCATGAGTGCGTCCCCAAGGCCGGGGTCAGGCCCGCCCGGAGGCCGCTGCCCGACGTCGGCTGATCGCGTCCACCGAGGCCGCCAGCAGCAGCACGGTGCCGGTGATCATGTAGACCTTGCCCTGCGGCTGGTTGAGCAGCGTCATGCCGTTCAGGATCGCGGTGATCACGCTCGCGCCGAGGATCGCGTCGAGGACCCGACCCCGGCCACCGAAGAGGCTGGTGCCACCGATGACGGCGGCTGCCACGGCGAACAGCAGGGTGTCGGAGCCGCCGGTGTTCGGGTTGACGGAGTTCGTGCGGCTGGCCAGCATCACGCCGCCCATCGCCGCCAGCGAGGAGCACATCATGAAGCAGGAGATCTTGACCCAGTCCACGTTGATACCGGCTCGGCGGGCCGCCTCGGTGTTGCCACCGACGGCGTAGACGTGGCGGCCCCACGCCGTACGGGTGAGCAGGAAGGTCAGGACCACCAGCAGGAAGCCGACGATGACGACCACGATGGGGATGCCCTTGAGGGAGGCGAGGGCCACGTTGCGGCTGCGCTCCCGGGACAGGTAGGCCGTCGCCGCCACGATCACCACGGCGAGGGCGAGCGACTTCAGGGCCCAGACGAGGATCGTCGGCGTCGGAAGCCCGGCGCGGGCGCGGGAACGGCGGCGGCTGAAGCCGAGGCCGGCGCTGGCCACCACGGTGGCGATCGCGAGGGTCCAGCCCAGCCACAGCGGGAGGTTCTTGTTCATGATCGCCAGGATCGCCTCGTTGCGGTAGGCGATCGTGCCACCTGCGCCGGTCTGCAGCAGCAGCACGCCTTGCAGCGCGAGGAAGTAGGCCAGGGTGACGACGAACGACGGCACACCCAGCCTGGCCACGAGCAGACCGATCGACAGACCGATGAGGGTGCCGCACAGGATGCAGATCACGAGGGCCGGGAGCCACGGCCACCCGTGGTTGGTCATCAGGATGCCGAGGACACCGGCGCAGACGCCGCCGGTGTAGCCGGCGGACAGGTCGATCTCACCGATCAGCAGCGCGAAGACCAGACCCATGCCGAAGGTGGCGATGGCGGACCCCTGAAGGATCAGGTTGGAGAAGTTGAAGGCGTTGGTGAAGTCGGAGCCGGTCAGGAACGTGAACACGATGAGCAGCACGATCAGCGCGGCCACGGCGGGAAGTGCGCCCACGTCGCCGCCCTTGACCTTGGTGACGTAGTCGCCGAAGCTGTCGCGGACCCCGCGCTCGAGGTTCGGGCTCACCGCGCCGGCGTCGGTGGCCGGCTGTCCGGTCGTGGCGCTCATGCCACACCTCCGTTCGTCGAGCGGGAGTTGGCACGTCCCGTGGCCTGACCGCTGGTGATCAGCTCGACCACCTGGTTCGAGGTGACGTCCTTGGTCGCCACGGTCTCCACGAGGTTGCCGAGGTAGAGCACCGCGATCTCGTCGGCGACCTGGAAGACGTCGTTGAGGTTGTGGCTGATCAGGGCCACGCCGAGGCCGTGGTCGGCCAGGCGGCGGACCAGGGCGAGGACCTGCTCGGTCTGGGCGACGCCCAGGGCCGCGGTCGGCTCGTCGAGGATGACCACCTTGGAGTTCCACAGGACGGCGCGGGCGATCGCCACGGTCTGCCGCTGCCCACCGGACAGGGAGGCGACCGGCGTACGCACCGACTGCAGGGTGCGGACCGAGAGCCCGTCGAGGGTGGTGCGGGCTCGCGTCTCCATCGTGGGCTCGTCGAGCAGGCCCATCTTCTTCTGCTCGCGGCCCAGGAACATGTTGTGGACGACGTCGAGGTTGTCGCACAGCGCGAGGTCCTGGTAGACGACCTCGATCCCGAGCGCGTTGGCGTCGCGGGGACTGTGCACGTGGACGGGCTCGCCGTTGAAGAAGTAGTCGCCCTTGTCGAAGGCGTGGATGCCGGCGATCCCCTTGATCAGGGTGCTCTTGCCGGCCCCGTTGTCACCGACGAGGGCGGTGACCTTGCCGGGGAAGATGTCGAAGTCCACGCCCTGGAGCACATGGACCGCTCCGAAGCTCTTCTCGATCCCGCGAAGGCTCAGCATCGGGGATCCAGTGGCGGGAACGCTGCGTTCAGACTCTGTGGCGGTCATGTGGTCTAGGACCTCCGTGTGAAGGGCACTGCCAGGGGAGATGGGTCACGAGGGTGCCGACCCGGAGGCCGGCACCCTCGTGGACGGCATCAGCTGATGCCGGCTTGCGTGCAGAGCTTGGCGTACGGTCCGGTGCAGACGTCGGACGCCTTCGCGAATCCGTCGTCGAACGGAATCTTGATGTTGTTCTTGAAGATGGCCTGAGGCGTGGCCAGAGCAGACTTCACGTTCTGCTTGGTCACCGGGTCGAGAACGCTACCGGTCGCCAGGGCGTCCGCAGCGGTCGTGTCACCGTTGATCAGGTCGATCGCCAGCTTCGAGGCCAAGCCGGCCTCGAGGTCGGTGTTCTTGTAGACGGTCATGCACTGGTTGCCGGCAAGGATCTGCTGGAGGCCACCGGTGCTGGCGTCCTGGCCCGTGATCGGAACCTTGCCCGCGAGACCGTTGGCCTTCAACCGGGCGATGATGCCGCCGGCCATGGTGTCGTTGGCGGAGACGATCCCCTGGATGTTGCCGTTGTTCTTGGTGTAGAGACCGTCGAACGCGTCGGCCGCCTTGTTGGCGTCCCACTCACCGCTGACGTCACCGACCAGCTTGTAGGCACCCGAGGCGAGCTTCGCCTTCAGGGCCTTCTCGTAGCCGGACTTGAACAGTCCGGCGTTGTTGTCGGTCTCGGCGCCGTTGATGTAGATGATGTTGGCGTTCTTCTTGCCGTCCTTGGTCAGGCACGTGATCAGACCCTGACCCATCAGCTCGCCGACCTTCACGTTGTCGAACGACACGTAGTACGACGCGCCGCCGCCCGGTGTGAGCCGGTCGTAGTCGATGCTCGTGATGCCGGCCTGCGTGGCCTTCTTCAGGCACGCAGCCCCGGACTCCGGGTCGAGGTTGACGATCATGAGGACCTTGACGCCCTTGTTGATCATCGAGTCACAGATCGTGCCGAACTTCGCGGTGTCGCCGCCGGCGTTCTGGATGTCCGAGCCGACGCCTGCGGCCTTGAACGCCGCGTCCAGGCTGGGCCGGTCGTTGTTCTCCCAGCGCGGGGACGTCGTCGTGTCGGGCAGGATCACGCCGACGGTGCCCTTGCTGGCGCTCGACGACCCCCCGCTCGTGGCTGAGCTGCTGTTGCTGCTCCCGCAGCCGGCCAGCGCGAACGCGCCCACCGCTGCCAGGGCCGCAAGGCTTGCCCACTTCGATGTTGCCATCGACATTCCCTCTTTCCTGCTCGGACGTGCCTTCCGCGGTCACACCTGCTTGTGGCCACCTTCACGCCGTATGTTGTCGGCCACAACATAACCGGCTAGGGTGGCACCTGCAACCCCCCTGAACGGCGAGTTTGTTGGAATGCTGGAGAAAATGGTCACAATCTGGCCACGATCCCCGCTCCCAGGAGCGATTTTCGACCGAGAGGAAACGCGATGCCGGACCTGACCCCCACCCCCGCGGACAAGTTCTCCTTCGGCCTCTGGACCGTCGGCTGGCAGGGCGTCGACGTGTTCGGTGGTGCGATCCGACCGCCGATGGACCCGGCCTACGCCGTCCACCACCTGGCCGACCTGGGTGCCTACGGCATCTCCTTCCACGACAACGACGTGTTCGCCTTCGAGGCCGACGCCACCGAGAAGGAGGCGGCCCTGGGCTCCCTGCGCCGCGCCCTCGACCAGACCGGCCTCGGCGTCCCGATGGTCACCACCAACCTGTTCTCCCACCCCGTCTTCCGCGACGGCGGCTTCACCAACAACGACCGCGACGTACGCCGGTTCGCCCTCCGCAAGGCCGCCGACAACATCGACCTCGCGGTCTCGCTCGGGGCCAAGGTCTTCGTCGCGTGGGGCGGCCGCGAGGGTGCCGAGTCGGGTGCGAGCAAGGACATCCGGGCCGCCCTCGACCGTTACGCCGAGGCCTTCAACGTGCTGGGCTCCTACGTCCTCGAACAGGGCTACGACATCCGGTTCGCGATCGAGCCCAAGCCCAACGAGCCGCGCGGCGACATCCTCCTGCCCACCGTCGGCAACGCCCTCGCCTTCATCAACGAGCTCGACCATCCCGAGCTCGTGGGCGTCAACCCGGAGGTCGGGCACGAGGAGATGGCCGGGCTCAACTTCTCCCACAGCCTCGCCCAGGCGCTGTGGCACGGGAAGCTCTTCCACGTCGACCTCAACGGCCAGCACGGCCCGCGCTTCGACCAGGACCTGCGGTTCGGCGCCGGCAACGTCCGGGGCGCGTTCTGGACCGTCGACATCCTCGAGTCGGGTGGCTACGACGGGCCGCGGCACTTCGACTTCAAGCCGCCGCGCACCGAGGACGACGAGGGCGTGTGGGCCTCCGCTCGAGGCTGCATCCGCAACTACCTGATCCTCCGCGACAAGTCGCGGGCCTTCCGGGCGGACCCCGAGGTGCAGCAGGCGCTGTCGGCCGCCCGCGTCGACCAGCTGTCGACCGCCACACTGGCCGAGGGTGAGTCCCTGGCCGACGTACGGGCCGAGTCGTTCGACCCCGAGGCCGCCGCGGCGCGCGGCATGGCCTTCGAGGCCCTCGACCAGCTCGCGCTGGAGCACCTGTACGGCGTGCGGGGCTGACCGTGGCGGGCCTGGTGGCCGGAGTCGACTCCTCCACCCAGTCGTGCAAGGTCCTCGTCGTCGACGCCGCCACCGGCGCCGTCGTACGACGAGGCCGGGCCCGGCATCCCGACGGGACGGAGGTGCATCCCGACCACTGGTGGACCGCTCTTCGGGAGGCGATCGACGACGCGGGCGGGCTCGATGACGTCGCGGCGGTCTCGGTGGGCGGGCAGCAGCACGGCATGGTCGCGCTGGACGACGGCGGCGAGGTGGTGCGCCCAGCGCTCCTCTGGAACGACACGCGGTCGGCTCCCGCCGCCGCGGACCTGACCGTCGAGCTGGGCGGACCCGAGGTCTGGGCCCGCCGGGTGGGGCTGGTGCCGGTCGCGTCGTTCACGGTCACCAAGCTGCGCTGGCTGGCCGACCACGAGCCCGAGGCCGCGGCCCGGACCGCCTCCGTGTGTCTCCCCCACGACTGGCTCACCTGGCGCCTGGCCGGTGCGCCGGAGGAGGTCGTCACCGACCGCAGCGACGCCAGCGGCACCGGCTACTGGTCCGCAGCCACGGGCGACTACCTCCCGGACGTGCTGACCCACGCCCTGGGCCACCCGGCCCGCACACCGCGGGTGGCCGCACCCGACGAGGTCGTCGGTTCGGGCGCCGGGGCCGAGTGGGTGCTCGGTCCGGGGTGCGGCGACAACGCCGGAGCGGCCTTGGGGCTCGGCGCCGGCCCCGGAGACGTGGTGATCTCCCTCGGTACGTCGGGCGTGGTGACGGCCGTCTCCCTCGTGCCGGCCGCCGACGCCACCGGCGCCGTGGCCGGCTTCGCCGACGCCGCCGGACGCTTCCTGCCGTTGGTGGCCACCTTGAACGCGGCCCAGGTGCTCGACGTCACCGCCCGTCTCCTGGGGGTCGACCACGCCGGTCTCAGCGACCTCGCCCTGTCCGCGCCGGCCGGTGCCGACGGGGTCGTGCTGGTCCCCTACCTCCAGGGTGAGCGCACCCCCGACCGACCGGACGCGACCGGGTCCTTCCTCGGGCTGACGCTGGCCGGGGCCACCTCGGCCAACCTCGCCCGCGCCGCGGTCGAGGGGCTGTGGTGCGGGCTCGCCGACGGCCTCGACGCACTCCGCGCCCAGGGCGCCGAGGTGGACCGGGTCCTGCTCGTCGGGGGCGCGGCCGCGTCGCCGGCCGTGCGCCAGGTCGGCGCCGAGGTGCTCGGCGTACCGATCGACGTACCGCCGCCCGAGGAGTACGTCGCGCTGGGCGCGGCCCGGCAGGCCGCGTGGGTCCTCGACCCCGCCGCCGGCCCACCCCGGTGGGACGGCGGGGGTGCCGCGGCATCACGCCACGAGGCCCGCTCGACCTCCGGGGCGGCGGTCCGCGCCCGTTACGCCGAGGCGCGCGACCTCACGCTGCGCCGACAGGCCTAGGCACCGGCGTCGCCCTCGACGCCGGGCTGGTAGCGGGTCAGCACGCAGAACTCGTTCCCTTCCGGATCCGCCAGCACCGCCCAGCCCCGGTCGCCCTTGCGCAGGTCGTCGACCAGCGTGGCGCCGAGCCCCAGCACCCGCTCGATCTCCGCGTCCCGGTCGCGGTCGGTGGGCCGCAGGCAGATGTGCATGCGGTTCTTGACCGTCTTCGCCTCCGGCACCTTGAGGAACAGCAGGAAGCGGTCGTCGGGCCCGACCAGCCCGCACTCCTCGTCGTCGGGCTTCATCTCCCACGACTCGTCGATGGTGAAGTCCTCGAGCACCTGGTCCCACCACAGGGTCTGGGCGTAGGGGTCGGCGGCGTCGATGCAGAAGTTGGAAGCGCGGGAGGCCATGGCGCTCACCCTGCCAGCGTCGGGCGACGGGGGCCACGGGTTTCCGGACGGGTTGGGGAAGGAAGACCCTGCCTGCCGGGGTGACCGGTCAGTAACATCTGCCGCGTGCCCTTCCTCCGACGCCAGCTGGTCACTGCCGCCCTCACCGCCAACGCCCTCCGCCCCGCACGCACGTCGAAGAACCTCCGCCTCGGGCTCTGGTCGTTCGTGCTCGGCTGGCCGACGGGGGAGCTGGCGCCGCAGCTGCTGGCGCTGACCGCGGCGGACACCGCGGCCCACCTCGCACGCGGGAAGCGGAGCCGGCTGGGCCTGCTCCTCGCGGCCGGGAGCGCCGCCGGGCTCGCCCACCTGGTGCGGCAGAGCAGGCAGGTGCAGGTGCTCGCCGAGGACTCGCTCGTCGACTCCCTCGGCGAGGAGTACGTCGACCGTCCGGGCGAGCGGCCGACCACGGTCGACCTCGCCACGCCCTGGCGCAAGCTGCTCAACCCGTTCGCGCGGGAGGACCCGGCGGTCCGGATCGACAAGAACGTCCGCTACGCCGACTTCGGCAAGCGCGGGCTGCTCGACGTCTACCGCCCGTCGGACCGCGAGGTCGTGAGCGCTCCGGTGCTGATCCAGATCCACGGTGGCGGCTGGACGCTCGGCTCCAAGGACCAGCAGGGCATCCCGTTGATGCAGCGGATGGCCGCGCGCGGCTGGGTGTGCGTCGCGATCAACTACCGGCTGGCCCCGCGGGACGCCTTCCCGGCGCAGATCGTCGATGTGAAGCGGGCGATCGCCTGGGTCAAGGAGCACATCGAGGACTACGGCGGCGACCCGTCGTACGTCGTGCTCACCGGCGGCTCGGCCGGCGGCCACCTGGCGGCGCTGGCCGCGCTGACGCCGAACGACCCGGCGTACCAGCCCGGCTTCGAGTCCGCCGACACCCAGGTGCAGGCGGCCGTGCCGTTCTACGGCGTCTACGACTTCGCCGGCGCCACCGGCCTGGAGAACGCGCTCCTGATGCGCGACCGCTACCTCGCGCCGAAGATCGTGCAGCGCAGGTGGGCCGACGACCCCGACGTGTTCGAGCACGGCTCGCCGATCCTGCAGATCACGCCGGACGCACCCGACTTCTTCGTGCTCCACGGCACCTGCGACTCGCTGGTCGACGTCGAGCAGGCACGGCTCTTCGTGGCGGCCCTGCGGGAGACGTCCAAGCACAGCGTCGCCTACGCCGAGTTCCCCGGCACCCAGCATGCCTTCGACGTCTTCCCGTCGATCCGGTCCGAGCACGTGGTGCGAGCCGTGCAGCGCTACCTCGAGTGGCACCACGCGCGCCGATGACCGACCTCTCCGGACTGCTCGACCTGGCTCGGTCGGCGCGCGGGTTCATGCCCGACGAGGAGGGCCTGGCGCTCCACCGGCTGGCTCGCGAGCGGCTCCCCCACGGACCGGTGCTCGAGGTCGGCACCTACTGCGGCAAGTCGGCGGTCTATCTCGGTGCTGCGGCTCGCCAGGTCGGTGGCGTCGTGTTCACCGTCGACCACCACCACGGCTCGGAGGAGAACCAGGCCGGCTGGGAGCACCACGACACCGACCTGGTCGACCCGCGCACCGGCCGGATGGACACGCTTGCCGTCCTTCCGCCGGACCATCGAGGAGGCCGGGCTCGAGGAGGTCGTGGTCGCCGTCGTCGGCGACTCCACCACGGTCGCGGCCCACTGGCGCACGCCCCTCTCGCTGCTGTTCATCGACGGCGGCCATGGCGTCGAGCCGGCGCACGCCGACTACGACGGGTGGACGCCGTGGGTGATGCCGGGCGGGCTGCTGGCGATCCACGACGTGTTCCCCGACCCCGCCGAGGGCGGTCGCCCGCCCTTCGAGATCTACCAGCGCGCGCTGGGGTCCGGGGCGTTCGCCGACGTCGAGACGGTCGGGTCGCTCCGCGTGCTGCGGCGGGTCTCAAGCGTGGCCGGCGAGGGCGTCGGCTGAGCTGCAGCCGCACGCGAGCCCCATCGGCTCGGGGTCGGCGACCAGGCCGGCCCCGCGGACCAGGTCGGCACCGGGCGTGCGGCCCGCGAGCGCGTCGTCGGCGAGGATCACCGAGGCCGTCGTGTAGGTCGTGTGCTCGGCCGGCCACTGCACCTCCTCGGGATAGACGAGGCCGGTGAAGTAGGACCCGTCCGCCTGGCGCAGACGCTGCGCCTCGGCGAACAGCCGGTGGGCTCGCTCGCGGTCACCCAGGGCGTCGAGGGTCAGCACCAGCTCGCAGGTCTCGGCGCCGGTGACCCAGGGGTCGGTGTCGACACAGCGCACGCCGAGCCCGGGCACCACGAACTCGTGCCAGCGCTCGGCGAGCAGGTCGTGGCCGGCCCGTCCGCGCACGGCGCCACCGAGGACCGGGTAGTACCAGTCCATGGAGTACGTCGACTTGTCCAGGAACCGGTCGCGGTGCTCGCGCAGCGCGTGCCCCAGCCGGCCGGCCGTGAGCTCCCACCCGGGCTGCGGCTCGTCGAGGAGGTCGGCGAGGGTGAGCCCCGCGCGCAGGGCGTGGTGGATGCTGGAGGACCCGGCCAGGAGAGCCTCCTCGTTGACCTTCGCGGGTCCGTCGTCGTCCCACTCCTGTGCCCAGGCGATCCCGCCGAAGGGCAGCTGCATGCGGCACACGAAGTCGAGGGCCGCGCGCACGGTCGGCCAGAGGTCGCGCACGAACGTCTTGTCGCGTCGTACCAGCCAGTGGTGCCAGGTGCCGACGGCGACGTAGGCGGCCATGTTGGTCTCGCCGCTGGCGTCGTCCACCACGCCCGCGGTGATCTTCAGGGGCCACGACCCGTCGTGTCGCTGGGTGCGCACGACCCAGTCCCAGGCCCGGACCGCCGCGTCGTCCTGGCCGGCGACCAGCAGCGCCATCGCCGCCTCGACGTGGTTCCAGACGTCGACGTGCCCGCCCACGGTCCACGGCACGGCGCCGTCGGGCTCTTGCACCGCGGCGATCGCGGCGCCGGACTGCGCGATCTCGTCCGGAGCCAGGAGGTCAGACCGCATCGGCGCTCGCCGGCTTGTGGAGGTAGACCACCAGGCTCTTGCCGAGGACCGGGTTGAGGACCTGCTCGGCCCAGCGGGTGGCGCGCGGGCGCTTCATGATGTCCCAGACCAGGACCCGGTGGTAGGCCTTCGCCAGGGGGTGGTCGTCGTCGTGCACGCCGACCGCGCACTTGATCCACCAGTACGGCGTGTGCAGGGCGTGGGCGTGGTGCTTGCCGTCGTAGACCAGCCCCGCGCTCTCGGCCTTGGTGACCAGCTCCGCGTCGGTGTAGATGCGGATGTGGCCGCCCGGGGTGTCGTGGTAGTCGCGGGAGAGCTTCCAGCAGACGGCCTCGGGGAACCATCGCGGCACCGTGAGGGCGATGGTGCCGCCGGGCCGGAGCACCCGCACCAGCTCGTCGAGGGCCTGGAGGTCGGCGGGGACGTGCTCGAGGATCTCGGCGGCGACGATCCGGTCGAACTCGCCGTCGGCGAAGGGCAGCGCGAGGGCGTCGCCCTCCTTGACGTCGGCCTCGGCGCCGTCGGGCACCTCGCCCGCGCGCCGCATCTCCGCGAACATGTCGCGCACCCGCTCGAGCTCGTCGACGTCCTGGTCGAAGGCGACGACGTCGGCGCCCCGGCGGTACATCTCGAACGCGTGCCGGCCCGCTCCGCAGCCGAGGTCGAGCACCCGCTCCCCCGGCCGGAGACCGAGTCGGTCGAAGTCAACGGTGAGCACGGGCCCTCCTGCCCTGGGGTCGGTCCGGTCGGGACGCGTGGTCCGCGATCGCCTCGGCGTAGACCTCGGCCGTCGCGGCGGCGGCCGCTCGCCAGCTGAACAGCTCCTCGACCCGCCGGCGCCCGGCGGCGCCGTACCGCGCACGACGCTCGGGGTCGTCGAGCAGGGCGCGGAGCGCGGCCGCCAGCTCGCCGACGTCGCCCGGGGTCACCAGGTCGGCGCACAGCCCGTCGGGGCCGACGACCTCGGGGATCGCTCCGGCCCGGGAGACCACGAGCGGGGTCGCGGTCGCCATCAGCTCGGCGGTCGGGAGCGAGAAGCCTTCGTAGAGGCTCGGGACGCAGGCCACCTCGGCGGACCCCATCAGGCTGACCAGCTCGTCCTCGCCGATGCCGTGGACGAACCGGACGTGGTCGCGGAGGTCGAGCTCGTCGAGCAGCCGCGCGGTCCGGCCGCCGGCGACGGGCTTGGTCACCAGGAGCAGCTCGAGGTCGGAGCGTTCGGTGCGGAGCTTGGCGAAGGCCTCGAGCAGGGTCGCGATCCCCTTCATCGGGGCGTCTGCGCTGGCCATCGCCAGGATCCGGCCCGGGACGCGCGGCTCGGTCGGCGGCACGAAGGTGTCGTCGACCCCGAGCAGGACGACGCGCAGCCGCTCGGGGGCGACCCCGAACTCGCGGACGACGTCGCGCTTGGACGACTCCGAGGGCGCCAGCACGACGCGCAGCTCACGGGCCACCCGGGCCTGGGTCCGGACGAAGCCGTACCAGCGGCGCAGGGTGAGCCGCTTGCGCCGGGTGGGCGCGGCGGCGATGTCGATGCGCCGGTCGATGCTGATCGGGTGGTGGACGGTGCCGACGAGCGGCAGCCCGGTCTCGCTCTCGAGGTCGAGCAGCGCCGGACCGAGGGTCTGGTTGTCGTGGACGACGTCGAAGTCGCCGGCGCGCTCCCGCAGGAGGCGGAGCACCCGCTTGCTGAAGGTGCGCGGCTCCGGGAAGCCGGCGGTCCACATCAGCGCCACCTCCTGGACGTCGATCAGGTCGCGGATCTCCGAGGGGCGCGGGATGCGGAAGGGGTCGGGCTCGCGGTAGAGGTCGAGGCTCGGCACCTTCGTCAGCCGCACGCCCTCGTCGAGCTCGGGGTAGGGCTGGCCGGAGAACACCTCGACCTCGTGCCCGAGCCGGACCAGCTCGCGGCTGAGGTGCCGGACGTAGACGCCCTGGCCACCGCAGTGCGGCTTGCTGCGGTAGGACAGCAGGGCGACGCGCACGGGTCGACCCTAACGGGGGCCCTCCTGAGGGACGGTCGGCGGACCTCGGGTTCGAGACGGGCGCAGTAGCGCACGACCCTAACCAGCGGCGTCAGCTGCCCTCGCTGGAGTGGCCGGGGAAGACGTGGGCGCTGGGGTCGATGACGACGGCGGCGTTGTTCACCGCCGTGGCGGCCTCGCCGAACCCGACGGCGATCAGCCGGACCTTGCCGGGGTACTCGGTGACGTCACCGGCGGCGAAGACGCGCGGCAGGTTGGTGCGCATCGAGGAGTCGACGACGACGTGCCGCTTCTCCACCTCGATCCCCCAGTGCTGGAGCGGACCGAGGTCGGCGATGAACCCCAGCGCGGCGACCACGGCCTGGGCGGGACGCCGTGCCGGCTCCTGGCCGTCGACGGTGATCTCGACCTCGGAGACCGTCGGCTCGCCGAAGATGCCGGTGACCTGGGCCTTGGTCACGATCTCGACGCTGCTCTCGCGCACCTGCTGGACGGTCCGCTCGTGGGCGCGGAAGGCGTCCCGGCGGTGGACCAGGGTCACCGAGCTGGCGATCGGCTCGAGGCTGACCGCCCAGTCGAACGCCGAGTCGCCGCCGCCGACGATGACGACGTCCTTGCCGGCGTAGGGCGCGAAGCTGGGGACGAAGAACTCCATCCCGCGGCCCAGCCAGCCCTCGCCCGCCGGCAGCGGACGTGGGCTGAACTTGCCGATGCCCGCGGTGACGATCAGCGCCTTCGCGGTCACGGTGGAGCCGTCGTCGAGAGTCACCCTGACGTCGTCGTCGGTGCAGTCGAGCCCGGTGGCCGTGCGGTCGAGGAGATAGTCGGGCTCGGCGGTGTTGGCCTGCTCGACCAGTCCCTCGACCAGCTCACGCCCCTTCACCCGGGGGAAGCCGGCAACGTCGAGGATCAGCTTCTCCGGGTACATCGCGGTGATCTGGCCACCGAGCTCGGGTAGCGAGTCGACCACGGCCACCCGGAAGCCGCGGAAGCCCGCGTAGTAGGCGGCGAAGAGCCCGGTCGGCCCGGCCCCGATGATCGCCAGGTCGGTCTCCCGGTGGGTGTCCTGTGATGCCACGTCTGTCCTCTCCTCGGCCGGCTCGGGTCAGCCGGTCTGCACGTTGTCGACCAGCCAGCCCCGGTCGCCCCGCACCATGGTCACGAGCGTCCGGCGGGCGGTGTACGTCGCCGGGCTGCCCGCACTCTTCACCCGCTGGTCGAGGAACACCAGCGCCAGCACCTCGTCCGGCGTGGCGCGGACGACGCCCGAGCCCGCCACCTTGGTGGTGGTCGTGGTGTGCTCGGCGAGCACCTGGCGGCGGACCGGCGCTGCGGTGTGGCGGTAGCGCCCGGCCATCGCGCCGGTCATCAACGGCGTCACCGCGGCGACGTGCGCGTCGTACTGCTGCCAGGAGGTGGTGAAGATCCGGGCGACGTCCTGCGCAGCCGTGGCGACCGCGGTGCCGGCCTCGATGTCGCCGGTGACGACCGGCCGGGCCGCGGTGGGCGTGGGGTCCGAGACGCCCCAGAGGTACCACGCCTCGGCGGTGATCACGCCGGTCAGACCGAGCGCCACCACGCCCAGGACCCGCGTCGTACGCCGGCTCACGAGGCACCCACGAAACGCACGTCGGAGGCCAGCCAGCGCCCGCCGACGCGGACCAGGCTGACCCGGAGCCGGAAGCTCCGCGGCTCGGGGTGCCCGTGGGTGCCGGTGTTGGACACCGTGCCGGTGGTGGCGGCCAGCACCGTCGCCCGGTCGGGCGACACCGCGACGACGCCGGACCACACGACGCGGCCGGTCATCGAGGACCGGTGGGTCCTCAGGACCCGCACCACGTGGGCGGCCTGGCTGTCGTAGTGGTCGCGGAAGTCGCCGGTCGCACCCGCCGCAACGGCTCCGACGCTCTGCGCCGCCCGGTCGTAGCGCAGGTTGACGAAGGCGGTGGCCTCGCGGTCGGCGGCCGCCAGCACGGCGCCGTAGCGCTCCTGCTGGACGCGCGCGTCGGCGCGGTCGTGCCGGGTGCGCACGACGAGAGCCGCTCCGACGAGGGCGACCACGAGGAGCACGGCGACGAGCGCGATGGCCCAGCGGACGCCGACGGTCACGGCGAGACCTCCACGATTCCTCCCCGCCTCGACCGACCGACCCTCGCATCGTATGCCGACCCACGGCCGCCCGGCACCTGCGGCCCGGGGGTTCCCTACGATGCCCCGATGACTTCCACACCCTCGTCGACCGACGCCCGAGAGCGCCTGGCGGCCGCCGTCGACGCGGTACGTCGCGGCGAGGGGGCCGTCTCGGTGGTCGCCCGGGTCCAGGGCGAGGCAACGGCTCGGGTCTCCGTCGAACCGGACGCGCAGCACTACTCCGCCAGCATCATGAAGCTGCCGATCCTGGTCGCCGCCCACCGGCTGGCCGAGCGAGGGCTGCTCGACCTCAGCCGGCCGGTCCGGGTGCACGACGACTTCAGTTCCCGCAACCCGGGGCACCGGTTCGTGATGGACCAGGGCGAGGACTCCGACCCGGAGACCTGGGCGGCGAGGGGCGGCGAGGTCGCGCTCGGCGTCCTGGCCCACCGCATGATCACCGTGTCGGGGAACCTGGCCACCAACCTGGTGCTCGACCAGGTCGGCACCGACGAGGTCGCCGCTGTGCTGGCGTCGGCCGGCTGCTCACCCCGGACCACGATCGTGCGCGGCATCGAGGACTACGCCGCCCGTGACGTGGGACTCGACAACCTGATCACGGCCGACGACCTCGCCCGGCTGCTCGTCGCCCTGGCCGAGGGACGACTCGCCGGCCCGGCCGCCACCGCGGCCTGCGAGGAGACCCTGCTCGCCCAGGAGTACCGGGACGGGATCCCGGCCGGGCTGCCCCCCGGTGTCGTCGTCGGCAACAAGACCGGCTGGGTCGACGGGGTGAACCACGACGTGGCGCTGGTCCGGTCACCCGGCCTGCCGGCGGTCGGGCTCGCCGTACTGGTGAGCGTGCCCGGCACGCCCGAGGAGCGGGAGGCCGGCATCGCCCGCATGGCCGCGGCCGCCTGGGACGTGGTGGCGTCGCCCGGCTCGGCCGGCGACCCTACGATGACGACGTGACGTCGGGGGCTGACAGCAGTGTCTGGCGCCGGTTCGAGCACGACCCGCGCGACCCGGCGTACTCCGGCATGCGCGCCTCCGACCGTGACCGCGCGGTCGTGCACGACGTCCTCGCCGAGGCCTATGCCGAGGGCCGGCTCGACCGCGACGAGCTCGACGAGCGCGTCGGCAGCGTCGACGCCGCCAAGACCTACGCCGACCTGCTGCCGCCGATCCGCGACCTGACCGCCGACGTCGTCCCGGCCACGTTCGCGTCGGCCGAGCCGGTCGGCCCCGTCGCGCCGCCCGACGTACGACGTGCGGCCGAGCAGTACTACCGCGGACAGCTCCGCGACTCGTTCTTCGGGCTGCTGATCCCCAACCTGATCTGCTGGGCGATCTGGTTCATGTCCGGGGCCGACGGCTTCATCTGGCCGATCTTCGTGACCATCCCGACCCTGGTCAGCTTCCTCAAGCTCGCCAGCAACAAGGAGCGGATGATCGCAGCCCGCGTCGACAAGCTCCGGCGCCGCGAAGCCAGAGCGCTCGAGCCCGGCCCGGCCGTCGACGAGCACGAAGACTGAGGCGAGTCAGGCGTCACCACCGCGCGAGCCGCTCGGTCGGCGTCCGTCCTCACTCGGCGCTGACGCTCACTTGGTCGCTGGCACTCGCGTCGCTCGCGCTGCTCCCGCGCTCGCGCCCAGCGCT
This sequence comes from uncultured Actinomycetota bacterium, assembly GCA_963820015.1. Classification (GTDB taxonomy): domain Bacteria; phylum Actinomycetota; class Actinomycetes; order Propionibacteriales; family Nocardioidaceae; genus Nocardioides. The sequence continues at coordinate 104,847 of CAWFYO010000003.1, read as the reverse complement.
CGAGCTCGTTCCTCGCTCGGCGCTGACGCTCACTTGGTCGCTTCCAACATCTGGCGGAGCTCTTTCTTGAGCTCGGAGATCTCGTCGCGGAGGCGGGCGGCGAGCTCGAACTGGAGCTCGGCGGCGGCGGCCCTCATCTGGTCGGTGAGCTCCTGGATCAGGGCGGCGAGCTCGGAGCTGGGCAGCCCGGCCAGCTCGGCGGCGTGCTGGCCGGCGTTGAGCTGCCCGAGGGCGGGCACGGGCTGGCGCGCCTTCACGCCGCCGGCGCGGCCCTTCGCCTCGGTGCCGGCCCAGGTCGCGAGCAGCTCCTGGGTGTTCTCGTCCTCGCGGGCGAGCATCTCGGTGATGTCGGCGATCTTCTTGCGCAGCGGCTGCGGGTCGACGCCACGCTCGAGGTTGTAGGCGACCTGCTTGGCACGACGACGGTTGGTCTCGTCGATCGCCGACTCCATCGACGGAGTGATCTTGTCGGCGTACATGTGCACCTGCCCCGACACGTTGCGGGCGGCCCGGCCGATCGTCTGGATCAGTGACTTGTCGGAGCGCAGGAAGCCCTCCTTGTCGGCGTCGAGGATGGACACGAGCGACACCTCGGGCAGGTCGAGGCCCTCGCGCAGGAGGTTGATGCCGACCAGCACGTCGTAGTCGCCGAGACGCAGGTCGCGGAGCAGCTCGATCCGCTTGAGGGTGTCGACCTCGGAGTGGAGATAGCGGGTGCGGACCCCGGCGTCGAGGAGGTAGTCGGTGAGGTCCTCGGACATCTTCTTGGTCAAGGTGGTGACCAGGATCCGCTCGTTCTTCTCGGTGCGGACCCGGATCTCGTGGATCAGGTCGTCGATCTGGCCCTTGGTCGGCTTCACCACGACCTCGGGGTCGACCAGGCCGGTCGGGCGGATGATCTGCTCCACGACGTCGCCCTGCACCTTGTCGAGCTCGTAGTTGCCCGGGGTGGCCGAGAGGTAGATCGCCTGACCGATCCGCTCCAGGAACTCCTCCCACCGCAGCGGGCGGTTGTCCATGGCGCTGGGCAACCGGAAGCCGTGGTCGACGAGGTTGCGCTTGCGCGACATGTCGCCTTCGTACATCCCCCCGATCTGGGGCACCGCGACGTGGGACTCGTCGATGACGAGCAGGAAGTCCTCCGGGAAGTAGTCGAGGAGACAGTTGGGCGGGGTGCCGGGGCCGCGGCCGTCGATGTGCATCGAGTAGTTCTCGATGCCGGCGCAGGACCCGACCTGCCGCATCATCTCCACGTCGTACGTCGTGCGCATCCGCAGGCGCTGGGCCTCGAGCAGCTTGCCCTGGCGCTCGAAGGTCGCGAGCCGCTCCTCGAGCTCGGCCTCGATGCCGTTGATCGCCCGCTCCATGCGCTCCGGGCCGGCGACGTAGTGGGTGGCGGGGAAGACGTAGAGCTCGTCGTCCTCGCTGATCACCTCGCCGGTGACCGGGTGGAGCGTCATCAGCCGCTCCACCTCGTCGCCGAAGAACTCCACCCGCACGGCGTGCTCCTCGTAGACCGGGAAGATCTCGAGGGTGTCGCCGCGGACCCGGAACGTGCCGCGGGTGAACGTCATGTCGTTGCGGGTGTACTGGATCTCCACGAGCCGACGCAGGATCGAGTCGCGGTCGCGCTCGTCGCCGACCTTGAGCTTGAGCATGCGGTCGACGTATTCCTGCGGCGTGCCCAGACCGTAGATGCACGACACGGTCGAGACCACGATCACGTCGCGCCGCGTCAGCAGGGAGTTGGTCGCGGAGTGGCGCAGCCGCTCGACCTCCTCGTTGATCGAGGAGTCCTTCTCGATGTAGGTGTCGGTCTGAGGGACGTAGGCCTCGGGCTGGTAGTAGTCGTAGTAGGAGACGAAGTACTCGATCGCGTTGTGCGGGAAGAGCATCCGCAGCTCGTTGGCGAACTGAGCCGCCAGCGTCTTGTTGGGCTGCATCACCAGGATCGGCCGCTGGACCTGCTCCGCGACCCACGCCACGGTCGCGGTCTTGCCGGTGCCGGTGGCGCCGAGCAGCACGACGTCCTGCACGCCGCCCTTGATCCGGCGCACGATCTCCTCGATCGCGGCCGGCTGGTCGCCGCTCGGCTGGTAGTCGGAGACCACCTCGAACGGCGCCACACGGCGCTCCAGATCGGTCACAGGTCGCATGTCGGCCAGCCTAGACGCGGCCACCGACAGCGGCCTCCGACAGCGGCCTGGGTAGCGTGGCGCCGTGAGCCGCTCCTCGTCCGTCGACCGCTGGATCGGCCTCCTGCGCCGGGCCGCGGTGGCGGTCGCGGTCGCGCCGTTCGCCCTGGCGATCGGGATGACGCTGGTCGACTCCTACCGACGCAGGGGGAAGCGCCGCATCGCGTCGTTCCCGACCGAGCCTCCCGCGACCGTGCCCGTCGGCGAGGGCGAGGTCACGACGTACACCTTCGGCCACGACCTCTACGCCGACATGCTCGCCGCCATCGACGGAGCCCAGCGGCAGGTGCTGCTCGAGACCTACATCTGGAAGGGCGACGCCGTCGGGCAGCAGTTCAAGAGCGCCCTCGAGCGGGCCGCCGCACGCGGGGTCGAGGTCTACGTCATCTTCGACAGCTTCGCCAACCTCGTCGTCTCTCCCCGCTTTAAGCGGTTCCCGTCGGCGATCAAGGTGCTCCGCTATCCGGTGTACGCCGCGGGCTGGCGTCCGTTCGACGTGCGCCGCTACGGACGCGACCACCGCAAGATCCTCGTGGTGGACGACAGCGTCGGCTTCGTCGGCGGCTACAACATCGGCTCGGCCTTCGCCACGGAGTGGCGTGACACCCACGTCCGGATCACGGGGCCCGGCGTCTGGGACCTCAAGCGGGCGTTCGCCGACTTCTGGAACCTCAACCGGCGCCGCCGCCTCCGGGCCAGTGAGCGACCACTCCTCATCGAGACCGCGTCGACCTGGGAGCCGACGATCCGCTTCCACCGCAACGTTCCCCGGCTGTGGATGTTCCCGATCCGGTCGATGTACCTCGAGGCGATCACCCGGGCCAGCCGCAACATCTGGATCACCACCGCCTACTTCCTGCCCGACCAGGGCCTCGTCGACGCCCTCACCGCCGCGGCCCGCCGCGGGGTCGACGTCCGGCTGCTGATCCCGGCGAAGTCCAACCACGTCGTCGCCGACTGGATCTCGCGGGGCTACTTCTCACAGCTGCTCAACGCCGGCGTCCGGCTCCTGCGCTACCGCGACGCGATGGTGCACGCCAAGACCGCCACCATCGACGGCAACTGGTCGACGGTCGGCACGGCGAACATCGACCGGCTCAGCCTCACCGGCAACTACGAGATCAACGTCGAGATCATCGACCCCGCCCTGGCGGCGTCGCTGGAGCGGATCTTCGAAGTCGACGAGTCCCACTCCCTCGAGCTCACCAGCTCGGAGTGGGAGGCCCGCGACATCTACCGGCGCTTCACCGAGTTCGTGCTCAACCCCCTGCGCCCTCTCCTGTAGCGGGGCTACGGCAGGGCCCGGGCCGCCGCCTCCCACACCTGGACCGCGGGGATGTCGTCGGTGAGGCCGTTGCAGAGGACCACCAGCGTGAGGCCGCTCCCTCGTTGGGCTGCGCCCAGGGTCGAGAACCCGCCGTAGCGCCCGCGATGTCCCTGCCAGGCGCCGCCCGGGCCCGGGACCGCGAAGGTGCCCATGCCGTAGGTCCTCTGCTCGGGCTCCGCTCCGGCAGCAGCCTGGGGCGTGACCTCGGTCATCAGGCGGACCGTGGCCGGGTCGAGCAGCGTCTCGCGCACGAAGAGGGCGTCGAGGAACAGCGCCACCCCCACCGCGGTGCCCGCGAACAGCCCGTCGCCGAAGGGCAGCCCGAACAGGTCGGTCGGCACGCCGGCAGCCGGGTAGGCGGCGTACGGGTCGACGAACGTGCCGTCGGGATGCTCGTCGTAGCCGTGGGCGAGCCGGTCGAGCGGCACGGCCGCGCGGTCCATCGTGAGCAGATCGTCGGTCAGGTCGCCGGTCAGGTCGCCGGTCAGGTCGCCGGCCACGAACGACGTCCAGGCGATCTGCATCCCCCGGTCGCCGCCGAGGATCCGCGACAGCACCTCGGTGAGGACGAGGTAGCCGGTGTTGGAGTAGGCCCAGCGGGCACCGGGCTCGACCGGCTGCCGGAGCCCCGCCGCGAGGGTCTCGAACGTGAAGGCGCGGTCGGGGTCGTACGCCTCGCCGCCACGACCCTGCTCCGGCGGGAACAGGGCCAGCACCTCGGGGGCCTCGTAGAGGTCGGGGTAGCCGGAGGTGTGGGTCAGCAGCATCCGCGGCGTGACGACGGTGGCGCCGGGGAGGTCGTTGCCGAGGACCACCGAGATCGCTGCGTCCAGGTCGAGGAGCGCCTCCTCCACCACACGCAGGGCGAGCGCGGCGACCAACGTCTTGCCGAGGCTGGCCAGGCAGAACACGGTGTCGTCGGTCACCGGCGTCCCGGTCCCGGTGTCGGCAAGGCCCGTGGACCCGGTCCAGACCACCTCGCCCCGGCGGACGAGGGCGGCTTGGGCGCCCGGCGCCCGCGACGCGGCAAGAGCGCGGGCGAGGGTCTCGTCGAGACCGGCGACGGTCGGATCCTGCAGCATCCGCGACACGCTAGCGCCCCGGCTAGCGGACGGGCAGGTGCGTGCGCGGCGCCATCCTCGGCCCGTGCCGGGGCCGGCCGCCGGCCAGCCCGTGGATCAGGGCGACGACGCGGTTGCGCTGCGGACGCCACGGCTCGAGGAACGCCCGGAGCTCCTCGTCGTCGTACGGCGTGCCGGTCACGGCCCAGCCGACGTCCTTGGCGATGTGGTAGTCGCCGAAGCTGACCGCGTCGGGATCGCCGAAGGCGCGGGACCTGATCTCGGCGGACGTCCACTCGCCGACGCCCGGGAGCGTGCGCAGCTTGGCATCGGCGTCGTCCCGGGTGAGCCGCTCGAGGGTGTCGGCGACGGTGGCGGCCCGCACGAGGGTGCGGGAGCGGGCGGGGTCGACGTGCATCCGCAGCCACTCCCACGACGGGATCCGGCGGACCGTCTCCGGCGACGGCTGGACCCAGAGCCGCAGGTCGCGGCCCGCCCCGGGCGCGCGCTCGCCGTAACGGTGGACCAGCCGGCGGAACCCGGCGAACGCCTCCTGCCCGGTGACCTTCTGCTCGAGCACGGCCGGCGCCAGCGCCTCCCAGAGCCGGTGGGTGGCGCCGAACCGCACAGCTGGCCGGCGCCGCCAGGCCTCGGCCACCAGCGGGTGGAGGTCGGCCCGGAAGCCGTCCGGGTCGTCGTCGTCACCGAGGAGCGCCGGGAGGCCGTCGAGCACCCACGCGGCGCCCGGGCCCCAGCCCTCGGCCTGCACCTCACCGTCGACGGTGCGTGCCGAGACGCGCAGCGTGGCCGGACCGGTGGGCGCTCGCATGCCGCGCCACACGTCGTCGCCGACCGTCCGGTACGTCGGGTCGCCGCCGCCGCGGCGGTGGGGTGCGAGCAGCGCAGCGACCGAGACGGGTCGCTGCGGTCGCCACACCCGTCGTACCGGCTCCGTCACCCGGCCGACGCTAGCCGACCGGACCGACCGGACCGGACCGGGCCGACCGGACCGACCGGGCCGACCGGACCGACCGGGCCGACCGGACCGACCCGGCCGTCAGTAGCCGGAGCCCTGCTTGACCTTGGCCCGCTCGGACTCGTGGGCGCCGCCCTTCTGGTCGAGCGTCGTGCAGGCGTCCTCGATGTCCTGCAGCAGGCGGTCGACCTGCTCGCGGCTCATCGTCTCCTTGACCAAGGCCCGCATGATCTTCACGTCCTGGGCGTTCGGGGGCAGGGTGTAGGCCGGCACCATCCAGCCGCGCTCGGCCGACAGCTGCCAGGCCACGTCGGACTCGTCGTAGCCCCGGTCGTGGTTCTTGAGCCGGAACGCCACCAGCGGCAGCTGCTCGAGCTCGTCACCGATGACCTCGAAACGGCCGCCGGCCCGCAGACCGTCCGCGAGCGCCCGTGCGTTCTGCTGCATCTGCTGCATCACGTAGGTGTAGCCCGCGCGGCCGAGCCGGACGAAGTTGTAGTACTGCGCAAGCACCATCGAGGCGCCGGTCGAGAAGTTGAGGGTGAACGTGGCATCCGTCTTGCCGAGGTAGTTCTCGTAGAAGACCAGGTCTTCGGCCAGGTCGGACTTCTCGCGGAAGACCAGCCAGCCGATGCCCGGGTAGACCAGGCCGTACTTGTGGCCCGACACGTTGATCGAGCGCACCTGCTCGAGCTGGAAGTCCCAGACCGAGTGGGGGTAGAGGAAAGGCCACACAAACCCACCGCTGGCGCCGTCGACGTGCATCGGGATGTCGAGCCCCTTCTCCGCCTTCAGGTCGAGGAGGAGCTGGTTGATGCCGACGATGTCGTCCATGTGGCCGGTGAACGTCGTACCCAGGACACCGACCACGCCGATGGTGTTCTCGTCGAGGTGGGGCGCGACGTCGTCGGGCCCGATCGTGTACTTGCCCTCGGCCAGCGGGATGATCCGGGGCTCGACGTCGAAGTAGCGGCAGAACTTCTCCCACACCACGTGCACGTCCCCGCCGAAGACCAGGTTCGGCTGGTCGATCGGGAGCTTCGCGGCCTCGCGGCGCTCCTTCCACTTCCATTTCAGGGACAGGGCGCCCAGCATGATCGCCTCGGACGAGCCCTGGGTCCGGCAGCCGGTCGTCTCGCCCGGCGCGTGGAAGAGATCGGCCAGCATCCGTACGCAGCGCTGCTCGATCTCCGCCGAGATCGGGTACTCGGCGTGGTCGATGAAGTTGGTGTGCAGGTTCTCGACGATGATCCGCTGCGCCTCGGGCTCCATCCACGTCGTCACGAACGTGGCGAGGTTGCGCTGCGGGTCGCCCTCCATCGCCAGGTCCTCGGCGACCAGTCGCATCGCGTCCACCGCGGGCATGCCCCCGTCGGGGAAGTGCGTGGACGGCGCGGCTTCGGTGAGGAAGCGGTTGCCGAAGAGGGACTGTGCGGCTGTGTCCGGTACGCGGGATTCCGTCATGCTGACGATGCAAACACCGGCTCTCGGCCCCGGCATCACCCGCTCAGGGTTATCCCGGGCCGCTCAGGCCGTGGCGGGCCGGTCGAACATCTGCACGATGCCGCCGACCGCGAAGCACGCGGCACCGAGGAAGGTGCCCCAGTTGGCGAGGTCCAGGTTGAGCGCCGTGGAGGTGGCCGGACGGGTGTACGCCGCGAGCCCGGCCAGGAAGAAGAGCACCGAGCCCACCTGGTTGACGAAGAAGATCCACCACCCGATCTCGTGGACGCGCACCCCCATGTGGCCGTGACAGATCTCGAGCAGCACGAGGTGCCCGGACAGCAGGAAGCAGAAGCAGCCCAGCATGTCGGGGACCCAGATCCAGGTGTTGGCCTGCCTGGCCGTGAGGTCCTCGCCGAACGCCGCGACCAGGCTGACCGCGAAGAGCAGGGTGCCGACGAACAGCACCGTGGCGCTCATCCAGCCGAGGTCGTGCGGCCGGGGGCGCCACCAGCGCCAGCCCGCCGAGGTGAGGGATCCGTCCTCGTCGATGTCGGTCGGCGCGTTGGACGCCTGCAGCACCGACGAGAGGCCGCCCAGGCTGAAGAAGAAGCCGCCGACCAGGTAGACCGTGTCGATCTCGCGGGCCGGCTGGCTCCCGAGCTGCGCCATCAGCGCGCCGATCGCGAACAGCGACCCGCCCAGGAAGAACGACGTGGCGGCGACCAGGTTGATCCGCACCAGGCGACGCGCCGTCGTCGGCTCGGCGGAGACCGTGCTGGTGAGCGCACCGGAGGCGTCCCGGACCTCGACCAGCCCACGGCGGCGGGCCCGGCGCGACGCCCAGCGCGCCGTACGGCCGTCAGGCAGGTCCCAGGTCATCGCCGTGGTGAACGAGCGCGGGCCCTCGGCCTTCCGGACGATCCAGTGGCCGGGCCGGCGCAGGGACAGTGCCTCTTCGGGGTCCTTCGACACGCGACGGACCCTAGCGTGACCCCTCCGCACTAAGGTCGAGCCCGTGAACGACGGTCACCGCGAGCGCCCCCTGGAAGCCGGCATCGAGCGCGACTTCAGCAGCCAGATGTCCTACGGCGACTACCTCCGGCTCGACGTCCTGCTCTCGGCGCAGCGTCCGCTCAGCGACCCACCCCAGCACGACGAGCTGCTCTTCATCATCCAGCACCAGACCAGCGAGCTGTGGCTCAAGCTGATGGTCCACGAGCTGCGGTCGGCGCGGTCGCTGCTCGCCGCCGACGAGCTCGCGCCCGCGCTGAAGCGGCTCGCCCGGGTCAAGCACATCCAGCACACGCTGGCCGACCAGTGGTCGGTCCTGGCGACGCTCACGCCTTCGGAGTACGACGAGATCCGGCCCTTCCTCGCGACCTCGTCGGGCTTCCAGTCGGCGCAGTACCGCGAGGTGGAGTTCCTCCTCGGCAACAAGTCGGCCGACATGGTCAAGGTGTTCGGTCACGACCCCGCCGCTCGCGACGAGCTCACCACGCTGCTGCACGAACCCTCGCTGTACGACGAGTTCCTGCGCTACCTGTCCCGCCTCGGGTACGCCGTACCGGCGGAGTGCCTCGACCGCGACTGGTCGCAGCCCTACCCGCCCTCCCGAGGGCTCGTCGACACCTTCGCCGCGGTCTACGCGAGCCCCGAGGAGCACTGGGGGGTCTACGAGACCTGCGAGGAGCTCGTCGACGTGGAGGACAACTTCCAGCTGTGGCGGTTCCGCCACCTCCAGGTCGTGCAGCGCACGATCGGTCACAAGACCGGCACCGGAGGCTCCTCGGGCGTCGACTTCCTCCGCCGCGCCCTCGACCTGACCTTCTTCCCCGAGCTCTACGAGGTCCGCACGCGCATCGGCCGCTAGTTGTGTCGGTGCCGTCGGGCAGGATGGCGCCATGCTGCTGAGCGACCTCGTCGAGACCTCGGGCACGGTGGCGGCGACCCGCTCGCGGAAGGCGAAGGTCGCGGCGATCGCCGAGCGGTTGACCCAGGCGACCGTCGATGAGCTGCCGGTCGTCACCGCCTACGTCGGCGGCACGATCCTCCAACGCCGCACCGGTGTCGGCTGGCGCGGGCTGAGCGGGCTCCCGGAGCCGGCCCCCGAAGCCACCCTGACCCCCGTGGAGGTCCACCAGGCCCTCGATCGGCTCGCGGCGATGTCCGGCCCGGGGTCGCAGGAGACCCGCGCGGCCGGTGTCCGTGACCTCTTCGGCCGGGCCACCGCCGACGAGCAGCACTGGCTGCGGGGCGTGCTCACCGGCAACGTCCGGCAGGGCGCCCTCGACGCACTCGTGCAGGAGGCGATCGCCGCTGCCTCGGGCGTCAGGATCACCGCCGTACGTCGGGCCGCGATGCTCGCGGGCGGCACCGTGCCGATCGTGGTGATGGCGATGACCGGCGGCGAGGAGGAGCTGGCCGAGGTCGGGCTCAAGGTCGGACGGCCGGTCCTCCCGATGCTGGCCTCCACGGCGCCCGACGTGGCCGCAGCGATGGCCAAGGCCGGCGGCGCCGGCCCGGTCGCGGTCGACGTCAAGCTCGACGGCATCCGGATCCAGGTGCACCGCGACGGTGACGACGTCGTGATCGCCACCCGCAGCCTCGACGACATCACCGAACGGCTCCCCGAGGTCGTCGCTGTGGTCCGTGCGCTCCCGAGCCGGCGGGTGATCCTCGACGGCGAGGCGATCGCGCTCGACGACCAGGGGCGCCCGCGACCCTTCCAGGAGACCGCCTCCCGCACGGCTCAGGCGGTCGGCGGGGGTTCCGAGGTCGCGGTCACGCCCTACTTCTTCGACCTGCTCCACGTCGACGACGACGACCTCCTCGACGTCCCGGCGTCCGAGCGCCTGCAGCGCCTCGACGCGCTGGTACCAGAGGAGCACCGCGTGCCCCGCCTGGTCACCGACGATCCGGCCGCCGCCGAGGCCTTCGCCCACGACGCGCTCGCCCGCGGTCATGAGGGCGTCGTGGTGAAGAGCCTCTCGATCGGCTACGCCGCCGGGCGCCGGGGCGCGGGCTGGGTGAAGGTCAAGCCCGTGCATACCCTCGACCTCGTGGTGCTCGCGGTCGAGTGGGGCAGCGGCCGGCGCGAGGGCCTGCTGTCCAACATCCACCTCGGCGCCCGCAACCCCGACGGCACCTTCACGATGCTGGGCAAGACGTTCAAGGGGATGACCGACGAGATGCTCGCCTGGCAGACCGAGCGCTTCGCCGCCCTCGCGGTCGATCCCGAGACCATCCGCGACCACTACGTCGTACCGCTGCGGCCCGAGCAGGTGGTGGAAATCGCCTTCGACGGGCTCCAGCGGTCGACCCGCTACCCCGGCGGCCTCGCCCTGCGGTTCGCGCGCGTCGTCCGCTACCGCGACGACAAGAGCGCCGACGAGGCCGACACCATCGGGACGGTCCGCGAGTACGCGCCCACGGTGGATTGAGTCGGACGGATCTCCTCAGGCTCGGGATATCCACTGAGGGCCTCTACAATTCGGGCCGATAATCGTGGCTTGATCCGCGTGCTAGCGTGAAGTTTTGCGCTACGGAGGGAGCATGGGTGTTCGATGACAAAAAGCGTTTGCTGTATATCTTGATCTTCTCGATGATTTTCGCTTCCGTCATCTTCGGCGCGCTCGTCCGTGACGAGCACGCGAACGCCGGGTCAGAGCCTCCCCGCGTACACAAGATCACCCGGGTACTTCGCACCGCGGACGACTACTTCGCGGGCAGGTCCGACGAGCAGATCACCAAGGCCGGACGGGTGCTCTGCGAGACGCTGAGGCAAGGTCAGGGGATCGAGACGTTTCTGGCCATCGAAAGGGACCTGCCGCCCCGGCCGGCAGGTGACCTGATCCGAACCGCCATTTCTTTGAACTGCCCCGAGTTCGAGGGCGCCTTGCAGGAATTCATCGACAGCAATTCCTGAGCACCACTGCGCTGTCGCGGAGGGGTCATGGTCGGGGGGGTCGGCCCCTGGCGGGTAGGTTTCATGCCGTGATCGAGCTGACCCGCGGCCAGGAGCTGGCCCTCACCCGAGCCGACGGAAGCGCGCTGGGCAAGCTGCGGATGGGGCTGGGCTGGGACAAGAAGACAGGAGCCGGTTTCCTCAGCACCGGCAACCCCGACGTAGACCTCGACGCCTCGGCGATCCAGTTCTCCGGCGGCAAGCTCTTCGACCTCGCCTTCTTCAACCACCTCGAGACCCGCGACGGCTCGGTGGTCCACCTCGGTGACAACCTCACCGGTCGCGGCGAGGGCGACGACGAGGTGATCACCGTCGACCTCGGCAAGGTGTGGCACTCGGTCGACACGATGTTGTTTCTGGTCAGCAGCTACCAGGGCCAGACCCTCGAGTGGGTCGACAGCGCCTACTGCCGCATCGTCGACGAGCACGACGAGGAGCTGGCCCGGTTCACCCTGACCGAAGGCGTGCCGCGCACCGGCTTCCTGATGGCCTCCATGGTCCGCGACGGCGACCACTGGCTGCTCAAGACGATCGGCCAGGGTGTGGCGGTGACCGTGCCGACCGAGTCCCTCGACGTGCTGGCCCGCTTCGTCTGAACCGCTCCTCGCCCTCAGCGGGTCGGGCAGTTGAGCTCGGCGCCGTTGGGGTACTGCACTGACAGTGGTCCGCCGGAGATCGGATACCGCGCCTCACCGGTCAGCGCGATGGCCGGCCGGGCGCCGCCGGCCTCGTCGACCCGCAGCTGCGCGACCACATGGTCACCCTCCGGGTGGACCATGGTGCTGACGGTGTCCCCGGAACCGTAGGTGAAGCCGAGCACGAGGTTGTCGCCCTGCCAGTGGCACGACTCGAAGCGGACACCCCCGGGGTGGGCGCTGAGGTACCAGCCGATGCTGGTCACCCCGAGAGCGAGCACCAGGACCGCGACCACGCCGTACCAGAGAAACCTCATGCCCCCAGTCTCGACGCACCGGCGACTCGGCGGGCCGCAGGCCCGCCCCGGCGCGTCGTCACAGCTGTGCAACTCACAGTTGCGCACGTCGTACGATGCGGCCATGGAGCGTCGCCCCTCGACCGCCGTACGACGCCGTGCGCGCGAGACCGCGATCCTCGCCGCCACCCGCCGGCTCTTCGACGAGCGCGGCGTGGCCGAGGCGCAGATCGAGGAGATCGCGCGGGCGGTGGGGATCAACCGGGCGATCGTCTACCGCCACTTCACCGGCAAGGAGGAGCTCTTCGCGCTGGCCCTGGTGGGCTACCTCGACGAGCTCCGCGACGTCCTCACCGCGGCCGTCTCGGCCCATCGCACGCCACGGACGCAGCTGGCTGCGCTGGTGTCGGCGTTCGTCGACTACGGCGTCGCCCACCCGGCGTTCGTCGACTGCGCCCACAGCCTGATGCGCCGGACCGGTCACGAGCTCTTCGACGAGATCTCCGAGAGCGCCATGCTCCGCCTGGGTCGTGGCATCGCCTCGTGCCTGGCCGTGCTGCGAGGGCCGCTCGAGGCCGGTGCGGCCTCCGGCGACTTCCAGGTCGACGACCCCGTGCTGCTGGCCAACACCCTCTACGCCACCGGCCTCGGTGGCCTCCAGCTCGCGCGGGTGGGCCTGGTCATCGACGAGCCCTCCCCCGGCGTACCCCAGGTCAGCCCGATCGGCGCCGACCAGGTCAAGGCGCTTCTGCTCACCTCGGCCCTCGCCATGGCCTCCGCGGTCTGAGCCCCGCCGGAAGTCTCTGTGTAACCGACCTTTCGGGCGAGGACACGCCGGCCACAGGGGTCGACAAGACGCCCGAAGGGTCGGTTACACAGGCGCAGCGCCCGGACTCAGCGCTCGAGGATCGCGGTGACGCCCTGGCCGCCGGCGGCGCAGATCGAGATCAGGGCGCGGCCGGAGCCCTTCTCGGCCAGGAGCTTGGCGGCGACGTTGAGGATCCGGCCGCCGGTGGCGGCGAAGGGGTGCCCGGCCGCCAGCGAGGAGCCGTGGACGTTGAGCCTGGACCGGTCGATCTCGCCCAGCACGCCGACGAGACCGAGCCGCTCCTGGCAGAAGACCGGGTCGTCCCAGGCCTTGAGCGTGGCCAGCACCTGCGAGGCGAACGCCTCGTGCACCTCGTAGAAGTCGAAGTCCTGCAAGGTCAGACCGTTGCGCTGGAGCAGACGCGGTACGGCGTAGGCCGGCGCCATCAGCAGCCCCTCGTTGCCGTGCACGAAGTCGACCGCGGCGGTCTCGTGGTCGACCAGGTAGGCCAGCGGCTCGAGCCCGTGGTCGGCCGCCCACGCCTCCGAGCCGAGCAGCACGACGGACGCGCCGTCGGTCAGCGGCGTGGAGTTGCCGGCGGTCATCGTCGCGCCCTCACCCTTGCCGAAGACCGGCGCGAGCGTGGCGAGCTTCTCCACGGTCGAGTCGGCGCGCAGGTTGGAGTCGCGCTCGAGCCCGCGGAACGGCGTGATCTGGTCGTCGAGGAACCCGGCGTCGTACGCCGCGGCGAGACGCTGGTGGGACAGCGCAGCGAGCTCGTCCTGCTCCTCGCGGCCGATCCGCCACTCCAGGGCGGTCAGCGCCGCGTGCTGGCCCATCGACATCCGGGTACGGGGCTCGCCGTTCTGCGGGATGGCGAGGCCGATGTCACCTGGGCGGATCTGCGCGAGGGCGGTCAGCTTGCCCCGCGTGTCCCGGGCGCGGTTGACCTTCATCAGCTTCTTGCGGAGCTTGTCGCTGATCGCGACCGGGGCGTCGGAGGTGGTGTCGCTACCGCCGGCGATGCCGGACTCGGTGATCCCCAGGGCGATGTTGTCGGCTACCACGGCAGCCGCCTGCAGCCCCGTACCGCAGGCCTGCTGGAGGTCGGCGGCCGGCGTCTCGGCCGCCAGCTTGGAGCCGAGCACGGACTCGCGGACCAGGTTGAAGTCGCGCGAGTGCTTGAGCACGGCGCCGGCGACCACCTCGCCCATCCGCTCGCCTTCGAGCCCGAAGCGCGCCACCAACCCGTCGAGGGCGGCGGTGAGCATCTCCTGGTTGGAGGCGTCGGCGTAGACGCCGTTGGAGCGCGCGAACGGGATGCGGTTGCCGCCGAGCACGGCGACCGGGCGTCTCGCGGGAGGCTTGGTGTTCATCCTCCTATCCTGGCCGCAGGCCCCGATCGACCCAACCCAATGAGCGGCACGTCACGAAATGTGGACGCCGAGTTACACGTCCTGTTCCATCGAGGTGTCGACCCGCCGACCGGTGAAAGGACGCCATGACCGACCGCTACCAGGACTTCGTGTCCTCCCCGCTGGGCCACCTGCTGGTCAAGAACCTCGGTCTGCCCGACCCCGTCCCCCTCGAGCGGTACGTCGCGGGGTCACCGCTCGTGCAGGGCACGGTCGTGGTGGGTGGCACCGGCCGACTCGCCGAGCACCTGCCCGGCATCCTCGGGGCCCTCGACATCGACTCGACCGGCGTCACCGAGGCGGGCACCCGCTACCGGGGCCTGGTCTTCGACGCGACCGGGCTCACCGAGCCCGAGCAGCTCGTCACGCTCCGTGCCTTCTTCGGACCCCTGATGCGCAGCCTGGAGAGGTGCGCGCGACTCGTGGTGCTCGGCACTCCCCCGGAGCAGACCGCGGGCGAGGAGCGGATCGCCCAGCGGGCGCTGGAGGGCTTCACCCGCAGCCTGGGCAAGGAGGTCGGCCGCGGCGGCACCTCCCAGCTGGTCTACGTCACCGCCGGCGCCGAGGGCGCCGTGGGCTCGACCCTGGGCTTCCTGCTGTCGCCGAAGTCGGCGTACGTCTCGGGGCAGGTGGTGCGCGTGGGCACCCACGTCAGCGAAGCCGCCGAGGACACCGACCGGCAGCAGCCGCTCGCCGGCAAGGTCGCCCTGGTCACCGGCGCCGCACGCGGCATCGGCGAGCAGATCGCCCGGGTCCTGGCCCGGGACGGCGCCACCGTCGTGGGCGTCGACGTCCCGCAGGCGGCCGACGACCTGATCCGGCTGACCAACGAGCTCGCGGGCGACTACCTGACCCTCGACATCACCGCCAAGGACGCTCCCAAGCGGATCGCGCAGCACCTGCGGCAGGAGCACGGCGGGGTCGACGTGGTCGTCCACAACGCCGGCGTCACCCGCGACAGGAAGCTGGCCAACATGGACGACGACCGGTGGAACGCCGTTCTCGCGGTCAACCTGGTCGCTCCCGAGCGGATCACCGCCGAGCTCCTCGAGCAGAAGGTCATCCGCCCCAACGGCCGCATCGTCGGGGTCGCCTCGATCGCCGGCATCGCGGGCAACGTCGGGCAGACCAACTACGCCGCATCCAAGGCCGGCGTGATCGGGCTGGTCGACTCCCTCAAGGACGACCTTCACGACGGCATCACGGTCAACGCCGTCGCGCCGGGCTTCATCGAGACCAAGATGACCGCGGCGGTGCCGTTCGCCACCCGCGAGGTCGGCCGCCGGCTCAACGCGATGAGCCAGGGCGGCCAGCCGGTCGACGTCGCCGAGACGATCGCCTGGTTCGCCGACCCGGCGTCCACGGCGGTCAACGGCAACGTCGTCCGGGTCTGCGGCCAGATGATGCTGGGAGCCTGACGTGGTGGGCACGCTGCTCAAGGCGGCACTGCCGTCGATCCCGGTGGTCAACCAGCTGCCGGGGATCCGCAAGACCGGTGGCGACCTCTCGGCCCTGCACGAGATCCGCACCGCGACGGTGTCGCGGGAGCACGTCGGGGCCTACGCCGGGGTGTGCGGCTTCCCGGTCAAGGACACCGCGCCGCTGACCTTCCCGCACGTCCTGGCCTTCCCCCTGCACCTGGCGGTGCTGTCGTCGCCGCAGTTCCCGTTCGCTGCCATGGGAACGATCCACGTGGCCAACCGGATCACCAGCCACCGACCGATCGAGGTCGGCGAGACCCTGCAGATCGAGGTGCACACCGGCCCCCTGGTCGACGACCCGAAAGGCACCGCGGTCGACTTCCTCGCCTCCGCGACGGTCGACGGGGAGACGGTCTGGGAGAGCGCCTCGACCTACCTGCGGCGTAGGCGTGACGGTGGCGTGGTCTCGGCGAGCTCGACCGACGCCTCGACCGACCCCGCACCGAGCCGGGTCGTGCCCGGGCGGATGACCTGGCGGCTGGCCGGCGACCTGGGCCGTCGTTACGCCGCGGTGTCCGGCGACCACAACCCGATCCACCTCTACCCCCTGACGGCCAAGGCCCTGGGCTTCCCGCGCCAGATCGCCCACGGCATGTGGAGCCTGGCCCGGTGCGTGGCCGCCCTGGAGAACCGGCTCCCCGACGCGGTCACCGTCGAGGCGTCGTTCAAGAAGCCGATCCTGCTGCCCGGCACCGTCGCGTTCGGGCAGGACGCCGTGCCCGACGGCATCACCTTCGCGCTCACCTCGCCCCGGTCCGGCGCGCCGCACCTGGTCGGACGTACCCACCCGGCCTGACATCGTCGCCCGACGTACGACGGGCGGCTCAGCGGCTGCGCTGGCGGATCAGCCCCTCCTGGGCGACGGTCGCGACGAGCCGGCCGTCCTCGGTGAAGACCCGGGCCAGCGAGAGGCCACGGGCGCCGGACGCCGACGGCGACCACTGGTCGTAGAGCCACCACCGGTCGGCCCGGAAGGGTCGGTGGAACCAGATGGTGTGGTCGAGCGAGGCCGGCATCAGCTTCGGGGACCCGATCTCGACGTCGTGCGGCACCAGGGCGGCGCCGAGCAGCGTCAGGTCGCTGGCGTAGGTGAAGGCGGCCGTGTGGAGGTCGGGGTCGTCACCGAGTTCGCCGTTGACCCGGATCCAGAACTGGGCGCGGGCGGGGCGGTCGGTGTCCTCCTTCAGCCGGGTGTGCCCCGGGTGCGCGGAGTTGCCGAGGAAGCGGGTGTCGAGCGCCGCCCACTCCTTGACGAACTCGGCGCCCGCCTCGGGGTTGCCGGTGCGGAGCTGGGCGATCTGGGCGAAGGTCAGGCCCTCGTCGGGGGTCGGCACCTCGGGCATCTCGTCCTGGTGCTCGAAGCCCTCCTCGGGGCGCTGGAAGTTGGCGGTGAGGTAGAAGATCGGCCGGCCGTGCTGCCGAGCCACCACGCGCCGGGTCTCGAAGGAGCGCCCGTCGCGGATCCGCTCGGAGTCGTAGATGATCGGGACCGTGGTGTCGCCGGGCCGCAGGAAGTAGGCGTGCAGGGAGTGCACCTCGAGCCCGTCGTCGACGGTGCGGATCCCGGCGATCAGCGCCTGCGCGGCGACCTGGCCCCCAAAGACCCGCTGCCGGTCGGTGTTCGGGCTGCTGCCGCGGAACAGGCCGGTGTCGAGGGTCTCGAGGTCGAGGAGCTCCACGAGCTCCGCGGCGGAGGAGGGCATCAGCTCTCGCCCTCGGTACCGTCGAGGCCGGCCAAGAACTGCTCGAACTGGCGGCCGATCTCCTCGCCCGTCGGGATCGGCTCGTCGTCGGCCAGCAGGCTGTTGCCCTCCTGCTCAGCGCGCTGGAACGCGTCGTACTGCTCCTCGAGCGCCTGGACGACCTCGAGGACCTCGGTGTTGGCCGAGAGATAGTTGGCCACCTCCTCGTCACGCTCCCGCGAGGCCGCCCGCAGCTCGGTGAGATCGATGGTGAGACGCCCAGCGCGCTCGACCTGCTCGAGCAAGGTCACCGCCGCGTGGGGGTAGTCGAGCTGGGCGAGGTAGTGGGGGATGTGGGCCACGAAGCCCATCGCGTCGTGCCCCCACTCCCCCAGCCGCAGCTCGAGCAGCGCCTGCGCGCTGGACGGGATGCGGAGCTCGCCGCGCCAGGGGCTGTCGCCCGAGAGCAGGTCGGGGTTGTTGGCGTGGTGGGTCACCGCGATCGGGCGGGTGTGGGGCACCGCCATCGGTACGGCGCCGAGGCCGATGACGCGGCTCACGCCGAGCTGCTCGACCACCGTGCGGACGGCGCCGGCGAAGGCCTCCCAGCGGTTGTCGGGCTCGGGGCCGTGGAGCAGGAGGTAGGGCGTGCCGCCCTCGTCCTCGAGCAGGCGCACCAGGAGCCGGGGCGCGTCGTACTGCTCGTAGTGGTCGCGGACGAACGACATGGCCGGCCGGCGGGCGCGGTAGTCGTGGAACTCGTCGACCTCGAACGTCGCCACCACCCGTCCACCGCCGGACTGCTCGACGAGGTGCCTGGCCGCGATCGCCGTCGTGCTCCCGGCGTCGAGGAACCCGTCGAGCGCGAGCGCCATCGCCAGCTCGGTGACGCCCTCGAGCTCGGGCACGTCGTCGACGATGTGGACCAGGCGGTCGGGATCGGGCACGGGAACCTCTCGGGTCGGGGACACATCTCAGCGTCCCAGAGCGCCAGCCTATTCCGGACCGGGTCCGGCCCGATCGGGGCAGGTCAGTCGCGCGTGGCCTCCTCGACCGTCAGCGGCTCGTGGCCCTCGGCTGCGAGGCGCTCGACGATGCCGCGGGCGATGGTCTGAGCGTTGAGGCCGATCCGGTCGAGGATCGCCTGCCGCTCGGCGTGCTGGAGGAACTCCTGCGGGATGCCGTGCAGCGAGAACGGCGTCGTGACACCCTCGTCGGAGAGCAGGCAGAGCAGCGCGCTGCCGACCCCGCCGACGCGGCCGTTGTCCTCGATGCTCACCACGAGACGGTGGTCACGGGCCAGGTCGACCAGGGCGGGGTCGAGCGGCTTGACCCAGCGCGGGTCGACCACGGTCACCCCGATGCCCTGTGCGGCGAGGCGGTCGGCCACCTCGACCGAGACCGCTGCCATCGAGCCGACGCCGACGACGAGCACGTCCTTGTCGCCGCGGCGTACGAGGACGTCGCAGGACCCCGCGTGGTCGACCGCCTCGAGGTCGGCCGGCGGCGCTCCCTTGGGCAGACGTACGACGGTGGGCGCGTCGGCGACGTCGACCGCCTCACGCAGCAGCTCGCGCACCCGGGCGCCGTCGCGCGGTGCCGCGATGCGAAGACCCGGCACCACCTGGAGGATCGAGAGGTCCCACATGCCGTTGTGGCTGGCGCCGTCGGTGCCGGTGACCCCCGCCCGGTCGAGCACGATCGTGACCCCACACCGGTGGAGGGCGACGTCCATCAGGACCTGGTCGAAGGCGCGGTTGAGGAAGGTCGCGTAGATGGCGACC
Organism: uncultured Actinomycetota bacterium; assembly: GCA_963820015.1. GTDB lineage: Bacteria > Actinomycetota > Actinomycetes > Propionibacteriales > Nocardioidaceae > Nocardioides. The sequence continues at coordinate 85,777 of CAWFYO010000003.1, read as the reverse complement.
ACCGGGTGCAGGCCCGCCATCGCCAGGCCGGCGGCACTGGTGACGGCGTGCTGCTCGGCGATGCCGACGTCGAAGACCCGGTCGGGGTAGGCCGCCGCGAAGCGGTCGAGCCCGACCGGGTAGAGCATGGCGGCGGTGATGCCGACGATGTCCTGGCGCTCGCGGCCGAGGGCGACCATCTCCTCGGAGAAGAAGTCGGTCCAGATGCGGCCCGCCGGACGGGCCTCCCCGGTCTCGACGTCGAAAGCGCCGATCTGGTGGAACTGGTCGGTCTCGTTGCGCTCCGCCGGGTGGTAGCCGAAGCCCTTGTGCGTGATGACGTGGACGATCACCGGTCCGCCGAAGCGCTTGGCCTGGGCGAGCGCCTGCTCGACGGCGACGCGGTCGTGGCCGTCGATCGGACCGACGTACTTCAGGCCGAGGTCCTCGAACATCCCCTGCGGTGCGAGGGCGTCCTTCATGCCCTTCTTCATCGCGTGCAGGGCGTCGTAGACGGCCGGGCCGACGCCCTTCACCTTCTTCAGGCGCTTCTTGACGAGGTCGAGCATCTCCTCGTAGCGCGGGTTGGTGCGCAGCGTGGCGAGGTGGGTGGCCAGGCCGCCGACGGTCGGCTGGTAGGAGCGGCCGTTGTCGTTGACGACGATGACCAGCTTGCGGTCCTCGCCCATCGCGATGTTGTTGAGCGCCTCCCAGGCCATGCCGCCGGTGAGAGCGCCGTCGCCGATCAGCGCAACGACGTAACGGTCCTCGCCGCGCAGGGCGTAGGCCTTGGCCAGCCCGTCGGCGTAGGACAGGGACGTGGACGCATGGGAGTTCTCGACGATGTCGTGATCGGACTCGGCCCGGCTCGGATAACCGGAGAGGCCGCCCTCCGTGCGGAGCGTGTCGAACTGGGTGGCCCGGCCGGTCAGCATCTTGTGCACGTAGGCCTGGTGGCCGGTGTCGAAGACCACGCGGTCGCGCGGGGACTCGAACACGCGGTGGATGGCGAGGGTCACCTCCACGACGCCGAGGTTGGGGCCGAGGTGGCCGCCGCGCGGGGCGCAGGTGCGGACCAGCTCGTCGCGGATCTCGGCCGCCAGGGTCTCGAGCTGTGCGTCGTCGAGGGTGCGGAGGTCAGCAGGTGAGGTCACCTGCTCCAGCAGTCCCATCGAGGCCCTTTCATCCGTCGTGGTGGCCGGTGTCGAGTGTAGACGGGGAGAGCCCACGGGCCACGGTCCCGACAACCCGAGTTCTCCCCACCAACTACGCCTCGGCCACGACCGGAACTGGATCCGCCACCGCCCACGGATCGAAGAGGCACGGGCCTCCCGTAGCTCATGGGCTCGATGATTTGTTCGGGAACCGGAGGTTCCCGCACCTTGTGCGGTGGGCGCTGCCGGGTCAGGGTCCGTCTATGACCCACGCCACTCTCGGGGGCAACGCGGCACGTGCGGCCCGCCCACTGCTGCTCCTGGCCCTCCTCGCCTCGTTCGCCTTCTTCCTCACGCCGGTGACGCCGGCGACAGCCTCCCCCAGGGCGGGGAACGCGAGCCTCGCGCCGGCGGTGCCGGCGACAGGTGACCCCGACCTGGGGCCGAACGTCTACGTCTTCGACCCATCGATGTCGACCAGTGACATCCAGGAGACGGTCGACGCGGTGTCGGCGCAGCAGGTGAGCAACCAGTTCGGGACGGAGCGGTACGCCCTCCTCTTCAAGCCCGGCACCTACGGCTCGGCGGCCCAGCCGCTGAACTTCCAGGTGGGCTACTACACCGAGGTGGCCGGCCTGGGTCGCGACCCGGGCGACGTCGTGATCAACGGGTCGGTCGACGTCTACAACCAGAACGGCATCGCCCTGAACAACTTCTGGCGCTCGCTGTCGAACCTGACGATCAACGTCACGAACCCGGACGCCGGCTGCTACGCGGGTGAGTTCTGGGCCGTCTCACAGGCCGCGCCGATGCGACGGGTGCAGGTCAACGGCCAGACCACGCTGATGGACTACTGCACCCCGCCGTCGTACGCGAGCGGCGGGTTCATCGCCGACTCCAAGCTCGGCACCGTGATCAACGGGTCCCAGCAGCAGTGGTACACCCGCAGCTCCGACATCGGCTCGTGGAGCAACAGCGTCTGGAACCAGGTGTTCTCCGGCGACGCCGGTGCCCCCGCCGAGTGCTTCGGCTGCGCGCCCGCGACCTACTACACGACGCTGGCCACGACGCCGGTCACCCGGGAGAAGCCCTACCTCTACGTCGACGACTCCGGGCGTTGGCGGGTCTTCGTCCCGGCCGCGGCGAGAGACTCCTCCGGCCCCACCTGGGAGTCCGGCTCGACACCCGGCCGCTCGCTCCCGCTCTCGTCGTTCTACGTCGCGACGCCGTCGGACTCGGTGGCGAGCATCAACAGCCAGCTCGCTCGCGGCCGCCAGCTGCTGCTCACACCCGGCGTGTACGACGTGGGGCGGACGATCAAGGTCAAGCGCGCCGACACGGTGGTGCTCGGGCTGGGCCTGGCCACCCTCACCGCCCAGCACGGCGCCGTACCGCTCGTGATCGGCGACGTGCCGGGTGTGGACGTCGCGGGGCTGACCATCGACGCCGGCCCGACGACCTCGTCGGCGCTGCTGCGGGTCGGGACCGCCCACGGCAAGAAGTCGAGCGCGGCCGACCCGACCGCCCTGCAGGACGTCTTCTTCCGGATCGGCGGCCCGCACGAGGGTCGCGCGACGACCAGCCTGGTGGTCAACAGCGACCACGTCGTCCTCGACGACCTCTGGGCCTGGCGCGCCGACCACGGCACCGGCGTCGGCTGGACCCAGAACACCGCCGACACCGGCCTCGTCGTCAACGGCGACCACGTCGACGCGACGGGACTGTTCGTCGAGCACTACCAGAAGTACGAGGTGGTCTGGAACGGCGAGCACGGCTCGGTGATCTTCTTCCAGAACGAGATGCCGTACGACGTGCCCAGCCAGGAGGCCTGGCGGTCGTCGCCGACGACGGACGGCTACGCCGCGGTCAAGGTCGCGGACGGCGTCCGGCACTTCTCGGGCTACGGGATGGGTTCCTACAGCTTCTTCAACCAGGGGGTCGACGTCTTCGCCGACCACGCCTTCGAGGTGCCGACGACGCCGGGGGTCCACCTGCACGACCTGCTGACGCTCTTCCTCGACGCGACCAACGGCAGCGGCGGCATCCGGCACGTGGTCAACGACGTCGGTGGCTCCTCGACCATCGCCAATCCCGACGTGCCGGTGACGGTGGTCGACTACCCCTGACCCGTCAGAGGTCGACGACGGCGATGGCCGGCTCGTGCAGCGAGCCGAGCCAGCGCCGGCCGTCGTGCTCACGCACGCCCGTGACCAGGTGGTAGCGGTCGGTGGTTCCCATGAGGGCGCTGTCTTCGCCGGCACCGAGGACGCCCGGCACGGGCAGCACGTCGATGCTCATGGGGGCATCGTTGACGTCCGGTCACCCCTGCGCCGCCACCAGCGCGGCGTACTCCGGGGAGTCGAGGAAGACCGGGACCGCGAGCACCCCTGTCATGGACAGGTCGAGGTTGCGTGCGCGCTCGGGCTCGACGAAGACGATCCGGCGGCCCTCGCGGCAGTCGATGTCGGCGTCGGTGAGGCCCACCCGACCGACGAAGACATGCACGGCGTCGACCGAGCGGTACGTCGGGTGGAACACGTCGAAGGTGCGGAACAGGGTCAGCGTCCCCGGCGCCAGCCGGACGCCGGTCTCCTCCTCGACCTCACGGTAGGCGCCCTCCTCCGGGCTCTCCCCGGGCTCGAGATGACCGCCGGACAGACCCCACCGGTCGGGGTCGATCGGGGCGTGCTCGTCGCGTTCCTGGAGCAGCACCCGGCCCTCGGCGTCGACGAGGATCACGCACCCGAACCCGTGCGGCTCCCGGCGACCGAACCGCTCGACGTACGCCGGGTGGCCGATGACCCGCGGCAGCCCGTGCGCGAGGTTGCGGCTCCACGGGAGCGTGTGGACCGTGCCCGGGTCGACGAACACGATCTGCCGGCCCTCGTGGCAGACGACGTCGGCGTCGGTGAGCCGGGTGAAGCCCAGGAAGAGCTCGACGTCGTGCCAGCCCCCGCAGCCGTCGCAGTAGTAGGTGAGCGTGTCGACGAGAGCGAGGTCGATGCCGGTCACCTCGGTCTCCTCGGCGAGCTCACGCACCGCGGCCTCGGCGAAGGTCTCCCCCGGCTCGACGCCCCCGCCCACCAGGGACCACTGGTCGGGGTTGGCCGGCGCCTCCTCGTCGCGCTCCTGGAGCAGGAGCCAGCCACGCTCGTCGACCAGGACCACGGCGGCGATGCGTCTCATGCCTCGACGCTAGCCAGGCCCTGGGTGGTCGTGTCCGTCGAGGTAGGCAGCGACCAGGCCGCCGACGGTGTCGAGGTGGTAGCCGCCCTCCTGGACCGCGACCGTCGGCAGCCCCAGCGACCCGAGCAGGCGCCCGGCGGCGGCGTACCCGTCGGCGGTGACCTGGAGGGGGCTCTCGGGGTCGTCCGCCGCGGCATCGACGCCCAGGGAGACCACGAGGGCGTCGGCGCCGGAGGCGAGCTCGGCGAGCTCGCGCACCGCCTCCAGCCACGGGCCGTCACCGGTGCCCTCGGCCAGAGGGAGGTTCCGAGTGGCGCCCAGGCCGGCGCCGGCGCCCGTCTCGTGCGCGTGCCCGAAGTAGTGGGGGAACCACCCGGCGGCCGGGTCGACGTGGAGAGAGCCGTAGCGGACGTCGTCGCGCTCCCAGAAGACCGCCTGGGTGCCGTTGCCGTGATGGGCGTCGAGGTCGACGACGGCCACCGTGGCGTGACCGGCGGCGCGCAGCGCCTCGGCCGCGACCGCGGCGTTGTTGAGGTAGCAGGACCCGCCGTAGCCGCTCCGGGTGACGTGGTGACCGGGCGGGCGGCAGAGCGCGTACGCCGCTCCGGCCCCGGTGCCCTGCACGAGATCGACGGCCGTGAGCGCGCAGTCGACGGCGGCGCGGGCGGCCTCCCAGGTGCCGGGTCCGACGAGGGTCATCGTGTCGTAGCCGAACTCACCGGCGCGTCCGTGCGTGGCCACGGCCCGGGTCATCGGCATCCCCTGGGTCATGGCCGGCGTCGGGAAGACGTAGGGCACGACCCGGTCCTGCCCGACCAGCTCGTCGTACGGCCCGGACCTCCACTCGGTGTGGACGGTGCGCAGGTGCTCGACGAAAGCGGGGTCGTGGACGCGGAGCAGCACCTCGTCGTCGTACGACGTCGCCTCGACGAGGTCGTGACCGGCGAGGGCGGTGAGGATGCGGTCGACGCGCTCGGGAACCTCGGTGCCGTCGGTCGGCACCCCGACCCAGACCTCGCGCATCGGCTCGTGGCGCCGGGTCTCGGGCGACCACACGACGGGGATGGACATGGGAGGAGCATGTCAGGCAGGTCGCCGGGTTTCGAGGCGTTCGCAGAGAGACCTCCTCGACCAGCGGCGCGTCCGGCACCGCACCGGGCCGAACTGGTTGGATGAGCGCATGCCGCGCGCCCGCGACCTGGGGATCGAGATCGGGTCCCTCCCGACCGGTCCCACCAACTCTGTCCTCGACGTCCCCGGCGTGGGGCTCGGCCACGCCACGGTCCACCGCGACGAGCCGCCGCCGCCCGAGGGGCGCGGCATCGCCCGCACCGGCGTGACCTGCCTGGTGCTGGCCGAGGACGCCTTCACCCGGCTGGTCCCGGCGGGCGGGGCGGTGCTGAACGGCGCCGGCGAGTGCACCGGTTTCATCACTGCGGCCGAGTGGGGCTCGGCGGAGACGCCGGTCTACCTGACCTCGACCCTCCAGCTCGGCCGTGTGTACGACTCCGCGTGCCGGATCGAGCTCGAGGTCAACCCCGCCAGCGCCACCGACTTCATCATCCCGGTGGTCGGCGAGTGCGACGACTCCTACCTCAACGACGCGCGGCGGATGCAGGTGGAGCACGACGACGTGATCGCGGCGTACGACGCGGCGATGGCGTCGCGCGGCTCCTCGACGCCGCCCGACGAGGGCGCAGTCGGGTCGGGCACGGGCATGTCGTGCCTGGGCTTCAAGGGCGGCATCGGGACGTCGTCCCGCGTGGTCGGCGAGCACACCGCCGGTGTGCTGCTGATGACGAACTTCGGCACCCGCGAGGAGCTGATCGTCAGCGGCGCTCCGGTCGGGCGGATCCTCGGGCCGGCCCCGGAGGCCGAGCCGGAGAAGCCCGCCGGCTCGTGCATCGGCATCGTGGTCACCGACGCGCCGGTCGACGGCGCGTCCTGCGCCCGGCTGGCGCGCCGGATCGGGCTGGGCCTGGCCCGCGCCGGATCGGTGGCCCATCACGGCAGCGGTGAGATCTTCATGGCCTTCGGCACCGGGATGCGCCTCGACCGCGACGGGAGGCCCGACGGGACGCCCGTGCTGACCGGCCGGGCGCTCGACCCGCTGTTCACGGCTGTGGTCGAGGCCGCGGAGGAAGCGGTGCTCAACTCGATGTTCACCTCCCCCACGGTCGTCGGCCGCGACGGCAACACCAGCGAGTCCGCCCACACCCCGGCCGTGCTCGGGCTGCTGCGGTGAGGGAGCAGGAGGTCCGGATCCCGGTGCGGGACGGGTCGTGGCTGGCAGCGACCCTCTACCTGCCGGACTCCACGGAGCAGGGCACCGAGCCACAGCCGTGCCTGGTGGAGGCGCTCCCCTACCGCAAGGACGACCTCACGTCGTCGTACGCCCCGTCCTACCGGAGCCTGTGCGAGCAGCACCACTACGCGGTGTGCCGCATCGACGTGCGGGGCACGGGCTCGTCGCCGGGCGACGCGCTCGATGAGTACCAGGAGGCCGAGCAGACCGACCTGCCCGACGCCTTCGCGTGGCTCGCCGCCCAGGAGTGGTGCGACGGGCAGATCGGCATGTGGGGCACGTCGTACTCCGGCTTCAACGCCCTGCAGATCGCCTGCGAGCAGCCGCCCGAGCTGAAGGCGATCTGCGCGATCTTCGCCACCGACGACCGCTGGACCGACGACGTGCACTGGCGCGGCGGCGCGCTCAAGCTCGTCGACCTCGTCGACTACAACCACTACATGACGGCGATGAACGTGCTGCCGCCGGTCCCGGCGGTCTGGGAGGCCGCCGACGGCGCGAGCTGGTACGACGAGTGGCTGCGGCGGCTGGAGACCAACGAGCCGTGGGTGCTGACGTGGCTCCGGGAGAACCGCCACGGTCCCTACTGGGACCACGGGTCGGTCCGCCTCGGCGGGTCGACGGCGGGCTACGAGCGGATCACGGTCCCGACCATGATCGTCGCGGGCTGGGCCGACGGCTACCGCAACAACTCCTACCGCACCGTCGCCGAGCTGGCCCGGCACGGCACCCCCCACCGGCTGCTCGCCGGCCCGTGGGCCCACGCCGACCCGACCACCGCGATGCCGGGGCCGCGGATCGACTTCGACGCCGAGCTGGCCGGGTGGTTCGACCACTGGCTGCGCGGCACCGGGTCGCACGAGGACCGCTGCGACGTGTTCGTCCGCGCGTCCACCCGGCCCGAGATCGACCTCGACCTGCACGAGGGCCGGTGGCTCACGCTGCCCTCGGTGCCGCCGGTGACCGAGGCGACCCTCGACCTCACCGCGCCGGTGACGCTCCGCGTCCTCCCCGACGTCGGCACCGCGGCGTGGATCGACTGCGCCGGTCACCTCCCCTGGGGCCAGTCCGGTGACCAGCGGCTCGACGACGAGCGCTCGCTCACCTGGGAGATCGAGCCGCCGCCGTCAACGGTGGTCGGTCATCCCGTGTTCCGGGCCCGGCTGTGGACCACCGAGCCGCAGGCGTCGATCTCGGTGAAGCTCTGCGACGTCTTCCCCGACGGCACCTCGGCCCTCGTCTGCCGCGGCACGCTCGACCTGGCCTACCGCGACGGCCTGCACGGCGAGCCCTCGCCCCTGGTGCCCGGCCGCGAGGTGCAGGTCGAGGTCGTGCTCGACGCGTGCGCCTACGAGTGGACGTCGGGCAACACGCTGAGAGTCTCGGTGGCGGGCGCCGACTGGCCCAACACGATCGCGCCCCCGGTTCCTCTGGAGATGACATTGCGCACGGCGTCGCTCACGCTGCCCCTGCTCGAGGGCTCGTTCCCCTCCCCCACGTTCGGCCCCGGCGCCGAGCGCTCCTCGGAGTCGGGCGAGGGCGTCGGCTGGGCGATCCACCACGACCTGCTCACCCGCACCACCTCGGCGACGACGCGCTCCGACAGCCGCTACCCCACGCCCTACGACGGGACGGCGCACGAGCTCTACGTCGGCGAGGTCTCGGTCGACACCCGCACCTTCGAGCAGGTGGCCCGCGCCAACACGGTCTTCGACCTCGGCTGGCCCGGCATCGACGTCACGGTGCGTTCGAGCATGACCCTGAGCGTCACCCCCACGTCGTACGACGTGGCGATCTGGACCCACGCCGTGCTCGACAGCGAGGAGATCCACGCCCGTACGTGGACGGAGTCGATCCCCCGCTGACCGCGGGTCGGCTCAGCGGTGCTGGATCTCGAGCGTGCCCTGCCGGCCCTGACGTTCGTGTTCGGTCAGCGCGAGGTCGAGGCCGGCGTCCCGGCCGCGTCAGCTCGTCGTACCTCCGTGGGCTGTTGCCGTGGAGGTGATCCAGGACAGCGCGTCGGGGGTGTCGACGCGATAGGAGTAGGTGTTGCCGCTGCAGATCGAGTTCGCGACGAAGGAGTTCACCGCCAGGACGATGTTGGTGTCGCCGAGCAGGTTCGGCCCACCGGAGTCGCCGAAGCAGGTGCCGCCCTTGTTGGAGTGCAGCTTGATGAACTCGTCGGCCAGGGTGTCGTTGCTGGCCACCAGCGTGGTCGACGCGGAGAACCGGGTCGCCGAGGCGCCGGCGGACTTCTTGCAGTTCGGGTCGCACGGGCCGCCGCCGTTGACGAAGCCCTGCACGCCGTACCCGGCCACGTCGACCGGCGTGTTGCTCGCCAGCGTGTCGACCAGGCCCGCGTCCGGCAGCGCGCCGTACTGCCCGAAGGTCGCGGCCGGCGGGATGGCGTCGCAGTTGTAAGTGCTGACGCTGGTGGGCGTGTGGCAGCCCGGCTCACCGAACACGATGATCGCGACGTCGTGGGTGTCGAAGTGCGGCAGACCGCCCTTGGCACCGAGCACCCACTGCGGGTCGGAGTAGTAGGACCCGACATACCACACGCGCTGCGCGGCGGGAGTGTTGATGAGGTTGGGATCGAAGCTCACCCGGACCTGCTGCGCCCCGGTCGTGTCGTTCGTGCCGAGACCCGACGTGCTGTCGGTGAAGCAGTGCGCAGCCGTCAGCATCACCGTCGGCGACAACAGGGTGCCGGTGCAGGCGAAGGCCAGGTTGTCCTCGTAGGCGATGTACGGGTGCCGGTTGCCGTCGTAGGTGCCGTTCGTGACCGCAGCGGCCGGCAGGCTGAACCCGAGGCCGACGCAGGCGAGCAGCGGAAGGACGAGCATGAGCAGGCGACGCATGAGTGAGTTCCCCTCGTGAGGTTGCATCGTGTGGTTGCGGTTCGACGCACCCTACGACCCAGCGGGCCGCGGGTGAAGGGCCGCGAGACCTCCTGCTGCGCGCGGAGGTCGCGCCAGCGACCGTCTCGAAACCACCACCCCGGTACGGACAAGCACGAACGTGGATCCGACCTCGGCCGAGAGCCCGATAGCCTCGAGGTCTCACCCTGGCCCTTCGGAGCCGAAGGAGCATCGATCAGGCATGACCGCCCGCGCGCTCAGCTTCGGGTCGGTGGCCGCGGCGTACGAACAGTTCCGGCCCGGCTACCCCGAGGACCTGGTCGACGCCGTCCTCGCCTACGCCGGCCACCCCGTGCGCACGGCACTGGAGATCGGCGCTGGCACGGGCAAGGCGACCCGGGTCTTCGCAGGTCGCGGCATCGCGATCACGGCCACCGATCCCGACCCGGCCATGCTGGCCGAGCTGCGGCGCCACGTACCGCTCACGGTGACCGCGATCCGGGCGGCGCTGGAGGATCTCCCGCCGGACCCCGTGCACGACCTGGTCTTCGTCGCGGCCGCGCTGCACTGGACCGAGCCCGAGCGCCGCTGGCAGCGCATCGCGGCGATGCTCGCCCCGGCGGGCGTCTTCGCGTCGTTCGGGGCCCAGCTGCACCTCGCCGACCCGGAGGTCGAGGGCGTCGTGCACGAGGTCAGCTCCCCGGTGGTGGACGACGACGTACCCTCACCCGACGGCACACCCGCCGGCAGCCCGACGCAGTGGCCCGGCACCGAGCTCCTCGCGAGCGCCGAGTTCACCGACGTGCGGCAGTCGGTCTTCGAGCGTCGGCTGCTGATGTCCGCCGAGGAGTACGTCGCCCATCTCTCGACGATCTCGGCCTACCTCGAGCTGTCCGAGCGAGTGCGAGCTCGGGTGCTGACCGAGATCCTCGGCGTGCTTCCCGAGCGGGTGACCCTCAACGGCGACCTGACCCTCCACCTGGCCCGGCTGCGGTCGTGAGCAGGGTCAGACCATCCAGTTGGGCACGAAGTCGCGGTCGGTGAGCCCCGGGCGCTCGAACCCGAACGGCGACACGTCCGACGTCGACTCCCCCGCCGTGGCCAGGTCGGCCAGGATCCGGCCGAAGGTCGGGGCGAACTTGAAGCCGTGCGCGGACCCGAGCCCGACCACCACCGCCTCGTGGCCCGGCACCGGGGCGAGGACGAAGTCCCGGTCGGGCGTCAGCGTGTACTGGCAGCGCAGCGAGCGCACCGGCTCGCCCGAGCCCGAAAGCAGCGACCTCATGAACGACGCCAGCCGGGCCTGCATCTCGGGATCAGGGTCGGTGGTGCGTGCGTCGGGGTCGACAGCCGGCCCGCCGCAGTCCTGGGCCGCCTTGACGGTCGGCTCGCCGTAGCAGGGGAAGCCGTAGTACGACGGCTCGTCCATCCAGATCCACAGCGGCATCTCGGCGTACGGCGCGGGGTCGGGCGGCGCGAAGTACGTCACCTGCTCCAGGGTCACCGTCAAGGGCACCTGGACGTCGAGCCCGGCCAGCACCTGGTTGGTCCAGGCATCGGCACAGACCACCACGCTCGAGCAGGAGTAGGACCTGCCGCCGGCCTCGACGGTCACGTGGGAGCCGTGGTCGGTCACCCGGGTCACCGGGGTCGACCCGCGCAACGTGGCGCCGGCGCGGGCGGCGAGCCTCTGCATCGCCGCGGTGCCGCGGGCGGCCGGGACGATCGCACCGCGCTCCTGGTAGAGCCCCAGCGTGTCCGAGGGCGGGTCGAAGACCGGCCATCGGCGCCGGATCTCGGCGACGTCGAGCTCCTCGAAGTCGATGCCCACCGCGCTCATCGAGGCGACGTAGTCGTCGGGCCGGATCAGGCACTCGGGCGGGAACAGGTCGAGGCCGCCGACCACCGACACCAACGACTCGCCGGAGTCGGCCTCGAGCCTGGCCCAGTCGTCGTAGGCCTCCTGGGTCAGCCGGACGTAGCCCGGGGTGTGGTAGCTGTGTCGCAGGATCCGCGAGGTGTCGTGGGAGGCGCCCCGGCTGTGGCCGAGCTCGAACTGCTCGAGCCCCACCACCGAGTGCCCCCGCGCGGCGAGGTGCCAGGCGGCGGCGGAGCCGAGCGCACCGAGCCCGATCACGACGTGGTCGACGTCAGGCACGGGGGGTCTCCTTCCGGTCCTGGTGGTTTCGAGACGGTCGCAGAGCGACCTCCTCAACCACCGGACTCTTCCAGTCTCGGGAGGAGCCAGCGGCGGATGTCGGCGGAGTCGTCCTCCATCGGCGCGAACCACCCGTGCGTGTAGGCCCGCGACGACATACCGCGCTGCACCGACTCGCAGATCGCCCAGTCCTGCCGGTTGACCATGTCCCAGAAGTCGCCGGCGTCCGCGGGGTCGAAGGTGGGCCCGTCGACCTCCGACGGGTGGAACAGCAGCCGGCACTCGATCGCGGTCCGGTCGACCGCCAGGGGCTGGAGCACGAAGGCGGCGACGTGGTCGGCCGAGCACGACAGCATCAGGTTCGGGTAGACCAGCTCCCCCTTGTGCCGCACCCTCTCGTCCTCGTCGAGCCCGGGCAGCGGGGCCCGGTCGGTGGTGCCGGTCATCGTGAACGTCCAGGCGCCCTCGCGGTGCGGGATGCCGGCGTCCCAGTCGAGGCCCCTCCCGCCACCGGCGAACGACGGCACCAGCCGGGAGAGCTCGGGATGCACCGGGCCGCAGTGGTAGCACTCGTTGTAGTTCTCGGCGACGACCTTCCAGTTGGCCGCGACGTCGTAGGTCAGGGTCAGGCCGGTCGTCAGCGACCCCAGGTCGTAGTGGGCCAGGGTCCGGTGGGCGCGCGCCACGAGGTCGGTGAGCGGGCCCGCCTCGCCGGGGGTCAGGTGGACGAAGACGAAGCCTCCCCAGGCCTCGACCCCGACGGGATGGAGACCGAACTCCGACGGCTCGACGTCGCCGTCCTCCGTGTGCGGCGCCCGCAGGAGCGAGCCGTCGAGCGCGTAGGTCCACGAGTGGTAGGGGCATCGGATCGACCGGGCTCCGCACAGCTGCGGTCCGGCGCCCGGCTCGGTCGGGAACAGCTGCGAGCCTCGGTGCCGGCACACGTTGTACGACGCGTGGAGGGCGCCGTCGGCGTCGGTCGTGACCACCACCGACTCCCCCAGGACCTCGACCACCGCCACCCGCTCGGCCGCGTCCAGCCCGAGGTCGGCCGCTCGGCCGACGCAGGTCCACTCGTGGAGCAGGACCCGTTCGCGCTCCCGCTCGAACGACGCGGGGTCGACGTACAGCTCGCGCGGCAGCGCAGCCTGGAGGGTCATGACCTCACCCCTGTCCGGGAGGCGACGAGGTGGCAGGCACACCGGTGCCCCTCGGGATCCGCCGGGAGGACCTCGAGCGCCGTCCCGCGGCACGCATCCGCGACCGCGTCGGCCGCCCCCGACGCGAGGGCCGGACACCGCGGGTGGAAGCGGCACCCGCTCGGGATCCGGGTCGGGTCGGGGATCTCGCCCTGAAGGACGATCGGCTCGAGGCCTTCGATCTCCGGTACGACGGAGAGCAGCGCCTGCGTGTAGGGGTGCTGCGGATCGGTGAGCACCTTCTCGGTGGGTCCGGACTCGACCACGCGACCGAGGTACATCACCGCGATCCGGTCGGCGATGTTCCACGCCAGGCCGAGGTCGTGGGTCACCACGAGGACACCGAGACCGAGCTCCTCTCGCAGCTTGAGCAGCAGGGCGAGGATCTCGCCCCGGATCGACGCGTCGAGGCTGGAGACCGGCTCGTCGGCGATCAGCAGCGCCGGCTGGACGGCCAGCGCCCCGGCGATCAGGACCCGCTGCCGCTGGCCGCCGGACAGCTCGTGGGGGTAGCGCAGGAACAGCTGCTCCGGCGGCCGCAGGCCCGCCGACGCCAAGGCCTCCGCGACGAGCTCGGCCTCCGTGCGTCCGGACGGCGCGACCAGCTTGTGGATCCGCAGCCCCTCGGCCACCGACTCGTAGACGGTCTGGCGCGGGTTCAGCGCGCCCGCCGGGTCCTGCAGCACCAGCTGCACCTGCCGCCGCAGCGCCTTGAGCCCCCGGGCACTGCGGTCGAGCGCGCGGCCCTCCCACACCACCTTGCCGGCCGAGGGCTGGGTCAGCCCGACGAGGGTGCGGGCCAGGGTGGTCTTGCCCGAGCCCGACTCCCCCACCAGCGCGACGACCTCGCCGGACCTGACCAACAGGTCGGCGCCGTCGAGAGCGCGGGCGATCTTGCCGGTGCGGGTGGTGAAGTGGACCTTCACGCCCCGCGCCGCGAGCTCGGCGTTCGGTGACTGGTGGACGGCTGCGGTCCGGCTCATGCGTCGATCCTCACGCACGCGGCAGCCCGGCCCTCGCCGTACGACGTCAGCGGCGGCTCAGCGGGCAGGCACTCGTCGGCGACCTTGGGGCAGCGCGGCGCGAACGAGCACCCCTGGGTCAGGTTGCGCGGGTCGGGCGGGTCGCCGGGCAGGCCCGACGGCGCGAACCGGGCGGCGGGGTCGCCGACCCGGGGAAACGCCGCCGAGAGCGCCCCGGAGTAGGGGTGCAGCGGCGCGGTGAAGATCCGGTCGGCCGGTCCCTCCTCGACGACCCGGCCGGCGTACATCACCGTGATCCGGTCGCAGAGCTCGGCCAGCACCGACAGGTCGTGGCTGATCATCAGCATTCCGACGCCACGCTCGCGGACCAGCGACGACAGCACCGCCAGCACCTGCGCCTGCACCATCACATCGAGTGCGGTCGTCGGCTCGTCGGCCACCACCAGCTCGGGGTCGCAGGCCAGCGCCATCGCGATCATCACCCGCTGCTTCTGCCCGCCGGAGAGCTGATGGGGGTAGGCCCGCGCCCGGGCCGGGTCGAGGCCGACCTGCTCGAGCAGCTCACCGACCCGGTCGTGCATCTTCCGCTCGCCGAGGCCGGGCAGGTGCACCTGCATCGGCTCGGCGATCTGGTCGCCGATCCGGTAGACCGGGTTGAGCGAGTGCAGGGCACCCTGGAACACGATCGACGCGCCCGCCCACCGCACCGCGCGGAGGTCGCCCCAGCGCATGGCGAGGATGTCGCGGCCGTCGAAGAGCACCTCGCCCGAGACGGTGGCGTTGGCCGCCTGAAGCCGGAGGATGGTGCCGGCGAGGGTGGACTTGCCGCAGCCGGACTCGCCGGCCACGCCGACGATCTGGCCGCGCTCCACCTTCACGTCGACGCCGCGGACCGCCGGCAGGGGGCCGGCATCTGTGGCGTAGGTGACGTGGAGGTCGCGGATCTCGAGCAGGGTCGAGGTGCCGACGGGTGGGGACGAGGCCCCGGACGACGCCGGCGTCGCAGACGTGCTCATCGGCGTGCCTTCAGCCGGGGGTTCAAGATCTCCTCCAATGCCTGGCCGATGAGGGTGAAGGCGAGCACGACCAGGACGACGCACAGGCCCGGCGGGACGATGTACCACCAGCAGCCGGTGGTGATGGCGCCGACCTGGAACGCGTCGTCGAGCATCGTGCCCCAGGAGACGCGGGTCGGGTCGCCGAGCCCGAGGAAGCTCAGTGTGGTCTCGGACAAGATCGCGATCGCGACCGTGAGGGTGGTGTTGGCGAAGACCATCGGCATCACGTTGGGCAGCACGTGCCTCCCGATCTGGTGCCAGCGCCCCGCCCCGATCGCCTGCGCCCGCTCGACGTAGGCCCGTTCCTTGATCGACAGCGTCTGGCTCCGGATCAGCAGCGCGGTGCCCGGCCACGAGGTGACGCCGATGACCAGGGCGATGTTCAGCAACGACCGGCCGAGCACGGTGGCGAGCACGATCGCGAGCGGGAGGAACGGGATCACCAGGAACCACTCGGTGACCCGGAAGGTGATCCGGCCGACCCAGCCGCCGAAGTAGCCCGAGATCAGGCCGAGCAACGTGCCGATGACCATCGAGATCAGGGTGGCGAGGAGGCCGACGAACAGGGAGACCCGGGCCCCCCACATCAGCAGGACCAGCACCGACCGGCCGTTCTCGTCGGTGCCGAGCGGATAGCCCTTCGTCGGAGCGTGCAGGATCGGCCCGCTGGCCTTGGTGACGTCGAGCCCGGAGGAGTCCGCCAGGATCGGGGTCAGCAGGGCCACGACGACGAAGAAGACCAGGATGCCGAGGCCGATCATGCCGCTGCGGTGGCGGCGGAACTGTCCCCAGCCGCGTCGCCAGGACGCCGTACGACGGCGTCGGGCGAGCGTGCGGGCGCTCAGCTGGCTGGCGGGCCTCGTGGTCGTGTCCGCGCTCATGTCCGGACTCTCGGGTCGAGCCAGCCGTACAGCAGGTTGGCGAGGAGGTTGGCGAAGATGACACCGGCGCTGGCGACCAGGAAGACCCCCTGGAGCAGCCAGAAGTCAGGCACGTCGAGCGCCTCGACGGTGAGCAGGCCCAGCCCCGGGATCGAGAAGACCGTCTCGACGGTGATCGCACCCGAGACCACGAACCCGATGTTGATCGCGATCACGGTCGTGGTCGGCAGGAGCGCGTTGCGGACGGCATGCCGGTTGCGCACCTGTACGTCGCGCAGCCCCTTGGCGCGGGCGGTCTGGAGGTAGTCCTCCCCCAGCTCGTCGAGCAGCGAGCTGCGCATGATCAGCGAGTAGTCCGCGAGATAGGCCAACGTCAGCGTCGTCACGGGCAGGACGAGGTGCCAGGCCGTGTCGAGCACGCCCTTGAGCGTGTGCGGGTCGACGTCGGCGGAGTGCAGCCCACCGGTCGGGAAGATCCCGGGGAAGATCCAGAACCCCACGCCGAACGTCGCGATCAGCAGCAGCCCGAGCCACCACTCCGGCATGGAGTAGAGGGTCAACGAGACGCCGTTGGAGATGTTGTCGAACTTCCCACCGCGGTTCCAGGCACCCTTGATGCCGAGGTAGACCCCGATGATCGTGGCCAGGATGGTCGAGGTGCCCACCAGCAGCAGGGTCGGCCCGAGCCGGTCGAGGATCAGGCTCGAGACCGGCACCCGGTACTTGATCGAGATCCCGAGGTCACCGCTGAAGGTGTTCTTCAAGAACGTGAGGAACTGCTGCGGCAGCGGCTGCGACAGCCCGTAGGTCTTGTTGAACGCGTCGATCTGGGCCTGGGTCGACAGCCGGCCCCTGCCCAGGGTGCGGGCCGGGTCGCCCGGCAGCACCCGGAACAGGAAGAAGTTGACCAGCAGCATGAAGAAGAGGCTGCCGATGGCACCCAGCACCTTGACACCGAGGTACGACGTGTACCCCCGGGCCCGGGGCTGATCCTCCGCTTCGGCGATCAGCCCCGGTTCGGCGATCAGATGGGTCACGCGCCACTCACTCGCGCTCTGCGGCGGTGGAGCGTCGGCGGACCATGACGATGCCGCCCGCCACGAGCGCAGCCACCACGACGACGCCCAGCCCGACCAGGACGGCGTGCTGACCCCCGAGGAGCTGCTGCTGCTGGTCGTCGCCTCGACTGCCTGGCTCAGGCTGCCACCCGCGGTGGCGGAGTCGCAGTTGCCCGCCTCGGAGGCCGGCTTGGCGTGGATGTAGTTGTAGACGCCGTACTGCTCGATCCAGATGCCACCCGGGTTGGGCTGCGGCACGAAGCAGGCGAACTGGTCGCTGCGCACGGCCTCACCGATCGAGGAGTACGCCGTCACCAGGTAGGGCGAGTCGCGGTAGAGGATCTCCTGCATCTTCTTGACGTCGGCCACCCGCTTGGCGTGGTCGGTCTCGATGTGCTGCTCGCTTGTAGAGCTGGTCGTACTGCTTGTTGGAGTACCACGAGTCCGACCAGCCGCCGAACTGGTCGCAGGTCGTCAGGTAGCTGAGCATCGAGTCCGGGTCGGGCTCGACGAACCAGCCCCACTGGAAGGCGTCGAAGTTGCCCTTGAGGATCACGTCGGTCAGCTGGCTCGGAGCTGTAGGTCGAGACCTGCGACTTGATGCCCGAGGTCGGCGAGCCACTGCTTGAAGTAGTCCATGGTGTGCAGCGAGGTCGGGGAGTCCGAGCGCGCCGCCAGCCGCAGCGTGCCGATCGGCTTGCCGTCCGGCAGGGTGCGGATGCCGTCGGAGCCCTTCGTGTAGCCGGCGGCGTCGAGCAGCTGCGCCGCCTTGGCCAGGTCGAAGGTGAACTTCTGGTCCGGCCGGCGGCTCCCAGTGGTACTCCTTGTACGCCGGCGGGATGATCGTCGTCCCCGGCAGGCCGGCGCCCTGGTAGACCTTCTTGATCAGGGTCGGCAGGTCGAGCGCGTAGCCCAGCGCGTGCCGGAACTTCGGGTCGAGCACCGCCGGGTTGGGGTTGCCGATCGGGTTGCCCGTCTGCCGTCGACCGAGCCGGAGTTGAAGGCGATCTCGTCGAAGCCGGGCGAGTTGCCGTTGTGGGCGGTGATCCCGGCCTTGCCCTGCGAGGCTCTTCACCTCGAGCGCGGTGATGTCCTCGACGAAGTCGACCTCGCCCTTGATCAGCGCCTGCACCGCCGAGTCGTCGTTCTTGTAGAACTGGAAGATGACCTCGTCGATGTGCGGCGTGCCGCCCCAGTAGTCGGGGTTCTTCTCGAACTTGAAGGTCGAGCCGTCGCCCTGGCCCTGCACCAGCCGGAACGGGCCGGACCCGACGACCGGCTTGCCGTTGGTGGGCGCGGCCGAGTAGGTCTTGACCTCCTTCTCGCTGACGTTCTTCCACACGTGCTCGGGCACGATCGGGATCGGCAGCAGCGGAAGCGTGGCACTCGGCTTCTTCAGCTTCATCACGACGGTGGTGGCGTTCGGGCGCGGTGACCTTGGTGACGCCCTGGAGGTAGGAGATCCACGACGACTGCTCGACCGTGCCGTGGAGCACCCGGTTGTAGGTGTAGGCCACGTCGGCCGCGGTCAGCGGCACGCCGTCGGAGAACTTCACGCCGCTGCGCACGGTGAACGTCCACGTCTTGCCGTCCGGCGACGTCGTCCACTTGGTGGCCAGCGCCGGCTGCGGCGACATGTCGGTCATCGAGTAGCCGGTCAGGTAGTCGTAGGTCAGGCCCCACATCTCGTACGACGGCGCCTGGATGCCGAGGAACGGGTTGAGCGAGTCGACGCCCTCACCGAGCATGGCCACCTTGAAGACGACCTTGTCCTTCGCGTGAGCGGCACTGCCCAGGGCCAGGCCCGGCATCAGGGCGGCGAGGAGCAGCCCGAGAGCCACCAGGATCGCTCCGGCGGTACGGTGACCGCCGTGCCGACCACGCCTCACAGCCGATGCCCCCACGGATCCCGCGTCCCGTCCCGTGCCGCCGCCGGTCGCCGACCGCCGACCGCACGCCCATACCGAGCACGGGGTCGAGCGAGCTCGACCCCTACTTCTGGTTGGGCAGCGACGACCCTGCCGTCCTGCGCCTGCTCGAGGCCGAGCGGTCCTTCTACGTCGCGTCTGTTGCTCATCTGAAGTCCCTCTCGTCCGCCTTGAAGGCGGACATGTTGTCCCGTCTTCCGAAAGACGACGAGTCGGCTCGCCGGCCGCGCAGGCGGTATGCCTACTGGACCCGCCACCCCGTGAACAGCGACTACGCCGAGTTATGGCGGCGACTGAATCATGATTCAGCGGGCAGGTCAACGACTGAATCCGAATCTTCATCGTTGTTCTTCGACATTTCTCAGCAAGACCTCGGGACCGGCTACCTGGACGTCGGGCTGACCCTGGTCAGCCCCGACGAGGACCTGCTCGCATTCAACGTCGACACCGACGGTGACGAGGTCTTCGAGCTGCGCTTCCGCGACCTGCGCACGGGTGAGGACCTGCCCGACCGGATCGCGCGCAGCTACTACGGCGGCGCCTGGAGCGCCGACTCGCAGTGGTTCTTCTACACCGTGCACGACGAGGCGTACCGGCCGTTCCAGGTCTGGCGGCACCGGATCGGCACCGACCCGGCCGAGGACGGGCTGGTGCTGGAGGAGGCCGACCAGCGCTTCGAGCTGAGTGTCCGGCTGGCCCGATCGGGATCGCTGGTGGTGATCCAGGGCGAGAGCCGGGTCACCAACGAGGCCTGGGTCGTCCCCGCCGACGACCCCACCGCGGCCCCGCGCTCGGTGGGCGGCCGGCGCCAGGGGGTCCGCTACGAGGTGGAGCACGCCCCCGGTCCCGCCGGCGACCGGCTGCTCGTGGTCACCGACGACGGTGCGGTCGAGTTCCGGCTGATGAGCGCACCCGTCCCCCGGGACGCCGACCAGGACCACACCGTGTGGACGCAGGTCCGCCCCGAGGCGCCCGCCGAGCGGCTCTACCGCGCCGACGCGTTCGCCGGAGGGGTGGTGCTGTCCTTCCGCGCCGAGGGTGAGCACCGGCTCCGCGTGGTGGGACACGACGACCTGGCCGGCGAGGGCCACGTGCTGCGGACGTCGTACGACGTGGGCTGCCTCGACCTGTCCGAGAACGCGCTCTACGACGTCGACTCGGTCCTCGTGTGCGACGAGTCCTACCTCCGGCCGCCGGTCTGGTCGTCGCTCGACCTGGCCACCGGCGCCCGCACGGAGGTGCACCGCGCAGAGGCGCCGGGCCACGACCCCGAGCGCTACGTCGTGGAGCGGCGTACCTTCCCCGCTCCCGACGGCACGCCTGTCCCTGCGGTGCTGCTCCGGCGCCGCGAGACCGCTCTCGACGGCACCGCACCCGCGCTCATCCACGCCTACGGCGCCTACGAGGCGGTCGACGAGCCCGAGTGGGACGCCTGTCTGCCGACCCTGCTCGACCGCGGGGTCGTCTGGGTGCACGCGCTGGTCCGCGGTGGCGGTGAGGGCGGGCGGCGGTGGTGGCTGGACGGGAGCCTGCGGCACAAGCAGCACACCTTCGACGACCTCGCCGCCGTCGCCGACGGGCTCGAGCGGGACGGACTGGTCGACGGCCGCCGGATCGTGACCCGCGGGCTCAGCGCCGGCGGGCTGCTCCAGGGCGCGGTGTTCAGCCAGCGGCCGGAACGGTGGCGGGCGGTGGTCGCCGAGGTGCCGTTCGTCGACGTGGTGACCACGATGTTCGACGAGTCGATCCCGCTCACGATCAACGAGTGGGAGGAGTGGGGCGACCCGCGGGTGCGCGAGGAGTTCGACTGGATGCTGGCCTACTCGCCGTACGACAACCTGCCCGCTGCGGGTGGCCGGCCCGACCTGCTGGTGACCGGCGCGGTGCACGATCCTCGGGTGATGGTGCGCGAGCCGGCCAAGTGGGTGGCCGCGCTGCGACACTCAGATCCGGACTGGTCGCCGCGACTGCTGTTCCGTTGCGAGACCGGCGCGGGCGCCCATGTCGGGCCGTCCGGGCGGGTCGGCCATCTCGGCTACGAGGCCGAGATCTACGCCTACGTCCTCGACCGGTTGGGAGCCATCGATGAGTGAGTCCTCCAGTGCGTCGCTGCACGACGAGGTGATCCGGGTCGCCCGCGACCTGATCCGCCTCGACACCACCAACGCCCGCGAGCCCGGGCTCGGCAACGAGACGCTGTGCGCGGAGTACCTCGTCGACTACCTCACCGGCCACGGTGTCGAGGCCGAGGTGGTGGCCCGGGTCCCGCACCGCGGAAACCTGGTGGCGCGGATCCCGGGACGTGGTGGGCCTCGTGGTTCCGAGTCGGGCGCAGAGCGCCCTCCTCAACCAGCGGCAGGCGCGGAGTCGCTGGCGTTCGTGGGGCACACCGACGTGGTGCCGTGCGACCCGCGGGACTGGACCCACCCGCCGTTCGAGGCGGTGCTGGACGACGCGGGCTACCTGTGGGGCCGTGGCGCGGTCGACATGAAGAACGAGGTGGCGGCTCGTGCGGTGGCGATGGCCGAGCTGGCCCGCACCGGCTTCCGGCCGAGCGGCGACCTGTGGTTCCTGGCCGTCGCCGACGAGGAGGACGGTTTCGAGGACGTCGGGATGCGCTGGCTGCTGGAGGAACGCCCCGACATCCGGCCCACCCACAGCGTCAACGAGGGCGGCGGCGAGCGGCTCCGGCTCTCGGACGGCCGCGAGATGCTCAGCCTGTCCGTGGGCGAGAAGGGCACCTACCCGGTCCAGGTCGTGGCCAAGGGCGAGGCCGGTCACGCCTCGGTGCCGACGCTGGGCCGCAACGCCGTACCGCTGCTCGCCCAGCTCCTCCCCCGCCTCGGCAACGGGATGCCCGAGCCGAGCCAGGCTCCCGAGGCCACCGCCATGCTGCGGGTGCTGCTCGGCCGCGACGAGCCCGACCTGCGCCGCGCCCTGGCCGAGGCCGACGCTCTCTACGACGGGCTCGGCGACACGATCCTGGCGCTGATGGGGCCGACGATGGCGCCGACCATGCTCTGGGGCTCCAACAAGCGCAACGTGATGCCGGCCCGGGCGACCGCCGAGGTCGACATCCGGATCCTGCCCGGTACGACGCCCGCCGACGTCGAGGCCCGGGTCCGAGCCCTGCTCGGCGACGACCTGCCCTACGAGCTGGAGTGGCCCGAGGAGATCATCGAGGCCTCGAGCTCGCCGGTGGAGGGGGTCGTCCCGGCGGCGGTGGCGGCGTTCCTCGCCGAGGACGGTGACCCGGCCTCGGTGCTGCCGACGCTGTGCACCGGCTTCACCGACAGCAACTTCCTCCGGGCGGCCTGGCGGCACCCAGGCCTACGGGTTCAGTCCGTTCCGGACGACGCCCACCGAGGTGCTCGACGCGGGCTACCACAACGCCAACGAGCGGGTGCACGTCGACGACCTGCTGCTCTCGACCCGCTTCCACCTCGACCTGGCGCGGCGCGTGCTCGGATGACGGACGGCTGGCCCAGTTTCCCGAGCCGGGATCGACCCCCGACCTGCGGGGGCTGATGCTGAACTACCTCGACTACTTCCGGAGCGTCGTCGCCGGCAAGCTGAACGGGCTCTCGCCCGAGGAGGTCGGCGCGTCCGTCGTGCCGTCCGGGCTGGACACCGGGTGGGCTGGCCCTGCACCTGGCGAACGTCGAGCGCCGCTGGCTGGTCTGGGGGTTCCTCGGCGAGCAGGTCGAGGACCCGTGGGCCGACGCGGCCGATGGCGGCGGCTGGCGGACGCCGGAGGGCACACCCGCCGAGATCCGCGCGATGCTCGACCAGGCCGCCGAGCGGACCCGGGTCATCGTCGAGTCGCACGACCTCACCGACACGGCCCGGGTCGGGGGCCGGTTCGCCGACCTCGCCTCCGCGCCCCAGCTGCAGTGGATCCTGCTGCACCTGATCCAGGAGTACGCCCGGCACAGCGGCCACCTCGACATCGCCCGGGAGCTGATCGACGGCAGCACCGGAGAGCTCGGCTGAGCTACCCGCGGGCGAGGGCGCGCAGCTCGACCCAGCGGGAGCGCAGGTCGGGATCGGACATCACCAGGTAGACCGCCGGACAGTCCTCCGGCCCGCTCGCACCGGGCTCGCACAGCGTGCAGTCGTCACCCGGTCGTAGCGGGCACTTCGGCTCGGCCCTCACGGCGTCACGTTAGGCAGCCGCGGGCGCCGTACCCCAGGGTCGTTCGGCCTCACGCTCCAGGGCCACCAGCCGCTCACTTCGTGAGCTGGACCACCAGCCCGTGGCCGACCATCCAGGCACCGTGCCGAGCAGGAGCAGGTCGATCGACCCGGTCGCGATGGGTCTCGATCCGCCGGCGCAGGCCGGCCAGCCAGGCGGCCGTTCGCTCGGGGTAGAGACCGGCCAGCACGTGCGCCGTGAGGTAGGTCGAGGCCGACACCACGAGCACCACCAGGATCCCGAGGGTCTGGCCGAGACCGGAGTCGGTCGCCTTCAGCACCGCGGCGACCGCAGCGGCCACGACCGGCCAGCCCTGCAGCATACGCCGCGATCAGCCCGGCCCCGACGGCCCGACGACGCCCTGCTCGTCCGGCTCGAGGTCGGGCTCGAGGTCGGGCTCGGCGGCCGAGGAGCCGAGGGCCGGTGAGCGACGCCGGCGCCGGACGACGAGAAGGGCCAGGGCGGCCACGCCGAGAGCGATCTGGAGCAGCCCGGCAGAGCCGATCGCCGTGCGAGACGGCCCCCGAGCGGGGCGACCCACCCGCCACGACCACGGTCAGGACAGCGACCAGCCCGCCGCACAACAACCAGCCGATGATGAAGCCGAGATGTTGCGTCGGCCCCCGCGCGATCCGAGCATCGCGATGAACGCGATGATCCCCGGTGGCTGGATCGCGGCGAGCAGGGCCCAGCCCAGGGCAGTCAGCACGGGGCGCCGCCCGGCTCAGCAGGTGGTCTTGACGGCGGTCTGGAGGTTGGACAGCGCCGTCGTCAGCGCCGGCACCGACGCGATCACCGCCGCGATCGTCGTCGCGGTCGGCGCGGCCACCGCGGCGTCGAGGGCCGTCTTGAACGTCGTCGCCGCGGCGTCGACCGCGCTGACCTCAGTGCTGAACTGGGCCTTCGCGTCGGTCTTCAGCTGCATGGCGTCGGTCTGCACCTGGGCGAGCTTGGTCTTCAGCTCGGTCAGGGCGCCCTGGTTGATCTTGATCTTGGTCACGGCGGAGATCGAGGACTCGAGGTTGGTGACGTCCGTGCAGACGGCGGGCTTGTCCTTCCCTCCGCAGCCGGAGACGGCGAGCATGAGCGTGAGGAGACCTGCGACGAGCAGGTGCGGGACGGGACGTCGAGTGACCATGGGGTCATGGTCACCGCTCGCAGGGCGCTCGGCCTCGCCCGCAGCGGGTGAGAGTCGGGCCGGCCCCGGTCACAGGCGCGCGACGTAGCGCCGCCCGCGCAGCGCCTCCTCGACCAGCCCGGCGGCCCGTCGTACGCCGAGAAGCCGGGCCTCCTCGGCCTGCCAGGTGATGACCGCGGCCTCGATCACGGCGAGGTCGGCGACCTCGCGCAGCTCGGAGCGGGCCTCGCTCAGGCCGCGGCGGCAGGCCGCCTGGTTGGCCTCGATGTGGAGCACGGCGAACCGCGCGAGCACGACCGGGTGACGCCGCAGCGCCGGGTAGGCGCGGAAGTCGGGCGGGCACTGGTCGAGCAGCCAGCTGCACGCGGTCGCCTCCCAGTCGGGGGCGTCGGGAGGACGCACCTCGCGGGGCCAGCCGGGCGGGGAGACGAGCATGCGCCCATCTTGGGTCGAACAGATGTTCGAGTCAACCGGGAGTCACGGAGGCATGACAACGGAGCTCACGACGGCGCCCTCAGTCGCGGACCGCCAACCGTCCTCGACCTCGGCCAGGCGCGGGTCGCGCAGCCCGGCGCTGTCGTGCTCCCACCAGATCGCGGGGTAGATCAGCTGCCCGGTCATCCACTCCTCGAGGCCGTCGAACCTCACGCACTGGAACGCCGCTCGCGGCGTGCGCTCCAAGGCGGCCGGCAGGAAGCCCCGCCGGTCGGCACGCTCGAAGCCGCGCGTCGCCGTAGTAGTCCGGGTCGCCCTCGAGGAACAGAGCCGGTACGCCGCTCCCCCGGGCCGTCTCGATCGCCGCGGCCACCAGGGCGCTGCCGATGCCGCCGCGCTGATGGCCGGGGTCGACCGCCAGCGGGCTGAGCACCCACACCTCGACCAGCGCCGCGCCGTGCGTCGACCCAGCCCTGGCTCAGCCCGACCTGGCCGACGACGGCCCCACCGTGCTCGGCCACCAGGCCCGCCCGCCGGTGCCGGCCGAGCCCGGACCAGATCTCGGCCACGCTCCCGTCGTCGTCGAACGCGGCGGTGATCACGCGCCGTACGGCGTCGCGGTCCTCGCTCTGCTCCGGCCGGATCTCGAGCCCCTCCGAGAAAGTCATGGGCCATACCGTCGCACTGCTGCGTAGGTTGCCGCCATGGAGATCGTGTCGCTGGCCAACCGGACCGACCTGGCCCTGCTCGAGCGGGCGGGGAGCCAGGTCAGCGACCGCGGCACCCACCTGGTCGTCCGCACGCCCGACAACCCGACCTTCTGGTGGGGCAACTTCCTGCTGCTGCCCGAGCCACCCTCGAGCCGGGACGAGGCCGAGGAGTGGCTCGGCTGCTTCGAGCGGGAGTTCCCCCAGGCTCAGCACCGCACCTTCGGGATCGACGGCACCGGCGGCACCGTCGACGACCTGGCCCCCTTCACCGCGCTCGGGCTCGAGGCCGAGGCGTGCAGCGTGATGACCGCCGAGGCCGTGCACGAGCCCCCGCGGCCCAATACCGAGGCGACCTACCGGCCCCTGGTCTCCGACGACGACTGGGCACAGCAGGTCGAGGTGTCCCGGGCCGGCGAGGACGTCGGGTACGACCTCCCCTTCGTGACGGCCAAGACCAGGGCCGACCGGCGCCTCGTCGAGCAGGGGTACGGCGCGTGGTGGGGCGCCTTCGAAGGCGACCGGCTGCTCGTCGTCGATGGGACTGTTCACCGCCTCACCGGGGCTGGCGCGCTTCCAGTCGGTGAAGACCCATCCGGACGCCCGCGGCCGCGGGCTGGCCGGCACGCTCGTGCACCGGGTGAGCCGCTACGGCTTCGAGGAGCTCGGCGCGACGACCCTGGTGATGGTCGCCGATCCCGACTACCTCGCGATCCGGGTCTACCGGTCGGTCGGCTTCGCCGACACCGAGCGCCAGCTACAGGTCGTCCGTCGTCCGCCTGCGACGCCGCCGACGGACGACGCCTGATCGGAGCGTCAGGGGTTGCTGGGCGAGGCGTAGACCACCTTGCCACCGGCGCACGACGCCATCGCGGCCTCGGGGGCGGTGTGCCCGTCGCCGTAGACCGACAAGAAGGCAGCCAGCCTCGGGTCGGAGGCGCTCTTCAGGTCGAGCTGGGCGTTCCACACGGTGACCACGACCGGCGTCGGCAGGCCCGGGTAGGGCGAGAGGATCGTCTTCTTGTCCTTGACCGAGCCGAGGGCGGTCTGGAGCGTCTGCACGTCGGCGGCCGAGGTGCCGGGCCGGTAGGTGATCCAGACGGTGCCGTGCTCGAGGGCGTGGACGACGTTCTCGTTGCGCAGCTGTTGGGTGTAGACCCCGCAGTCCTGCCACACCGGGTCGTGCGGGCCACCGGCCGGCGGCGTCTCGGCATAGGTCACCGGGTCGGTGGTGTGCTCGTTGCCGACGAAGTCGTAGGTCTTGACCGCCTTGAGCGCCGGGACCGTGGTGGTCGGGTCACCGCCGTGGGGATGCTTCGGCTGCATCGACCTGATAGACGAGGTAGGCGAGCACCAGACCAGGACGACCCCGACCGCCAGGAAGATCCGCTTGACGGCGGGGTTCGTGGCAGGAGGCTGCTGGGTCGCGGTCGGCACCCCGGAAGGGTAGCCAACGAGGGGTGCGATCAGGGCGAAACGAGGTCCTCGGAGAGTCCCGGTACGACCTCGCGGAGCCGCCGTAGCGCGTCCCTGCGCCTGCGACTTCACCGTGCCGACCGAGATCCCGAGCGCCTGGCGGGGACTTCGGAGGGGTCAGGCTCAACGAGACGGACCAGCAGCGTCACGGCGGAGGCCGTGCAGACGAGGAGCACGCCGGCCCGGAACGCGTCGCGATGGATCCGGTCGCGCACCGCCCGGCCGACCAGCATGCCGACGACCACCCCCGGCGCCAGGACCAGCGCGACCTGCCACGAAGAACTGTCGATCGAGCCGGAGATCCCCAGTCCGGCCAGGCTCAGCAGGACCCCGACGAAGAAGAACACCGACAGCGTCGAACGCATCACCGCCGGCGGCTCGCGCTGGAAGAGCAGGGCGATGGCGGGGCCGCCGATGGAGGTCGCCGTGCCGGTGACGCCTGCGCCGAAGCCGGCCCCGACCAGGGTGCCGGGGGTGACCGGGATCCGGGCCGCGCGGACGGCGACGGCGACCGCGACCAACGTCATCAAGGCCAGGGCGATCCCGATCTGCTCCTCGGTGAACTCGACCACGAGCCACGCGCCGACCACGGTGCCGGGCACCCGGCTGGGCAGCGCCCAGGCCAGCGCCCGCCAGTCGATGTGGGCGCGCTCGCCGACCAGCATCAGCCCCGAGATGCAGAGCGCGAGGCACAGCGGCAGCACCGGCACCAGCGACGGTGCCACGATCCCGACGACCGGCGCCGCGACCAGGCCCATGCCGAGACCCACGACGGCTTGGACGAACGCCCCGAAGACGGCAGCCAGTCCCAGGACGAGCAGGACCTGCCAGGAGAGGTCGGCCAACGTCAGCCGCGCTCAGCCGCGCATCGGCCCGCCGGGCCGCCCGTAGGACTCGGCCACGATCTCGGCCACCACCGACAGGGCGATCTCACCGGCCCCCTTGCCGCCGAGGTTGTGGCCCGCCGGCACGTGCAGCTTGTCGAGGCCCGGCACGTCCTCGGCCGCCAGCTCGGTCTGCATCCGCCCGGCGCGGCTCCGGCTCGCCATCATCGCGACGTACGACGCGGGCGAGGCGAGGGCGTCGCGCAGGAACGTGGGTGCGTCCGGCGCGTCGTGGTCACAGAGCACCACGGCGTCGCCCGCGACGGGCGCGAGCGAGACCAGGCCGGGGCCGCCGTCGTCCTCGGCGAGGACGACGACCTCGCGGCCGGCGGCGGTCGCGATCGTCTCGATCGCAGAGGAGATGGGGTTGGCGCTGAGGACCAGGACCCGGCCGTGCTCGGGCCGGTCGTCGGACCAGGGCTGCTCGCGGGGCGTCGACGTCATGTGTTCAGCCTGCCAGTCATCCGTCGAGGAACGACAGCCTGACCTCGCGATCGGGGTTGTCGACGTTGAGGTCGACCAGGCAGATGCTCTGCCAGGTGCCGAGCTGGAGGTGCCCGTCGACAACCGGCACGGTGGCGTAGGGCGGGACCAGCGCCGGCATCACGTGCGACCGGCCGTGCCCTCGGCTGCCGTGCCGGTGTTGCCAGCGGTCGTCGACCGGGAGCAGGTCGGCGAGCGTCGCCAGGAGGTCGTCGTCGGAGCCCGCTCCGGTCTCGAGGATCGCGATCCCCGCGGTGGCGTGCGGCACGAAGACGTGCAGCAACCCCGACCTGTCACCGCCGTACGACGAGACGAACGCGCGGCACTCCCCGGTCAGGTCGTGCACCACCTCGTGGGAGCCGGTGTGGACCCGGACCAGCTCAGTCCTCATCGGTCGTCAGCCGCTGCTCGAGCCGCTCGACCTTCGCGGTCAGCTGTCCGGTGTCGTGGCCGGCCCGCAGGTCGGCCTTGAGCACGAGGCCGACCCGCGGCGAGGTCTCGGCGACCGCGAGCACGGCCCGCTTCACGACGTCCATCACCTGGTCCCACTCACCCTCGAGCGTGGTGAACATCGAGTCGGTGTGGTTCGGCAGGCCCGACTCCCGGATCACGCGGACGGCCTCGGCGACGGACGCGCTCACGCCTCCCGTCTCGTCGCCGGTGGAAGGGACTGATGCTGATCGCCACGAGCATGCGCCCACGGTAGCCCGACCCCGAGAGCCGACCCCGGGGCCCCTAGGGGTTTCCGGGGTTGGCACCAGTGGCGGGATCAGCACCGTCCCCGATGTGGCCGCCCCCTGCTCGGCGGGAGAGTCCTCGACATGATCCACATCGACCACCTCACCAAGCGCTACGGCGGGTTCACCGCCGTCGACCAGGTCACGTTCCGGGCCGAGCCCGGCCGTGTCACCGGCTTCCTCGGCCCCAACGGCGCCGGGAAGTCCACCACCCTGCGCATCCTCGTCGGGCTCACGCCCGCGTCGTCCGGGAACGCCACGGTCCTCGGAAGTCGTTACGCCGACCTGCCCAACCCGGGCCGCGAGATCGGGGTCCTCCTCGACGCCTCCGCCCAGCACGCCGGCCGCACCGGCCGCGAGATCCTGACCCTGGCCCAGCGCACGATGCGCGTGGACAAGGGGCGGGTCGAGGAGATGCTCGACCTGGTCAGCCTCACCGACGACGAGGCAGGCCGCCGGGTCCGCGACTACTCGCTGGGCATGCGGCAGCGGCTCGGCCTCGCCACCGCACTGATCGGCGACCCCGAGGTGCTGGTGCTCGACGAGCCCGCCAACGGCCTCGACCCGGCCGGCATCCGCTGGATGCGCGACCTGCTGCGCGGCTTCGCCGACCAGGGCGGCACCGTGCTGCTGTCGTCGCACCTGCTGCACGAGATCGAGGTCGTCGCCGACGACCTGGTCGTGATCGGCACCGGCCGGATCGTCGCCTCGGGCACCAAGGGCGAGCTGCTCGCCTCGGCCGGCACCTACGCCGGCGCGCACGACGTCGCCGCCCTCGCGGCGGCCCTCACCACCGCCGGGCACACCGCGTCGCCGTCCCTGGACGGCGTACGCACCGACGCCGACGCAGCGCAGGTCGGACGCCTCGCGCTCGCCGCCGGCGTACCCCTGACCGAGCTGCGGCCCGCCGACGGCGCCGGCCTGGAGGAGATGTTCCTCGAGCTCACCAAGAACGACGCACGAGAAGGAGCAGCGGCATGAGCACCGTCACCATCGAGTCCCACGAGGCCGTCCGCGAGAGGCGGGCCGCCCGCGAGGCGTACGCGCCGATCCCGTTCCGCACCGTGATGGGTGTGGAGCTGCGCAAGATGTTCGACACCCGCTCGGGGTTCTGGCTGATGATGGGCATCGCCGCCACCGCGCTGGTCGCGACCGGCTCGGTCATCGCGTTCGGCTCGGACTCCAGCCTGACCTACAACAACTTCGCCGCAGCGATCGGCGTCCCGATGACCATCCTGCTGCCGGTGGTGGCGATCCTCTCGGTCACGGGTGAGTGGAGCCAGCGCGCCGGCCTCACGACCTTCACCCTGGTGCCCCACCGCGGTCGGGTGATCAGGGCCAAGCTGGCCGACACCCTCCTGGTCGGGGTCGCCTCGATGATCGTCGCGCTGGCGATCGGCGCGGTCGGCAACCTGGTCGCCAGCACGCTGGTCGGCGTCCCGACGGTGTGGGACCTCTCCGCCACCGAGATCCTCTACATCGTCGGAGCTGACCTGATCGGGATGACGGTCGGCTTCATGCTCGGGGTGGTCACCCGCAACTCGGCCGCCGCGATCGTGAGCTACTTCGTCTACTGGTTCGTGATCCCGACCCTGACCGCCGTGCTGGCCTCCAGCCAGCACTGGTTCGAGAAGGCCCAAGGCTGGGTGGACTTCTCGTTCAACCAGAACCGCATGTACGACGGCGGCTTCTCGGCACACGACTGGACCCAGCTCGCCGTCACCGGCCTGGTCTGGTTGGTGCTCCCCCTGGCCTTCGGCCTCTGGCGGGTGCTGCGGGCCGAGGTGAAGTAGCCGGCCCGCACCGGACGTCATCCGAACCGTGGCCGATCGGCCACGGTTCGGATGACGTTGCATGGGGTCTGTCGCGGCGTCAGTCGCGCAGGAGACTCCGCAGCACGTAGGGCATGATCCCGCCGTTGCGGTAGTAGTGCGCCTCGCCGGGGGTGTCGATGCGGACGGTGGCCTCGAACTCGTCCTCGCGGCCGTCCTTCTCGATCTTCACGGTGACCGTGCGCGGCGTCGTGCCGTCGTTCAGCTCGGTGATCCCGGAGATCGAGATCGTCTCCTCGCCGGTCAGGCCCATGTCGTCGGCCGACTTGCCGCCGGGGAACTGAAGGGGCAGCACGCCCATGCCGATCAGGTTGGACCGGTGGATCCGCTCGTAGGACTCTGCGATCACCGCCTTCACCCCCAGCAGCGCGGTGCCCTTGGCCGCCCAGTCGCGCGACGAGCCGGAGCCGTACTCCTTGCCGGCGAGCACGACGAGCGGGATGCCCGCAGCCTGGTAATGCTCGCTCGCCTCGAAGACCGTCGCCACCTCGCCGTCGCGGGTGAAGTCACGGGTGACCCCGCCCTCGGTGCCCGGCGCCAGCTGGTTGCGCAGCCGGATGTTGGCGAAGGTGCCGCGGATCATCACCTCATGGTTGCCGCGGCGGGAGCCGTAGGAGTTGAAGTCACGCTGCTCGACACCGTGGTCGGCGAGGTACTTCCCGGCCGGGCTGTCCTTCTTGATCGCACCGGCGGGGCTGATGTGGTCGGTGGTGACCGAGTCACCCAGCTTGAGCAGGACCCGCGCGCCCTCGATGTCGGTCACCGGCTCGGGCTCGTGGGGCATGCCGTCGAAGTACGGCGCCTTGCGGACGTACGTCGAGTCCTCGGCCCAGGCGAACGTGTCGCCCTCGGGCGTGGGCAGCTCCTGCCAGCGCTGGTCGCCGGCGAACACGTCGGCGTAGCCGTCGTCGAACATCTCCGCGGTGATCGCCTCACCGATCACCCGCTCGACCTCGGCGGGTGACGGCCAGATGTCCTTGAGGAAGATGTCGTGGCCGTCCTGGTCCTGGCCGAGGGGGTCCTCGAACAGGTCGACGGTCATCGAGCCGGCCAGCGCGTAGGCGACGACCAGGGGCGGCGACGCGAGGTAGTTCATCTTCACGTCGGGATTGATCCGGCCCTCGAAGTTGCGGTTGCCCGAGAGCACGCTGACGACCGCGAGGTCCTTCTCGTTGACCGCGGCACTCACCTCGGGGATGAGCGGACCGGAGTTGCCGATGCACGTCGTGCAGCCGTAGCCGACGAGGTTGAAGCCCAGCTTGTCGAGGTAGGGCGTGAGACCGGCCCGCTCGTAGTAGTCGCTGACCACCTTCGAGCCCGGAGCGAGCGTCGTCTTGACCCAGGACTTGCGGGACAGACCCTTGTCGACGGCGTTCTTGGCGAGCAGACCGGCCGCGATCATCACGCTCGGGTTGGAGGTGTTGGTGCAGGACGTGATCGCCGCGATCGCGACTGCACCGTGGCCGATCTCGACCTCCTGTCCGTCGAGGCTGACGGTGGCGGTGGCCGAGGCGTCGTCGGTGTAGTCCTCGAGCGCCCTGGCGAACGACTCCCCCGCCTTGGTGACCTCGACCCGGTCCTGGGGGCGCTTGGGGCCGGCGAGGGACGGGACGACGGTCGACAGGTCGAGCTCGAGGCGCTCGCTGTAGCGCGGCTCGGCCTGCGGGTCGTGCCAGAGGCCCTGTTCCTTGGCGTAGGCCTCGACCAGAGCGAGCTGGTCGTCGGGGCGGCCGGTGAGCCGGAGGTAGCTGATGGTCTGCTCGTCGATCGGGAAGACCGCGATGGTCGAGCCGAACTCCGGGCTCATGTTGCCGATGGTGGCGCGGTTGGCCACCGGCAGCGCCGTGACGCCCTCGCCGTAGAACTCGACGAACTTCCCGACCACGCCGTGCTGGCGCAGCATCTCGGTGATCGTGAGCACGAGGTCGGTGGCCGTCGACCCCTCGGGCAGGTCGCCGGAGAGCTTGAAGCCGACCACCCGCGGGATCAGCATGCTCACCGGCTGGCCGAGCATCGCGGCCTCGGCCTCGATGCCGCCGACGCCCCAGCCGACCACACCGATGCCGTTGACCATCGTGGTGTGGGAGTCGGTGCCGACGCAGGTGTCGGGGTAGGCGACCGTGGTGCCGTCCGCCTCGCGGGTGAACACGACGCGGGCGAGGTGCTCGATGTTGACCTGGTGGACGATGCCGGTACCCGGCGGGACGACCTTGAAGTCGGCGAAGGCGCCCTGGCCCCAGCGCAGGAACTGGTAGCGCTCGCGGTTGCGCTCGTACTCGATCTCGACGTTGCGCTCGAACGCCTCCGGCGTCCCGAAGACGTCGGCGATCACCGAGTGGTCGATGACCAGCTCGGCAGGGGCGAGCGGGTTGATCTTGGTGGCGTCGCCCCCGAGGTCGGCCATCGCCTCGCGCATCGTGGCCAGGTCGACGACACAGGGCACGCCGGTGAAGTCCTGCATGATCACGCGGGCCGGGGTGAACTGGATCTCCTTGTCGGGCTCGGCCTCGGCGTCCCAGCAGGCGAGCGCGCGGATGTCGTCGGCGGTGATGTCGGCGCCGTCCTCGGTGCGCAGGAGGTTCTCCAGGAGGACCTTGAGCGAGTAGGGCAGGCTCTCGATGTCGACGCCGTCGCCGGTGACCGCCGACAGCCGGTAGATCTGGTAGCTCTGGTCACCGACCTCGAGCGTGCCCTTGGCCCCGAAGCTGTCCTGACTCGCCATCCGTCACATCTCCTCGATCGTCGGTCTGCTACCCATCTTGCCGCCGTACGACGCACTGTCGGTAGGCGGGTAGATCTCTTGATATCAAGATACCTGACGACGGCGCGACCAGCGAACCGGAGCCGCTCAGACCGGGAGCTTGTCGCCCCGGCCCTCGACCAGCTCGGCCGGCGCGGTGAGGCGCCAGGCCTCGAAGACGAGCTCGGCGAGCTCGTCCCGCTCGACGCCCTCGAGGTGACAGACGACCCAGCCGTAGCCGTAGGCGGTGAACTGCACCTCGAACACCTCCGGCCGCTCCGCCACCAGCGCCTGCTGCTCGGCGATGGTCTGGCGGAGCCCGATCGTGCACGTGGGCTCCCACAGGTAGCCGAAGGTGCGGCCCTCGACCTCGAGCTTGGTGTAGTGCTGGAGCTCGACCAGCGCCGCCCGGTCGAGCTGGCCGACCAGGTCGCGCGCGTCGGAGAGGTCGCACGGCATGCGGCGAGCCTGGCACACGCTTCCGACATCGGGTTCGTCGGTGGCTCCTCGGTCCTACCATGGTCAGCATGGCCGTGTCCGTCGTGTTCTTCGCGATCATCGCGCTCGCGTTCCTGATGATCGCCGGCACGGTGCTCTACGGGATCGCGCTGGCGGTGATCGGCTGGGTCGGCTCGGTCGCCGAGACGGCGCGTGACAACGTCTCGCGCTACAGCAGGGCGACGCCGCAGATCGGCGCCAGCACCGCTGCGGACCGAGCAGTCATCGGCCCGCGCCCCGATTCGGGCCGGCTTCCGGTGTACTCCGCCGACGACCTGTATGCCCAGATGCAAGGTCGGCCGCTCCCCAAGAAGTCGCGCTCCGGAGGTCGATCGCGATGGACAACCTGAAGCGCTTCACCCTCTGCCTGGCCGGTCACAAGTGGGGGAAGATCCCCTACCCACCGTCTCCGGAGGGCGAGAGCACGGGCACCTTCCTGCGCTGTCGGCGATGTGGCAAGGAGAACCACGACGCAGGGACCGTGGCTCGCGGCGCGGGTGGGATGTACTAGGGAGCCGGTCCACCTGCTCCTGTAGGCCGTGGCGAAGTCGTCCGCCAGTGCCGCCGCCCACGCCGGCGCGACACGGGCAACGCAACGTTCGTGCGGCGTCAGTGCAACAGCTCCTCGTGGTCACGCGCGAACTCCAGAAAGGACCGTGCGGCCGCCGAGCGCGGGCCTTTCTGGGGCCAGACCAGGATCGAGGTGCGCTGAATCCTTGGCCGCAAGGACAGGATGCGGACCGCCGGGCCGGCGCTCGCCAGCGATGACCGCGGCAGAACGGTGATGCCCAGACCGGCGGCGACGAAAGCCCGCGCGGCGCTCATCTCGCCGGTCTCGAGGGCGATGCGCGGTCGGAACCCGGCGTCCGCACAAGCGTGCAGGATCTGGTCGCGTACGGCAGACCCCGGCCGGTGCATGACGAACGGCTCCTCGGCGAGCTCGCTGAGGCGGACCGCCGTGCGCTGCGCCAGTGCGTGCGACTCGGCGACCGCAAGGTCGTAGGGCTCGGTGATGAACGGCTGGCTGGCCAGGCCCGTCATCGGGACGTGCTCGCGCTGCACCACCATGGCGGCGTCCAGCGTGCCGGCCCGGACAGCGTCCAGCATCG
The DNA here is from genome assembly GCA_963820015.1 of uncultured Actinomycetota bacterium. Lineage (GTDB taxonomy): Bacteria > Actinomycetota > Actinomycetes > Propionibacteriales > Nocardioidaceae > Nocardioides. Next base: position 50,793 of record CAWFYO010000003.1, on the reverse strand, counting down.
CGTCGGAGACCAGCTCGTTCACCGCCACGTCGACCGCCGGAAACTCGTGACGAAAGGCGGCAAGCAGGTCCGGGAGCCGCACCTCCATGGACTGCCAGGCACCGAGCCGGACCCGTCCGGTGACCTGCCCGGCAAAGCTGCGAACCTCGTCGACGGTGACCTCCAGCTCCCGCAGCATGCGCTGGGCCCCGCGGAGCAGGACCTCGCCCGGAGGCGTCAGGGCGGCCCCGCGCGAGTTGCGCTCGAACAGCCTCACACCGAGCTCTCGTTCGAGTTGCCGGATCGCCTGGCTCAACGCCGGCTGTGCGATCAGGAGGTCCTCCGCGGCCCGCGTGAAGTTCAACCGGTGCGCGACCGCGGCGAAGTACCGTAGCTGCCTGCTGTCCACCATAAGCACAGCATATGACTGCAAGCCGCAACAAGTCTTGGACTCGATGGCTGCTGCGGTCCCACACTTGTCGGACATGACCTCCATCCACCCCGACCCCCACGACGGCCTGGTCTTCGTTCTCGTCGTCACCTACACCGCTTCCCTCTCCGCCATCGACGCCGTGATGCCGGCGCACCGGCGGTTCCTCGACGAGCACTTCGCCGCCGGCGAGTTCCTCGCCTCCGGGCCCCAGGCCCCGCGCACCGGCGGCGTGATCATCGCGCGGGCGGCGGACCGTGACGCCGTCGAGCGACTGATCGCAGAGGACCCGTTCACCCGCGACGGTCTGGCGACGTACGACGTGCACGCCTTCCTCCCGACCCGCGGCCCGTTCGCCGTCCCGCTCCGCGACAGCACCGCGCCCGTCCCGGCCTGACCCCACCTCCCCACCGCACGCACATCGACGCCAGGACACCTGGGCCTTCAGAAGGAGACACCCCTATGAACCACACCGAGCTCCACGATCGAGACCACGACGTGCGAACGGAACGTACCGCGGTCGCTGAGGCCCGCGGAGCGGCGCATTTCACCAGGCTGATGGCGCGCCGCCCCGATGAAGCACTGAGTGCAGTCCGAGCGGCATCACCCCAGATGTACGCCTGGCTGGTGAACGGGCCGTTCGCAGGTCCGCTTTCGGGCTCGGAGCTGACGATGGGACAGCGCGAGCTCGCCACCGTCGCCGTCCTGGTCGCCCTCGGCGACAGCGAACGACAGCTCGCCGCCCACACAGTCGCGGCACTGAGCCAGGGCATCACCGCCACCGAGCTGAGGGGCATCCCCCTGCACGTCTCCGTCTACGCCGGGCTCCCGCGCGCCCTGAACGCGCTCACCGTGATCGACCGCGTCCTCGCGGAGGCGGGGACGCCGGCGCCACCTTCGCTACGTCGGGTGCTCCTCGGCGACCACGGAACCACCGTGGCCCAGGCCGGCGTCGCGGGGCCACCCGTGGTACTGGTTCACGCCCTGGGCCTGGATTGGCGCATGTGGGAGCCGGTGATCGCCCAGTTGGCGGCCGGACGCAGGGTCTACGCCTACGACGTGCGCGGTCACGGCTCGGCCGCCGAGGCACCGCGCCCGTCGTGCATGAACGACCTCGCCACCGACCTGCTCGCGGTGCTGGATGCCCTCGGGCTCGACCGCGCGCACGTGGTGGGCCTCTCCTACGGCGGCGGCATCGTGCAGACCGCAGCGACGCTCGCACCCGAGCGGTTCGAGTCCATGACGCTCATGGCCACGACCAACGCGGCGTTCGAGGCCTTCGAGGGCCGGGCGCGCTCGATCGAGCAGGACGGCATGGCTGCTCAGGTGGCGCCCTCACTGGTGCGGTGGTTCACCTCCGATGCCCTCGCCGTCAACGACTGGGGGGTGCGCTACGCCCGCGACTGGGTGCTGCGCGGCGACCCCGAGCACGCCGCCGCGGCCTGGCGGGCGTTCCAGACCCTCGACGTCGCAGGGAAGCTCACCGGGTTCGGCGCCCCCACCCTCGTGCTGGCCGGTGAGCGGGACGTGTCCACCACGCCGGAGGTCATGTCCCGGATCGCGAGCGACATCCCCGGCGCGCGGTATGCGGAGCTGCCGGGAACACCGCACATGCCGACCCTCGAGCAACCATCCCTGGTCGTGAACGCACTCGACGAGTTCCTGCCGCGGGACCCGATGGAGGTCGAGCTCGTGGCCAGGTGACCAAGGACTGGGCAACGGCCGCAGCACATCCGGCTGAAGTCCGTCACCGCCGGCTGCTGGATGTTGCGCTTGCCAGCCCTGTTCGGAGCCGGTCGCCTGACTCCGCCCACTTCAGTCATGCCCATCAACTCCCCAGGAGGTCCACGTGCCACATCTCGACGCGATCACGATCCACAGCCGACGACCGAGCGAGCTCGCCCGGTTCTGGTCGGAGCTGCTGGACCTCCCGATCGACCCGTCCGACGCACGCGCGATCCAGGAGGGGACGCTCGGCGAGACCGAGGCGGTGCTGCTCGGCCGTCGCGATGCACTGCACGTGTGGGTGAGCCCGGCTGAGGAGCTCGCTCCCTCCGGCGGCCGGGTCCACCTCGACGTGTTCCTGGACGGCCCGGCCGATCTGGACCGGCTCGCCGCACTGGGGGCGGACCCACGGTGGCACGACCCCGGCGGGCGCTGGCAGGTCTACGCAGACCCGGAGGGCAATCTGTTCTGTGCGATCACCGGCTGGGAGAAGAAGTCGCCGCCCTCGTGAACGACCCCGTGACCCAACGATCTCCCACTGGCCGCGAGGTCCGGCCGTCCGGGCCGCGCCTGCCGCACGTCGATTCCACACCACCATGACAGGACCGCTCATGCAGCTCATGCAGTACGAGATCACCTTGCCCGCGGACTACGACATGAGCATCATCCGGCAACGTGTCGCGACCCGCGGTTCACGGACCGACGACTTCACCGACCTCGGAGCCAAGGCCTACCTGATACGCGAGCGCGGTCAGCACGGTTCGCCGGTCAACCAGTACGCGCCCTTCTACGTGTGGGCGGGCGACACCGGCATGAACCACTTCCTCTTCGGACCCGGCTTCGACGGCATCCGTACCGACTTCGGGCGTCCGGCAGTCCGGACGTGGCAGACGGTGGCCGTCATCGATGGGTCCGCACCCGGAGAGCCGCCCGTCGCGGCCACGCGCAAGGTCGACCGTGTCGACCCGGGCGACGCGCTTCCCGACCTCGTCGACCGGGTCGTCGACGAGCTGGTGGCCGCTGCGGATGAAGCGGACGTCAACGCCACCGTCGCTGGTATCGACCCGTCCACGTGGCAGCTGGTCCGGTTCACACTGTGGAACACGCAGCCTCCCGAGAACGCGCCCGGGGACCGCTACACGGTCCTCCATCTGTCCCAACCCCACCGGCGAGCCCTCCCCTCCGGGAGGGTGTGGTGAGCGAGATGCTGCGGCGGGCCAGCACCATCCACCGATCGACAGACACCCGCATGGTCGAGGGTGATGCCCGGGTCTACGTCCAGAAGAACCCCAGTGAACCCTTCACCAAGATCGAATGGTCCGCCCTGGCGGACGAAAGGAGGCGTGCACATGCGCACGATCGTGGTTGAGCAACGTGGCCGACCCGAGAAGCTGATGATGCGCGAGGTGCCGGTCTCGCGACCGTTGCCCGGACAGGTCCGGCTCCGGACCATCCTCTGCAGCGTCAACGTCGCCGACGTGCCCAGCTTCACCGCGAATCGCTCCGCCGCAGGTCAACCCTGAAGGAGCGGGGGTGAGGACGGCGACGCTGGCCGACCCGCCGTCCTCGAAGCCGGCGCTGACGAGGAGAACACTTCGTGACGAATACCCGCCGCCGAACTCCGCCCAACCCATCCGCGTCTATCACCGCGGCCACCGCGGCCACCGCGGCCAGTGCGTCCGTCCCAGTCACGGCGCTGGTCGTGGTCGACGCGCAGCGTGGCTTCGACGAAACCAGGTACTGGGGCCGACGCAACAACCCTGACGCCGACGCCAACATCGCCGCCCTCACCGCAGCGTTCGCTGCCGCAAGGCAGCCGATCGTCTACGTCCAGCACGCCTCCACCGACCCACACAGCCCCCTGCACCGCGGCCACCCAGGACACGCGTTCAAGGACTACCTCGAGAAGGTCACCCCTGACCTGGTCGTGACGAAGAGCGTCAACTCCAGCTTTCACGGCACCCCCGACTTGCACGCATGGCTTCAGCGTGAACGCGTGATCGGGCTCGTCGTGTGCGGCATCACCAGCAACCACTGCTGCGAGACGACCGCTCGCGTGGCCGGCAACCTCGGCTACGACACCGTCTTCGCCGTCGACGCGACGCACACCTTCGATCGCACCGGACCAGACGGTCGTACTCTGACGGCCGACGCCCTCACGCGAGCCACTTGCATCGATCTTGATGGCGAGTTCGCCACGGTGATGACCACCGCCGCCATCGTGGCGAAGTGTCGCTGAGTCTCCGGGTGAGCACGACTGTGACCGCGCTGCACGGCGGATGCCGTGATTCTGGGTCGAGTCGCCGCCCTGGCCGAATTCGTCTTGCAGCAGGCACGACCGCTGGCGATCATCATCGTCGTGGTGCACATCAGCAACGCTGCAGTAGCAAGGGACAAGAGCTCGGTCAGCCAGTGGGAGGCGGCGCGGATCTGGGCAGCTTCAACGGCCCAGCGCAACGGCGAGCCCGAGCCTGCTTCGGTGGAGTCGGCACTGCCGATCATCGAGCGGGGGTTGCGTGCTCCCGGCTCTACGCTCCACCTCGCAGCCGTTGGCACCAAGGCGTCCGGCTTCGCCGTCGTGGTCCCGAGGGACGACGGCTTGGAGATCCTCTACCTCGGCGTCGACCCCGACGCTTGGGGCGCTGGCGTTGCGGGCTGGTTGCTGCGCGACGTGACCGACTACGCAGTCGAAAGTGCGCGGACAGATGTGGACCTCTGGGTCTACGACGACAACGTGCGGGCCGTGAATGTGTATCGGCGATATGGGTGGCTCGAAACGGACGAGGTCCGCATTCATGCAACGTCAGGACGACGCGAACGACGCTTCGTCAAGAACATGGCTGAGCAGGTCGGCGAGCCCGAGGACGGCTGAGCACCATCGGTCGTCTGCACCGTGGCAGCGTCGTGCCGCGGCGAGCGCCTGGCAACCGTTCTGGTCGCATCGACGGCGGCCGCACGGTCGCTTGGATGAGCTCCCGCGGTTCAGCGCGTGTGGTCAGTGAGCGCCATGCGGATGCGCTCCTCCATGCCCAACGCGCCCCGGTCGATGGCACCGGTTGTGAGACGACGGGCGGTGGCCGCGGTGTGTCCGCTGCCCACGTGGACCGTGATGTCGTGGATGCCGCGCACCCCGTGGGGGAATGGGGCGGCGGAGGAGGTGTCTTGCCATTGTCCGGTGGCCGAGAACCTCACCGCAGTCGACGCGGCGGCCGGCCGCCGAAGAGTCGACGACCTCCTCTCAGCCCCTCGGCCCACTTAGATTCCGTCGCATGTGACTGTCAAGAATTCACGTCGCATGGAGACAGCGCCACTCCTGGATGGCGCATCCCGCTCCCCTGGGGTGACGCGTCCTCGCGGGATCGCCGGTGGGTTCACCCGTCTCCTTGTTGACCGGGTCTTTGACCCACACCAACCCTGGGAACTCAACGCCCTGCGTCATGCGTCATGCGTCACGGCGGCAGCGTACGAGCGACCCTGGTGGAAACGAGAAGCCGGGCTCGTTCTGATCTGCGCGTCCTAGGCTCCCCGACATGGCCGCCGTAACGCCTTGATGAGCCGTGGGTCGGATGGGGCGTGCTCGGTCCTGGTGGCCGCAGCCCGGATGGTGGCTGCTGCCCGGGCCGTCGAGCCTTGTCCAGGGCCGGCAGCTGAGACTTTGCGGACACCAGCGGCCCTGGCGCCGCTGCTCGGTAGGGCGGGATACTGCGGAGGACTGAACCGTTGTCGTGAGTTCGACGACGTGTGTTCGGACTAGGGGGATTCGATGAAGGTTCGTAGGGGCGTACGTCTCGGGCTGGCAGCACTGCTGGCGGTTGGACTGAGCATGGTGGGCTCGGGAGCCGCCCAGGCCAAGGACAAGCGCGAGCTCACGGTGATGACCCAGAATCTGTACCTGGGCTCGAGTCTGGATCCGGCGCTCAATGCCACGACCGGTCCCGAGTTCGTGGGAGCCGTCGCACAGATCTACGGCACGATGCTGTTCACGAACTTCCCGGCACGAGCTCAGGCGATCGCCGACACGGTGGCGGCCGAGAAGCCCGACCTGGTGGGGCTGCAGGAGGTCTCCAACTGGATTGCCCAGGGAACCGGGACAGCCAACCCGCCGAGCTTCGACTTCCTCGAGATCTTGCAGAACGCCTTGGCCGTGCGGGGACTCCACTACGAGGTCGCGTCCGTCTCGCACAACGCGAACATCGGCCCGGCACCACTCGTTGCGCCCACGTTCGGCTGCGGCCTTCCGAACCCGACACCTACCTGCGTGGTGACCCTCCAGGACCGTGACGTCATCTTGGTGAACGCGGACACGAACGGCCTGAGCTGGTCCAACCCGCAGAGTGGCAACTACGCCGCCCAGCAGACCTTCCAGCCGCCGGTCGGCCCGGCGGTGTCGTTCGACCGGGGGTGGGCGTCGATCGACGGTGTCTTCGAGGGCAAGCGCTTCCACTACGCCAACACGCACCTCGAGGTCGAGGGCTCACCCCTCGTGCAGCAGGCCCAGGCGCAGGAATTCCTGGCGGGGCCGGCGAGGGGCGCGGGTGCCGTGATCGCCACTGGCGACTTCAACTCAGCGGCGGACGGCAGCACCACCACGTCGTACGCCGACCTGACGAAGTCGTGGTTCACCGACTCGTGGTCGGTCAACCCGGGCCAGGCAGGCCTGACGTGCTGCCAGAACGGAACGTTGACCAACCCCGCGGCCGCCTACACGAGCCGGATCGACCTGGTGCTCACCCACGGCGCCGTGCGACCTGTCTCCTCCACAGTGGTCGGCAACACGCCCTTCGAGACGACCCCGCCGTTCTGGGCCTCGGACCATGCAGGCCTGGTCGCCACGGTGAGGCTCCACTGACGATGCCTGAGACCAGTGCCGAAGGAGCAACCCTTCGACACAGGCCCTCCGGGCGCCTCGGACACCAACAAGGGCGGGCGTTGACGGTCGTTTCAGTGCTGACCGGTGACCCAGCCTGCGGGTCCCGCTCCCACATGTGACGGATCCCCACGTGGGTCACTTCGCCGCGAGTCGGACAGCCTGACATCGGCGTGGGCGGACGGGCCGTCAATCCTGCGAGCCGCCAAGTCCTCAACCGACCACCTCGTGGAGGTGGACGCCGTGGTCCGTGGCGATCAGCTCGGCTGCCTTCTCGCCGATCATCATTGCCGCAGCGTTGGTGTTGCCGCTGACGACGTTCGGCATAACACTCGCATCGGCCACGCGCAGGGCCTCGATGCCGTGGACCCGCAGCCGCGGGTCGACGACGTCGCCGATCCGACAGGTCGACGTCTCGTGGTAGACAGTCAGCGCGTAGTGGCGGGCCAGGTCCTCCAGCAGAGCGTCGCTCGGTTCGGCGCCGGCGAGGTGGCCGTGTGCCTGCGCAAGGTGCGGCGGAATGACTGGCTCGCCCAGGCCGCCGCCGGGCCATGCCTTCGCGACGTCGAGGGCCCTGCGCATCACGGCGACCATGACCGTCACGTCGTGTGGGTCCTCGAAGTAGTTGAACTCGATCCGCGGTGGGACCGCGGGGTCTGCGCTGGCCAGCGTGAGAGAACCCTCGGAGTGGGGTTGCACGGGATTGGGCAGCACAACCACCTGGCCGCGCGTCAAGTCCAGGAAGGACTCCGGGTCCTCGAAGAACGCAGACGGCGGGAGTCGGAAGACGCCTTCCCAAATCGACGGCGTGTAGCCGGTCGCGAGGAATCCGATCTGCCCGTCGTGGGTGTGCTCGTCGCCCAGCCCGGTCGAGAAGAACGCGACAGCGTCGTAGAGGGAGGACGAGGCGAGGCCGCGGCCGGTGGTGAACCACTCGGCGATGCGGCGCTCCGCCTCGGCCTTGGCAGCGGCAAGAGGCTCGGGCAGGTCGTCATCGTCCGCGGGGTCGGCCGGCAGCGGACCAGCGGGGGCCCGCAGCGCGTCCGGCCCGAGGGACATCGCAACCTCGGTCATCGTCTCGCCGATGCCGTCGGCGGCGAACATCAAGGGCGCGTGCAGGTGGTCCTTGAGGTGACGCCCGACGCCTGGGAGGTCGACGACGCAGGCCACCCCGACGGCGGTGAGTTCTTCGCGGGGCCCGACCCCGGAGAGCAGGAGCAGGTGCGGCGACCCGATGGCGCCCGCGCACAACACCACCTCGGTGCCCGCGGCCACCTTCTCGGAGGTGCCGTGCTCGGTGCGGTAGGCCACCCCGGTGGCGCGAACCACCTTCCCGTCCGCCTCGAGCAGGACCCGCTCGACGAGCGCGCCGGTGACCACGGTGAGGTTCCCCCGGTCCATCGCCGGCTCGAGGTAGGCGTGGAAGGTCGAGCTTCGCCTGCCGTCCTTCGTCGTCGTCTGGAAGAGCGAGGCCACCCCCTCGGGGCTGAGGCGGTCGCGACCGTTGTAGTCGCCCTGCTTCATGCCCGCGGCGCCCGCGGCCTCAACGAACTGGATCGAGGCGCGCAGGATCGGCTGGCGCACCGACACGCCCACCGGGCCGTTGTGCCCGTGCACGTCGGGGTCGGCGTGCAGTTCGGGGCTGTTCACGAATCCCTCGGCCTTGAGGAAATAGGGCAGGACCTCCTCGTAGGACCAGCCCTCCGCGCCCCCGGCGGCCCACGAGTCGAAGTCGCCCGGGTGCCCCCGCACGTACGCCATGTAGTTCAGGCCGGAGGAGCCGCCGAGCATCTTCCCCCGGGGCACCATCATCTGGCCGCCGATCAGGCCCTTGCCGACCCCACCGGGGTCGCCGTTGTACATCCAGTCGGTCGCGGGGTCGTTCTGCAGGCTGGCGACCGCGGCAGGCACCAGCTCCGAGGGCGGCGGCGGCCCGCCAGCCTCGAGCAGGCACACCCGGACATCCGGGTCCTCGCTCAGCCGGGCAGCCACCACAGCGCCCGCCGATCCCGCTCCCACGATCACGTAGTCGTACGTCGAGTCCATCGATCCCACCTCGTTGTGGCACCTCGCCGGACGGCGGGGACGGTCTCGCCACGCAACCACACTCACCAAGGGGAAACAAGCGGGCCAGCGCCCCTGCTTCTCCCAGTCGCCGAAGTCTCCGAGAAGGCGCTCCCGCAGCGCACGAAGTCCCCACTCGGCGCCACCATGCCGCGACCTGGTCTTGGAATCGATGTGTGAGTGGCGCGCCGCTCCTGACGCAAGCCACTTCACCAAGGCCGGCGACGAGTGCCGCCGCATGCGCGCCGGCATCGAGCAGTGGCGCATGGAGGTCGACGGAAGCTTCACAGAGCTCGACCCGACGTTCCACGACATGGTCTCGTTCGAGAGCGCCGCCCGAGAGACACCTGCGCCCGCTTCCGCAAGGGCGACACGTTCGTGGCAAGCGGCTGCGTCCATGAGCACGAGGTGGAGGGCCGCGAGGGCAGCGTCATCAAGGAGGAGTTCGTTGCGCGCAAGATCGGCCACAACGTCAACAAGACCGACTGCGTCGTCAAGCGCCTTGACGGTGACCGAGCGGCACTACTTCAGCCGCAGGCTGGTGGTACCCGGCTACCGGGCGGCCACCGAGCGCCCTACCGGATCACCCAAGGGCCCCCGGGTCCCACCGACGCGCTCCGCGCCCGTTTGCGGCGATCTTGCGGACCCTCACGGCCTCGTTACCCCGTGCGCGGCTTCGCCAAGCGCAGAATCGGGTGCTCTGCAAAGTGCGCCCTCAGGCGGATTCTTGAACGACAGCGCGCGCATCACGAATCGCGTCACCGCAGCTCAGAGCCGGTCTTCTCCAGTAGCGCCACGCACTCGACGTGGTGCGTCATCGGGAAGATGTCGATGGGCCTGAGCGTGAGTGCGATCCTTTGCGACTGCCTGAACCCACGGGCGAAACCGCCCTCTGACGCGAAGATTCGCGGCGCGCTGTACAAATTGCACAACGAACAGGGCCAGGCGCCGCTCATCTTCGCGCACCATGGTGCGCCGGAGGCGCCGCGTTGCTGACCTGCAGCGATACCGCCCACGATGTCTGAGGTCGCCAGCACACCGCTGTGGGCGTTTGCGAATCAAAGCGAGCCCATTCCGAGCCCTCGTGTCGGCGGGCAACGACGGTCGCAACGACCGCACCTTCAGATCGCGCCGCGGGCGCGGGCTTCGAGGTACTGATCCATCACAGCCACGGGGATCAGGCCGCGGTCGGAGACGACGATGTCGTGCGCGGACGCCCAGCGACATACGTCAGAGGGCGCGGGCGGCGCTGGCGCGTGCGCAGGCGCCGATTCAAGGCCGCATACGGCAAGGTCACCGACCATCTCCTCGGAGAGCCCGACACGAGCAGCGGCCAGGAACCGATAGGTCCACTCCTGGGCGAGCTTGCGGGTTTCGCAGAAGACGATCGGCACGGTGGGGAACCGGATCTGGCACTCGGCAATCCCGTCAGCCAGGACACTCGGCCGGACGCGGTCGAGCCTGAAGACCTGCGAGTAGCGCTCCTCGACGACCACCGCGGCGCGCGGGATCGCGGCCAGTCGGTGAGCTGGAACTTCAGCTTGCCCCTGGTGAGCGAGGAGACGAGGTCCGCAAGCGACTTGCGCTCCACCGTGGCCTGCAACAGCCCGTCGACGACGAGTCCGTAGTCACCGGCCTTGAGCGGCTCGCGGCGGGTCGTCGCCTGCCGGTCGGCGAAGGTGAACGGGTATCGCTCGCGGATGTCGACCGCGATCTCCAGGTCCGCGATTCCACTGGCGCGGGCGCCCGGAAGAGAGACCGCGGGGCGCGCTTGCTTGGACGTGCGCGCGGTCTGCCAGAAGATCATCTGCCTCCCGCGACCATTGGTGATGATGATCCGGGATCGGTTCTCCCGCCCGCGATCGAGCACGAGGTCGATCGCCGCGCCCCGTCGTACGCAGGACCGCACCGCCACCCGCTCAACGATCTCGGCATCATCCGGCCACTCCTCGACCCGGTGGCAGTAGACGTTGCCGGTGCGCGGCCACGTGTCCTTCGCCTTGAGGATGATCCCGTCCGACGAGCGGGATCCGGAGGAGGTACGGGAGCGTTGATCCGGGTTCGGTGTTGCGCGCGATGACGAAGTCTTCCTGCATGGCTACAACTCCCCCGCCGTAGCGAGACGATCGAGCGAGTTCTCCGCATCGGGCACCTCGAGCAGCAGCGCGCGGTCCTTCTTGGCCGCGGCAACCATCGCCCGCAGCCGCTGCCGGTCCTTCTTGGTGAGCTCTTGGTTCCTGAAGTCACGCGCCGTGAGCAGCCCAGCGAGGATGACGAAGTCGCGACGGTGGTGACCGAGGCCGGGTCGCCCGTGTTGCTGAGCGCCGCCGCCTTGCCGACGAGGGCGCCGACCAGATTCGGCCGACGTACCGATCCTTCGCGACCCGCGACAGTCACCGCAACGGTCTCACTGCGCTGGAGGGCTTGCGTACCACCGGCGGTCGGAAGGGTCGGGCTACCGGTGACCCCGTGGCGCAGACTCGCGCGCTCACCGATCCCGTCCGGCAGGAGTACGTCGATCGAGGCATCGACCCGGATCCAGCGGTGCTGGAGAACCCTCGGCCGAGATGCCGGCCGACTCGAAGCCAAGGTCGGTCAAGGCCTGAGTGAACGTGGCGAGCATCGTGGGGTCGGCGCGCACGTCGATGACCGTGTCTGCGTCGTTCGTCGGTCGCACTGGGAACTGCCCCCGTTCGGCGCAGTGCAGGTGGACGAGCTGGCCGCCGATCAGGGTCCAGCCCTCAGCGAGCCGCTCGTGCAGGTCCAGCAGGCCCAGCCAGGAGGCGGTCTGCTCGGCAGGCATCGCGGGCAGGACGATCATCGCTCGCCTGCCTGCCACTTCGACGCGAGCTCGTGCAGCAGGTCGGCTGCCCTGGCCTCCTCGCGCGGCCCGCGATGCTCGGCGAGATCTGCCGCGAGCCGCAGCCGTGAGTCCGGGAACGGGTACTGCCCGTCGGGAACAACGTGGAGGACGACGTTCGCATCGCGGTCGGCATCCACCAGCAGGTAATCCTTCACGACACCGTCCACATCCGATGCAGCCAGGTAGCCCTCGACATCTGCAGAGGCGATACCGCTCGCGCCAAGGTCCACGACCATCGCCCAGCGATTATCGGCCCTGAGATCGGCAAGGTCGGCCGGTGCCGCATGAAGAAGTCGCCGGTGGGCCCGGTTGCGGAAGACCGACCGGAGCGACACCACAAGCTGCCTGACGTCATCCTCATCTGCGACGGGCTCCGCGGCCGGCTCGAGCAAACGCTTCAACTGCATCCGCGCCCGCGCCGACACCGCAGGCCCGCTGACGCCCACCCGGTCGCGGTCATCCTCGGACGCCGCGATGACCGCCCACGCAGAGCGGGCCGAATAGGGACGTCCGGCCTTGTTGCGCTCCTGGATACGCAGGAGTGAGCGCTCATCGACCACCCACTGGGACCCAATCCGCTCAGCAGACAACGAACCGTCCGCGATGCGCTGGTGGATCCGGGGCACGCTGACGCCCAGCCGCTCCGCGGCCTGTGCGACGCTGACTGCTCCCATGCGCACAATCCTAGAAGAGTTTCAAGGATTATGGAACCGTCCTGGGTTGCAAAGTGAGCCCACAATGAGCCTGACTGCCCGCTCTCGGGGCTCGTGCTCACGAGCCCGATCACATCACCGCAGGCCAGAGTCGCTCTTCACAAGGTGCGCGACGCACTCCACATGGGAGTCGTCGGGAGGAGGCAGATGATTCTGAGCGTAAGCGCGATCCTTTGCCAGCAACTGCATTCATCAGTGGAAACCAGACGCTGACCTGCGGCTTTGCGGCTCAACGCGCTGATCGCGTCGGTGCATCTCTGCGACCCTCCGCGATTCAAACCGCCTCCAAACCGCGCCCTCGAACGGGTCGGCTCCGACGTGGACGATCGATAGCAGCCAGCGCCCACGGTGGCCCGCGCCGCCGCACGCCACGGCCGGCCCTCTCCAGAGCTGCACCCACAAAACCCCGGTACCGGTCGGTCCATCGTGTTGACGGTGCGAACTTGCCGTGCAGCACGCCGCGGGCTCTGGCGCGGCGAACCGGCTCAGTGGATGTCGCGCCCAGGGGTGAGGCGGAAGGCAAGGACGACGACGATGGTGGTGTACGCCGCGAGGAGGATCCCGGACGCAGCCACGGACAGCAGCCGCCCGTCGGGGTCCACCGAGGGGCCAAGCTGGATCAGCTGGTAGGCAGCGGCCACCGGCAACCACCGCCCCACCGACATGTGCGCCGGGATGATCATGTGTTCCACGGCCAGCATCCACACCAGCGCGGCGACCACGAAGACGACCTGGTTGCGGACCAGCGCTCCGATCAGGACGCCGACGACGGCGTACACCAGCATCACGACAGTCCCGCCGGCCACCGTCTGCCAGAACCGCACCCCGACGACCGTCTCACCGCCCCGGGAGCTGATCAGCGCGACTGCGACCGGGACCGCGACCACCAGGGTCACGACGGTGGTCAGCACACTCGCGACCGCCAGGGCGACGCCCTTCGCGATCAGTACGCGATTGCGCCGCGGCTCGATCAAGTACGTCGCGGTGATCGTGCCGTAGCGGAACTCCTGGGTGACCGCGACCCCGCCCAGCAGGGCGATGAAGACCATCGGAACCACGAATCCGGTGCCAGTCGCAAGGGCCAGGAGGTCCGGGTCGTAGATGGACAGGGCCGTGCCCCCCTTGCTGGGCTTGGGGACCTCGGAGGAGACGGCGATGGGGACGAAGATCATGGCCACCAGGAGCACCCCTGCATGGGCGCGGGTGCACAGCTTGAGCAGTTCGGCGGAGATGAGCGCGGACATGGGACGAGCCTCCTGATTCGGATCGCCGGAAGCGGCGAAACGTCCATCCGATCGCGATGAGAGTGATGACCAGGGCCGCGTTCGGCCAAGCCAAGGGAAGGTCGAAGCCCCACCAGAAGGGCGCACACATCAGGATCCCGATCAACGAGACCAGGATCCCGGAGGTTCGTGGCCAAAGCAGGAGCACGCCACCGGCTGCCAGGACCGTGCAGGCGATCAGGAACGCGGCCAGGAGCGGCAGGGTGGTGGGGACACCGAGGCGATAGAGAGGCCCGTAGCCGTAGGTGGGATTGCCGTAGGCGTACAGGACGCCGTTTCCAGACGCAACGCTCCAGATGGCCGGGACGGTGAAGCCGCCGAATCCCAGACCGTTGACCATCGCGCCTGCACCAGCAATGCGCAGGGACCAGTCCGACGAGGTGTTCATCGACGACGACCCCGTGGGCGCCCTCATGGGACCACCTGTCGGGCCGATTCGGGTCGTCGGCCGGCGTCGGCGTCCTGGATGAGCCGGAAGAAGGCCCGTTCCAGGTCCGCGGTCCCGGCCAGACCGTGCAGCACGATGCCGTGAGCAGCGGCGACCTCCCCGACCTCCTCAGGTGTCGCATCGACCTCTAGCCCGTCGTCGCTGGGCCGGTGAGTGTGGCCTGCGGCGTCGAGCGCGGCCGCGAGTCGACGCACCTGCGGAGTTCGCACCCGGGATCTGGCGCCGGCCTCGGCGCGAAGCTCGGCGAGGGTCGAGGACCTCAGCAGCCGGCCGCGTGTCATCACGAGCACATGGTCGGCGGTGAGCTCCACCTCCCCCAGCGCATGACTGGACAACAGCACCGTCCGCCCCTCGTCGGCGAGACGACGCAGGAAGCCCCGCAGCCACCGCACTCCAGGCGGGTCCAGACCGTTCGTTGGCTCGTCGAGGACGAGCACGGGCGGATCGCCCAGCATCGCGGCGGCCAGGCCGAGACGCTGACGCATCCCCAGGGAGAACTCCCCCACCCGCCTCCGGGCGTCCGCAGCGAGTCCGGTCTCCTCCAGGACGCGCTCGGGTGCCTCCCGCGGCAACCTGGCCGCGGTCGCCATGATCCGCAGCTGGGCGAGTGCCGTCCGGCCGGGGTGCCAACCGGACGCCTCGAGCAAAGCCCCGACCGTGCGCACCGGGTCCGGCAGCTGGTCGTACCGCTGCCCGTCGAACGTGGCGGTCCCGCTGCTGGGCGCCACCAGCCCGAGCAGCATCCGCAAGGTGGTGCTCTTGCCGGCCCCGTTCGGTCCGAGCAGGGCCGTCACCTCGCCGGGGCGCGCGGCGGCGCTGACCGCGTCGACCGCGACGAGGTCGCCGAAGGCCTTGGTGAGGAGGCTCAACTCGACCTTGAGCGCCATCATTCGGTCAACACCGGTCATGCTCGCTCCCGCCGACCGCTCGCGGCTCCGGGGACGGCGAAGCGACCCATCAGCAGAGCCGCCGCCAAGACCCCTACCCAGATCCAGAACGCGGTGAACGGGATGAACGCGTAGCCCTCGGTCCAGACGGCGCGAGCGAGCACCGAGCCGATGCCAGCGATGAGGGCCCACCAGCCGAGCCACTGCGGGAGGTCGCGGTTTCCGATCACGATGAGGCCGGTGCAGACGCCGACGGCGCCGGCGGCGACCCAGCCGTTCGCGAAAGACAGGTTGCCGAGGTCGTAGGCATAGCGGGCGACCTGGGGGTCGATGTCGCCGGACCGGTAGACCGCGGCATCCCACGAGGCGATCTGTCCCGACACGACGCTGACGACACCGGCGCCGGCGAGGAAGACCGAGCGCCAGGGCAGCTCACCCTCGTAGCGCCGCAGCAGTAGGGCGAGGCCGAGGGTGAACCACAGCATCGCGATCAGCCCAACCGCGGTGAGAAAGGAGCTGACTGCTCCAAACGTGTCGTCGAGGGACCGGAAGAACGCGACGGTCTCGTCGGCGTTGCTGTCCACAGCGGCGCTCTGGTAGTCGTTGGCGAGCGAGGTCCCCAAGACGACGACCAGAGTCACCAGCCCGGCCGCGCCGGTGATCCGGGCGAGATTCCTGCGCTGCTGGGTGGATGCGACGGTGTGGGTCGAGTCGGTGAGCTGCATCATGGGGACCTCCGTCTGCGGTGGCGGCTGTGTCACCGACGCTAGGCACGACGACGGGGCACGTCATCGGAGCCCGGACCACACTCGGTCTAGGAGCCAGCACGACACTCCGGCTTGGTGCCAGCGCGATTGCGAACACGTGACCCGGCCGCGAGAATCTGCTGGGTGAGGGCTCTCCGTCTCCGCCCCGTTCCGAGCGCAGCACTTGTGTTGGTCTCGACGCTCGAGGTCGCCGCGGTCGTGCTCTCCTGGGGGCGGGAGCCCGCGTGGGACACCCTCATCTACACGGTCAACACGCTGGTGCTCGCGGCGGTCGGCCTGCTCGTCGCGTCGAGGCGCCCTCGGAACCCGATCGGCTGGCTAGTCCTGGGTGCGGCGGTGGTCAGCTCTTTGGCCGATCTCGCCCAAGGGTGGGCTCTGCGCGGCTGGCCAGGGGCTGACGTCGCGGAGACCTTCGCCAACACGAGCACGATCCCCCAGGCGGCTGCGACGGTCGTCTGCTTCCTCCTGTTCCCGTCCGGCACGCTGATGGCACCGGCATGGCGAGCCGTGGGCGCGGCCGGAGTGCTCGGGGCCGCGGTCGCCGTACCCGCGTTCGTCCTCGCTCCCGAGGCGGGAAGCTACTTCGTCGACGGCCTGAACCCCTACGCTGCCGACGGTCCACTCTGGTGGGTGCTGTACGTCGCCGCAATGGCTGTCCTGCTCGGGTCATTCGTGCTCTCGGTCGTCGCGCTGGGTCTGCGGTTCCGACGCTCCGTCGGGCAGGAACGGCAGCAGATGAAGTGGTTGGCCCTCGCTGCCGGCATCGCAGCCGTCGTGATGCCCGCCGGCGCCTTGCTGTGGAACACCGTGCCGGCGGTGCGGATCGCGGTCGCGGTTGCTGCCATGTTGATGCCGGTGGCGATGGGCGCGGGCATCCTGCGTTACCGGCTCTACGACATCGACCTCGCGATCAGCCGCACGGTCGTCTACGCGACCATCACGGTCCTGCTGACAGGAACGTACGCGGTCGTGGCCGTCACCGTCGGTGCTATCGGTGGCCGCGGCTCGATCTGGGCCACTGCGGTGGTGACCTTGATCGCGGGCGTAGGTGCGCGACCTCTGCGCGATCGCCTCCAACGCGTGGTGGACCGCCGGTTCAACCGATCTCAGTACGAGGCAACCGAGCGCGTGAACACGTTCCTCGAGGAGCTCCGGGCGGGTCGCGCCGCGCCCGAGGGGATCGAGCAGGTGCTGCGCGAGGCGGTGGGTGACCCGGCACTCGCGTTGGGGTTTCGCCTGCCAGGCAGCGACAGGTACGTGCACCTGGACGGCGACCCGATGCCGGCCGGCGGTGAGCACCTACCCATCCAGTTGTACGGCGAGGAGGTCGGCGTCGTCGCGGTCGGCTCGGCTGCATCCCGTGCCCGGCTGCCCGAGCTGCTCACGATCGGCGGGCTCGCCCTCGAGATCGTCCGCCTCCGCGTCGAGCTCAGGCGGCAGCTCGACGAGGTCGCCGCTTCACGTGCCCGCATCGCCCTCGCCGCCGACGAGGAACGACACCGGATCGAGCGCGACCTGCACGACGGCCATCAACAGCGGCTCGTCTCAATCGGGCTCTCACTGCGGCACGCCCAGCACGCTCTGGATGGCACCGCACCGAGCGCTCATGCCCTCATCCAGCGCGCCGTCGACGAGATCACCCAGTCGATCCAGGACCTGCGCGAGCTCGCACGTGGCCTCCGACCGGCTCAGCTCGACGCCGGCCTCACGCCCGCACTCCGGGAGCTCGCACGTCGTGCGCCTCTCCCGGTCGAGGTGCACTCATCCACCGCGAGGTTCTCGGCCGAGATCGAGGCTGCCGTGTACTACACCGCATCCGAAGGCGTCACCAACGCGGTGAAGCACTCCGGTGCCACCCAGGTCACGCTTCACACGAGGTGCGATGAGGGCCGGCTGGTCCTCCTCGTCAACGACAACGGCGTCGGCGGCGCGGCGCCAGGAATGGGGACCGGCCTGACCGGCCTGCAAGACCGGGTCACGGCCCACGGCGGCACCCTCGAGATCACCAGTCCACGCGGACAAGGCACGACGTTGACGGCAGTGTTCCCATGCGCGTCCTGATCGCCGAAGACCAAGCGCTCCTGCGGGAAGGGTTGGGAATGCTGTTCGAGAACGGCGGCCACGACGTGCTGGCCCTCCTTGCCGATGCATCGGACCTCGCCGCTGTCGTCGACGCCGAGAAGCCCGACCTGGTCGTCGTCGACGTGCGCATGCCGCCGACGTTCACCGACGAGGGAGTTCAGGTGGCTCGCACCATCAAGGCGGACCATCCCAACGTCGGCGTTCTCGTGCTTTCTCAGCACATCGAGACCGTCGGCGCGGTGTCACTGGTCGGACTGGGTGGCTTCGGCTACCTGCTCAAGGACCGGGTGCTCGACGTCGAGGAGTTCCTCGCCACCTCCGAGCGGGTCGCCCACGGTGGGTCGGCCCTCGACCCGGAGGTCGTCGCCAGCCTGGTCGCTCCCAGCGGCCCCGGTGCGCTCGCACGCCTCACCGATCGTGAACGTGAGGTGCTTGCCCTCGTGGCTCAAGGCCACACCAACAGCCAGATCGCCGAGCGACTCGCCGTCACCGAGCGGACTGTCGAGGCCCACATCGGCCGGATACTCGCCAAACTCGGCATCGCCGAGTCGGCCGGCCACCGCCGAGTGCTCGCCGTGCTCACCTATCTGCGGGACGAGACTGCGCGTGGCGGATAGCGAGACCCGCCCCCCATCTCATCCTCAGCTTGGCACGATGAGACCGCACCGTAACCATCACCTCCACAACAAGGCAGTCCGCAAATAGTCCGCAACATTCTCAGCCGAGCCGGATGACGACCAATCGCGGCCATGGGGTTCGCACCCCCGTTGTGTTTCGGCTGGTCAGCAGCAATTTTCCAACAGCGCGACGCATTCGACGTGCATGGTCATCGGGAAGACACCGATGATCACGAGCGTAAACGCGATCCCGTGCGGACGGCTGCGCTCAGGAGACGAACCCGGCCTCTGACCTTCGGCGATGCCGCCCTCGGGGACTGCGGGCGCCGGAGCGGCGTTGCGGGACTTTGCGGATCAAAGCGAGCCCCTTCCGTGCCCTCCTGTCAGCGGGCTCCGACGGTCACAAACGACGGCAGCCAACCGCCCTGGCATCGCACCACAAAGACCGCTCGGCGGCCAGGTTGCGCTCTGCTACGACAGATTGGCCTTGTGCGCATAGAGCTCGAACTCGGCCAGTTCGACAACGAGGGGTTCCGGTATCGCCGGAGCCCTCGTTGCATTCACATGGAGCTGCGGGTTCCCATCTGGGATCCGATCGATCCTCGACGGAATCGGCTTGCGAGACGTCCCGGGGCAGGTCCGAGACCGGTGAGACCGGACAGCGAAGTCTGAGCCCTAGCTCCCCGAGGGACTCGCTCGCCGCGCACGATCCGTCCTGCCGGCGTAGGCCACCGCGAGCCTGAACACGGCCCACAGGACGCCCGTCACTGCTGTAGCGATGAGCGCGATACCGAGGTCGGGCTGGAACAGTCTGATGTTGGCCAGCGGGGTGCCGAACAGGTTCGGCACCAGGTGCAGGATGACCCACGCGGCAGCAAGCGTGCTGAGCAGCGGGAACCACAGGCTGAACAGGCCGAAGACGCCCGACTTGGCGCGTATCGTCCACACGGTGCCGCCACGCCCAGATCATGCTCAGCGCGTAGACGAACGGGAGGAGCACCAGAGAGACGAACAGGGCCTTCTGGGAGAGGCGGGACCCTTCGCCGTCGTAGTCGAGTCCCAACGCCGCGGCGGTGATGCCGTTGCGGAGCTGGGTCGTCTCCCCGAACCCGATTCCGCTGCCCGCGTTGACGAGCACGACGACGCCCTTCTTCTGGGAGGGCATCATCGTCGCCAGCGATTCATAGCCTGGACTCGTCCCCGAGTGCCAGACGGTCCCGTTGCCCGAGTCCACGAACCAGCCCAGGCCGTAGAAGGGCGATGCTGCGCTGGCCGGACGCATCAGCAGTGACTTGCCTTCTGCGCTCAGCACGTCGTCGTGGCCGTTCAGCATCGTCCGCAGGTAGCGGGCCAGGTCGTTGGCGCTCGCGACGATGCCCCCTTGCGGGGCCGTGCCACGCTGCGTCCGGTTCTCGGGAAGTGGCTTCTTGGTGCCGAACCACGGTCTGTGGCCGGTCGCCATGGACTCATGGACCTCACCGTCGGCGACGAAGCTGTTTCTCATACCGATCGGGTCGAGGATGTTCTGTGCGACGTAGGACTGGTAGTCCTGCCCGCTCACCACCTCGACCACGCGGCCCAGGATCTGGTAGTTCGTGTTCGAGTACTCCCACTCCTCGTCGGGGGCGTGGGCCGGACTGACTTCTGCCAGCTGGTCGACGCGGCGCGCAAGCTCGTCCGTCCCGCCGGTGCTGTCAGTGTGGGACGCGTTTCCCTGCAGCGTGGAGTAGCCACTGGTGTGGCTGAGGAGCTGACGGACCGTGATGACGCCGGCAGGTCGGCCGGAGAAGCCGTCGAGATACTGGGACACCTCGGCGTCCAGCTGGATCTCGCCTGCCTCGACCAGCTGCATGACGGACAGGGCGGTGAAGCTCTTGGAGATCGAGCCCGTGAGGAACGGGGTGTCCGCCGTGACCTTTTCCTCGCCGCCGAGCCTCACGACACCGCGCGCACCGGCCGACGTGATCTCCCCATCGACCACCACGGCATAGGCCAGACCGGGTGCCCCTGAAGCACGCATCTCCCTGTCGATGACATCGTCGACAGTGGCGTCCTGCGCGCTCATAGGCACGGCCGTACTCAGAGCAAGGGCGATCATGGCGACTAGTGTCCGCACCGGGCCATCCTCTCGCGGCTCATGGTCCGCCGTACCCGCGGTGAGGTGCAGACGCAACCGGCGGCACCGGGGCGGACCTCACGCCGGCTGCCCGACCAAGGTCGTGTCGTTCTCGCTGGCCTGGTCGAGGGGTGTGGTCGGGGCCGCACGCCGGCCAGTGGCCACCAGCAGCAGCCAGACCGCGAAACTCATCTCACCGATCACCGACGGCACCGCGACAAGGACGAGGAACAGGTCGGCGGAGGCCTGGTAGGCGGCCATTACGACGTGGGCGACGGTGTCGAGGAAATACGCCGCTCCCGCGGCCAGCAACAGCCAGGCGATCCACTGTGGGCCGCGCGCCTTGAGCATCAGCACGCCCAGCACTACGAGGTGCGCGCCGAAGGCGGCGAGGCCGGCGACCCAGGTGAACTCGAAGGTCTGCAGCGCCAGCAGAACGGCTTCGTCGTTCGCTTCCCCGAGGGCGCCGGGGGTGCCAGTCAGCCACAGCGCGGCGTAGAGGAAGCCGAGCGCGTCGCCGAGCACGACGGTGTAGATCAGCCGGAACCAGGCTGAGAGCAGCGACAGGTCGCGGTGGACCGGGCGGAACAGCACCCACAGTGCCCAGGCGACGACGACGTCGATCAGGAAGATGCCGAGGAAGGCCACGGCGCCGAGCCGAAACGAGGGTCTCGGACTCTCGCAGTGCGGCCGCGGTGCCGGCGGCGTCGCCCGGCTGGAGCACTGGGCTGAGCGCGAGGAAGTTGGCGAAGATGCCGAGGACGAAGAGGGTGAGGTAGCCGCCCGCCGCCCAGCCTGCGGCGGTGCGGGAAGGGATGCTGGTACTGGTGGCAGCCATCGGGGTGACTCCTCGTGTCGGGTGTCGGGTGTGGCGTTCAGAGAGTGACGGCGACTTTGCCGCGGGAGTGTCCAGACGCGATGTGGTCGATCGCTTCGGCCGCCTGGTGCAGCGCGTAGGTGCGTTCGAGTGCCGGTCGCACGCGGCCCTGGTCGACCAGCTGGGCCAAGGTGTGGAGGTCGTCGGCGTTCTCCTTGCTCAGCAGGGCGGTGAGCCGCTGGCTCACCAGCGGTGAGATCGCGAGTGCGGCGAGCTGGCGGTGGGTCCCGCCCAGCCAGCGGTCGCCTCCCTCACCGCCGACGATGACGAGGGTGCCGGTGTCGGCCATGAGCCGGCGAAGCTGACGGATCGGACGGCGGCCGGCGATGTCGAGGACGACGTCGTAGCGGGTGCCGTCGTGGAGGTCCTCGCGGGTGTAGTCGATGACGCGGGTGGCGCCGAGGGAGCGGACCAGGTCGGCCTTGCCGCCGCTGGCCACGCCGGTGACCTCGGCGCCGTACGCCGCCGCGATCTGGACCGCGTAGGACCCGACCCCACCGGAGGCGCCGATGACCAGCACCCGGTCTCCGGCGCCGATCCGGCCGGCGTCGCGGACCGCCTGGAGGGCGGTGAGCCCGGAGACCGGCAGCGTTGCGGCCTCCTCGAAGGAGAGCGTGGCCGGCATGCGAGCCACCCGGCTCTCAGGCACCACGGCGAGCTCGGCGAAGGACCCGTCGGCGGTGCCGATCACCTCGTCGCCGACGGCCACGGCGGTGACCTGCGACCCGACCTCGGCGACGACGCCGGACACGTCGCGGCCCGGAACGGGGTACTTGGGGCGGCGGAGCCCGAAAGCGAGGCGGACGGCGTAGGGGTGCCCGGTCATCAGGTGCCAGGTGCCGCGGTCCACGCCGGCTGCTCGGACGCGCACGACCAGGTCGTGCGGACCGTGGGTCGGGTCCGGCACCTCGGTCAGGGTCAGCTGCTCGCTGCCGCCGTAGCGGTGTTGGTGGATGGCTTGCATGACGCTCCTTTGTGTACGATGTATATTATTGAGATCACCGTAAATGTACGGTGTATGTTTTGTCAAAGGCCGGGTGCGCTGGTCACGAAGGAGATGCCGAATGTCAGGCAGACCAGGCTCGGGCGCGGAGCGGCTCACCCGCGCGGGAATCGTCGCGGCGGCCGTTGAGCTGGCCGACGCCCAGGATCTCGCGGTGTTGTCCATGCGCTCGGTGGCGCGGCGGCTCGGCGTGACGCCGATGTCGCTGTACAACCACGTCGCCAACAAGGAGAAGCTGCTCGACGGCATGGTCGACGCCGTGTTCGCCGAGTTCTACGCCCCTGTGCCCGGGGCCGAGTGGCGCAGCGAGCTGCGGCGGCGCGCGGTGACCGCCCGCCAGGCCCTCAAGCGGCACCCGTGGGCCGTCGGGCTGATGGACTCCCGCCGCAACGCCGGCCACGAGACCCTGGTCCACCACGACGCAGTGATCGGCTGCCTGCGCGAGGCAGGCTTCTCACTGGCCCTGACCGGGCACGCCTTCGCCGTTCTCGACGCTCACCTGTACGGCTTCCTGGTCCAGGAGTTGAGCATGCCGTTCCAGCCCGGCCAGGACCTCGCCGAGCTGGGGAGCCAGATCGTGGCTGCCCTGCCGGAGGGCCAATTGCCGTACTTCCGCGAGTTCACCCTCGAGCACGCGCTCCAGCCCGGCTACGACTTCGGCGATGAGTTCGAGGTCGGGCTCGACCTCATCCTCGACGGCCTCGACCAGCAACTTGCTGTAGCTGACCGCGGGCTTGCGTCCTGATCGGCGGCGCCGTTCAGGAATGGTGGGTGGCGACGAGGCGGCGCGGGTCCTGATCGAGCGTGGCCCTCCCGGCGCGGATCCCTTCGGACCTGGGCGTTCGGTGTTTGTCGAGCTACTTGGACGTCGGGGTCCCTGAGCGTTTCCGCAACCGGCGGCTGCCCGATGAGGATCCGGCACGCATGCTGGCAATGCCTTCGGCGGGCATCAGGAACCAGTGACGTTGCACGCAGCGGATGTGTACGTGTTCGACCGGCCCGGCGGTTGAATCGAGCCAGTCGCGGCGGGCCACCTCGGCTGCCAGTCCGCACTCCGGGCAACCGGAGATTTCCAGCGCCATGAGTACCTCCTCAGCTCCCGGGATGGATGTTCTGGTTGACGTGAAACACGTTGGCTGGGTCGTACTCCGCCTTGATCCGGGCGAGCCGCGCGTAGTTGTCGCGGTAGGTGGCCTGAACCCGCTCCTGGCCCTCGTCCATCATGAAGTTCACGTAGCCGCCACCGGCCGAGTGAGGGTGGGTGGCGTCGGAGTAGTCGATCGCCCACTTCTTGACGGCTTCGGCGTTCGCGGGCTCTGGGTCAGCCCCGAGGATCACCTGCGAGTAGGTGACGTCGCGGTAGGCCCAGGCGGTGGCGTCACCAGGCACGCGGTTCACGGCTCCGTCCACTGGGTAGAGGTGCATGGTCGAGAGCATCGTCGGCATCTGCTCGGCGAAGTGGGCATGCGCGTCGACGGCAGCGTCGGGGATGGTGCCGAAGAAGTCACCGCGCCAGTAGGACTGAAGGCCGGGCGGGTACAGCTGGTCGAAGGACGACTGCAGGGCGGGGTAGGCGGCCTCACCGATCCCGTCGAAGGCTGGCTCCATGGCACGGACCGGCGCCAGAGCTTCCTCGGCATCATCCGGGTTGCCGAGGTAGCACCACACGACGGCACAGGCCTTGTGCATGTGGAAGGCCTCCGGGAAGCTGTCGGCCGGCGGCACGGTCATGACCGCGAAGAAGCCGTAGAGGTCGTCGTCCTGTGCGGGCAGGAAGTCGCGGTACCACGACAGCACGTTCTTTGTCTCGGACACCGGCCATGCGGTGGGGCCGCAGATCACGTTGCGCACCGGGTGCAGGCGATAGGTGAATGATGTGACGATGCCGAAGTTGCCTCCACCGCCGCGCAGCGCCCAGAACAGGTCGGGGTGTGTGGACTCCGAGGCCGTGACCACGCGGCCGTCGGCCAGCACGACTTCGGCCTCGATCAGGTTGTCGATCGTCAGGCCGTACTTGCGGGACAGGTAGCCGTGCCCGCCGCCAAGGGTGAGGCCGCCGACCCCGGTGCTGGCGATGATGCCGGCCGGCGTGGCCAGCCCGTGTGCGTGGGTCGCGGTGTCGACGGTGCCCCAGGTGGCGCCTCCCTGGACCCGTGCGGTGCGTCGGTCAGAGTCCACCTCGATCCACTGCATCGGTGACAGGTCGATGACGATGGCGCCGTCGGCGGTGCCGAACCCGGGCGCGCTGTGTCCGCCTCCGCGCACGACGATGGGAGCGTCGGCTGCCCGTCCGTAGGCGAGTACCTGTTGAACGTCGCTCACGCTTGTGCACTGTGCGATCAGTTCGGGGTGCCGGTCGATCATCGCGTTGAACACCGCTCGCGCCTGGTCGTAGCCGGCGTCGCTCGCGCCGACCAACTCGCCGCTGAGTCGTCCTCGTAGCTGGACCGCGTTTTGGGTCAGGCTGGTCATGTGCTCCTCCTCGGGGTGGCCTTGTCCATCCAACGTAGGAGCGTGACGGTGCCGCGGTCATGACCGGATCTGACACTGTTGTGCGGGCAACCCAGTAGTCAGGTCTGACCAGTCGGGCGCCCAGATCGGAGGAGGGCGGTCTCAGACGAGCGCATGCTGGGCCGCGTAGATAGCTGCCTGCGTTCGGTTCGCGGTACCGGTCTTGATGAGGATGCTGCGCACGTGGTTGGCCGCGGTGTTGGCGCTGATGTGCAAGCGAGTGCCGATCTGTTGATTGCTCAGGCCGGCAACCAGCAGGCGGAGCACGTCGATCTCGCGCTCGGTGAGCCCTTCGGGTCGGTCCCCGGGCACCAGTGTCGCAAGGGCGCGGGCCACGCGAAGCTGACCGTTCGTCTCTGCCAGGTCCAGCGCCTCCTGCGCCAGTGCCTCCGCGCGCTCACGTTGCCCTGTCGCGTTCGCGAGCAGGGCCAACTGCCCCAGGGTCTCAGCGGTGTGCACCGCGGAGTGCATCCGCCTGTCCATCTCGAGTGCCGCGTTGAGATGTCGCTCGGCCGTGGCGTCGTCGCCCAACAGGGCGGCGACACGGCCAAGGTACCGGTCCGCGCTGCCGAAGGTCGCGACCATGGTCCCCGAGACGAGGTTCATTCCCTGGTAGGCCGTGAGCAGCGGTTGCAGGATTCGAGCCGACTCGACGTCGTGCAGGGCGAGCGTCGCCTCGGTGAGGAAGACCAGCTCCATCGGCCACTGGGCCTCATGGCTGCGATCGGTGAGCTCGCGGCCGAGCAGGTGGCGGAGCGCACGGCGCATGCCCGTCTCTTGTTCGACCTCCGTGTACAGCGCGAGCATGCCGGGAACCCAGCGTGCGGTGAACGTCTCGGTGCCGTCGAGGAATGCGCCGAACCTGTCCAACGCGCCTGTCTCGCGGCGCACCATGAACATCTGCACCGAGTGAGGCCCATCAGCGATCGCGTCGCCGAACGTCTCGGTGTACTTCAGGGTCTCCTGAGCCCAGCGTTCCGCGCCGGCGAAGTCGCCGCGCAGAAAGGCGACAGCATGGGAGTGCCCGCAGAAGATGAATCGGTAGTACGGCAGACCTGTGTGCTCGACGGCCCTCCGGGCGTCCTCGACGGCCCCGCGCAAGTCGTCCGGCCGGCCGAGCACGTAGCTCGCGGTGGCCCGGAAGTTGAGCGCGGCTCCGAGGGTTTCGTAGTCCTGCGCCGCACGCGACAGCCTCGAGATCTCGGCGCTGCGTTCCACCTGCTGCTCGGCCAGGTTCGGCGCGATGCCGTGCCACAGGCTGGCGGTCAGCACGTGAGCCATCGTCTCGTCGTCCCCGAGCCGCCGGGCAAGATCGATGGCCCGAGTCCCGACCCGACCGGCCTCGGACATCTCCCCGGAGAGCGCCAAGGCCCGTCCCAGGCTTCCGAGGGCCCGCACGTGCCCCGCGTCGTACGGGTCCAGGGTGTCTGCCCCCACCACGGCCGAGAGCAGATCGGCCGCCCGGGTCCCGTTGACCCCGGGTCGCCACGTGGCGTCCTCGAACCCCAACGCCGCGGCCAGCCGCACCTCGGGCCCCCCCGTGGTGGCCAGCTCCTCGTAGATCGCTCGGGCGCGCGGGAAGCTGCAGGCGCGAACGTGGTTTATCGCGGCAGCGAGGAGCAGTTGCGACCGGTCCTCCGGGTCGCACTCCGGCAGCGAGGCAGCGCGCTCGAACCAGCCTGCGGCCTCCTCGAACGCCAGGCTCCTCTCCGCTAGCCGACCCGCCTCGCGCGTGTGTCGCAGCGCCTGGTCGTGGAAGCCGAGGAACTGCGCTGCGAGGAAGTGGTGGGCCAACCGGGGTACCAGTGCGTTCTGCCGGGGCAACCGCTCGAGCGCTTCGCCCGCCCGCGCGTTCAGGAGGGCCAGCCGCGAGGGTGGCGTGCGATCCAGCACTGCCTGTCGTGCGAGTGCGTGCACGAAGCAGTACTGGGTAGCAGGCGACTCGACCGACTCGACGAACCCGAGCGCCACCGCCGCGTCGACGAAGTCCATCGTCGTGGTGCGATCGGTCTCGCTGGCCGCGACGAGCATCGCCAGGTCGAACTCGTCGCCGAGCACTGCCGCCAGTTCCAGGACGGGGCGCAGACGATCCTCCAGGCGCGCGATCCGTTCTTCCAGGCTGTCACTGATCGACACAGGAGCGCGCTGCGACGAGCGAAGTGCCGAGACTCCACCGCGGTGCTGCAGGTCGGCCCAGAGCTCGCGCAGGAAGAACGGGTTACCACCCGTACGGTCGCGCAGCAGCACCGCGGGTGCCCTCGCCTCGCGCTCTCTGAGCCCGCCGTGCAGCACGAGGTAGTCGATCACCGAGGGGGTGTCCAGCCCGCCCAGGTCGAGCCGCCGAACCCCCTCGAGACGATGCAGCTCGGCCACCCGCATGGCGAGCTCGTCCGAACGGTCCGGCAGGGTCGTGCGCAGCGTCACCAGGATCAACATGCGAGCATCGGCCGAGGTCCGGGCCACGTGCTCGAGCAGCGCCAGAGTGGGCAGCTGCGCCCAGTGGAGGTCCTCGAGCACCAGGGCGAGGGGCCGTTGCTCCGCCAGCCGCGCCAACAACCCGGACACGGCCTCGAACAGGTCGCGCCGTTGCTCCCCACTGCGAGCAGCAAGCTCCTCGGGGCCGGGCAGGTGCCGGACGACCTCAGACGACAGCCGTCTCAGCTGGTCGCTGTGCCGGTCGAGCAGCGCGTCCAGGCTCCCGGGGGGACAGCTCTCGAAGAGCTGGTCGAGCAGCTCGGCGAATGGTTGATAGGGCACTCCAGTCTCCCGGGCCGAGGTCCCGACCAGGACCGCAGTGCCTTCGTCGTGCAGGGCGCCCGCGACCTCGGCCACCAGGCGGCTCTTGCCGGCACCAGGCTCGCCGCCGACGAACACCAGCTGCGGGCGGCCGCATTCGACCTCGGCCCAGACCTCCTCCATCGTGGTGAGTTCACGGCGTCTGCCCACGAGGGGGACCTCGCGGGCGGACGCGACGCGAGAGGGCAACGGCGGGAGGGGCCACGTCGGCATGCTGGGCACAACCCCGGGTCAGATCGGAGCAGACGCCCCGTTGGGGAGAAGCCGCTCCGTCACCTCGATGATCTGATCGGCCGGCAGACCGGCTCGCTCAGCGGCGACCCGGATCGCCTCCGGGGACGGGGCCTCGTACAAACAGTACGTCTTGCGCTTGTCCGCCGATAGGAACGAATACAGCCAGCGCACGTCCTCCTCGTCATTGATCCGGTTGATGCCATCGGCTACCGCAGCGACGCCCTCGAGCGCTTCTGCGTAGCCTCGTTCGACCATGAAGATCGGCATGTCGCCTCTCCTGCCCCGCGTGGAACCCACCGCATCGTTGGGCGACAAGACTACGCCGACCTCACGTCTTCTCGGCGCGTCACCCGTGCGTGCCGCGGGTGGATGCCCACGGCGACAGGCATTCGGCGCGACTGAACATCGTCGTGACGCACACCGAGTCAGGGCGCCTACTGAGGCGGCGCTCGCCGTGCGACCATCTGGTGGAGATCAACCGCAGAACAGATGGTGCGCGGTTCACGCCCCGACCGGCCCCGCGCACAGTGCTCCCACTTCCTGCGCGGATGGCGTTGAGAGGCAATCACCTGCAGCCGAGCGCAGGGCACCCTGGGCGATGAGGCAATCCTCGGCGAAGTGAGCACGCATTGGGTTCAGGCAGGCGAACTGGACGTCACCTACGACCAGGCGGGCGACGGACCGCCCCTGGTGCTCGTCCACGGCGCAGCCGGAGATGCGCGGGAGTGGCGCCCTCAGATCACCGGACTCACCGATGATTTCACGGTCATCGCTTGGGACGAGCCTGGAGCCGGCCGATCCACGGACGTGCCGGCGGCCTTCGGGCTGGCGGGATACGCGGCCGCGCTGGCGGCACTCCTGGAGACGCTCAGTGTGCCTGCACACGTGTGCGGGTTGTCTTGGGGCGGCACCATCGTCCTTGAGCTCTACCGACGGCGGCCCGGCGACTCGCGCACGAAGTTCATCTCCGGGCAGCGATCCCTTCCAACCGGCGTAGGTGTCAGCGAGCACGAGGGTCGCCACCAACTCGGGCTTGAAGACCGCTCCGTCCGCCATGGCCCAGGCCGACTTGCGCGACGTGCTGCCTCGAATCGCGGTCCCGACCCTTCTCGTGTGGGGCGAGCTCGACGTTCGGTCTCCACTGAGCGTCGCGCGGCTGATCCCGCACGCACAGCTCGTAGTCATTCCCGGCGCTGGCCACATGTGCAACTTGGAGCGACCACACGAGTTCAACACGGCAGTTCGCGCCTTCTGCGGCCGAGCCCGCTGACGTCGAGCTACGTCCAACCGAGCACCGCAAGAAAGGTGGCCACGAGCAGGTCCACACAGACCACCGCCGTCCCACAGACCTTCGGGCCCCCGAAACTCCGGGGTCATGCCGCAAGTCGGCGTCTGGGCCCTAGGAAGGGGCTGGGCGGGCTATGGAGGGAAGGACTGCGTCGACGATGCGCTGGGCCAGGTCTTCCTCGAGTGGGGAACCGGAGAAGAGAAGTCGGTAGTAGATCGGTCCGAAGAGCAGATCCTGCAGGAGAGTGACGTCCACGTCATTGCGAAGCTGCCCAGTCTCGACGCCCCAGTGCACCAGCTCGGTCAGGTGGGTCTGGCGGAGGGCCCCGACTTCGGCGCGGAAAGCGTTGGCCATGGCCGGGTCGGTGGCGAGGTCGGAGGCCAAGCCCTGCATCACCCGTCCCATGAGCGTGGTCCTCAAGATGGTGGTCGCGGCCGCGAGGTAGCTGACCAGCGCCTGGCGGATGTCGTCGTGGGTGGGGGCTGCGATCGCGGTACGCGCCATGTCGAGCACGACAGCGAGCGCGAGGTCCTCCTTGGAGCGCCAGCGCCGGTAGAGGGTCGTCTTGGCGATCCCGGTCCGCGCGGACACACCTTCGATGGTCAGTCCCTTGACTCCGGTCTCGGCCAGGAGTTGGCGCGCTGTATCGAGGGCGGCCTGCTCGACATCTGGCGCGACTGCCAGGAGGAGAAGGCGTCCGGGGGGAGGCATGTTCAGGTTCGTTGGTCACGGCGAGGGCAATGTAGCGCGCCCGTTGACCGACTCCTACGGTGTCGCTACGCTACGTAGCGATCACAACCAGCATCATCGCACTGGGGGATTCGGCGGGGAGCGACGTCGGTGGTCGCCTCGAACTGCTGTTCGTGGCCTGCCGCGGTGTTTCGATCAGGTGAGCGTGACGCGCGTCTCTCGGGTGGCACCAGAGTGTTCGGCTCTGTGAGAGGGGTGGCCCATGAGGGGTCCGGCCGGGCTGCGGCGAGGTCTCTCTGGTCGGCAGACGGGCTCGGGTATCGAAGCGACCTTCGGCTTGGTGTACGTGGAGGCGAGCGCGTCCGAGATCGCACAGCCCGGGTCGTTGGTGGTCCGGTTCGCTGCGGGTTCGGCCTTCTTGGCTTGTCTCGTCTGCTGCGCCGAGACCTGCGCCGAGACCTGCACCGTGACTTTGCGCCGCGCGGAGAGGCGCGGCGGTTCGGCCCCGGATACTGGCTAATCGTTGCGACAGAAGCTGTGGTGCTGCTCGCCGGTTGGTACTTGCTGAATGGCCCCCTGGGCCGACCGGATGCGGCGCTGCCGTGGGTGACCCTGGTCGTGGGGGTCCACTTCTTCGCACTCGCGCTCGTCTTTCGCGCCCGTGCCCAGCATTTCCTGGGGGCGTCGTTGACCGTCTGTGGCGTGGTGGGCCTGGCTCTGGCAGTGGGCGGCGCGCCGGCGTCCAGCGTCGCTCTGACGGCCGGGATCTGTCCGGGGTTCGTCCTGCTGGCGTTCAGCCTCTGGGATCTCTCGCGAGCACGGCCCGCGGCGGGGGCCCGTCCGAGCACGCCGGAGACCACGTCCGACATCGCGCCCGGTAGGCCGCCGACGATGGGAGTGAGCACGGCGACAGCGGCTCAGGTGGCACGCGAGGGCGACACGACTACCGACCCGTCGCGAGCCGAACCGGTGGGCGCGTGGGGCTCGAGAAGGAGATACGGAGACACCTCATGAACGCCTTTGACCCGACCTTCCACAAGCTGCCACGCAATGGGGGACAGATCGCCTACGACGTGGTCGGCGACGGGCCGCTCCTCGTGTGCGTGCCCGGGATGGGTGAGCTGCGCAGCAGCTACCGGCGCAACACCGGCGCCCTGACCAAGGCCGGTTTCCGGGTCGCGACCATGGACCTGCGCGGACACGGCGACAGCGACGCCACCTTCGATGCCTACGACGACGTCGCCGCCGGCACCGACGTCCTGGCTCTGATCGAGGAGCTCGGCGGTCCAGCGATGGTGGTCGGCAACTCGATGGGCGCCGGAGCCGCGGTGTGGGCCGCGGCGGAACGACCCGACCTGGTGGCCGGGCTGGTGCTGATCGGTCCGTTCGTGCGACAGGTGCCGATCAACCCGCTCATGGCCTGGGCATTCCGGCTCGCGATGGCAGGCCCCTGGGCTCCCCTGGTGTGGTCCACCTACCTGCCGTCGCTGTACCCGGGCCGCAGGCCGCCGGACTTCTCCGAACACCGGACCGCGATCCGCCACAGCATGCGCCGCCCCGGCCACGCCAACGCCTTCACCCAGACGACCCGGACCAGCCACGCCCCGGCCGAAGCCAGGCTGCCACGGGTGCAGGCCCCGGCGCTGGTGGTGATGGGCACAGCAGACCCCGACTTCCCCGATCCGACCGCCGAGGCCGCCTGGATCGTGGACCACCTCGCTGACGCCGAACAACTGCTTGTCGACGGCGCGGGGCACTACCCGCACACCGAGGAGCCGCGCGCCGTCCATCCCCCACTGATCGCGTTCGCCGACAAGGTGCTTCACCGCGACTGATCTCACGTCGGGGCCGGGGCCACCGCGCAACCATCCCCGCAGCCCGCAGCCCGCAGGCACAGCGGCTAGAGGTTCGGCTCTGTACAGCACGGATTTCCGGACCCAGACCACAATTTGGAGGCATCATGATGGCCACCGCCACTCAACCGGACTCCGCCCTCGATCGTCCGGGCTGGCCCTCCCCGGGGCTCCCTCGGCTGGTCGTGAGTGGGCTAAGGGCTGCGCCTGAACTCTGGCTCGCCGGCATCGCCTTCGCGGTCTATCCCGCGTTGCGTCCGTTCAGCGACGAGGTCTCTCGCGCCGGCGCCGTCGCGTTCGCCTCTCCGCAGTGGATCATCGCCCACACCTTCGGCATTGCCGCCTTCACCCTGCTCGGCCTGGGCCTGCTCCGCTTGACCGAGACACTCACCCTCCATCGCTCCCGAGCGCGAACCGGGCTGGCGGTGGCCTGGATCGGCATCTGCATGACCCTTCCCTATTACGGAGCGGAGGTGTTCGGACTGCACGCAGCGGGCCAGCAGGCACTGGCCACCGGACGGAACGGCCAGTTCGACGACCTGATCCACGACATCCGGTGGGAAGCCGGGATCTGGTTCATCCTCATCGGGCTGCTCGCCCTGGCCATCGGCGTCGTCGTCCTGACCACCGCCGCCTGGCGTGAGGTGCCCCGTCCTCGGCTGCTGTTGCTGCCCTTGGCGGTGGCAGTCGCTCTCTACATCCCGCAGTTCGCCGCCGCCCAACCGATCCGCGTCGCACACGGACTCCTGATGACTGCCGGCTGCATCCTGCTCGCCGCAGCGATCGCCGCACATCGGGCGCCGAAGATCGCCGACCAGGCCGGCTGACGACCTACGTCGTTGCCCGGCTCGTCCTTCAACCAGCCAAGAGAGGAACCGTGCACAAAGTCGTCTCGCTGACCAACGTCGCCCTTCGAGCCCTGCTCGAGACCAGCATCGTTGTCACATTCGCCTTCTGGGGCTACGCGGTCGCAGACGACACCGCGATACGCATCCTCCTGGCCGTTCTCGCACCTGTTGTCGTCTTCGGATTCTGGGGAGCAGTCGACTTCCGCTTCGCCGGACGACACGCCGAAGCTCTGCGCCTGAGCCAAGAGCTGGCCGTGACGGCCCTGGCCGGCGCCGCCGTCTACACCACTGGCCACCACCTGCTCGCCTGGCTGCTGCTGCTCCTCAGCCTGGTCCACCACACGGCCGTATACCTTCTGGGCGAACGCCTCCTCAAGCCCCAGACCACCCAACCCGATCCGCACCGCGATGAACGGGCCCGCCCAGAAGCTGGTCGACCCCCGGCCCGTCGGCAGTCCGGGCGCGACAATGCACCACCGCAGCGGACCTGACCCAGTCGCTGCCAGCACGTGGCCCGCGCAGGCCGCACTACTCCGCCGGGCACACTCATAGTGACCCGGCCCTGGCCCAGATCAGCGGCTGGTGACGAGGAGGACGGCACCTCACCCCGTCCTCCTCAGCGGGCCGGCGGAAGATCACGCGTCCGGTTCGATGTGTTGTCGTTGTCCCCTCAAGCCCTCGGGAGCCAAGAAGGTAATCTTCGATCGGGCTGACCAGCGAGGGGCGAGCTGTCAGCCATCGGGACCCGGACGGGCTGGCCCCTTGTATGTGGTTGGGTGCGTCGGGTGACGTCCCTGGATGGTCCGCGCCCCGGTTGGAGATCGTCGTTGCCCGTGGAGGTCACGGAGACCGAGGAGGTGTCCCCTGATCGTCGACCTCTCGCGCTCGCGCGAGCCCATCACGAGAAGGTTTGTGCACGACAGCGGTGCTTCCGGTCCCTGGCGGTGGGTATGGCGGCTGGTGGCCGCAGCGGGCCTGACTCTGCTGGTGGTGACGACCACGGCGAGGCTCACCTTGCTCGACGCCGGTTTCGATGCCAAGGCGATCGGTGCCACCGACGGGTACGACCGGGTCTACGCCCAAGTCCTTCCCTCACCGGCCGTGCAGCGGGCCATTCGGCGTGGCCTGAACGACCTACCCGTGGAGCCGGCGTATCTGACAGCCAACGCCCGGGTGCTCATCCCGCCGCCTGTCCTGGAGGAGGTGGTGAGGCGGGCCATCTCCGAGTACGTCGACGTGGTGCTGGGCAAGGCCCCGAGTGTGGACCTGGACCGAGCCCTGCAGCCGGTGGTGGACAATCTGGTCCGCCTGGTCCAAGAACTTGCGCCCAACGCCGTCGCGACCGCACCACGCCTTCACGCGGGGTCGTTGGCAGCGTTCGATACCCGCGTCACCTCGCTCTTCCGACAGCTGGCCGCCGGCGAGGTCGACCTCCGTTTGCCAACGGTCCGGCTGCAGGCGCGCGACGTGGACCGCGTCGCCGACGTGCTGACCGCGGGGTTGCCCGCCGTGACCGCCGCCACGATCCGCCCGCGGATCGTGCCACTCCTCTCTTCCGGTGACCTCAGTGGTGCCTTCGCGCTCGTGGTTCCGGCCTATCTCGACGAAGGGGCGGTGCAGGGGATTGGTGTCAATGCTGCTGCCGGAGCGCGACGTGCGCTACGAGGACTGCCGGCCAGTTCGGCAGACGTCGCGCCGCGCAGGATGCTTCCGCTCGGGCTCG
The DNA here is from genome assembly GCA_963820015.1 of uncultured Actinomycetota bacterium. Lineage (GTDB taxonomy): Bacteria > Actinomycetota > Actinomycetes > Propionibacteriales > Nocardioidaceae > Nocardioides. The sequence goes on along the minus strand of CAWFYO010000003.1, from coordinate 16,129 downwards.
ACTGGCTGACCGTCATCGGCCTGGTCCTCTGCGCCGCCTGCTTGGCCCCCCTGCTGGGCCCGCGGGGCCGGCGAACCCGCGACCTGGGCGCCACGTTCGCAAGTGCGGTTGTGGTGGCGTTGCTCACCGGAGTCGTTCTTCGCGGCATGGCGGTTGACCCGCTCCGCGGAGTCGCCGACAGCCAGGGGCTGGACCCCTCGATCCGCCGGCTGGTGCTCGACATCGATCATCAGCTGCGCACCGGTGTCGCCCACATGTACCTGGCCCTCGTCGCGGCGTTGGCGGCCACGTCGGTCACGGTATGGCTGCTCCCACGGGTTCGGCTGCCGCTGGTTCGGCGGCACCGCCTGGTGGCGGGTCTGGCCGCACTCGTGGTCGCCGCGAGCGGGTTGGTCATGCTCGCGGTGTCCTCCACCCAGGCTCCGCGGGTGTGCAACGGCTCACCACGGCTCTGCGACCGCCGGTACAACGAGGTGACGTACCTGACCAGCCACAACGCCATGGCCAGCAGCGACCGAGGCTTCCTGGGGGCGAACCAGGATCCCGACCTCACCGCCCAGCTCGACAACGGCGTACGGGGGATGATGCTCGACCTGCACTACTGGACCACCCCCGAACAGGCCGCACCGTACCTCGCAAGCCTAGATCCCCCGACCGCGAAGGCGCTGGCCCCCCTGGTGAAGACGTTCCAGCCACATCCCGGCATCTGGCTGTGCCACGAGGTCTGCCAGCTCGGCGCCGACCCGGCCATCGCCCAGCTGCGGACGGTGGGCGACTGGATGAGGGACCATCCGGACGAGGTGGTCACTCTCATCCTCCAAGACGACGTCGCTGCCGCGGACGTGCGCGCGGTGGTCGCTGCAGCCGGCCTCGACCCCTTGCTCGCCACTCCCCCCGAACCCGGCGCCCCCTGGCCCACACTGGGCCAGATGATCGACGGCCATCACACGCTGGTGGTCTTCACCGAGAGCTCCGGGTTCACCGAGGGCGCCATCCGCAGCTTCTACGACTACGCCGCCGAGACGCCGTACGCCGCCCGCACCAGCGCAGAGCTCTCCTGTGCCCCGGGCCGCGGCCCCGCATCCGCACCGTTGTTCCTGGTCAACAACTGGATCAGCAAAGGCCTCGCGACTCGGGCCGACGCCCTCAGGGTCAACAGCCGGAGGTTCCTCCTGGCCCGGATCAGACAGTGCCAAGGACTACGCGACCTCCGCACCACGTTCGTCGCCGTCGACTTCGCCCAGGTCGGCGATCCCCTCCAGGTCGTCGACACCCTCAACGCCCGCGCGGACCCGTCGCGCTCGAACTGACTTCGGCCAGACCTGGCAAGAGCACAGCAAGGGCTGACTTCGCCGACGCACTCACGCCGGGTGTCCCCTCACCGACCTGCGGGGGTCGGGTCGCCGGCCTCAGGCAGTGTCGTGCGGTGAGCCTGGTGACCGTCGACGCTCTGGCGACGACGCCGCGTCCACGACCGCCAGCACCTCGAGCATGCCCAGGACAACCACGATCCCGGTGCCCGTGATCAACAGTCCACCCACGATGAAGGCAACCCACGAGCCCAGGGTGGCACCGCGGATCGGCCCGGCCGCGTCCAGGGCGGCGCCCATCGCGATCCCGAGCGTGAACAAGCCGGCGGAGGCCACGGCCAACCAGCGCGCCGACGGCGGCCATTCGAAGCCCGGACGGGTGCCGCTCCTCGAGGCCTCTGCCACCACGACGGGGACGGCCGCGATGACAGTCCACACCCCCACGAGCAAGAACGCCGCCATCGAGTCGCCCGCGCGATGCCAGCCCGCGGACATGGTGGCAAGCGCCGTCAGAGTCGCCGCCAGGAGTCCGACGAGCGCGGTTGGGTATCGCCAGGTTGTGGCAGTCACGAACAGGAGCGCGGCGAACGCGGACAACACAGCGGTGGCGTGGCCGCTGGGAAGGCTGTTGAGCGTGGCCGGTGAGACCTCCCGGAGGCCGAGGTCGGGCCTGTCGAGCAGATAGCCCTTCAGCAGCAGAGCCGAAAGGTTCGCCCCGGCCAGGAGACCGATGGCGGCCAGGCCCCGGACGCGCTCGAGCCGGATCAGGGCGACCGTGGCGACCATGGCGACCGCTCCCAGCAACGAGGCCACCGACACGGCATTCAAAATCGTGTCCGCGCCGGCCGCGGCCGCCCGGGTCAGCAGGGCACCCCGGAGCGAAGCGTCCCCGAACAGACGCCCGCGAACCGTACGAACCGTGACCACATAGACCAGCACGAAGCCAGCCGCGAACACCAAGCCCACCACAATGATCCCGGCGAGGGGCCGGCTGATGTCGCTGACCAACCTCTCGGTCCTCACCACCTCATGGTGCACCCCGCCGCGCGTTGCGTGTACGACGCAGACGTCACGTCTGTCGCCTCGGCGTCCTGAACTTCAGGCAGTCAGAAGACCTGCAGACACCTAGGGACGCTCCGGGCCGCGGATGGACTCGACCAGGAGCCAGTCGTCGAACGCCTGTGTGACCCGCACCGGCTGGCCAGGGTCGAGAGAGCCATCGTCGGAGCAGATGTCCCAGAGATGGTCGGCCAGAAGGGCGACTCCCGCAGCCCCGTCCGCGGTCAGCACGACGGTTCGCCGTCCGACCAGCCGACCCGACCCGTGCAGGGGCTGGTCATTCACATACCGCGGCGAGCAGCGCCCTGCGACGAAGATGACCACACTGATGGCCAGGGCGGCCGGGACGACGACTCCGGGATGAACCGCGAACACATCATCGTGCAGGTACAGCCCTGCCAGGAGGAGACTGACACCTGCCCCACTCGCGTGCAGCCCGATGCCCGGGAAGCTCAGAACCTCCAGGCACAGCGCGGCCCCTGCGCAGGCCAGGAGAAGGAGGGCCGAGGCCCTGACCGGCATCGCCACCAACCCGGCGCCGCCCATGAACAGCAACAAGGTCGCGGCGACTACGCCGGCCGCACCGAATCCTGGCACGCCGAGCCTGAGTGCCACACAGGCCAACCCGGCGGCCACCAAGAGGAACGTGACCTCGGGCAGGGCACCTGGGTCGACCGTGGTAGTCAGCACCCCGACCGCTTCTTCTCCACGTGCCACCGAGTCGTGATCAGGGGCGCCGAGGGCGGCGGAGTCAGCAGCAGGGCCGGCGAGCTGGTCCGCAGTCACGAGACTCCCCATTCAATCCGGCATCTCCTCAGGTCACCCTACCTTTCGACACTCGGGTAGGGTCGCAAGTGGAGCGCCGGGAAGCCTGGTCGGCAGACAAGACAAGACTGCCCTCACCAGGAGAGTCCATGCGTGCGCGTGAGCTTGCTGTGCCCTTCCCAAGCGTTTCCCTCGAAGACGACGCGATGACAGCGGCCGCCCTGATGGCCGCTGAGCGCGCGCCGGGGATCATCGTGTGCGATGCCGAGCGCCGGCCCACCACGGTCCTACCCGGTTCTCAGGTCTTGAACTTCCTCATCCCTCGCTACGTCCAGGACCAGCCCTCTCTGGCGCATGCCTTCGACGAGGATGCCGCGGACGAGATGAACGCCAAGCTGACCACCCATACGGTGCGCGATGTGCTTCAGCAGCGAACCTCACGGCCGGAGCTGCCCGTTGTCGACGCCGATGCGACCAGCCTCGAGATCGCTGCGGTCATGGCTCGGATGCACAGTCCACTGGTCGCCGTGGTCGACGACGATGGTGTGGCGCTCGGCGCGATCACCGTGGGTGACCTGCTCACCCACCTGCTTCCGTCATGACCGCCGCCGTCGTCGTCATCTTCGTCGGCGCCTACATCCTGATCGCGACCGAACGCATCCACCGCGTTGCAGCTGCGTTGGCGGGGGCCGCCGCCATGGTGATCCTCGGCGTGGTGGACACGCAGGTGGCCTTCTTCAGCGAGGACACCGGCGTCGACTGGAACGTGATCTCCCTCCTGCTGGGGATGATGGTGATCGTCAGCGTCCTCAAACAGACCGGGATCTTCGACTTCCTCGCGATCTGGTCGGCCAAACGAGTCCGCGGGCGCCCCTTCGCGCTGATGGCGATGCTGATCGGCATCACCGCGATCGCCTCCGCCTTGCTCGACAACGTGACCACCGTCTTGTTGATCGCACCGGTGACCTTGCTGGTCTGCGAACGCCTCGCGCTGAGCCCGGTCCCGTTCCTGATCGCCGAGGCGTTGGCCTCCAACATCGGCGGGATGGCGACCCTGGTCGGGGACCCTCCGAACATCATCATCGCCAGCCGGGCCGGCCTGTCGTTCAACGACTTCCTGGTCAACCTCGCGCCCTTGGCGGTGCTGTTGATCGTGGTGTTCATCGGCATGTGCCGCATCATGTTCCGATCCGCCTTCACCTACGACGAGTCACGGGTCGCGGCGGTTCTGGAGCTCGATGAGCGCGAGGTCATCCACGACCACGGCCTTCTAGTCAGGTCGATGGTCGTGCTGGCCGCGGTCATGGTCGGGTTCGTCGCCCACGCAGCGATCCACATCGAACCCTCGATGGTCGCCCTCCTGGGCGCCGGGGCGCTGGTCGCGGTGTCCAACCTGTCCCCAGCGGAATACCTCGAGGAGGTCGAGTGGCCGACGCTGGTGTTCTTCATCGGCCTGTTCGTCATGGTCGGTGCACTGGTCGAGGTCGGCGTCATCGCCACCCTGGGCGCACATCTCGCCAACGCAGTCGACGGCCGCTTCTTCCTGGCCAGCACCGTCCTGCTGTGGGGCTCGGCCCTCGTGTCCGGCATCGTGGACAACATCCCCTACGTCGCCACCGCCTCGCCTCTGGTCCAGGACCTGGTCGCGCACGACGGAGACTCCCGTGGCGCCGTCGGGCTCTGGTGGTCCCTCGCGGCCGGCGCCGACCTGGGCGGCAACGCCACCGCCGTCGGAGCCAGCGCCAACGTCGTCATCATCGGCATCGCCGCACGCAACGGACACCCGATCTCGTTTTGGACCTTCACCAAGTACGGCCTGCTCGTCACCGCGGTCACCATCGCCATCGCCTGGCCCTACCTCTGGTGGCGCTACTACGCCTAGCAGCAGGGATTCGAACCGAAATCCTCTGGATGCCATCGAGGGCGTCGCGATTACTACGGTCTCGGACCGGAAACCACCGATTCGCTCGGTGTGGACCGATTCGCTCGGTGTGGTGAGCGATTCGCCCTCACTTCCGGTCTCAGGATACCCGTGCACTGCCGGCGGACGTCCCCTTCAGCGACATGGGCATGATGCCCGTCACCATCGCCCGAGCGTGGCGGGGGCGATAGCGCCCGACCTCAAGCAACGACCTGGCCCGGCGCCATCTCGAGCTCTGCATCGCGGCCTGCGCGGTGGCGGCACCGAGCTCGAGGCCCGGAGCTCACGCGAGCCGAGCTCTCCGCGACGGTGCGGACGTCGTCGACCTAGGGCCTTGCGGCGGTCACGTCAGGCGGGCTGGACGACCGTGGCCTCGAAGGGCCCGGCCAGCAGCTCGAGCAGTGGCGCCATGGCCTCGCCGGTCGTCGGGTCGCTCATGACGGCGTCGCGCGCCTCGGTCGTCTCCCAGTCGGCGATCTCCACCAGCGTGTCCGGGTCGTCGACCACCTCGTAGAAGGCCCCACCCAGGGAGCCCTTCTCCTTCAGGGCGGGCCCGAGCTCGGCCATCAACGTGTGGAGCATGTTCCTGAGCTCGTCGCGCCGGCCGGGCTTCGCCCTCAGTTCGACGATCACCTTGACTGCCATATGCTGCCTCCTGGTGGCCGGTGCCGGGCTACTTCTCGATGTACACAGTCAGGGGCGGCACCACGCCGTGCGCCTCCATCTGGGCGGCCACCTCGGGGGGAGGCGAGTCGAGCATCTCCTGAATGGCGTCCATGTCGTGGATGTCGGCGGTCACGGCGATACGGTTGCCGCCGTCCAGGGCGACGTGGTCGGTGACGTTCGAGCCAACCGATCCGATGGCTGCCGCCCGCTCGTCCTTGCCCTTGAGCCAGCGCGCGATGTCGACGACCTCATGGGTGATGACCATTCGTGGCATGCTTCGCCCTTTCCGCGGAGTGGGTCCGTGACCCGCCGACCGGCGCTTCTGCGGTCGGCGGTCATCGGGTGGCGCGATCGATCGTCCCGCCGACCAGCGGTGAAGACATCACTCGATCGTGCGATGCCGCACGTTTCCAGCCCGTCGAGGACGGATGTACCGGTCTGGACCCCTGGCGCCGGCGTGCACGAGACTCACCGAGTGGCGAGGTTGTCGTGATGGCGTCAGCGGACGGGCTGGTCGGGCGGGGCGCAGAGCTCGCCTTGATCCAGGCTGAGGTTGCGCGGCTGAGCGAAGGCCGGGCAGCGGTGCTGGCGATCGAGGGGGAAGCCGGGATCGGCAAGACCCGCCTGGTGGAGAGCATCGCAGACGATGCGCGTTCCCGGGGCATGGCGGTGTTCTCCGGCCGGGCCCATCCCTTTGAACGGACGCGTCCCTTCGGCGTGGTGGCTGCTGCCTTGGGCCTGAACGTGCGGTCGCCCGAGCCGCGCAGGGCCGCGATCGGCGCGCTGCTGGCCGACCGGAGCGCCGGCGCACCGGGGTCTACCGGCGACCTCCAGTACCGCGTCGTCGAGGAGATCGTCGACCTGGTGGAGACGGCGTGCGCCGAGCGCCCGGTGCTGCTGGTCGCCGAGGACATCCACTGGGCCGACACCGCCAGCCTGTTGACGATCCTGTCGATCGCGCGGCGACTGCCGCTCGCTCCCCTGCTCACCGTGGTGACGACCCGGCCGTCGCCGCTCCCGGGCGAGGTGGTCCGGTTGCTCGACGACCTGGCGGCCGGTGGCGGGCGCACGCTGCGCCTGCACCCGCTGGAACCTGACGACGTCGCGGCGCTCGCGTCCCACGTCCTCGGGGCGCCTCCCGGTCCCGGCCTGACCGCCATGCTGGCCAAGGCCGGCGGGAACCCGCTGTGGGCCACCGCGATGCTGCGCTCCCTGGCAGACGAGGGTGCGCTGCGCCACGCATCCGACCAGGTCGACGTGACGAGCTCGGAACTGCCGGCCTCGCTGAGCGAGCTGGTCGTGCGCCGCCTGCGGGACCTACCGCTGCCGACGCTGGACCTGCTCCAGGTCGCGGCCGTGCTCGGCGACGCGGTGTCGCTCCGCGACGTGGCCGCCGTCGCCCGCCGTACGCCGTCCGACGTCGCCGGGCAGCTGGGCGCGGCGTACGACGCCCGGCTCCTCGACGAGGTCGACGAACGCGTCGTGTTCCGGCACCAGCTGGTGCACGACGCGATCTACCAGCATGTGCCCGCGCCGGCTCGCCGCGTCCTGCACCGCGAGGCGGCGGTCGCGCTGATGGCCGCGGGCGCGGATCGGCTGGAGGTGGCCGACCACCTCGTGCTCGGCGCCGAGCGCGGCGACGAGCAGGCCGTCGGCGTGGCTGCGGGACGCCGCCCGCGAGGCGTCCGGGCAGGCGCCGCTGGTCACCCTCGAGCTCACTCCGCCGCGCCGAGGCGCTGCTTCCGGGCGGTCATCCCGACGCGGACCTCGTGTCGGCGGAGGTGGTGCAGGCGCTGCTGCGTGCCGGGGGCGTGGCGGAGGCCTCGGCGCGTGCCGAGGCGGTGCTCGCCCGGCAGCACGCCGCCGAGGTGGACACCCCGTTGCGGCTCGCCCTGGTCGGCGCGCTGGCCCTGCAGAACCGTACCGACGAGCTCACCTCCGTGGTCGAGGCCAGCCTCGGCGCCCCTGGCCGGCTCGGGCCCGCCGAGCAGGCGCTGATGCTGGCCCAGCAGAGCTGGGCGCTCACCTACACCGGGTCTCCCCGAGCGGGCGAGTCGGCCGCTGCCCGGGCGCTCGCCATCGCCGAGCAGGCGGGCGACCCGGCGATGTCGGTGTGGGCGCTGACGGCGTTGCTGGTGGCGGTGGGGCGGCAGGGCCGCTTCGACGAGGCGCTGACCCATGCCCGGCGCGCGGCCGCGCTCGCGGCTGACTCGCCCGACACGAGGTCGCTGCCGCTGCAGCCGAAGTTCTTCCTCGGCCTGGCGCTGTTCGACTGCGACCTCGTCGGCGAGGCGCGGGCGGCGTTCCGGGCGGCTCTGGACGACGAGTTCGGCTCCGCGTGGTGGCTCTCGGAGACGCTGATGGCCGACGCCCAGGCGTCGTACGCGATCGGCGAGTGGGACGACGCGGTGCCCGGCCTGATCGCCGGCGGCCAGGCCGCGCAGGAGAAGGGCAACCCGCTCCTGGTGTCACAGTCGCTCGCCTACCGCACCATCATCGCGACGGCCACTGGAGACCTCCGCGCCGCCCGCGAGCTGGCCGACGGATTCATCGGATCGCTGGAGGCGAGCAGCTGCCCTACAACGCCGGAGTCCTGGCGTTCGCGGCTGCCGAGATCAAGGCGGCCGAGGGCGACCAGCAGGGGGCCTTCGACCTGTTGCTGCGGTGCTGGCGTTTCGACGCGGCCCGCGAGAGTCGCTTCTACCACCGCTTCCTCGCCCCGGACCTCGTGCGCCTGGCTCTGGCGCTGGGTCGTCGCGACGTCGCCACCGAGGTGGCCGACAGCGTCACGGCCGGGGTGGACCTGTCACCGGAAGTGTCCACGGTGCGCAGCCTGGCGCTGCGCTGCCGCGGACTGGTCGACGGTGAGGTCGAACCGCTGGTCGAGGCGGCCGCGCTCGCCCGCCGTACGCCCCTTCTGGTGGAGCGCGCCGGCGCCTGTGAGGACGCGGCAGGCCTGCTGGCGCAGGGCGGGCGTCGCGACGAGGCAGCGCCGCTGCTGCGCGAGGCACTGGACCTCTACGAGCGGGCCGGCGCCGATGCCTGGGCCGGCCGGGTCCGGGCCGGGCTGCGGTCCATCGGCGCCCATCCCGGCGCGCGCGGGTCGCGGCAGCGGCCCGCGGAGGGGTGGGAGAGCCTCACGGCCACGGAGCGGGCGGTGTCGCTGCTCGTAGCCGAGGGCCTCACGAACGGCGCCGTGGCCCGGCAGATGTACGTCTCGCCGCACACCGTGAACACCCACCTCCGGCACGTGTTCGCCAAGCTTGGCGTGTCGAACCGGGTCGCGCTCGCCGCCGTGGTGCATCACTCGATCGAGTGATGTTGTCCCCGCTGGGCTCCGGCAGATTCCGTGGCATGCAGTCACGCCGGCTGCGACGCGACGGGATAGGAGAGCCACCGTGGACCACGCTGCGACGATGCGGAAGACCTACGAGCTGATCAGTGCCGGAGACGTCGACGGGTTCGGCGACCTGGTCGCCGACGACTTCGTCGAGCACCAGGGAGGGCCCGGGTTCCCCGACACCAAGGAAGGGACGCTCGACTTCTTCCGCGCCCTGCGGGACGCCTTCCCTGACCTGCAGATGGACGTCGAGGACCTGATCGCCGACGGGGACAAGACCGTCGCCCGGGTCGTGACGAGGGGGACCCACCGGGGCACCTTCATGGGCATCCCACCGACCGGCAGAGCGGCAACATGCAGCTCATCGACATCATGCGGTTCGACGGATCCGGCCAGGTCTGCGAGCACTGGGGTGTCGCGGACATGCTGTCGCTCATGCAGCAGCTCGGCGTCGTACCCGCCGGCGCTCCGGCCTAGCCGCGGCGCAGCCGTCCGGATGAGCAGCTGGTCCCGGCCGGCAAAGCCCATGGCGCAGCACTCGGTCACCTGAGCGGCTACGGAGCCATCGCATGCAGAGCCTCGCGTTCGCCGTGCTCCTGCCCCCCGACCAGACCGAGGCGAGCGTCGACGCGCTGACCTCGTGCTGGCGAGGTGCACGCAGAGAGTCCTTCCGGGATGCCCGCCGCCGCGCGGGCATCCTCAGGGAGGCCGTCTGGATCCAGACCGCGCCAGGAGGGGATCTCGCCATCGTGTACCTGGAGGCCGACGACCTGGACGTCGCGTTCACGATCCTGAGGACCTCGGCCGAGCCGTTCGACAGCTGGTTCCGCGACCATGCCCGCCACGTGCACGGGATCGTGTGGAGCGAAGGATTCACGGCGCCCGAGCTGGTGCTCGACTTCGACATCGGCACGATCTGACGGCGGCAAGGAAGGAACGAACATGTGGGCACAACTCATCCGATCGACTGTGAAACCAGACAAGGACCTCGCGGGCCTGTCGCAGGCGCTGCGCGACGCAGAACAGCCGGGATCGGGACTGATCCGAACGCTGACGATGCGCGACCAGAGCGACCCGACCCAGCTGTACTCACTCGTCGTGTTCGAGAGCGAGGAGAAGGCCCGCGCGCGGGAGCAGGATCCGCGTCGTCATGAGGCTCTCCAGGACGTCAGGGCGATGATGGCCGACATCCTCGACGGCCCGCCTGAGTTCGTCGACCTGGTGGTCGAGGAGGAGTGGACTGGCCGGTAGAAGGCCGATTCCCCCCGGACGGCTTGCAACTGGTGCCGCTGAAGGGGGCGCGCATCAGCCGACCATGAACTCCACGTCGGCCTTCGGATCGACGGCCAGGTGCCGTACCGGATCACGACGGCCGAGCGGCCCGCGGCGAGCATTCCGGAGAGAACCTCCGCCGCAACAGTCAGAATCCGGCCCGCTCCAGCAGGGCGACAGCCTCCACATGGCTGGTCATCGGGAACAGGTCGAACGCCCGCAGCTCCCGCAGCGAGTAGCCGCACCCGGCGAACGTCGCGAGGTCGCGCGCGAGCGCGGCCGGGTCGCAGGCGACGTAGGCGATCGCCCGGGGTGCGCGGTCGGCGACCTGCTCGACGACGGTACGGCGAGCACCCTCGCGCGGCGGGTCGAGGACGACGAGGTCGAACGGCTCGTCGTACGACGAGGCCAGCACGCGGTCGACCGCCCCCTGCACGACCTGGACCTGCGGCGGCAGGTTGACCCGGGCGTCGCGGCAGGCCTGCGGCGAGCCCTCGACGGCCACCACCCGCCCCGCGAGTCCGACCGCATCGGCCAGGAACGCGGCGAAGAGCCCCACGCCGGCGTAGAGGTCGAGCACCCGCTCCCCCGGCTGCGGCAGCAGCAGCGAGAGCACGGTCTCCACCAGGACCCGCGGCGCCTCGACGTGCGACTGCCAGAAGCCGTCGGGGCCGACCACGAAGTCGTGGCTCCCCGACGTGGTCTCCACCGACTCCCGCACCCGGCTCGGGCCACCGGCGTCCAGGAGGCAGTCGTCGATCTCCACCACCTCGTCCGACCGATGGACGTGGAGCCCTCGTGCGCCACCGGGTAGCGCGACGTAGCGCATGCGGGTGCGCCACCGCAGGGACGGCGGCACCTCCTCGACGGTCACCGGGAGGTCGAGCCCGGCGAGCCGGGACAGCTGCTCGCGGACCACGGCCGCCTTGAGGGCCCGCTGGCCCGCAGAGGTGACGTGCTGGAAGTCGCACCCTCCGCACCGGCCCGGCCCGGCGTAGGGGCACGGCGGCTCCACCCGGTCGCGCGAGGCCACGAGCACCGACACCGCGTCGCCCCGCCAGAAGCGGTCACCGTCGCGGCCCTCGGTCACCACGACCACGACCCGCTCCCCCGGCAACGCGTGCCGGACGAAGACCACGCGGTCGTCGTGGCGGACCACACAGTGCCCGCCGTGCGCGACCGGACCGACCTCGGCCTCGAACCGCTCGCCCACGTGGGAGGCGCCGCGCGGGGCCCGCTCGCGCCGCTGCCGGCGGGCGGGGCGCGAAGGACGCGAGCCCGTCACTTGGGCACTTGGCTGCGCGGCCCGGGCACCTGGCGGCTGGTGTCGACGGTGCCGCGGCGGAGGTCGCCCGCCTTGACCCGCGCGAGGTCCCGCGCCGCCCGCTCCCGCGCGATCTGGGAGGAGTGCAGCTGGTAGGGCACCGAGGTGACCATCACCCCGGGCGTCACCAGCAGCCGGCCCTTGAGGCGCAGCGCCGTCTGGTTGTGCAGGAGCTGCTCCCACCACCGCCCCACGACGTACTCCGGGATGTAGACCGCGACGACGCCGCGCGGGTTGTTCTTGCGGATCTGGGACGCGTAGTCGGCGATCGGTTTCACGATCTCGCGGTACGGCGAGTAGAGGACCTTCAGCGGTACGCCGAGGTTGCGCTCCTCCCACTCTCGCAGGAGCTCCTTGGTTGTCTTGTCGTCCACGGACACGTAGACGGCCTCCAGCACGTTGGGCCGCGACGCCTTGGCGTAGGCCAGCGCCCGCAGGGTCGGCTTGTGCAGCTTGGAGACCAGGACGATGGCGTGCACCTTGGTGGGCAGCACGCGGTCCTCCTCGTCGGCTGCGAGCTCCAGCTCGACGCTGTCGTAGTGGCGCCTGATGCCACGCATGAGCACAAAGAAGACGCACATCGCCAGGATGCTGATCCAGGCACCGGCCAAGAACTTGGTCAGCAGCACGATGACGAACACGAACGACGTCATGACCAGACCGAAGGTGTTGATCGCACGCGACCGCATCATGTGCCTTCGCTGGGCGGGGTCGGTCTCGGTCTTGAGGTGGCGGGTCCAGTGCCGGATCATCCCGAGCTGGCTGAGGTTGAACGACACGAAGACGCCGACGATGTAGAGCTGGATCAGCCGGGTCGTCTCAGCGTTGAAGGCGATGATCAGCACGATGGCCATCACCGCGAGGATCGCGATTCCGTTGCTGTAGGCGAGCCGGTCGCCGCGCGAGCCGAGCGCCCGGGGCAGGAAACCGTCGCGGGCCAGGATCGAGCCGAGCACCGGGAAGCCGTTGAACGCCGTGTTCGCCGCCAGGATCAGGATCAGACCGGTGAACGCGACCACGAAGTAGAACCCGGGAGGGAAAGAGTCGAAGACCCCCTTGGCGATCTGGGAGATCACCGTGTGCTGGTCGTAGTCAGGGGGGACGGGGGCTCCGGAGGCGGTGCGCAGCCGGTCGTAGCCCCCTGGGTCGACGAACCTCAAGTGCATCAGGTTGGCGAGGGCGATGACACCCATCATCATCGTGATGGCGATCGTGCCGAGCAGCAGCAAAGTGGTGGCCGCGTTCTTGCTCTTCGGCCTGCGGAAGGCGGGCACTCCGTTGGAGATGGCTTCCACGCCGGTCAGGGCCGCGCTGCCGGAGGAGAATGCTCGGGTGATCAGGACGACAAGGGCGACCGTCCCGAGCGGTTCGGCGTACCCGTGCTGAGGGATGATGTGGTACTGCGCGCTGTCCACATTGGGCAAGGTGCCATTCATCCACTTGAGCAGCCCCCAGACGCACATCGCCATGATGGAGGCCATGAAGAGGTAGGTGGGTATGGCGAAGAACGCGCCGGACTCACGCACACCGCGGAGGTTCATGGTCATCAGGAGCAACACCATGACGACCGCGAACGCTGCTTCGTGACCCGAGAGTGCGGGGATCGCGGAGGCCGCGTACTGGGCGCCGGATGAGATCGAAACGGCCACGGTGAGGACGTAGTCGACCAGGAGGGCGCTCGCCACTGTCATCCCGGCACGTCGCCCGAGGTTGACGGTGGCCACCTCGTAGTCGCCGCCCCCGCTGGGATAGGCGTGGACCGTCTGCCGGTAGGACGCCACGACCGCGGACATGACCAGAGCGACCGCGATGCCGATCTTCCAGCTGAACGCATAAGCCGACGCGCCAGCGAGAGACAACATGATGAAGATCTCGTCCGGCGCGTAGGCCACCGAGGAGAGGGCGTCGCTGGCGAACACAGGAAGGGCGATCCGCTTCGGCAGAAGCGTCTCGCCCAACTGTGAACTCCGCAGCTTGCGACCCAGAAGGATCCGCTTGGAGACGTCGCCGACACCCACGTGGGGACACGATACGGTTTCAGGCGTGCACGTCGTGATCATGGGTTGTGGCCGGGTCGGCTCGACCCTCGCCCGCAGCCTCGAGGACCGCCATCACACGGTGTCGGTCATCGACAGCGAGCCCGACAGCTTTCGTCGTCTGGGCCCCGGTTTCAACGGGGACAAGGTGACCGGCTACGGCTTCGACCAGGAGGTCCTCGAGAAGGCCGGCATCCGTCGCGCCGACGCGTTCGCGGCCGTCTCCAGCGGTGACAACTCCAACATCATCGCCGCGCGTGTCGCGCGCGAGACGTTCGGGATCACCCAGGTGGTCGCCCGTATCTACGACCCCGGTCGCGCCGAGGTCTACCAGCGGCTGGGCATCACGACCGTCGCCACCGTGAAGTGGACCGCCGACCAGGTGCTCCGCCGGCTGCTCCCGGCCGGTGCCGAGCCCGACTTCCGTGACCCGTCCGGCACGATCCGGGTCGACCAGGTGCCGGCGCCGACGCCCTGGGTCGGCCACCAGACCCTCGACTTCGAGACCCGGTCGCGCTCGCGCATCGCCTGGATCGACCGGCTGGGCGAGGGCATGCTCCCGAGCCGCGACACCGTGATCCAGGAGGGCGACCTGCTCCACCTGGTGATGCGGGAGGAGAATGCGGCCCAGGCCTACCAGATCATCAACGAAGGCCCGGAGGAGTAGCCGTGCGCGTCGCCATCGCCGGAGCCGGGGCCGTGGGCCGTTCCATCGCCCGCGAGCTGATCACCAACGGTCACCAGGTCCTCCTCATCGACAAGGAGCCCGCGTCGATCCGCCCGGAGCGGGTGCCCGACGCCGAGTGGCTGCTCGCCGACTCCTGCGAGCTCTCCTCGCTCGAGGAGGCCCACCTCGACCAGTGCGACGTGGTGATCGCCGCCACCGGTGACGACAAGGCCAACCTGGTGACCTCGCTGCTGGCCAAGACCGAGTTCGCCGTCCCGCGCACGGTCGGCCGGGTCAACCACCCCAACAACGAGTGGCTGTTCACCGAGGCGTGGGGCGTCGACGTCAACGTCTCGACCCCCCGCATCATGTCGGCGCTGGTCGAGGAGGCGGTGACGGTCGGCGACCTGGTGCGGCTGTTCACCTTCCGGCAGGGCAACGCCAACCTGGTCGAACTCACCCTGCCCGACGACTCGCCGTACGTCGGGAAGCCGTCGGGTCTGATCCCCTTCCCCGAGAACGTCGCGCTGGTGACGATCCTGCGCGACGGCCAGGTCTACACCCCCGACGGTGAGCAGCCGATCGAGGCCGGCGACGAGCTGCTGTTCGTGGCCGGAGCCGACGTGGAATCGGAGCTGGAGGAGCTGCTCAGCCCCGACCGCGCCGAGTCACCGCGCACTCACGAAGTGGTGGACTGACCGGCGGTCCCCAGCTGGAGCGGCGTGTGGTTGCGCCCGAGGAGCCACGACATCGCGGCGAAGGCGGCCAGCTGCAGGGGCCAGCCCATCACCACCTTGAGCACGCCGATCATCGCGACCGCGGTGTCGGCGGAGATGGCCCCGGAGTGCCCTGCCAACCAGATCGGCCACTGGACGACGGCACGGAGGACGCATGGCAGCACCAGCAGCCAGGTCAGCTGGGAGCACAGGCGGACGACCTGACGGTCGTCGTGCCAGGCGGTCGGGTCACCGGTGACGCTGCCGATCATGAAGCCGACGAACGGCCAGCCGATCAGGCACGTGAAACCGAAGACGACGGCGTAGCCGGTGTTGTAGATCAGCCCGGGCAGGAAGTAGGCGAGCGCCTGGTCGTCGGCTGACCCCCCGCGACTCGCGGCGAGATGGACGAAGAACCAGCCGATCCCGATGCCGACCAGCGCGTTGACCACGAACTTGACGGTCTGGCGCTGCGCCAGCCGCCCCACCACCTCGACCAGTGCCACCCCGATGCTGGCGCCGACTGCGAGCTCCAGGTTGCTCGTGGTCAGCCACAGGACGGTGAAGGCCAGGGTCGGGATCGCGGCCTCGATCATGCCCCGGCGTCCGCCGAGCGCGGTGCTCAGCTGTCGGCGGACGAGAGCCTCGACCGTCTCCGTCGTCGGGGAGGCCGCGCCGGGATGCTGGTGCCGACCGGTGTGGGGAGTCGTCATGGCAGCAGCTGGTAACGCGGGTTGTAGATGATCCGGTCGGTGCCGTGCCGGCCGAGGAATCCCGGCCCTCGACCTCGATCGGTCGTCCGGGCGTGATCGCCGCGATCTCGCGGCGGCCGAGCCAGACCAGCACCAGCGAGCCGGAGCCGTCCCACAGCTCGGCCTCGAGGGCGGGGACGCCGCCGCGGGGTCGCAGGGTGACCGTCTTGAGGGTGCCGCGGAGCCGGACCGGGGTGCGGTCGGCGCACTGGGCGATCAGGTCGCAGCGGCCCGCCTTGGTGGTCGCGCGCAGCTCACGGGCGTGCTGCTCGTCGGGAGGAGCTGGCCCACTTGCTGATCG
>CAWFYO010000002.1:0-73214 GCA_963820015.1 uncultured Actinomycetota bacterium | reverse complement strand
CTGCGGTAGTGGTGGAAGACGGAGTCGGGGTCGGCGATCGCGGCCGCGGCGTTGATCTCCGTGCGGTTCGCGGCGGCGGGGAGCCACGGCGTACCGGTCGTGAAGCCGCCGTGCTCGCCGGCGTCCCACAGCATCGGCGTGCGGGCGTTGTCGCGGCTCTTGACCGCCAGCGCGTGCACCACGTCGGTGCGGGAGAGGCCGCGGGCGAGGGCCTCCCGGGCCCAGTTGAGCGACTCCAGGTCGCGATACTGCTCGATCGAGGTGAAGCCCGCGTCGGTCATCCCGAGCTCCTCGCCCTGGTAGACGTAGGGCGTGCCCCGGTGCAGGTGCAGGACCGTGCCGAGGGTCTTGGCGGAGGCGACCCGATGCTCGGGCGAGTCGTCGCCGAACCGGGAGACGGCGCGCGGCTGGTCGTGGTTGTCCCAGTAGAGCGAGTTCCAGCCGACGTCGGCGAGGCCGGTCTGCCAGGCCGCGAGGTTGGCCTTGAGCACCGGCAGCGGGAGGTCCTGGAGCGTCCACTTGTCCATCCCCGGCACCTGGTCGAGCGCCACGTGCTCGAACGTGAACACCATGTCCAGCTCGCGCCGGGCAGGATCGGTGACCTCGCGGGCCAGGGCGACCGAGCTGCCCGGCATCTCGCCGACGGTGAGCAGGTGCTGGTCGGTCAGCCCCACCTCGCGGTTCATCTCGGCGAGGAACTCGTGCAGCCGCGGGCCGTTCAGCACGCCCAGGGGCGGCGCGAGGTCGCGGTCGGGCCAGATCTGTGGGCCGTCGGGCAGCGCGGGGTCCTTGGAGATCAGGTTGATGACGTCCATCCGGAAGCCGTCGACGCCCCGGTCGACCCACCACCGCATCATCGCGTGGACGGCGCGGCGCACCTCGGGGTTCTCCCAGTTGAGGTCGGGCTGCTTGGGGCTGAAGACGTGGAGGTACCACGCGTCGCTGCGCTCGTCGTGGCTCCAGGCGGGGCCGCCGAAGGCCGACTCCCAGTTGTTCGGCGCGCCGCCGGGCGCGTCCGGCCGGCCCGCACGCCACCAGTACCAGTCGCGCTTCGGCGAGGCCGGGTCGCGCGACTCGACGAACCAGGGATGCTCGTCGGAGGTGTGGTTCACGACGAGATCCATCACCACCCGGATGCCGCGCTCGTGGCAGCCCGCGATGAGGGCGTCGAGGTCGGCCAGGGTGCCGAAGAGCGGGTCGACGTCCTCGTAGTCGCTGATGTCGTACCCGTTGTCGTCCATCGGCGAGCGGTAGACCGGGCTCAGCCACAGCACGTCGACGCCGAGCAGCGCGAGGTGGTCGAGGCGGGAGGTGATGCCCGGTAGGTCGCCGATGCCGTCGCCGTCGGAGTCCATGAACGAGCGCGGGTAGATCTGGTAGACGACCGCGGTCCTCCACCAGCCGGGATGGCGCAGGGCCGTCACAGCTTCCGCAGCCTGACGTAGCGCACCGAGTGGTCGCGGTCCTTGCGCAGCACCAACGTGGCGCGCGAGCGGGTGGGCTTGATGTTCTGCTCGAGGTTGGGGCCGTTGATGCCGTCCCAGATCTCCTCGGCGGTGGCGGTCGCCTCCTCGGCCGACAGCGCGGCATAGCGGCGGAAGTACGACGCGGGGTCGGCGAACGCGGTCTTGCGCAGCCGGAGGAACCGCTCGACGTACCAGGCCCGGATGTCGGAGGTGGCCGCGTCGACGTAGACGCTGAAGTCGAAGAAGTCGCTCAGCGCCAGCCCCGCGCGCCCGTCCTCGGTGACCCGCGCCGGCTGGAGGACGTTGAGGCCCTCGATGATCACGATGTCGGGGTGGCGCACCACCACCGGGTCGTCGGGCACGACGTCGTACACGAGGTGGGAGTAGGTCGGGGCCTCGACCTCGTCCTTGCCCGACTTGATGTCCACCACGAACCTCAGCAGCGCCCGGCGGTCGTAGGAGTCGGGGAAGCCCTTGCGTTGCAGGATGCCGCGGCGCTCGAGCTCGGCGTTGGGGTAGAGGAAGCCGTCGGTGGTGACGAGGGCGACGTTGGGGTGCTCGGGCCAGTGGGCCAGCATCTGCGGCCAGCACGCGGGCGGTCGTCGACTTGCCGACCGCCACCGAGCCGGCGAGGCCGATCACGAACGGCGTGCGCGGCGGCTGCGGGCGATGCAGGAACTGCTCCTGCTTGCGGTGCAGACGACGGGCGGCCTTCACCCGCAGGCTGAGCAGTCGCGAGAGCGGGAGGTAGACCTGCTCCACCTCGTCGAGGTCGAGCTGGTCGCCGAGGCCGCGAAGCCGGGTGATCTCCTCGGCCGTCAGCGGCTGCGTCACGTGCTCGCCGAGGGCCGCCCACGCGTCGCGGTCGAGCTCGACGTACGGCGAGGGCTCGCCGCCGTTGGCCCCCTTGGCCGCCGCGGTGGACATGGCCGGGATTGTTGCAGGCCGACCGTACGGGCGTCGGGGCGGCACGGCCCCGCCGATAGACTCCGGCCCATGTGCGGCATCGTGGGATACGTCGGGGACAAGCAGGCCCAGGACGTCGTGATCGAGGGGCTCCGCCGGCTGGAGTACCGCGGCTACGACTCGGCCGGCGTGGCTCTCGTCGCCGACGACGCGATCCGGTGGGCCAAGAAGGCCGGCAAGCTCGCCAACCTCGAGAAGGAGCTGGCCGACACACCGCTCCCGGGCTCGACCACCGGCATCGGGCACACCCGGTGGGCTACCCACGGCGCGCCCAACGACCTCAACGCCCACCCGCACCTCGGCAACCGCGGCCGGGTGGCGCTGGTGCACAACGGCATCATCGAGAACTTCGCCGCGCTCCGGGCCGAGGTCGAGGCCGCCGGCGACGAGCTGCGCTCGGAGACCGACACCGAGATCGCCGCCCATCTCCTGGAGTCGGAGCTGGGCCGGTGCGACAACCTCACCGACGCCATGATCGCGGTGTGCGGCCGCCTCGAGGGCGCGTTCACCCTGGTGGCGGTCGACGCCGAGGACCCGTCGCGCGTGGTCGCGGCCCGCCGCAACTCCCCGCTGGTGGTCGGCCTCGGCCAGGGGGAGAACTTCATCGGCTCCGACGTGGCGGCGTTCATCGAGCACACCCGCGAGGCCCTCGAGCTCGGCCAGGACCAGGTCGTGACCATCACCCGCGACGGCGTCGACGTACGCGGCTTCGACGGCCGGCCCGCCGAGGGCACGCGCTACCACGTCGACTGGGACCTGTCGGCCGCCGAGAAGGACGGCTTCGACTGGTTCATGCGCAAGGAGATCTTCGAGCAGCCCCGGGCGATCGCCGACGCCCTCCTCGGCCGGCACGACGCCCAAGGGCGGCTCCAGCTCGACGAGGTGCGGATCTCCGACGACGAGCTCCGCGAGGTCGACAAGATCATCATCATCGCGTGCGGGACGGCGTTCTACGCCGGGCTGGTCGCGAAGTACGCCATCGAGCACTGGACCCGCATCCCGTGCGAGGTCGAGCTGGCCCACGAGTTCCGCTACCGCGACCCGATCCTCACCCGCTCGACCCTGGTCGTCGCGATCAGCCAGTCCGGCGAGACCGCCGACACCCTGATGGCCATCCGGCACGCCCGTGCGCAGCGCTCGAAGGTGCTGGCGATCTGCAACACCAACGGCTCGACGATCCCGCGTGAGTCCGACGCGGTGATCTACACCCACGCCGGTCCCGAGATCGGCGTCGCGTCGACCAAGGGCTTCATCACCCAGGTGATCGCCTCCTACCTGCTCGGCCTCTACCTCGCCCAGATCCGCGGCACGTCCTACGGCGACGAGATCGCCCGGGTGCTCGGGGAGCTGCGCGACATGCCCGGACACGTCGAGCGCATCCTCGGGGGCGCCGACGACCTCTACGCCCTCGCCGAGGAGCTCCAGGACGCGAAGTCGGTGCTGTTCCTCGGGCGGCACGTCGGCTACCCGATCGCCCTCGAGGGCGCGCTGAAGCTCAAGGAGCTGGCCTACATCCACGCCGAGGGCTTCGCCGCCGGCGAGCTGAAGCACGGTCCGATCGCGCTGATCGAGGAAGGGCTGCCCGTCTTCTGCGTCGTGCCTCCGAAGGGACGCGACCAGCTCCACGACAAGATGGTCAGCGCGATCCAGGAGATCCGCGCCCGCGGTGCGCGCACGATCGTGCTGGCCGAGGAGGACGACGACGCGGGCATCGAGGCCTACGCCGACCACATGATCTGGCTGCCCCGGGTCTCGACGCTCCTGCAGCCCGTGCCGGCCGTCGTACCGCTGCAGCTGTTCGCGTGCGAGCTGGCGACCCGGCTCGGCCACGACGTCGACCAGCCGCGCAACCTCGCCAAGTCCGTCACGGTCGAGTAGGGCTGCGCCCGTGGCGATCGTCGGCGTCGGCATCGACGTGGTCGACATCTCGCGCTTCGAGAACTCCCTGCGCCGTACGCCGGGGCTCGCGCAGCGGCTCTTCACCCCCGCCGAGGCCGGGCGCACACCGGCCTCGCTCGCCGCGCGGTTCGCGGCCAAGGAGGCGCTCGCGAAGGCCCTCGGCGCCCCCGGCAACATGGCCTGGCACGACGCCGAGGTGGTCTCGCAGGAGTCCGGCAGGCCGGTGTTCACCCTGCGTGGCACGGTCGCCGCCGAGGCCGCGGCCGTCGGAGCCGTCCACGTCCACCTGTCCCTGTCCCACGACGTCGGCATCGCCTCCGCGGTCGTCGTCCTGGAGTCCTGAGCTCGGGGACGGTGTTCCGACGACGAGAGTCGACGCGCCCCCGCCCCGAGCCGCGGGGCGCCGCTAGGGTCGACGCATGAGGTCGGCGCACACCGTCGAGCAGGTCCGGGCCGCGGAGGCTGCGCTGATGGCCACCGTGCCCGAGGGCACGCTCATGCAGCGGGCCGCGGCGGGGCTCGCGTCCGCGGTGACCGACCTGCTCGGCGCGACGTACGGCGCGCGGGTGCTGGTGCTGGTCGGGCCGGGCGACAACGGGGGAGACGCGTTGTTCGCCGGGTCGATGCTCGCGCGTCGGGGTGCGCAGGTGCAGGCGGTCTCCGTCGCCGACCACGTGCACGAGGCAGGTCTCGAGGCCCTCCGGCGCGCCGGCGGCCGGCTGGTCGACCCCGCCGACCTACGACGTCCCGACGTGGTCGTCGACGGGATCGTCGGCATCGGCGGCCACCCGGGTCTCCGACCGCCCGCGACCGACGCCCTCGCGCGGGTCGAGGGCGTGCCGGTCGTCGCGGTCGACACCCCGAGCGGCGTCGACGTCGACACCGGCCGGCTCGACGGCGACCACGTGACAGCGGACGTCACCGTCACCTTCGGCACCCACAAGATCTGCCACCTCGTCGAGCCCGCCGCCTCGGCCTGTGGAGTCGTCCAGCTGGTCGACATCGGCCTCGACCTGCCCGACGCCCCGGTCACCGCGCTGCAGGCCGACGACGTCGCCGCACTCCTCCCGACGCCGCCGGTCGAGGCCCAGAAGTACACCCGCGGCGTCGTCGGCGTCCGTGCCGGCTCGGCCCGCTACCCCGGAGCCGGCGTGCTCTCGACCGCGGGTGCGTCGTGCGGGCTCGCCGGCATGGTCCGGTACGCCGGTGGGGCACCCGACGCCGTACGCGCGGCGCACCCCGAGGTCGTCGTCGGCGAGGGACGCGTGCAGGCCTGGGTGGTCGGCTCCGGCGGCGACGCCGAGGCGGCCGAGGCGCTGGCCGAGGCGCTGACGGACGACGTACCCCTCGTCGTCGACGCCGACGCGCTCTCCCACCTCCCGGCCCGGCTCGACCGGCCGGCCCTCCTGACCCCCCATGCCGGCGAGCTCGCGGCGATGCTCGGGGTCGATCGCGCCGAGGTGGAGGCCGACCAGCTCGCGTTCGCCCGGCGCGCCGCGAGCCAGTGGGAGGCGACCGTCCTGCTCAAGGGCCATCACACCCTCGTCGCCGATCCCGACGGCCGGGTCCGGGTCACTACCGTCGGCACCGCGTGGCTGGCCGTCGCGGGTGCCGGCGACGTGCTGGGCGGGCTCTGCGGGGCCCTGCTGGCCGCCGGCCTGTCGCCCTACGACGCGGGGTCGGTCGGGTCGTGGCTGCACGGCGCCGCAGCGACCTGGGCGTCGCGTGGCGGTCCGATCAGTGCCCCGGCCGTGGCGGCCGCGATCGCGCCCGTGGTGGCCGACCTTCTCGCCTGACCGGCCGGGCCGTCCCCGGTCCGCCGGGGCCGGGATGGGACACTGAGCACCATGAGCCGCCGTCCCGAGATCGTGGTGGACCTCGCCGCGATCCGGGCCAACGTCGGCGCCCTGCGCGACCTGGTCGCCCCCGACGGGTCCGACGTGATGGTCGTGGTCAAGGCCGACGGCTACGGCCACGGCATGCTCGAGGCCGCCGCCGCAGCCCGCGCGGCCGGTGCCCCCTGGCTCGGGGTCGCCACCATCGACGAGGCTCTGCGGCTGCGCGCTGCGGGCGACACGGGCCGCATCCTGTGCTGGCTGACGGTGCCCGGAGACGACTGGGGCGCCGCCGTCGAGGCGGACGTCGACGTCACCGCCTACACCACCGCCGAGCTCGACGAGATCCGCGCCGCCGTGGGCGGCCGACCGGCCCGGCTCCAGCTCAAGGTCGACACCGGGCTGTCCCGCGGCGGAGCGACCCTCGACCACTGGCCAGACCTCGTGCAGGCCGCCCGCGCAGGCGAGGCCGAGGGTCGGTGGCGGGTGACCGGCATCTGGTCCCACTTCGCGTGCAGCGACGAGCCCGACCACCCGGCCAACGACGCCCAGGAGCAGGCCTTCCGCGAGGCGCTCGCGGGCGCCGAGGACGTCGGCCTCCGCCCCGAGGTCCGCCACCTCGCCAACTCCGGCGGTGCCCTCCTGCGTCCCTCCGCCCGCTTCGACCTGGTGCGCTGCGGCATCGCCGCCTACGGCCTCGACCCGGCGCCGGGTCTCTCACCCGACCTCGGCCTGCGGCCGGCGATGACCGTGACGGCCCCGCTCGCGCTCACCAAGACGGTCGCGGCCGGCGCGGGCGTCTCCTACGGCCACACCTGGACCGCGCCCGGCGAGACCCGGCTGGGGCTGGTCCCGATCGGGTACGGCGACGGGGTGCCACGCCACGCCGGCAACGCCGCCGAGGTCTGGGTCGGCGGGAAGCGCCATCGGGTCCGCGGTCGGATCTGCATGGACCAGTTCGTGGTCGACCTCGACGCGGGCGACGCCGTGGCCGCCGGCGACGAGGTCGTGCTCTTCGGGCCGGGCACGGCGGGCGAGCCGACGGCCGACGACTGGGCACGCGCCTGCGGCACCATCCACTACGAGATCGTCACCCGGATGGGCGGCCGCCTCCTGCGCCGCTACACCGGAGGCGCCCGATGAAGACCACGGGCAAGGTGCTCGGCGCCGCAGCCGGCGCCGTCGGCGTCGCCGCTGCCGGGGCGGCGCTCCGGGTCGCCCAGCGACGCGCGGTCATCAACCGCCGCGGCGCCGGTGACCACGCGCCGTTCGGGTCGCTGCGGTCCAAGCCGATCCACGTCGTCACCGACGACGGCGTCGACCTCCACGTCGAGGTCGACGAGTACGCCGGGCCCGGTGGCCGCCGCCGGAGCAGGACCAAGGCGCCGGAGCTGACGGTGGTCTTCATCCACGGCTACTCCCTCAACCTCGACTCGTGGCACTTCCAGCGCGCCGGCTACCGCGACCAGGTCCGCACCGTCTACTACGACCAGCGCTCCCACGGCCGGTCCGGTCGTTCGCCGCGGGGGCACGCCACGATCGAGCAGCTCGGCCGCGACCTCCACCTCGTCCTCGAGACCGTCGTCCCGCAGGGCCCGATCGTCCTCGTCGGCCACTCGATGGGCGGGATGACGATCATGGCGCTCGCCGAGGAGCACCCGGAGCTCTTCGGCGACCGGATCGTGGGCGTCGGCCTGATCTCCACCACCGCCGGCGGCCTGGAGCCGCACCGGATCATCGCGCCCCGGGTGCCGTCGACCGTCGGCGGCGCGCTCGCCGAGCGGCTGGTCACCATGCTCGCGCGTGGACACAAAGGGGTCGACGGCGTACGCCGCCTCGGCCACTCGGTCGCCATGGTCGCCACCGACGAGCTGGCGTTCGGCGACGACGTACCGGCCTCCTACGTCGAGTTCGTCGACGAGATGCTGTCCGCGACGCCGTTCGAGGTGGTCGCGGAGTTCTTCTCCAACTTCGCTCGGCTCGACAAGTTCGAGACCGTCAAGGCGCTGGGGGCCGTGCCGACCTCGATCATCGCCGGCACCGCCGACCGGATCACCGCGGTCGGCCACAGCCGCAAGCTGCACGCCTACATCCCCGGCTCGTCCCTGCTCGAGTGCCCGGGCGCCGGACACCTGGTGATGATGGAGCGGCACCACGACGTCAACGACGAGCTCGACCAGCTGCTGGCCCTGGCCGGCGACCTGGCCGACCGGCGATGACGGTGGTCACCGGGCTGCCCGGTCTCACCGTCGGGCGCGTGGGTCCCGAGGCCGCCTCGGCGGTGCTGGAGGTCGTGCGGGCGGCGTTCGCGACCCGGCCGGCGCTCGACCCGCCGGCAGACGCGCTCGGTGAGACCGAGGCGCACCTCGCGACCGCCCTCGCTCACGGCGGCCTCGTCGCGACGGTGGAGGGCCGGGTGGTCGGCGCGCTCGTGCTCGATCCCGAAGGGTCGACCCTGTGGCTGCGCCGGGTCGGGGTGCTGCCCGAGGTCCGCGAGCACGGCGTCGCCACCGACCTGGTGTCCGCCGCGCTCGCCACCAGCACGCCGTACGACGAGGTGGCGGTGCTCGCGCGCGAGGAGCTGCCGGCCACGGTCGCCTTCTGGCGCGACCACGGCTTCGTCGAGACCGCTCGCCGGTCGCCCTACGTCGAGCTACGGCGCCCCGCCGTCCGCGCGTACGACGCACCCGACGCGCGAGGCGATGCGCGGTCTCGGTGAGCGTCTCGCGCCGCAGCTCCGGGCCGGCGACGTCGTCGTCCTCACGGGTGGGCTCGGCGCGGGCAAGACGACGTTCACGCAGGGCCTGGGCTCCGGGCTGGGGGTGCGCGGCGGGGTGACGTCGCCGACGTTCGTGATCGCCCGGGTCCACCCCTCGCTGGAGGGCGGGCCCGCGCTGGTCCACGTCGACGCCTACCGCCTCGGTGGTGTCGCCGAGCTCGACGACCTCGACCTCGACACCTCGCTCGACGAGGCCGTCACCGTCGTCGAGTGGGGCGAGGGGATCGCCGAGGGGCTCGCCGACGACCGGCTCGAGGTGCGCATCGAGCGGTCGCTGGCCGACGGGGCCGACGGTGACCTCGACCCGCGGCGGGTCGTGGTCCGGCCGATCGGGCGGCGCTGGCTGGAGCAGCGGCTCAGCCGCTGAGCAGTCCCATCGCCTCGGCCAGCAGCACGACGTCGGCGTGCTCCTCGTCGTGCACACGCAACCAACGTGCGGCCTCGGCCGGTGGTAGCGCCATGACCTCCACCACCTCCTCGCCGTCGTCCGGGATCATCGGCGGGCCGGTCAGCTCCACCCTGGCCACGGCGTAGCCCCAGGCCGACACCGGGTGCGGGAAGTGCGCCTGAAACGGCTCCGGGTTGCGCGAGGTCGCGCGTTGGTGGGCGAACACCGGCCCGGGCTCCCCGACGACCTCGCCACCCGCCTCCTCCAGCAGCTCGCGGCGTACCAGCTCGGCGAGCGCCTCGCCCTCCTCCCTGCGGCCGCCGGGCAGGAACCGCCACTCCTCCATCGACCGGCACACCACCACCAGCCCGGTGGGGTCGAGCGCCACGACGTGCAGCCGGGTCACCTCCTCGTCAGGGGGAGCCTCCAGCCGGAACTCGAGATCGGCGTTGGCGTAGTCCTCGAACCTCGGCCCGAACAACGCCGGGAACCTGGCCGCCCAGTCGGTCATCCCACGACCTTAGGCGCGTGACAGGGTGAGGCATGGTCGTCATCGCCCACGTGAGCGACACCCACTTCGGCAACGCCGTGCAGGACCCGGCCTCCCGTGCCGCCGCGGTCATGGAGCACCTGCTGGCCATGGACCCACCGCCCGACGTCCTCCTCCTCAGCGGTGACGTCGCGGACCACGGCCTCCCCGAGGAGTACGCCGAAGCGCGCGCCTGGCTCGACCGCTGGCCCGGTCCCTCGCTGGTGTGCCCGGGCAACCACGACGTGCACTCGGCCTACGTCACGGGCCTGGGGCGGGAGGCCCGCACGGTCGGCGAGGCGGCCGGCGTCCGCTTCGTGCTGCTCGACTCGCTGATCGACCCGGTCGGCGGGGAGCGGATCGACGAGGGGCTTCTCGGCGACGACCAGCTCGCGTGGCTCGACCACGAGCTGCGGGCCTCCTCCGCCCCGACGTTCGTGGTCCTGCACCATCCGCCGGCCACGATCGCGATCAGCCTGATGGACCCGATCCGGCTCCTCGACGGCGATGCCCTCGCCGCGGTGCTCGACCGCCACTCCCACGTCGTCGCCACCCTGGTCGGGCACGCGCACACGATGGGGGCGACCACCTTCGCCGGCCGCCCGCTCCTGATCGGGGGCGGCGTCGTCTCGACGGTCTCCACCGACGCCGAGGACCTCCCCCAGGTCTGGTACGACGCCCCGCCCTCCCTCGCCCTCCACCTGGTGGCCGACGGTCGAGTGACCACCCACTGGCGCGCTCTGCCCACTCAGTAACCTCGGATCCGTGCTGCTCGCCTTCGACACGGCCACGCCCTTCGTGACCGTCGCCCTCCACGACGGCGAGGACGTCGTCGCCGAGCGCCGCTCGGAGCAGCGGATGAAGCACGGCGAGCAGCTCGCGCCCCTGATCGAGGCGGTCCTGGCCGGCGCCGGCATCGTCCGCCAGGACCTCACCGCGATCGCGGTCGGCACCGGACCCGGCCCCTTCACCGGGCTCCGGGTCGGGCTGGTCACCGCGCGCACGCTCGCGTTCGTCCTCGAGATCCCGGTGTACGGCGTGTGCTCCCTCGATGTCCTCGCGGTCGAGGCCGCGCACGGCGACGACCCGGTGGGCCGCGACTTCGTGGTCGCCACCGACGCGCGGCGCAAGGAGGTCTACCTCGCCTCCTACGACGACCAGGGGCGCCGACTCGACGGCCCCGACGTGCTGCGCCCGGCCGACGCGGCGAGCGACCTCCCCGTCGCGGGGGAAGGTGCCCTGCTCTATCCCGACGCGTTCCCCCACGCCCACCCGCCGGTGCTCCCGAGCGCGTCCTGGCTGGCCCGCGCCGTCGTCGAGGAGCTGGCCGAGCTCCACGACCCCGAGCCGCTCTACCTCCGCCGCCCCGACGCCATCGCCCCTGGCGCCCCGAAGCGGGTGTCGTGAGCGTGTCCACGGTCGAGGTCCGCGTCGCCACCGCCGACGACGCGCCGGCTGTCGCCGCGCTCGAGGAGGCCGCCCTGGGGGCGGATGCCTGGTCGCCGGCCCTGGTCTCGGAGGGGGTCGCCGGCCGCGTGCCGACCATGCTCTACCTCGTCGCCACGGCCGCCGACGACCTCGTCGGCTACGCCGCCGCAAGCCTGGTGGCCGACCTCGCGGAGCTCCAGCGGATCGCCGTCGCCGCGACCCATCGCCGTACCGGCATCGCCTCCGATCTCCTCGCCCGGGTCGAAGCCGAGGCGGGCCGGCGGCACGCCGACCGGGTCCTGCTCGAGGTGCGCGAGGACAACGCCGACGCCTGTGCGTTCTACGCCGCCCGCGGCTTCTCCGAGATCGACCGCCGGCCCCGCTACTACGCCGACGGCACGACCGCCGTCGTCCTCGTCAAGGAGGTGACCCGGTGACCGACGAACCCCTGGTGCTCGGGATCGAGACCTCCTGCGACGAGACCGGCGTCGGGATCGTCCGCGGCCACACGCTGCTCGCCGACGCGGTGGCCAGCAGCGTCGACGAGCACGCCCGGTTCGGCGGGGTCGTGCCCGAGGTCGCCAGCCGCGCGCATCTCGAGGCGATGGTGCCGACGATCGAGCGGGCCTGCGAGACCGCCGGGATCCGGCTCTACGACGTCGACGCGATCGCCGTGACCAGCGGTCCCGGCCTGGCCGGTGCCCTGCTGGTCGGGGTCGCCGCAGCCAAGGCGCTCGCGATCGGCCTCGGCAAGCCGATCTACGGCGTCAACCACCTCGCCGCGCACGTCGCCGTCGACCAGCTCGAGCACGGCGCTCTCCCGGAGCCGTGCGTGGCCCTGCTGGTCAGCGGAGGCCACTCCAGCCTGCTCCGGGTGGAGGACGTGACCGGCGACGTCGACCCGCTCGGCGCCACCATCGACGACGCCGCCGGCGAGGCCTTCGACAAGGTCGCCCGGCTCCTCGGCCTGCCGTTCCCGGGCGGCCCCCACATCGACCGGGCCGCGCGGGACGGACAGCTCACGATCGACTTCCCACGCGGACTGACCAGCCGTCGTGACCTCGAGCGGCACCGCTTCGACTTCTCGTTCTCGGGGCTCAAGACAGCCGTCGCCCGCTGGGTGGAGACCCAGCAGCGCGACGGCGCCGTCATCGACCTCGGTGACGTGGCGGCCAGCTTCCAGGAGGCGGTCTGCGACGTGCTGGTGCGCAAGGCGCTCGACGCCGCCACCGACCAGGGCATCGACGACATCCTGATCGGCGGCGGCGTCGCCGCGAACTCCCGGCTCCGGGCCATGGCCACCGAACGGGCCGAGGCGAAGGGGATCCGGGTCCGGGTCCCGAGACCCGGACTCTGCACCGACAACGGCGCGATGGTGGCCGCGCTCGGCGCCGAGCTCGTCGCACGCGGCCGTCCCGCCTCGGCCCTCGACCTGCCGGCCGACTCCTCCCAGCCGATCACCGAGGTCGTGGCCTGAGCGAGGACCGGGCGGCCGACGGAGTCGGGACGCATGACCGCAGCGAACGGCGAAGCCCGCTTGCGGGCGAGCCACTCAGGCCGCGGGCACGCTGCCGCCGGTGGGGATGACGTAGGGGTTCACCGTGACGTCGACTCCGGGCCGCGGGGCGACGGCGTAGTCCATCGAGCCGTCGGACGCCACCCGGACCAGCGACCACTCGCCCTCCTGGTACACCGGGACCAGGACGTGGGTGTCGTCCTCCCACTCCTGCGCGTTGAACGTCGGCTGGACCTTCGTGGTGGAGCCACGGTCGAACAGCCGCTTGCCCTGGAGGTCGAACATCGCGATCCCGTTCGCGCCGGCGCCCTCGACGACCGAGGGGAGCCCCAGGATCAGCCGGCCGTCCGGCGAGAACGACTGCAGTGTGTTCGTGCACGTCTTGAAGCCGCGGAACTCACCGCCGCCTGCCAGCTTGGAGCACGTGCCGGAGTCCGTGATCCGGCTGTAGCCGATGGTCAGGCCCGCCTCGCTCACGTCGGCGACCGAGCTGAACCCGCCGTCCAGCAGCTTCTGGGTGCCGGAGTCGGAGACCTCCCACGGCTGCCACGTCGCACCCGGCACGGTGACGATCACCGTGCAGCTGGACTCCTGGCAGCTCGGACCGGCTCGACCTGGGGTGGCTGTGCCCACACCGGTGACCGGGCCCAGGCGCCACTCAGAGCCGGGGACCGGGTTGCCGAACGGCCGGGGCTCGCTCGCCCAGCCCTCCCAGATCATGACCTGCCCGGCCGGGGTGAGCCAGGCAGCGATGCTGTGGGGCCGGTTGACGCTGAGGCCCCAGCTGCTGCGCACCGGGTCGTGGAAGGTGCCGTCGGTGTCCTCGATCTCGATGTAGGGCGTGCCCTGGTCGGTGGTCTGCCACACCCGCGCCCCGTCGGCCAGCTCGACGAACTGGCTGGGGGTGTAGCGGGTGTTCACCTCGGCGGTGCTGCCGTCGGTGAGGTGCAGCGTGCCCTTGTAGACGTAGTCCATGGCCGGGGCGGGCCCGGCCGGCAGGTGGGAGACGTCGAGCACGCCGGTCGCCGGCTGCTGGCCGTCGTCGACCGAGGGCGTCTGGCTGGGCGAGGGGGTCTGGGTGATCGGAGCCGGCTCGGGCCTTCCACCGCTGTGGGTGGCGAGTGCCGCGGTCGGCACGATCAGGCCGACGGCGGCGGCCACGCCGACGATCACGCTCGCCGTACGCCGGCGCCGGATCGAGCGGGCGCGGCCCTGCACGCCGGCCAGGCCGAGCATGCTGCCGTCCATCTCGCCGGCGCGGTCGTGCAGCTCTCGTGACAGCTGGTTGGTCAGGTCGTCGTTCATGACAGGTCGTCCTCCTCGCTCACGCGGGGGTTCAGGGTCTGGGGTGCGCGCGTCCGCAACGTGGCGAGCGCCCGGCTGGTCTGGGACTTGACGGTCCCCACGGAGATCCCGAGCACGGCGGCCGTCTCGGCCTCGCTCAGCTCCTCGTAGTAGCGCAGCACGACCACCGCGCGCGCCTTGCGGGGCAGCGTCTGCACGACCTCCCACAGGGCCGCGCCGGTGCCGTCGCGCGGGGCGTCGTGGTGCGGCTTCTCGAAGTGGTGCAGGGTCTCGTCGGCGGTGCTGTGCTCGCGGCGCTTCCACGCGCGACGCCACAGCGAGTTGTGCTCGTTGACCAGGATCCGCCGGACGTAGGCGTCCATCGACCCCTGGTCGCGCACCTTGTCCCACGACAGGTACAGCTTGGCGAACGCCGTCTGCACCAGGTCCTCGGCGTCGTGCCGGTTGCCGGTCAGCAGGTACGCCGTCCGCAGCAGGCCGGCCTGCCGGGCAGCGAGGTAGGCCGCGAACTCGGTGTCGCGGTGCTCTCGTCGGTCGGCCACAGCCACTGCTCCCGTCCGAGCGTCGGGCGGTCGGTCCATGCTCTCCTCCTCGTGGTCACCACCAAGACGCGAGACGAGGGGGAGGGGTTGCAATCTTGGCAGAGTCGGAGGTCAGGGGCTTGCCGCAGGCGTCGTCGGTCTGCCACCCGTGCCCGGGTCGGGGCCGACCGCGACCCCCTCGTCTCACCAGGGGCGTTGCCCCTAGGGTGGCTGCACCGTCGTTCAGGAGGGAAGTGCATGCACGAGGTCCAGGGAGTCGTCGCCCGCGCCAAGGGTGAGCCGGTCAGCATCGAGACGATCCTCGTCCCCGATCCAGGCCCGGGTGAGGCGCTGGTCCAGGTGCAGGCCTGCGGGGTCTGCCACACCGACCTGCACTACCGCGAGGGCGGCATCAACGACGACTTCCCGTTCCTGCTCGGGCACGAGGCAGCGGGCGTGGTCGAGGCGGTCGGCGACGGAGTGACGTCGGTGGCCCCCGGTGACTTCGTGATCCTCAACTGGCGAGCGGTGTGCGGCAACTGCCGCGCCTGCAGCCGCGGGGAGCCGTGGTACTGCTTCGCCACCCACAACGCCACCCAGAAGATGACCTTGGCCGACGGCACGGTGCTCTCGCCCGCGCTGGGGATCGGCGCCTTCGCCGAGAAGACCCTGGTCGCCGCCGGGCAGTGCACGAAGGTCGACCCGTCGGCGCGGGCCGCTGCGGTCGGCCTGCTCGGCTGCGGGGTGATGGCCGGCCTCGGCGCCGCCATCAACACCGGCAACGTCTCGCGCGGCCAGAGCGTGGCCGTGATCGGGTGCGGCGGCGTGGGAGTGGCAGCCATCGCCGGCTCGGCGCTGGCCGGCGCCGACACGATCATCGCGGTCGACATCGACGACCGGAAGCTCACGGGCGCTCGCGCGATGGGCGCCACCCACACGGTCAACAGCGCGGACACCGACCCGGTGGCCGCGATCCAGGAGCTGACCGGTGGCAACGGCGCCGACGTGGTCATCGAGGCCGTCGGGCGGCCGGAGACCTGGAAGCAGGCGTTCTACGCCCGCGACCTGGCCGGCACCGTCGTGCTCGTCGGAGTGCCGACACCCGAGATGAAGATCCCCGACATCCCGCTGATCGACGTCTTCGGACGCGGGGGCGCGTTGAAGTCGTCGTGGTACGGCGACTGCCTGCCGAGCCGCGACTTCCCGATGCTGGTCTCGCTCTACCAGCAGGGCCGGCTCGACCTCGACGCGTTCGTCTCCGAGGAGATCGGCCTCGGTGACGTGGAGGCGGCGTTCGAGAAGATGCACCACGGCGACGTGCTGCGCAGCGTGGTGATCTTCGCGTGACGCTGCGGCTCGACCACGCCGTCAGCAGCGGGACCTTCAGCCTCGACGGCTCGACGTTCGACGTCGACAACAACATCTGGGTGGTCGGCGACGACACCGAGTGCGTGGTGATCGACGCACCCCACTCGGTCGACGACATCCTGGCCGTCGTCGGCGACCGGCGGGTGCGCGCGATCGTGTGCACCCACGCCCACGACGACCACGTGCGCGTCGCACCGGCGCTGCGCGAGGCCGTGCAGGCGCCGATCCTGCTCCACCCCGACGACCGGCCGCTGTGGGAGCAGACACATCCCGACCTGCTCTGGGACCTCGACCTCTCCGACGGCCTCGCGGTGCCGGTGGCCGGGTCGGCGCTGACCGTGCTGCACACGCCGGGTCACTCCCCGGGCTCGGTCTGCCTGCTGGCCGACGACCTCGGCTGCGTGTTCACCGGCGACACCCTCTTCGAGGGCGGCCCGGGAGCCACCGGACGGTCGTTCAGCGACGCGTCGCTGATCGTGGAGTCGATCCGATCGCGGCTCCTGGCCCTGCCCGACGACACCGTGGTCCACACCGGTCACGGGGAGGACACGACGATCGGCAGGGAGCGAGCAGCGATCGGCTAGCCGGGCTGGTCGGCCCCGCCGACCGCCAGGATCCGGCGGTGCTGCTTCTCCTGCCGGCGGACGCCGACGAAGCCGAACACCAGGTAGCCCACGAAGCCCACGGCCAGCGCCACCGGGACGCCGAGGTTGGCGTAGGCCCACGGGCCATCGGTGCCGCCGAGGTCGGCATAGGTGTGGCCGTTGACCGTGACGCCGTCCATCAGGTAGCCGAGCCAGGTCAGCCCCTTGCTCTGGCCGGTGGTGACGATCACCAGCCCCCAGCCGATGGCGGTGCCGAGGGCGAGGAACAGCACGGCGCTGATCCGGAAGCGGCCGTAGATGCCGTCCGAGACGTAGAGCGAGGGCTCGTGGTAGTCGCTGCGCCGGATCAGCAGGTCGGCGAGGAAGACGCCGCACCACGCCGCCATCGGCACGCCCAGGAAGATCAGGTAGGCCTCGAAGAGGTAGATGAAGCTGCTCGAGGAGAAGAAGACGACGTAGACCGCGCCGATGACCATCAAGATGCCGTCGATGCCGGCCGCCACCCAGCGCGGGGTCTTCAGGCCGAGCGTGAGCAGGGTCAGGCCGGAGGAGTAGATGTCCATCACGGCCCCGCTGACCAGGCCGGCGACCGCCACCACCGCGAACGGCAGCAGGAACCACGTGGGCAGGATCGTGGTGAGCGCCCCGATCGGGTCGGCGCCGATGGCGGCGCTCAGCTCGGGGTCGGAGCCCGCCAGCAGCACGCCGTAGCCGACGAGCAGCACGACGGGCAGGCTGCCGCCGAACGTCACCCACCACACGACGCCGGCCGTCGACGACCTGCGTGGCAGGTAGCGGGAGTAGTCGGCGCCGGTGTTGACCCAGCCCAGGCCGAAGCCGGTGAGCACCAGGATGGTGGCACCGAGGACGGCCTGGCGGTCACCGCCGGGCAGCGCGCGCAGGGCGTGGACGTGCACGTGGTCGACGGTGAGGACGATGTAGACGAGGGTGACGACGATCAGCGAGATCGTGAGCACCTTCTGCAGGCGCATGATCGTGTCGAACCCGAGGATGCCCGCGAGCACGATCACCAGCGCCACGACGACGAAGGCGGCGATCTTCGTGCCGTCACCGTGCGCCCAGCCGAGCCGCTCGAAGACGGTCGCGGTGGCCAGGGTCGACAGCGCGACCAGCACGATCTCCCAGCCCACCAGGAGCACGTAGGAGATCAGGCACGGCAGGATGTTGCCGTCCTTGCCGAACGGCGCACGCGAGAGCGTGAGGGTGGGCGCCGAGCCGCGCTTGCCGGCGATCGAGACCAGCCCGACCAGGAAGAACGACGCGACCGCGCCGACGAGCGTCGCCGCGAGAGCCTGCCACAGCCCGATGCCGAAGCCGAGCACGAACGCACCGTAGGCGACCGCGAGCACCGAGATGTTCGAGGCGCACCAGGGCCAGAACAGGCCGGCCGGGGTGCCTTTGCGCTCGGACTCGTCGACGACATTGATGCCGTTGGCCTCGACCGCGCGACGTCGCGCCGGCGTCGGCTCCTGGGGGAAGGTCTCCTCCGTGGTGGTCATGTGGTTCCTCTCCTCACCAGGTCCGCCAGGAGCGGCCCTGCCCGAGCGGCGGACGCCTCGGCGACCGCCACCACCTCGCTGGGGTCGATCCCCGTGCCGCTGCCCTCGACCGCGGTCACGGTCGAGAGCCCGACGACCTCGACACCGCATTCTCGCGCCGCGATGGCCTCCGGGACGGTCGACATCCCGAGCACGTCGCCGCCGATCCGGCGGACCCACTCCGCCTCGGCCCACGTCTCGTAGTGCGGGCCCGGCAGCCAGGCGTAGACGCCCTCGGGCAGCGCCGGGTCGAGGTCACGGGCCATGGCGCGCAGGCGGGCCGACCAGCAGTCGGTCAGGTCGACGAACCTGGCGCCGGTCGTCGGGGACGTGCCGGTGAGGTTCAGGTGGTCGCGGACCAGCACGATCCTCCCCACCTCCCACTCGGGCCGCAGCGAGCCGTTGGCGTTGGTGAGCACGGCGATCCGGCAGCCGGCCGCGGCCGCCGTCCGCACGCCGTGGACGACCGGCCCGAGGCCGAGACCCTCGTAGAGGTGGGTGCGGCCGACCAGCACGAGGATGGCCACGCCGTCCACGTCGTATGACGTGACCGTGCCGCGATGGCCCTCGGCGACCGGCGCCACGAAGCCCGGCAGGTCGGTCATCGCCAGCGTCGCGACGGGCTCGCCGAACGCGTCCGCGGCCGGTCCCCACCCGGATCCGAGCACCACCAGGGCGTCGTGCCGCGGCACTCCGGTGAGCGTAGCGAGGTGCTCGGCGGCCTCACGGGCGAGCCGGTCAGGGTCGTTCATGGTTCAACCATTGGTCCTTCGGAGTCGGGACCCTTGGGGGCGCCGAGGGTGACCTGTAGCCCTACGAGCGTAGGTGGTTGAAACGCCAACCTGGTCTCACCAAGGTATTCGGACGGTCCGGACACCACGTAGAAGAAGGTGAACCACCATGCGCGCCACCATTGACAAGTTGGTCTCCTGGGGAGGTCTGATCCTCGCCATCGTGCTGCTCGTCGCCGGGGGACTGCTGACCTACGCCAGCGTCTTCATCGGCAACCAGGTGCACGACCAGCTGGCAGCCCAGCACGTCACCATGCCCACAGCGGAGCAGTACGGCGAGCTTCCCCCCGCGGACCAGGCTGCTCTCAAGCCCTTCGCCGGCCAGCAGCTGACCAGCGGTTCCCAGGCCCAGGCCTACGCAGACCACTACATCAACGCCCACCTCCAGGGCGTGGCCGACGGCAAGACCTATTCCGAGGTCAGTGGTCAGAACATCGCACAGTGCAGCGACCCGAAGGCTGCTGCCACTGAGGCATGCCAGACGCTCGCCGGGCAGAAGGCCACCCTCTTCCAGGGTGAGACCCTCCGCGGTCTGCTCCTGTACGGGTACGCCTTCGCGACCATGGGTGTGATTGCCGGCTACGCCGCTCTTGCCTCCTTCGTCGGCGCGGCTCTGCTCCTGGTCCTCGTCGGGTTCGGCTTCTGGCACGCACGCCGTGCCAGCGAGAACGTGACCCCGGAGGAGCAGCCGGCAGGCGCGCACGTCTGAGCTCCGGTGGTCCGCTCGAGGCCGGTGTCCCTTCCGGGGCGCCGGTCTCAGGCATTTCCGGGGGACGTCGCGCGCCGGCGGGCACGCACCAGGTCGTGCACGCCCACCACCACGGCCAGGCTGACGAAGAAGATCGCTGCGAGCACGGCACGGCCCAGGGCATGGGCGTAGCCGGCCGTGGTCAGGCTGGTCAGCGAGGCGAAGAAGACCGCGCCGATCACGGCCTGGCCGACGGCCAGGCCGATCCGCTGCCCGGTCTGCAGCACGCCGCCCGCCGTGCTGCCCATCAGTGGGTCGACGTCCACCAGCGCCAGGGTCTGGTTCGGCGTGATGACGGCACCCTGGCCGCAGCCCATCACGAACAGCGGGCCGGCCATCGCGAGAGCGGCGTGGTCCGGCGGCACGTGCGGGGCGATCAGCGCGAGGGCCAAGGCACCGAGCCCGAACGTCACCGCGCCACCGACCACCAGCGGGCGGCCGAGCCGGGTGACCACGCGGCCGGCGAGCGGGGCCGAGATGGCGCTCCCCACGGCGTACGCCGTGACGCCGAGCGCCGACTGCAGGGCGGTGTAGCCCAGCCCCCGTTGGTAGAAGATCGCCAGCACGAGCGGGAGCCCGGCTATCGCCGGGAAGAAGGTGAGCGCCAGCGTGATCCCCGCGACGTACGAGGGGCGCCGGAACAGGCGGAAGTCGACCAGCGGCTCGCGGGACTCGTCGGTCATCCGGCGCTCCCGCCGGTAGAAGATGCCGCCGAGGGCGAGCGCTGGCGCGCCCAGCCAGGCCAGCCGCGCGTCCTGGAGCGCGTCGTACTCCACGCAGGCGAAGAGCACGCAGAACGTCGCACCTCCGAGCAGGGCGGCCCCGACGAGGTCGAGCTGGTGCTGGATGCTCTCGGTCGGGGCGGGCAGCAGCCGCCGGGCCAGGAGAATCACCACGATCCCGATCGGGATGTTGATGAAGAACACCAGCCGCCACCCGAAGCCGGGTCCGCCGAGCGCGATCAGCAGCCCGCCGACGACCGGACCGATCGCGGTGCCGAGCCCGACCGTCGTGCCGAGCAGGCCGAAGGCGCGGCCCCGGTCGGCCCCCGTGAACATCTGCTGCACCAGGCCGGACACCTGGGGGTTGATCAGGCCGCCGAAGAGTCCCTGCAGCACCCGCGCGCCGATCAGGATCGTGGCGGTCGGGGCCAGGCCCGACAGCAGCGAGGTGGCCGCGAACCCGGCCACGCCGACCTGGAACATGGTCCGGCGCCCGTGGTCGTCGCCGAGCTTGCCGCCGAGCACCGGCACCAGCCCGAAGGCGAGGGTGTAGCCCGAGACGATCCACTGGAGCTGCGACGGGCCGGCGCCGGTCGAGGCGGAGATCGACGGCAGCGCGACGTTGGTGACGCTGACGTCGAGCAGCGTCATGAACATCGCGCTGGAACAGACGACCAACGCGACCCAGCGGGCCCGGTTGCTCGCGGTCGCCGCGGCCTCCTCCGCGGAAGCGGTCACAAAGGCTCCACCAGGAGCGCGGTGCCCTCGCCCGCCACCCGGGTCAGCACGATCGTCGCGGCCATCTCACCGTGCAGGGAGAGCCGACGGCGCAGGTCCTCGGGGACCACGTCCACGCCACGCTTCTTGATCGTGAGCGGCCCGACCCCGCGGGCGCGCAGGGCCGCCTTGAGCGGCTTCTCGCGGTAGGGGAGCTCCTCGACCACGCGGTACGACGTGGCGAAGGGCGTGCGGAAGGGCGCGTCGCCGGTGACGTAGGCGATCTTCGGGTCGAGCAGGTGGCCCTCGACGCCGGCCGCCACCGCGGTCACCAGCCCGGCCCGGATCACCGCTCCGTCGGGCTCGTAGAGGAAGCCGCCCACCGGGCCGGTCCCGGCCCCGGGGTCGTTCTCCTCGGTCAGGGTCGCCAGGCCGCCGCGCCCGATCACGGTGGCCCGTCGCGCCGACATCGCGAGGGAGGGCGCCCACAGCACCGCCTCCTTCACGTCGCCGGCCTCGCTGACCCACTCGGCCTCCACGCCGTCGGGCACCAGGCCGTGGGGGATGCCGGGCGCGACCTTGACCGCCGCCCGACCGCGCAACAGGGTCTCGACGAAGGTCCAGGGAGGCGTCCAGTCGTCCACGTGGAAGCTCCGGCCGCGCCCGGTGCGCCGCGCCGGGTCGGCGTACGACGTGGCGAAGGGCGTGACGTCGAGCGTCGTCGCGTCGGCGACGCTCACGGCGCCGCCGAGCCCCAGTGCGTCGAGGTTGGCCCGCGCCATCTCGACGCGCATCGGGTCGAGGTCGACGCCCGCGGTGGTCAGGCGCGCCCGGGCGAAGGCGACCAGGTCGCCACCGATGCCGCAGGTCAGGTCGATCACGCTCAGCCCGGCGACCGCGACCCGGGCGGCCCGGTGGGCGGCGACGCGGGCCCGGGTGGCCTGCTCGAGAGCCTCGCGGGTGAAGTACATGTGGGCGGCGTCGTCGCCGAGCTTGACGGCCGCGTGCCGGCGCAGCTCGACCTGGCCGAGCGCGGCGGCCACCCGCGCCGCCCTCTCGTCGACCGACCCAGGCGCAACCCCACGCAGGCGCCTCTGCACCTGCAGGGCGGTGCCCTCCGCGGTCGAGGCGGTTTCGAGCAGCGCCTGACCCTCGTCGGTCAGCAGCCACCGGAACGTCTCGAGGTCCACCGCGCCATCTTGTCAGTGCCCGCGGAAGGCCTCCTCGAGCCACCACGACGGCTCGGTGCCGACCACCTTCGCGTCGACCAGCATCGGGCGGGCGCGCGGTCCGGCGACCCAGCGTCGTACGGCGTCGAGGTCGGCCGGCTCGGTCACGGTGACCGCCTCGAAGCCGAAGCCGCGCCCGATCGCCGCGATGTCGGTGTCGGGGAAGACCACCGTGTCCAGAGGCGCGTCGTGAGGCCCGAAGTGGTGCACCTCGGCGCCGTAGGCATGGTCGTTCCAGACGACCACGAGCAGGTCGAGCCCGAGCCGGACGACCGTCTCCAGCTCCATCGCCGACATCAGCGCGCCGCCGTCGCC
The DNA here is from genome assembly GCA_963820015.1 of uncultured Actinomycetota bacterium. Taxonomy (GTDB): domain Bacteria; phylum Actinomycetota; class Actinomycetes; order Propionibacteriales; family Nocardioidaceae; genus Nocardioides. The sequence continues at coordinate 50,528 of CAWFYO010000002.1, read as the reverse complement.
GAGGGCGGCCACCGTCAGCCGCCCCGGGCTCGCGACCGCGGCTCCGATCGCGGTCGCCAGGCCCAGCCCGATCGACTGGAAGGCCTGGGTGAAGCAGAAGGAGCGGTGGTCGGCGACGTCGAGGTAGGCGGCGGGGTAGCCCATGAAGTTGCCCGAGTCGACGGCCACCACTCGGTCGGGGGGCAGGATCGTGTCGAGGTCGCGGGCCAGCGTGCGGGGGTCGATCCGCCCCTCTCCGGAGAGGTCGTCGTAGGCGACGCCGGCCCAGCCGATGCCGACGTCGAGGCGACGTCGTACGGCGTCGGTGCGGTAGCCGGTCGGCCGGTCGGGCCCGAGCTGCGAGGCGAGCCCGGCCGCCGTCTCCTCGACGTCGCCGAGGACGCCGAACGTCAGCTCCCGCTGGGCGCCGAGCGCCTCCGGGGTGTCGTCGACCTGGACGACCGTCGCGCCCGGGGCGATCAGGGCGCCGTGGCGCATCGTCCACATGTTGAGGGAGCAGCCCCAGCCCACGATCAGGTCGGCGGCCGAGATCAGCTCGGCCGCGCCGGGCGAGGCGAAGCCGCCGGACACCCCCAGCGACCAGGGGTGGCTGGCGAACAGGCCCTTGGCCACCGCCGACTCGGCCAGCAGGGCACCGGCGGCGTCGGCAGCAGCGGCCACGGCAGGGCCGGCCTGGCGAGAGCCACGGCCGGCGACGAACACCGGGCGCTGGGCCAGTCGTACGGCGTCGGCCAGCCGGTCGAGGTCTCGAGCGGAGAGCTGGGCTGCTGCCCAGAGCTCGAGCGGGTCCGCCGACGGGGGCACGGCCTCCATGGCCTGGACCGCGAGCGGCAGGTTGAGCACGACGGTGCGCCGCCGGGCGACCGCTCGACGTACGGCGGTGCGGGCCGCCACGAGTGCGTCCGCCGGGTCCTCGATCCTCATCGACAACGCACCCACGGCCGTCGCCAGCGCCGGCTGGTCGACGTAGAAGTTGGACCGCGGCTCGGTGGTCTCGGCGGCGACCACGACGACCGGGGTCCGGCTCTTGGCGGCCTCGGCGAGGCCGGTCATCGCGTTGGTCAGCCCGCAGCCCTGGTGGACCGTGACGGCGGCGGGCCGGTTGGTCGTGCGCGCGTACGCGTCGGCCATCGTGGCCGCGCCGCCTTCGTGCCGGGCCGCGACGAACCGCGCGCCCGTGGCGACCATCGCGTTGGTGACGTGGAAGTTGCCGGACCCGACGACGCCGAAGACGTGGTCGACGCCGGCCTCGACCAGCGCCCGGCCGACGACGTCCGCGACCGTGGGCACGGTCAGCGCTCGACCAGCGCGACGGCTCGCGCGGGCGCTCCGGAGCCGGTGACGATCGGGAGGGGCCCCACGATCAGCACCGCCCCGGTCGCGGGCAGGCGCGCGACGTTCTGCAGCTGGGTGAGGCCGTACTTGCCGCTGCCCATCAGGTAGGAGTGGCAGGGGAACGCCGGGTCGAAGGAGTGCGCGGCGCCGGCATCGGTGCCGACCGTCTCGACGCCCACCCCGACCACGGGTGACTCCTCGGCCACCCATCGAGCGCACTCGGCGCTCATGCCGGGCGTGTGCGGCCCGATCTCGTCGGCGTTGATGAAGTCGGCCTGGCTCTGCGAGCGGGCGTCCCAGCCGGTCCGGTAGATCATCCAGCCGCCGTCGGGCAGTGCGCCGTGCTCGGCCTCCCAGGCCCGGATGTGGTCGATCTCGAGCAGGAAGTCGGGGTCGGCCGCGCACTCCGCACTGAAGTCGAGCACGACCACCGGCCGGATCAGCCGGTCGACCGGCACGTCTGCGACATCCGAGCCGCCCTGTCCGGTGACCCAGTGGTTGGGCGCGTCGAAGTGGGTGCCGGTGTGCTCGCCGCTGCTGAAGTTGTTCCAGTACCACCCGGGCCCGCGCTCGTCGTACCGGCTGATCTCGTCGAGCTGGAAGCGCGCGGTCTGGCCGAACTCCGGCGGGAGCTGGATGACCGGGGTCTCGGCGCTGAGCCGGGCGGTGAGGTCGACGACCTCCACGGTGCCGTCGGCGAGGGCGTCGGTGAGGGCTGAGAGCACGGACGGTGAGGGAGGCATGGAGGCACGCTACGCCGGAGTTCGGGACCTGCGTTGGCACTCGCTGGTGGTGAGTGCTAGTTTCGGCATTGGCACTCTCACCCCGAGGGTGCCAATGCCTGCACCGACGTGCGACCCCCGCGACGGCGTACGTCACGCAGGCTGCCAACGTCCGGGAGCCGCTGCTCCCGAGTCCGATCGGATCAGTGGAAAGTGGAGGTCGACATCGTGTCGGTCAACATCAAGCCCCTCGAGGACCGGATCGTGGTCAGGCCCCTCGAGGCCGAGCAGACCACGGCCTCCGGCCTGGTCATCCCCGACACCGCCAAGGAGAAGCCCCAGGAGGGCGAGGTCATGGCGGTGGGCCCGGGTCGTTTCAACGAGGACGGTGACGAGCGCATCCCCATGGACATCTCTGTGGGCGACAAGGTCATCTACAGCAAGTACGGCGGCACCGAGGTGAAGTACGGCGGGGACGAGCTCTTGATCCTCTCCGCCCGCGACGTCCTCGCCGTCGTTTCCTGATTTTCCGAGCCAGAGGTCGGCTGAGCATGCGAAGCCGGGCTCTGAGCAGCGAGGAGATTGAGGAGAGGGAGGCACGCCGACGCGCAAGCGACGGGGTGCCTCCCTCTCCTCGAAATCCCTCGATCCGCTGACAAGGAGCACACTCATGCCCAAGATCCTGGAGTTCGACGAGAGCGCCCGCCGCTCCCTCGAGCGCGGTGTGGACGCCCTGGCCGACACGGTCAAGGTGACCCTCGGCCCCAAGGGCCGCTACGTCGTCCTCGACAAGAAGTGGGGCGCACCCACGATCACCAACGACGGCGTCACGGTCGCCCGCGAGATCGAGCTCGACGACCCGTTCGAGAACCTCGGTGCGCAGCTGACCAAGGAGGTCGCCACCAAGACCAACGACATCGCGGGTGACGGCACCACCACCGCGACGGTCCTGGCCCAGGCGATGGTCCACGAGGGCCTCAAGGCGGTCGCCGCCGGCATCAACCCGATGGGGCTCAAGCGGGGCATGGACGCCGCGGCCGAGGCCGTCGGCGACGCGCTGCGCGAGGCGGCCCGCGAGGTGGAGTCCAAGGAGGACATGGCCTCGGTCGCCACGATCTCCAGCCGCGACGCCCTGATCGGTGAGCTGCTCGCCGAGTCCTTCGACAAGGTCGGCAAGGACGGCGTGATCACGGTCGAGGAGTCCAACACCATGGGCACCGAGCTCGAGTTCACCGAGGGCATGCAGTTCGACAAGGGCTACATCTCGGCGTACTTCGTCACCGACCCCGAGCGCATGGAGTCCGTCCTCGACGACCCCTACATCCTCCTGCACCAGGGCAAGATCTCGGCGATCTCCGACCTGCTGCCGCTGTTGGAGAAGGTCATCGCCGCGGGCAAGCCGCTGTTCATCCTGGCCGAGGACGTCGACGGCGAGGCGCTGTCGACCCTGGTGGTCAACAAGATCCGCGGCACCTTCAACGCCGTCGCGGTCAAGTCGCCCGCGTTCGGCGACCGCCGCAAGGCGATGATGCAGGACATCGCGACCCTGACCGGCGGTCAGGTCATCGCCCCCGAGGTCGGCCTCAAGCTCGACCAGGTCGGGCTCGAGGTGCTCGGCTCCGCCCGCCGCGTGGTCGTGACCAAGGACAACACCACGATCGTCGACGGCGGCGGTGACCACGCCGAGGTCGAGGGCCGGGTCAACCAGATCAAGGCCGAGATCGAGAACACCGACTCCGACTGGGACCGCGAGAAGCTCCAGGAGCGCCTCGCCAAGCTGGCCGGCGGCGTGTGCGTCATCAAGGTCGGCGCCGCCACCGAGGTGGAGCTGAAGGAGAAGAAGCACCGCATCGAGGACGCCGTCTCCGCGACGCGCGCCGCGATCGAGGAGGGCATCGTCCCCGGCGGTGGCTCCGCGCTCATCCACGCGGTCTCCGTGCTCGACGGCGACCTCGGCCTCACCGGTGACGAGGCTGCCGGCGTACGCATCGTGCGCCGTGCGGTCGACGAGCCGCTGCGCTGGATCGCCGAGAACGGCGGCGAGAACGGCTACGTCATCGTCAGCAAGGTCCGCGAGGCCGGTCCGGGCGTCGGCTACAACGCCGCCACCCACGAGTACGGCGACCTGGTCGCCCAGGGCGTCATCGACCCGGTCAAGGTCACCCGCTCCGCGCTGGTCAACGCCACCTCGATCGCAGCCATGCTGCTGACGACCGAGACCCTCATCGTGGAGAAGCCCGAGGAGGAAGACGCCCAGCCCGCCGCCGGCCACGGCCACGGGCACGGCCACTGACCTGGCACTCGCGTCACGCCTCACCCCGCTGACCCGGCGTTCCCGTCATGACGGAAACGCCGGGTCAGCGCATTTCAGCGTGACGGCACTGCCAGGTCAGCGGGGAACGGCATCGTCGGCCGGTAGCATGTGGGAGTGGAGCGAGAGTCCTTGCCAGAGCAGCCGGCCCTGCCCGAGAAGTTCGCCCCGATGGGGCTGACCTACGACGACGTGCTGCTGCTTCCGGGCTACAGCGACCTCGCCCCCAGCGACATCGACACCACCACCCGGCTGACCCGCGAGATCGACCTCAAGGCGCCCCTGGTCAGCGCCGCGATGGACACCGTGACCGAGAGCCGGATGGCGATCGCGATGGCCCGCGAGGGCGGCATCGGCATCCTGCACCGCAACCTCGCCATCGACGAGCAGGCCTACCAGGTCGACCTGGTCAAGCGCACCCAGACCGGGATCATCTCCAACCCCGTCACCATCGGACCCGACGCGACGCTCGAGGACCTCGACCGCATCTGTGGCGAATACCGGGTTTCCGGGCTCCCGGTCGTCGACACCGACGACCGGCTGCTCGGCATCATCACCAACCGCGACCTGCGCTTCACCCCGGTCGCGGAGTGGGCGACCACCAAGGTCGACGAGGTGATGACCCCGATGCCGCTGGTCACCGGCCGGCTCGGCATCACCCGCGAGGAGGCCACCGCCCTCCTGCGCCAGCACAAGCGCGAGCGCCTGCCTCTCATCGACGACCAGGGACGACTCGGCGGGCTGATCACGGTCAAGGACTTCGTCAAGGGCGAGCAGTTCCCCGATGCGTCCTACGACGCCCACGGCCGCCTGCTGGTCGGCGCCGCGATCGGCTACTTCGGCGACGCCTGGCAGCGCGCCACCACGCTGGTCGACGCCGGTGTCGACGTCCTCGTCGCCGACACCGCCCACGGCTACGTCCGGATGCTGCTGGAGATGGTCGAGCGGCTGAAGTCCGACCCCGCCACCCGCCACGTTCAGGTCATCGGCGGCAACGTCGCCACCCGCGAGGGCGCCCAGGCGTTCATCGACGCCGGTGCCGACGCGGTCAAGGTCGGCGTCGGACCCGGCTCGATCTGCACCACACGCGTCGTCACCGGGGTCGGCGTGCCCCAGGTGACCGCCGTCCACGAGGTCGCCCTCGCGGCCAAGCCGGCCGGCGTCCCGGTGATCGCCGACGGCGGTCTCAAGCACTCCGGCGAGATCGCCAAGGCGATCGTGGCCGGTGCCGACTCGGTGATGGTCGGCTCGCTGCTCGCCGGCTGCGAGGAGTCGCCCGGCGACCTGGTCTTCGTCAACGGCAAGCAGTTCAAGACCTACCGCGGGATGGGCTCGCTCGGCGCGATGAGCAGCCGCGGCAAGAAGTCCTACTCCAAGGACCGCTACTTCCAGGCCGAGGTCACCTCCGACGACAAGATCGTCCCCGAGGGCATCGAGGGCCAGGTCGCCTTCCGCGGCCCGCTTTCCGCCGTCGCCCACCAGCTGCTGGGCGGCCTCAACCAGTCGATGTTCTACGTCGGCGCCCGCACCGTCGCCGAGCTCCAGGACAAGGGCCGCTTCGTCCGGATCACCCAGGCCTCGCTCGCCGAGAGCCACCCTCACGACGTCCAGATGACGGTCGAGGCGCCCAACTACACCGGCCGCTAGCGACCGCTCGACCCCAGCAGCGCCAGCACCGCCCGGGCGTAGGCCCCCTCGGGCTCCACGTCGACGAACCTGCGCTCCTCGTCGCCGAGCAGCATCGACACGGCGTACCCGGGCGTCTCGCCGGCCAGGTACGCCAGCTCCATGAACGCCTCGCCCGAGCGCCTCGCGCAGCTGGTCCTCGTGCGGCAGCCACAGGGCGTCGCCGGCCTCGAGGCTGTCCAGCGCCCACTCCGTGGTGCCGTTGAAGGCGAAGATCGGCTGGCCGTTCGGCGGCTGCAGCCGCTCGATCACCATGTCGCTGAGCACGAACACCTCGTCGTCGAGGTCGTGGTCGAGCACCGCGAACCGGTCGCCCTTCACCGGGCTCCAGGTCAGCCCTGCGTCCCGGAGGGCGAGGGCGAGGTCGCGGGGGATCACGCCACCAGTGTGGGGCACACGGGGTGATCCGGCAGCCCGGCTAGGGTCGGTGCATGTCGAGCGCGGTGACCGTCGTGGAGATCCGGCGCTACCCGGTCAAGTCGATGGCGGGGGAGTCGCTGACGCAGGTGGAGGTCGACGCCCGCGGCCTGGTCGGCGACCGGTGGTACGCCGTGGTCGACGGCGAGGGGAAGCTGTCCTCCGGCAAGACCTCGCGCCGTTTCCGGCGCCGCGACGCGGTCTTCGACTTCGGCTCCCGTACGACGGACCAGGGCGTCGAGGTGACCGGTCGAGGCGGGGCGTGGCCGGCCGGCGACCCGGCCCTGGACGCCGCGCTGAGCGACGCGATGGGCGACGCGATGGGCGACGCGATGGGCGACCCGGTCCGGGTGCTGCCCGAGGCGGAGACGCCCCACTTCGACGACACCGCGCTGTCCCTCGTCGGCACCGCGTCGCTCGACTGGTGCCGTGAGCACCTCGGGGTCGACGCCGACCCCCGCCGGCTCCGCCCCAACCTGCTGGTGAGCACCACCGAGCCCTTCGTCGAGGAGTCCTGGACGGGCGAGGTGGAGGTCGGCGGCGTCATGCTGCGGACGGCGGGTCCCACCGAGCGCTGCCGGATGATCGACATCGCCCAGCAGGGGCTCCCCCGCGAGGAGGGCCGGTGGCTCAAGGCGCTGACCCGCACCCGTGAGCGGAACCTCGGCATCTACCTCGACGTCGTCACGCCGGGAGTCCTTCGCGTGGGCGACGACGTGGTGCCGCACGGTCGGTAGCGGTCAGGGCATCCGCAGCAGCAGGCTGGGGGAGAAACCGCCGCCGCGCGCGCCGGCCACGCCCGCCATCGACGTGCTCGGGAGCCCGACCGTCCACCACCGCGGCTGCCCGCCGGTCGACACGGCACCGACGCGCACGCCACCCACCGCGAGCGGTGTGATCGCGGTGCTCGCGGTCTTGGCCGCCCGCCCGAGCGCGTGCTCCGGTCGCCACTGCGACGTGTGCGGACGGGTGGCGCGGACCACCACCTGGCCGTCGAGGTGCTCCGCGGCCAGCCACATCCGGCCGGTCGAGTCGACGCTGAGCGCCGGCGAGGAGTACGGCGACCAGAGGCCGCTGCCCGGCGACTCGCCGCGCCAGCGGCCGTCCCCGGTCGTGCTCCGCAGGGTGAGCCCTCCACGGGCCGTGACGGCGGTCAGCCAGACCCGCCCGTCGTCGGTGCCCGCCAGGGCAGGTGTCGACGAGACCGACCACCCCTGGCCGAGCCCGTCGAAGCGGCCCCATCGGCCGTGACGGCGCTGGTGCCGGGTCTCCAGCGTCCCCTGGCTGGAGACCGCCGCGAGCCAGAGCCGACCGTCAGCAGCGGTGACGAGGGCAGGGGAGGTGTGGGTGGCCCACGAGCCCGGCTGCCCCATCCGCGCGCCGCGGTGCCAGCGCAGGCCGGTGGTCTGCCGCTCGGCGAGCGTGCCGGTGGCCGTGACCGCGATCAGGTGCAGGCGGCCGCCGCCGTCGACGGCGAGGCTCGGAGACGCGGTCGTCGACCAGCCACCACCGAGGCTGCGCGGTCGCGTCCAGCCGCGGTCGGGCGAGGTGCGGGCGGTGAGCAGGACGCCGGTCCGGCTGACGGCCGCGAGCCAGGTCCGGCCCCTGGCGTCGGTGGTCAGGGCCGGGGTGGTGTCCGGCGTCCACGAACCGACCGGACCGATCCGGATCGCGTGACGGACCGGACCGCCGACGAAGAGGCTGCCCGCCGAGGTGCTGCGGGCCCACCAGGTGCGGCCCTGGGCGTCGAGCGTGGACGTCGCGGCGCGGGTCGCCCCGAGCGACGGCGCGGGTGCGAGGTCGGCGAGGTGCAGGTAGCGGAAGTCGGACGTCGGCACCGTCCGCACGTCGTACCCACCGGCCACGGCGTAGTTGTACTCCTCGACGGTGACCGTCCCGTCGCCCACCGCCTCGACCCAGGCCACGTGCCCGACCCGGCCGCCATCGGTCTGCGCGACGGCGCCGACCGCAGGCACGTCGTCGACGAGGTAGCCGAGGGCCTTGGCGTTGTCGTCCCAGTTCTCGGCGTTGCCGTAGGAGCCGCCGTCCATGTGGTTGCTGAAGTCCGCCATGCCGTTGGCCTCCCGCAACCGCCACGCGACGAAGCTCGTGCAGTTGCGCAGCGCGAAGCCCCACGGGTCGCCGTAGGTGCCCTGGTAGTACCAGATGTGCTTGGCGCACTCCCGCGGCGGCGGGGTGTCGGGCTTGGCCGGCCCTGCGTGCCCGGGCTGGTGCCGGCCGCCAGGTTTGCCGGGCTGGTGCGGCCTGCCCGGCTTGCCGGGGCGGTGGCCCGGGCCGGTCGGGTCCTGGGCGTGGTGGTGCGGCTTCAGGGGCACCAGCGGGCACTGGCCGAGCCCGCGGTAAGGGTAGTCGTCATCGGCGTGCGACGCCGGTGCCAGGCCTATCAGTCCCATCGCCGTGACGGCGACCACGAGAGTCCCCCCGAAGACCCGGCGAGGGCGCCGCCCTCCTCGGGGGAAGGTCATGGTGGCTCCGTTCGCATGTGGCTCCACCAAGGTGTCACGGGCCCCAGGAGCGCGCTGGAGAACGCCGGAACTGGACGGTAAAAGGTCTCGCTAGGCTGCGCAGCGTGAGCGAGATCGAGATCGGGCGCGCCAAGCGCGGGCGACGGGCCTACTCCTTCGACGACATCGCGATCGTCCCGAGCCGGCGGACCCGCGACCCCGAGGAGGTCAGCGTCGCCTGGCAGATCGACGCCTACCGCTTCGAGCTGCCGATCGTCGCCGCACCGATGGACTCGGTGATGTCGCCCGACAGCGCCATCGCCCTCGGGCGCCACGGCGGTCTCGGGGTCCTCAACCTCGAGGGGCTCTGGACGCGCTACGACGACCCGTCCGACCTCTACGCCGAGATCGCGACCCTCGACCCCGCCGGCGCCGTACGCCGCATGCAGGAGATGTACGCCGCGCCGGTCCAGGCCGAGCTGATCACCGCGCGGCTGCGCCAGATGCGGGAGGCCGGGGTGACCGTGGCCGGCTCGCTGAGCCCGCAGCGCACCAAGGAGTTCGCCAAGGCGGTCGTCGACGCCGGGGTCGACATGTTCGTGATCCGGGGCACCACCGTCAGCGCCGAGCACGTCAGCGCCCAGGCCGAGCCGCTCAACCTCAAGGAGTTCATCTACGAGCTCGACGTGCCGGTGATCGTCGGCGGCTGCGCGACCTACCAGGCGGCGCTCCACCTGATGCGCACCGGCGCGGCCGGCGTCCTGGTCGGGTTCGGCGGCGGTGCCGCCCACACCACGCGCACCGTGCTCGGGGTCGCCGTACCGATGGCGAGTGCCGTGGCCGATGTCGCAGGCGCCCGCCGCGACTACATGGACGAGTCCGGTGGCCGCTACGTCCACGTCATCGCCGACGGCTCCATCGGCCGCAGCGGCGACATCGCCAAGGCCATCGCCTGCGGCGCGGACGCGGTGATGATCGGCTCGCCGTTCGCGCGGGCCAGCGACGTGCCCGGGCAGGGCTACCACTGGGGCGCCGAGGCCCACCACGCCGAGCTCCCGCGAGGTGAGCGGGTCGGGATCGGAACGGTCGGCACCCTGGAGGAGATCCTGTTCGGCCCGTCGCGGGTCGCCGACGGCACCATGAACCTCGTCGGGGCGCTGCGTCGAGCGATGGCGACGACGGGTTACACCGAGCTCAAGGAGTTCCAGCGGATCGAGGTCGTCGTCTCCTGACGACATCTGGTGACGAATTTCGCTGGCCAAATGTCCGTGACCAGGAGTTTCATCCTCTTGGGGGTAGTGAGACCTGGGGGGATCAACATGACCACTGTCGCCGCGTCCTACCGCGACCACTGGACGGCCGGGAGCGCGCCGTTCCGCTTCGAGCCCGGGGAGCGTCACCGACCGGCGCCGCCACCGCGGGCGCTGCCCGATGAGCTGACCCGGCTGACCGCGCGCGAGCTGACCGTGCTCCGCGCGATGGCCACCGGCGCCAGCAACGCCGAGATCGCCAGCGACCTGTTCCTGTCCGTGGCCACGGTCAAGACCCACGTCGCCCGCGTGCTCGCCAAGCTCGGCCTGCGCGACCGCACCCAAGCGGTCGTGTTCGCCTACGAGTCGCGCCTGGTCGTCCCGCGCTGAGCCGGAGCGACGCGCTCAGGCGAGCCGCGCCACCACGCCGGCGAGCCCCGAGTCGATGAACTCCTGCCCGCCGGGGCCCAGGCCCCAGAGCACCTCGTACCACGGCCCGAGGCGATACCACGCCAGGGCGCGGACCAGCTCGTCGTCGGTCACGCCGTACGACGTCGCGACGGCCTCGGAGAACGGCTCGGGGGTGCCGTAGAGCGCCCACGCGAGGTCGATGGCCGGGTCGGACTCCCGCGCGTCCGACCAGTCGATGATCCCGCTGATCCGGCCGTCCTCGCACAGCACGTGGCCCGGTCCGAGGTCGCCGTGGACGAGCGTGGTCGGCGTGCGCAACGCGACGTAGCGGAGCAGCTCTGACCCCTTGGCGCGCAGGTCCTCGGGCAGCAGCGGCTGCACCCGGTGCAGGAACCGCTCCAGGGTGGCCAGCAGCTCGGCCCGCGCCGCCACCGCGTCGGGCAGGCCGGCCTCGACGTAGATGTTGACCGGCATGTCGTGCAGGCAGCGCAGGAACTCCCCGAGCCGGCGCCCCTGCTCGGCGTCGAGCCCCTCCGCGGGAGCGGGGGAGCCGGGGATCATCAGGTGCCGTACCCGCAGGGGATGCTCGTCGAGCACGATCGGCACCGGCACCGGGAGCGGCAGCAGCGGCGCCAGCCGCGGCATCAGCCGGGTCTCGGTGCGCAGCTGCATCTCGTAGTCGGAGTAGCGCGGCCGCCGGTCGAGCCAGCAGCCCTCGGCCACGGTCGCCGTCGAGTCCCAGCCCTGCTCTGGCTGCACCTGGTCCAGCCCCCGGTCGCGCAGCCAGCTCCCGAGCAGCGCCACGGTGTCGGGCATGAACTCGATCTCGGGGTCCGCGAGCCGGTCCAGCAGGTGCTCGACGCTGAGCCATGCGCCGTACGCGACCTCCTCGGGTTGGGGGGTGATCGGTCCGTCCCAGGTCGTGACGAAGAGGAACGCGTGGTACGACGTGTGCTCGTCGGCGTAGTCGCCCTCACCCAGCGGCACCAGGTCGCTGGTGACGCCGAGCTCCTCGGCCAGCTCGCGCCGCGCGCCCTCGACCGGGTCCTCACCGGCGAGGAGCACTCCGCCAGCGGAGAAGTCCCAGCGCGACGGGTAGACGTCCTTGGTGTGGGTGCGCCGGTGGACGTAGATGCGCCCCCACGGGTCCCGGACGATGACGCCGGTCGCTGCGTGGCGGAGGTTCTGGGCGCGCATCACCGAGCGGGGGGCCGTTCCGGCTGGAAGTCCCCCGTCGCCGTAGAGCGCGACGACCTCCTCGTCCACGGACACCATCAAACAGGCAAGAGGGCCTCAGCGTCGGTGAAGTCCGGGCACCGTGTCGCGCCCCGGCGTGATCCCGGCCACCGCCTGCGCCGTCAGCCGGCGCGCCTCCAGCAGGCGGCCCCGGTCGATCGCACCGTGCGCGAGCGCCCGTTCGACGCGCTGGATCCGGATCGGGGCGCCGCCGCTCACGTGGTTCCACACCGTCGCGAGGTACGCCGCGCTGGTCACCGCGAAGCGGCCGGCGCGCTCCGCGAAGCGGAACCGCACCGTGATCCCCTCGTAGGCCCGCGGGTGGGCGGTGTCGCTCTGGGCGACCATGTTGCCCATGCCGTAGACGACCCACTTCCCGTTGACCTTGGTGATCGGCTGCACCACGTGGGCGTGCTCGGCGAAGACCAGGTCGACGAACGGCGAGGCGGTGAGCCGGCGGGCCAGGGCGACCTGGTCGGCGTTGGGGAGGGGGGAGTACTCGTCGCCGCCGTGGTACTGCACCAGGACGATGTCGGCGCCCGCCCGCTTGGCCGCCCGGGCCTGGGCGATCAGGTTGTCGGCCTCCCACATCGACACCGCCCAGCGCCGGCTGCGAGGCAGGGTCAGGCCGTTGAGCGAGTAGGTGCCGCCGACGATGCCGACCCGCACGCCCTGCTTCGTGGTGAGGATCACCGGGTGCAGGCGCTCGGCCCGGGTGCGGAAGGTGCCGACGTGGCGCACCCCGGCCTGCTCGAGCAGGTCCGCGGTCCGGACCAGCCCGTCGTACCCCTGGTCGATGCTGTGGTTGGAGTCGGTGGTGCACGCGTCCCAGCCCATCGAGGCGATCCAACGGGCGATCGCCGGCGGCGCGGCGAAGACCGGATAGCTCGACAGATGGCCGTCGTCGGCGGCGAACGGCACCTCCTCGTGGCAGATCGCGATGTCCGCGTGCTCGATGACCGGGCGCATCGCCGCGAACATCGGGTCGAAGTCGTAGCGCTGCTGCTCGTGACGCGCGACGGCCTCGGCGTGGGCGCTCTGCCAGACGGTGTCGTGCCACAGCAGGTCACCGCTCATCACGACGGTGACCGAGCGCGGAGGCGGAGGGTCGGGCTTCGGGTCGGGCTCCGGGGCGGGGCTGGCGGGGTCGACAGGCGCGCTCGGGCCGGGCGCCGGGCCGGCGACGCGGCCGCGCCCCTCGTGCGGCGGCGTGAGCACGACCAGGACGAGCGCGCAGGTCGTGGCCAGGCCGGTGAGCCCGAGTCGGGTGACATGCCGCACGCGCGTATTCTCCGCGTCGGTTCCCCTGAGAGGATCACCGGGTGATCCCGTCCAGCGCGCTGAGTCCAGAGAGCCGGGAGGACGCCCTCACCGCCCTCGCCGCGACCCGCGAGGCCGAGCCGCTCGACGTCCTCGTCGTCGGCGGAGGGGTGGTCGGCGCCGGCGCGGCCCTCGACGCGGTCACCCGCGGCCTCACCGTCGGTCTGGTGGAGCAGCGTGACCTCGCCAGCGGTACCTCGTCCCGCTCCAGCAAGCTCGTGCACGGCGGGCTCCGCTACCTCGAGATGTTCGACTTCGGGCTGGTCCGTGAGGCGCTGGAGGAGCGCGGGCTGCTGCTGACCCGGCTCGCACCCCACCTGGTGCGGCCGGTCCCGCTCCTCTACCCGCTCCACCACACGTGGGAGCGGCCCTACGTCGGTGCCGGCCTCGCCCTCTACGACGCGCTGGCGGCGCTCGGCCGCTACGACATGGGCGTGCCCCGCCACCGTCACCTGTTCCGCCGGCAGATCGCCCGAGTGGCTCCCGACCTGCGCCCCGACGTGCTCACCGGCGCGATCCGCTACTACGACTGCGAGGTCGACGACGCCCGGCTGGTGTTGACGCTGGCTCGCACCGCCGCCCGCTACGGCGCCCTGGTCGCCACCCGCACCCGGGTCGGCGGGTTCCTCCGCGGCGACGACGGCTCCGTCGTCGGTGTGACCGCGACCGACCTCGAGTCCGGCACCGACCTCGAGATCCGGGCCCGCGTGGTGGTCACCGCCGCCGGGGTCTGGACCGACGAGATCCAGCAGGCGCTCGGCGGCCGGCCGGCGCTCGACGTCGAGGCCAGCAAGGGCATCCACCTGGTCGTGCCGCGCGACCGGATCCGCTCCGAGTACGGCCTGGTCACCCGCACGGAGAAGTCCGTGCTCTTCGTCATCCCCTGGGGTCGCCACTGGATCATCGGCACCACCGACACCGCGTGGGACCTCGACCTCGCCCATCCCGCGGCCTCGCGGGCCGACATCGACTACCTGCTCGAGCACGTCAACAAGCTGCTCGCCGACCCGCTCGACCACGACGACGTCGAGGGGGTCTATGCCGGGCTGCGGCCGCTGCTGGCGGGCAAGCCCGGACGCGGCGTCGGCTCCGCGGGGGAGCGCGAGGCGGCCGGACGCTCCGGCCCGACGACGAAGGTCTCGCGCGAGCACACCGTGGTCAGCCCCGCGCCGGGCATCGTGCTGGTCGCGGGCGGCAAGCTCACGACGTACCGCGTGATGGCGCGTGACGCGGTCGACCTCGCCGTCGGCGATCGTCGCGAGGTGCCCGCCTCCCACACCGAGCAGGTGCCGCTGCTCGGGGCCGAGGGCTTCCTGGCGCGGACCAACCAGCGGGTCGCGCTCAGCCGCCGCCACAGCCTCGAGGTGCGCCGCATCGACCACCTGCTGGGGCGTTACGGCGGCCTGGTCGACGAGGTGCTCGATCTCGTGGCCGCAGCGGCCCGAGCTCGGCCGGGCGCTGCCCGGCGCCGAGGACTACCTCGCCGCCGAGATCGTGTACGCCGTGACCCACGAGGGCGCCCGCCACCTCGACGACGTCCTGGCCCGGCGTACCCGGATCTCCATCGAGACCTTCGACCGCGGCACGGTCGCCGTGCTCGCCACCGCCGACCTGATGGCCTCCGAGCTCGGCTGGGACCGCGCGCGGAGGGACGACGAGGTCGACCACTACCTGCGCCGGGTCGAGGCCGAGCGGCAGTCCCAGGAGCAGCTGACCGACCAGGAGGCCGACGAGGCCCGGGTCAGCGCCCCTGAGATCGTCTGAGGCGCAGGCACGACGGAGCCGGTGCGCGGTGGGTCAGCCCACCGCACACCGGCCCGTGCGGTCAGTGGCCGTTGACCAGCCGCCACATCCCGACCACGCCGCCTGCGGTGTCACCGGCGTGACCGGTGTAGGTCAGGCCCCAGTTCTGCTGGATCGTGGTGAGCAGCGAGTAGTGGTTGTACGCCGTGTGGTCGACGTAGCCGCGAGGACCGCTCGCGCTGACCACGATGGCGGGGATCAGGCCGCCGCCGTAGGTGCCACCCGGCCACGTCGCGCTGACCCGCGGGTCGGCGGCCGCGACGTAGGGGCTGTCGCAGCAGCCGTCGGCGTTCTCCCAGCCGCCGGTCTCGGCGTTGCCCGTGTAGTCGTTCTCGTCGGTGACGATGAAGATCGCCGAGTGCTTGGTCCACGCGTGCGAGGTCATGATCGTGGTGACTGCCTGGTGGACGAAGGCGTCGGCCTTGGCCTTGAGGGCGGCGTCATTGGCGTCGTCCTTGGTCGAGCCGTAGGGGCACGGCGTCTCGGGGTGATCCGGCACGGTCGCGTAGACGCCGCCGTGCATGTCGTTGCACTGGTTGGGGCTGATCCATACGAACCGCGGGGCGTTCCGGCTGTTGAGGTCGCTGCCGAGCGCGCTGTAGTCCTTGACGTTGTCGAGGAGCGAGGTGTTCTTGATACCGTCGAAAAGCACGAACGGGTTGTGCTTCTTGGCGTACAGGGGCACGTCGGTCCCGTCGACCGTCGGGCCGAAGCGAGCCAGCTTGTCCGCAGGCAGGTCCTGCATGTAGGCACCCCACCTGATGCCCGCCGAGCTGAGCTCCTGCGCCAGGTTGGGCCGGTCGAGATTCACGACGTTCTGGTCGCTGTCGTCCTGGATCCCGAAGTTGTCGCCGGCGATCGCCGCGAGGTAGTTGGGCATCGAGGGATGCGTCACGCCGTAGTACTGGTCGGCCATCCCGTACGTGTGCGCCAACGACGTCAGGTACGGCGCGTTCGGGTCGTCGATGACGCTCGACTGCGAATGGTTCTCGAGCATGATCACGAAGATGTGGTCGAGCGCCGGGCCGTGCCGGTGGGACTGTGGCGCGGCGTGATCTCCGGACGCGGCGGATGCTCCCGTTCCGAGCGCGGTGCCGACGAGGGCGAGAACCCCCGCCGCAGTCGCCAGTTTCAACCGGTTGCGCATGTGTGCTCCTCCAGCTCATGGTGGTCGGACGCCGGTGGGCGCCAGGGAGGAGTCAACTCGCCTCGTCCGCGGTTGTGAAGGGCCGCCGGACGACGGCGCGGTGTCCGAATTGTTACTCAGGGGTAGCCGGACCATGGACGGCCCCATACTCTCGGTACATGAGTGAGCGGAACCCGTCCTCCGGCCCCCTCGTCGAGGGCCCTCCCGACCCCGAGCACGACCCCACGGCGTCCTACGCGCTCGAGCGGGCCTACGTCGACCGGCTGACCCGGCGCCTGGTGGCGACCTCGGGGGCCACCGCGGAGGTGCGCTCGCCGATCAACGACCAGCCCCTGGCCCACGTCCCGCAGTCGACCGAGGTTGACGTCGAGGAGGCCTTCCGGCGGGCCCGCAAGGCCCAGGAGGAGTGGTCGCGCACCTCGATCGACACCCGGGCGGCGGCGCTGCTGCGCCTGCACGACCTCGTGCTCGACCGGCAGGACGAGATCATCGACCTCATCTGCTGGGAGTCCGGCAAGGCCCGCAAGCACGCCTTCGACGAGCCGCTCCACATCGCGCTCACCGCCCGCTACCACGCCCGCACGGCGCACCAGCACCTCGACAGCCGGCGCATCCGCGGCGTCATCCCGGGCCTGACCCGGGTCGACCTCCACCGCCACGCCAAGGGCGTCGTCGGCATCATCTCGCCCTGGAACTACCCCTTCACGATGGCGCTGTGCGACGGGCTCCCGGCCCTCCTGGCCGGCAACGCCGTCGTGGTGAAGCCGGACGCCCAGACCATGCTGTCGGCCCTGCTGGCCGCGCAGCTGCTCGACGAGGCGGGCTTCCCGCCGGGTATCTGGCAGGTCGTCTCCGGCCCGGGCCCCCACATCGGACCCGAGCTGGTCAAGCGCGCCGACTACGTCTGCTTCACCGGCTCCACCGCCACCGGCCGGATCATCGCCAAGGACTGCGCCGACCGGCTGATCGGCTGCTCCCTCGAGCTCGGCGGCAAGAACCCGATCCTGGTGCTGCGTGACGCCGATCTCGAGAAGGCCGCCGAGGGTGCGGTCCGGGCCGCCTTCTCCAACGCCGGCCAGCTCTGCGTCTCGATGGAGCGGCTGTTCGTCGCCGACCAGGTCTACGACCGCTTCCTGGAGCGGTTCGTGGCCCGCACCGAGGCGATGACCCTGGGCTCGACCCTCGACTGGGGCAACGACATGGGTCCGCTGATCAGCCGGCGCCAGCTCGAGACGGTCACCGCCCACGTCGACGACGCCGTCGCCAAGGGCGCTCGCGTCCTCACCGGCGGCAAGGCCCGGCCCGACCTCGGTCCCCACTTCTTCGAGCCCACGATCCTCGAGGGCGTCAAGCCCGACATGACCTGTTTCGGACACGAGACGTTCGGCCCGGTGATCTCGGCCTACCGCTTCACCGACGAGGGCGACGCGATCGCCCGCGCCAACGACGGCGAGTACGGCCTCAACGCCTCGATCTACAGCAAGGACGGGCGTCGCGCCCGGGCCATCGCCGCGCAGATCAAGTGCGGCACGGTCAACATCAACGAGGCCTTCGCCGCGACCTTCGGCAGCATCGAGGCGCCGATGGGTGGCATGCGCGAGTCGGGGCTCGGCCGCCGCCAGGGCGCCGAAGGCGTCCTGCGCTTCACCGAGACCCAGTCGGTGGCCACCCAGCGCGGCATGCGCATCGCGCCGATGTTCGGGATGTCCGACCATGCCTACGCCAAGATGATGACCACCAACCTCCGCCTGCTGAAGAAGCTGGGTAGGGCATGAGCAGGGCTGTGGACGCCACGCCCGAGCGTGACTTCGACGTCCTCGTCGTCGGCTCCGGGTTCGGCGGCTCGGTCACCGCCCTGCGACTGACCGAGAAGGGCTACCGCGTCGGCGTCCTCGAGGCGGGTGCGCGCTTCGACGACCAGGACTTCGCCGCGACGTCGTTCGACACCAAGCGCTACCTGTTCCGCCCCGAGATCGGCTGCTACGGCATCCAGCGGATCGACGCGCTCAAGGACTGCCTGATCCTCTCCGGCGCCGGCGTCGGCGGAGGGTCCCTGGTCTACGCCAACACCCTCTACGAGCCGCTCGAGCAGTTCTACGACGACCCGTCCTGGAAGGACATCACCGACTGGCGCGCCGAGCTGGCGCCCTACTACGACCAGGCCAAACGGATGCTCGGCGTCACCGACAACCCGCGGATGACGCCGTCCGACGAGGTGATGAAGCAGGTCGCCGACGAGCTCGGGGTGGGTGACACCTTCCGGCTGACCCCGGTCGGCGTCTTCTTCGGCGGTCCCGGGCAGGAGCCCGCCGACACCGTCGCCGACCCGTTCTTCGGCGGGGCCGGCCCCGACCGCAACCCCTGCAGCCACTGCGGGGAGTGCATGACCGGCTGCCGCCACAACGCCAAGAACACCCTGGTCAAGAACTACCTCTACCTCGCCGAGCAGAGCGGCGCCCAGGTGATGCCGCTGACGACCGTCACCCGGATCTGGCCGCGTGACGACGGCGGCTACGACGTCGAGGTGCGGTTCACCAAGTCCAAGCTCAGCCGGCCCGGCTCCAAGAAGGTGATCACCGCCGACCAGGTCGTCCTCGCCGCCTCCGCGCTGGGCACCCAGCGGCTGCTTCACCGGATGAAGGACGAGGGCTACCTGCCCCACGTCTCCGACCGTCTGGGTCACCTCTCGCGCACCAACTCCGAGTCGATCCTCGGCGCGATCGCACCCGACACGAAGGTCGACTACAGCCAGGGCGTCGCCATCACCTCGTCGTTCCACCCCGACGAGCACACCCACATCGAGCCGGTGCACTACGGCAAGGGCAGCAACGCGATGTCGCTGCTCCAGACCGTGCTCACCGACGGCGACCTCGGCCCCCGCTGGCAGACCTGGGTCAAGGAGATGTGGCGGCAGAAGCGACACATCCGCGACCTCTACGACATGAAGCACTGGTCCGAGCGCGCCGTCATCGCGCTGGTGATGCAGAGCCGCGACAACTCGATCCAGGTCTTCACCAAGGCCGGCCGGTTCGGCCGGCGCGTGCTGTCGACCCGGCAGGGTCACGGTGAGCCCAACCCGACGTGGATCCCGGTGGCCAACAAGGCCGTACGCCGGATGGCCGAGATCATGGGCGGGTTCCCGGGCGGCTCGATCGGCGAGCCGTTCAACATGCCGTTGACCGCCCACTTCATCGGCGGCTGCACCATCGGCGCCGACGACGAGAGCGGCGTCATCGACGCCTACCACCGCGTCTTCGGCCACCCGGGGCTGCACATCGCCGACGGGTCCACGATCTCGGCCAACCTGGGCGTCAACCCGTCGCTGACGATCACCGCCCAGGCGGAGCGCGCGATGTCGTTCTGGCCGAACAAGGGCGAGGCGGACCCGCGACCTGGCCTGGGCTCGACGTACCGCCGGATCTCGCCGGTGACGCCGAAGAACCCGGTGGTCCCCGAGGCGGCACCCGGCGCCCTGCGGCTGCCGATCGTGGCGGTCTCCTGAGGCTCCTGAGGCTCCGGAGGGGACTTCTCCCAGCACCGGCGTAACCCCGGGCGGCGAGAGTCGTTGGTCCTTCGGGTCCGGCCAGTCGAACTCCCTCCCTCGGCCAGACCCCGTCCGGGTGCTTTGGGGCGTCCGGACAGCCAGGGCCCGGCCCCGCTCCAAACGACGGCCGGGCCCTGGCCGCTCCGGCCGGGGGGCGCGGATAGGCTGCCTCCATGTCGTCAGCCACGGCCCCAGGGTCGGTCCAGGGATCGACCCAGGGATCGACCCAGGGATCGACCCAGGGATCGACCCAGGGATCGGCCCAGGGACCGGCCCAGGGATCGACCCAGGGCGAGCACGACCTGGTGCTGGTCGTCGACTTCGGAGCGCAGTACGCCCAGCTGATCGCGCGGCGGGTCCGTGAGGCCCGCGTCTACTCCGAGATCGTCCCGCACTCCGTGCCCGTCGCCGACCTGGTCGCGCGCCGTCCCGCCGCGATCATCCTGTCCGGTGGACCGTCGTCGGTCTACGCCGCCGGCGCGCCCTCGATCGACCCGGCGCTGTTCCGGTCCGGCGTTCCCGTCTTCGGCATGTGCTACGGCTTCCAGCTGATGGCACAGGGCCTCGGCGGCGCGGTGTCCCCGACAGGTGCCCGCGAGTACGGCCGCACGCCGGTCACCGTCGACGTCCCCGGCACGCTGCTCGCCGACCTGCCGGCCCAGCACACCGTGTGGATGTCCCACGGCGACTCGGTCGTCGCCGCCCCGGCCGGCTTCGACGTGCTCGCCTCGACTCGGGTGACGCCGGTGGCGGCGTTCGAGGACGTCGACCGTCGGCTGGCCGGGGTCCAGTGGCACCCCGAGGTGCTCCACACCGAGCACGGCCAGAAGGTGCTCGAGCACTTCCTCCACGACATCGCCGGCTGCCGCCCCACCTGGACGATGGTCAACATCGTCGACGAGCAGGTCGACCGGATCCGGGCCCAGGTCGGCGAGGGTCGCGCGATCTGCGCGCTGTCCGGCGGCGTCGACTCCGCGGTCGCGGCGGCGATCGTGCAGCGCGCGATCGGCGACCGACTGACCTGTGTCTACGTCGACCACGGGATGATGCGGCTCGGCGAAACCGAGCAGGTACGCCGCGACTTCGAGGCCGTCTTCGACACCCTCGATGTCGTCGACGCCGCCGACCAGTTCCTCGGCGCGCTCGAGGGGATCGTCGACCCCGAGGAGAAGCGCAAGATCATCGGTCGCGAGTTCATCCGCACCTTCGAGGCGGCCGAGGCCAGGGTGTTCGGTGATGCGGCTGCGGGAACGACGGCCTTCCTCGTGCAGGGCACGCTCTACCCCGACGTCGTCGAGTCGGGCGGGGGGGCCGGCACCTCCAACATCAAGTCCCACCACAACGTCGGCGGCCTGCCCGACGACCTGCAGTTCGAGCTGGTCGAGCCCTTGCGCACGCTGTTCAAGGACGAGGTGCGGATGGTCGGTGAGCAGCTCGGCCTGCCGCCGAGCATGGTCTGGCGCCAGCCGTTCCCGGGCCCCGGCCTCGGGATCCGGATCATCGGCGAGGTCACCCGCGAGCGCCTCGACATCCTGCGCCAAGCCGACCTGATCGCCCGCGAGGAGCTGACGGCGGCGGGCCTCGACCGCGAGATCTGGCAGTTCCCGGTGGTCCTGCTGGCCGACGTCCGCTCGGTCGGCGTCCAGGGTGACGGCCGCACCTACGGCCACCCGGTCGTGCTCCGCCCGGTCACCTCCGAGGACGCGATGACCGCCGACTGGGCCCGGCTGCCCTTCGACCTGCTCGAGCGGATCTCGACCCGGATCACCAACGAGGTGGCCGAGGTCAACCGGGTAACTCTCGACATCACCTCCAAGCCTCCGGGCACCATCGAGTGGGAGTGAGCCCTGGTCACCCACGTTCCTGCCAGCGGCACTCCCGACGAGCTGTCCCGGATCGGCTACGACGGGACCACCTGGGACCTGCCGGCCAACCTCGCCCGCGGCCAGCTCACCACCGGCGAGCGCATGCCGTCCGTCGAGCTGGATCCCGGACCCCGGACGACGCCGTTGCCCCGCGGTCCCGAGCTCGACGTCGGCGGGCTGGTCCTCACCGACCCGCTCACGGGCCGACCCATGAGCGGGGCCCAGCTCCTCGACCGGCGGCTGTACACCGACGCTCTCGCCGTGGTGCACGAGGGGCGGCTGGTCCACGAGACCTACCGCAACGGCATGACCGAGGTCGACCGCCACGTGGCCCACTCCTGCTCGAAGACGCTGACCACGATGATGGTGGGGATCGCGATAGAGGAGGGGATGCTCGACCGTTCCCGCCCGATCGCCGACTACGTGCCCGCCCTCGCGGCGCTGCCCGCTTGGCACCCCGTCACCCTCGAGCACGTCCTCGACATGGCGACCGGCATCGAGCTGGAGGAGCACTACGAGGAGCCGGACTCGATGTACTGGCGCTACGCCGAAGCCGTGGGCTACTACACCGCGCGGCCGGAGCGGGCGGGCAGCACGCTGGACTTCGTGACCACGGAGCTGACCCGCGCCGTCGAGCCACCCGGCGTCCGGTTCGACTACGGCTCCTACCTCACCAACCTCCTCCCGCTCGCGCTCACCGGGGTGTACGGCGTGCCGGCGGTCGAGCTGTACGAGGACCGCATCTACCGACACCTGGGCGCCGAGGCGCCGGCGCTGGTCAACCTCGACCCGGCCGGCAACCCCGTCGTGGAGGGCCAGGTCAACCTCACCTTGCGCGACTTCGTCCGGTGGGGCTACCTGCTCGTGGACGAGGGGCGTTCCGTCGACGGCACGACCGTGGTCCCGCGGTCGTGGGTCGACGACACCTTCGAGCCGTCGGCGGCCCGGGCCGCGGCGTTCGCCCGAGGGGCGGAGGGCGAGTCGATGCCCGGCGTGGAGTACCACAACCAGGCCTGGGTGCTCGAGCCCGGACGCGTGGTGAGCATGCTCGGGATCCACGGCCAGTTCTGCTGGGTCGACCGCCGTACGCGGACCATGATCGTGGGCTTCTCGTCCTTCCCGGTGCAGACCTCCGAGCTCCTGTCGGCGACCATGCGTGAGCTCTGGACAGGCGTGCGTCGGGCGCTCGCGGAGTGAGAGCCCCCGTCAGTGCGGGGTGGACTCATGCAGCGACCGGACCGGCTTCCAGCCCGGCCCCGGCACGCTGGCCCGCAGCATCTGCGTATAGGGATGCTGAGGTGAGTCCAGGATCTGCCCGGTGGCACCTCGCTCGACGACGTGTCCGCGCTGCATGACCAGGGCCTCCTCGGTCAGCTGCCGGACGACCGCGAGGTCGTGGGAGATCAGGACGTAGCTGATGCCGCGCTCGTCGCGGATGTCGGCCAGCACGTTGAGCACCTGCGCCTGGATCGACACGTCCAACGCGGCCACGGACTCGTCGAGGATGAGCACGTGCGGCTCCGCGGCCAGGGCGCGCGCGATCGCGACCCGCTGCCGCTGGCCGCCCGAGAGCGCTCGCGGCAGCGCGGTGATCTGCCTCTGGTCGAGGCCGACGAGGTCGGCCAGATCGGCGATGGTCCGGCGGCGGGTGGCGGGGTCGTAGGCATGGTGGAGCCGCAGCACCTCGTCGATCAGGTCCGCCCCCGACTGGCGGGGATCCAGGCTGGAGTAGGGGTCCTGGAAGACGATCTGCACCTCCCGGCCGCGACGCTTGCGCTCCTTGGCACCTCGCGCCGGGTGGGACCGGTCGTGGCCGCACGCG
Organism: uncultured Actinomycetota bacterium; assembly: GCA_963820015.1. GTDB lineage: Bacteria > Actinomycetota > Actinomycetes > Propionibacteriales > Nocardioidaceae > Nocardioides. The sequence goes on along the minus strand of CAWFYO010000002.1, from coordinate 27,194 downwards.
ACGATCTCACCGGCCGTGGGTCGTTCGAGCCCCACGATCATCCGGGCCACCGTCGTCTTGCCGCTTCCCGACTCGCCCACGATGGCCACCGACCGGCCGGGCAGGAGGTCGAAGCTGACGTCGTCGACCGCGACGTGGGCGCCGAACTCCTTGCGCAGACCCCGGACGGACAGGGCCGGCTCGACCCCGTCAGCGGCCTCCGGGAGGGGCGTCGTGGGCTCAGACATGGCTCACCGGGTCCAGGAGGTTCCCCCGCAGCTCGCCGGCCCGCTCGCAGCGCACTCGGCCCGCGTCGAGCTCGCTCATCGTCTGCTCGTGCAGACGGCAGGAGTCGGTGGCGTGCGGACACCGAGGGGCGAACCGGCACCCGGCGGGCGCCTCGAACGCCGAGAGGGGCCGCCCCGGGATCGCCACCAGCCGGGCCGACGACCTGTCGATGTCGGGTCGGGCCTGCACGAGGGCGGCGCTGTAGGGGTGCAGGGGATCGGCGTGGAGCCGGTCGGCGGTCCGCGTCTCGACCACCTGCCCGGCATACATCACGCAGGTCCGGTCGCACACCGCGCCGGCCAGCTCCAGGTCGTGGGTGATGAACAGCATCGCGAGCCCGCGGTCGCGGCGCAGCTCGTCGAGGACGGCCATCACCTCGGACTGGGTGGTCACGTCGAGAGCGGTCGTGCACTCGTCGGCCAGCAGCAGCCGCGGCTGCGACAGGAGCGCGGTGGCGATCATGACGCGCTGGAGCATGCCGCCGGACAGCTCGTGGGGATACTGCCGCAGTCGCTTGTGCGGGTTGTCGATCCCGACCTCCTCGAGCCCTTGGGCGGCCCGGCGCGCAGCCTCGGCCTTGGGTACGTCGTCCAGCGTGCGGAGAGACTCGGTCATGAAGTCTCCGATCCGCCGTACCGGGTTGATGTGGGCGCGGGGGTCCTGGAAGACGACGGCCACCTTGGACCGGTGGGCACGCAGCTCGGCACCGGACAGCGCGAGCACGTCGGTGCCGTCGAAGTCGACCTGGCCGCTGACCGTGGCTCCTGCCGGTAGCAGTCGGGCGATCGCGCGGGCGGTCATCGACTTGCCGGAGCCGGACTCGCCGACCAGACCCATCGCCTCCCGCCCCATCTCGAGGTGCTACCGGAGATGACCTCCGCATCTCCTCACCCAGCCGGAGCTGCACGGTCAGGTCGGTGACCCCGAGCAGCGCGCTCATCTCCCTCCTCCGTGAACCGCTGCTGGAGCCTCTCGCCGAGGAAGCTCACCGCCGACACCACGAGCACGATGCAGACGACCGCTGAGATGGCCTCGAGCGGGTATCCCTGGAGCAGGGGGTCTTGCCCTCCGAGACCATCACGCCCCAGTCCGCTTGGGGCGGCTGGATGCCGAGCCCGAGGAAGGACAGCGCCGCCAGGTCGACCACGGCGAAGCCGAAGAAGATCGTGCCCTGCGCCACGATCAGTGACGAGATGTTGGGCAACAGGTGGCGGAAGCACAGCCACCAGCTGCTGAAGCCCTGGACTTCGCCGGCCTGGATGTAGGCCATGGCCCGTTCCTTCAGCGCAGCGCCGCGGAGGACGCGCGCCAGGTAGGGCGAGTAGGCCATGGCGAGCGCGAGGCCGGCGGCGAGGAGTCCGGGACCGAACACGGCTGCCGCGAGGACCGCCAGCAGGATGCCGGGGAACGCGAACATCACGTCGAGACCGCTGGAGACCGTCAGTGTCGAAGCGACCTCCGAACCAGGCGGTCAGGACGGCCAGGCTCGAGCCGATCACGACGGCGACGATCGAGACCAGCGCTGCCCCCAGCAGAGTCGTCCGGGCACCCACCATCAGCCGGCTCAGCAGGTCGCGCCCCGCGCCGTCGAACCCGAGGAGGTGACCACCCACCGGGCCGACGTTGGCATAGGAGAGGCTGACCTCGTTCGGGTCGTAGGGCCGCACCAGCGGGCCGAAGATCGCCAGCAGCACAGCGAGCGCGATGATCGCGACACTGATCCACCCGCCGGCACCGAGCGGGGGAGCCGACGCCTCCTGGCCGAGCCGGCAGAGCCGGCGGCCGACCGCGTCCGGGCCCGGCTCTTCGGGACCGGGCCGGTGGGCAGGGCACTTCCGACGGGGATGCTCACTGGGCTCGACTCCCGATCGCGACCCTCGGGTCGAGGAGGGCGTAGGCGATGTCGACGATCGGTGTTGACCACCACGAACAGCACCACCAGCACGAGGCTGATGCCCTGGACGACCGCGAAGTCCTTGTTCTGCGCGGCCTGCACGAGGTAGGAACCCAGGCCGTTGAGGCCGAAGGCCGTCTCGACGACCGCCGAGAGGGCGATCAGGCTCGCGATCGTCAGGCCGACGACCGTCGTGATCGGGATCGCCGCGTTGCGCAGCACGTGCCGCCGCAGGATGGTGCCGCGGGCAGGCCGCGGCTGACGGCGGTCTGCACGTGCTCGCGCTCCATCTCCTCCCGGACGGCGGCCCGGGTCACCCGGGTGACGAGGGCCACCGACGAGGCCGCGAGGGCCAGCGCGGGGAGGATCAGATGGTGCAGCGAGTCGAGCAGCCCGTTCCCGTCTCCCAGTGCCGGGAACCAGGGCAGCTTGACCGCGAACACGAACTGCAGCACCACCGCGGCTGCGAACGCCGGCATCGCCGCGGACACCGTCGACGAGATGAGCACGCCGTTGTCGATGGTGCCTTTCGACAGCGCTCCGATGATCCCGAGCCCGACGCCGACCACCACGATCACGACCGAGGTCAGCAGCACCAGGCTCGCGGTCACCCCGATCCGCTGCCCGATCAGGGTCGACACGCTCTCGTGCAGCGGAATGGACTCTCCGAGGTCCCCGTGCAGCGCCGCGACGAGCCAGTGCCAGTAGCGGACCAGGAACGGGTCGTCGAGGTGGTACTGGGCGTTCAGCTGGGCGATCACCTGGGGGGAGGGTGCCCGACCGCCGGTGAGGGTGGCGATCGGGCTCCCCGGAGCCAGGTAGAGCGAGCCGTAGACCAGGAGGCTCGCCACCAGCAGGGTGACCACGAGCATCACCAGGCGCTTCACGATGAAAGCGAGCATGCGGACTCCTCGATCAGCCGGACCTCTCAGCTGCCGCCGAGGTAGCTGGCCCACGGGCTGAACATGAAGGCGAACGTCGAGGGCGGCCCGGTCACCTTCTTGTTCATCACCAGCACCGTGTTCGGCGCGACCAGCGGGATCCAGGCCAGCTGCTCGGTGATGGTCTTCTGGGCCGCGATCACGTCCTGGCCCGCTTCGTGGCGTCGGCCTCGCCCCGCGCGGCCTCCATGTCCTTGGTGACCTGCGGGTTGTCGTAGCCGCTGAAGTTCTGCGAGCCGCCCGGCATCGCGAAGCTGTTGTAGAGAGCGGCCGGTCGGCGTAGTCGCCGTAGTTCAGTGTCGAGAACATGTCGACCGAGCCGAAGTACTTCGGGTCGATGAAGAAGTTGATGTAGTTCGACGGGCTGACGTTCTTCAGCTTCACCTTGAGCCGATCGCCTGCGCTGCCTGCTGGACCGCGAGGGTCTCGGTCTGGACGGTCGGAATGCCGGACGACGTACCGATGGTGATCGTCTGGCCGACGATGCCTGCTGCCTTGGCGTCGGTCTTGGCCTTGGACAGGTTCTGCGTCATCGCCGGCAAGGCGTCGTAGGCGCTCTGGAACGTGCTCTTCGCGTAGCCCCACGTGCCGTTGGCGGCGCCGCGTGCGGGATGCTGCCGGCCCCCTGGAAGACCGTGTCGATGATGCCCTGGCGGTCGATGGCTCTCGAGAGCGCCTGGCGGACCGGCGACGTCGGCGAGCGGGCCCTTGGTGGCGCTGACCACCATGACGCGGTGGCGTACGGCGCACCCTGGTAGACGCTCAGCGAGAGTCTTCTGCATCTGGCCGCAGGGTGCTGATCCCGGTGCCGTACGAGCCGTCGATCGCGCCGCTGGTCTTAGTCCGGCGGTCAGGTCGCATCGTCCGGCGCCGATCACGGTCACGCTCGTGACCTTGGGGGTGGGCAGGGAGGTGTCCCAGTAGTCCGGGTTGGGGACCATCTTGACGCCCTGACCGGTCTTCCAGGAGTCGAGCTTGAACGGTCCCGAGCACATCGTGTCGCCGCTGACCGTGCCGAACGCCTTGCCCTTGGACTCGACGTACTTCTTCTGCACGACCTCACCCGGCGTCGCCGAGAGCTCGCCGAGCAGCCACTGGTCGGGCTGTTTGAGCTTGATCGTGAAGGTGTCGGTGCCGGTGGCCTCGATGGAGGAGACGCGGTTGAAGACGGCCGGCGTAGTAGCCGCCGGCCTTGGGGTCCTTGGCGCGGTCGAGGCTGAACACGGCGTCCTGGGCCGTCACCGGGGAGCCGTCCCAGAACTTCGCCTTGGAGTTCAACGTGAAGTCGTACTGCGTCGTGCTCGGAGCAGTGTAGGTGGCGATGCCGGGCCCGAGTGTCTTGGTCCGGCCCCTGGCGCAGCAGCGAGTCGCACAGCAGAGGGTCGACGGTGTTCTCCGGGTAGTCGAAGGCCTGGATCGGGTCCAGGGTCTGGGTCTCCCGATACGTCGACCAGACCACGTCGCCGGCGGTCGGAGCTCGGCTTCGGGGTGAGCACGGTGTACTTTTTTCGTCGTCGTGGCCCGGCTGTTCTTGGCGGGGGGCTTGGCCCCGCAAGCGGTCAGCGCCAGGTGCAGGCGAGCGCACCGGCGCCGAGAACAGTCCAGACTGCCTGCTGGGTTCTTTGGACATCGGTCGGCTTCCTTCTTCCGGTGGGTCGTGCGGTCGTCGGTGCGGTCAGAGGCTGGGGCGCCACGCCGGGTCGTGCCTAGAGGCCGAGCTCGGCCTCGGCGCGGCGCCGACGTGGAACGCCGTGACGTCGTCGTAGGGACGGGCCACCACCTGCACCCCGGTGGGGACGCCGTTGGGAGCGAGACCGGAGGGACCGCCAGCACGGGGTGGCGGCTGGCGACGTTGAAGACCGGCGTGAGCGCCGCGAAGATGTAGAGGTCGAGGTGCTGGCCGGCGACGTCGAGGCCGCCGGCGTAGTCCTCGCCCGCGCGCAGCCGAGCCCGCCGAAGTCGGGCACACCAGCGCGTCGTGCTCGGCGAAGACCGTGCGAGGGCGAGGTGGATCTTCGCTCTCCATCTCCATGCCGTGTAGACGCTGGTGCGGCCGAAGGCCGCGCGACGACAGGCCAGGAACTGACGGGTGTAGGCCATGAAGCGCGGGTCCTCCGGGTCCGCGGCGTCCATGGACGGACCCATGATCGACCCGTAGTGCACCAGCGCGGCCTCGGTGAGGCGGACCAGGGAGAGGTCGACCTCGACCTCCTCGACCACGGCTCCGGCCAGGCGGAGGCCTCGGCGAAGGCGCGGGTGTTCGCCTCGACCTCCGGCTCGACCGGCGAAGTCGCCGAGGGTCACCGCGAGCGCGACGCGCAGCCCGCCCACCTGGCCGAGGTCGTCGGGATCGGCCCGCGGGGAGCGAGGCGTGGTCGGCCGGGTGCTGGCCCTGGATCACGTTGTGCAGCAGGGCCGTGTCGGCCACCGTGCGGCCCATCGCGCCGTCGTGGCAGTAGACGTCGAGGTTGAAGGGCGGGAGGCCGGCACCCGCCCGTAGGGGCCTTGAAGCCGACCACGCCGCAGAAGGAGGCCGGGATCCGGATCGAGCCGCCGATGTCCGAGCCGCTGGCCAGGTACGCCGTGCCGGCCGCGAGGCGGCACCCGAGCCGCCCGACGAGCCACCGGGCGTGTAGTCGGAGTTCCAGGGGTTGCGGGTGACGCCCCACAGGTCGGTGTGGGTGAAGGCGGCGCACGAGAACTCCGGCGTCGTGGTGCGGGCGTGGACCAGGGCTCCCGAGGCCTAGGACGCGCTCGGCCACCGGGTGGGTCTCCTCGGCAACGAGTCCCTCGGTGAGCAACGACCCGAAGCGCAGGCTGCGCCCCGCGATCGGCTGCTCCTCCTTCAAGACGACCGGGAGCCCCTCCAACGGGCGCGGGGCCTCGCCCTTGCCGGCGTAGCGATCGGCAGCCGCCCGGGCAGCCGCCGAGAGGTCCTCGTGGTCACGCTCCAGGAGGCAGTTCACCGTGCGGCTCCGTGGCGTCGGCGCGGCGGAGACCGCCTCGAGCACCTCGACGGGGGACAGCTCGCGAGCACGGAACGCACGCAGCACCTCGGTGGCGCTGAGGTAGTGGAGGTCGGTCACCTGGACTCCTGAGGGTGCTGATGGGGGCGAACCTAGGGTCGCCGCACATGGTTGTCAATAGCGTTGACATGGGCGTTGCCGGCAGCACCGGGATCGGCCGGGCTGCGGCTGCCCGTGGTCAGGTAGGGCGGCGTACACCCGTTCTCCGCCGACGAAGGTCTGCTCCACCCGGTGCGGCAGATCTCCGAGGCCGGCCCCGCGAACGGGTCGCGGTCGAGGACGACGAGGTCTGCGAGGTTCCCGACCGTGATGGTCCCGGTGTCGTCGAGGTGGTTCACGTACGCCGTGCCCGAGGTGTACGCCGCGAGCGCGCTCGCCAGGTCGATCCGCTGCTCGGGGTAGAACGCCGCGGCCTCGCCGTCGGGGGCGACGCGGTTCACCGCGACGTGCATGCCCTGGATCGGGTCGGCGCTGCTCACCGGCCAGTCGCTGCCCCCCGCGAGGGTGGCGCCGGCACGGAGCAGGTCGCCGAACGGGTACTGCCACGACGACCGCTCCGGGCCGAGGAACGGGATGGTCAGGTCGTCCATCTGGGGCTCGTGCGCGGCCCACAGCGGCTGCATGTTGGCGGTGGCCCCGAGCGCCCGGAAACGAGGAATGTCGTCGGGGTGGACCACCTGAAGGTGAGCCAGGTGGTGACGGAGGTCGTTGAAGCCGTTCGTCGTGCGGGCCGCCTCGACGGCGTCGAGCGCCTCCCGGACCGCCCGATCGCCGAGCGCGTGGAAGTGCACCTGGAAGCCGTCCCGGTCCAGAGCCGTGACGTAGTCGCGCAGCGCCGCCGGATCGACGAACGACAGACCGGCGTGCGTGCCTGCGGAACCGCAGCCGCAGCCCCTCCGGAGGTAGGGGCTCAGCATCGCCGCGGTGTGGTTCTCCGCGACCCCGTCCTGCATGATCTTGACGCTGGTCGCGCGAAGGCGACCGCCGGTCAGCTCCTCCCGCGTGGCTCTGAGCCGGTCGACCTGCTCCAGGCCCTGGTCGCGTTCCCACCACAGCGCCGCGACCACGCGTGCGGTGAGCGCGTCCCCGGCCTGGGCGGCACGGTAGGCCCCGACCACGTCGCCGAGCGGACCGGACGCACTCACCGCCGCGTCCTGCCAGGCGGTGATGCCCAGCGAGTGCAGCAGCGTCTGGGCCCGCAGGAGTCCTACGAGGAGCTCTGCCTCCGTGGTCGCAGGCACGTGCGCCGCCACGAGCTCCATCGCGCCTTCCTGGAGCATGCCGGTGGGGACACCGCCCGCGTCCCGCTCGATCCGGCCGTCGACGGGGTCCGGTGTGCGCGCGTCCAGGCCGGCGATCTCGAGCGCCTTGGAGTTCACCCATGCGCCGTGGTGGTCGCGGTTGGGCAGGAACACCGGTCGGTCCGGCACCAGCGCGTCGAGGAGCGAGCGGTCGGGCATCCCGCCGGGGAAGCTCTCCATCGACCAGCCGCCCCCGGTGATCCAGGGCGCCTCCGGGCGGCTCTCGGCGTACGCCAGGATGCGCTCCCGGTACTCCTCGAGGGTCAGCGCCCCGGTGAGGTCGCAGGCGCCGAGCTCCACGCCTCCGGCCACCGGGTGCACGTGGGAGTCCTGGAACCCCGGCACGAGCAGGCGGCCGGCGAGGTCGACGACCTCCGTCCTGGGCCCCACCAGCTCGGTGACGTCGTCGTGACCCACGGCCACGATGCGTTCGCCCCGGACGGCCACGGCCGTCGCGCGGCTCCGGGCGGCGTTGCCGAGGTGGACCGGACCACCGGTGAGGACCAGATCTGCGTGCATGCGCCACGTGTCCTGACTGCCTGAAGCATCGACGACCGAGATCGGAAGTGCCGGGGACGCTAGGCGCTGCACACGTCGTTGTCAACAGTGTTGATAACCGCTAGGGTCGCCGCACCGTCCAAGACGTCTGTCCACACAGGAGGGCTTGAGCACATGGCCGGTGGGAAGGCCCGGCGTGCGACCGGGCGGCCGCAGCTGCACCGGGAGGTGATCGTTTCCACCGCGATCGACCTGGCCGCGGGTGGGGAACCGGTCACCTTCCGCGGTCTCGGCGCCGCCCTGGGCACGGATCCGACCGCGGTCTACCGCCACTTCCGCGACAAGGAAGAGCTGATGGCTGCCGTGGTCGACAGCCTGATCCTGACCGTCCAGGAGCAGCTCGACCACGAGGCGCCGTGGCGTGACCAGCTGCGCGACGGTGCCGCCATGACGATCGACGTCTTCGCCGCTCATCCGCACGTGGGGGTCGAGTCGCCGGCGATCGCCACCGGAGGGGTCGGTGAGCTCACCGCGATCAACTGGATCCTCACCCAGCTCGGTCGGGCCGGACTCGTCCAGGAGCAGGCGGTCCGCTTCTACGCGGCGTACTCCAGCTACGTGCTCGCGGCCGCAGGCGCCCTCGCCCGACAGCGCCTGCGGGACCAGGAGACCGGTACGACGTCGCACTGGGTCGGAGAGCTCCGAGCGGTGGACGCGGCGCGCTTGCCGGCCCTCGCCGCGGTGATCCCGGAGCTGGTCGCCCTGTCCGACCGCGACGTCTTCATCACCGGCATCGAGGTGTTCCTCGACTCGGTGGAGGCGGTGGCCACGACCGCTCGGGCGACCACCCCACGAGGGCGGGGCGCGCGGCGCGCACCCCATGAGTAGGTTGGGAACCGCCAGGCACAAGCGATGCCTGGCATGAATCCGGGCCATGCACACGTGAGCACGAGAGGGACAGACATGACCGAGTACGCCGTGACCGACCCGCGCACCGGGGAGCGGGTCAGTGACGTCCCGACGGACACCGACGAGCAGGTGCTCGCCGCAGTGGCTGCGGCGCACCAGACCTTCCAGACCTGGGGACGCACCAGCAGCGTGGCCGACCGCGCCGCGCTGGTGCAGAAGGTCGCCGACCTCCACACCGAGCGCCGCGAGGCCCTGGCCTCGGCGATGAACCGCGAGATGGGCAAGGCGATGGACGACGCGCTGGGCGAGGTCGACTTCAGCGCCGCCATCTACGGCTACTACGCCGACCACGCCGAGCAGTTCCTGGCCGACGAGCCGATCGACCTCCTCGACGGCGAGGGTACGGCGGTCGTGCGGCGTCGGCCGCTGGGCGTGATCCTCGGGATCATGCCGTGGAACTACCCGGCCTACCAGGTCGCCCGGTTCGCCGGCCCCAACCTGACCGCGGGCAACACCGTGGTGCTCAAGCACGCCCCGCAGTGCCCCGACTCGGCGGCCCTGCTGGCCGGGATCTTCGCCGACGCCGGCTTCCCCGAGGGCGCCTACGTCAACGTCTACGCCTCCAACGAGCAGATCGAGCAGCTCATCGGCGACCCGCGGGTCCAGGGCGTCTCGCTGACCGGCTCCGAGCGCGCCGGCGCAGCCGTCGCCGCGACCGCCGGCAAGCACCTGAAGAAGGTCGTGCTCGAGCTCGGCGGCTCCGACCCGTTCCTCGTGCTCGGCTCCGACGACCTCGACGCCACCGTCGACGCCGCCGTGGCCGCCCGCATGGAGAACACCGGGCAGGCCTGCAACGCCGGCAAGCGCTTCATCGTCGCCGAGCACCTCCACGACGAGTTCGTCTCGAAGTTCACCGCCAAGATGCTGGGCCAGGAGGCCGCACCCCTGTCGTCGCTGGCCGCTGCCGAGCGCCTCGAGCAGCAGGTGGGTAGCGCGGTTGCCTCGGGCGCCCGCCTCGAGAGCAAGGGCGAGCGCAACGGCGCCTTCTACCCCAGCGGCGTCCTCACCGACGTCCCCCGGGAGAGCGAGGCGTTCCACCAGGAGCTGTTCGGCCCGGTGGCGATGGTCTTCAAGGCCAAGGACGAGGCCGAGGCGATCGAGCTCGCCAACGACACGCCCTACGGCCTGGGCTCCTACGTGTTCACCAACGACCCCGAGCAGGCGGCCCGGGTCGCCGACCAGATCGACGCGGGCATGGTCTTCGTCAACGGCGTCGGCGCCGAGGGCGTCGAGCTGCCGTTCGGCGGCGTGAAGCGCTCCGGGTTCGGCCGCGAGCTGGGCCGCTACGGCATCGAGGAGTTCATCAACAAGAAGCTCATCCGCACCGTGTCCTGATGACGCTCCTGGGTGACCTCGGGGTCACCAGCCCGGTGGTGGCCGCCCCCATGGCCGGCGGACCGACCACCCCGGCGCTCGTGCTGGCAGCCGCCCGGTCGGGAAGCCTCGGCTTCCTGGCCGGCGGCTACCTCACGCCCGCGGCCCTGGCTGACCAGGTCGGGGTCGTCGCGGCCGAGGGCGCGCCGTACGGCGTCAACCTGTTCGCACCGCACCCCGCACCCGTCGACCCGGCCGGCTACGCCGCCTACCGCGAGCTCCTGCGACCCGAGGCGGAGCGGCTGGGGGTCGACCTGCCCGCGGCTCCGGTCGAGGACGACGATGCGTGGCAGGCGAAGATCGACCTGCTGCTCGAGCGGCCACCCGCGGTCGTGTCGTTCACCTTCGGTCTCCCCGGCTCCGAGGCGGCGCTTGCACTGCGGCGGTCAGGCAGCCTGCTGCTCCAGACCGTGACGTCCGTCGACGAGGCCCTCCGGTCGGCAGCGGGCGGCGTCGACGGTCTCGTCGTGCAGGGTCCGGCCGCCGGTGGGCACTCGGGCACGTTCGACGCCGGCCGGGTGCCGCCCGACCGGCCCCTGACCGACCTGGTCCGCGAGGTCGTCGCCGCAGCCGGCCTGCCGGTCGTGGCGGCCGGCGGTGTGATGACGGCCGCCGAGGTCGCGGAGGTGGTGGCAGCCGGGGCGGAGGGGGTCGCGGTCGGGACCGCCTTGCTGCTGGCTGACGAGGCCGGCACCTCCGAGGCCCATCGGGCCGGCCTGCTCGACCACTCGCGCAGCACCACGATGATCCGGGCGTTCACCGGCCGGCCGGCGCGCGGGCTGGGCAACACCTTCGTCGAGCGGTACGACGCCCGGGCGCCGGTGGGCTACCCGGCGCTGCACCACCTCACGCGCCCCATCCGCCGAGCCGCCTCGGCGGCCGGCGACCCCGAACGGGTCAACCTGTGGGCCGGCACCGGTCACCGGCACGCCCGTCCGGCGCCCGCCGGCGAGATCCTGACCGGCCTCGGGGCCGAGGTCTGAACGAGCCCTGCGTGCTCCCTGCGCCACACGCATGGGTGGGCCTGTCACCGGGCACGTGGCACGGAGCCCTACTCTTGGTCCGTGCCGCTGTTGGAGTCCGTCAAGGAAGTCGTGCGCCGGTCGCTCGTCCGACGGGCCGGTGGCATCGACCTGACCCAGATCCACCGCGTGCCCGACCGGCTCAGCTGGCCCCTCGACCGCACGCTCACCGAGCCGTCGCCGCGGGTCGGTGAGCTGCGCGACGGCGAGCCGGTCTCGAAGCTGATCACGTTCCTCGGCATGGACATCTGGCTGGTGACCGGTGACGCCGAGGCCCGCGAGGTGCTCGGTGACCTCACGTCGTACTCCACCGACATCCGGCCCTACTACGGCAGGTCCGGCGCTGCGGACGGTGACATCGGCGGCCTCGGGTTCACCGACCCGCCGGAGCACACCCGGCTGCGCAAGCTGCTGACGCCGGAGTTCACGATGCGCCGGCTGGCCCGGCTCAAGCCCGACATCGACCGGATCATCGAGCAGCAGCTCGACGAGACCGAGCGGGTCGCGGCCGCCAACGACGGCGTCGCCGACCTGGTGCAGACCTTCGCCTTCCCGATCCCGTTCCTGGTGATCTGCGAGCTGCTGGGCATCCGGCAGGAGGCGCGCGACACCTTCCGCACGCTCGGCTCCGCCAGGTTCGACGTCACGCTGGGTGGCGGCGGGGTGATGGGTGCGGTCGGCGAGTCCCGCGACTTCCTGTTCGCCGAGTGCGCCCGGCAGCGGCTCGATCCCGGGCCGGGCCTGATCGGCCAGATCATCCGCGAGCACGGCGACGAGGTCGACGACTTCGAGCTCGGCGGCCTCGCCGACGGTGCCTTCACCGGCGGCCTCGAGACGTCGGCCTCGATGCTGGCGCTCGGCACCGTCGTCCTGCTCGGCCGCCCCGACCTCTACTCCGGACTGGTCGGCGACCCCGACTCCGTGACCCCGGTGGTCGAGGAGCTGCTGCGCAAGCTCTCGGTGGTCCAGGTCGCGTTCCCCCGGTTCGCCAAGAGCGACGTCGTGGTGGCCGGCCGGAAGATCAAGAAGGGCGCGTGCGTGATGGTGCACCTGCCTGCCGCCGACCGCGACCCACGGGTCTACGCCGATGCCGCCACCCTCGATCCCGCTCGGGCCACGGCGTCGCACCTCGCCTTCGGCTACGGCTTCCACCGCTGCGTCGGTGCCGAGCTGGCCCGGCTGGAGCTCCGCGCGGCCTACCCCGCCCTCGCGCGACGCTTCCCCGACCTGGCGCTGGCCGTGCCGGCCGAGGAGCTGCCCTACCACGCCAAGTCGATCGTCTACGGCGTCGAGTCGGTGCCGGTCCGCCTGCACGGCTGACCGGCACCGACTCGGGGTCAGGCGTCGAGCGCCTCGACCTCTTCGGCCGCCTGGGCGGGGGTGACCTCCACGCCCGTCTCGGTCGAGCTCGCTGGGCCACCAGATGCGGTGCCCGGCGTCGAGGTTGATCGCGGTCACCAGCACCGACCGCACGATCAGCGTGTCGAGCAGGACGCCGAGGGCCACGGCGAACCCGATCTCCGCGAACGCCACCAGCGGCAGCGTCGCGAGCACCAGGAAGGTCGCCGCGAGCACCAGGCCGGCCGAGGTGATGACCCCACCGGTCGCCCCCAGCGCGATCAGCGAGGCGCGGCGCGTGCCGTGCGCCGGGGTCTCCTCGCGCACCCGGGTCATCAAGAAGATGTTGTAGTCGATGCCCAGGGCGACGAGGAACACGAACACGAACAACGGCAGCGACGCATCGGCTCCGGCGAAGCCGAACACGTTGCGGAAGAGCAGCGCGCTCAGCCCCATGGCGGCGCCGTAGGAGAGCACGACCGTGGCGATCAGGAGCAGCGGCGAGACCAGCGCCCGCAGCAGCACCATCAGCACGATCATCACCACGACCAGGACCAGCGGGATGATCACCTTGTTGTCGCGCATCGACGCCTGCTCGATGTCGGCGTTGATGGCCGAGCCGCCACCGACCAGCGCGTCCGCGCCGGGGACGGCGTGCACGGCGGTGCGCACCTCGTCGACGGTCGCGAACGCCGCCTTGGACGTCGGGTCGTCGGTGAGCGGCACGGAGATGAGCGCCACGCCGCCCTTCACGAACGGTGGTGAGGCCTGGCCGAGGCCGCCGATGCCCTGCAGCGACTGGGTCACGGCTGCGGCCTGGTCGGCGTTGGCCACGATCTGCACCGGCGTCGAGGTGTCGGCGAGCCCGTGGTCGATCAGCACCTGCTGACCGGTGACCGAGTCGAAGTCCTTGGTGTAGGCATCGGCGGTCGACAGCCCGTGGGCGTTCAGCTGGAGGAAGCCCAGGCTGCAGGCGGCCAGGACGAGCGAGGTGATCACCCAGACCATGCGCGGGCGCGGTGCGATGCGCGAGCCGACGCGGGCCCAGAACCCGGTGGCACTGGGCTCGACGGTGTCGAACATCGGCCGGCGCGGCCAGAAGATCCAGCGGCCGAAGATGACCAGCAGTGCGGGCAGCAGCGTGATCATCACCAGCAGGCCGACGCCGATGCCGATCGCCGCCACCGGGCCGAGACCGGCGGTGGAGTTCATGTCGGCGAAGGTGAGGCAGAGCATGCCGAGGATGACGGTGAGCGCGCTGGCGATGATCGCCGGGGTCGCGCGATGGAGGGCGAACGCCATCGCCTCGTGGCGGTCCTGGTGGCGGTGGAGCTCTTCTCGGTAGCGCGCGACCAGCAACAGGGCGTAGTCGGTGCCGGCGCCGAAGACCAGCACCGTGAGGATGCCGGCACTCTGGCCGTTGACGGTCAGGCCGGCGTTCTTGGCGAGCAGGTAGATCACCGCCTGCGCCGTTGTCAGGGCGACCCCGGCCGAGATCACCGGCAGCAGCCACAGCAGCGGGCTGCGGTAGGTCAGGAGGAGGATCACGACGACCACGATGATCGTGGCGTAGAGCAGCTTCCCGTCGATGCCGGCGAAGACCGCGGCCGAGTCGGCCGCCTGCCCGCCCGGCCCGGCGACGTAGACGTCGGCCCCGTCGAGGGTGGCGATGGAGGTGATCTTGTCCTTGACGTCGGGCAGCTTGTTCCAGCCGTCCTTGCCGAAGTTGAAGGTCACCATCCCCTGCGCGACCTGGCCGTCCTGGGAGACCTGCACCGACTGGCTGGCCTGGATCGGGGTGCCGTCGGGTGCCTTCGCCGGGACGGCGCCGTCGATCTGCTGGATCTGGTCGAGCTGGGTGCGGATCGTCGCGAGGTCGGCCCGGGTCAGCCCGGAGGCCTTCTGGTAGACCACGACGGTCGGGATGTCGTTCTGGCTCTGGAAGGGGGCCAGCTTCGCCAGGGCCTTGGTGGACTCGGCGCTGGCCGGCAGCCACGACGACGCCTGGTTGTCCTGGACGTCGGTGAGCTTGCCGGCGAGCGGACCCGCCGCCGCCACCACGATGACCCAGAAGGCCAGCACCAGCCACTTCGTGACCCGGCCCGTCAGCTTCCCCGCGATCTGTCTGTGCATGGATCCAGTGAATCGGATGGGTCCGACAGTCGTCATCGGGGTTTACCCCGAGATCGCGGGGGGTTTGCCGAATCGTGATCTTCGCCGGTACCTCAGGTCAGCTCGGTCTCCTGGCCCGCCTTCGCGCCCCTGACCTCCGGCGCGGCCACCTCGCGGGCAGCGGCACCGCCTGCACCCGCACCGCCGGCGTCGGCCTGCCTGCGCAGGGTCGCCACGGAGACGTGGGGCCACCGGAGACCGTTGAAGTCGAGCATCACGGTCTGGGTGTACTGCAGCTGGAGGAAGTGGCCGGCGCTGTGCGGCTTCTTCACCGTCTCGATCCAGAAGGTCGCGGAGACCAGGTTGGCCGAGGCGTTCTCGGTGAGGAAGAACGTGTTGGCGGTGCCGACGCCGGCCAGGTGGGTGTTGGTGGCCGCGACGCGCAGCACGATCGTGTGGACGATGTCCTGACCGGCGATCGCCTTGGTCAGCACGATGTTGGGGTTCTTGACCATGGCCTGGGTGATGCCCGGCACCGTCGCCGGGTCGGAGGGCTGGCGGAACTTCTTCTTCCTCGACATGTCGAGCTCGGAGAAGGCCGCCTTGGCGTCGTTGAACGAGCCCTTGGTCGAGGGGTCCCTCGGGACGAACGGGATGATGTCGACGTCCTTGATCACCGGCGGGCCGGCGATGGTCGAGGCCTTGCCCTGCGCCAGCACGACCGTGCCGTGCGGGATGGACGCCATCCGCACCACGGTCGGCGGCTCCTTCGGCGCGGTCGTCGCGGGCACGGTCGCCCAGATCCCCGGCTCGAGGTGGATGCCCGCGTCGAGGGTGCTGTCGGAGATGGTCTGCAGGTAGTGCAGGCCGAACATCTCGATGTCCTTCTGGTCCAGCCCGCGGTTGGGGATCGCGCCCGGGATCTCCTCGAAGACCAGCGTCTCCTCGGTCAGGTTGAGCTCCAGGAAGCGGTCCTGGTTGCCGGAGGGGAAGTGCGGACGCCAGATCGTGTTGAAGCCCGTGCCCTTCCAGGTGCCGGGCAGTGACCTCAGCGGGCCGAGCGGGTCGTCGATGGAGGTGAACGGATGGGGTTGGGGGTCGGCGACCGGCGGCACCGGCTCGAACGCGAAGTCGTGGGCGAGGGTCATGGCAGTCAGGAGAGCGCAGGACTGAGCCTGATACGGCGCCTCAGCCGCCGTAGAGACCGTCGATCACGTCGGCGTACTTGGTGTGCACGATGCGCCGCTTGAGCTTCAACGTGGGCGTGAGCTCCTCGGACTCCGCGGTCCACTCGACGGGGAGGAGCTCGAAGCTCTTCACCTGTTCGGGCCGCGAGAGCCGGGCGTTGGCCCGGTCGACGGCGTCCTGGGCCATCGCGAGGATCTCCGGCTTGGCCGCCAGGTCGGCGAGGTCGGTGAACTCGATGCCCTGCATCCGGGCGATCACCGGCGCGACCTCGCCGTCGAGGGTCAGCACGGCGACGACGTAGGGGCGGTTGTCCCCGAAGGCCAGGGCGTGGCCGATGATCGGGGACTCCTTGAGGAGGCCCTCGATGTTGGAGGGCGCGACGTTCTTGCCGGCGCTGGTGATGATCAGCTCCTTCTTGCGGTCGACGATCGTGAGGAAGCCGTCGTCGTCGATCGCGCCGATGTCGCCGCTGTGCACCCAGCCGTCGTCGTCGAGCAGGGCGGCGGTCGCCTCGGGTCGCTTGTGGTAGCCGGCCGTCGTGATCGGCCCGCGCATCAGCACCTCGCCGTCCTCGGCGATGGCGAGCTCGATGCCGGGCACTGCTCGACCGACCGTCCCGAGCCGGTAGTTGTCCGGCCCGCAGGCGGTGGCGGCGCCGGACGACTCGGTCATGCCGTAGATGTCGTAGATCGCCAGCCCCAGCCCGGCGAAGAAGCGGGCGACCTCGATCGGCAGAGGAGCCGAGGCGCAGCCGGCCCAGGTGACGCGGTCCAGACCGAGCTTCGCCTTGATCGGGGTGAGCACGGCGGCCGACATCGCGTCGTAGCGCGCCTGGAGCTCGGGGCTCGTGGTCATCCCTACCTGGAGCGACTCGACGTACTCCGCGCCGACGGCCATGGCGCCCTCGATCGCGGCCTTCTTCTGCGGGTCCGGCTCCAGGGCGAGCATCCCGGACAGGCCGGAGCGGATCTTCTCCCACACCCGCGGGACGCCGAAGAACTGCAACGGCCGCACGTCGGCCAGGGCCGGCACCAGGACGGCCGGGTCGCCGACCAGGTGGACGTGCCAGTCGCCGAAGTGGGGCGGGATGTACATGCTCAGCACCCGCTCGGCGATGTGGGCGTAGGGCAGGTAGGACAGGGTCACGTTGCCAGGCTGGGCGTCGTTGCGACGCAGGGTCCCCTCGGTCTGGTAGACGATGTTGGCGTGCGTGAGCACGACGCCCTTGGGGTCGCCGGTGGTGCCGGAGGTGTAGAGGATCGTGGCGGGGTCCTCGGGCCGTACGCCGACCGAGCGGGCGTCGACGTCGTCCGGGGGAGGGCGTGACCGGCTGCCGCGAGGTCGTCCCAGCGCACGAACCGCGGGTCCTCGACGGTTGCGTCACCGATGCCCACGACCACCTTGATCGAGGCGACGTCGGCCAGGGCCAGGGCCCAGCGGGACACGTGGTCGGCGGTCTCGAGGAAGACCGCCTGCGGCTCGGCGTGGCCGGCGATGTAGGAGACCTGCTCCGGCGAGAGCGTGTTGTAGATCGACATCGGGACCGCTCCGGCCAGCAGGGCCGCGTGGTCGGCGACGACGTGCTCGATGCGGTTGGTCGCCATGATCGCCACGGTCGCGCCGGTGTCGACGCCCCGGTCCACGAGCGCGGCCGCCACGTCACGCGCGGTCGCGCGGAGCTCTCCCCAGGTGAGGGTTCGCCACTGCGTGCGGCCGTCTGCCTGGTCGCTGTACGCCGGGTGGTCGGCGTAGGTCTCGGCGGTGTGCCGCATCGCGTCGAGGACCGTGCGGCCCGCCATCGCCTGCTGGATCTGCTCGCGCTCGTCGAGGGTCCTCGTCATGCGGCACATCGTGGCACCGCGGGGAAGCATGCGCTACAGGCCGAGCGCGCGGCCGATGATCTCCTTCTGGATCTCCGTGGTGCCGCCGTAGATCGTCTGGACGCGGGAGTTCACGAAGGCCCGGGCCACGGGGTACTCCGCCATGTAGCCGTAGCCGCCGTGGAGCTGCACGGCGCGGTCGGCGATCTTGTTCTGGAGCTCGGTGGTCCACCACTTGGCCATCGAGGCCGTCTTGGCGTCGAGCTCGCCGGCGACGTGCCGGGCGAGGCAGTCGTCGATGAAGACGCGGGCGATGTGGGCCTCGGTGGCCATCTCGGCCATCGTGAACCGGGTGTGCTGGAAGCTGCCGATGGGCCGGCCGAAGGCGGTGCGCTCCTGGACGTAGCGCAGCGACTCGTCGACCAGCGACTCGCAGGCCACCGCGGCGGAGACCGCGATCGAGAGCCGTTCCTGGGCGAGGTTGGTCATCAGCTGCACGAACCCCGAGCCCTCCTCGCCGAGGAGATTGGCCTTGGGCACGCGCACGTGGTCGAAGAACAGCTCGGCGGTGTCCTGGGCGTGCTGGCCGATCTTGTCGAGGTTGCGTCCGCGCTCGAAGCCCTCCATCCCGCGCTCGACGACCAGCAGCGAGATGCCCTGGTGGCCTCCATCGGGGTCGGTGCGGACGACCACGACCACGAGATCGGCCAGGATGCCGTTGGAGATGAAGGTCTTCTGTCCGGTGAGGACGTAGTGGTCGCCCGCGTCCACGGCAACCGTCCGGATGCCCTGCAGGTCGGACCCCGCACCCGGCTCGGTCATCGCGATCGCCGCGATCGTCGTCCCGGCGCACAATCCCGGGAACCACCGCTGCGCCTGCTCGTCGTTCGCGCTCGCCACGAGGTAGGGCGCGATCATGTCGTTGAAGAGCGGGAAGGCGCAGCCGTAGACGCCGCGGCGCGTCATCTCCTCGCCGACGACGGCGTTGTAGCGGAAGTCGGGCGTCCCGCCCCCGCCGTACTCCTCGGGGAGCTGGAGCCCGAGCAGCCCCTGCGCGCCGGCCTTCGCCCAGACCTCGCGGTCGACGACGCCATCGTGCTCCCACTGCTCGTGGAAGGGGACGGCTTCCTTGTCGAGGAAGGTCCCGACCGTCTCGCGGAACGCCTCGTGCTCGGGCTCGAAGATCGCACGGGTCATGCCGCCCACTGTGACAGTGAGACTGTCAGGGTGCAACAGGCGCGGCGCGGCGCGTCAGAGCAGGTCGCCGAGCTGACCAGGGGGACGAGCACTCGTGACGTTCTCCTGTTCTGGGAGCTCGGCGACAGGTGTCAGGGTGGAACCGGACGAGAGGAACTCCAGTGGTGTGGCTTCGGGCGCAGCGCGGCTCGTCGAGCCGCGCAACGGTGGCTGCGGCCGCCGGCGGCTGCCTCCTGGCGCTCGTCGGCTGCGGACCCTCGTCCCATCCTGGGGGCAGCCCGGTGAGCCGGCCCTCGGCGGCGTCGGCACCGGCGCCGCGGCCGCACATCGGCACGGGGGACTCTGCCGAGGAGCCGCAGCCGAGATCGCCGGTCGCGTCCCGCGGTCGGCCCCGAGCCACCGGGTCGACACCCGCTGCCGACGTGACCAAGGTCGTGGATCTCGGTCGCGGTCGCTCCACCACGCTCGCGCTCTCCTCGATGCGACGCGGTCGGGCGCCGCGGGTGCCCTGGATCGAGCGCGCCACCGTGCACCTGCCCGGTCACGACGTGACGGTCCGAGACGTCGCCTGGGATCCCGGGCTCGCGCATGTGGCGCCGTACGGGTCCGGGATCGTCACGGACAGCTACGACGTCAAGGCCTTCGAGTGGATGGGGTGGTATGACGCCGCCGGCCGTCGGGTCCGGACGAGCTACCGGGATGTCAGGATGGCCCGGTCGTGGGCTCGCGGAGAGGTGACCTGGTACGACCTGCACCGGCGGCGGGCCGTCGAGGCCTCGACCGAGACCGGGCAGGTCCTGCACCGCTTCGGCGCCCCACCGCACCTGGCCTTCCCCGAGCCGGTCGGGTGGCTGGGTGCCGACGACGTGCTCTTCGCGCTGAATGCGACCGCGAGCCATCCGCGTAGCTGGCGGACCTCCAGCTCCCGGGTCCAGCCCGATCCGGCCACCGTGCTGGCCGCCACCGCCGCCGGCCGGCTCGTCGCCGGCGTGGGCGGAGGGGGCCAGGGCTCGGATCCGTCGTGCGTCCTGGCGTGGCGCGCCGACCGGCCCGAGTCGCCGCTGTGGCGGGACTGCCTGAGGGTCGACGGCGCGACGTTCGGCGCCTTCGACGCGGGCGGCGCGGCCTTCAGCCCCGACGGCCGCCTGCTGGTGGTGGGCGTGAGGGGCACCGTGGGCAAGGGCGCGCCCTCCGCCGTCGCCGTCCTCGATGCCCGTCGTGGCACGGTCGTGGGGGAGCTCGCCGAGGGGGACTACCTGCGATCCGCGGAGGCGCCCGAGCACCAGGTCACCCGAGTGGCGTTCGAGGACCACACGCACCTCTTGCTGGCGGTCTCCGACAGCACGTATGGGACCGGCCGCCGGCCGTTCGCGGCGTTGGTCCGCTGCGAGCTCACCTCGGTGACCTGCCGGCTGGCCACCGCACCGAAGCCGTGGACACCAGGGCGGGTGCGTCCTTACGGGATCGTCGGCTGGGGCGCTTGCGCGAAGATGAGCATACATGTATGATCGAACGTATGTTCGACTTCTCGGGCGATGCTCCGGCTGTGGTCGAGGCGTGGGTCGCCGAGCTCGCGTCGTATGACGGGCCGGACGACGACGAGACCCGGGTTCGTCTGCTCCGGTCCCTCGAGCGCCTGACCTGTGCGGCGGCCGGCCTCCAGGCCGACCTCTCGGCCGATCTCGACGCCTCCGTACGCCACCGCGGGGCCGGGCGTAGCGTGCCCGCCGCGCGCCAGGGGCAGGGCGTGGCGGGCGAGGTCGCCCTCGCCCGCCGCGAGTCGCCGTACCGCGGTCGGCAGCACGTGGCCCTCGGCCGGGTGCTCCGTGACGAGATGCCCTGCACGCGTCGGGCCCTCCGGGGCGGGCACATCACCGAGTGGAAGGCGATGCTGCTGGCTCGGGAGACCGCGTGCCTGTCCCTGGCCGACCGGCAGGAGGTCGACCGGCGTCTCGCCGGCGAGGTCGGGCGACTCGAGCAGATGGGCGACCGGGAGCTCGAGGGGAAGGCCCGTGGCCTGGCGGCCGAGCTCGACGCCGCCGCCTGCGTGCTCCGGCGCCGGATCGCCGAGTCCGAGCGCCGGGTGACGCTGCGCCCGGCGCCCGACGTGATGGTGCGGCTGTCTGCCGAGCTCCCGGTGGCCCTCGGGGTCGCGGTCTTCAAGAGCCTCTCGGACGCCGCCGACTCCGCCCGGGCGGCCGGCGACGCCCGCAGCCGCGGTCAGGTCATGGCCGACACCCTCGGCGCGCGGGTCCTCGGCACCTCCGCGGGGGTGCCGGTCGAGATCGAGCTGGTGGTCAGTGACGAGGTGCTGTTCGGCACCCACGACGACACCGCCCATCTGGTCGGCTACGGCCCGGTCCCGGCCGAGGTGGCCCGCGAGGCCGTCGCCCGGGCCGGCGAGGCGGGTCTGACCCGCGTGCGCAGGCTCTACCGACGTCCCGCCACCGGTCAGCTGGTGGCCATGGACTCGCGGAGCCGGAGGTTCGAGGGTGGTCTGGCCCGTTTCATCCGGCTCCGTGACCGCACCTGCCGGACGCCGTGGTGCGACGCACCGATCCGCCACACCGACCATCCCGAGCCCGTCGCGACCGACGGCGCGACCACGGGCGACAACGGTCAGGGGCTCTGCGAGGCCTGCAACTACGCCAAGGAGGCGGTCGGGTGGCGCGTCCGCTCGGTCCCCGACTCGGTGCACACCGTCGAGGTCCGTACACCGGCGGGGCAGGCCGTCCGGTCGCAGGCGCCGCCCCTCCCGGGGCACGTGCCCCGGCCCGCTGCCTAGCCGCCGGTGACGGGGTAGCCGAGCCCCAGCTGGTCGAACAGGAACGCGTGGATGTCGGTCGACTCGTCGATCGTCTGCTCGAGCGAGCCGCTCAGGTGTCCGCCGGGCTCCATCCGGAGCAGCACCGGGTGCTCCGACCGGGTCGCCGCCTGCAGCCGGGCCGCCATCTTCTTGGCGTGCCACGCCTCGACGCGGGTGTCGAACTCGCCGGCGGTCAGCAGCACCGCGGGGTAGGACGTCTCGTCCTGCACGTTGTGGTACGGCGAGTAGGCCAGGAGGGCCGCGAAGTGGTCGGGGTCCTTCACTGTCCCGAACTCCGCGATGTTGTACTGCCCGTTGATCGTGGTCTCCGACCGCAGCGAGTCCAGCACCGGCACCGCGGCGACCACGGCGCGGGCGAGGTCGGGACGCTGGGTCAGCACCGCACCCATCAGCAGGCCGCCGTTGGACCCGCCCATCACCGCGAGCCGGTCGCGTCCGGTGATGCCGGTGTCGACGAGGTGGTCGGCGCAGGCGATGAAGTCGTCGAAGCAGTTCTGCTTGGTGGTGAGCCGGCCGGCCTGGTGCCACTCCTCGCCGTACTCGCCGCCCCCGCGGATGTTGGCGACGGCGAACACGCCTCCCTGCTCCAGCCACAGCAGCCGCTCGGCGTCGAACCAGGGGACCAGCGAGATGCCGTAGCCGCCGTAGGCGAGGAGCAGGGCCGGGGCGCTCCCGTCGCGTGGGGCGTCGGCTGCGGCGATGACGGAGATGGGCACCTGGGTGCCGTCCTTCGACGTGGCCATCTCCCGCGTCACCCGATAGCCCGACAGGTCGACCGACGTCGTCGTGGCCAGCGCCGTGGGTCCAGGGGCCGCATCGTCGGGGGCCACCCACCACGTGCCGGGCTCGGTGTAGGAGCCCTGCAGCCAGGCGACCAGGTCGGGCCGGAGCCGGGTCAGCCGCGCGCCGTACGACGACACGGAGGTCACCGGTGGCAGGTCCACGCCTGGGAGCGGCCGTCCCCCGGTGTCGAACCGGCGCACCTGCTGCGGCCCGCCGTCCAGGTCGACCACCCACACGCCGCCGCTGGTCACGGCGAGGTCGTCGATGGCCCGGTCACCGGCCGGGACGATGACCTCGGCGTCGGAGACGGTCACCCCGTGCCGCAAGGGCAGGCGGAGCACCTGGCCGCGGGGGGCATCGTGGCGGGAGAGCAGGTGGAGCGCGTCGTCGCCCAGCACGGCCAGGACGCAGCGGTCGGGGAGATCCGCCACCTGCCACCAGGTCGCGTCGGGGTCCTGGGCCCGGAGGAAGAGCTGCCACTCACCGCCGTCGCCCTTCTGCACCCGGTCGAGAACCCAGCGGCCGTCCGGGGAGGAGGACAGGAAGTTCTCCGCGATCTGTTCGTCCGCGAAGGGCCCGTCGAGGTCGAGCCGGTCGGTCCCGGCCTCGAGGTCACGCACCCACACCTGCTGCAGGAGCCCGGCGGGGTCGCCGGGAAGGGTGTACCAGAAGGCGGTGCCGTCGCCCCGCCAGGCCATCGAGCCGCCCATCACGTTCACATGGGGGATCGGCTCGCACACGTCGCGTCCGTCGGCCACGTCGTAGACGTGCAGGGTGCCGTCCTCGTCGCCGTGCTCCGAGAGCGAGACCGCGACGCGGCGCCCGCCCGGGGACGGGACGAACCAGTCGATGGTCGTCTCGCCGGACGGGTCGAGCTCCGTCGGGTCGAGCACCACCCGTTCGTCGGCGAGGTCGTGGAGGTCCGTCAGCGCCACCAGGAACGGCCGCTGCTTCGGCTTCTGGTCCTTCAGGGCGAGGAACAGGTCGCCACCGGCGGCCAGCGTCAGGTAGGAGGTGGAGTCGTCCCGGAGCAGCCGCTCGACCCGGGCGCGGAGGTCGTCGCGCCAGGGGATGGCGTCCAGGTAGGCCTGCGTGCGCTGCTGCTGCTCACGCGTCCAACGCACGGTCTCCTCGGAGTCCGCGTCCTCCAGCCACCGGTAGTCCTCGACCACCTCGACGCCGTGGTAGGTGCTGGCGGCGGGGGCGCGGGGGGCATCGACCTCCGGGAGAGCTGGCATGCGAGCAGTCAACACGCGTCCCGGAGGGCCGACAACGGTCGGCGCGAGCCCTGAGGTGGCGCCTTCTCCCGAACTGCTGCCCGCCCGGGGCGCCAGCGCCTACCCTCCACGCATGAGTGATCTCGGGGGCTACCCGTCGCGGCCTGATCTGCCGCCCGAACCCGGTCGGGGCCAGGACATCCCAGGCTGGGTCATCGGCGTGGCTGTGGCCGTGGTGCTCGCCATGACCGGCGCGTTGGCGTTCGCCGTCCTCGGGTCTGGTGGTTCCCACGAGCCGGCGGCAGCGCCGTCGCGCTCGCCGTCCCCGTCGGCCAGCCGTTCCTCCCACCCCGCGCCGAGCTATCCGAAGCAGTGGGACAAGCGCATCCGGCCCGAGGTCCGGCTCGCCCAGGACGCGCGGCTGCTGAGGTTCAAGCACCCGGTCCCGGTCCGGTTCCTGCCCTCGGCGGCCTTCACCCGCGCTCTGCTGAAGGACGACCAGACGTCGGCCTACCAGACCCAGCAGCTCGAGCACGCGGGCGACCTGTTGCGCTCCTTCGGCCTCCTCGACGACTCGGTGGACGTGGTGGCCGCCACCGACCAGTTCAGCGGCGCCGCGGTGCTGGCCTACTACTCGCCCGCGACCGCCTCGATCACGGTGCGCGGCACGCGGATCACCCCGTCGGTGAAGGCCACGCTCGTCCACGAGCTGACCCACGCCCTGCAGGACCAGTACTTCCACTTCGGAGCGCGCGAGCAGGAGCTCTCGGCCCAGCACCAGGCTGCTGCCGACGCCGAGGTCTCGATGCTGCACAGCCTGGCGGAAGGCGATGCTCAGCGGGCCGAGCACGACTACGAAGCCACCCTGAGCCCTGCGCAGCTGAGCGCCCTCGCCGTGGCGCAGCAGCGGGAGTTCGAGCGGGCGCAGCCCGGGATGGCCTCGGTGCCGCAGATCCTGACCGCGCTCGGCACCCCTTACGACATCGCTGAGGGTCTGGTCACCGCTGTGACCGACTACGGCGGTGACTCCGCGGTCGCCCACCTCTTCCGGCGCCCGCCGCAGTCGGACGTCGTCCTGGTGGACCCGTTCCGGCTGTGGGAGCACCGGTCCACGCCCGCGGCTGTGCCGGTCCCGACGCTCCGCCCGGGTGAGAAGCAGGTCGCCTCCGGCCAGCTCGGGGCCCTGGCGTGGTACTTCGTGCTGTCGGCCCGGCTCGACCCGACGCAGGCGCTGCGGACGGTGGACGGCTGGGACGGCGACAGCTACGTCGAGTACCAGACAGCCGGGCGCACCTGCGTGCGCGCCGACTACCGGGCGCGGACGCCTCATGACGCTGCTGCGATGGACGGGGCGCTGGGTCGCTGGAAGCAGGCGGCGACCGCCTCGTCCGCGTCGGTCCGGCGCGTCGGCGCGCTGGGGGTCGTCGTCGAGACGTGCGACCCCGGGACAGCGGTGAGCGGGCTGAACGACCTCGGACCCGCCGTCGGCCTGGTCGTGACCCGCACCGCCCTCGGCCTGCAACTGATGCAGACCGGCCTGCCCCCCGATGTCTCGCGCTGCATCGCGGGAGGGATCGTGCAGACCTACACGCTGGCCGAGCTCACCGACCCCTCCTTCGCGCAGTCCCACCCGGCCGCCCCGGCAACCGTGCAGCGCATCGAGGCTCGCTGCGAGTGAGTCGCCGGCTCACCGGTTGAGCTCCTCGAGCATCGACCGCGGTCCGATGTCGGCCAGCGTGTAGCCCTGGGGGTAGGACGTCGGCCGGTGGTGGAACGCGGTCCGACGCGGGGGAGCCAGGCGCAGGACGAGCGCGCGGGCCCGGAGCCCACGTCGTACGGCGGCCACGAACCAGGCCGGCTGCTCCGGCATCCCGAGGGCGACCCGCAGGGGCTCGTCCATGAGCGCGATGGCGACCCGGCGGGCGAAGGGCTTGAGCGGCCACGGGGCGACGGCGCGGCCGATCCGCAGGGTGGCCTCGGTGACCCGACGGTTGGCCTCGGTGAGCTCGAAGCGCTCGGCCTCGTAGGCGCGCAGCAGGGTGAGGTAGCCGTCGTAGGTCGTGGGCAGCCCCTTGATCCCCATCAGCTCGCCGAAGCGGGTCGTCAGGTTGGCCAGCGCCTGGCGCTCGACGGGTTCGAGGTCGCGCCAGCCGTAGGCCCGGATCCACTCGACCGGACCGACGATCGTGGTGGCCAGGACGTAGCAGAACTCGTCTGCGGGGATGTCGTAGTGGCCGTGAATGCGGTTGAGTCGCCGCAGGGTGGCGTGGCCGCGCTCGGAGTCGATGCCCTCGACCGAGGCCTCCTCGGCGACGAGCAGGGTGTCGTCGTAGCGCTTGACGCCGTCGCGCTCGAACTCGCCGGTCTTGTCCAGCAGTGCCGAGATGGAGGGGATGCCGTAGTCGCGCAGGAAGGCCACGCCGGTGCCCTGGTTGTAGTCCCAGGGGAACTCGTGTCGTGAGACCAGCCAGGCGATCTCGTCGCGGTCGCGCTCGGCGTCGAGGGTGCGGATGTGGTCGCGGATGTCGTAGCGCCGGGGATGGTGCAGGCCGACGCGCATGGCGACACCGTGACAGTGGCGACGCCAGGAGGCAAGAGGGTGACTGAGGGGCGTCCACTCGGAGGAGCAGCACCTCGACGGCGCACGTGCCCGAGGGCGGCGCCGAGCGGAGCTGGTGCGACGTGCTCGACCGGCTGGTGGGAGTCAGTCAGGAGCCGCCTGGTCAGTCGACGAGCTCGCGCAGCTGACGGATCGTCGCCGGCGGGTCGTCGCTGACGGGCATCACCTGGAGGTTCGTCACGCCGGCCTCGGCGAAGGCCGCGACCCGCTCCTTGACGTAGGACGCGGGGCCGACCAGGTTGCCGAGCTCGAGGAGGTCGGCGGGCACGAGGGCCTCGGCGTCGCGCTTGTTGCCGCCGAGGTAGAGATCCTGGATCTCGCGGGCCTCCTTCTCGTAGCCGTAGTGGCACATCAGGTCGTTGTAGAAGTTCTTGCCGCGTGCGCCCATGCCGCCGACGTAGAGCGCCACCATGGGGCGGGCGAAGTCGAGCAGGGCCTTGGTCTCGGGGCCCTCGCCGATCGCCACCATGCCGCCGGCGCAGATCTCCAGCGGGCCGAGGCCCTCCTGCCGCTTGGCCGTGCCGCGCTCGAGCGAGGCACCCCAGACGTCGCCGGACTTCTCGGGCACGAAGAGAAACGGCAGCCAGCCGTCGGCGTACTCCGCCGCACCCTCGACGCTCTTGGGGCCGAGGGCCGCGATGTAGAGCGGGACGCTCGGGCGCTCGGGCCTGGTCAGCAGCTTGAGGGGCTTGCCGAGGCCGGTGCCCTGCCCCTCGGGCAGCGGCAGCGTGAAGATGCCGTCGTGCACGAGGGTGTCGCGTCGCAGCCCGCTGCGGATC
Organism: uncultured Actinomycetota bacterium; assembly: GCA_963820015.1. Lineage (GTDB taxonomy): Bacteria > Actinomycetota > Actinomycetes > Propionibacteriales > Nocardioidaceae > Nocardioides. The sequence goes on along the minus strand of CAWFYO010000002.1, from coordinate 21 downwards.
AGCTCGATGATCTCCTTGGTG
>CAWFYO010000001.1:0-311837 GCA_963820015.1 uncultured Actinomycetota bacterium | reverse complement strand
AACGTCAGACCGTCCAGAGTTCTCGCGCCCCGCGAGCGGGAGCCACGTGTCCCCGCCGTTCACCATGTCGCGGACCATCCAGCGCCCGCCGCCGCCAGCGCCACCCGTGACGTAGCGCGCGACGCCCTGCGCCTCCCAGAATGCGAGAATCATGTCCCGCTGGCGGTCACGGGCACCGTTGGCTCCGCTGAAGTCGCGCACGGTGTAGCCGCTAGCAGCGTGGCACTCGACGCGCCCACCCGCAGAGCGGACAGTGGCAGGACCGTGAGCGGCGGCACGGGGCGTGGTGTAGGTAGTCATGGTGGGACCTTCCGTAGTGGGTGACTTGCAAGAGCAACGATACGCGCATGGTGGGCACTTTCAAGGGTTGTCGGGCACCAATCTAGGTAAAGATTCGGTAACAGAGCCCGTCTCACAGTGTGGGCAGCGTGTCCACATGCTGGACACCCATTGTTGAGTAGGTTGCTCGACTAACTGACCCACCTCAAAGTCTACCGGAACGGTCAACATTGTATGTCGAGCGACACGCTCGACTTTGCGCTTTTGCCCAACACCCCTGTTGGGCAAAACCGAATGCCCACCACCGTCCCAACGCGCGATTACGATAGGGGTATGAATCTCTGGTCCCCGCATGGTACGATGTACGCATGACGTACCTTCCTCTACCGGCCCGCATCGCGCTCCGCTTCTGCGTGTGCGCGCTCGTGTTCATGTTCATGCTCTCGTGCAAGGACAGCCAGCCTCGCGCGGACGTGCGCCCGGACGCGCCCGGTAGCCCTGCCGCTATCGCCGCCGCACACGATTGCTGGAATGACAGCAACCCGCACCCCATCCCCGGCCATGTCGTGCTACAGGTGACGCGCGGGAAGGGTGTTTCCGGTTTCACCTTCTACAGTGGTCGCAAGGCTACCGGCCTCGCGCTGGAAAACATCGGAGAATCCTTCCGTGCCGGTTTCGGATTCGACGGTAAAGAAAAGCAGGTTTCCGTGACAGCCCTCTACTTCTGCCGGTAAGGTGAAGCCATGAATCCATTCCGCAAGTATCGCAAGGCGTCCGCTGTCGTTTCCCCGCGCGAGTTCACGTGGGTCTACGGCGGTCAGCGCTTCACCTTCTACGCTTTGAACGTGGGGAGACTTGCACGAGCAGGTCCGTCACAACCTCTCATTCAAGGCTTTCAAGGAGGGTTTCATGGCGTGACCGTGGCAACGCCCAATCCTTGTAGTGGGGGATTGGGGTGTTTTGCCCACCACCGCCAGGTGTTGGGCAATTCCGTTTTGGGAATTGTGGGTTTTGGTGGCGTGCTGTAGGATGGTCGCATGACCATCACCCGTTACCCCACCGCTGCCCTGACCGTCGTCTCCGTCCCCACCGCCGAGGTGGTGGGCATTCTCACCGACGTTGACCTCCGCTTCACGGACGAGCCCTGCATCGACCGCACCTGTGTCGCGGCTGTCTGCCTCGACTGTGGGACCACCATGCACGCCGCCGACCCCGAGCAGGTCGCGCTCCTGCGCCGGGAGTTTGACCTGACCTGCTGCCTGCCGGAGACGACTCTGTTCGTCTGACGCTGGTGGGCAAAAACGGACCGAAAAGGCCCTTGACCAAAAAGTCAAGGGCTTTTTCATGTATACCCAAAATGCCCAACACCAGCATGTGTTGGGCAAAACCGTTTGCCCGCCACCCCCGCGAAACTCGTTTACGATAGACCCTTGTGCGACCGGGCGATTCCGTGCTACCCTTCGGGTATGAACTCCTTCGATACCGCCCTTGCCCTCTCTGACATTCGTCGCGCCTCCGACGCGGACGTGCCCGTGGACGATTCGGGTTTCGTCCACTCCGACCTCATCCCTGAGGACCGGGTGGAGGCGGACTGCATCTGCCCTTCCGTCACCTTTGGCCGCCACTGGGACAACGTGTGGCGCTGCGACGAGTGCGACCTGCCCATCGCGCACCACGCCGAGCGCGTGCGCTGAGCCTGGGCGTCCGGGGAGGTTTGTGGTGGGCCTCCCCGGAAATGCCCAACACCCGGCAGGTGGCCTGGGCAAAACCGGATTTCTCCGGTTTTGCCTTGACTTACCGCCTCGGGTGTGCTCGCGCGTACTTCACGAGCATCACCCAACGGCGAAGCCGCTTCACAGCACGCCTTCCCTGTCAAGGGCGCGACGCTCCTGCTCGGCATCCTTGCGAATCTCTCGCGTGGAAGCCTGAATGAACAGCGGGCGGTTGAAACGCGGGTTCACCTCCGCGAACATGTCCGCGAAGTCCTGAACCATCGTCAGGGGCGCGTGGTTCGCGGAAAGGCACTCCGCGACCTTAACGAAGATGTGACGCGAGGCGCTCACTTCTGACCCCCGACCTTGCGAAGTGCGGCGGCGTTGGCGGCGTTCTTCCGCGCAATGGCGGCAGCCTTCCGCTCGGCGTCGATGCGGCGCTGGCGGGCCAGCAGGGCGGTGTTCTCGGAGTTCTTCATAAAGGGAAGACTACGCGCCTACCGGCCCGGATTCAAGGCTTTTCTGGTTTTTGCCCAACACACAGCAGTGTTGGGCAAAAGCGTGAGGTACAAGAAAAGGGCCTTGCGGCCCTTGACTTGCGTGGGGGTCAGTACCCCATCATTTCCGCATACACGTCGCGCTGGCTCTGCTGGCCCGTGTCGCAATCGTCGTCACACCACGTGACGTGCGACGACCGGTAGCCCTCATCGGTCGTCTCGTGCCAAGAGAAGCCACCCGCCGAAACCTGCAAAGTGCCGTCCTCGGTGCAGTAGACCGAGACCTGCGAGGCCAGCACGCGCTGGCGGAAGTCAATCTCTGAGAAGTCGTTCACGCCGTCAGCCTTGACGGACGCGGCAATCTCGTCGTCGTTCGGGACGATGATGAAATCGCGGTAGAACGGGCCGTCGCAGTCGGCGGAAGCGGTCGCAACGTGGGCGTGAATTTCGGTGATTTCCATGTCTCAAAGATACCCCATGGCAAGCGGTTTCGGGGGATTCTGCGGAATGTTTTCATTTTGCCCAACACAGGCTGTTGGGCAAAAGCGTGCCCACCACCCTGTGTCAGTCCTTTTACGAGGTGTTGGGCAAAAGCGGAACAGTGCTCTTACGATGACCATTCTGTCCCCTCGGCGTGCTATTCTTCTCTCATGACCAAGACATACAGCGACATGCTCCGCGAAGGACTCACCCCCAAGGACGTGTGGCCGACCGCCACCATGGCCGTGACGTTCCTCGACGGCAAGACCGTTATCTACAAGAACGTGCGCGTGCTGGCCGTGCGTGGCTACTCTGACCCTGTGGTGGTCGAGGGTCCGACCGGTCTCAGTATCGAGGCTGGCGATACCGTGTTTCACCTCCTCGGCGTGCGTCAGTACGTCTACGAGATTGATGACGATGAGTAGGTGGGAGCGCCTAGGCGTGACCCTCTCAATCACGTGGGTCATCGTCTTGCTCGTCGTCTGTGCCGTGTGGTACCCTGAACTACTGACGCCGTAAGGAGGCAACATGCAAACACTTCCACTGTGGGGGTATGAGGTCGAGGAGAACGACTATCTCGTCCTCGGTGGTGACCTTGTAGGACAGGTGACCGAGAAGAACGATGAGGGTGACGGTATCCTCTTCACGTGCAAGGACGATGAGGGTGAGGTCACTCAATACCCCATTGGTCCTTTTGACAGCGTGGCGATTGTTGCCGCGTTTGAGGATGACGTGGAGTTTGAGGACGTTCCTATCGAGTGAGGCAGTCCTGGGCCTACCGGCCCCGGCTTTGCCCACCAGCCTACGGCTGTCTGGCATTTTCATCCCTCTTGTGTTCTGTCGGTATCGTGTGCTAGACTCATCCCATGATGCACGTTACCAACGTAAGCAAGTCGGCCCACGTGGTCGAGCCAATCCGCGTGACCGTGGCCGAGCCCGTGTCTGATGACCGGGCCGTCGTGGACATTGCACTACTGTTGCACGCGAGACCCGCTCCTCTCTGTTCGGTACCCGCGTCGAGCGGTACCCTGACGAGGGTGTGGCCGTCGTGACCTTGTACCGCGACTGAAAAGTCAAGGCATTTCCGGTTTCGACCGGAAATGCCCAACACCCTCCGGGTGTTGGGCAAAACCACCCCGAGGTGGTTTTGCTCGGCGACGATGAGTTGAATGCGGGCCAGGGGCTTGTCGTAGGGCACGCCGTGGAAGCCCTCGATCACCTGTGGCCCGCTGGCGCCGAGGCCGATGATCGCTCTGCCCTGGCTGACGTTGTCGAGCCCGGCGGCGGTCTGGAGCAGGGCGCCCGGCGTGCGGGAGTAGACGTTGAGGATCGCGCTGCCGATCTCGATCCGCTCGGTCTTGGCGGCGAGGTAGCCCATCAGCGTGGGGGAGTCGAAGCCGTAGGCCTCGGGCACCCACACCGTGTCGAGGCCCGCAGCCTCGAGGGCGGTGACCTGGTCGGCCGCCTCGCGCGGGTTGCCGGAGTACATCAGCTGGGTGGAGAGCTTCACGCATTCGACTGTGACAGAACCACTGTCACGGTCGCAAGCGTCACCGGCCGAGCCCGGACAACACCTCCGCGCGGGGGAGCTCGCCGAGGAGCCGGCCCGGCACCAGCAGCTTGGAGTGCCGGACGCCGGAGCCGATCACAGCGGCCGGGATCCGCAGGCAGGCGTCGTCGACGAGCACCCGCCAGGGGTCGGGCAGACCGACCGGTGTGATCCCGCCGTACTCCATGCCCGACTCGGCAACCGCGCGGTCCATGGAGAGGAACGACGCCTTGCGCACGTCGAGGGTGCGCTTGACCAGGTTGTTCACGTCGGCTCGGGTGTCGGCCCGGACGACGCAGGCGGCCATCCGCTCCTCGCCCTCCCGCCGGCCCATCACCACCACGCAGTTGGCGCCGTCGGCCATCGGCACGTCGTACCGCACGCTCATGGCCTCGGTGTCGGCGTACGCCGGGTCGATCTCGACGACGGCGACCTCGTCGGCGTGCGCCCACCCATCGAGTGCAGCGGCGACGGGTGCGGCCAGCAGCTCGGGATGCGACCGGACGGGCAGCGACTCGAGCGAGCCGAGATGGGGCAGGTTCATGGGGTCACTGTCTCAGGCCCGTTAGCGTTCGCCCTGTGGGACTCCTCGCCGCGCTCGACCGCACGCAGCGGCGGCACTCCGTCCTCGGCCTCCCGATCGGGATCTTCTACAAGTACGCCGACGACCAGGGGAACTACCTCGCGGCCGTCATCACCTACTACGCCTTCATCGCGATCTTCCCGCTGCTGCTGCTCGGCAGCTCGATCCTGGGCTTCTTCCTCCAGAACGACCCGGCTCTCGCCCAGAGCATCCTCGACTCCGCGCTCGCCAACTTCCCGATCGTCGGTGACCAGCTCGGCCGGCCGGGCGGGCTCAAGGGCTCGGTGGCCGGCGTCATCGTCGGCACGCTCGCCGCCCTCTACGGCTCGCTCGGCCTGGGGCAGGCGCTGCAGAACGCGATGAACATCGCCTGGTCCGTGCCCCGCAACCGGCGGCCCAACCCGTTCTCGCTGCGGCTGCGCAGCCTCCTGCTGGTGTTCACCAGCGGCGCCGCGATCATCGGCATCGCCACGCTCTCGGCCCTGCTCACCAGCACCGCGGCGTTCGGCGCCCAGGCCGCCGACGGGATGGCCTGGGTCGTCCGGCTGTTCACGGTGTTCCTGACCGGCGCGGTGCTGACCCTGATCTTCCGGATCGCGGCCGCGCGGCGACGCCACCTCAAGGCGGCGCCCGGAGCCTTCGCCACCGCGGTCATGTGGCAGGGCCTGCAGTTCCTCGGCACCTGGTACGTCGACCGGGTGATCAACCGGGCCAGCGGGATGAACGCGACCTTCGCACTGGTCCTCGGTCTGATCGGGCTGATCTACGTCGCCGCCGTGATGGGCGTCCTCGGCATCGAGGTCAACGTCGTCCTGGAGCGCAAGCTGTGGCCGCGCGCGCTGGCCAGCCTGTTCGTCGACAACACCGACCTCACCGATGCCGACCGACGGGCGTACGCCGGCTACGCGCGCTCCCAGCAGCACAAGACGATCGGCTCGATCGACGTCACCTTCCAGGACCCGGACACCGGCGAGATCCAGGCCCCCGACGAGCCGCTCTAGTCGCGCGGGCCCCGCAGCCGTGGCGCCGTCGCGACCAGACCTGCGATGCCGGCCGCCACCCACGGGACGGGCAGCAGCCACCGCAGGTCGGAGGCAGCCACGGTACCGCTCTCGACGAGTGCCCAGATCACGGTGATGCCGGCGAAGGCGACGCCCATCACCAGGTGGAGGACGTTGACGGGGTGCAGACCGGCGGCATAGGTGCGGCGGGCGCCGGTCTCGGGCTCCCAGGTCGGGTCGCCGGTGGGGTCGCCGGTGGGGTCGCCGGTGGGGTCGCCGGTCGGGTCGGTCATCCGGTCGCTCATCGGGTCGCTCATCGGGTTGCTCCTCGCAGGCTGACGGGGTCGACGTGCACGTCGATGCCGCCGACGTGCAGCTCGGTGTCGATGGTGATTCGGGGGGCTCCGCTGCCTCCCGGGTGAAGGGCGGTCAGCGTGGTGTCGACACCACCGCCGCCGCGCCCGAAGGCGTTGATGCCGCCCACGCCGGTCACGTGGTTGTCGGAGACGACGGTGATCCCGGGGGGACCATCACCTCGATGTGCCCGACGTTGCCGTTCACCTCGATGGTGCGGCCGTCGAGGGCCTGGAGGTCATGGACCGCAGTCAGGTCGAGCTTGAGCTCGCCGACGTCCATCGTGTAGCCGGGCTGGACGGCAGCGGCGCGGGCGGGCACCACGGTCGTGCTGTGCGGGTCCCAGTGGTCCGCGACCGTCGTCCCGACCATGACGAACGACGACACCAGCCCGATCAGGATCAGGCCGCCGGCCCGGCCGAAGAACGTCCCGAGCAGGAGGTAGGCGGCGCTGAGGCCCAGGACGGTCGCGGGGTAGGCCGACGGTGCGACCGAGGCTCCGGCCAGGTCGAAGACAGCCAGCGCACCCAGGGCGACGAGCATCGTGGCCAGCGCGAACCAGAACAGGATCGGGCCACGCTTGCGCGGGTTCACGGGACGGGGCTGCTCCGGGACGGCGTACGCCGGGCGGGACTCCGCCACGGGGTAGGTCGCCGTGGCGGTGGGCTCCTGGGCGGCGGCGGCGGCGTCGCGTCGTTCGCAGGCGTTCCGCGATGGTCGCGCCCGGTCAGCTGGGTACCGACCAGGATCACCGCCAGCAGTGCCACCAGGAACAGGAACGGCCCGGGGTTGCCCCACCAGCCGTGGGAGACGAGGAGCAGGAGCGCGAGGACGCCGATGGCCACCAGCGCGACGGTGCGGCTGCGCCGGTCGAGCTTGATGGTGGCCCAGTCCTTGCCGTCCTCGGGCACCAGCAGCCAGAGCGCGAGGTAGAGCAGCAGCCCGACGCCCCCGAAGAACGCCAGGACGACGAAGCCGACCCGCACCAGCAGGGGGTCGATGTCGAGGTGGCGGGCGATGCCGCCACCCACTCCCGCCACCCGGCGGTCGACGACGACCCGGCGCAGCCGCCCGAGGTCCTTGACGTCGTCCCAGGTCACACGGGGCCCGCTGTCGGGCCCCGGCGGCGGGGTCTGGGTGTCGGGAGGTGTCGTACTCATACCTCCACGGTGCTCCACCGGCGCACCGGACACCATCGGGGGAACCCCTGATCCGGCCCGTGTCCGCGGCTCCGGGAGTCAGGGGTCGACCGGGGTACTTCCTCGTGGTCGGGGCCCGGGTGCTCTGCGACGATGGGAGCACCATGACCACCTCCGCGCGCGCAGACGACGTACGCCGCGACGTACGTCGTGCCACGCGCGACACCACCCAGCCGATCATCGGCGGGGTCGCCGCGGGCCTGGCCCGCCACTTGGCGGTGCCGGTGATCTGGGTCCGGGTCGCGTTCCTGGTCACCGCGGTGCTCGGCGGCTCGGGGATCTTGTTCTACGCCGGCCTGTGGCTGCTGATGCCGGCGGAGTCGATGGTCGACGTCGGCGCTCCCGGTCTCGAGTCCGCGGCCCGCGGCGGGCGTCGACCGGGCCGCATCCGGCGGCTGGCCGACTCCGGACCGGCGATCGCGCTCGTCGCCCTCGGGCTCGGGCTGGTGCTGCTCGCCGAGGCCGTCTTCGGCGGGCACGGCGTCCTGCTGTGGGCGATCGTGCTCGCCGTCCTCGGCATCGGGCTGCTCTGGCGGCAGGCCGACGAGGCCCAGCGGGCCCGGTGGCTGGACCAGTCCGAACGGCTCAACCCGGTCCGTGCCGTCTTCGGGGCCGGCGGCTGGGCGGCCTACCTCCGCGTCGGCGCGGGCGTCGTCCTGGTGATCGGGTCGGTCGTCCTCTTCGCGGTCCGGCGCGGCAGCCTCGCCGACGTGTACGACGTGCTGGTCGCGGCCGGCATCGGCGTGATCGGGCTGACCGTCGTGCTGGGGCCTTGGGTCTACCGGCTCACCAGCGACCTGGCGGCCGAGCGCGCGGAGCGGGTGCGCACCCAGGAGCGGGCCGACCTCGCCGCTCACCTCCACGACTCGGTGCTCCAGACGCTGGCCCTGATCCAGAAGAACGCCGGCGACTCCGCCACCGTCGCTCGGCTGGCCCGGTCCCAGGAGCGCGACCTGCGCGCCTGGCTCTTCGACGCCGCACCGGAGGGGGGCGGCACCCTGGTCGCCGCCCTGCGCGGGATCGTCCGCGAGATCGAGGACACCTACGGCGTCGACGTCGAGCTGGTGACGGTCGGTGACTGCGACCTCGACGACACGCTCGCGCCGGTGGTCGCGGCGGCCCGCGAGGCGACCGTCAACGCGGCCAAGCACGCCAGGAGCCCGCTGGTCGACCTCTACTCCGAGGTGGGAGCAGCCGACGTCGAGGTGTTCGTGCGCGACCGGGGCACGGGCTTCGACCCCGAGTCGATCCCGGCCGACCGGCAGGGTGTCCGCCACAGCGTCGTCGACCGGATGTCGCGCCACGGCGGCACCGCCGAGATCAGGTCCACGCCCGGTTCGGGCACCGAGGTGCGGCTGAAGATGCCGCTCCAGGTTCGACAGGAGAGCACGTCATGAGCAACCCCACGCGGGTGCTGATCGTCGACGACCACGCGATGTTCCGGGCCGGGGTCCGGTCCGAGCTCGGCTCGGGCGTCCACGAGATCGCAGTCGTCGCCGAGGCCGCCGACGTCGACGAGGCGGTGGCGCGGGTGCAGGAGACCCGCCCCGACGTCGTACTGCTCGACGTGCACCTGCCCGGCGGCGGAGGCGCCGAGGTGATGCGGAGGCTGTCGTTGACGATGACCGCCGCCGAGGCGCCCCGGTTCCTCGCGCTGTCGGTCTCCGACGCCGCCGAGGACGTGATCGGCACCATCCGGGCCGGCGCCCGAGGCTACGTCACCAAGACCATCACCGGCCCCGAGCTGGTCGACGCCATCCGCCGGGTCTCCGACGGCGACGCGGTCTTCAGCCCGCGGCTGGCAGGGTTCGTGCTCGACGCCTTCGCCGGCACCATCGAGATCTCCGCCGTCGACGAGGATCTCGACCGCCTCACCGAGCGCGAGCGTGAGGTGATGCGGCTGATCGCCCGCGGCTACTCCTACAAGGAGGTGGCCAAGGAGCTGTTCATCTCCATCAAGACGGTGGAGACCCACATGTCCAGCGTGCTGCGCAAGCTCCAGCTGTCCTCGCGCCATGAACTGACCAAGTGGGCCTCCGACCGCCGACTCCTCTAGCGGGCTGCGGGCTCGACCACCACCAGGCCTTTCATGAGCAGGGGTCCCACCAGGGACCTATGCCTCTGATGTCGTACGACGCACGGCCCTGCCCGAGGCGTCGCGACGGCGGGACCTTGGAGCCAACAACTAGGCACCAGGAGGAAGTCATGGTGCTCGCAGTCACGCTGCTGGTCCTGTCCGTCATGGTCATCCCGCTGCTGGTCCTCGGCATGATGCGCCGGTTCGGCATGCGTGAGGCCGAGACCGAGCAGGCGCTGCTCGCGCCGGACGCGCACACGGTGACCTGGGTCGTGCCGGAGGGTGAGGATCCCGCATCCGTGCGCACCCACCTCTCGCACGCGGGGTTCACCTCGGTGCTCGACCGGAGCGGCGACCAACGTCTGGTCGTGGAGTGTGAGCCGGGCGACCGGGAGCTGGTGCGCGACATCATCGCCCACGCCGCCCACTCGACGTTCGACGGTCAGGCGCTCCAGCCGAGCCAGCTGCGCTTCGACGACGACCCTGGGCCTGCCTGACCTCTAGGCTGCGGCCATGAAGGTCGTGCAGGTGGTCCTCGTCGTGCTGCACATGCTGGGCGTGCTCGCGCTCCTCGTCGGCCTGCTCGTACAGGTGCGCAACCCCGAGAAGCGGGTCACCGGGCCGATGCGCGACGGCATCGGGACGACGTTCGTGGCCGGGCTCCTGCTCGTGGGCGTCCTCGAGATCCGCGACGAGGACTTCGACCAGGCGGTGGTCGCGACCATGTTCGCGATCGGGCTGGTGATCCTCGTGCTGGTGATGGCCAACCTGCGCAAGCCGTCGATCCCCACCTGGCTCTACTGGCTGATCCTGGTGCTGACCGTGGCGGACATCGGGGTGGCCTTCAGCTGACCCCGGGACGCCGTCCCGGCGGGGGGTGGTGACCCGTAGGCTTGCCGGGAGATGAGCGACACCCTCCCCGTCATCGGCCAGTCCCTCGGCCGCAGCGACGAGCCCGAGCGTCCGCGGAAGCCGTCGCGCGACGACCTCCTCCGTGGGCTCAACGAGCCCCAGCGCGCCGCGGTCGTCCACGAGGGCTCACCGCTGCTCGTCGTCGCCGGGGCCGGCTCGGGCAAGACCCGGGTGCTGACCCGCCGGATCGCCTGGCTGGTCTCCGAGCGAGGGGCCCACCCCGGCTCGATCCTGGCGATCACGTTCACCAACAAGGCCGCAGCGGAGATGAAGGAGCGGGTCGAGGCGCTGGTCGGCCCGCGGGCGCGCCTGATGTGGGTCTCGACGTTCCACTCCGCCTGCGTGCGGATCCTCCGCAAGGAGATCGACAAGCTCGGGTTCCGGTCCAGCTTCACCATCTACGACGCCGCCGACTCCAAGCGGCTGATGACCATGGTGATCAAGGACCTCGACCTCGACCCCCGTCGCTACCAGCCCGGGCCCGTCCTCCACTGGGTCTCCACCCACAAGAACGAGCTGCGCGGCCCCGAGGAGGTCGCCGCCGACACCCACAACAAGTTCGAGGAGGCCTACGCGGCGGCGTACACCCGCTACCAGCGCCGCCTCCGTGAGGCCAACGCCCTCGACTTCGACGACATCCTGACCCTGACCGTCGACCTGTTCGCCACCTTCCCGGAGGTCCGCGAGACCTACCGCCGCCGCTTCCGGCACGTCCTCGTCGACGAGTACCAGGACACCAACCATGCGCAGTACGCCCTGATCCACCAGCTCTGCGCCGACGCGCTGGAGGAGACCTACGACGACACCGCACCCCAGCGGGTCCCGCCGGCCGAGCTGATGGTGGTCGGCGACGCCGACCAGTCGATCTACGCGTTCCGCGGCGCCAACATCCGCAACATTCTCGACTTCGAGCAGGACTTCCCCAACGCGACCTCGATCCTGCTCGAGCAGAACTACCGCTCCACGCAGACCATCCTCAACGCCGCCAACGCGGTCATCTCCCGCAACCAGGGCCGCAAGCCCAAGAACCTCTGGTCCGACGCCGGGGCCGGCGCGCAGATCGTCGGCTACGTCGCCGACGACGAGCGCGACGAGGCCCGCTTCGTCTCCGGCGAGATCGACATCCTCACCGACGCCGGCTCCCGTCCGGGAGACGTGGCCGTCTTCTACCGCACCAACGCCCAGTCGCGAGTCTTCGAGGAGGTCTTCATCCGCCTCGGCATGCCCTACCGCGTGGTCGGCGGGGTGCGCTTCTACGAGCGGCGCGAGGTGCGAGACGCCCTGGCCTACCTGCGGATGCTGATCAACCCCGACGACGAGGTGTCGCTGCGCCGCATCCTCAACGTCCCCAAGCGCGGCATCGGCGACCGCGCGGTCGAGTGCGTGACGTCGTTCGCCCAGCGCGAGCGGGTGCCGTTCTGGGAGGGGCTGCGCAGGGCCGACGAGGCGCCGGGGCTGGTCACCCGGTCGCTGGTGGCGGTCCAGGGGTTCGTCGCGCTGGTCGAGGAGCTCCAGTCGATGGTCGACGCCGGCGAGCGCGCCGACGTCGTCCTCGAGTCGGTGCTGGCCCGGTCGGGCTACCTCGACGAGCTCGAGGCCTCCGACGACCCCCAGGACGGCACCCGGCTGGAGAACCTCGCCGAGCTGGTCGCCGTGGCCCGCGAGTTCGCCGACGACCCCGTCGCCGGTCCCTCGGCCGACCCCACCGACGTCGACGCCGGCACCGTGACCCCGGGCCTCTCCGACTTCCTCGAGCGGGTGGCCCTGGTCGCCGACACCGACCAGATCCCGGCCGCGCCCCATGACGACGACGGCGGCATGGTCACCTTGATGACCCTCCATACCGCGAAGGGGCTGGAGTTCCCGACCGTCTTCCTGACCGGCCTCGAGGACGGCGTCTTCCCCCACTCCCGCAGCCTCGACGACGGCGCGGAGCTGGAGGAGGAGCGCCGGCTGGCCTATGTCGGCCTCACCCGGGCCCGCGAGAGGCTCTACCTCTCCCGGGCGCTGGTCCGCTCGGCCTGGGGCGCCCCCGCGCACAACCCCGCGTCCCGGTTCCTCGGCGAGGTGCCCGACGACCTGGTCGACTGGCGCCGGACCGAGGCCGACCAGGTGCAGTGGCAGCGACCCGACCTCACGTACACGACGGGCCGGGCCGCGGGGCTGGCCGCGGGGCTGGCCGCGGGGCTGGGAGCCCCGACCTCGGCCGGCCGCCGCAACTTCAGCGCCGCCGCGGCCCGGGCCGACGCGGCGGCGAAGTCCAAGCCAGCCCGCGAGGTGCCGTCGCTGGCGCCCGGCGACCGGGTGCAGCACGACACCTTCGGCCTGGGCACCGTCGTCGCCGTCGAGGGCGTAGCCGACAAGGCGGTCGCCTCGATCGACTTCGGCTCCGACGGCGTCAAGCGGCTGCTGCTGCGCTACGCCCCGGTGGAGAAGCTGTAGGTCAGGGCTGCAGCCCGTGCACCACGAGCGCGGCGTAGGGGTCGACCGGGTCGCCGCCGCCGGGGTGCACCTCGAGGTGGAGGTGGGGACCGGTCACGTTGCCGGTGGAGCCGATGTAGCCGATCACCTGACCGGGCTTGACCGTGGCGCCCACGGAGGTGCCGAACTCGTTCTGGTGGCAGTACCACAGCTCGGTGCCGTCGGGGAGGGTCTCGATGGTGCGGTTGCCGTAGGCGCCGGAGTAGCCGGTCTCGGAGATCGTGCCGCCCGCCACCGCCATGATCGGCGTGCCGGTCGGGGCCGCGAAGTCGAGGCCGGTGTGGAAGTGCGACCACAGCGAGCTGTAGTCGCCGAAGCGCGCCGTCAGGTGGTAAACGCCGGGAGCGACCGGCAGCACCCACTGGTGGAGCTTGATCTTGGCGGCCTGCTTCTCGGCCTGGGCGGCGAACGCCGAGAGCGCCTCGTCGCGCTGCTTGGCCTGGGCGTCGGCCTCGGCCTGCTGGCTGTCGGGCGACGTGCGGTCACCGCTGCGGCTGACGACCGCGCCCCGCCCGCCCAGCAGGCTGGCCGACGCGATGCCGCTCGAGCCGGACAGGGCGCTGGCGGCCACGAGCCGGTGGGCTCCGGCCGCACCGGCGGTGGCGGGGTTCATGGCCTGGAGCGCGCCTCCGGCGGAGACCGCCAGGATCGCCAGCCCGGCGACCAGCGGCGCGCTGGGCAGCCGGGACACGAGGTTGCGGCGCGGGGCCACCCGCCGGCCGGGCGCCCGGGTCGGGCTCGGCAGCTCGGGCTCGACGACGAAGGTGGGCGCTGCCGTCTCGGGGACCACCACCGGTGCTTCGACCGGGACCGGCGGCTCGGGAGTGGTGGCCTCGACCAGGGGGAGGACCGGTGCCAGCGCGATCCGGCGCCCGACGTAGGGAGCGGGCTCGGCGGCGACGGCCGGCTCGGGCTCCGGCGCAGGAGACGGAACGGCGACCCGGCGGCCGGTGTAGGGCGTGGAGAGCGCCTGCTCGGCAGCGTGTCGGGCGACGCGCTTCCCGGAGGGAGCGGGGACCTTCGAGTCGCCGTTTCCGGCGAGGAGGTCACCCATGAAGTCTGCTCCCGGGGGTTGGAGTGGTAGGCCAGCGAGTCCCGACAGTAACGGATGGGTCACGGCCGGTGAAATCCGCCACGGGCCTTGTGTGGGCATTGTGTGCATACCCCGCGCGGAACGGGGTAAACGTGTGGCTGGCGTCACCCTGAGTGGCGCCGCCGCGTCCGTGGGAGGGCCGGCCCGAGCCGTCGGTTAGTCTGCGCCCATGGCTGCTTCCCCCACCTCGCGGATCCGGATCGTGGTGGCCAAGCCCGGTCTTGACGGTCACGACCGAGGCGCCAAGATCGTGGCCCGCGCCCTGCGCGACGCCGGGCACGAGGTGATCTACACCGGGCTCCACCAGACCCCGGAGCAGATCGTCGAGACCGCGATCCAGGAGGACGCCGACCTGATCGGGCTCTCCGTCCTCTCCGGCGCCCACATGACGCTGTTCCGCCGGCTCCTCGAGCTGCTCCACGAGCGCGGGGCCGACGACATCCGGGTCTTCGGCGGCGGGATCATCCCCGACGAGGACATCCCGGTGCTCGAGGAGATCGGGGTCGCCAAGGTGTTCACCCCCGGGGCGACGACCACGGAGATCACCGGCTGGGTGGCCGAGGCGTTCGCCGAGCCGGCCTGAGGTTCAGCCGCGGTCGACATCGAGGATGATCCGCACCCGCTGGCCCACCTGACGCGCCTCACGGAACCGCATCCGCTGCGAGGTGATCCGACGCGGCAGCAGCGGGCGGCCCGCACCCAGGGTGACCGGGGTCATCCCGAGCTGCACCTCGTCGAGGAGCCCCGCGTCGGCGAACTGACCCACCAGATCGCCGCCCCCGACGACCCATACGTCCCGGCCCGCGGCGGCCGCGACCAGCTCGTCGTACACAGGGGCGACGGGGCCGCGCGCGAAGTGCACCTCGACGCCGGGGATGCCGGGGAGGTCCTGGTGCGTGAACACCCAGATCGGCCGGTCGTCGTAGAACTCCTGCCACTGCTCGGGATGCTCGGTGAAGTGGCGGTCCAGCATCCAGCGGTACGTCGTGGTGCCGACGACCAGGGGCCCGATCCGGCCGATGAACGCGTCCCAGCTCCCGTCGTCCTCGGTGTGCGGCACCTCGAAGAGCCAGTCGAGGGAGTCGTGCTCGTCGGCGATGAACCCGTCGAGCGTGCAGGCGGTGAAGTAGACGACCCGGGTCATCGTCGAAGAGTAGGCCGGACTAGGGTGCGAGAGGTTTCGAACCGGTCTCACAGGAGTGGTGGCACGTGGATCTGATGGAGTACCAGGCGAAGGAGCTCTTCGCCAAGCACAACGTCCCGGTCACGGTGGGCACCGTGATCACGACCCCCGAGGAGGCCGAGGCAGCCGCCCTGGCCGAGGGTGGCCGCGTCGTGGTCAAGGCCCAGGTCAAGACCGGCGGGCGCGGCAAGGCCGGCGGCGTGAAGCTGGCCCAGGACCCGCAGGATGCCGTCGCGAAGGCGCGCGAGATCCTCGGCATGGAGATCAAGGGCCACACCGTCCACCGCGCGCTGGTCGCCCCTGCGGCCGACATCGCCGAGGAGTACTACTTCTCGTTCCTGGTCGACCGGGCCAACCGCGACTACCTCTGCATCGCCTCCACCGAGGGCGGGGTCGAGATCGAGGTCACCGCCCACGAGAACCCCGACGCCATCGCCCGGGTCTCCATCGACCCGCAGGTCGGCGTCGACGACGCCAAGGCCGCCGAGATCGTCGCGGCCACCGGCTTCGACGCGGCGGTCGTCGAGCAGGCCGCGGACGCGATCAAGAAGCTGTGGAGGGTCTTCGTCGAGGAGGACGCCACCCTGGTCGAGGTCAACCCCCTGGTCAAGCTCGGCGACGGTTCGCTCGAGGCGCTCGACGGCAAGGTCACCCTCGACGACAACGCCGACTTCCGCCACGAGGACCACACCCGCTTCGAGGTCACCGAGGACGAGGACCCCCTCGAGCTCGCGGCCAAGGAGAAGGGCCTCAACTACGTCAAGCTCGACGGCCACGTCGGGATCATCGGCAACGGCGCGGGCCTGGTCATGTCGACCCTCGACGTCGTCGCCTACGCCGGGGAGAAGCACGGCGGCGTCCGGCCGGCCAACTTCCTCGACATCGGTGGTGGCGCCTCCGCCGAGGTGATGGCCAACGGTCTCGACATCATCCTGGGCGACGACCAGGTCCGGTCGGTGTTCGTCAACGTCTTCGGTGGCATCACCTCCTGCGACGAGGTCGCCAACGGCATCGTCGGCGCCCTCCAGCGGGTCGGGGCCGAGGCGGACAAGCCACTCGTCGTACGCCTCGACGGCAACAACGTCGAGGAGGGCCGGCGGATCCTGAACAACGCCGACCACCCGCTGGTCACGCTGGTGGACACCATGGACGGCGCGGCCGACAAGGCCGCCGAGCTCGCCCACGCAGCGGGCGCCTGAGAAGGACGAGGACTGACGAGATGGCGATCTGGCTGACCGAGACCTCCAAGGTCATCGTCCAGGGCATGACCGGTGGCGAGGGCATGAAGCACACCCAGCGGATGCTCGACTCCGGGACGAAGATCGTGGGTGGTGTCAACCCGCGCAAGGCCGGCGAGCAGGCGAAGTTCGCCGACGTCGCCGTGCCCGTCTTCGGGACCGTCGCCGAGGCGATGGCCGAGACGGGTGCCGACGTGTCGGTCGTGTTCGTACCGCCGGCGTTCACCAAAGCGGCCGCGATCGAGGCGATCGACGCCGGGATCGGGCTGCTGGTGGTGATCACCGAGGGCGTGCCGGTGCACGACACCGCCGAGTTCCGGGCTTACGCCGAGGCCGGTCATGGTGGGGGAACCACGCGGATCATCGGCCCCAACTGCCCCGGCCTGATCAGCCCCGGCAAGTCGAACGCGGGCATCATCCCGGCCGACATCACCCAGGCCGGCCGGGTCGGGCTGGTGTCGAAGTCGGGCACCTTGACCTACCAGATGATGTACGAGCTGCGGGACCACGGCTTCTCCTCCTGCATCGGCATCGGTGGCGACCCGATCATCGGGACGACCCACATCGACGCCCTCGCGGCGTTCGAGGAGGACCCCGAGACCGACGCGATCGTGATGATCGGCGAGATCGGCGGAGACGCCGAGGAGCGGGCCGCGGCCTACATCAAGAACCACGTGACCAAGCCGGTCGTCGGCTACGTCGCCGGCTTCACCGCGCCCGAGGGCAAGACGATGGGCCACGCCGGCGCCATCGTCTCCGGCTCGTCCGGCACCGCCGCGGCGAAGAAGGAGGCCCTCGAGGCCGTCGGCGTCAAGGTCGGCAAGACGCCGTCGGAGACCGCCGAGCTGATGCGACAGGTGCTCGCCGCCGGCTAGGAGACTGCTGAACAATCCGCGTGGCAGGTGGGGCTGTTGATGCTGACCTGAAATCCTGTGGTCATGCAGGGTGAGTCGGATCGGCAGCGCGGGTTGTTGGATGTGGAGTCGGTGGCTGGGCACCTGCTCGAGCCGGGCAGCGTGTTCGCGTTGCTGGCCGAGCATCGGGACCGGTTGTTCCCCACGGAGTTGTTCCTCGACTTGTTTCCATCCGGACGTGGCAGGCCCTCGATCCCGGGCGAGGTGATCGCCTCGGTGATCGTGCTACAGGCGTTGTACGGGCACTCAGACCGGGAGGCGGTCGACGCCTTGACCTTCGACCTGCGGTGGAAAGCCGCATGTGGGTACGCGATCGATGCGAAGGGCTTTGACTCCTCGACGTTGACCTACTGGCGTAAGCGGCTGGCGGGCAGCGACCGTCCGCAGCGGATCTTCGAGGTGGTCGGCGAGGTCATCAACCACGGCGGTGCGGTGGCCGGCAAGCAGCGGCGGGCGCTGGACTCCACGGTCCTCGACGACGCGGTGGCCCGGCAGGACACCGTGACCCAGCTGATCGCCCAGATCCGCCGGGTCGGCCGTGAGGTCCCGGGCGCGAAAGACCTCATCGCCACCCACTGCACTCGGCTGGCTGGGTTGACCGGGCAGGGGTATGAGGCGCCCGGCAAGCCACCGATCGCCTGGGACGACGAGGCCGCCCGCGAGGAGCTGGTCACCGCGCTGGTCAACGACGCCCTCGCGCTCTTGGCCGCACTAGATCTCGAGGCCATCACCGAGCAGGGTGGGAAGCCGGCCGAGGCGGTCGCGCTGCTGGCCCTGGTCGCCGGCCAGGACGTGGAGCCGGCCGAGGGATCCGATGGCACCGACGGCCGCTGGCGGATCGCCCGCAAGACAGCTCCGGACCGGGTGATCTCGACCGTCGACCCCGATGCCCGGCACGCACACAAGACCCGGGAACGACGCCAGGACGGGTTCAAGGCCCACGTCGTGGTCGAGCCCGACACCGGCCTGACCACCGCCGTGAAGCTGACCAAGACCAACGGCCCGGCCAACTCCGACGCCAACGTCGGTGCAGACCTGGTCACCACCGACGCCACGATCCCTGCCGATGGCGACCTCGAGGTCCTGGGCGACTCGGCCTACGCCACCGGCGACATGCTCCACACCCTGGCGGGCAGGAAATGGCTGCCGTTGCTCAAACCGTGGCCGACCAAGCCAGCTGTCGAGGGCGGCTTCACCATCGACGACTTCACCCACAACCCCGCTGGCGCCCACGGCGCCGGCACGCTGACCTGCCCAGCCGGCCTGACCCGCCCGATCACCAAGGCCGGCAACGCCGTCTTCAGCGTCGCGTGCCGCGGATGTCCCCTTCGCATGCGGTGCACCAACGCCAAGGACGGTCGTACCGTCAAGGTCCACGAGCACGACCTGCTCCAACGCGAGCACCGACGCCGAGCCGAGGACAAAGCCTTCCAGGCCACCTACCGCCAGCACAGGCCGATGGTCGAACGTTCCATCGCCTGGCTCACCCGAGGCGCTCGCCGCGTCCCCTATCGCGGCGTCGAGAAGAACAACAACTGGCTCCACCACCGCGTCGCGGCACTCAACCTGCGCCGACTCCTGGCCATGGGCCTCACACACCAGGACGGGGCCTGGACCATCACCTGAGCGCCCGGCCGAACCTTCCCCGGCCAGCCAGAAGCCCACAAGACCGCCCGCGCCGGGCGCAACGACTACTTCTGTCGCACCAACCACTGCCGACTCAAACCCGCCGCCCGACCGTCCTGGCAGCGTTCCACCCGCCACCCCGCCATCGCCAGCACCGAGATCACGTCTTGTTCAGCAGTCTCCTAGCTCGGCATCGCCGCGAGGCGCTCGCCCGCGCGGTGGACGAGCGCGAGGAACTGCCGCGTCGTCATCGAGTGCGGGCCGTCGGGGACGAAGCCGACCTGGGCGACGGCGCTGCCGACGCGCGCGACGCCCATGTAGAAGGTCATCACCTGCTGGTCGCTGACCTGCGTCCGGACCCGCCACGCCGAGAGGTCGGGGTGGTCGGCCAGGGCGACCACCTTGGTGCCGAGGTCGTGCCGGGAGCAGCGGTCGAGCCGCGCGCGCACCCCCTGCACGAACGTGCCGGCGGCCTTCGGGCCGGGCTGTCGCCCGACCGTCTCGGTGAGCCCGAAGGTGTCGCGGAGCTGGGCGTCCGGCACCAGGAAGGACCGGGTCGCGGCACGGCGCCAGGCACGGCCGCGGAAGCTGCTCTGGTCGCAGCCGGTCGCGGCCAGGTTGCTCAGCGCCCGGCGCGGGGTGGTGCCGACCCAGGGGCTGTCGACCCCGGCGACCGGCGGCAGGTCCAGCTCGCTGAGCATCATCGGCAGGGAGCCGGTCGGGGGTGCCGGCATGTCCACGGCCTCGGGCATCGCCGAGCACGGTCCGCCGCCGGCGGTCGGGCACAGGTCGTCGACGGCCGAGACGAGCATCCGGAGGTTGGCGGCCCGGTCGGGTCGGCTGCTGCCCGAGGCGCGGGTCAGGGCGACGGTCGTGATCCGGCCGGTGCGGGCCACGCCGAGCACCATGGTGGCGCGCGGCTTCCCCCACGCCTGGAAGGTGTACTGCTCGGCCTCGTCGCCGAGCCCGTTCACCCGGCGTACGCCGAGGAGCTGGGTGCGGCTCATCGTGCAGCCGGCGAACCACGAGGTCGTCGTGGTGAAGCCCTGCGCGGCCGCGGCGTCGTCTGCGGAGAGCTCGACGGCCTGGACCGCGGCGAGCTGGGGCTGGCCCTCGCGGCGGCGGGTGGTGAAGTTGCGGACCAGCGAGGTGAGCGCCTTCGGGTCGGCGTAGGCCCGCTGCTGGCAGGGGAGGGTCCGGCCCTGGGCCGGGTCGGTGCCGGTGATCCGCCACTGCCGGCCCGGGATCGCGCGGTTCACCTGCTCGCGGGTCACGAGGGCGTCGGTGGTGATCGGATCGGCGACGGTCGCGGGGCGTGCGCCCTCGCCGGTGCCCTGGCTCGGGACTCCGGTGATCCGGCGGCCGGCGGCCTCGAGGGTCGGGTGGACGCCCTCGGAGTCGGCGACCACGAAGCCGCTGACCACGAGCGCGGCCGTCACCAGGCCCACACCCGCCAACGCATGCGTACGACGACGCGTGGCCCCGGCGCGGCGGATGATCGTCGCGCGCGGCCAGCGCTGGTCGGCACAGTGGGCCGTCAGCGCGTCGAGCAGGGGCCGGACGGACGTCGACGGCACCTCGCGCTGCAGGGCGAACTGCGCGGTCGCCTGCTGCAGCCGCTCCTCCGCCTGGACCAGGGGCAGCCCGACCTCGCGGGCCATCTCCTGGCGGGAGGTGTTCGTGAGCTGGGTCAGCAGGAGGGCCTTGCGCGACGCCACCGGCAGCTTCGCCAGCGCGTCGAGGGTGGCTCGCAGCTCCGCGTCGAGCAAGCGGTCGCGGTGCCAGATCCGGGCGGTGTGCCGCCGCTGTGCGTGTGACCAGACGAGGGGACGCACCCACGCCTCGGGATCGGGCAGCCGCCTGACCTTGCCCCAGTGGTGCCAGGCCGCGACGAAGCTGTCGCGCACGGCCCCGCGCGAGGCCGGGAGGTCGCCGGTGAGGGCGAAGGCGAGAACGAGCAGACGATCCCTGGTCTGGCTG
This sequence comes from uncultured Actinomycetota bacterium, assembly GCA_963820015.1. Lineage (GTDB taxonomy): Bacteria > Actinomycetota > Actinomycetes > Propionibacteriales > Nocardioidaceae > Nocardioides. The sequence continues at coordinate 290,679 of CAWFYO010000001.1, read as the reverse complement.
TAGAAAGCGTCGAACTGCTCGGCGTCGGACATGGCGCCCACACGGTACGCCGTGCCTGGGCGGACCTCGAAAACTCGGCGTGGCAGCGCGGATCCTCCAGGCGCCACGGTGATGATGAGGACGCCATGACTTCGCTGCTGCCCGCACCGCGCCGTACGACGCAGGACGACGCCAGGGCGGACGTCGCCCGGCGTCGCCCGCTCGTACTGCTGGCGGCCCTCGCCGGTCTGGGCGCGGCCGGTACCACGCTGCTGGTCTGCCTGGCCGGGGGAGTCGTCGGCTGGTTCCTCACCGACGCCGGCGCCCACGGCGCCCCGCGCGACGGCCTGCGCGTCGGCGCGACGGGCTGGCTGATGGCCCACGGGTCGGGGGTCCACGTCGGGGGCGTGCCGGTCACCGCCGTCCCGCTCGGCCTGAGCCTCGTGATCGCGATCGTGGTCTGGCGCCTCGGGCTCCGGCTCGGCGACCTGGTGTCCGGTCACGGACCCGATGCCGACGCGATCGCCGACGGGGTCCGCGACTGGACCGTCGCCTCGGCGACCGCGGTGTTCACGCTCGGCTATGTCGCGGTGCTGGTCGTCACCCACCACCTGGCCACCACGCCGGCCGCGCATCCCTCGCTGGCCCGGGCCCTGGGCTGGGCGGTCCTGCTCTGCGTGGCGGTCGGGGGCACCGCCATCGCCGTCGGGTCCGGCCGCGCGGCCATCTGGACGTCGTTCCTCCCCCTCTCGCTACGAGCGGCCGCCGCCGCTGCGTGGCGCACCCTGGTCTGGTACGCCGCGGTGTCGCTCGCGGTGTTCGTGGTCGCCCTCGCCGTCGACTGGGACGGCTCGGTCAACGTGATGTCGCAGCTGCACACGAGTCCCGGCGCCGCCACCTTGCTGATCGGGCTCTGCCTCCTGCTGCTGCCGCACGCCACGATCTTCAGCGGCTCCTACCTGCTCGGCCCCGGCTTCGCCGTCGGGACGCACACCCTCGTGACGCCGACGGGGGTGACCCTCGGCGCGCTGCCGATGTTCCCGCTGCTGGCGGCCCTGCCCGACGCCGGCCCGACTCCGGCGTGGGCCCTCGCCCTGCTCGCGGTCCCGCCGGTGGTCGCCGCGGTCGCCGTCCACCAGGCCCTGCGCCGCTACCCGACCACGCGCTGGGACGAGGCCGCGGTGCGCGGCGCCGGCGCCGGGCTGATCTGCGCCGTCGCCTTCGCCGCCCTGGCCGCCCTGTCGCGCGGAGCGGTGGGGCCCGGGCGGATGGCCGACGTGGGCCCGTTCGTGTTCCAGGTGCTGCTCCACGGCATCGCGACGTTCGGCCTCGGGGGTCTGGTCGGCTCGATGACCGCCACCTGGCGCTGTCGTCGTAGCGTCTGAGGCGTGACCGTCCCGCTGCCGCGCCTCGACGGCGCGACCGTCGTGGTCCCTGCGCCCGGCCACGGGCCCGGCAACTGGGCCGGAGCCGCCAGCGCCACCCTGGTCGACGACGCGATCTACCTCACCTACCGCGTACGGCGCCCGCTCACCGATGGGCGGGGCGTGTCCGTGGTGGTGGCCCGCTCGACCGACGGCGTCTGGTTCGAGCCGGTCTGCGAGGTGCTGCGCGACGACTTCGGCGCCGAGTCCTTCGAACGACCCGTGGTGGTCAGCCGTCCCGACGGCGGCTGGCGCCTCTACCTCTCGTGCGCCACGCCAGGGTCCAAGCACTGGTGGATCGAGGCGCTCGATGCCGACACCCCGGAGGCACTGCCCGAGGGCCGGCGGACGCGGACCCTGCCCGGCAGCGCCGACGAGGCGGTCAAGGACCCGGTCGTGCTGGTCGACGGGTCCGGCTGGCGGATGTGGGTGTGCTGCCACCCGCTCACCGAGCCCGGGCACGAGGACCGGATGACGACCCGGCTGGCGACCAGCGCCGACGGCCTCGACTGGCAGTGGCAGGGCGTCGCCCTGGCACCGACCGCCGGCTCGTGGGACGCGCGCGGCGCCCGGGTCGTGGCGGTGCTCGAGACCGACCCGCTCACCGTCCTCTACGACGGGCGGGCGACCGCGGAGCAGAACTGGCACGAGGTGACCGGCCTCGCCGTCGAGCACGACGGGCGGCTGCTCCCCGACCCGTACACCCCGGTCGCGGTCTCACCGCACTCCGACGGCGCCTTCCGCTACACCACCGCCGTGGCGCTGCCCGACGGGTCGACGAGGTTCTACTTCGAGGCCGCCCGCGCCGACGGCGCCCACGACCTCTTCACCTCGCTCGCGCGGGCCTGAGGTCAGCGGGCCTCAGGTCAGCGGGGCGTGACCACCAGCACCGGTAGGTAGCTCACCGGGATGGAGGCGGACCTGCCGGCGACCACCGTGCGGGTGTGGCCGGGTCGCTTCACGTAGGACACGCCGCGGACGTCCACGTCCACCCGGTGGGTGGGGTTCCACATGATCGTGCGGCGGCCGCGCGCGTAGCTCACGACACACGTGTAGGTGCCCACGGAGTCCTTGGCGCACGGCCGTCGTCCGCCGACACCGACCAGGTGTCCCTGGAGCCACCGCCTCGCGGTGTTGACGGCCGCACCTGCGGGAGTCACCTGGTCCCACTGGCCGGGCGTCGTGAGCAGCGTGTTCCCGAGGGTGCCACCGATCGACGGGACGTAGTTCCAGTCGTAGCGGTACCAGAAGACCTTGGTCAGCCGGCGAGCCGCACCGAGCAGGTAGGTACGCAGCACGTTGGCGACCTGGCGCTTGTCGCTGATGGGGGTCGCGGCCGCGGCTCCGACGGGTCCGCCGCTCGCGAGTCCGTAGTTGACCTCGGTGGCCTGGATCGGGAGACCGGTCGGCACCCCGACCTGGGCCAGCCGTCGCCGTACCTGGCTGAGCAGGCGCATGGCGTCCTCGGGGCCGCCGATGCGCCCGCCGTAGGTCGCCTTGGGGTAGAGGCTGAGGGCGTTGGCGTCGACGTAGGTCCACACGGGGGAGCCACCGACCCGCTGCGACTCGTAGCTGGCCAGCCAGCGCTGCTGGTAGGGGAGCCGGACGGCGAAGGAGGGCGCCACCACCTCCGCTCCCGGGTCGACCTGGTCACGCACCCGGTCGACGATCCGCGTCAGCTCCGCGAGCTGGAGGGGCGTGCCGGTCCAGAAGCACGAGACGTTGCCCTCGTTCCACACCTGGAACGCGTCGATGCCGCGGGAGCCGTTGAAGTCGCGGTAGCGGGTCATCACCGCGCGGACGAAGTCGGCGTAGTGGGAGAGGTCGGTGGGCGGCAGGGTGGGGGACGGGCCGTAGAACGACGGCGTCATCCCGAGCACCATCGTCGGCTCCACGCCGTGGCGCTGGGCGGCGGAGACCAGGGAGTCGAGGCGGGCCCAGCTGTAGACGCCCGGGGCGGTCTCGACGTCCTTCCAGGTGACGCCGGCGTCCCAGAAGCGGACGGAACCGAAGGCGAGGTGGTCATAGGACCTGGTCGAGCCGTCGTGCAGTCCGAAGAAGTCGGCCGGCACGCGGAGGCCGTGCGAGGTGCGAGCCGCCCGCTGGGCGGCGCTGTGGGCAGGTGGGCCGAGGCCGGTCAGTACGCCGGCCGCGAGCAGACCGCTCAGCAGGAGCGCTACGAGCCGGCGGGCTCCAGAAGTAGGTGTCGGCCTGAGGTCGGAAGAGTGGTGCATGGCGCGTACATGGCTCTCTCCCCTCCTGTTTGCTTCCCCGTGTGCGCCTTCTCCCCGATGACGCACCACCAGTCTCACCCCGTTCGGCGGGGCAGGGCAATGGGCAGGACGCCCTGCAAGCATCCCGCGTCCGGCCCGGCCACCGGGGGTCGTCGGTCCCACGGCCCTGGTCACTGTGGAGGCACGGGCCTGGTCACGACGGACTAGCCCTAGACTCCCGGGCGTGCCCAGCCCTCTGCGACTCGTGGTCCTGGTCTCCGGGTCGGGCACCAACCTCCAGGCGCTGCTCGACGCGGCGGCCGACCCGGCGTACGGCGCGGAGGTCGTCGCCGTGGGCGCCGACCGCAACGGCATCGAGGGCCTGGCCCGTGCGGAGCGGGCCGGGGTGCCGACGTTCGTGCACCGGGTCAAGGACTTCGAGACCCGCGAGGACTGGGACGCGGCCCTGACCGCGTCCGTGGCGTCCTACGACACCGACCTGGTCGTCCTCGCCGGCTTCATGAAGCTGGTCGGGACGAGGTTCCTGGCGGCCTTCGGCGGTCGGGTCCTCAACACCCACCCCGCGCTGTCGCCGTCGTTCCCCGGCATGCACGGGCCGGCCGACGCGCTGGCCTACGGCGTGAAGATCACCGGCTGCACGCTCTTCGTCGTCGACGCCGGCGTCGACAGCGGCCCGATCGTCGCGCAGGCCGCGGTCCCGGTGCTCGACGACGACACGGTAGAGACGCTGCACGAACGGATCAAGACCGAGGAGCGCGCGATGCTGGTGGCGGCCGTCGGCCGGATCGCCCACGACGGCTTCACCGTCGACGGCCGCGTCGTCCGGTTCGGCTAGGGTGTGGGCACACGACTGGCGCGGGTGGGCAACCACCAGGGAGTGACCGTCACCGAGCATCGACCGCCTGGGTGCCCGGACCGGAAGATGTCGCCGAGCCACGGCGCGAGCGCAGGAGTGACCTCATGATCGACCGCATCCCGATCAGGCGAGCCCTGATCTCCGTCTACGACAAGACCGGTCTCGACGACCTCGTCCGCGGCCTCGCCGCCGCCGGGGTAGAGCTGGTCTCGACGGGAGGCTCGGCGACCCGCATCGACTCGCTCGGCCTGCCGGTGACCCGCGTCGAGGACCTCACCGGGTTCCCCGAGTGTCTCGACGGCCGGGTCAAGACGCTGCACCCCAAGGTGCACGCCGGCATCCTCGCCGACCGGCGCCTCGACTCCCACGTGCAGCAGATCGAGCACCTCGGCATCGCGCCGTTCGACCTGGTGGTGTCCAACCTCTACCCGTTCGTGCAGACGGTCACCTCCGGCGCCACGCCCGACCAGTGCGTCGAGCAGATCGACATCGGCGGGCCGGCGATGGTGCGGGCCGCGGCGAAGAACCACCCCTCGGTCGCGATCGTCACCTCGCCCGGCCGCTACGCCGATGTGCTGGCCGCGCTGCCTGCGGGCGGCTTCACGCTCGAGGAGCGCAAGCGCCTGGCCGCCGAGGCCTTCGCCCACACCGCGTCCTACGACGTGGCGGTGGCGTCGTGGATGGCCGCCGGGCCGGAGCACGGTGGCCTGACCGACACCAGCGACGGCACCGGGTTCCCGGCGTGGACCGGTGCCACCTGGACCCGGTCGGCGGTGCTCCGCTACGGCGAGAACCCCCACCAGCCGGCCGCTCTCTACGGCCACTGGCGGGGCGGCCTGGCCGCGGCCGAGCAGCTGCACGGCAAGGAGATGTCCTACAACAACTACGTCGACACCGACGCCGCCCGCCGGGCCGCGAACGACTTCGCGGCGCCGGCCGTGGCGATCATCAAGCACGCGAACCCGTGCGGCATCGCCACCGGCGCCGACGTCGCCGAGGCCCACCGCAAGGCCCACGCGTGCGACCCGGTGTCGGCCTTCGGGGGCGTGATCGCGGTCAACCGTCCGGTGACCGAGGAGCTGGCCGAGCAGGTCTCCGAGATCTTCACCGAGGTGATCGTGGCGCCCGCCTACGACGCCGACGCGCTCGAGGTGCTGCAGGCCAAGAAGAACATCCGGATCCTGCGCTGCCCGCCCGACGCCCATCCCGACGCGGTGGAGTTCCGCGGGATCTCCGGCGGCGTGCTCGTGCAGCGGGTCGACCACGTCGACGCCCCCGGTGACGACCCGGCGACCTGGACCCTGACCACCGGCGAGGCCGCGCCCGACGACGTGCTGGCCGACCTGGCCTTCGCCTGGCGGGCCTGCCGGGCGGTGAAGTCCAACGCGATCCTGCTCGCTCACGACGGCGCGTCGGTCGGCATCGGGATGGGTCAGGTCAACCGCGTCGACTCCTGCCGGCTCGCGGTGTCGCGGGCGGGGGAGCGCGCTGCCGGCTCGGTGGCCGCCTCCGACGCGTTCTTCCCGTTCGAGGACGGCCCGAGGATCCTCATCGACGCCGGCATCCGGGCGATCGTCCAGCCGGGCGGCTCGGTACGCGACGAGCTGACCGTCCAGGCCTGCCAGGACGCCGGCGTCACCATGTACGTCACCGGCACCCGCCACTTCTTCCACTGACCTCCAGGACAGACGAGATGACCGCAAAGATCCTCGACGGCACCGCCACTCTGCGCACGATCAAGGCCGAGCTCACCGAGCGGGTGGCCGCGCTCCGCGAGCGCGGCGTCACGCCCGGTCTCGGCACCGTGCTGGTCGGCGACGACCCCGGCTCGCACTGGTACGTCGGCGCCAAGCACAAGGACTGCGCCTCGATCGGCATCACCTCGCTGCGCCGCGACCTGCCGGCGACCGCCACCCAGGGAGAGGTCGAGGCGGTGATCGACGAGCTGAACGCCGATCCGTCGTGCACCGGCTTCATCGTCCAGCAGCCGACCGGGCTCGACGAGTTCGCGCTGCTGTCGCGGGTCGACCCGGCCAAGGATGTCGACGGCCTGCACCCGACCAACCTCGGCAAGCTGGTCCTCGGCGAGTCCGGCCCGCTCCCGTGCACCCCGGTCGGCGTCATCGAGCTGCTCCGCCGTCACGGGGTGCAGATCGAGGGTGCCGAGGTGGTGGTGGTCGGCCGCGGGATCACGGTCGGGCGCCCGCTCGGGCTGCTGCTCACCCGGCGGAGCGAGAACGCCACGGTGACCCTGTGCCACACCCGCACCCGCGATCTGGCCGCCCACACCCGCACCGCCGACATCGTGGTGGCGGCGGCGGGTGTGCCGGACATCATCACCGCCGACATGGTCAAGCCGGGAGCCGCGGTGCTCGACGTCGGGGTGTCGCGGGTCGACGGCAAGATCGCCGGCGACGTCGCGGCCGACGTGGCCGAGGTCGCGGGCTGGGTCTCGCCCAACCCCGGCGGGGTGGGACCGATGACCCGCGCCATGCTGCTGACCAACGTGGTCGACATCGCCGAGGAGACAGCACACTGAGCGACGTGGAGCCCGACCTGCACGACGTCCCGGCGGAGTCGGCCGAGCCCGCCGGGCGGCGCTATCCGTCGACCATCGGGGGGCTGCTCTACCTCGTCGTGCTCGGCTCGGCGGGGGCCGCGCTGTTCGTGGTCTCGCGCGGCGACTGGCGGCTCGGGGTGCGCTGGATCGGCGGGGCCCTGGTGTTCGCGGCCCTCGCCCGGCTGGTGCTGCCGTCCCGCGAGGCCGGGATGCTCGCCGTACGCCGACGCTGGATCGACGTCACCATCCTCACCGTGATCGGCGCCGCGCTGTGGGTGCTGGCCTCGACGATCCCCAACCAGCCGCCCCTCTGACCGAGGGCCGGCCTCAGATCAGGCCGAGCTCGGTGACGGCGTCCTTCTCCTCGGCCAGCTCCGCGACGGTCGCGTCGATGCGGCCGCGGGAGAAGTCGTCGATCTCGAGACCCTGGACGATGCTCCAGTCGCCGCCGGAGGTGGTGACCGGGAACGACGAGATCAGGCCCTCCTGCACGCCGTAGGAGCCGTCGGAGACGACCGCCATCGACACCCAGTCGCCCTCGGGCGAGCCGAACAGCCAGTCGCGGGCGGCGTCGATGGTGGCCGACGCGGCGGAGGCGGCCGACGAGGACCCGCGCGCGGCGATGATCGCGGCGCCGCGCTTGGCTACGGTCGGGATGAAGGTGTTCTCCAGCCAGTCCTGGTCGCCGACGGCCTCGGCGGCGTTGCGGCCACCGACCTCGGCGTGGAACAGGTCGGGGTACTGGGTGACCGAGTGGTTGCCCCAGATGGTCATCTTCTTGATGTCGGTGACCGCCGCGCCGGTCTTGGCGGCGAGCTGCGAGATCGCCCGGTTGTGGTCGAGCCGGGTCAGCGCCGAGAACCGCTCGCGCGGGATGTCGGGTGCGTTGGACATCGCGATGAGCGCGTTGGTGTTGGCCGGGTTGCCGGTCACCCCGATGCGGACGTCGTCGGCCGCGACCTGGTTGAGGGCCTTGCCCTGCGCGGTGAAGATCGCGCCGTTCGCCTCGAGCAGGTCGCTGCGCTCCATGCCCGGGCCGCGCGGGCGGGCCCCGACCAGCAGGGCCAGGTTGACGCCGTCGAAGATCTTCGTCGGGTCCGCACCGATCTCGACGCCCGCGAGCGTCGGGAACGCGCAGTCGTCGAGCTCCATGACCACGCCCTCGAGGGCCGGGAGGGCCGGCTCGATCTCCAGCAGCCGCAGCTCGATCGGGCGGTCTGCGCCCAGCAGGGACCCGCTCGCGAGCCGGAACAGGAGGCTGTAGCCGATCTGACCGGCTGCACCGGTCACGGCGACCTTGAGGGGGGCAGTGCTCACGGGAATCTCCTCGTGGGGACGTGGACGTTGCCGACCCCAGCGACGCTAGCAGCGGCTCACCGAGCCTCGGCCAGCGGGCTGGCATGCTGCAGGCATGACTCGCGCGGCGGCCAGGACGCGTGGTCTCGCCGCTCTCGTCGCCGGTCTCGTCGCCGGTCTCGTCGCCGCTCTGACCCTGGCCGCGTGCGGCGCGTCGCCCGCCCCGCTCGGCCCGACCGGCATCGACCAGCTCACCATCCCCACGCCCAGCCCCGACCCGGCGGACTTCACTGCCGACGTCGACAACCCGTGGTTCCCACTCCCGCCCGGCACCTCGTGGACCTACCGGCGCTACACCCTCAGCGGCTCCGACGTCGTGGTCGCGACCGCGCTGCCGGGCACCCGTCGCATCGCGGGGGTCCCGACCCGGCCCGTCCGCTGGGTCGCCGTCCACGGAGCCCGTACGACGCCGCTCGCCGTCCGCTGGTACGCCCAGGACGCGGCCGGCAACGTCTGGTGGTTCGGCCAGCGGCTCAGCCCGTCGGGCCGCGACCTCGACGCCCTCGCGACCCGCTCGTGGCAGGCCGCCCGCGGCGGCGCGCTGGCGGGACTGATCATGGCGGCGAGCCCCCGGATGGGCGACGGCTACCTCAACGCCTACCAGCCTGGGGTCGTCGAGCGCCGCTCCACGGTGGTCTCCCTCGACGCCACCGCATCGGTGCCCGCCCGGACCTATCGCCGTACGGTGCTGACCCGCGACGTCAGCCGGATCGACCCGATCCACGTCGACCGGACCTACTACGCCCCGGGGGTCGGCCTGGTCGCCCAGCAGACCGTGGCCGCCTCGACCAGCGAGCTGTTCCTGGTGCGGATGCGGCCCTGAGCGGCTGCCCGCCCCCGGTTTGTCGCTGCTCGACATCCCCGACTAGCGTCGCGAGGGTGACCGACGCTCCCGCTCCGCCTGCCGCTTCGAAGCCGGCGATCATCTACACCCACACCGACGAGGCGCCGCTGCTCGCGACGTACTCGTTCCTGCCGATCGTCCAGGCCTACGCCGACCAGGCGGGCGTGGCCGTCGAGACCCGCGACATCTCCCTGGCGGGACGGGTCATCGCCCAGTTCCCCGACCGGCTGACCGACGAGCAGCGCCTCGACGACGCGCTGGCCGAACTCGGCGCGCTCGCGAAGACCCCTGAGGCCAACATCATCAAGCTGCCCAACGTCTCGGCCTCGATGCCGCAGCTCAAGGCCGCGATCGCCGAGCTGCAGGGTCAGGGCTACGACCTGCCCGACTACCCCGACTCCCCGTCCACCGACGAGGAGAAGGAGGCCCGCACCCGCTACGACAAGGTGAAGGGGAGCGCGGTCAACCCGGTGCTCCGCGAGGGCAACTCCGACCGTCGCGCGGCCGAGTCGGTCAAGGGCTATGCGCGCAAGCACCCCCACTCGATGGGCGCCTGGAGCCACGACTCGCGGACCAACGTGGCGACCATGGGGGAGCACGACTTCAAGGCCAACGAGCGGTCGGTGGTGATCGACGCCGACGACACCCTCCGCATCGAGCACGAGGCCGCCGACGGCACCGTGACGGTGCTCAAGGACGCGGTGCCGGTGCTGGCCGGCGAGATCGTCGACGCCACCGTCATGGAGGTGGCCCACCTCCACGCGTTCCTGGCGAACGCGATCGCGCGGGCCGAGGCCGACGACGTGCTGTTCTCGGTGCACCTCAAGGCCACCATGATGAAGGTCTCCGACCCGGTCATCTTCGGCCACGTCGTGACGGCGTTCTTCCCGGAGGTCTTCGCGACCTACGGCGACGACCTGGCCGTCGCCGGCCTGAGCCCCCACAACGGGCTCGGCGGGATCCTGGCGGGTCTCGACGCGCTCTCGAACGGCGCGGAGATCAAGGCGGCGTTCGAGGCGGAGCTGGCCTCGCGCCCGGCGCTGGCGATGGTGGACTCCGACCGCGGGATCACCAACCTCCACGTGCCCTCCGACGTGATCGTGGACGCCTCGATGCCGGCGATGATCCGGACCAGCGGCCACATGTGGGGCCCCGACGGCCAGGAGGCCGACACCCTCGCGGTGATCCCCGACTCGTCCTACGCGGGGGTCTACCAGACCGTCATCGACGACTGCCGCGCCCACGGGGCGTTCGACCCGACCACGATGGGCTCGGTGCCCAACGTCGGGCTGATGGCGCAGGCCGCCGAGGAGTACGGCTCCCACGACAAGACCTTCGAGGTGCCCACCGCCGGCACCGTGCGCGTCGTGAACAGCGCCGGCGACGTGCTCCTGCAGCACGACGTCGCGGCCGGCGACATCTGGCGGGCCTGCCAGACCAAGGACGTCCCGGTGCGCGACTGGGTCAAGCTCACCGTCACCCGCGCCCGCGCGACCGGGGCGCCGGCCGTGTTCTGGCTCGACGAGAGCCGCGCCCACGACGCCAACCTGATCGCCAAGGTGCGGGCCTACCTGGCCGACCACGACACCAGCGGCCTGGAGATCTCGATCCTCACCCCCGAGCTCGCCACGGCGTACTCGCTCGAGCGCATCCGCAAGGGCGAGGACACCATCTCGGTCACCGGCAACGTCCTGCGCGACTACCTCACCGACCTGTTCCCGATCCTCGAGCTCGGCACCAGCGCCAAGATGCTCTCGATCGTGCCGCTGATCAACGGCGGCGGACTGTTCGAGACCGGTGCGGGCGGCTCCGCGCCGAAGCACGTGCAGCAGCTGCTCAAGGAGAACTACCTGCGCTGGGACAGCCTCGGCGAGTTCCTGGCCCTGGCCGAGTCGTTCGGCAAGTACGCCGAGGCCAACGACAACCCGCACGCGCGGATCCTCGGCGAGACGCTCGGCAGGGCCACCGGCACGTTCCTCGACCGGAACCGGAACCCCGCCCGTCGGGTCGGGTCGATCGACAACCGCGGGTCGCACTTCTACCTCGCGCTCTACTGGGCGCAGGAGCTGGCCGAGCAGGGTGACGACCCGCAGCTGGCGGCGGCGTTCGCCGGCCTCGCCCAGCGGCTCGGCGCCGACGAGCAGGTCATCAACGACGAGCTGATCGCCGTCCAGGGGCACCCGGTCGACATCGGCGGCTACTACCGTCCCGATGACGCCCTGGCGTCAGCGGTGATGCGGCCCTCGCCGACGTTCAACGACGCCCTGGCCTCGCTCGCCTGACGGTCAGCGGCTGACGGTCAGGAGCCCTGCTCGGGGCACACGCCGCCGCGGTCGTGTCCCCCGGGGATCACGTCGAAGTCCGACGTCAGCACGTAGGTGCCGGCCCGGTGGGCGTGCAGGGTCGTCCACTGGCCGTTCTGCGAGAGACAGCCGGGGGCCCGGACCCCGAGCTGGACCGGCACGGTGCCGTCGAGCACGGCTAGGTGGCTCGACCATCGGATCTGCATGGGCACCAGCCCCTTGTGCGCCACCTGTAGCCGCACCTGGTTGCCGGCCACCGAGATCAGCTGGGCGTTGCGCACCAGCGGAGCCGGGTTCTGCACGGCGTAGAGCTTCCAGTCGGGGTTGCTCCACACCAGGTGCAGGTAGGGCAGGCCCCCGGCGATCAGCTTCGCCTCGTCCACCGCCGCGAAGTCCAGCGAGGCGTTGGGCACCGCGACGTAGGACACCGCGAGCGAGTCGAGCCAGGCCCGGTAGGAGACGGGGTCGAGCGCGCCCTTCTGGTAGAAGATCGGGTTGTCGGAGACGTCGGCCTGCCGTTCCCAGCCCCGGGCGACGGCGAGGGACTCCCCGACGTAGCGAGCCGCTCCCTTGCTCGCGGGCTCGACCACCTCGACCCGCTGGCCGGTGCCGTCGAGGCGCGGGTGGAGCTCGTCGAGGAGCGGGGTGTAGTAGGACTGCGAGGCTGAGGGCGAGTCGGCCTCGACGAGCTGCCAGGTCACGTCGACGACGGGGAAGAGCAGCGCCAGCCCGGTGAGCGCCACGACGTGCTTGTCGGGGCGGTGCCCGTAGGCGACGATCAGCGGGGCCGCGAGCAGCCACACCATCCGGGTCAGGTTGAGCCCGACGCTGTTGGGCACGATCAGACACAGCACCAGGCCGATCGCGATGATCAGCGCACCGGCGCGGATCACGGGCTCGCGGCAAGCCATCCACACCAGGACCAGGCCGGTCATGGCCAGCAGCATCTGGCTGACCGGTGAGCCCATCACGCCCGGGCTGCGGAACAGCAGCGCCATGGTGCCCAGCGACAGGCCCGCCGCGGCACCGACGAACAGCGCCTCGCGCCGCCTCGAACGGTCGGCGACCAGCACCGCGGCCGCGCAGATGCCGGTGAAGAGGCAGGCCAGCGGGCTGCCGAGCAGGCTGAGGACGGTGGCGAAGGCGGCCCACCAGGGGTGGCGCCGGGCCATCGCCAGCACGGCCAGAGACGCGGCCGCGAGGCCGACCAGGAACGTGATCCGGCCGCCGAAGAGGTTGAGGAGGACGGTGGCGGCGAAGACGACGCTGCCGGCGCGGGGCCGTGCGGACTCCTTGAGCAGCTGGTGACCGGCCCACATGCTGATCGCCGCCGCGATCGCGCCGGTGATGGCGACGCCGCCACCTGAGGACCCCACGAGCCGCCCGATGGTGGACATGATCCCCGGCGCGACGACGGAGTACGACGGCAGCTCGAGGCCCCCGTACCAGCCCGGCCACCAGGTGATCGAGCCGAGCCTGCTGAAGACGGCGGCCCGGGTCGCCTGCGCGGCGAAGTCGGGCACCGGCGGCACCAGGATGAGGTAGAGGACCAGGCCCACCGCCGGCACGAACCACGTCAGCATGCGCCGCGTGCGCAGCGACGAGATCGCGGTCGGCAGGCTCACGGACCTCCCCCTCGTCGGCATGCTTCTTCGGCCCTCCTCAATTGTGCCAAGGAGGTGGGGCGGACCGAAATCCCGCGGGGGCGGAGTGTGGTGCGCGCCACTCCTCGACCAGCACGTCGTGCCAGACGATGTCGGCGCGGCCGTCGAGCACGACGGTGCCGGCCCGTTCGGTGCCCCAGGCGCGGAGGCCGTTGGCCTCGATCACCCGCCGCGACGCGGCGTTGTCGACGGCTGCACCGGCGGTGACCCGGCGCACTCTCAGGACCTCGAACGCGTGGCGGACGACGGCAGCCATGGCGCGGGTCGTCACGCCCTGGCCACGGGCGTCGGGGTGGGCCCAGTAGCCGATCTCGAGCTCCAGCTCCGGCACCAGGTCGAAGGCGCTGATGGAGGCGAGCGCGCGGTCGTCGTCCGAGGCCGCCACCACGGCCCAGTGCAGGGCCCGCCCCTGTGCTCGGCCCTCCTGCTGGTGGTCGAGCCAGGCTCGCGCATCGGCCTCGGTGTAGGGGTCGGGCATCCGGCCCAGCCACTGCTTGGTCCGCTCGTCGCGGCAGGCCTCCACGATCCGGGGTACGTCGGACTCCCGCCAGGGCCGCAGGCGCAGCCCGTCGGCCTCGAGCACGGGGACCTCCAGCCACGGGGTGCTGGGACCTCGGTCGTCGGTGTCGAGGAGGGTCCCCAGCCAGCCGTCGCGCAGCTCGCCGCGCTGCGGGAGGGACCGGCGCACGGTGCCGTCGAAGGAGAACCCGAGCCGCCAGGCCAGCTTGCGCGAGGGCCAGTTGCCGGCGTTGGCGCGCCAGACCACGACGCGCAGGCCACGGTGCGCGAAACCCCACTCCAGCAGCAACCGGACCGCCCGCTCGACGGCTCCCGTGCCGCGCACCCAGGGGTGCGACCCGAACGCCACCTCGGCCCGCCCCTCGCCCTCGTCGCGCAGCTCCACGGTGCCGGCGTAGCGCCCCTCGACCTCGACCGCGAAGCCCCACGAGCTGCCGTCGGCCCAGCCGGCGGGCATCACCTCGGTCACCCAGTGCACGGCCATCTCGCGCGTGTAGGGGACGGGCACGGTCGTCCACTGCCGGCTCACCGGGTCCTGGCACTGCTCGTAGCAGCCCTCGGCGTCCTCGGGCCGGTGCGGGCGCAGCGTCACGACGCCGTCGGTGAGGGTGGGCGCGCGGTCCATCCTCCGACCCTGCCACAATGCCCGCCATGCCCAGCGCGACCACGTCCCCCGAGCTGACGGTGCCCGAGGTGTCCACGGGCGCACGTCCCCGGGTGCTGTCGGGCATCCAGCCGACCGCCGACTCGTTCCACTTCGGCAACTACCTCGGGGCCTTGCGTCAGTGGGTCGACCTCCAGCGCGAGTACCAGCCGTTCTTCTTCATCGCCGACCTGCACGCGATCACCGTCGAGCACGACCCGAAGCTGCTGAGGGAGCGCACCCTGCGGGCCGCCGCCCAGTTGGTGGCGATGGGCATCGACCCCGAGCGGTCAGCGATCTTCGTGCAGAGCCAGGTGCCGGCGCACGCCCAGCTCGGCTGGGTGATGCAGTGCCTGACCGGCTTCGGCGAGGCACGGAGGATGACCCAGTTCAAGGACAAGTCGGCCAAGGGCGGCGAGGGCGCGGCCAGCGTCGGGCTGTTCACCTACCCCGTGCTCCAGGCCGCCGACATCCTGCTCTACCGCCCCCACTTCGTCCCGGTCGGTGAGGACCAGCGCCAGCACCTCGAGCTGACCCGCGACCTCGCGCAGCGCTTCAACCACCGCTACAAGCGGACCTTCCGGCTGCCCGAGCCCTACATCCTCAAGGCGACCGCCAAGATCACCGACCTGCAGGACCCCGTGTCGAAGATGTCGAAGTCGTCGTCCTCACCCGGCGGCATCATCGAGCTGCTCGACGACCCGCGGGTCAGCGCCAAGAAGATCCGTTCGGCGGTCACCGACTCCGGCACCGACATCCGCTACGACGTCGAGGCCAAGCCCGGCATCTCCAACCTGCTGACGATCTACTCCGCCCTCACCGACCGGACCGTCCAGGACATCGAGGACAGCTACGCCGGCCGCGGCTACGGCGACCTCAAGAAGGACCTCGCCGAGCTCGTCGTCGAGCTCGTGACCCCGTTCCGCGACCGCACCCTCGAGCTGCTCGAGGACCAGGACCACCTGACGGGGATCCTCGAGAGCGGACGCCGTCGTGCCTCCGAGATCGCCGAGTCGACCCTGCGCGACGTGTTCCAGCGCGTCGGCTTCGCCGCTCCCATGCGCCCGGCGAGGGGCTAGGGCACCCCGGTGCGCACCATCGGCGTCTCCCTCTCCGTCCCGGAGCCGTGGGGCAGCCACCTCCAGGACTTCCGGGTGAACAACGGCGACGCACAGGGCGCCAGCATTCCCACCCACATCACGCTCGTGCCCCCCCTCGACCTCGAGGCCGAGCGCTTCCCCGAGGTGGAGCGACATCTCGCGGACGTCGCCGGCGCCACCGCGCCTTACCGCGTGCATCTGCGAGGGTCGGGCACGTTCCGGCCGGTCTCGCCGGTGGTGTTCCTCAACCTGGTCGAGGGGATCTCCCAGACCGAGCAGCTCGCCCACGACTGCCGCACCGGGCCGCTGGAGACCGAGCTGCGCTACCCCTACCACCCCCACGTGACCGTCGCCCACCTCGACGAGGACGACCTGCTCGACCGGGCCTTCGACGGGATGGCCGCCTTCGACTGCATGTTCACCGCGCGCGTGTTCCACCTCTACGTGCACGACCCGGAGCAGGGCTGGACGCCGACCCGCGACTTCGCGCTCACCGGACCCGTCGGCCGATGACCTCCCCGGCCGCGCGGGGCAGGGCCTGGCTGACCCGCGTACGCGGTGACTCGCCGCTGCTCGACCACGCGATGCGTACCCAGGAGCACTACACCCGGGTCCTCGGCACCGCGTTGTCCGGCGCGATGACCTACTACGCGTTCTTGTCCGTCTTCCCGCTCCTGGCGCTGGCCTTCTTCGCCGTCGGCTACATCGTGCACCTCTTCCCGGAGGCCCAGGACAACCTGATCAAAGGGATCAACGAGCTCCTGCCCGAGGTGCTCGGCCCGGACGGGATCACGATCTCCAGCATCGAGCACGCCGCCGCCACCGCCGGGGTCCTCGGTGTCCTCGGTCTGCTCTACACCGGCCTGAACTGGCTGTCGGCGATGCGGACAGCGCTGCAGGCTGTCTTCGAGACGCCTCCGGCCCTGCGGCCCGGGTTCGTGATCGGCAAGCTGCACGACCTGGTGTCGCTGCTGGTCATCGGGGTCATGCTGATGCTGAGCGTCGCGGTGACCGGCGCCGTCGTCGGCTTCTCCGACAAGCTGCTCAGCCTGTTCGGGGTCGGTGAGGAGCTCGCCTGGCTGGTGCAGGTGCTCGGAGCGTTGATCGGGGTCGCCACGAGCACTCTGCTCTTCTACGCCTTCTACCGCCTGCTCACGCGGCCCCGCGCGCCCGGGCGCCTCCTGTGGCAGGGAGCACTGCTCGGCGGCATCGCCTTCGAGATCCTCAAGCAGATCTCGAGCTACCTGCTCGCCGCCACCCGGAACGCACCGGCGTTCCAGGCCTTCGGCATCTCGCTGATCCTTCTCGTCTGGATCAACTACTTCTCGCGGATCGTCGTGTACGGCGCAGCCTGGGCCCACACCGCGGCCCCGGACGAAGGCAATTCTCGTCCGATATCTCACACCGACCCTGGTACGACGAGCGGACCGAGCGCGCGATAAGTTGCTGTGTCGCCGCGCCCTGCACCGTGACTGGGGGTCGCGCGCACTCGGCACTGCGTGGTGGAAGGACGACGATGTCAACTGGGACGTCAGCAGAGACAACTGGAGTGCACGGCCCCACCCGGGCCAGCATCGAGGCCAAGACGCTGCGAACCGACCGGTGGTGGCTCTATCCGCTCACCGTGTTCATCGTGTTCTCCGCCTTCGTGGTCTACGCGACCATCCGGGCCTTCCAGGGCGCCTACTACTACAGCGAGCCCTACCTCTCGCCGTTCTACTCGCCCTGCCTGGGCGACTGCGTGAAGGGCGCCTCCGACTTCGGTCAGCCCTTCGGCTGGTGGCCGCTCTCCGCGTCGCTGCTCGTGCTCATCTTCCCGCTGGGCTTCCGGATGTCCTGCTACTACTACCGCAAGGCCTACTTCCGCTCGTTCTGGCTCAGCCCGCCGGCCTGCGCGGTCGCCGAGCCGCACAAGGCCTACTCCGGTGAGACCAGGCTGCCGCTGATCCTGAACAACATCCACCGCTACTTCTGGTACGCCGCGGTGGTGGTCGCGCTGATCCTGACCTACGACACCGTGCTCGCGTTCGGGCCGGCCGAGGGCGAGTCGAGCGGCATCCACATGGGCCTGGGCTCGCTGGTGTTCCTGGTCAACATCATCCTGATCTGGCTCTACACGGTCTCGTGCCACTCCTGCCGCCACATCACCGGTGGGCGGCTGCGCCACTTCAGCAAGCACCCGGTCCGCTACCGGCTCTGGACCTGGGTCTCCAAGCTCAACGTCCACCACTCCAGGTACGCCTGGCTCTCCTTGTTCTCGGTGGCGCTGGCCGACGTCTACGTCCTGCTGATCTCCTCCGGTGCCTTCAACGACCCGAGGTTCTTTTGATCCCCACGACCTTCTTCGCTCCTTCCGCTTCGCTCCCTCCGCGAACAACGCCGCGGGGACCCCGAAAGGCGCTCTGATGACCGAGACCACCACCGAGCCCACCGCCGAGACCCTCGAGCGCCACCAGTACGACGTCATCGTGATCGGCGCGGGCGGCTCCGGCCTCCGCGCCGCGATCGCAGCGCAGGAGGGCGGCGCCAAGGTCGCCGTCGTCTGCAAGTCCCTGCTCGGCAAGGCCCACACCGTGATGGCCGAGGGCGGCGCCGCCGCCGCCCTGGGCAACCTGTGGCCCGAGGACAGCTGGCAGGTCCACTTCCGCGACACCATGCGCGGCGGGAAGATGCTCAACAACTGGCGGATGGCCCAGCTGCACGCGCAGGAGGCCCCCGAGCGGGTGCTCGAGCTCGAGGACTGGGGGGCGCTCTTCGACCGCACCAAGGACGGGCTGATCTCGCAGCGCGACTTCGGCGGCCACCGCTACGCCCGCCTCGCCCACGTCGGTGACCGCACCGGCCTGGAGATGATCCGCACCCTCCAGCAGCGCGCCGTGCAGCTCGGCATCGACGTGTTCATGGAGTGCACGATCACCGACCTGCTGAAGTCGGACGGGAAGATCGCCGGCGCCTTCGGCTACTGGCGCGAGACCGGGTCGTTCATCGCCTTCGAGGCACCGGCCGTGATCCTGGCGACCGGCGGCATCGGCAAGAGCTTCAAGGTCACCTCCAACTCCTGGGAGTACACCGGCGACGGCCACGCGATGGCCCTGCGCGCCGGCGCGAAGCTGATCAACATGGAGTTCGTGCAGTTCCACCCGACCGGCATGGTGTGGCCGCCGTCGGTGAAGGGGCTGCTGGTCACCGAGTCGGTGCGCGGTGACGGCGGCATCCTGAAGAACTCCGAGGGCAAGCGGTTCATGTTCGACTACATCCCCGAGTTCTTCAAGGCGGAGACGGCCGACAACGAGGCCGAGGCCGACCGCTGGTACGAGGACAAGAAGAACAACCGCCGTCCTCCCGAGCTGCTCCCGCGTGACGAGGTCGCACGCGCGATCAACTCCGAGATCAAGGCCGGCCGCGGCAGCGAGCACGGCGGCGTCTACCTCGACATCGCCTCGCGCCGTACGCCGGAGTTCATCAAGAAGCGGCTGCCGTCGATGTACCACCAGTTCAAGGAGCTGGCCGACGTCGACATCACCGCCGAGCCGATGGAGATCGGGCCCACCTGCCACTACGTCATGGGTGGCGTCGAGGTCGAGCCCGACACCGAGATGAGCGGCGTCGAGGGCCTCTACGCCGTGGGCGAGTGCTCGGGCGGCATGCACGGCTCCAACCGGCTGGGAGGCAACTCGCTGTCCGACCTGCTGGTGTTCGGCAAGCGCTCCGGCGACGCGGCGGCGGCCTACGTCGCCGGTCTCGCCGGGGCACGACCCGCCCTGTCCGACGCCGACCTGGAGACGGCCCAGGAGCTCGCGCTCTCGCCGTTCGAGCAGGCCGGCACCGGCACCGAGAACCCCTACACGGTCCAGTCCGAGCTCCAGCAGACGATGAACGACCTGGTCGGCATCATCCGCACCCGGGCGGAGCTGGAGAAGTCGCTGGAGGAGATCGAGAAGTTCAAGGAGCGCGCCAAGAACCTCGCCGTCTCGGGGGACCGCCGCTACAACCCCGGCTGGCACCTCGCGATCGACCTGCGCAACATGCTGCTGGTCTCGGAGTGCATCGCGAAGGCCGCGCTCGAGCGCGAGGAGTCGCGTGGTGGCCACACCCGCGACGACCACCCCGGCTTCGCCGAGAAGTGGGGCACGCTCAACATCGTCTTGTCGATCAACGACGCCGCCGACGGTGTCGACCTGGCCACCAAGCCGCTGCCGGTGATGCCCGACGACCTGGCCGCGTTCTTCGAGGAGGGGCACTGACCCATGGGATACACGCTCAAGATGCGGCTGTGGCGCGGCGACCAGTCGGGCGGCGACCTGCAGGACTACGACGTCGAGGTCGAGACCGGTGAGGTCGTGCTCGACGCGATCCACCGCGTGCAGGCGACCCAGGCCGGCGACCTCGCCGTTCGCTGGAACTGCAAGGCCGGCAAGTGCGGCTCGTGCAGCGCCGAGGTCAACGGCAAGCCCCGGCTGATGTGCATGTCGCGGCTGTCGGACTACGACGAGGCCGAGACCATCACGGTCACCCCGATGCGCGCCTTCCCGGTGATCCGCGACCTGGTCACCGATGTGTCGTACAACTACGAGAAGGCCAAGGAGCTGCCCTACGTCGAGCTCCCGCCACGCGACGCCGACGGCAAGCGCCGGATGATGCAGGAGGACGTCGAGCGCGGGCAGGAGTTCCGCAAGTGCATCGAGTGCTACCTGTGCCAGAACACCTGCCACGTCGTCCGTGACCATGAGGACAACAAGCCGGCGTTCGCCGGCCCGCGCTTCTTCCTGCGCTACGCCGAGCTCGACATGCACCCGCTCGACACCCTCGACCGGCGCAAGGTCACCCGCGAGCAGGCCGGCCTCGGCTACTGCAACATCACCAAGTGCTGCACCGAGGTGTGCCCCGAGGGCATCCACATCACCGACAACGCGATCATCCCGATGAAGGAGCGCGTGGTCGACCGCACCTACGACCCGCTGGTGTGGCTCGGCAACAAGATCGGCCTGCGCGACAAGGACCGCGACTCCCGCACCGAGCACTGACCCTGGGGAGGGTGACTTCCTCCTCGTGTGCTCGCGCTCGTGGCGCGGGAGAGTGAGGTATGAGCACGTCCCAGGTGTCGTCGGTGCGGCGGATCGTCATCCGCCTGACCGTCGGCTCGTTCTCGCTGGCCGCCCTGATGGGGGTCGCCGCTCTGCTCCGGCCCGGCCACTTCGGGAGCACCGAGAGCCGGGTCCTGCTGACCACCCTCGTCGTGGGCGTCACCAGCGTGCTGATGCTGTGCTACCTCGCGTCGTCGGGCGAACGGACCCGGTTCGTCGGGGTGATCGGAGCGGTGGCCGCGCTGACGTCGGCGACCTGCGCCCTCGTCATGTTCTGGGCGTGGTGGCAGGAGAGCCCACCCACAGCTCTCGCGCGGGGGTTCGGGGTCTCCGGTGTCCTCGCCCTGACGCTGGCCCAGGTCTCGTTGCTGCTCGCCGTGGTCCGGCGTCGTCCGTCGGTGGTGCGGCTGCTGGTCGCCACCGTGGTGACCGCGTCGATCCTGACCGCCCTCGTGGTCGCCGTCATCCTGGGCTGGAGCCCGGGCGAGACGGCGGCCCGGCTGATCGGTGTGGTGGCGATCCTCGACGTGCTGGGCACCGTCGTGACCATGGCGCTCGGCGTCTTCGGCGGCGAGACGCCCTCCGGTGCCCCGGGGTCGCTCGGCGTCACCCTGCCGCCGGCCGTGGCCGAGGCGGTGCGGGCCCGCGGGTCGGAGACCGGCCGCAGCGCGGACGAGGTGGTGCTCGACGCGGTCCGGGCCTACGTCGCGTCCGACGCCGACGCCGATGCCGATGCCTGAGCCTCGGCCCGGTCGCGGCGGTGCTGCTCGCTGAGCCGCTGCATGGTCGCGTCGGTCAGCTGGTCGGCCGGGTGGTGCTTGTGGCAGACCATCCAGGTCGCCCCGTCGTGCTCGAGCGGCTGCTTGGCGATCCGCCAGCAGCCCTTCACGTGGCAGTTGTGCTTGCGGTAGAGGCCGATCGCGGCCCCGATCAGCGCGAGCTGTCCGATGTCGGCGCCGATGCCCGACCAGAAGTTGTACCACCCCTTGCCGTCGGCCCCGATCAGATGGCCGAGGCCCATCGGCAGCATCACGCCGCTCTCGTCATCGCCACATCCGGGATGGTCCCACCGCGCGGCATCCCGGAGGTCGGACACGCCGCGCGGAGGCGTAGGTCCTGACCATGGAGACAAACGTCCCAACGGTTGGCTCGTCCGGTCGCCACGCTTCTACGCTGGACCCATGACGGACGATGCGGGTGCGTTGCGGCTGGCCTCCTCCGAGGACGAGTGGTCGAGGTCCGACTGGGAGAAGGCTGCCGCCGCGGCGCTGCGCAAGAGCCACCGGCTCGCGGAGGACGCTCCCGACAGCGGCGTCTGGGCGAAGCTGACCCGCACGACGTACGACGGCATCGCGATCGCTCCGCTCGGCACCACCGACCTGCTGGGCGACCTGGCCACCTCGGGACGCCCGACCCGTGCGGGGGCGTGGGACGTCCGGACCCGCGCCTGGGGTGACAGTGCGGCCGCCCTGGCCGACCTCGAGTCGGGCGCCACCAGCCTGTGGCTGGTCGCCGACGAGGTCGGCGCCGACCTGGCCCCGGCCCTCGACGGCATCCGGCTCGACCTGGCTCCGGTCGTGCTCGAGTCACCGACCCTCGACCAGGCCCGGTCGCTGGTCGCGCTCGGCCCGCTCCACCCGGACAGCAACCTGGGCGCCCCCGACGACGCCGCGCTCGAGGCGTTCGCACGGCTCGCGCTTCAGGCGGGTGTGCGGGCCGCGGTCGTCGACGGGACCACGGTTCACGAACAGGGCGCTTCCGACGGCCAGGAGCTCGGCTGGGTGCTCGCCCGGGGCGCGGCGATGCTGCGCACCCTCGAGGCCGCGGGTATCCCGGCGGAGCAGGCCTTCGGTCTGCTCGAGCTCCGGCTGGCGGCCACCGACGAGCAGTTCCCGACGATCGCGAAGCTCCGTGCGGCGCGCCGGCTCTGGGCGTGGATGGCCGAGCTGTGCGACGTGCCCGACCCGCGCACGCGGATCCACGCGGTCACCAGCCGCCCGATGACCAGTGCCTTCGACGTCCATCTGAACCTGCTGCGCGCCACGGTTGCTGCCTTCGGCGCCGGCGTCGGCGGTGCCGACGTGCTGACCGTCGTCCCGTTCGACGAGCCGACCGGCGAGGTCTCCGAGCTGGCCCGCCGGCTGGCCCGCAACACCAGTGCCCTGCTCGTGGCCGAGTCGCACGTCGCTGCCGTGGCCGACCCGGCCGGCGGAGCGTACGCCGTCGAGCGGCTCACCGACGACCTGGCCCTGGTGGCCTGGTCGGAGCTCGGAGCGATCGAGACCGAGGGCGACGCCGCCTTCGCGAGCCGGGTCGCCGACGTGCGGGCCCGGCGCGAGGCCGACGTCGCCACCCGACGCCGCCCGATCACCGGCCTCTCCGAGTACCCACGCCTCGAGGACCCGGTGCCCGGCCGACGCAACCTGTCCTACCGCTGGGGCGCCGCGTACGAGGCGCTGCGCCGCGAGCCGTCCGAAGCCCACGTCTTCCTGGCGACGCTGGGCAGCGTCGCGGCCCACACCGCGCGCGCCGGGTTCGCCACCAACCTGCTGGCCGCAGGCGGGATCGGCGTCGACGTCGCCGGCGCGACGGGCGGCGTCGGCGACCTGGTCGCGGCGTACGCCGGCCAGACGGTGGTCTGCCTGGCCGGCACCGACGCGGCGTACGCCGAGTGGGGACGCGAGGCTGCCGACGCGCTGCGCACGCATGGGGCGACCCGCGTGGTCGTGGCCGGCAAGCCGGCCGACTGGGCCGACGACTCGTGTGCCCTGGGCGTGGACGCGATCGACTTCCTGACCCGGACCAGAGAGGCACTGTGATGACGGTCCCGAAGAGCTTCGCCGAGCTGCCCTTGGCTGGCGTGGAGTCCGCTGGCCTCGAGACGCGCGCAGCACGCGCTCCTCGACCGGCGGACTGGCTGAGCCCGGAGGGCATCGCGATCAAGCCGCACTACGACGCCACCGACCTCGACGGCCTCGACGCGCTGGACACGTGGCCCGGACTCACGCCGTTCCTCCGCGGGCCCTACCCGACGATGTACACGACCCGGCCCTGGACCATCCGGCAGTACGCCGGATTCTCCACGGCCGAGGAGTCCAACGCGTTCTACCGGCGCAACCTCGCCGCCGGGCAGAAGGGACTCAGCGTCGCCTTCGACCTGGCCACCCACCGCGGCTACGACTCCGACCACCCGCGCGTGCGCGGCGACG
Source organism: uncultured Actinomycetota bacterium (assembly GCA_963820015.1). Taxonomy (GTDB): domain Bacteria; phylum Actinomycetota; class Actinomycetes; order Propionibacteriales; family Nocardioidaceae; genus Nocardioides. Next base: position 266,904 of record CAWFYO010000001.1, on the reverse strand, counting down.
TCGGCATGGCGGGCGTCGCCATCGACTCGATCTACGACGCGCGCACGCTGTTCGACGGCATCCCGCTGGACCAGATGTCGGTGAGCATGACCATGAACGGCGCGGTGCTGCCGGTGATGGCTCTCTACATCGCGGCGGCCGAGGAGCAGGGGGTCAAGCCCGCGCAGCTCTCGGGGACCATCCAGAACGACATCCTCAAGGAGTTCATGGTCCGCAACACCTACATCTACCCGCCGAAGCCGAGCATGCGGATCGTCGGCGACATCTTCAGCTACACCGCCGAGCACATGCCGCGGTTCAACTCGATCTCGATCTCCGGCTACCACATGCAGGAGGCAGGGGCGACCGCCGACCTCGAGCTCGCCTACACGCTGGCCGACGGGGTGGAGTACCTCCGCACCGGCGTCGGAGCCGGCCTCGACATCGACCACTTCGCGCCGCGGCTGAGCTTCTTCTGGGCCATCGGGATGAACTTCTTCATGGAGGTCGCCAAGCTCCGCGCCGCGCGGGCGCTGTGGGCACGGCTGGTGCGCGACTTCGAGCCGGTGAACCCCAAGAGCCTGAGCCTGCGCACGCACAGCCAGACCAGCGGCTGGAGCCTGACCGCCCAGGACGTCTACAACAACGTCGCCCGCACCTGCATCGAGGCGATGGCGGCGACCCAGGGCCACACCCAGAGCCTGCACACCAACGCCCTCGACGAGGCGATCGCGCTGCCGACCGACTTCAGCGCCCGGATCGCCCGCAACACCCAGCTGCTCCTCCAACAGGAGAGCGGGACCACGGGGATCATCGACCCCTGGGCCGGCAGCTACTACCTCGAGAAGCTCACCCACGACCTCGCCGAGCGGGCCTGGGCCCACATCCAGGAGGTCGAGCAGGCCGGCGGGATGTCGAAGGCGATCGAGGACGGCATCCCGAAGCTGCGCATCGAGGAGGCGGCGGCTCGCACCCAGGCGCGGATCGACTCCGGAGCCCAGGCCGTCATCGGCGTGAACACCTACCGGCTCGCCGACGAGGACCCGCTCGACGTACGCAAGGTCGACAACGACGAGGTCTACCGCCAGCAGATCGCCAAGCTCGAGCGGCTGCGCGCCGAGCGCGACGCCGCCGAGGTGCAGCGCACGCTCGACGCCCTGACCGCGGCCGCCGGGTCCGGTGAGGGCCGTGGTGACGGTCTGGGCGGCAACCTGCTCGCGCTCGCGGTCGACGCCGCCCGCGCCAAGGCGACGGTCGGTGAGATCACCGGCGCGCTGGAGCAGGTGTGGGGTCGGCACCAGGCGCAGATCCGTACCATCTCGGGTGTGTTCAGGGACGAGGCCGGCGCCGACGGCGACGAGCTCGTCCAGGAGGTGCTCGACGCGACGGCGGCGTTCGAGGAGGCAGAGGGACGGCGTCCGCGCATCCTGGTCGCGAAGATGGGCCAGGACGGCCACGACCGCGGCCAGAAGGTCGTGGTCAGCGCGTTCGCCGACATGGGCTTCGACGTCGACGTGGGCCCGCTGTTCTCGACCCCCGAGGAGGTCGCCCAGCAGGCCGTCGACGCCGACGTCCACATCGTCGGGGTCAGCAGCCTGGCGGCGGGTCACCTGACCCTGGTGCCGGAGCTGAAGAAGGCGCTGGCCGCGCAGGGGCGCGACGACATCCTGGTGGTCGTCGGGGGCGTGATCCCGCCCGGCGACGTGCCCGCGCTGCAGGAGATGGGCGCGGCGGCGGTGTTCCTGCCCGGAACGGTGATCGCCCGGTCGGCGCTCGACCTGCTGGCCGAGCTCCGAGACCACCTGCACCACGGATGACCGACCTCGAGTCGCTGGCCGACGACGTGCTGGCCGACGACGTGCTGGCCGACGACGTGCTGGCCGACGTGCTGGCCGACGACGTGCGGGCCGGCCGGCGCGCGGCCGTCAGCCGTGCGATCACGCTGGTCGAGTCGAGCCTGCCGAGGCACCGGCGGCAGGCCCGGGCCCTGCTCGCTGCCCTGCCCGTCCCCGAGGTCCCGGCCGTCCGCGTCGGCATCTCCGGGGTGCCGGGCGTGGGCAAGTCGACGTTCATCGAGACTCTCGGCACACGGCTCACCGCCGCCGGCCACCGGGTCGGCGTGCTGGCCATCGACCCGAGCAGCCAGCGCACGGGCGGCTCGGTGCTCGGCGACAAGACCCGGATGCCGCGGCTGGCGGTCGACGAGCACGCCTTCATCCGGGCCAGCCCCAGCGCCGGGACCCTCGGCGGCGTCGCCCGGGCGACCAGCCAGGCCATGCTCGTGCTCGAGGCGGCGTCCTACGACGTGGTGCTGGTCGAGACGGTGGGGGTCGGGCAGTCGGAGACGACCGTGGCCGGCATGGTCGACACGTTCGTGTTCCTCACCCTGGCCCGCACCGGCGACCAGCTCCAGGGCATCAAGCGCGGGGTGCTGGAGATCGCGGACCTGATCGCGGTCAACAAGGCCGACGGCGACCGCGAGGGCGAGGCGCGGCTGGCCGCGCGCGAGCTCGGGGGAGCGCTGCGGATGGTGCACGGGCGTGGCGAGGCGCCGGCCGTCGTCACCTGCTCGGGCCTGACCGGGGCGGGGGTCGACGACATGTGGAAGCGCGTCCTCGACCACCGAGCACACCTCGGTGAGGACGGCCTCGCCGTCAAGCGCGCCCACCAACAGCTCGACTTCGCGTGGGCGCTGGTGCGTGACGAGCTCGAGCAGCGGCTCCACCGCTCCGACGCCGTACGGCGGGTGCGTCAGGAGGTGCGCGACCGCGTGCTGGGCGGTGAGCTGACCGCCGTGGCCGCGGCCGACCTGATCCTGGCCGCCTACGACCACGCCGATGACGATGGGGACGCCGCCGCGCCGGTGAACTAACCTTCCCTGGACATGTCCAGGGAAGCTGCGCTCGCGCTCGTCGAGACCGTGGTCGACAAGAACGCCGACGACCTCGTGGATCTCCGACGCGATCTGCACGCCCACCCCGAGCTGTCGTGGCAGGAGCGGCGCACCACCGACCTGGTGTCCCACCACCTCGACCAGGTCGGGTGGCGGCTGACCCGGGCCGGTGACTCCGGGGTCATGGCCGACCTCGGCGACTCCGGTCCGCTGGTCGCCCTGCGCGCCGACCTCGACGCGCTGCCCGTCGACGACACGACCACCGACCCCTGGCAGAGCAAGGTCGCCGGTGTCGCCCATGCGTGCGGCCACGACGTGCACACCACCGCCCTGCTCGGCTCCGGCCTGGCCCTGGCCGAGGTGCATGCGGCCGGGCTGCTGCCGGGGCGGGTCCGGCTGCTGTTCCAGCCGGCCGAGGAGGTGATGCCGGGCGGAGCCACCCACCTGATGGACCTCGGTGCCCTCGACGAGGTGAGCCGGATCTTCTGCCTCCACTGCGACCCCACCATCGACGTCGGCCAGGTCGGCATGCGCGAGGGCCCGATCACCGGCGCCGCCGACAGCCTCGAGATCCGGCTCACCGGCTCCGGGGGCCACACCAGCCGGCCGCACCTCACCGAGGACCTCACCTTCGCCCTGGCCAAGATCGTCACCGAGCTGCCGGCGGTGCTGTCGCGGCGCCTCGACCCGCGCGCCGGTGTCAGCGTGGTCTGGGGCCGGGTCCACGCCGGCCGGGCCACCAACGTCATCCCCGACCGCGGCACCGTCGGCGGCACCGTCCGGATGCTCGACTCGGTGGCCTGGAGCGACATGGAGCATCGGATCCGCCAGCACGTCAGCGAGATCATCGCGCCGTACGGCGTGCACGCCGAGGTGGACTACAAGCGCGGCGTCCCGCCCGTCGTCAACGACCCGACCTCGGTGGCGTTGCTGTCCGAGGTCGTCCGGGCGGTGCTGGGGCCCGAGGGGCGGGCGCCGACCGCGCAGAGTCTCGGTGGCGAGGACTTCGCCTGGTACCTCACCCGCGTGCCGGGTGCCATGGGCCGCGTGGGCACCCGCACTCCCGGCGGACCGACGTACGACATCCACCAGGGCAACCTGCGGGTCGACGAGCGCGCCACGGCCATCGCGGCCAAGGTCCTGGCATCGGTGGCGCTGGGGCCGCTCTAAGCCCCTCGTGGCTCGTTCCGGTCACGAAATCGCCACAACCGGGGCCATCAGGCCCGGTCGCTCACCGCCGGGTTGATGTGGACTAAGGTGAGCCGAACACTCTCCCGCCCATCGGGGGTGGGTCGAACGAGGAGACTCTCTTGCGTCACGCCTTCAAGATCGCCGCAACCTTGGGTGCTGCGTCCCTGCTGTTCGCCGGGTGCTCCAAGCCCGCCTCCAGCAGCCCGACGGCCACCGAGTCGTCACCCAGCCAGAGCAGCAGTGCCTCCACCGGGAGTCTCAAGGCTTGCATGGTGCTCGACACCGGTGGCGTCGATGACCACTCCTTCAACCAGTCGTCATGGGCGGGCCTCCAGGCCGCCAACAAGGCGAACCCGAACATCAAGATCTCCTACGTGCCGTCGTCGTCGCAGAACGACTACACGCCGAACCTGACCGCCGAGACCAACAAGGGCTGCGGCACGGTGATCGCGGTCGGCGGCCTGATGACCGACGCCGTGACCAAGATCGCGAAGAAGAACCCCGACCAGCAGTACGCCGAGATCGACTCCGCGTCGTCAGGCCCCAACGTCTACGGCCTGCAGTACAACACCGCGCAGGGCGGCTTCCTCGGTGGCTACCTCGCGGCCGGCATGACCAAGACCGGCAAGGTCGCGACGTACGGCGGCCTCAACATCCCGCCCGTCACGATCTACATGGACGGCTTCTGGGAGGGCGTGCAGTACTACAACCAGCAGAACAAGACGAACGTCCAGGTCCTCGGCTGGAACGAGAAGAAGCAGAAGGGCGGCACGTTCGCCAACTCGTTCACAGACGCCAACAAGGGCAAGCAGATCACCCAGCAGTTCCAGCAGCAGGGCGCGGACATCGTGTTCCCGGTCGCCGGCGGTACCGGGATCGGCTCGGCCGCGGCCGCGGCCGCTTCGGGCGGTCAGCTTTCGGTGATCTGGGTCGACACCGATGGCTGCCAGAGTGTCGCGCAGTACTGCAAGTACTTCCTGACCTCGGTGACCAAGAACCTCACCAACTCGGTCCAGCAGTACGTCGAGAAGGCGGCCACCGGCACGTTCCCGACCGGTAACTACATCGGCACGCTCCAGAACGACGGCACCGGCCTCGCGCCTTTCCACGACTTCGAGAGCAAGGTGCCCTCGAAGCTGAAGAGCCAGCTCGACCAGGTCAAGGCGGACATCATCTCCGGCAAGATCAACATCGCATCGCCCAGCCAGCCCCAGTGAGGCTGACGCGCTGCATCGTCGCGTGACCGGCCATGGGGAGCATCGGTGACCCGGTGCTCCCCATGGCCGTGCGGTGACGACGCTGGGACAAAGGAGAGTCGCCCGTGAAACTGGAGCTGCGGGGAATCACCAAGCGCTTCGGATCACTGACCGCCAACGACTCGATCGATCTGGTCATCGAGCCGGGCGAGATCCACGCCCTGCTGGGAGAGAACGGTGCCGGCAAGAGCACCCTGATGAACGTGCTGTACGGGCTCTACCACCCCGACGAGGGGCAGATCCTGGTCGACGGAGAGCCGGTCAGCTTCGAGGGCCCCGGTGACGCCATGCGGGCCGGCATTGGGATGGTCCACCAGCACTTCATGCTGATCCCGGTCTTCACCGTGGCCGAGAACGTCGAGTTGGGGCACGAGCGCACGCGCTTCGGGTTCCTCAACAGGCGGGCAGCACGTCGTGAGGTGCAGGAGGTCTCCGAACGCTACGGGCTCCAGGTCCCGGTCGACGCGCTGATCCAGGACCTCCCGGTGGGTGTCCAGCAGCGCGTGGAGATCATCAAGGCGCTGATCCGAGACGCCCAGGTGCTGATCCTCGACGAGCCGACAGCGGTGCTCACCCCGCAGGAGACCGACGACCTGATGGAGGTCATGCGGTCGCTGAAGGAGAGTGGCACCTCGATCGTCTTCATCACTCACAAGCTGCGCGAGGTCCTGGCCGTGGCCGACCGGATCACCGTCATCCGCCGGGGCAAGGTGGTGGGTGAGGCCAGCCCGACCTCCACGTCGGCCGAGCTCGCGTCGCTGATGGTGGGCCGCCCGGTGAAGCTCGAGATCGAGAAGGAGGTGCGCGAGCCGGGCGACGAGGTCCTCGCGGTCGACAACGTGCGGGTCGTCGACCCCACCGGCCAGGTCACCGTCGACGGCGTCAGCTTCTCGGTGCGAGGCGGCGAGATCTACGCCATCGCCGGCGTCCAGGGCAACGGGCAGACCGAGCTCACCGAGGCCATCGTCGGGCTCGAGCACGTCGAGTCCGGCACGGTCTCCCTCGAGGGCCAGGACGTCACCCGATCCGGGATCGACGCTCTGATCGGGCTGGGCGTCGGCTACGTGCCCGAGGACCGGCTGCACGACGGCCTGGTCAGCGGATTCACGGTCGCCGAGAACCTCGTCCTGGACCTCTACCACCGGGAGCCTTACTCCCACGGCATGTCCCTCGACCTCGAGCGCATCCGGCTGAACGCCGAGGAGCGGGTCGAGGAGTTCGACGTCCGTACGCCGACGGTCGAGCACACCGCCGCGACCCTGTCCGGGGGCAACCAGCAGAAGGTAGTCCTCGCCCGCGAGCTGTCGCGGCCGCTCAAGCTGCTGATCGTGGCCCAGCCCACGCGTGGCCTGGATGTGGGCTCGATGGAGTTCGTGCACAAGCGGATCGTCGCCGAGCGCGACAACGGCGCCGCCGTCATCGTGATCTCCACCGAGCTCGACGAGGTGCTCGGGCTCGCCGACCGGATCGGTGTCATGTACCGCGGCAAGATCATCGGTGAGATGCCTTCCGGTTCCGACCCTGCCCAGATCGGGCTGTTGATGGCGGGGAACGTCCTCGACCACGACCAGGAGGTGCCGGCTCCGTGAGCGAGCAGACCGCCGACCCCCCCGCTGACGCCGAGGCAGCCGCGACAGCCCCGGACGAAGGACCGAAGCCCACGGGCTTGTGGAAGAGGCTGACCGCCAGCAGCCTGATGGTGACCCTGCTGGCATTCGTCACCGCGATGCTGCTCGGGGGCATCCTGATCGCGGTCGCCGACCCCCGCACCCAGGAAGCCTCCCACTACTTCTTGCAGTATCCCTGGGACACCTTCCAGTACGGCTTCACCGCGATCTGGAAGGGTTACGTCGCGCTGTTCGAGGGCGCGATCTTCAACCCCCACACGGCGTCGAAGGGGACCTTGGCCGGCTACGCGGGTCCGATCTCCGAGACTCTGACCAACGCCACCCCGCTGATCCTCGGCGGCCTGTCGGTGGGCCTGGCCTTCCGGGCCGGCCTGTTCAACATCGGTGGTCAGGGCCAGGTCATCATGGGCGCGGTTTTCGCCGGCTTCGTCGGGTTCCACTGGCACCTCGCCCCAGGCCTGCACCTGGTGCTCGGGATTCTCGCCGGCATGCTGGGCGGCGCGTTGTGGGGCGGTTTGGCGGGTCTCCTCAAGGCCAAGACCGGCGCGCACGAGGTCATCACCACGATCATGCTCAACTACATCGCCGTCTACTTCCTGGCCTACCTGCTGTCGGTGAAGGGCTTCCAGGCGCCCCCCTACGGTCAGGCGATCTCCAACCGGGTGTTCAAGAGCGCGCAGCTCCCGCCGTTGCTCGGTAGCAGTGTCCGGGTGCACGGAGGCCTGATCCTGGCGCTGCTGGCCGCCTGGCTCATCTACTGGCTGATCGACAAGAGCACACTGGGGTTCCGGCTGCGGGCGGTCGGCGCGAACCAGTTCGCGTCGAGGACCGCGGGCATGAGCGTCGAGAACAGCTACATCACGGTGATGCTGATCGCCGGAGCGCTGTGTGGCCTGGCGGGAGTCAGCCAGATCCTCGGCACCAACAGCCAGCTGACCGGCGACATCGACGCCGGCATCGGCTTCGACGCGATCACCGTCGCGCTACTCGGACGGGCTAACCCCAAGGGCATCGTCGCCGCCGGCCTGCTCTTCGGCGCGCTCCACGCGGGCGGTACCCAGATGCAGTCGGCGACCGGGACGCCGATCGACCTGGTACAGGTGATCCAGTCGCTGATCGTGCTGTTCATCGCGGCCCCGATGCTGGTCCGCGTGATGTTCCGGCTCAAGGGTCCCTCCAGCGTGGTCGGTGGCCAGCTGGCGAAAGGGTGGAACGGATGACGAGCACGCTGCAGACCTCCGGCGACCTCACCGTCGAGCACGTCGTCACCCGGGTACCCGTCTCGCGGACCCAGCGCCTGGGGGCCGGTCTTTCGCTGGTCGCGCTCGGGCTGCTGACGGTGTGGCGGTTCGGGATGAACGGTCATCACCACCAGGACGCTTCGATCCGGCTCGGCGCGCTCAACAGCGCGCACGTGCCCCACTTCACGGTCCCCGCCGTCCCGATCGCCTGGGCCGCGGGCGTCGCGATCGTCGCGTTGGGCGTGGTGTGGCTGGTCGCCCCGAGCCGCCGCTGGTTCGGAGCCGTGATGGGTGCTGCTCTCGGGCTGTTCGTGGTCGCACTGATCGGCTGGCTGGCCTCGGCGAGCTCGTTCGCCTTCGTCGACGTCGTCGGCCTCCTCACCAACACGATCGGGTACGCCGTACCCCTCATCCTGGGCGCGTTGTGCGGCGTGATGTGCGAGCGCTCCGCTGTCATCAACGTCGCGATCGAGGGCCAGATGCTGGCCGGTGCCTGGGCGGCCGCGTTGGTCGGGACGTTGGTCGGGGCCACCGCAGGCATGCTCGCGGGCGCGGTCGCGGGGGCGCTGATCGCCTGCCTGCTCGCGGTCTTCGCGATCCGCTACCTGGTCAACCAGGTGGTCCTCGGCGTCGTCCTCAACGTGTTCGCGGCCGGACTGACCGGCTTCTTCTACGACGCCTTCATGCAGCCGCACGCCGAGTCGCTGAACCAGCCGCCGTTGCTCGAGAACATCAAGATCCCACTGCTCGGCGACATCCCCGTGATCGGGCCGCTGTTCTTCGACGCGAGCGTGATCGTCTACCTCACCTACGTGCTGATCGTCGCGGTCGACGTCTGGCTGTTCCGCACCCGGTGGGGACTACGCACGCGCGCCGTCGGTGAGCACCCGAAGGCAGCCGACACGGTCGGCATCAACGTGATCGCCATGCGCTACCGCAACGTGATCATCGGCGGCGCGATCGCAGGCCTCGGGGGCTCGTACTTCATCTTCCAGGTCGGCCAGTTCCAGAAGAACATCACCTCCGGACAGGGGTTCATCGCCCTCGCCGCTCTCATCTTCGGCCGCTGGAGTCCGCGCGGCGCCGTGGCCGCGGCCCTGCTGTTCGGCTTCGCCTCGGCGATGCAGGTCACGATGTCGATCAACGCACCGTCGATCCCGTCCACCTTCATCGCGATGCTTCCCTACGTCGCCACGATCGTCGCGGTCGCCGGCCTGGTCGGGAAGGTCCGCGCACCGGCCGCCGACGGTGAGCCGTACGTCAAGGAGTGACCGTGACCGACGAGTTCGACTGGGAAGGGCTCCGCGTGGCCGCCGTCGAGGTGTCTGCGCGCGCGTACGCTCCGTACTCCCGCTTCCCGGTCGGGGTGGCGGGGCTCGCCGACGACGGCCGCGTGCTGGTGGGCTGCAACGTCGAGAACGCGGCGTACGGCGTGGTGTTGTGCGCGGAGTGTGGCCTGGTCAGCTCGCTGCATGCCACCGGGGGCGGTCGGCTGACCCACGTGGTCTGCGTGAACGGCGTCGGCGACGTGATCATGCCGTGCGGGAGGTGCAGGCAGCTGCTCTGGGAGCACGGCGGTCCGGAGCTCCGGCTGATGACAGCCCACGGCGTGCGTCTGATGGCCGACGTACTGCCTGATGCCTTCGGGCCCGAGGACCTGGAGGTCGTCGATGGCCGCTGACCGGCTCTCCGGCGCCGATCACGACGCGGTCGAGGTGATCGGGGCCAAGCGCGACCGGGGTGAGCTCACCGACAGCCAGATCGACTGGGTGGTGGCCGCCTACACCCGCGGCGAGGTGGCCGACGAGCAGATGTCGGCGCTGGCGATGGCAATCCTGCTCAACGGCATGAACCGCCGCGAGATCTCCACCTGGACCCGCGCGATGATCGCCTCTGGCGAGCGGATGGACTTCTCCTCGCTGTCGCGGCCGACCGCCGACAAGCACTCCACCGGTGGGGTCGGTGACAAGATCACGCTGCCGCTGGCTCCGCTGGTGGCTTCGTGCGGAGTCGCCGTCCCCCAGCTGAGCGGACGCGGGCTCGGCCACACCGGCGGCACCCTCGACAAGCTCGAGGCGATCCCGGGGTGGCGGGCCGCGCTGTCCAACGAGGAGATGCTGGCTCAGCTGGAGTCCGTGGGCGCGGTGATCTGCGCCGCGGGCGACGGCCTCGCGCCGGCGGACAAGAAGCTCTACGCCCTGCGCGACGTCACCGGCACTGTGCCCGCGATCCCGTTGATCGCGTCGTCGATCATGTCGAAGAAGATCGCGGAGGGCACCGGCTCGCTCGTGCTCGACGTCAAGGTCGGCACCGGTGCGTTCATGCAGACCGTCGACGACGCGCGTGAGCTGGCCTCGACGATGGTGGCGCTCGGGCAGGACGCCGGGGTCCACACGGTCGCCCTGCTCACCGACATGTCGACGCCGCTCGGGCTGACCGCAGGCAACGCCGTCGAGGTGCAGGAGTCGGTCGACGTGCTGGCCGGAGGCGGACCCGCCGACGTCGTGGAGCTCACCCTCGCGCTCGCGCGCGAGATGCTCGCCGGGGCCGGCCGGTCCGACGTCGACCCGGCGGCGAAGCTCGCCGACGGATCGGCCATGGACGCCTGGCGGGCGATGATCTCCGCCCAGGGTGGTGATCCGGCCGCGGCGCTGCCGACCGCCCGGGAGTCGCACGTCGTGGCAGCGCCCTCGTCTGGGGTGCTGACCCGGCTCGACGCGATGGCGGTCGGGCTCGCCGCCTGGCGGCTCGGAGCCGGACGGGCTCGCAAGGAGGACGCGGTCCAGGCCGGCGCCGGCGTCGTCTGGCACGCGCGCCCGGGCGACGCCGTACGCGAGGGAGAGCCGCTGTTCACCCTTCTCAGCGACGACGACGACCGTTTCGAGCGGGCGCTCGACGCGCTCGCGGACGGATACGACGTGCGCGACGCAGCGCCGTACGAGCCGACGCCGCTGGTGCTCGAGCGCGTGTCCTGAGCCCGCAGGGGCTGCGGTGACCTTGGCCCCTGTCGAGGCCCCTGGCGCGATCTGACAAATGGACCGGTCCGGCGCCACACCGGTGGGGCCGGCGGAGCTGGGAGGTTGCGATGTCTGTCCGCCGTGCAGGAGCCCTCGGGATGGTGGTCTCGGTTCTGCTGGCGCTGGGGGTCATGGCCCGCATCGCCACCGGCCTGGGCCGCCCCTCCCTCGAACGACGACGGGGAGAGCGCCCAGGCGCTGCAGCCGCCCCAGACCGTGACCGGGACCCTGGTCGAGGCGACCCTCGAGGCGACCAACGACTACGCCGTCTGTGACACGGTCGGCGCCTCCGTCTGGTACCGCTTCACCGCGCCGGCCACCCGGGACGTCGTCCTCCTGTTGGATGCGGCGGGCGACATGGACGCCAACGTGACCTTGTTCAAGCAGGTGCGTTCGCAGCTCAGCGCCGTCGACTGTGGCGACACCGACGCGCAGGGACCGCTGACGATGGCCGAAGGAAGCCTGGCGGCCGGGGCGACCTACGCCGTCAGGGTGGCCACGCGCTGGGGATCGACTGCCGACACCTTCCAGCTGCGGGTCCTGGTCCCCACGCCGCCGCCGAGCCCGCCCGGCCGGCCCCTGCCGAGCACCGGCGTCAAGAACCAGGTGAACCGGCTCCTCAACCAGGCCGACGCCTACTGGACCTCGATGCGCGCCGGGCGCACGATGCGGCTGATGCGTGAGGACGGGACCGTTCTCGGTGGCGGCAACCTGATCACGCGCCTGATCCCTCGCGGCACCTACTACGTCGCGGTGACCGGCTCCGGTGCCTACACGTTGCGGCTGTCGCTGCGAACCATCACGCACGCCGGCCTCCTGGTCGACGGACGCCGCGTCGCCACGATCGGGCCGGGTGAGCGGGCCCGCCTGCGGCTGCGGGTCCGGCCGGCGGTGTCCGGGCCGAGCGTGATCACCGTCGAGCGTCTCGACCCGATCGACGGCTGGCAGTTCCTGCGCAGCTTCCACCCCGCCGTCAGGGCCGGGGCGGCCAGGCTGTGGTTCAAGCCGCCGACGTTCGGCCGGTACCGGGCCTACGCGTCGTACCTCGGCACCCGCAACGCTGCACCGTCGAGCACCAAGCGCGCGTGGGTGCTGGTGCAGCAGCCGTTGGGCGGGTAGGTCCCGCTCAACCGGTGATCAGCAGGACCACGGTCTCGGCGACGCAGGCCGGCTTGTCCTGGCCCTCGATCTCGATCGTGTGCCGCAGGGTCAGCTGAGTGCCGGCGGGCAGGGCGGTGACCTCACCCACGGTGACGTGGTTGCGGATGCGGGAGCCGACCCGCACGGGGCTGGGGAAGCGGACCTTGTTCACGCCGTAGTTGAGCTTGGCGCCGGGCGTCTCGAGCGCGAACACCTGGGCGCCGAGGTAGGGCAGCAGCGACAGGGTCAGGTACCCGTGGGCGATCGGGCCCCCGAACGGGCCGGCCGTCGCCCGTTCGACGTCGACGTGGATCCACTGGTGGTCGCCGGTGGCGTCGGCGAAGGCGTTCACGCGGTCCTGGTCGATCGCCAGCCAGTCGCTGGTGCCGAGCAGCTCGCCGGTCAGGCCGGCCAGCTCGTCGAGGTCGTCGAGGACGCGCATGCGGGCTCTCCTGGGATGTCGGCGTCTGGAAGGATCGGGCCATGTCAGAACCTACTCGTGAGGAGATCCGCCGGGCCCCCAAGGTCCTCCTCCACGACCACCTCGACGGCGGGCTCCGGCCGCAGACCGTGCTCGAGCTCGCCGACCAGGTCGGGCACGCGCTGCCGGCCTCCGACGCCGACGCGCTCGGCCGGTGGTTCGCCGAGTCGGCCGACTCCGGGTCCCTGGTGCGCTACCTGGAGACCTTCGACCACACGGTCGGGGTCATGCAGACGGCGGAGGCGCTCGAACGCGTGGCTCGCGAGTGCGTCGAGGACCTCGCCGACGACGGGGTCGTCTACGCCGAGGTGCGCTTCGCCCCGGAGCAGCACGTCGAGACCGGGCTGGCGCTGGACGAGGTCGTCGAGGCCGTGCAGTCCGGCTTCGCCTCCGGCATGGCGGCGTCCGGCGGGCGGATCGTGGTACGCCAGCTGCTGACCGCGATGCGCCACCGGGCCCGCTCGCGGGAGATCGCCGAGCTGGCCGTGGCCTGGCGCGACCGTGGCGTGGTCGGCTTCGACATCGCCGGTGCCGAGGCGGGCTTCCCGCCCACCCGGCACCTCGACGCGTTCGAGTACCTCCAGCGCCAGAACTTCCACTTCACCATCCATGCCGGCGAGGCGTTCGGGCTGCCGTCCATCTGGGAGGCGATCCAGTGGTGCGGCGCGGACCGGCTCGGCCACGGGGTCCGGATCGTCGACGACATCACCGTCGACGACGACGGCGTGCCCCACCTCGGTCGGCTCGCGGCCTACATCCGCGACAAGCGCATCCCCCTCGAGCTGGCACCGGCCTCCAACGTCCAGACCGGCGCGGCGGCCTCCATCGCCGAGCACCCCATCGGCCTGCTCACGCGCCTGCGCTTCCGGGTCACCGTGAACACCGACAACCGGCTGATGAGCCGCACCTCGATGACCAGTGAGCTGGCCGCGCTGGTGGACGCGTTCGGCTACGGCCTGTCCGACCTGCGCTGGTTCGCCATCAACTCCATGAAGTCCGCCTTCCTGCCCTTCGACGAGCGGCTCGCGATCATCGAGCGGGTGATCAAGCCCGGGTACGCGCAGGTCCGGCTACCCCCGCCGCAGTGAGCGGATCCGCTCCGCGGCCTGGTGGGCCGACACGAGCTCGCACCCGTGGGCCCGCGCATCGGCCACGACCCGGCGCTGGCCCCGCAGGAGGGCCCACCCCCGCCGTACCAGCACCAGCGGCGGCTTGCGGTGCTCGCGCAGGTCGCGGGTGAGCCGCCGCCAGAACGTCACCAGCGGGTACTGGTCCAGGCACAGGGCCGCCGCGAGGACGCCTTCGGCCCGGCACGCCGCGACCACCTCCTGGGCGAAGATCCCCTCCGCCACGAAGAGCGGGGAACCGGCCAGGTCGACCTCGTGGGTGCCGTCGGGGCCGTTGCGGGCGATGTCGTAGACAGGGGCGACGGTCCGGCCGGTCCGCGCCAGGTCGCAGATCGCGCGGACGGCCTCGTCGGTGTGCCAGGAGCGCGGGTCGTCCCAGTCGACGAGGCCGGCGTTGGCGCCGTCTCTGATCAGCGGCAGGCCGGGGTCGCCGCCGCTGCGGTAGAAGTCGTCGAGCCGCAGCACCGGCAGCCCGGTGTGCTCGGCCAGTCGCGTCTTCCCCGATCCCGAGGGGCCGGCCAGCACGACCACCTGGGCAACGAGGGGTCGGCGGGGCACCCGCGCATTGTGCCGGACGGACCACCCGGGTCGTCCGATCGGACACTTTCCCGGCATTCGCATGCGGCGAGGGCGCTGCGTCTCGATACTGGCAACCGGCCTCGGCCACCAGACCACCCCGCACCACTCGACCGGAGAACTGAGATGCAGGTGTCGTCCCCACGACGCGGTGCCAGGAACGTCGGCATGCTCGCCGTCTTGGCACTCGCCACCACCACCGTGCTCACGGGCGCCAGCGCGGACGCCAACCAACCGTACTCCGCGACCGCGCTGACCACGACGCACAAGGCGAGGGTGATCAAGGTCAAGGTCGACCGTCACCTGTTCGGGGTCCACGACCACAACTGGAACTCCCTGCACCGCAAGGGCACCGGCGGGATCCGGCTCTGGGACTCCGGGACCATGTGGGCCGACCTGTTCCCGACCATGGCCACCCCGAACTGGACCCGCCTGGACGCCGCCGTCCGGGCCGCTCACGCCAACGGCACCGAGGTGACGCTGGTCCTGGGCCTCTCGCCGTCCTACGCCGCGAGCACGCCGACCGGCGCCCCCGATCCCGCCCTCTACAACAAGTACGTCCGAGCCGTGATGAACCGCTACCGCCCGGCTCATTGGGGCTACCGCGGCATCGCGAACTACCAGGTGTGGAACGAGGCCAACATCGAGACGTTCTGGACCGGGACCAGGCCCCAGATGGCCAACCTCGTCCGCATCGTCTACCGCGCCCGGAACGCGATCGATCGTGGCGCCAAGGTGGTCGCCCCCGCGATGGTCACCCGCCTCCAGTACCAGCAGGGCCGGATCAAGAGGTTCTACGCCCTCAAGGTGGGCGGCGTCCCGGTCTGGAAGTTCGTCGACGCCATCTCGCTGAACCTCTACCCGGTCGACAAGTACACCGACAGCCACGGCACCAACCGTCCCGGGGTCCCCGAGGACTCCATGAGGCTGCTGACCAAGGTGCAGGCGATCTTGGCCAAGGACGGCGTGCCGAGGTCGAAGCCGATCTGGGACACCGAGATCAACTACGGCCTGCACACCGGCGCCACCGGGGGCACTGCGGCGACCAAGATCTCCAACTCCCTCCAGGTCGCCTACGTGATGCGCACCTTCCTGCTCAACGCGGCGCGCGGCGTCAAGCGGGTCGACTGGTACGCCTACGACATGGGCAACCTGTCCCCGGCGCTCGGTGGCGGGCCCCTGGCCAACACCTTGCTGACCGACCCCGACAACCGGGCCGCCGGCACGCGCACCCCCGCCGGCTGGGCGTACACCCGCATCCAGTCGTGGATGAGGGGCACCCTGATCGGCACGACCACCAAGCGGCCGTGCGCGGCGAACAAGGCCGGCACCTACACCTGCGTGATCAAGTACGCCTCGGGCATGGGCCGGGTCTACTGGAACCCGTGGCACACCTCCACGGTGACGCTGGTGCCCAGCGCCCACCACAAGGTGAGCGAGGCCGGTACGTCGGCCAAGGTGCGGGGCGGGTCGAAGCTCAAGGTCGGCTACCAGCCGGTGCTGGTGCGCTCCGCCCGCTGACAGCGACTTGTTACTCTCGCTGAGAGCTTCAGGGGAGGCACTCGATGTTCGCGACCACACCACCGGCTCGTCCGCGCGCTCGGCGCCGCACCGGACTGCTGACCGCGGCGGTCGCGGCCGTCGTCGGTGCGCTGCTGACCACGGCGTGCCTGCCGGCCCAGGCGAGCAACGTCAAGGTGCCGCGCACCGTCTTCGGCATGCACGACGGCAGCGGCGGCGCGACGTCGTACGGCGCCGTCCACGAGGGGTCCGTGCGGCTCTGGGACGCAGGGGTGCAGTGGCGGGACATCGAGACCTCGCGCAACCACTACCACTGGGCGCGGCTCGACCAGCTGGTCTCGGCGGCGCGCTCGCACGGGGCACGCGTCACGATGGTCGTGGCGGGGACCCCGCGTTTCTACTCGCGGACGCCCTGGAACGTGCCCACGGGCAGGGTCGATGAGTACAAGCGCTTCGTGCGCCACCTGATGACCCGCTACCGGGGCCGGATCGACAGCTACCAGGTCTGGAACGAGTCCAACATCGCGACGTTCTGGACCGGCACCCAGCGGCGGATGGCCCAGCTGACCAAGGGCATGCACGACGTCCGCAACGCGGTCGCCCCGAGGGCGAAGGTGGTCGCGCCGCCGATGGTGACCCGGCTGCCCTACGAGCTCGCCGGGATCAAGACCTACGAGAAGCAGCGGATCGGCGGCAAGGCGGTCTGGCGCTACTACGACGTGGTGGCGCTGAGCCTCTATCCGATGCCGAGGTACGGCGGTCGCACCGGCGTGCCGGAGGACTCGATCAGGCTGCTCAACGCCGCCAAGCGCGAGCTGCGCCGCGCCGGCGTGCCGTCGACCAAACCGATCTGGGACACCGAGATCAACTACGGGCTCCAGAGCGGCAGCCGGGGCGGGACCGCCGCGGCGCCCATCTCCAAGGCCCGGCAGACCGCCAACGTCGCTCGCACCTACCTGCTCCAGGCCGCGAACGGTGTCAAGCGGATCTTCTGGTACCGCTACGACTGGGGGCGGGTGCCCGGCGGCGGCACGATCGGCAACACCTTGCTCACCGACCCGGACAACAGCGCCCGGATGACCGCCGCCGGCCACGCCTACGTGCGGGTGCAGAGGTGGATGCACGGCACCCTGCAGGGCAAGCCGGGCCACCGGCCGTGCGCCAAGGACTCCCACGGCACCTACCGCTGCGTGGTCACCGACTCCTCAGGCACCCGGCGGATCTACTGGAACCCGTTCCACCAGGCCAAGGTCAGGCTCGCGAGCAGCGCCCGCCACAAGCAGTTCCTGGCCGGCGCGCCCATCGGCGTGCGGGGTGGCTCGACGCTGAGGGTCGACTTCCGGCCGGTCGTGGTCTACCACTGACCGCTCACCCCGGGCCCCTCAGACCCCGATCGGGTGCCAGACGGTCTTGGTCTCCAGGACGTCGGTCATCCGGTCCAGGCCCGGAGGCTGGGTCCAGTCGGGCTCGGCAGCCGGGGGGCGACGCACGCGCTTGAGGTTGTCGGCCGCGGCCTCCTCCAGCGCCCGCGCCTGCTCGGCGTCGCCGGCCAGCCCGGTCAGGTCGAGGGCGTTGACATCCATGTGGGAGGCCAGGGTCGGTGCCGTACGGGCGAAGGACCCGGTGAGGACGTTGACCACCCCACCCGGCACGTCGGAGGTCGCGAGCACCTCGGCGAACGTGATCGCGGCCAGCGGTCGATCGGGGGAGGCCGCGACGACGGCGGTGCAGCCGGCGACCACCACGGGTGCGAGCACGCTGACCAGGCCGAGCAGGCTCGACTCGCGAGGCGCCAGGAGGGCGACCACGCCGGTCGGCTCGGGGGTCGACAGGTTGAAGAACGGGCCGGCCACAGGGTTGGCGTTGCCGACCACCTGGGCGAGCTTGTCGGACCACCCGGCGTACCAGACCAGCCGGTCGATCGAGTCGTCGACGACCCGGCCGGCGGTCGCGGCGGTGCCGCCCTCGCCCTGGCGCACGGCGTCCACGAACTGCGGACGCCGGTCCTCCATCACCTCGGCCACCCGGTAGAGCACCTGGCCGCGGTTGTACGCCGTGCGGCCGGACCAGCCGGGGAACGCCTTGCGCGCGGCGACGACGGCGTCGCGGGCGTCCTTGCGAGACGCCAGCGCCGCGTTGGCCGCGAACCGGCCCCGGGCGTCGTCGACGACGTAGGAGTGACCCGACTCCGAGCGCGGGAAGTCACCGCCGATGTAGAGCTTGTAGGTCTTGCGAACGTCGACCCGGGTCACGTCAGACTCCGCTCTTCAGGTAGGCCTCGAGTCCGTGCCGACCGCCCTCGCGGCCGTAGCCCGACTCCTTGTAGCCGCCGAACGGGCTGGCCGGGTCGAACTTGTTGAACGTGTTGGCCCACACGACGCCGGCTCGCAGGGAGGCGGCCATCTTGAGGATGCGCGAGCCCTTGTCGGTCCAGACCCCCGCCGAGAGCCCGTACGGCGTGTTGTTGGCCTTCTCGACCGCCTCCGCGGGCGTGCGGAAGGTCAGCACCGACAGCACCGGACCGAAGATCTCCTCGCGGGCGATCCGGTGGGCCTGGGTGACCCCGGTGAAGAGGGTGGGTGCGAACCAGAAGCCGTGGTCGGGCAGCTCGCAGGGCGCCGACCAGCGCTCGGCTCCCTCCTGCTCGCCGATCTCGGACAGCTCCCGGATCTTCGCCAGCTGCTCGGCGGAGTTGATCGCGCCGACGTCGGTGTTCTTGTCGAGCGGGTCGCCCACCCGCAGGGTCCTCATCCGCCGCTTGAGCCGGGCCAGCACCTCCTCGGCGACGCTCTCCTGGACCAGCAGCCGGGAGCCGGCGCAGCAGACGTGGCCCTGGTTGAAGAAGATGCCGTTGACGATGCCCTCGATCGCCTGGTCGAGCGGTGCGTCGTCGAAGACGATGTTGGCGGCCTTGCCGCCGAGCTCGAGGGTCACCCGCTTGTCGGAGCCGGCGACCGCCCGCGCGATCGCCTTGCCGACCTCGGTCGAGCCGGTGAAGGCGACCTTGTCGACGTCCGGGTGGGAGACCAGGGCCCGGCCGGTGTCACCGGCGCCGGTGACGATGTTGACCACACCGGGCGGCAGGTCGGCCTGCTGGCAGATCTCCGCGAACAGCAGGGCGGTCAGGGGTGTGGTCTCCGCGGGCTTCAGGACCACCGTGTTGCCGCAGGCCAGCGCCGGCGCGATCTTCCACGACAGCATCAGCAGCGGGAAGTTCCACGGGATCACCTGGCCGGCGACCCCCAGGGACTGGGAGCCGTGGCCGCTGTACTCGAGCTTGTCGGCCCACCCGGCGTAGTAGAAGAAGTGCGCCGCCGCGATCGGGATGTCGACGTCGCGGGTCTCCTTGATCGGCTTGCCGTTGTCGATCGACTCCAGCACCGCGAGCTCCCGACCGCGCTCCTGGATGATCCGGGCGATCCGGAAGAGGTACTTCGCGCGCTCCTTGCCCGGCATCCGGCCCCAGACCCGGCTGTGGGCCCGGCGCGCGGCCTTGACGGCCAGGTCGACGTCGGCCTCGTCGGCCTCGGCGACCTCGGCGAGGACCTCCTCGGTGGCGGGGTTGATCGTCTTGAACGCCCGGCCGTGCCCGTCGACGAACTCGCCGCCGACGAACAGCCCGTAGGACGGCAAGATGTCGACGATCCCGCGCGACTCCGGCGCCGGCGCGTACTCGAACTTCGTGTCTGCCATGGCGATCAGTCCAGGGTGAAGTAGTCGGGACCGGAGTAGCGGCCGGTCTGCATCGTGGTCCGCTGCATCAACAGGTCGTTGAGCAGCGTGGAGGCACCGAACCGGAACCAGTCGGGGTCGAGCCAGTCTGGGCCGGCGATCTCGTTGACCATCACGAGGTACTTGATGGCGTCCTTGCTGGTGCGGATGCCGCCGGCCGGCTTCACCCCGACCATCTGCCCGGTCTGCTCGCGGAAGTCGCGCACCGCCTCGAGCATCACCAGCGTGACCGGCAGGGTGGCCGCCGGCTGCACCTTGCCGGTGGAGGTCTTGATGAAGTGGGCGCCGGCCATCATCGCGAGCCAGCTGGCGCGTCGTACGTTGTCGTAGGTCTGGAGCTCACCGGTCTCGAAGATCACCTTGAGGTGGGCGCTGGACCCGTCGGGACGGGCGCACGCCTCGCGCACCGCGACGATCTCGTCGAAGACCTGGAGGTAGTGGCCCGACAAGAACGCGCCGCGGTCGATCACCATGTCGATCTCGTCGGCTCCGGCCTCGACCGCGTCATGGGTGTCGGCGAGCTTCACGTCCAGCGCGGCCCGGCCGCTGGGGAACGCCGTCGCCACGGAGGCCACGTGGACCTCGCTGCCGCCGAGCGCCTGTCGGGCCGTGGCGACCATGTCGGGATAGACGCAGACCGCTGCGGCCGACGGGCACGCCGGATCGGCCGGGTCGGGGTGGATCGCCTTGGCGGCGAGCGCCCGGACCTTGCCGTGGGTGTCCTGACCCTCGAGCGTGGTGAGGTCGACCATCGAGATGGCCAGGTCGATCGCGTAGGCCTTGGCCGTGGTCTTGATCGACCGGGTGCCGAGCCCGGCGGCGCGGGCCTCCGCGCCGACCTGGTCGACGCCGGGCAGCCCGTGCAGGAACCGTCGCAGGGACGCCTCGGATGCGGTGGTGGCGGCCCAATCGTTATCCGGACGGGCCGCAGGGGTGGTCGTGCTCGTCACCTGGCCAGCATAGAGTCGATGGACGTGGAGACGTTCACGGCTACCAGCGGGCGGATCACCGGAGTGCTGGGGCTCATCACCGCCGCGTTCATCGCGGTCATGTTCGTGATCTCCGCTCCCGCTCGGATCGCCGTGCCGGGGGTGATCGCCTGCCTCTTCGCCGCCGTCGTGATCTGGGGCGCGATGCTCCGTCCCGCCGTCTCCGTGACCGGCGACCACCTCCTGATGCGCACGCTCTTCGAGACGGTCACGATCCCGCTGGCCGGCATCGACACCGTCCTGGTCCGCCGCTACCTGCTGGTCCGCGCCGGCGGCACCAAGTACGTCTGCCCGGCCATCGGCCGGCCCCTCCGCAAGACGGTGCGCTCGGAGATGAAGTGGGGCGGCGGACCGCAGGTGCTGTCGCCGGGAGCCGCGATCACCAAGGACAGCAGCGTGATCGCCGCCTCCCAGGTCAAGCGCCAGGGCGACATCGACTACGCCGACTTCGTCGAGCAGCGCATCCTGCACCTGGCCGCCACGGCGCGGGCCGCGCGCGGCATCGAGGAGCGCTCGGAGGAGGAGTACGAGATCGGCTCGCAGGCCGTCCGTCGTACCTTCTGGCCGGTCATCGGCGCGCTGGTGGTGCTCGCGCTCGCCTTCGTGGTGGTCCTGGTGGTGCTCTGAGTCAGATCCCGGCGGCGGCCTTGATCCCGTCGCGGAGCGCGTCGAGCCGGGCCGCGGCGGAGATCCGGGCGGCGTCGACGCCCGCGACGGGGTCGACCGGCACGACCACCTCCAGGTAGCACTTCAGCTTGGGCTCGGTACCGCTGGGCCGGACGATCACCCGCGCGCCGTCGGCCAGGCGGTAGCGCAGCCCTTCGGTGGGTGGCAGGTCGGCCGACCCCTCCGCCAGGTCGTCGACGGACTCCACCCGCAGCCCGCCCAGCGCCGTGGGCGGAGTCGACCGCAGGGTCTGCATCGCGCGGGCGATCTCGTCGAGGTCGGTGACCCGCACGGACAGCTGGTCGGTGGCGTGCAGCCCGTGCGCCACGGCGAGGTCGTCGAGCACGTCGACCAGCGAGCGACCGCGCGCCTTCTCCTGGGCGGCCAGCTCGCACAGCAGCAGGAGCGCGGAGACGCCGTCCTTGTCCTTCACGTGCTCCGGGTCGACGCAGTAGCCCAGCGCCTCCTCGTAGCCGAAGACCAGCCCGTCGACCTTGCTGATCCACTTGAAGCCGGTCAGGGTCTCGGCGAACGGCTGACCGGCGGCGGCCGCCAGCTTCCCGAGCAGGCTCGAGGAGACGATCGAGCAGGCGTAGGTGCCGGTGTGCCCGGTCGTGAGCAGGTGGTGGGCGAGCAGCGCACCCACCTCGTCGCCGCGGAGCATCCGCCAGCCGTGGGCGTCCGGGACCGCCGCGGCACAGCGGTCGGCGTCCGGGTCGTTGGCCACGACCAGATCGACCTCGCGCTGGACGGCCAGGGCGAGCGCGAGGTCCATCGCGCCCGGCTCCTCGGGGTTGGGGAAGCTCACCGTCGGGAACTCCGGGTCGGGCTCCTCCTGCTCGGACACGACGTACGGCGCGTCGAAGCCGGCCGTCTCGAGCACCTGCACGACCGAGGCGCCGCCGACGCCGTGCAGCGGCGTGTAGACCAGCTCGAGGTCGCGGGGCCCGTCGCCGAGGAGGCCGGCGACGGTGTCCTGGTAGGAGTCGACGATCTCGTCACCGAGCACGGTGCCGGCGTGGCCGCGGGGCACGTCGGCGAGCGCGCCGACGGCGTCGATGCGGCGCGCGATCTCGGCATCGGCAGGCGGCACGATCTGGCTGCCGTCGCCGAGGTAGACCTTGTAGCCGTTGTCGCGGGGCGGGTTGTGGCTGGCGGTCACCATCACCCCGGCCACGCAGCCGAGCTCGCGGATCGCGAACGCCAGCAGGGGGGTGGGCAGCGGCCGCGGCAGCACGAGCGCCCGCAGACCCGCACCCGTCATCACCTCGGCGGTGTCGCGGGCGAAGACGTCGGAGTTGTGCCGGGCGTCGTAGCCGATCACGACGGCGGCATCGCGGCCGGCCCCCTGGTCGTGGAGGTACGCCGCGAGCCCGGCCGCCGCGCGGGTGACGACCACGCGGTTCATCCGGTTGGACCCGGCGCCGAGCTCACCACGGAGGCCGGCCGTGCCGAACTCGAGCGTGCCGTCGAACCGGTCGGCGAGCTCCTCCTGGTCGCCCCGGGCGACCAGGAGCTCGAGCTCGGCACGCGTGACGGGGTCGGGATCCTCGGCCGCCCAGGCCCGGGCACGGGCGGTCAGGTCGGCCAGGTCGGGCAGGTGGCTCACCCGTTGCAGGCTAGTGGTGTGGGAGCGGGAGGGCATGATCAGGGCGTGACCGAACCACCACCTCCGGCCGGGGGCGCCCGGCCGTTCGCCAGGCCGATCGTGGAGCGGATCCGCGAGCTCGACGCGGCGGTGGGCCGGACCCGCTTCGTCGAGGTCTGCGTCAACCTGCTCGGCGGCGCGCCGCGTACGGCGTACGTCCCGGAGCTGCGTTACCTCACCGGCCACACCTGGGACCCCGGCGACCCCGTCCTCGACGACTCGGTCTGGAAGGACTACTGGGTGCGCACCTGGGGAGCCCGTGGCCTCCTGCACTGCTGGGGCGACTCGGCGACGACGGCCGTCGTCGCGGGGCTGGGCGACGAGCACTACCGCCCGGCCGAGATGTGCCTGAAGGTCACGGCACGGCACGACGTCGCGGGTGGCGGCCCGGGTGCGGCCGCCCTGACCCGCCACGACCTGCCGCGAGTGCGGGCCGCCGCGGTCCGCGCTCTCGCCGTGGTCGGCGACACCGAGCACCTGGCCGCGGTCGAGCGCCTGCTCGACGACCCCGAGGAGTCGGTCCGGATCGCCGCGGCCCGGGCCCGGGCCGCGATGGCGCGCCGGCTGGACGGCTGAGACCGCCGCGAGGTTTGCGGGCGCTCGCGGGATTCGAGACGGTCGCAGAGCGACTCTCGCGAGGGCGAGCGCTCCTCAACCAGCGAGAGCGGGCACGACCCGCGAGAGCAGGTCGCCCATCCGGGTCGCGGCCGCCCGGCCCGCCGCCAGCACCTCGGCGTGGTCGAGCGGCTCGCCGGAGATCCCGGCGGCCAGGTTGGTGACCAGGGAGATGCCGAGCACCTCCATCCCGACCTCGCGGGCCGCGATCGCCTCGAGCGTGGTGCTCATGCCGACCAGGTCGCCACCGATCCGGCGCACCATCTCGATCTCGGCCGGGGTCTCGTAGTGCGGCCCGGGGAACTGTACGTAGACACCCTCGTCGAGGGTCGGGTCCACCTCGCGGCACATCGCCCGCAGCCGCTCGGAGTAGAGGTCGGTGAGGTCGACGAAGTGCGCGCCCTCGATGGGGGAGCGGGCGGTCAGGTTGATGTGGTCGCGGATCAGCACCGGCGTCCCCGGCGTCCAGGTCGGGTCCAGCCCGCCGCAGCCGTTGGTGAGCACGACCGTCCGGCAGCCGGCAGCAGCGGCGGTCCGGATCGGGTGCACCACCGCGGCGACGCCCTTGCCCTCGTAGTAGTGGGTGCGGGTGCCGAACAGCAGCAGGCGGCGACCGCCGAGCTCGAGGCTGCCGATGGTGCCGGCGTGCCCCTGGACCGCCGGGGCGGAGAAGCCGGGCAGGTCGGTGGTCGCGATCTGGGCGGACGGCTCACCCAGCGCGGCAGCGGCGGGCAGCCAGCCCGACCCGAGCACGAGGGCCACGTCGTGACGGGGTACGCCGGTCAGCGCGGCCAGGCGGTCGGCGGCCTCGCGGGCGAGGTCCTGAGGGGTCCCAGCAGCGGTCATCCCGCGAGCCTAGAGGCTCAGCCCCGACCCACGACCCTGGGTCGCGTAGTCACAACGGGCCACAAGTTTTGCCTTCTGGTGATTGCGGGCGGGTCCGGAGTCGGGGATCCTCGGGACAGGTCGATGGGGGGATCAGACCGTGGGGGTACTGCGCGTTGTCGCGCTGGCGTTGTGTGCGCCAGCACTCGTCATGCCGGCTACGACGGCCAGGGCGAGCTCTGCTGACCCCGCGGCTCGACCGGCCACCGCCACCCGCACCGACCAGGTGCTCACCGAGCGCGCGAGCCCGGCGGGTCGCGACGCGACCGTCGGCGGCTCCGGCCGGCTCCAGGCACCGGCGCGGGTCCACCTGCTCGCCGCCCGGGTGTACTGGGGCGCCGCCCACCCGGCGTACCCCTCGACGCGGCGGGCGACCCGCGACCTCCGCGCCACCGCGAGCTACTACGACCGCATCTCACGCGGCCACGAGACGGTGCGCTTCACCCTGACCCGCTGGGTCCACGTGAACGCCACCGCCGACACGATGTGCAACCGGCTGTCAGCGGCCGCCCGGCTCACCAGCGCTGCGCTGACGAGGGCCGGCTACCACCCGGGTCACTTCAACCGGCTGATGATCTTCACCGAGCAGTGCAACGCGGCCGTGTCCGCCGCGGAGCAGCCGGGGCGACTGAGCTGGATCCGCTACCGCAACCCGGGTCCCGCGACCCTGATCCACGAGCTCGGGCACAACCTGGGCCTCGGCCACGCCTACGGCCTCGTCTGCACCGACGCCGGCCGCCGCGTGTCCTTCGGCGGCACGTGCCACTCCGTGGAGTACGGCGACAGCTGGGACGCCATGGGGCACTCCCGCGCGTCGTTCTCGGTGCCGGTGCTCCAGCGGCTCGGATGGGCGGCCCACGTCGCCACCGCCCGGGCCGACGGCTCGTTCAGGATCGCCGACGTCGAGCACCCCGGCAGCAACCTCCAGGCCGTCCGGATCCCCGTCGGCCACGCGACGTACTGGGTGGAGTACCAGCCGGAGCACCTCACCCAGGTCGGCCGCAGCACGGCCGGCGTGACGATCCGCCGTCAGGTCGGCGACGGCCGGGTCCAGATCCTCGACGCGGCCCCTGGCAACCCGACCGCGCTGCCCTTCCCCGACGCCGACCTGACCAACGCCGCGCTGCCGGTCGGCAGCAGCTTCACCACTCCCGAGAACGTCCGGATCACCACGGTGGCCACCGGTCGCCGGGCGACGGTCCACGTGGGCTTCGGCCGGACGGCGGCGGTCCCGGCTGCGCCCGTCGTCGACTACGCCGCCCAGCTCGACGGCGACCGCTACCGGGTCCACTGGCAGACGCCGGCCGACAACGGCCAGGTCGTGCTCGGCTACCGGGTGACCGTCCTGGCCTCGGGACGGTCGGTCTACCTGCGCAGCACCGCCGGGGCGCGGACCTCGCTCGTGCTGCCCGGTGACGCAGCGGCAGGGCAGACTCCGGGGTTCACCGTCGAGGCGCTCAACCAGGTCGGGTTCTCCGGCGCCACCAGGGTGAGCGGGCAGGCCTTCGGACCGCAGGTGACCGTGACCTCGCCGACGCAGGAGGCGCACGTGCGGGCCGGCTTCGACGTCACCGTCACCGCCCGGCCCGACTCCGTGACCGGTTCGGCGCCGGTGAAGGCGTGGGCCGAGCTCGACGGCGCCACCTGCGGCGCGGCCCAGGGCCACGGCCCCTACTCGCTGCGGTGCACCCAGAGTGGCTCGCGACGCGAGACCGTCACGGTGCACGTGGCCAACGCCAACGGTGTCGTCACCGACGTCTCGGTGCCGGTGCGGCTGACGGGGCCCGCCTGAGCCTGCCGGCTCGCCGCGGCGCGGTCAGAGGCCGGTCGAGCGACAGGGACGCAGCCGCAGGGCGGTGACGTAGTCGGCCGGCGCGTCGGCCGCCTCCGCGGCGTCGGCGATGATCCCGAGGTACGACGCGCTGGGCAGCCCGCCCTCGAACGCGTCGAGCACGTAGGTCCAGACCAGGATCTCGCCGGCCATCGTGGCGATCCGCACCTTGGTCTTGCGGTAGAGACCGGTGTCGGTGGACTCCCAGCGGTCGAGCTCGGCCTCGTCCTCGCGCGACACGTCGTACACAGCGACGTAGACCTGGTCGAGCAGGTCCTCGACGATCGTGCACAGGGCGCCGTCCCAGCCGAGGTCCTCGCCGCCGAAGGTCAGCCGCCAGCCGGTCAGCCACCCGGTGGTGTGGAGGGGGGAGTGGGGGCAGCGCTCGCCCATCCGAGCCGGGTCGAGGTTCGACGCGTAGGCGGCGTAGAGGGGCACGCGGAGAGAGTAGTGGTTGGTCACTAGGCTGGTCGTCGTGAGCGAGCAGCAGGAGACACAGCACTTCGACGTCGTCGTCCTCGGCGCCGGTCCCGGCGGCTACGTCGCCGCCATCCGGGCCGCGCAGCTGGGCAAGTCGGTCGCCGTGATCGAGAAGAAGTACTGGGGCGGCGTGTGTCTCAACGTCGGCTGCATCCCGTCGAAGGCGCTCCTCCGCAACGCCGAGCTGGCCCACGTGCTGACCCACGAGAAGGACGTCTTCGGCATCCAGGGCGAGGCGTCCATGGCGTTCGGCCCGACCCACGAGCGGTCGCGCAAGGTCAGCGCCGGCATCGTCAAGGGCGTCCACTTCCTGATGAAGAAGAACAAGATCACCGAGGTCGACGGCTGGGGCACGCTCGACGGACCCGGGAAGGTCGTCGTCGACCTCAACGAGACCGGTCGGGTGACCTACACCTACACCGACCTGATCATCGGCACCGGCGCCACCACCCGGCTGATCCCCGGCACGACGCTCAGCGAGCGGGTCGTGACCTATGAGGAGCAGATCCTCGACCCCGAGCTCCCGGGGTCGGTGATCATCGCCGGGTCCGGCGCCATCGGCGTGGAGTTCGCCTACGTGATGGCCAACTTCGGCGTCGACGTCACGATCGTGGAGTTCCTCGACCGGATGGTGCCGACCGAGGACGCCGACATCTCCAAGGAGCTGCTCAAGCACTACAAGAAGCTCGGCGTGAAGGTGCTCCTGGGCGCCAAGGTCGAGTCGATCTCCGACGCCGGCGCGGAGTCGGGCGAGAAGGTCAAGGTGACGGTCTCCAAGGACGGGGCGTCGGAGGTGCTGGAGGCCGACAAGGTGCTCCAGGCGATCGGCTTCGCCCCGCGGCTCGAGGGCTACGGCCTGGAGTCGCTCGGGGTGGCCACCGAGCGCGGCGCGATCGTGGTCGACGACTACTGCCGCACCAACGTCGAGCACGTCTACGCGATCGGCGACGTCACCGGCAAGCTGATGCTCGCCCATGTCGCCGAGGCGATGGGGATCGTCGCCGCCGAGACCATCGCCGGCGCCGAGACCATGCCGGTCTCCTACGACTTCGTCCCGCGCGCGACGTACTGCCAGCCGCAGATCGGCTCGTTCGGCTACAGCGAGGCCCAGGCCCGCGAGCTCGGCTACGACGTCAAGACCGCCACCTTCCCGTTCTCGGCCAACGGCAAGGCCCAGGGGCTCGGGGAGGCCGTCGGCTTCGTCAAGGTGGTCGCGGACGCGACCTACAACGAGATCCTCGGCGCCCACCTGATCGGCCCCGACGTCACCGAGCTGCTGCCCGTGCTGACGCTGGCCCAGAAGTGGGACCTGACCGCCGACGAGGTCGGCCGCAACGTCTTCGCCCACCCGACCCTGACCGAGGCGGTCAAGGAGGCGATCCACGGCATCGCCGGGCACATGATCAACCTCTGAGGCGGCTCAGCTGCACGGCTGACACAATGACCGCATGCCCAGCACCGACCGCGTCGTCATCGTCGGTGGTGGACCGGGAGGCTACGAGGCGGCTCTCGTCGCCGCCCAGCTCGGCGCCCACGTGACGCTGGTCGACTCCGACGGCGTGGGCGGCTCGGCGGTGCTCACCGACTGCGTGCCGAGCAAGACCCTGATCGCCACGGCGGAGCTGATGACCGACGTCGAGGGCGCAGCCGAGCTGGGGGTGACGCTCACTGACCGACCGGGGACCGACCAGCCGGGCGACGAGGCCTCGTCGGTGCACGTCGACCTCGCGAAGGTCAACGCCCGCGTGCTCCAGCTGGCGCGCGACCAGTCCGACGACATCACCGCGCGCCTGGAGAAGGAGGGCGTCGAGGTGGTGCGGGGACGTGGGCGGCTCGAGGGCTCCGGCACCGTGGTCGTGGGTGACCGGCGGCTGAGCGCCGACGCCGTCCTGCTCGCCACCGGCGCCGCCCCGCGCACGCTGCCCGCCGCCCAGCCGGACGGCGAGCGGATCCTCACCTGGGAGCAGGTCTACGACCTGACCGAGCTGCCGAGTCACCTGATCGTGGTCGGCTCCGGCGTGACCGGCGCGGAGTTCGCCAGCGCCTACCTGGCCCTCGGCTCACGGGTCACCCTGGTCTCGAGCCGCGACCACGTGCTGCCGGGGGAGGACGCCGACGCCGCGACCGTGCTGGAGGAGGTCCTGCTGCGGCGCGGCATGCAGGTGCTGCCCCGCTCGCGGATGGAGTCCGTACGTCGCGTGGGCGACAGCGTCTCGGTCACCCTCACCGACGGGCGCACAGTCGAGGGGTCGCACTGCATCCTGGCCCTGGGCTCGGTGCCGCGCACCGAGGGGCTCGGCCTCGAGAGCACCGGCGTCGACACCGACGAGGCGGGGTTCGTCACCGTCGACCGCGTCTCCCGTACGACGGCCCGCGGGGTCTACGCAGCGGGCGACTGCACCGGCGTGCTGATGCTGGCCAGCGTCGCCGCCATGCAGGGCCGGATCGCGATGTGGCACTTCCTCGGCGACGCGGTCAGTCCCGCTCGACCTCAAGCGGGTGTCCTCCAACGTCTTCACCGCGCCCGAGATCGCCACCGTGGGCTGGTCGCAGCAGGCGGTGGACCGCGGCGAGATCCAGGCCAACCAGGTCCTGCTCCCGCTCGCCGGCAACGCGCGCGCGAAGATGCAGGGCATCCACGACGGCTTCGTGAAGCTCTTCTGTCGCCCGGGCACCGGCATCGTCGTCGGCGGCGTGGTCGTCGCCCCCCGCGCCAGCGAGCTGATCCACGCGGTCTCGGTCGCCGTGGCCGAGTCGCTGACCGCCGACCAGCTCGCCCAGGCGTTCACCGTCTACCCCTCGCTCAGCGGCTCGGTGGCGGAGGCCGCCCGCAGGTTGCACCGCGTGTGACTTCGTGTTCCCCTTGACGTTCGCCACGGGAGCCACACCGGCCCCACGAGCCACTCAGCGATGACGGGGAGCACCACCATGCACAGGCGTCGTACCTCGGTCCGCACTGCACTCGTGGGCGCCGTCGCGGCGACCGCGGTGCTCGCCGTCGGGCCGGCGACCGGCGCACCGACCACGCCGGCGCGGGCCCTGCCGGTCCCCGACACGGCGACGCTCACGGTCGCCGGCCACGGCTACGGCCACGGCCACGGCCTGAGCCAGTACGGCGCGGAGGGCGCGGCCCGGTCCGGCAAGAACGCGGGGGAGATCCTGCGCTTCTACTACCCCCACACCACGTCCGGACGTGTCGGCGGGTCCGTGAAGGTCCTGATCACCGCGAGCATCGGTCACGGCACCACGGTGGTCAATCGGCCGGGGCTCCTGGTGCACGACTTCGCTCGGGGGACCACCACCAAGGTGCCGACCCGCGGCGCCGCGGCGAAGGCCTCCCTGTGGCGGATGTCGAACGGGTCCGGCCCAGCGACCCGGGTCCAGTACCGCACGGACCGGTGGCACTGGTGGCGCACGTTGCCGGGCAACGGCGAGTTCCGGACCACCGGGTCGCCGTTGACCCTCGTCCTCGGGCACACCCGGACCACCTACCGCGGCACCTTGCGCTCGATGGGGCCGATCAGCAGGAGCACCCACCGGATCACCGTCAACGTGGTCCCGCTCGAGGGCTACGTCCGGGGCGTCGTGCCCCGGGAGATGCCGGCCTCGTGGCACCAGGCGGCGCTCCGGGCCCAGGCGGTCGCGGCCCGCACCTACGCGGCCTACGAGCACGCGCATGCGAACCCTCAGGATCGGCGGTTCACGATCTGCGACAGCGCCAGCTGCCAGGTCTACGGCGGGCTCACCGCGGAGGACCCACGGTCCAACCAGGCCGTGTCCGCGACCAAGGGCATGGTGCGCGATTACCACGGCGCCCCGGCGTTCACCCAGTTCTCCTCGAGCAACGGCGGCTGGAGCAGCGCCGGCTCCGTGCCCTACCTCGACGCCCACCAGGACCCGTACGACGGGTGGGCGGGCAACCCGGTGCACACCTGGTCGACGAAGGTGACCTCGCGTCAGATCGAGCGCCACTGGCCCGCCCTGGGCAACCTGCTGTCGGTCGCGATCGACCACCGCGACGGCAACGGGCAGTGGAACGGACGGGTCGAGCAGATGACCCTCCACGGCTCGAAGGCCGACCGCCACATCACCGGCGACGACTTCCGCCTCCGCCTCGGCCTGCGCTCCACCTGGTTCACGTTCGCCAAGGTGGGTTGAGGAGGGCGCTCTGCCCCGTCTCGAAACCACACCGTCGACCTGAACCGCCGTTCAGGCTAGGGTGGGCGCCGCCATGATGATGAAGACGACGCCCTTCCACCCACGGCTCAGCGAGCTCAACCAGACCGGCCTCTACGGCCACTGGTCCGGCTACCTCTCGGCGTTGCGCTACGACCTCTCGGCGAAGCACGAGTACTTCGCGGTGCGGAACTCCGCGGGCTACTTCGACTCCTCGCCCCTCTACAAGTACCGGATCACCGGCTCGGACGCCGAACGGTTCCTGGCCGGCGTGATGACGCGTGACGTACGACGATGCCGGCCCGGCCAGGCGATGTACACCGTGTGGTGCGACGAGGCCGGCTTCGTGCTCGAGGACGGCGTGCTCTTCCGCCACGCCGACGACGACTGGCTGCTCACGTCGGCCGACCCCAACCTGGGCTACCTCGACTCGCTGGTCGGCCGGCTCCGGGTGTCCATCGAGGACGTCAGCGCGGACTACGGCGTCCTGGCCGTCCAGGGTCCGCGCTCGCGGGGGATCCTGCGCACCCTGGCCCGAGAGGTCGACGACCTGCCCTACTTCGGGCTCACCCCGGCCAAGATCGGTGGCGCCCCGGTGACGATCTCCCGCACCGGCTACTCCGGCGACCTCGGCTTCGAGGTCTTCGTCGAGGCCGACGACGCCCTCGCGGTCCTCGACAAGGTCATCCAGGCCGGCGACGGGCAGGGGTTCCGCCCGTTCGGCGAGGACGCGCTCCTGATGCTGCGGATCGAGGCGGGGCTCGCCCTGATCAACGTCGAGTTCTCCTCGGCTCGCTACGCCTTCACCGACGCCGAGCGGTTCACGCCCAAGGAGCTCGGCTTCGGCTGGATGCTCGGCAAGGACGGCGCCGCCCTCGGCGACGACCGGCCGTTCATCGGCCGCCGCGCGATCGAGCGGGAGCTGCGCGAGGGCACCTCGCGCTGGGCCACGGTCGGTCTGTGGATCGACTGGGAGGAGTTCGAGCGGCTCCACCTCGAGCGGGGCATCCCGGTGCCCAAGGACGAGACCCCGGTGGCCTGGGAGTCGATGCTCTACGGCGGCGCGGAGCGCGACGAGCGCGTCGGCTACGCCACCAGCCTGATGTACTCCCCGGTGCTCCAGCGCCACATCGGGATGGCGCGGGTGCTTCCGGAGTACGCCGCGAAGGGCTCGACGGTGCACCTGGAGATCACCGTCGACCACGAGTACCTCACGGTCCCGGCGACCACCGACCGGATGCCTCTGTACAACCCCGCGCGCAAGACCGGCTCCTCGGTCGAGCTCGCCCCGATCTCGTACCGAATGGAGCAGTGATGTCGCGGAGCACGGCCAACACCTACGACGCCATCGTGGTCGGCGGAGGCCACAACGGCCTGACCAACGCGGCGTACCTCGCGAAGGCCGGCCTGAGCGTCCTCGTGCTGGAACGGCGCTCGTTCGTCGGCGGCGCGGCGATCACCGAAGAGCTCCACCCGGGCTTCTCGTTCACCACCTTCTCCTACGCGCTGAGCCTGCTGCGGCCCGAGATCATCCAGGAGCTGGAGCTGGTCAAGCACGGGTTCCTGCCGCTGCTGATGCCGACGCACTTCGCGCCGATGGACGACGGCGACTACCTGCTGCTGACCGAGGACGAGCAGTTCAACGACCAGGAGATCGGCCGTCACAGCAAGCGCGACGTCGACGGCTACCACCGCTGGGAGCACGACCTCGAGAAGGTCATCCAGCTGGCGATGCCCCTGTTCAACAACGCGCCGCCCGACATCTTCAGCGACGACCCGGCCGACCAGGCCGACGTCGCGTGGATGATGAAGCAGCTGCGCGGGGCCGACAAGAAGACGCTCCACGACCTGGTGCGGTTCCTGACCGGCAGCTGCGCCGACCTGATGGACGACTACTTCGAGTCCGACATCGTGAAGTCCGCGATCGCGTCGTCGGGCATCATCGGCAACAAGGTCGGGCCGATGTCGCAGGGCTCAGGCCTGGTGCTCCTCTACCACCTGATGGGCGAGCAGGACGGCCAGCACGGCGCGTGGGGCTTCCACAAGGGTGGCAACGGCGGCTTCACGCAGGTGCTGCAACGCGCTGCCGAGTCGTTCGGGGCCACCGTGCGACTGGAGGCGCCCGTCGACCACGTGCTCACCCAGGACGGCAGGGCGACCGGCGTCGTGCTGACCGACGGCACGGAGTTCACCGCGCCGGTCGTGGTCAGCGCCCTCGACCCGCGGCGTACCTTCACCGAGCTGGTCGACCCACGCGAGCTGCCCTCCGACCTGAACGAGGCGATCGACCGCTACCGGTTCCAGGGCACGTCGGCCAAGGTGAACTTCGCCCTCGACGACCTCCCGGTCTACCCGGCGCTGAAGGGCCGGCTCGACCACTTCGGTGGCTTCATTAACATCGGACCGTCGCTGGAGTACCTCGAGCGGGCCTACGACGACGCCAAGTACGGCTGGTACTCCCAGCTGCCCTACATCGACGGCGCCATCCAGTCGGTGGTCGACCCCGACATGGCGCCTCCGGGCAAGCACGTGATGAGCTGCTTCATCCAGTACGCGCCGTACGAGCTCAAGGGCAGCGACTGGGACACCGAGCGGGAGCCGTTCGGCGACACCGTCCAGGCCGTGCTGGAGTCGCACTTCCCGGGCTTCGGCGACCTGGTGCTCCACCGGGAGGTCGTGACCCCGCTCGACATCGAGCGGGTGGCCGGGCTGACCGAGGGCAACATCTTCCACGGCGAGTTCCTGGCGCCGCAGATGTACTTCATGCGGCCCGCTCCCGGCTACGCCCGCTACAACACGCCCATCCGGGGCTACTACCAGTGCGGCTCGGGCACCCACCCCGGCGGCTGTGTCACCGGCGGCCCCGGCAAGCTGGCCGCGCTGCGGATCCTGGCCGACCAGGCACGCTGACCCCGATGGCCATCCTCACCCTCACCTGCATCGGGGACGACCGGCCTGGTCTGGTCTCCGACCTCTCCGGCGCCATCAAGGCGCACGAGGGCAGTTGGGAGCGCAGCCAGATGGCCCGGCTGGCCGGCAAGTTCGCCGGCATCCTGCAGGTGGAGGTGTCCGACGAGCGCGCGGAGGCGCTGGTCGCCGACCTGACGGCGCTCACGGACGTCGGGCTGCTGGTCACCGTCGAGCGGGCCGACGAGCCGGAGGCCCACGAGGCGCAGCGGCTCAACCTCGAGCTCCTCGGCGCCGACCACGCGGGCATCGTCGCCGAGATCTCGGCCTCGCTCGCCGGCCGCGGGATCGGCATCGAGGAGCTCACGACCGGCCTCCGCGAGGCGCCGATGGCCGGCGGCCTGCTGTTCGAGGCGCGAGCGGTGCTCGAGGTCCCCCCAAGGACGAGCAGCGACGATCTGCGGTCGATGCTCGAGAGTCTGGCCGACGAGCTCATGGTCGACATCTCGCTGTCCGAGGGCTGACCGCCCGACCACCGTCGCCGGCTCACCGCCGGAGGGAGCAGGCACCTGCACCACTGAGCTCACGCGTCGCCCTCGCGTGCAGTCGTGACGCCTCAGGCCAGGAACTGGTCGAGCAGCCCCGGCGTCGCGGTGGTGGCGAGGGCGACGGCAGCGTGGTCGTCGAGGTCGAGCACGCGCACCCATTGCCGACCCCCGGCCGTGGTCGCGACCAGGTCGGTGAGGCCGACGCGCCGCTGGAAGAAGGTCGCGCGGAGGTTCCACCCGATCACCGAGGCCGTGTGCAGCGCCTCGCGCCGGCGGTCGATGCTGCCCGAGCGCGCCACCAGGTTGCCGTCGACCAGGGCATGCCCGAGGGCCTGCCACCGGTCGTGGGCGAGCCCCGCGCCGACCGCGAGGGCGACCAGCGCGCCGAGGAGCCACCACCACGTGACGGCGTACGACGCCCCGAGCGCGAGCAGCGCGACCACCCCGGCCGGCAGCATGGCGCGGGTCCAGCGGCGCCGCCGGGCCCGTACGTCGTGTCGCACCAGGTCGCCGTACACCGGGTCGCGCAGGCCGAGCACCTCGGCCGCGACCCGGTCCACCTCGGTCCTCGGTGCCGGGGGCACCAGCACCGAGCTGCCCTGCTGCCTCCTGTCGAGCCCGGTGACGATCGCGGAGAGCCGGGCACCGTGAGCCAGGCGCAGGCTGAGGGGCTCGCCGATGCTCACCCCCGAGACGCGGGCGTCGTCGAGGCTGGTCTCCCGGGTGGTGAACAGCCCCCGACGCAGGTGCCAGGACCCGTCGGGGCTCGTGTGGACGAGCTGGAAGCCGAAGTTGGTGACCAGGTAGCCCGCCACCGCGAGCACGCAGACCACCACCACGACGATGAGGGCGCCGAGGGTGACCAGCAGCGTGGCTCCGAGCCGCTCGAGGCGCTGGACGTCGACGGTCGGGTCGATCGCGAACGTGTGCCAGCTCTGGGCCACCAGGCCCAGCGCGGCCCCCGCGATGACCAGCCCGGAGGAGGTCAGCGGCGCGAACCGCACCCAGCGGGGGTCGAGGACGAGCACGAGCCGGCGGTCGGCCTCCGGCGTGGATACCTCGGCGGTCGGGTCGGCGGTCGGGTCGGCGGCGGGGGAGGCGTGCAGCAGGGTCTGCCGGAGCGCAGCAGCCTCGGGGGCGGACAGGCCGTCCAGCGAGAGTCGCTCCTCCCCCTTGCCGGTGGTCTGCCCCGTGCCGATCCGGAGGGTGACCAGCCCCAGCGCCCGATGGATCGGGGAGGCGCTCAGGTCGACGGTGCGGACCCGGTCCAGTGGCGCCGAGAGCACCCGCTTGTTGAGCAGCCCGTGCCGGACCTCGACCCGGGACGGGGTGATCCGGTAGCTGGTCGTCAGGTAGCGCAGCACCCCGAGGAGCACCGGTATGCCGACGCCCAACAGGCCCCAGTAGCCGCCGGGATCGGTGGTGCGACCGACGACCACGAAGGCGATCACGCCGGGCAGGTAGCGCATCAGCTCGCGGACCGGATGGACCAGCAGCATCCGGCGGTCGAGGCGTTGCCAGCTCGTCACGTCGCGTCGCCCGGCACCGAGTCGGCCATCCGCGTCAGCATCTCGACGATCTCGATCGCACGGTGCTGGTCGAGCCCTTCGATGGTCAGGGCGCCGGCCGACGACGCGGTCGTGATCCGCACCGTCGCCAGCCCGAACAGCCGAGCGATCGCGCCTTCCCGGTGGTCGACGGTCTGTACCCGCGACATCGGCGCGATCCGTCGCTCCCGCGCCCACCAGCCGGTCTGGGTGTAGACGGCGGTGTCGGTCACCTCCCACCGGTGGACGGCGTACCGCCACAGGGGTACGGCGATCGCGAACGCGATCAGCACGAGCCCGGCCGCGACGACGACCCACCCCGGGAGGTCGAACCAGTCCCAAGGCCCGTTGGCGAGCGCCAGCACGACGATGATCGGCACCGCCCGGAGCAGGTCGGTGCACATCCACATCAGCCGTGCCTTCGGGCTGACCCGCTCCCGAGGAGCGCGCAGCTCCATGAGGGTTCCCTCAGTCCTTGAGCTCGCAGATCATTGCCCCGTTGGTGACCGTCGCCCCGACCTCCGCCTGGAGACCGGTCACGGCGCCGGGCTTGTGCGCCTTCAGGGGCTGCTCCATCTTCATCGCCTCGAGGACCACGATGACATCGCCCTCGGCGACGCTCTGACCCTCCTCGACCGCGACCTTGACGATGGTGCCCTGCATCGGGCTGGTCACCGCGTCCCCGGAGACGGCCGCGCCCGACTTCTTGCCGGCCGTCCGCGGGGGCTTCTTCGGCCCTCCGCCGGACGCGACCGCGACCGAGCCGAGGCCGCCGGGCAGGCTGACCTCGAGCCGGCGACCGCCGACCTCGACCACCACGGTTTGGCGCTCCTCGGGGTCGTCGCCGTCGGCATGGTGGCCGTCGTAGGGCGTGATCTGGTTGTCGAACTCGGTCTCGATCCACGACGTGTAGATGCTGAAGTGACCGTCGGTGTCGGACCCCTCGCCGATGTAGGCCGGGTCGTCGACGACCGCGCGGTGGAACGGGATCACGGTCGGCATGCCGTCGACCACGAACTCCGACAGCGCACGACGCGAGCGCTCCAGCGCCTGGGTGCGGTCGCGTCCGGAGACGATGAGCTTGGCGATCAGCGAGTCGAACGCGCCGGGGATGGTCTCGCCGGCGACGTAGCCGCCGTCGACGCGGACGCCAGGACCGCTCGGCGGCTCCCACCGCGACAGGGTGCCGGGCGCCGGCATGAAGTTGTTGCCACCGTCCTCGGCGTTGATGCGGTACTCGATCGAGTGGCCCTCGACGGTGGGGTCGTCGTAGCCCAGCTCCTCGCCGGCGGCGATCCGGAACATCTCGCGCACGAGGTCGAGGCCGGTCACCTCCTCCGAGACCGGGTGCTCGACCTGGAGCCGGGTGTTGACCTCGAGGAAGCTGATCGTGCCGTCCTGGCCGACCAGGAACTCACAGGTGCCGGCGCCGACGTAGCCCGCCTCGCGCAGGATCGCCTTGGACGCCGCGTAGAGGCGGGACACCTGGTCGGGGGACAGGAACGGCGCGGGCGCCTCCTCGACGAGCTTCTGATGACGCCGCTGGAGCGAGCAGTCGCGCGTCGAGACCACGACGACGTTGCCATAGCGGTCGGCCAGGCACTGGGTCTCGACGTGGCGCGGCTTGTCTAGGT
Source organism: uncultured Actinomycetota bacterium (assembly GCA_963820015.1). Taxonomy (GTDB): domain Bacteria; phylum Actinomycetota; class Actinomycetes; order Propionibacteriales; family Nocardioidaceae; genus Nocardioides. The sequence continues at coordinate 229,196 of CAWFYO010000001.1, read as the reverse complement.
ACTTCTCCACGAAGCACTCGCCGCGGCCGAAGGCACTGACCGCCTCGCGCACGGCGGACTCGTAGAGGTCGGCGACCTCCTCCATCTGCCGGGCGACCTTCAGCCCCCGGCCGCCGCCACCGAAGGCCGCCTTGATCGCGATCGGGAGGCCGTGCTCCTGGGCGAAGGCGACCACCTCGTCGGCGCTCTCGACGGGGTCCTTGGTGCCGGCCACGAGGGGGGCGCCGACCTTCTCGGCGATGTGGCGCGCCTTGACCTTGTCGCCGAGGCTCTCGATCGCCTCCGGGGGAGGGCCGATCCAGATCAGCCCGGCGTCGAGCACCGCCTGGGCGAAGGCGCGGTTCTCCGCGAGGAAGCCGTAGCCGGGGTGCACCGAGTCGGCGCCCGACCGCTCGGCGACGGCGATGATCTTGGCGATGTCGAGGTAGGAGTCGGCCGGCGTCGCGCCGCCCAGGCTGTGGGCCTCGTCGGCCAGCCGGACGAAGAGCGCGTCGCGGTCGGGCTCGGCGTACACCGCGACGCTGTCGATCCCGGCGTCCTTGCAGGCGCGGATCACGCGCACCGCGATCTCGCCGCGGTTGGCGACCAGGACCTTCTGGAGGGGCTTCACCTCAGGCACCTGGGCACACTATCGTCCGCTCGCCGGGCCAGGTCTCAGAGCCCGAGCTCGCGGGTCAGGAGTCGCATCTGGTAGTCGAACCACGCGTCGTAGTCGTGGACGGCATTGGTCAGGCGGCCGAACAGCTCGAAGCTGACCAGGCCGAAGAGGGCGGCCCAGGCTCCCATCCCGCGCGCCAGCAACGCGGGCGGCACGCCCTCGAACCCCGGTAGCGCGATCACGCCCTCGAGGTCGGCGCGGGTGGCGGCGGGGAGTCGCTCGTGGGGGAGTGCGGGCAGCAGCCCGCGGTCGTGGCCGTCGCGCAGGATGGAGGTCATCACGACGACCGTGCGGACCGCGGGGCCGATGGTGTCCTCCGGTGCCGAGTACCCCGGGACCGGGGTGCCGTAGAGCAGGCCGTACTCCGCGCGGTTGGTGCGGCTCCAGTCGCGGATCGCATGAGCCGTCGCGAGCCACCGGCCACGCAGGTCGGTACGCCGGACCGCGGCCTCGGCGCGCTCGGACGCGTCGCCGAGGTCGTCGTAGGCGTCGATGATCAGGGCCGTGAGCAGCGCGTCGCGACTCTCGAAGTAGCGGTAGACCGCCGACGACACCATGCCCAGCTCGCGGGCCACCGAGCGCAGCGACAGATCGGCGCCGTCGGTGGCGAGATGGGCGCGCGCCACCCGCTTGAGGTCGTCGATGGTCTGGGCGCGGGCCCGGGCCCGGGTGCCGGTGGAGGGTGCAGGCATGGGAGCGAGTGTGGCACAGAAATGTGAGCACTGCTCTTGCAAACGTCCTCGAAGTGAGCAATGCTCTGAAACGAGAGCACTGATCACATCATGGAGGAACTCATGGACACCCATCTCGTCGTCGGAGCCGGACCTGTCGGCACCGCGACCGCCCGCCGCCTGCTGGACGAGGGACACCACGTGCGGGTCGTCACCCGCAGCGGGAGCGGGCCGGAGGGCTCGGAGCGGATCGCCGCCGACGCCGCCGACGCCGATCGCCTCACCGCGCTCGCCGAGGGGACCGCAGCGATCTACAACTGCGTCAACCCGACGTACTCGCGCTGGGAGCTGGACTGGCCGCCGGTGGCGGCCGCCCTCCTGCACGCGGCGGAGTCGAGCGGGGCCGTGCTCGCGACCGTCGGCAACCTCTACGGCTACGGGCAGGTCGATGCGCCGATGACCGAGGAGACGCCGTTGGCCGCCACCGGCCGCAAGGGCCGGGTCCGCAACGCGATGTGGCGTGATGCGCTGGCGGCTCACGAGGCCGGCCGCATCCGCACCTTCGAGGTGCGTGGCAGCGACTACCTCGGCGGCAACTCGATGCTGTCCTACCTCGTCACGCCCTCGCTCCGGAAGGGCCGGCGTGCGTTCGTCCCGGCCGACCTCGACGCGCCGCACACCTGGACCTGCACCGAGGACGTCGCCGCCCTGCTCGTCACCGGGGTGTACGACCAGCGGGCGTGGGGCCGGGCCTGGCACGTGCCCAGCAACGACCCGCTCAGCGTGCGCGAGCTGACCGCGATCGCGGCCGCCCGGCTCGGCGTGACCGCGAAGCTCAGCACCATGCCCTACGCCGTCCTCTGGGCGGCCGGGCTGGTCAACCCGATGGCCAAGGAGCTGCGCGAGACCCAGCACCAGTTCCGCGGACCGTTCGTGCTCGACTCCAGCGCCGCGCAGCGGACCTTCGGCCTCGAGCCGACCCCGATCGAGGAGGCGGTCCGGATCGACCTCGAGATGGGCGCTCCGGCCGGCATCAGGGCCTGAGCCGGTCCCGAGGGCCGGGTGGTGCGTGGTTGCATGACCTCATGACCCTGGACGCGCAGGCGATCGACGAGCTGCGGGAGTCTCTGCCCGACGGTGTGGTGGTCACCCACCCCGATGCCGTGGAGAAGTACCGCCATGACTGGTCCCACGACCCGTCCGCCGGCACGCCCGCGGCCGTCGTCCGGGCCGAGGACGCAGGGCAGGTTCAGACCGCCATGCGGTGGGCCTCCGCCCACGGTGTTCCGGTGGTCCCGCGGGGCGCGGGCAGCGGCCTCTCGGGCGGCTCGAGTGCGGTCGACGGCGGGATCGTGCTCAGCCTGGAGCGGATGACCGCGATCGAGATCGACACCGCCTGCCAGGTCGCGGTGGTGGAGCCCGGCGCGTTCAACAGCGACGTCAAGCTGGCTGCGGGCAAGGAAGGGCTCTGGTACCCGCCCGACCCGTCGTCGTTCGAGATCTGCTCGATCGGCGGCAACGTCGCCACGAATGCCGGGGGCCTGTGCTGCGTGAAGTACGGCGTGACCACCGACTACGTGCTCGGGCTCGACGTCGTCCTGGCCGACGGCACCCTGGTCACCCTCGGCGGCAAGCGGATCAAGGACGTCGCCGGCCTCTCGCTGCTCAAGCTCTTCGTCGGCAGCGAGGGCACTCTCGGGATCGTGACCCGCGCGGTCCTGCGGCTGGTGCCGGCCCAGGCCACCCGCTCGACGCTGGTGGCGACGTTCCCGACCGTCCACGCCGCCGCGCACGCGGTGGTCGCGATGCGGTCGACGATGCGGCCGTGCCTGTGCGAGCTGATGGACCGCTCGTCGATCAACGCGGTCGAGGACTACCGGCCGATGGGCCTCGACCGCACGGCCGGCGCTCTCCTGCTCACCCAGTCCGATGCCCCGGGGGAGGCGCGGGCGCTGGAGATGGCGACGATGGAGGCCGCGTGCCGGACCTCGGGCGCGACGGAGTGCTTCGTCACCGACGACCCCGACGAGGGCGAGCTGTTCGTGGCGGCCAGGCGCGCGTCGTTCCCGGCACTGGAGCAGCGCGGGGCCCTGCTGCTGGAGGACGTCGGCGTCCCGATCCCGCTGCTGCCCGACCTGCTCGACGCGATCGGCGAGGTGGCGACCCGGTGGGACGTCGAGATCCCCGTGGTCGCCCACGCAGGCGACGGGAACACCCACCCCAACATCGTCTACGACGCGGCCGACCCCGACGCGGAGCGCCGGGCCAGGGCGGCCTTCGGCGAGGTGATGGCGGCGGCGATCGCGCTCGGCGGCACCATCACCGGCGAGCACGGCGTCGGCAAGGCCAAGGCGGTTGCCCTGCCCGACCAGCTCGGCGACGACGTGATGGACCTGACCCGCCGGATCAAGGACGCGCTCGACCCGCAGGGAATCCTCAACCCGGGCGCGATTCTCTAGCCCCCACGATCTCGGCGAGCTCGTCGCGACTCGGCCCGGGCGCGTACGGCGGCCGCCACCCGCCGGCGTACACCTCACGGGCAGCCGGCTCGGCCGCCCGGAGCGACGCCGGCAGCGCGGCCATCGCGAGATAGCCTCCGGCGTGCTGCATGATCTCCGGCCGGACCGCTGCCGCCGCCAGGATCAGGTCGGACGGCAGGGGTCTGTCCATGTCGACGTCACGACCGTTCCACCGGTCGACGTGGGCGGAGTCCATGTGGATGTGGTCCTCGACCCACGGGCGCATCGTGTCGGTGCTCCAGGCTTCGAACGCCTGACCCGTGCCGACCAGGTCGTCGGTGTCGTGGTCGAGCAGGCTCAGCAGCGCCTCGCACTGCCAGAGCGTCGTGGTGATGCCACGGCCGAACACCGGGGTGGTGGTCGCGACGCTGTCGCCCACGAAGAACAGCCCGGGCAGGACCAGCGCGCCGTCCTTGTCGCACTGGCTGCGGTAGACGTTGAGCAGCGCTCCGCCGGGGAGCACGTCGGTGACCGGGCGCGAACGCTCGTGGTCGGTCCAGGCGTCGAGGCCGGGGATCGCGCGGGCCGCAGCCTCGAAGGCGCCGGCGTGACGGAGCCCGCGCAGGTCCACGTCGTCGGCCCGGCGCACGATCAGCACGGAGAAGAGCCCCTGCTCGTGGCGGAACACCAGCGCGAGGTAGCCGTCGAGGTCTGCCTGCCACGCGATCGGGTTGGTCATCGGGCCGGGCTCGGCGCCGGGGCGCAGCCGGTAGACACGGTCGACGTACGCCTGGCCGCATGGTCCGCCGACTCCGGTGCGCACACCCACGTCCCGGGTCGCGCGTCCGGCCCGACCCGACGCGTCGACGACGAGGTCGGCCGGCAGGGGTCTGCCGTCGACGACCACGCCGGCCGCACGCCCACCCTCCTGGAGCACGCCCTCGACGTGGCCGCTGTGCAGGGTGAACCCGGGCGTGGCGAGAGCGGCTGCGCGCAGCGAGCGCTCGAACGTCTCGCGGCGGGAGCGCAGGCCGAGCCGGGTGACCGTCCCTTCCTCGGGTGAGAACTCGATCGGCTCGACACCGGACGCGAGCCAGAGGTCGAGCGCCTCGGGCACCTCACGCTCCAGCGCCTCCACGACGGTCTGCCGGAACGCGTGCGCGTGGTGGAACTGCATCACGCCGCGCCGGGTCCAGGTGGTGTCGTCGGTCGGGCCGGGGTCGCGGTCGACGGCGGTGACCTGGTGCCCCCGCCGCGCCAGGGCACTGCCGAGGAACAGTCCGGCCGGTCCGGCTCCGATGATCGCGATCCGCATGTCGTCACGTCCCTGCACGCTGAATTCAGTATCCTGAGGATGCAGCCAATAGTCGGCCCACGTCAATCCCATTTCAGGAGGTGCCTTGAGCCGCCCACGGACCTACCGCTCGCCGGCGCGTGCGGAGTCCGCCCGGCAGACCCGGCGCCGCGTCGTCGAGGCTGCGCGCGCGCTCTTCGAGGCACGGGGGTACGCGGGCACCACGATCGACGCCGTCGCCGAGGCCGCCGGCGTCAGCCGCCGGACCGTCTTCCTCTCGGTCGGTTCCAAGGCCGAGCTGCTCAAGACCGCCTGGGACTGGGGAGTCGTGGGCGATGACGAACCGGTGCCGATGGCCGAGCGTCCGCACATCCTGGCCATGCGCGAGATCACCGACCCGGAGGCGTTGGTCCGGCTCTGGGTGGAGCAGGTGCTCGGGGTCGCCGACCGCCTCGCACCGCTCGAGGCCGTGCTCAACCGGGCCGTGGACGCCGACGCCGAGGCGGCCGCGCTCCGGGCCCGCATCGACCTCGAGCGTCGCGGCGACGCGCGGATGTTCGTCACCCACCTCGCTGAGGTCGGCGGCCTGCGCTCGGGGCTCGCCGTCGACGAGGCGGCCGACATCTGCTGGATCCTGATGAACCCGCTCCTGCAGGCCCGGCTGCGCACCGAGTGCGGCTGGGCGCGCGCGACCGTCGCGGACTGGCTGACCCGGATGGCGACTGCCTCACTCCTCGGCTGAGCGCGGACCGAACACCTATCCTGACCCGCATGTCGCAGACCAGGTGGGAGCAGGCCCGTGCGCAGGAGCGGGCCGAGGGTCGGGGCGGGTACGGCGCCCACTTCGCACAGCTCATCGCCGACGGCGCCGACGTCGAGGGCGAGGCCCGGCTGGCCGACGTCCTGGTCGGCCGCGGCGCGACGATCCTCGACGCCGGCTCGGGGATGGGTCGGGTCGGCGCGGCGCTGGTGCGGCGAGGTCACCGCGTGGTCGGGGTCGACTTCGACTCCGAGATCATCGAGCAGTCCCGCGCCACGTTTCCCGAGCTGCCGGTGGTCTCGTCCCGGCTCGACCACCTCACGCCCGAGCTGCTGAGCGGTGCGGGCCTCCCCACGTCGTTCGACCTCGTGGTCTGCGTCGGCAACGTGATGATCCTGCTCGCACCCGAGACCGAGCGCACCGTCCTCGGTGTGCTCGCCTCGCTGCTCGCGCCGGAGGGGAGGCTGCTGGTCGGCTTCGCCCTCTCGGGCGCTCCCGCCGTGACGTCGCGCGCCTACCCGGCCGCGGAGTTCGTCGAGGACTGCGCCGCGGTCGGGCTCGAGGTGGAGTCACGGTTCGCCAGCTATGACCTGCAGCGGTTCACCGAGGCGAGCACCTACGCCGTGCACGTGCTCCGCCGGTCGGACCAGCCGCTCGCCTGAGGCTCACGTGCGTCGGTGGTAGGACCATTCGCCGTCGGGTCTTCGACGGAGGTCGAAGGTGGGGTCGTGGGCTCGGCGGTGGTGGTGGCCGCAGAGGGGCAATCCGTTGTGGAGGTCGGTCGCGCCGCCGTGGCCCCAGGAGAGGTGGGGGTGGTGGATCTCGCACCAGGCGAAGGGGCGTTGGCAGCCGGTGATGGCGCAGGTGTCGTGGAGCAGGGCCAGGGCGCGGCGTTGGGTGCGGGAGTGCAGGCGTCTCGACCTGCCGAGGTCCAGGGGCATGGAGTCGCTGTCGAGGACGGCGGGGACCAGGCCGGCGTTGCAGGCCAGGCGGCGGGCCTCGCCGGCGGTGATGGCGACCCCGGTGTCCAGGCCGGCGGTCCCGAGGCCGGTGAGGAGGGCCTCGAGGTCGATGCGGACCAGGATCTCGCAGCCGTTGCCGCCGTGCCCGTTGCCGCCGTGCCCGTGGTCGCCGGGGCCGGTCCAGCCCTGGGTGGGGAGGTGCTCGATGAGCTCGCACAGGGCGGCGCCGTAGCGTTCGTAGGCGTTCATGCCGCCGTCGTGGCCGGGTGCGGACTCGTCGACCAGCGCGGTACCGGAGCGGTCGTGGGTCAGGCGGCGGGGTGCGGTGAGCCGGTCCAGCACCTGGGTGAGGAGGTGGCCGTGGAGCTCGGGGATCCGGAACCGGCCGGTGTAGGACCCGTCGCCGTTGTCGTGCAGGGCCAGGAAGGTCTCGGCCTCGGCGCTGCGGGTCTCGCGGCCGAGCAGGATCGCCTCGTGCCGGGACGCGAGCTCGGGGTCGATCCGGGCGAACATCCGCCGGGCGGCCTGGCGCAGTCTCTTGGCGTCCAGGCTCCGTCCGGTGCGGGTGCCGGCGCCGGTGGCCTGGTCGACCAGCCACTGCTCGGCCAGCCGGAGCTGGCCGGGCGTGGCCTCGGCCGGGGCCTGCTCGGCGGCACTGAGGATCACCCGGACCTGGTCGACCCCCACGCGCCCGGCGGCGAACGCCTCCCGGGTCGCGGCGTACTTCTCGCCCAGCAGCCTGGCCAGCCGCAGCCCCCCGGCGGCCTGCGCCCGCGACGTACCGGTCAACCGGGCCAGCCACGCATCGGTGCCGGTCTCGGCGGTCGCCTCGGCCACCCGCCTCCGGTCGGCCTCGGCCGAGAGCGCCAACCTCAGCTCCACCGCCCGCGACTCCACCCGCGCCAGGCCCGCGATCACCTCGCCCAGGGCCTCGTCGTCCAGGCCGTCCACCGACGCCCCGCCGGCTCCGGCCAGGGACGCCTCCGCCTCGGCCACCAACCCGGTCACCCCCGGCCCGGCCGGGGGCGACACCGGCAACCGGTCGAGCAGGGAAGTGGTCATACACGTATGATATCGAACACGCGTTCGACTCACAAGGGGGATCTACCGGCGTGTGGATGTGATGTCTCAGGACATGGGTTCTGCATCAGGACATCGGTGACGGTTGTTGTGTCAGGACTTCGGTGACGGTCGCGGTTTCTTGGGGCGTGGTCCGGGTGGTCGGCCGTTGCCGACGTAGCGGATGCCGGGTCCGGGCCTGGTGTGTTCGGCGAGGATCTGGCCTTGGAGGTCGGTGATGATGATCTTGTCGCCGGTCTGGTTGCCGTCGCTGACGACGAGGACCTGCTCGAACGCGCGGTCGACGTCGATCTTGTAGAACACCTTGTCGACGTTGATGGTGCCGACAGAGCTGATCTTCCTGATGCGGGTGTCGGCGGGTAGATCTGCGGGCGGCTTCGGTCGGGGGCGCCTGACCGGGGCCGGCGGCTGGTAGACGGGCCGGTCCGGCTTCGGGCGGGGCGGATCGGCCTTGGGGGTCGCCTCCCAGGCGGTCAGCGGCGTGATCCGCCCGGGTAGCCCTTGGTGGGGGCGCTGGGTGTTGTAGATGTGGTCGAAGGCGTCGACCTGGGCCTGGAGTCCGGCCAGCGACTCGGCCAGCGGTTGCTTGTCGAGGTAGCGGAACAGGGTCTGGTGGAAGCGTTCGTTCTTGCCCTGGGTGGTCGGCTTGTACGGCTTGCCGGTGATCGCCTCGGTGCCCAGTGCGGCAACATGGGCGACGAGTTGGCCGATGATTCCTAGCCGGGAGGGGTTGAGCGCGCGCCCGTTGTCGGTCAGCAGCCGTTGCGGCACTCCGTGGGCGGCCACCGCCTTGTCGAAGACCGCGATCGCGTCCTTGGCGGTCTCACCGGCCGCGACATGGGAGGCCACCGCGTAGCGGGAGTGGTCGTCGATGAGCTGGAAGATCACACACCTACGCCCGTAAGTGAGCACGTACTCGGTGGCGTCGAGCTGCCAGCACGCGTTGGGCGCCGGGTAGACGAACCGTCGCCACGCCGAGCGCGGCTTCTTCTTCGGCTCCAGCCGAGCGACACCTGCCTCCCTGAAGATCCGAGCCAACGACGCCGTCGACGGGACCACCTCCAGGCCCATCGCGCGCATCTTCTCGTGCACGCTGATCGGTCCGTGGTCCAGCCCGGAAGCCTCCAAAGCCGCCCGCACCTGCACAGCCTGGGCCTTCACCTCCTCGCTCAACTTCGGCGGGCTCGCCCGCGGACGCCGCGACTTGGGCTCGAGCACCGCCGCCGGCCCTTCGGTTCGAGCGCGCCTGCGCAGCTCGTAGAACGACTTGCGCGAGATGCCGTGCTCGGCACAAAACGTCGAGACCGCCCCACGCGGGGCGTCCTCGGGCCACTGCGAGATCGCGAGACGGACACGGGGATCGATGGGTTCATGGACAGCCACCTCCGCAGCCTCGCGGCCGAAGTGTCACCACCAAGACCGCCAGAACTGTCACCCATGTCCTGATGCAGAACCGTCACCAAAGTCCTGAGAGATGACACTACCGGCGTGTGGATGGTGGTGGAGTCAAAGGCCGACTACGGCAGCGAGTACGAGGCGATCAGGTCGATCTCGGCCAAGCTGGGGATCACCTCCCCGGAGCCGCGCTGGCCGTGCGGGAAACGTTCTGCAGGAGATTCGCCGAACGGCGAATGTCCGCGGGAACGGTTCGCTGGAACCGTGACGTCACACACCTCTTCGGACTTCAGGAGCCGAAATGTCAAAGCTCGTCACCGGCGTAGCCGTCGCGGCCTTCCTCATCTGCCTGCCCGGATCGGCGCACGCTTCCCCATCAGGGACCGCTTGCCCTGGCGGTAGCAGCGGATTCGTCCTGTGGGACGTGAGCACCGAGCCGTACGGCGTCGACAACTTGGTCGACGAACGCGGCAACAACGACGGCTGGGCGTGCGCCAAGCCGATCTACACCGTCCTCGACGAGAACGGCGGAACCTTCCAGATCTACAACTTCCTGGACAACCAGTTCCAGCCGAACAGCTGACCGCTGCACGACGGTCCTCAACCGACAATCACGCCGATCGGGGCCGCGCACGGTCCTGAAGTCCGACGTACTCGGGCAGGGGCGCGGATCGAGACGTCCTGACAGCGCCTTCGCGCCCCTGGACAGGTGCCGCGATCCCACGCAGACAGGGATTGCCATGAACGGTGGAGTCATGGTCGCAGCCCTCGCCGGCGCCGCGTTGGGCACGGGCCTGGCTGCCATCGCCTGCCAAGACAGCGGGCCCGCGGCTCCCGGCTCCAGCCCGCCTTCGATAGCTGCCCGCGCGCTCGGAGACGTGCAGACGGCCGAGAGCTCAGGGGAGAGCACCGCGCCGGGACGACCGGTGACACTGGGATTCGCGGGCGACGTCCACTTCCAGCTCAACCTCTCGCACCTGGTCCACCAACCTCGCGGGGCCCTCGGACCCGTGGCCCGGATCCTGCGCGCGCCCGACGTGACGATGGTGAACTTTGAAAGCGCGCTGACTCCGGACGGCGCGATGGACCCCAAGGAGCTCGAGGCACCGGCGAGGCGATTCTGGTACCGGGCTCCACCGGCGGCGCTGGACGTGCTTGGGCGAGCCGGTGTCGACCTGATGAGCATGGCCAACAACCACGGAGCCGACTACGGCGCCGAGGGGATCGCCGACACCCTGCGCGCTGCCCGGCACGGCCCGGTCGCAGTGATCGGGATCGGACGCAACCGGGAGGCCGCCTTCACCCCCTACGAGATCACCGTGCACGGCACCGACCTCGCGTTCCTGGCCGCGGACACCACCCCGCGAGAAGGATCCAGCGGCGTTTGGCGGGCCGGATCGCGCTCCGCCGGTATCGCCGCAGCCCGCGGTGGGCGCACCGGGGCGCTCCTCCAGGCGGTCCGCCGAGTGGACGACGATGTCGTGGTCGTGGTCTATCTGCATTGGGGCATCAATCTGCACCCGTGCCCAAGCGCCGCCCAGGTGCAGCTCGCGCACGACCTCGGGCGGGCCGGGGCGGACGTGGTCGTGGGCGCCCACGCACACGTCCTCCAAGGAGCCGGGTGGCTCGGGGACACCTACATCGCTTATGGCCTGGGCAACTTCCTCTGGTACCACAACCACGAGCCTGATACAGGAGTCCTCGGGCTGCGGGTGGTGGGCGGGCACGTCGTGTCCGACAGCTGGGCACCGGCGCGGATCCCGGCGATCGGGCCGCCACGACCGGTACACGGCCGGGCGCGAGCCCATGCGGTCACCCGATGGCGCGCGCTCCGCACCTGCGCTGGCCTCGCCGCGTCCCCCGGTGGTGATCTGGAGGCCGGGGCGGCGCTGACGTCCTCAGTGCGGAGGATCGGCCCCGCCCTGCGCGAACGCATGGCCTCGCTACGCGGGCCCCGTTGCCCCGTGCCGTGGTCGGACCTTCGCTACCTCCGACTGCCGTACCTGGGCTTCGACGGACGCGAGCGCCTCGGTGAGATGGTCGTCGCCGCCCACCACGCGCGTGACGTCGTCGCCGTCTTCGCCCGCCTGCACGCCGCGCGCTGGCCGATCCGGCGAATGCGGCTGCCGAGCGACTTCGCAGGAGACGACGACGCGTCCATGGCGGCCGACAACACCTCGGCGTACAACTGCCGCCGCGTCGCCGGGACCCAACACTGGTCCGACCACGCCCGCGGAACCGCGATCGACATCAACCCCGTGGAGAACCCCTACCTGCTCGCCCAGTCGGTGCGTCCGCCGACTGGACAGGACTTCGGCAACCTCGCAAGGGGACCGCGCTCCGTCGTCCCGCCAGGGGTAATCCACTCCGGCGACATCGTGACCAGGGCCTTCGCGGAGATCGGTTGGGAGTGGGGCGGAGACTGGTCCGGATCGCCGGACTACCAGCACTTCGCCTCGTCGCGTTGACCGGGTGACCCGCGTTCTTCCCCGAGCGGCCGATGCGTGAGGTTAGCGGTCGTTAACCGACGTGGCTAGCATGTGCGTCATGACGTACGAGCTGTCACGCGAGCACGAGGAGTTCCGGCGTGTCGTCCGCGATTTCGCCGAGGCCGAGATCGCACCGCACGCGGCCCAGTGGGACCGCGACCACCACTTCCCGACCGACGTCGTGCAGCAGATGGGCAAGCTCGGGCTGATGGGCCTCACCTCGCCGGAGGAGTACGGCGGCGCGGGCGAGCACGGCGACTTCACCAGCCTGTGCGTGGCGATCGAGGAGATCGGCCGGGTCGACCAGTCGATGGGCATCACCCTCGAGGCGGCGGTCGGGCTCGGGATCAACCCGGTCCTCACCTACGGCACCGAGGAGCAGAAGGCGCAGTGGCTGCCCGACCTCGTCGCGGGCACCACGCTGGCCGGCTTCGGCCTCACCGAGCCCGGCGCCGGGTCCGACGCCGGCGCCACCCGCACCAAGGCAGAGCTGGTCGACGGCGAGTGGGTCGTCAACGGCGCCAAGCAGTTCATCACCAACTCCGGCTCGGACATCACGTCGTGCGTCACGGTCACCGCGCGCACCGGCGCCCGCGACGACGGTCGCGCCGAGATCTCGGCGATCATCGTCCCGTCCGGCACTCGCGGGTTCACCGCGGAGCCGGCCTACGACAAGCTCGGCTGGCATGCCAGTGACACCCACCCCCTGAGCTTCGACGACGTACACGTGCCCGAGGCCAACCTGCTCGGTGACCGGGGGCGCGGCTTCGCGCAGTTCCTGTCCACCCTCGACGACGGCCGGGTCGCGATCGCGGCGCTGGCGGTGGGCTGCATCCAGGCCTGCCTCGACGCCTGCCTGCAGTACGCCGGCGAGCGGCAGACCTTCGGCGTCCCGATCGGCCGCAAGCAGGGCGTCGCCTTCCAGATCTCCGACCTCGAGGTGATGCTCCGCGCCAGCCGGCTGCTCACCTACCAGGCCGCCTCGATGAAGGACGCGATGGCCGGAGGCCGTGGCCCGCAGGCGGGCGAGTTCAAGCAGGCGGCCGCCGTCGCCAAGCTCTACTCCACCGAGTCGGCGGTCACCGCGACCCGGATCGCCACGCAGGTCTTCGGCGGCTACGGCTTCATGGAGGAGTACCCGGTCGCGCGGCTCTACCGTGACGCCAAGGTGCTCGAGATCGGCGAGGGCACCTCGGAGGTGCAGCGGATGCTGATCGCACGGGGCCTCGGCCTTCCGGTCGAGTAGTGCCCCTCCTGCGCGACCTCCCCTCCGAGGTCCGGGCGCTGGCCGGCGTCGCGTTCATGGTGGCACTGGGCTTCGGCCTGGTCGCGCCCGCTCTGCCCCTGTTCGCGGCGGAGTTCGGCGTCAGCAAGGCGGCGGCGGGGGCCGTGGTGAGCGCGTTCGCGCTGATGCGGCTGGTGATGGCGCCCTTCGTGGGCCGGCTGGTCAACGCGTTCGGCGAGCGGCTGCTCCTGGCCACCGGCATCGGGATCGTCGCGGTCAGCAGCGCCCTGGCCGGCCTGTCGCAGTCCTACTGGCAGCTCCTCGTCCTGCGCGGGGCCGGGGGCGCCGGCTCGATCATGTTCAGCGTCAGCGCCGTCAGCCTGCTGGTCCGGGTCACTCCCAACCACCTGCGCGGCCGCGCCCAGGGGGTGTGGGCCGGCGCCTTCCTGATCGGCCTGGTCTGTGGACCTGCCATCGGGACGGTCGCGACGTTCTCGCTCCGGCTGCCCTTCTTCCTGTACGCCGGCACGCTGGTGGTGGCGGGCCTGCTCGGGCTCGGCGCGCTACGACACAGCGAGCTGGCCGCCCGCCAGTCCGACCGCTCGGAGCCGCTGGCCCTGGCCGTCGCCCTGCGCAGCCGGGCTTACCTCGCGGCGCTCGCGGCGGCCTTCGCCGGTGACTTCGCCCTGGTCGGCGCCCGGTCGGCGCTGGTGCCCCTCTACGTGCGTGACTCGCTCCACCTCTCGGCGAGCTGGGCCTACGCGGCGTTCCTCATCGTCAGCCTGGTCAGCGGCGCGCTCCTGCTGCCGACCGGCAAGGTCGCTGACACCGTCGGCCGGCGGCCGGTCATCATCGTCGGGCTGGTCGTCGGTGCCCTGGCGTTCCTCCTGCTCCCGACGCTGCCGGCGATCGCCGGGCTGGTGTGCGCCACGGTGCTGATCGGGGTCGCAGCCGCCTCCGACTCGGTGGCCCCCGGCGCCGTCATGGGTGACGTGGTGGCCGGCCGTGGTGGCACCGTCGTCGCCGTCTTCCAGATGGCCGGCGACCTCGGCCTGGTCCTCGGCCCGATCGTCACCGGCTGGGTGGCCGACGCCGCGGGATACTCGCCGGCCTTCGTCGTGTGCGCCGCCGTCTGTGCCGTGCCGGTGTTCGCCGTCCTCGCCGCGCCGGAGACGCTCCAGCGCCTCGGCAACCAGGAGGCCGCCGCGGGCGTCCCTCCTCGCTGATCCCCTGATCCGCGCCAGCCTTCCTTAGACTGCGGACGTGCCGCGACTGCCACACCTCACCGTCGAGATCGGCCGGTTCATGGTGACCGGCGGTCTGGCGACCCTGGTGTCGGTCAGCCTCTTCAACTTCCTGGTGCACGGCCTCTACCTCACCAGCGACCCGTGGCTGGCGAACGAGCCACTGACGGCGCTGGTGGTCGCCAACCTGGTCGGGATGATGGTCAGCTACCGGCTGAGCCGCTACTGGACCTTCCGACACCGCCAGCCCGTGCACGCCGACGGGGGCCGGACGGCATTCTTCCTGATCAACGTCGTCACCCTGCCGCTGTCGGTCGGCACGCTGTGGTTCAGCCGGCACCTGCTCGGGCTGACCGACCCGCTCTCCGACAACCTCTTCGGCAACGTGATCGGCGCGCTGATCGGTCAGGCCGCGCGCTTCTACCTCTTCCGCACCTACGTCTTCCGCAAGCCGGTCACCGTCGTCGAGCTGACGCACCCGCAGTCGATCGCGGCCCCCGCGCACCGGCGGCAGGAGCCCGCCGACGACCTGGCCTAGCGCCGCTTCGCCCAGAGGTCGGTCCAGACGTGGCCGAGCCGGCCGACGAGCTCGCGCAGCAACGGCAGGCTCAGGCCCACGACGTTGTGGTGGTCGCCCTCGATCCCGGTCACGAACGCTCCTCCCAGCCCGTCGACGGTGAACGCCCCCGCCACGTGGAGGGGCTCGCCCGAGGCGACGTAGGCCTCGATCTCCCCGTCCGTCACGTCGGCGAAGTGGACCACCGTCGAGGCGGTCGCCGAGACCTCCGTGCCGGACGTCGTGTCACGCAGGCAGTGGCCGGTGTGCAGCACGCCCGAGCGGCCCCGCATCGCCTGCCAGCGGCGTACGGCGTCGGGGGCGTCGGCGGGCTTGCCCAGCGCCTCACCGTCCAGCTCGAGCACCGAGTCGCAGCCGAGCACCAGCGAGCCGTCGTGCACGTCGCCCGCGACCGCGGCGCACTTGAGCTCGGCCAGCCGCAGCGCGAGGTCGGCCGGGGGGAGCCCGTCGAGCTGCGACTCGTCGACGCCCGAGACCACCACCGACGGCTCGACCCCGGCCGCGTGGAGCGTCGCGAGCCGGGCAGGCGAGGCGGAGGCCAGCACGAGTCGGGTCACGGCCGGTTAGGGTACGCCGGTGCCCGACTCGCCCACGCCCAGCGCCCCCCACGGAGGCTCGCCGAGCATCCGGCAGCCGGACTACTGGTGGTACCGCGCGCGCTCGGAGATGCTCGAGACGGTGCTCGGCCCCTTCGTCGGCACGCCCGACCGCCTGCTCGACGTCGGCAGCGCCGACGGCCCGAGCGTCGGCTGGCTCGACGCGGCCCACAAGGTGTCGCTCGACCTCGACCCCCGAGGCCTGCAGGCGCCGTCGGGGGTGTGCGGCTCCCTGCTCGCGCTGCCGTTCGGGGACGCCAGCTTCGAGGTGGTCACCGCCTTCGACGTGATCGAGCACTGCGAGCCCGAGGGCCAGGCCCTGCGCGAGCTCCACCGGGTGCTCCAGCCCGGCGGGCGGCTGCTGGTGTCCGTGCCGGCCTACCAGTGGGCCTGGTCCGACCACGACGACGCCAACGGCCACTTCCGGCGCTATACCCGCCCGCAGGCCGTCGCGGCCCTCGAGGAGGCGGGCTTCGGGGTACGTCGCGCCACCTACGGCTTCTCCTCGGTGTTCCCGATGTTCGCCGGCGAGCGGCTCCTGCGTCGTGCCCGCGGTCGACTGACCCGCAGCGACCCCGCAGGGCCGGCCGACGTGGTCGACGTACCGTCCGTCGGTGCCGGTGTGGAGCGGATGCTCCTGCGGCTGTGCCGGCTCGACGAGCGCCTGCTTGCCTCGCGAGACCTGCCCTTCGGCTCCTCGGTGTTCCTGGCGGCGGTCAAGCCGTGACCGAGCCGTCCGGCTCGGGGCAACGGCGGTCGGACCTGCGCTGGTCTCTCGCGGCTGCAGCCACCGTGCTGCTGACCATGGTGGTCCTCTACCTGGGCGACCACCGGTACTTCTTCTACGGCGACACCGCGGCCGCCTACTACGGGTGGTGGTTCCACCTCGGCGACCTGGTCCGGCACGGGCACTGGCCGGTGCTCGACCCGCAGGCCTGGAGAGCCGGCAACATCCCGGCCGAGGGTCAGTGGGGGCAGTGGTCACCGCTGGTCATCGCCATCGGCCTGGTCGCCTCGGTGTCGAGCCACCTGCTCGTGGTCGCCTCGGGCGTCAAGACGCTGCTGGCCCTGGTCGGCGCGCTCGGCGTCTTCCGCGTGGTCCGGTCCTACGACGCACCTCCCGCAGCGGCCTACGTCGCCGCCGTCCTCGCCCCCATGGGCGGGTTCACCCAGTACCTCGACCTGCCGTCCTGGGCAGCCTCACAGATGATCTGGGCGCTGTTCCCCTGGGCCTGGTGGGCGCTGCGGCGGACGATGCTGCGCGGCGCGAACCCGCTTCCCGCCCTGTTGTTCGGCTACCTGCTGGTCACCGTCGGCTACGTCTTCGGCACCATCATGCTCGTCGTGGTCGTGGCCGCCTGCCTGCTCGACTGCGCGCTGGCCCGCGACCGCAGGGCGTTCGTCCGCGTCCTCGTGGCCGGCGGACTCCTCGGCCTGGTCGCCCTCACGGTCTACCTGCCGGGAGTGCTGACGGCGTCGGTCACCACGCGCTCCGAGGCCTACCGCGGCCTTTTCGGCGGCAAGTTCACCACCGACCCGGTCACCCTGCTGGCCAGTGTGCTGCCCACCACGGCGGTGCCGGCCGGCTCCGCCCACGTGCTGCCCTACGCCTACCTGGCCTGGCTCCTGCCCGCCGCCGTCTGGCTCGACTGGGGGCGGCTGCGGCGGGAGTGGCGCCCGCTCGGCGGGCTGCTCGCGTTCACCGTGGTCACCTTCCTCGTGGTCGACGGTCCTGCGCAGTTCGGTCCGTTGCGGTGGCCGCTGCGGCTCCAGCCGTTCCTGGTGACCGCGCTGGCGGTGAGCCTCGCCGTGCTGTGGAGCCGCCTCGGCCTCCGGCTCACGGTCCGGCGGCTGGTGCTCTCTCTCGTCTGGCTGCTGCCGGCCCTCGCAGTCGCGCTCTGGCACGGCGCCTCGGGCTGGGGCGGTCACGCCGTCAGCTTCGTCGTCGTCGGCGGTGGCCTCGGCCTCGTCTGGTGGCTGTTCGAGCGGGGCCGGCTCCCGTGGGTCGCCCCGGTGATCGGCGCGGTCACGGTCCTGTGCTTCCTGGTGCAGCACGTCGCCTACCCGACCCCGCCGTCGCCCCAACGCAACGCCCCCACCCGCCTCGCCGACTACCAGCACGCGATCGACGGCGCGGTGGGCGACGTGATGCAGGTCGGCGTCGTCGACCAGCTCGTGCAGGAGTCTCCCGACGCGGCCCGCACCCTGCTGCTCGGCTCGGGCTGGTACCTCTCGGGGCACCCCGTGCAGAACACCTACACCGCGATCAGCCAGCTCACCTACAAGCTCCGCTACTGCATGCTCTACGAGGGCGACACCTGCCCCGAGGTGCTCGACACGCTGTTCGCCACCGAGCCGACCACCGGGATGTCGCGGGTGGACCTGCTCGGCGTGAGCTCGCTGCACCTGGTCCGCGAGGACTTCCCGCCCGCCCGGCTCGCCCACCCGCCACCCGGCTGGCAGGTCACGAGCCGCACGCCGTACTCGGTGCTCTGGACGCGTCGTACGCCGATCCCGGGCGCGGGCTCGGTGGCCTGGACCTCACCGGGCACCCGGGTCTCCGGGGTCGAGGCCGGCGCCGACGGCTCGTCGTTCCGGGTCGATGCGGTGCCGGCCGGCGGCGGCACCGTGGTGATGCGGCTCCTCGACTGGCCGGGCTACTCCACCTCCGCGGGGTCGCTGGCCGAGTCGGTGGACGGCTACCTCGTGACCGTGCGCCTGCCGGCCACCGCCGCCGGCCGGACCGTCCGGGTCGGCTTCCACCCGCCCGGTTGGGACGCCGAGCTGGCGGCCTGGGTGATCGCGCTGCTGTGCGGTGCCGGATGGTCCCTCGCCCATGCGGTACGGCGCCGCGGCTGGCTTGGATCGCCCGGCTAAGGTACGCCGGTGCCTCCCGAGACCGCCTCCGCCGGACGGCCCGGGAGCGTCGTCGATCCACCCGACAGCGGGCAGACCGCGGGCGGCGGACGGCGGTCGGACCTGCTGTGGTCGCTGGCGGCCGCGGCCACGGTGGCGGTCACCCTCCTGCTGCTGGTGATCGCCAACCACCGCTACTTCTTCTACGGCGACACCTCCGCCGCCTACTACGGCTGGTGGTACCACCTGGGCGACCTGGTCCGGCACGGACAGTGGTCCACGATCGACCCGCACGCCTGGCGGGCCGGCAACTTCTCCGCCGAGGGCCAGTGGGCGATGTGGTCCCCGCTGGTCATCGCGATCGGCCTGGTCGCCTCGGTGTCGCCCCAGGTGGTGCTGACCGGCACGGTCGTGAAGATGCTGCTGGCGCTGGTGGCGGCGCTGGGCGTCTTCCGCCTGGCCCGGTCCTACGACGTGCCCCCACCCGCGGCGTACGTCGCCGCGGTGCTCGCTCCCATGGGCGGCATGACGCAGTTCCTCGACTTCCCGTCCTGGGCCGCCGGCGAGATGATCTGGGCACTCCTGCCCTGGACCTGGTGGGCGCTGCGACGGACGATGCTCCGCGGCGCCAACCCCCTGCCGGCGCTGGCACTGGGCTACCTGCTGGTGACCGTCGGCTACGTCTTCGGCACGATCATGCTCGTCGTCGCACTGGCGGCGTGTGTCCTCGACTGCGCGCTGGCCCGCGACCGCAAGGCGCTGCTGCGCGTCGTCCTCGCCGGCGTCCTGCTCGGCCTCGTGGCGCTCACCGTCTACCTGCCGGGAGTCCTGACCGAGTCGGTCGTCGCCCGCAACACGGGTTTCGAGGGCCTGTTCAGCGGCAAGTTCAGCACCGACCCGCTCGCCCTCTTCGCCTCTGTGCTGCCGACCGCCGCCGTGACCGGCACCACCAGCTACGTGCTGCCCTACGCCTACCTCGCCTGGCTGCTCCCCGCCGCGGCCTGGCTCGACTGGCGGCGCTTCCGGCAGGAGTGGCGCCCGCTCGCCGGTCTGCTGACGTTCACCGTGATCACGTTCCTGATGGTCGACGGCCCGGGCCACCTGGGCCCGCTGCGCTGGCCGCTGCGGCTCCAGCCGTTCCTGGTGACCGCGCTGGTCGTCCTGCTCGTCGTGCTGTGGTGGCGTCTGGGGGTGCAGATCACCTGGCGCCGGCTCGCGTTCTCGCTGCTGTGGGTCCTGCTCGCCGGGGTGCTCGCCTTCGTGCGCGCGCCCACCGAGCGGGCCGGCCACCTGGCCTCCGTAGCGCTCGTCGGCGGCAGCCTGGCAGCGGTCTGGTGGCTGTTCGACAGGGGGCGGCTCACCTGGGTGCCGCCGGTCATCGGCGTGCTCACGGTCGCCTCGTTCGTCCTCCAGCACAACGTCTACGACCACCTGCGACTGCCCCAGCGCAACGCCCCGAACGAGGTCTCCACCTATCGGTCGGCGCTCGACGGCGCGGTGGGCGACGTGCTCCAGGTCGGCCAGAGCGACGAGCTCGTGCAGAGCTCGCCGAAGGCTGCCCAGACCCTCCTGATCGGGTCCTTGTGGTACCTCTCCGGCCACCCGGTGCAGAACACCTACACCGTGATCAGCCAGAAGCGGTACAAGCGGCTCTACTGCATCTACTACCAGGGCAACTCCTGCCCGGTGCTGCTCAACACCTTGTTCTCGGTGCAGGGACCCACCGGCATGAAGCGGGTCGACCTGCTCGGTGCCAGCTCGCTGCTCCTGATCCGCCGCGACCTCCCACCGTGGCGCGTCACCCACCCGCCGAGCGGGTGGCAGGTCACCAGCCGCACGCCCTACGCGGTCCTGTGGACGCGCACGACACCGATCCCGGGTGCCGGCTCGGTGGCCTGGACCTCGCCGGGGACGCAGGTCTCGGAGGTCGACGCCGGCGACAGCGGTACGTCGTTCCGGGTCGACGCGGTCCCTCCCGGGGGCGGCACCGTCGTGATGCGCCTCCTCGCGTGGCCCGGCTACTCCACTTCCGTCGGGTCGCTGGCCTATCCCGTGGACGGCTACCTCGTGACGGTGGATCTCCCTGCCTCCGCGGCCGGGCAGACCGTCCGGGTCGCGTTCCGGCCGCCCGGCTGGAACGCCGAGGTGGCGGCCTGGGTGCTCGCTCTGCTGGCCGGCGCCGCCTGGTCGCTGGTCCACGAGGTCCGGCGCCGGCGACGCCTGATCGCCGTGCCCGGCGCTACCGGCTGAAGCGCGCTCTCCGCCCGGCCTCGGGCCTTCCTGCTCGGAACGGGTCCTCGGTATCGGTGACCTTCGCCGCTGTCGGCGGGGGCGCCGATCGGGGTACTACGGAGTGTGACTCCGGCCAGGAACACTGCTCCCGAGGATCGCCCACGATGACCGCCGTCGTGATCCTCATCGCCATCGTCGTCGGCGCCATCCTGGCGCAGATCGCTCAGCACCTCGGCCTCTAGAACACGGCGGCTGTCGAGACGGTCGTTCCGCCCGCCGCGCCCGCGCGCGCTACTCCCGGCGTTCGTAGCGCCGGGGCTCGAGCCGGGCCGGCACCTCGCCCGCCTCGGGGAACTTGCAGGTGAACTCGCCGTCGGTCAGCGCGGGAGGCCGCTGGTTCTCCAGGCTCCCGGGCCGGCCCGGAGGACCCCCCGCTGCATGCGGCGGTTCGCGTTCCACTCCGGCCTACGACGCGGTGGCGCAGTGGCGGGGCCGCCCAAGGAGGCGACGACGGCGACCAGGGCCGCCAGCTCTTCCGCGGACGGCTCACCCTTGACGACGCGGAGGACGGGCTCGCGGGTCTCGGCGGCCATCAGAGGGGGATGTTCCCGTGCTTCTTGGGTGGCAGCGTCTCGCGCTTGGTCTCCAGCAGCCGCAGTGCCTTGACCACCTCGACCCGCGTCTCCCGGGGGGTGATCACCCCGTCGACGTAGCCACGCTCGGCCGCGATGTAGGGGTTGGCGAGCGTGTCGTCGTACTCCTCGACCAGCTGGGCGCGGGCGGCCTCGGGATCGGGTGCCACCTTCAGCTCGTTGCGGTAGAGGATGTTGACCGCGCCCTGGGCGCCCATCACCGCGATCTGCGCGGTCGGCCAGGCCAGGTTGATGTCGGCCCCGAGGTGCTTGGAGCCCATCACGTCGTAGGCCCCGCCGTAGGCCTTGCGGGTGATCACGGTGACCAGGGGCACGGTCGCCTCGGCGTAGGCGTAGATCAGCTTCGCGCCCCGCCGGATGATGCCGTTCCACTCCTGGTCGGTGCCGGGCAGGAAGCCGGGGACGTCGACGAAGGTCAGAACCGGGATGTTGAAGGAGTCGCAGGTGCGCACGAAGCGCGCGGCCTTCTCCGAGGCGTCGATGTCGAGGGTGCCGGCGAACTGCATCGGCTGGTTGGCCACGACACCGATCGTCTTGCCCTCGACCCGCCCGAGGCCGACGATGATGTTGGGCGCGAACAGCGCCATCACCTCGAGGAACTCCTCGTCGTCGAGGACGGCGGTGATCACCTCGTGCATGTCGTAGGGCTGGTTCGCCCCGTCGGGGATCAGGGCGTCGAGGGTCCGGTCGAGGTCGGTGATCTCGAGGTCCGCCGGGTCGTCGTACGACGGCGCCGGGTCGAGGTTGTTCTGCGGGAGGTAGGACAGGAGCGCCTTGACGTAGTCGATCGCGTCGTCCTCGTCGGAGCCCATGTAGTGGGCGTTGCCCGACTTGGTGTTGTGGGTGCGCGCGCCGCCGAGCTCCTCCATCGTGACGTCCTCGCCGGTGACGGTCTTGATCACGTCCGGCCCGGTGATGAACATGTTGGAGGTGCCGTCGACCATCACCGTGAAATCGGTGACGGCGGGGGAGTACACGTGGCCACCGGCGCAGGAGCCCATGATCAGGCTGATCTGGGGGATCACTCCCGAGGCGTGGACGTTGCGCCGGAAGATCTCGCCGTACAGCCCGAGCGAGACGACGCCCTCCTGGATCCGGGCGCCCGCGCCCTCGTTGATGCCGACGATGGGGCAGCCGGTCTTCATGGCGAGGTCCATCACCTTGGTGATCTTCTCGCCGTACACCTCGCCCAGGGAGCCGCCGAAGATCGTGAAGTCCTGGCTGAACACGCACACCTGCCGGCCGTCGACCGTGCCGTAGCCGGTGACCACGCCGTCGCCGTAGGGCCGGCGCTTCTCCAGGCCGAAGGCGACGGAGCGGTGGCGGGCCAGCTCGTCGAGCTCGACGAACGTGCCCTCGTCGAAGAGCAGCTCGATCCGCTCGCGGGCCGTCTTGCGGCCCTTGGAGTGCTGCTTCTCGACGGCCTTGGCGGAGGCCGCGTGGACCGCCTCGTCGAGCCGTCGTTCGAGGTCCTGCAGCTTGCCCGCGGTGGTGTGGATGTCGATGCCCGAGTCCGGGGCGGGTACGTCGGTCCCGGCACCGGGCTGGGCCGGCGGTCGGGTCGGCTGTGCGCTCACCTTGTGTGGCCTCCTCACGGTCGCTTGCGACAATCTAGTGGTCGTGACGTCGACCCCTCCACGCGCGCCCCTGGACCTCCGCAGCCTCCGGGACGCCGCCGGCCCGCAGTGGCAGGTGCGTCTCCACGCCGAGGCCGGGTCGACCAACGCGCTCGCCGCGGCCGACCCCGTACGTCGCTCGGTGGTCGTCGCCGACCACCAGCAGGCCGGCCGCGGCCGGCTGGACCGGGAGTGGGTCACGCCGCGGGGCGCCGCGCTGACCCTCTCAGCGGTCTGGGACCCCGCCGTCGACACCGAGTGGTGGCCGGTGTTCCCCCTCGTGGCGGGGTACGCCGTCGCCCGGGCGCTCGGTGACGTCGCCGACCTTGAAGTGGCCGAACGACGTGATGATCGGCGACCGCAAGGTGGCGGGATCCTGGTGGAACGCGTCAACACCCGCCCGCCGATGGCGGTGATCGGGATCGGGATCAACGTCGACCAGACCGAGGACGAGCTTCCGGTGCCGACGGCGACCTCGCTCGCCCTGTCCGGCCACCCGATCGACCGCACGACGCTGTTCGGCGACGTGCTGCGGAGCCTGGGGTCCGCTCTCGACGACTTCGCGGGCTCGCCGGGCACCTTCATCGGCCGCTACCGCGACCGGAGCGCCACGCTCGACCAGGCCGTCC
Organism: uncultured Actinomycetota bacterium; assembly: GCA_963820015.1. GTDB lineage: Bacteria > Actinomycetota > Actinomycetes > Propionibacteriales > Nocardioidaceae > Nocardioides. Next base: position 205,800 of record CAWFYO010000001.1, on the reverse strand, counting down.
GGGTCGACCTGCCGGGGGAGCAGAGCGTGACCGGCCGGGTGGCCGACGTCGACGCCCACGGGCGGCTGGTCCTCGACACCGACGACGGGACCCTCACCTTGAGCGCGGGCGATGTCGTGCACCTGCGTCCCGGGGAGTGACAGACTCACGCCGTGGCCATCTCACCGAAGCTGCTGACCGACGGCGAGAAGATCGTCGTCGACACGCGCACCCATCCCAAGGCGATCGCGGCACCCGTCCTCCTGCTCGTCGTGGTGCTGTTCCTGGCCATCTGGCTCGACCAGCAGGTCGACGTGACGTACTCCGAGTGGCTGATCTGGGGCATCGCCGCGGTCGTGCTGGTCGTCTGGGTGCTCAAGCCGCTCGCGGAGTGGCTCACCGCGACGTACACGATCACCAACAAGCGGCTGATCACCCGCGAGGGCCTCATCGCGCGCCGGGGCCACGACATCCCGCTCATGCGGATCAGCGACGTCGCCTACGACATGGGCGTCGTCGACCGGATGTTCGGCTGCGGGACGCTGGTGGTCAGCGACGCGAGCACCCACGGCACGGTCAAGCTGCACGACATCCCGCGGGTCGAGGAGGTGCAGCACCGGCTCTCCGAGCTGCTCGGCGGCAGTCACCCCACCCAGACCCGCGACGATGACGGCACCTGAGGAGCCCAGCCCCGACCTCGCCCCCGACCTCGCCCCCGACCTGGAGCGAGCGATCCTCGGCGAGGACGCCGCCTTCAACGCCGTCGAGGTGGCCGAGTCCACCGGCGCGACGATCGAGCAGACCCAGCGGCTGTGGCGTGCCCTCGGCTTCCCCGACCGGGGCGGCGAGCGGGCCTTCACCCAGGCCGACGCCGACGCCGTCTCGACCCTGCTCGGGCTGGTCGCCGACGGGTCGATCGACTTCGACATGGCCGTCAACCTCACCCGCGCCGTCGGGCAGACCATGGCCCGGCTCGCGGACTGGCAGGTCGGCACGCTGCTGCAGCGGGTGCAGCAGCTCGAGGCCGGCGACGACGCCACCGGCTCCCGCGCGACGGCCGCGCTGCAGATGGTCGAGGCTCTCAACGGCCCCTACGAGGAGCTCCTGATCTACGTCTGGCGCCGCCATCTCGCGGCGGCGGTGAGCCGGGTCGAGGCACTGGGCGCCAGCGAGGAGGACCTGCACACCTCGCAGGTCACCGTCGGGTTCGCCGACATCGTGAGCTTCACCGCGCTGACCAACCAGCTCGACCACGACCGGATCGGCGACCTGGTCGAGATCTTCGAGTCGCGCTGCGCCGACGTCGTCGCCAGCCGGCACGGCCGGGTGATCAAGACCATCGGTGACGCCGTGCTGTTCGTGAACGAGGACCCGATCCGGGCCTACGACACCGCCGAGGGGATCATCGCCGTCGTCGGCCGTGACCCCCGGATGCCCGACGTCCGGGTCGGGCTGTCCACCGGGATGGTGGTGATGCGCCTCGGCGACGTGTTCGGCCGCCCGGTCAACATGGCCTCGCGGCTGACCGCGGTCGCACGACGCAACCGGATCATCGTCGACCGGGCGACCGCCGACCTCCTCCCGGAGGACCAGTTCGAGGCCCGGACCCTTCCCGAGCGCCCCGTACGCGGCTTCGGGGTCGTCGAGCCGGTGGCGGTGAGCCGGCACTGAGGGCCGCAACGGGGCCTCTCCGGCGCCCGACTACCACGGGTTCGTCGCGGGGTCTCGAAGTCGCAGATTTTACCTTTGCGAGCCTGCGAGTTGAGCCATTCCTCGGCGGGGAGGGGTGCTGAGTACCTATTTTCGATTCGTGCTCAGTGTCCAGGACGTACGCGTCGATCCCGTCACCCGCAGGGTGTGGCGTGACGACAGCGAGATCGTGTTCTCCCGCAAGGAGTTCGACCTGCTGCATCACCTCATGCAGCGGGCTGGTGCTGTCGTCTCCCGCGACGAGCTCATGCTCACGGTCTGGAACACGACCTTCTGGACGTCGTCCAAGACCATCGACGTGCACCTGGGCTGGGTCCGCCGCAAGCTCGGTGACGACCCCGGACAGCCCAACCTGATCACCACGGTGCGGGGCCACGGCCTCCGCTTCGAGCTCGAGCCGCCGAGCTACCCGGTCGCCGTCCAGCAGCAGGCCGCCGCCGTCTGAGCACCGGCCCGGTGCCTCTACCCTTCTCCGGGTGACCACCGCAGACTCTGCTGCGAGGCCGTCCGGACCTGTCGTCGCCGTCGTCGGTGGCGGACAGCTCGCCCGGATGATGGCCGAGCCGGCCGCCGCGCTCGGGATCCCGCTGCGCCTCCTGGCCGAGGCACCGGGGGTCTCCGCGGCCCAGGTGATCTCCGACCACACCGTCGGCGACTACACCGACCTGGCGACCCTCCAGGCCCTGGTGAAGGGCTGCGAGGTGGTCACCTTCGACCACGAGCACGTGCCCACCCACCACCTGCACGCCCTCGAGGACGACGGCGTCCTGGTGCGGCCCGGGCCCGAGGCCCTGGTCCATGCGCAGGACAAGGTCGTGATGCGGCAGGCCCTCGACGGGATCGGGGCGCCGACGCCGCGCCACCGGGTGGTCACCGACGCCGCCGAGGTCGCCGCGTTCGGCTTCCCCTGCGTCCTGAAGACCTCGCGCGGGGGTTACGACGGCAAGGGCGTCTGGTTCGTCAGCGCGCCCGAGGAGTGCGCCGAGGCCTTCGAGACCGCAGCCCGGTCCGGCGTCCGGATCCTCGCCGAGGAGCAGGTCGACTTCCGCCGCGAGCTGTCCGCCCTCGTCGCGCGTGCGCCGAGCGGCCAGGCCGCGGCGTACCCCGTCGTGGAGTCCCTCCAGCGCGACGGCATCTGTCGCGAGGTGATCGCGCCCGCCCCCGGCCTGGACTCCGACCTCGCGACCGGCGCCGAGGCGCTCGCGCTGCAGATCGCCGGCGAGCTGGGCGTGACCGGAATGCTGGCCGTCGAGCTGTTCGAGACCGAGGACGGGCGCGTGCTGGTCAACGAGCTCGCCATGCGACCCCACAACACCGGCCACTGGACCCAGGACGGCGCCGTCACCTCGCAGTTCGAGAACCACCTGCGGGCGGTCCTCGACCTTCCGCTCGGCTCACCCGCACCGCGCGCCCGCTGGACGGTGATGGTCAACATCCTCGGCGGCCCCACCGACTCCGGCGGCCGGCTGTACGACGGCTACCCGCACGCCCTCGCCCGCGACCCGCGCCTGCGGGTGCACCTCTACGGCAAGGACCCGCGCCCCGGGCGCAAGGTCGGTCACGTCAACGCCTACGGAGACGACCTGCAAGAGTGTCTCGAGCGCGCCCGGCATGCCGCGGCGTGGTTCGCCGGAGAGCTGGGAGACGAGAGTGAGTGACGCACGCACCGGGCCCAGCGTCGGGATCGTGATGGGCTCCGACTCCGACTGGCCCGTCATGGAGGCGGCCGCGGAGGCGCTCAAGGAGTTCGACGTCGCCTACGAGGCCGACGTCGTCTCGGCGCACCGGATGCCCGACGAGATGCTTGCCTACGGCCGCGAGGCGGCCGACCGGGGACTGTCGGTGATCATCGCCGGCGCCGGCGGCGCGGCCCACCTGCCCGGCATGCTCGCCGCGGTCACCCCGCTGCCGGTGATCGGCGTACCGGTGCCGCTCCAGCACCTCGACGGCATGGACTCCCTGCTCTCGATCGTGCAGATGCCGTCGGGTGTCCCGGTCGCCACCGTGGCCGTCGGAAACGCCCGCAACGCCGGCCTGCTCGCCGTCCGGATCCTGGCGGCCTCCGACGCCGACCTGCGCCAGCAGATGCTCGACTTCCAGGCCGAGCTGCGCGCCTCCGCCCAGGACAAGGGGAAGAAGGTCCGCGCCTCGGTCTCGAGCCGCAAGCTCGGCTTCTGACCGCGGGCGGTGTCTCGGCCGGCTCGGGCGGGGTACAAGGCCTCCATGAGCAGCAGCTTCAGCGAAGACCAGCTCCAGGGCGACGACACCCTCGACGAGCGCGGTGTCGACGACATCCTCGACGAGGGCATGTCGCCGCCGGAGCGCCCGAGCCGCGACCTGACGCGCGGCATCACCCCGCGCGACGACGCGGAGGGCGAGACGCTCGACGAGCGACTGGAGGAGGAGGAACCCGACGTGTTCGAGGCGGTGGACGGCGACCACGACGGTGGTGCCGCCTCCGCCGAGGAGGCCGCCATGCACACCGTCGCGGAGGACGAGGTCTGAGCTCGGCTCAGGCCGCCCGGCGGCGCCACTCGATGGCGGGGCAGGCGTCCATCACCATCGGGATGCCGGCCGACGTCGTCCGGCGGAACGCGTCGGCGTCGACCACGCCGAGCTGGAACCAGACGGCCTTCGCGCCGACGGCGGTGGCCTGGTCGGCGAACTCGCCCGCCGCCTCCGAGCGCCGGAACACGTCGACCACGTCGATCGCGAACGGCACGTCGGCCAGAGTCGGGTAGCCCCGCTCGCCGAGCACCTCGGCCTCGGGCTCCTCGGCGAACCGCGGGTGGATCGGCACGATCCGCTTGCCGTGCCGCTGGAGCAGCCCTGCGATGGAGTACGCCGTGCGGCCGGGGTCGCCGGACAGCCCCACGACCGCCCAGGTCTCGAGCTCGTCGAGCATCAGGTCGACCCACTCCGTGCGCTGCCAGTCACCCCTGCTGTCGGACATGCGGCCAGCCTAGGCGGTGTGGGGAATCCCCTACCGGCAGCGGGCCTGTGGCCGGTTACCCGTCCGTAGACTCCGCCCCATGAGCAACGACTTCCCCCTGTTCGCGCTCTCCGAGGAGCACCGGGCGATCCGCGAGGCTGTCCGCGATCTCTGCGAGGCCAAGGTCGCGCCCTACGCCGCCGAGGTCGACGAGGAGAGCCGCTACCCCGAGGAGGCGGCGAAGGCGCTCCAGCAGGCCGACTTCCACGCGCCGCACGTCCCCGAGGCCTACGGCGGCGCGGGTGCCGACGCCCTCGCCACCGTGCTCGTGATCGAGGAGGTCGCTCGGGTCTGCATGAGCTCGAGCCTGATCCCCGCGGTCAACAAGCTCGGGTCGCTGCCGCTGATGATCGCCGGCTCCGAGGAGCTCAAGCGGCACTACCTGACCAAGCTCGCGGCCGGCGAGGGTGGCTTCTCCTACTGCCTGTCCGAGCCCGAGGCCGGCTCCGACGCGGTGGCGATGAAGACCCGAGCGGTGCGCGACGGCGACGAGTGGGTCCTCGACGGCGTGAAGCGGTGGATCACCAACGCCGGGGTCAGCGAGTTCTACACGGTGATGGCCGTGACCGACCCCGAGCTGGTCGGAGGGTCCCGTGGCCGCGGCATCTCGGCGTTCGTGGTCGAGAAGTCCGACCCGGGGGTCACCTTCGGGGCCAAGGAGAAGAAGCTCGGCATCAAGGGCAGCCCGACCCGCGAGGTCTACCTCGACCACGTCCGGATCCCGGCGACGAGGATGATCGGCGCCGAGGGCACCGGCTTCGAGACCGCCATGCGCACCCTCGACCACACCCGGATCACGATCGCCGCCCAGGCCGTCGGCGTCGCCCAGGGCGCGCTCGACTTCGCCCTGGACTACGCCCACGAGCGCCGGCAGTTCGGCAAGTCCATCAGCGAGTTCCAGGGGCTGCAGTTCCTGCTCGCCGACATGGGCATGAAGGTCGAGGCCGCCCGGCAGCTGACCTACGCCGCCGCGGGCCGCTCCGAGCGCGGTGACTCCGACCTGACGTTCTTCGGCGCCGCCGCCAAGTGCTTCGCCTCCGACGTCGCCATGGAGGTCACCACCAACGCCGTCCAGGTGCTCGGCGGCTACGGCTACACCCGCGACTACCCCGTCGAGCGGATGATGCGCGACGCCAAGATCACCCAGATCTACGAGGGCACCAACCAGGTGCAGCGGATCGTGATGGCCCGCCAGCTGCTGGCCGGGGTGCAGTCGGAGCTCTAGGAGGCACCTCGGATCGTCGCGTGGAGGTCACCTGCGGAGGGTGAGGACGCGCGTCGCGTCTTGTGGGCAGGATGCCTCCGGCGCGTTCGCCTGCGCCACGACACGAGGGGCTGAGCACGTTGGACAACATCACGACCCACTTCGGGAGCGTCCTGGCCTGGAGCTTCTGGATCTTCATCATGATCGGGGCCATCACGGTCTGGGTCCTGGTGTTCGTCGACCTCTTCGCCGACAGCACCCTCAGTGGTTGGGCCAAGGCGTTCTGGGCGGTGCTGCTGATCCTGGTGCCATTGGTCGGGGTGCTGGTCTACCTCGTCGTCCGCGACCACTCCAAGCGGAAGCTGGCCGCGACCATGAGCACCGAAGGCCCTTCCTGACGGTCCGCCGGCTGCGCCTCGAGGGCTCCCCAAGGGAGCCCTAGGGGAGCGCCGACCGGGGACCGGAGGAGGATCCAGGAGACGGAGTGCCCCGTGGCCCTCCGGTCGCCGCCTGGCCGCTGTTGCCGCCGCTGACACAGCCCAGGCGGAGCAGGCTGCAGGCCTGGGGGGTGGCCTGCAGTCCGCTGCGCTGCGGCTCCACCCTCCCAACGCCGACGGCGTCGCGCCAGGGAGGTGACGGCGGGTTTACGACGGTGTCAGGTTCACGCCAGTACCCGGGGACGCGTCAGGTGCCCGGGTGCGCCGCGGCCGAGATCCGACTCAGGCAGCAGGACTCAGGCAGCAACCAGCGGGAGCCCGTCGAGGACGGGCGCCTCGAGCATCCAGCGCGCCTCGAGGTGCTCACGGCCGCTGTCGTCGACGACGACGATCCAGCGCTGGACCAGCGTGGCGCGGTGGTCGTCGCGCATGGCAGTCTCCTTCACATTCACGTTCTGTTCACCTGGCGTTCACTCTAGCGCATCGTTCCCCACCGCGTGGCAGTTCTGTCCGCTCCGGCGTGGTTTCCCCTCCACCAGGAGGCTCCGGAGCGGCCGTGGCGGCCCCGGTGCGCTCCACCGAAGCGGGGGAAGCACAATGGCCGGATGAGCGAGACGGCGTACGACGTGGCGCGGGTCCGCGCGCACTTCCCCCAGCTGCGCTCGGGCGAGGGGCTCGGGGCCGCGCACTTCGACGGCCCGGGCGGGTCGCAGACCCCCGATGTGGTCGCGCAGGCGGTCTACGACCTGCTCACCGGACCGCTGGCCAACCAGGGCGACGTCACGCCGGCGGAGCGGAACGCCGAGGCCGCCGTGACCGCGGGCCGCGCGGCGATGGCCGACCTGCTGGCGGCCGATCCGCGCGGCATCGTCTTCGGGCGCTCGATGACCCAGCTGACCATGGACCTGGCCCGGACCCTCGCCCAGGGCTGGGCCCCGGGTGACGAGGTCGTGGTGACCCGGCTCGACCACGACTCCAACGTGCGGTCGTGGGTGATCGCGGCCGAGCGGGCAGGAGCCACGGTGCGCTGGGTCGACTTCGATCCGGAGACCGCCGAGCTCGACGTCGCGGGGCTCGCCGAGGCGGTCACCGACCGCACGCGGCTGGTCGCGGTGACGGCGGCGTCCAACCTGCTCGGCACGATGCCCGACGTACGGGCCATCGCCGACCTGACGCACACGGCGGGTGCCCTGGTCTACGTCGACGGGGTGCACCACGCGGCCCACGACCTGGTCGACGTGACCGCGCTGGGGGCCGACTTCTACGCCTGCTCGCCCTACAAGTTCCTCGGACCCCACTGCGGCGTGCTGTCCGCCCGGCCCGAGCTGCTCGAGACGCTCCGTCCCGACAAGCTGATGCCGGCCAGCGACCAGGTGCCCGAGCGGTTCGAGCTCGGCACCCTGCCCTACGAGCTCCTCGCCGGCACGGCGGCCGCCGTGGACTTCCTCGCCGGGCTGGTCGCGGGAGGCCGTCCGGAAGAGAGTCGGCGCGCCCGGCTGACGACCTCGATGAAGGCCCTGCACGCTCACGAGGAGCGGCTCCGGATCCGGATCGAGGAGGGTCTCGACGCGCTCCCGGGCGTGACCCTCCACTCGCGTGCGGCTCGCCGTACGCCGACCCTGCTGGCGACCTTCGCCGACCGCGACGTGCGCGACGTCCGAGACGTGCTCGCGGCCCGCAACGTCAACGCCCCCGCGGGCTCCTTCTACGCCTACGAGGCTGCGCGCCGGCTGGGCCTCGGGCCCGAGGGGGCGTTGCGGATGGGGCTCGCGCCCTACACCGACGACGACGACGTCGACCGCCTGCTCGCCGGGCTGGGCGAGGCGCTCCGTGGCTGAGTACGCGGCCGAGCCCGGACCCGAGTGCTGGCTCCACCCCGACGTCGAGGTGCGCCCGAGCACGGTGGCCGGACGCGGCCTGGTCACGACCGTGGACCTGCCGGCCGACACGGTCGTGTCGCGGCTCGGCGGCCGCCTCGTCGACAGCGCCACCCTGCGGTCGATGCCCGAGGCGGCGGACGGTGAGCTCGACGCGGTGACCGTCGACGACGACGTGCACCTGGTGCTCGCACCGGGCAACCTCAACCGCTTCGTCAACCACGCGTGCGACCCCCACCTGGGCTGGGTCGACGCCTACACCCTGGCCACGCGGGCGGACGTCGCGGCGGGCAGCGAGCTGCTGGTCGACTACGCGATGAGCATCGTCGACGAGGAGTGGTTCCTGCGCTGCCACTGCGCCAGCTACCGGTGCCGGCAGATGGTGGAGGGCAGCGACTGGCGCATCCCGCAGCTCCAGCAGCGGTACGACGGGTGGTGGACGCCCTACGTCCAGCGCCTCATCGACGCCGCCCGGGGCTGAGCCCGGGCCGGAGCGACGCCGAGAGGGCGTCGTTGCAGCCGACGTGGCACACAGAGAAGCCGGGCCGCCTGAGCATCCCCCCGGTGCTCCCGCGACCCGGCCATCGCCGTGACCGGCTCCCTGTGGACGCAGCACGCTGTCCCCCGATCAGCGCCTGGTCTCTGACCACCTAGGAGTCGGCCGGGCGGGCGCTGATACGCGGCGTACCGACTCTTTCACCAGCCGCGGCCGAAACACAGGAACGGCAACGGCGGGCCGCTGCGGAGCTCCTCGCCGACGGTGGCCAGGGCCTCGGCGGGGGCGGCGCCGGCGGCGACCAGACCGTGCCAGCGGGCCAGCGCCTCGCAGGCCACCTCGTCGGCGACCAGCGCGGGGGAGGACAGCACGTGGTGGACGCCGGCGTGGAGCCAGGCGGCCGTCATCCCGACCGCCTCCTCGCCGGAACGCACCGAGACCCGCCCGAGTTCACAGGCCGACAGCACCACGGTCGAAGGGGTCTGGGCCAGCGAGTCGATGTCGTAGCCGAACCACGGCCCGTCGGCGAGCTCGACGGCGGAGAAGAGCGGGTTCTCGCCGGAGTGGCGGCCGTGGCCGGCGAGGTGGAGCACGTCGACGCGTTCGGCGAGGGCGGCGACCCGGTCGGCCGACGCCTCGGTCCCGAGCAGCACCTCGGGCTCGCCGCCCGCACCGGCCCAGGCCTGCGCGGCGCGCTGTACCTCCTCGGCGGCCCGGTCGACGCGGGGACCGGCCACCAGGCCGAGCCGTACGTAGGGGGAGCCGTCGCCGTGCCGGAGCCAGTGGGTGGCCGACGACGGGATGGTGAGGGGCCGGCCGACGAAGCCGGGCAGCAGGGTCCACGGCGTACCGGCAAGGCTGCCGGCGGGGGTCAGCACCAGTCGCCGGTCGCCGACGAGTGGGAGCAGGGGCTCGACCAGGTGTCGCGCGACCTGGTCGAGGCTGCGGTGGAGGCTGGCCCGGATCGCGCCGGCCATCGGGCCCTCACTGCGAGAGGCCGCCATGTCGAGGTCTGCCGAGACCGCGTCGAGCCGGTTGCGGAGGGCCGAGACGTCACCGAGGTCGACCACGGTCGCGTCGGTGTCGGTGACGACGAGGCCGGCCAACCGCCGCGGGGCTGCGACGTAGGCCACCAGCGCGGCCCCTTCGCCCAGCCCGGCCTTCAGCTCGTCGAGCGGGGCCGGGTCGCCCACCTCGCCGCCGCCGGGCGCGGCCCAGCTGTGCCGGGCGATGCGGTCGGCCAGCTCGCCACGCCGTCGGTCGCCGGGGGCGAGCTGGCGCAGCGCAGCCAGGTCGGCGGCGATCTCCTCGTCGCGCGGCGGCCGCACCGGTGTCACCCGGCCGACCAGGGCCCGGGCCCGCTCCGACCACTCGTAGACCAGCTCGGGCCGCCCGTCGTCCAGCGCGGAATTGAGCCCTCGGGTGGCCAGGCCGCGGCCGTGCCCGACCAGCGTGCTCTGGAGGTCGAGGCTCCCGAACGACGACTGCCAGCGGTGCAGGGCGGTCAGCCCGCGGGTGATCTCACGCCGCGCCTGGGCGCGCTGGTGCCGCGCGGTCGCCAGGTCGGCCCGGACCTCCTGGCGGAGGAGGCGCAGCGGGATCGGTGCGTCCTTGCCCAGCCGCACCCGCGCCAGCCGCTGCTCGGCGTCGTCCAGGTCGCCCCGGCGCAGCACCAGACGGGCGGCGATCAGCGCCAGCTGGTCGGCCTCGCCGTCGAGCCCCTCGGCACGCAGCGAGGACTCGAGCTCGTCGCCCCGGGTCAGCACGGACGGCGCTCGTACGCCGGTCCGGATCGACGCGGCGATGGCCAGCGCCTCCGCCCGGTCGGCCCAGGCCGGGGCGCCGTGCGCCGCGAACCGCCGCGCCGAACGCCGCGCCACCACCCGCGCCTCCCGCGGGTCCTCACGGAGGAGGGTGCGGGCCAGGACGTACTCGCACTCGGCCTGGAAGCGGCGCAACCGCTGCCGCCCGTAGGCATCGGCCGCGGTGCGCAGCGCTCGCGCGGCCTCGCGCGGGCGCCCGGCGGCCAGGAGGACCTCCGCCCGGTCCTGCTCGCACTGCGCGCGCGAGACCGCTGACAGGGGTGCCAGCACCAGCGCGGCCGCCTCCATGGCGGCGAGGGCGTCGACGAGGTTTCCGCTGAGCAGCCGGGCGTAGCCGAGGTTGTGCTCCGCCTTCGCCGCCGGGACCGCTGCGCCGGCCTCGAGCAGCTCGTCACGGGCGACGGTCAGGTCACGGGCGGCACCGGCCGCATCGGCCGAGCTGAGACGCAGGCTGCCCTGGTTGAGCAGGGCGCGGCCGTGGTGCTCGGTGTGGCCCTGGAGGAGCTCGATGGCCTGACCGAACTCGGCCATGGCGGTCTCGCCGTCGCCCGCGCGCATGTGCAGCAGCGCCAGCTGGGACCAGATCAGGCCACGGGTGACGTCGGTGATGCCGTCCAGGGCGAGCGCCGTCTGGCAGCGGGCCAGCCCAGCGGCCTGCTGCCCGGTCTCCGCCTCCACGTAGGCGAGCGCGAGCTCGATGCGACCGGCGAGATCCGGGTCGAGATCGCGTGCGTCCCTTGCGGCACGCAAGAGCCGCCCTGCCTCGGCGTAGCGCCCCGCGCGATGCGCCACGAGCGCGCGAGAGTGGAGCCGGGCGGGGTCAGGCACCCCTCATCATGGCGCGAGGTCGGTCAGGGCTTCCACCGCGGTCCAGGCTCGTGCCACCGCATCCACCCGTGTGTCGCCCGCAGGGTCGGCCGCGATCGCGCCGAGAGCCTGGGCCACTCTCCCGGCGAACAGCGGTGCCGAGAAGGACGTCCCGCTCCAGACCGCGAACCTCCCGGTGTAGTCGTCGGGGTCGATCGACTCACGGCGGTGCTGGTAGGCCTCGGTCCGGGCGGTCGGTTCCAAGCCGCCCTGGAACTGTGGAGTCGTGCTGAGGACGGCCGCGCCTTGGGCGCGGGCTCGCACCCAGGGACCGGTGTTGGAGAAGAGCGCGTCAGTCAAGTTGGGGTTGAGGGCCGCCACGCTCACGATCGGCACGATGTCTGCCTGCGGATGGGTCAGGCCCTGGCCGTCGAGCCACGGTGTGAACGCGGCCGGGAACATCGGTCGCGCGGTCGCGTCGTTGCCGGCCGAGCAGACCACCACGACGCCGCACTCACCCATGAGCTGGATGATGTCCAGCATCGTCGGGTCGAAGAGCTCGTCCTCGGGCGTCTCGTGGTAGTAGCCCATCGACAGGTTGAGGACGTCGACCGGGTGCCCGCCGGGCTCGCCGTCGCGGTAGCGGCGGGCCACCTCGGCGATGTCGGACAGGGCGTCCACCAGGTCGCTCTCGACGATCGGTCCCTCGGAGGACATGATCCGCCAGGCCACGATCTCGGCGTCGGGGCAGGCCTGGTGGATGAGCCCGGCCAGGAACGTGCCGTGGCCGCTCAGCTCGTCGATGCCGCCGTCCAGCGGCCCCGACTGGTCTGGCCACTGCTCAGGGTCGGTCTGGCCGTCGACGTACCCGATGGGCAGGCCATCCAGCCTGACGTCGTGGTGGACCACATGGTCGAGCCACGGGTGCTCGCCGCACCCGGTGTCGAGGGTGGCCACGACGGGGCGCCGGTGGGTGGTGAAGTCGGAGTCGGGCCGCCGGCGCGGGGCGGGGCCGACGTAGGCGATCGGCTGCCGGCCTCCGGTCCCGGCGTAGGCGTACTGGGCGATCGCCGCCGACAGCGCGCCACCGAACGGATTGCCGTCGTGGAACGGGTTGCCGTCGTGGAACGGGTTGCCGTCGTGGAACGGGTTGGGGTCGACCGGCTTGATCTCGACCACGTGGTCGAGACCCACGCCCCGCATGGCCTCCAGCCCGAACCGAGCGCGGGCCTGCTGGAGCAGGACCCAGCCGTCCGGGGCGAGCGAAGCCTTTTGGTCCTTGACCTCGAGCTGGACCCGGACCAAGCCGAGCTGCTTGCGGTGTGAGGCGATCTCACGTTCGGCATGAGAGGTGTCGAGATCCCATCCGAGGTCGTCTGCCAGCTCGCGCAGCTGCTCGATCACGCGCGGGACGTCGCTGCTTCGGGAGATGGTGATCCGCGGCCCGACGTACACCGTCGACCGCGGGGTGACCCCCTTGACCATCAAGGCGGTCCCGGGGTCGAGCACGCGGCCGTTCACCTGCTGCAGCACGTGACGCGGAGGCGCGAGCGGCTCTCGTTGAGCCGAGGGCTGCTGGGGGCGACGGGACTCGTTGTCGTTCTTGCTGGGCGGCGTGGTCACGAGGGGATGCTCTCCTAGATCAGGAACGGCGGGGTGACGAACGGCGGGGGCGCGGCGGCCGGGTCGGCGAGCTGCGGCACGAGCCACAGCCGGACCTCACCGGTCATCGGGGTCGGGAACTCGAAGCGGCCGTCGTCGTCGGCATCGACGCCCTGGCGCAGGTGCGCGAGGCCTTCGCCGGGAGGGCCGACCAGGATGTGCAGCGGTACGGCGGGCACCACCCAGCCGTCGAGGCGGCGGTGGCCGTCGACGGTCGAGATGCGCACGAGCACGCGATAGGACGTGCCGGCGAACTCCAGGGCCACCGTCGCGTCGTCGCCGTCGGTGGTCGTGTCCGTACCGGACCGGGTGCCGGCCGCCAGGTCGACCCGCTCGACCAGGGTCAGCAGCTCGTACTCCGACTCGAGGTCCTCGACCGCGAGCCGGGCGAGCACGCCGTCGGCCAGGTCGTCGGGCGCCGGGTCGAACGCGGCGTACAGAGACGCGACCGCCTCCAGGAGGTCCTCGTCCGAGAGCTTCATGACACACCTCCGAGCTCGACGCGGAGCTTGTCGAGGCAGCGCCGGCGCGTCGGGCCGATGCTGCCGATGGGCATCTGCATGGTCTCGGCGACCGCCGAGTAGTCCGGCCGCGGCTCCCAGGCCACGATCCGCAGCAGCTTCTGGCAACGCTCGGGAAGCCGCCCGAGGGCATGCCACAGGCGGTTGTTCTCGTCGTCGGTGACGACTGCGGATTCCGGTGAGACCTGCGCCGGCATCCGCGCGTCGAGCACCTCGTCCTCGACCGGGCGGGTGCGGGTGCCGGCCTTGCTCACCCGCCAGGCCTCGCGGCGTGCGGCGGTGCAGAGCCAGCGGGTGATCGCCTGGGCGTCGCGGACCGACTCGGCCGAGCGCACCAGCGTCAGCCAGGTGTTCTGGACGACGTCTTCCGCGGTCTCCTTGTCGAGGCCGGTCGCGCGTACGACGTGCCACAGCACCGGGCTCATCACCCGGACCAGGTCGTCGAGGGCTGACTCGTCACCGTCACGCCAGCGCCGGAACGCTTCCGTGGCAGCGTCGTACAGCCCCGAGGAGGTCGGACCCCCCGGTGCGCCATGCATGGTCATCACATCCCCCGAGGAGGCGCGCCCGAGCGGCCTGATACATCGAAGTTCAGCGGCGTGGGAGCAACCTATCGTGCCTACGACGCGCCCGTCAGCCGCGAGCCGGTGCGCCGGGTCAGCGGACGGCGAAGAGGACCAGGCAGCCTGCCCCGGCCAGGACGCAGTACCAGCCGAAGGGCCGCAGCGTGTTGGTGTGCACCCAGCGGGTCAGCCAGCGCACTGCGACGTAGGCGCCCAACCCGGCCAGGACCGACCCGAACAGCGCCTGCGGACGGATGCCGTCGCCGAGCGGACCGAAGAGGTCGGGGAGCTTCAGCACGCCGGCCGCGAGGATCACCGGTGTGGACAGCAGGAACGCATAGCGGAGCGCGTCCTCACGACGCAGCCCGGCCCGCATGCCGGCCGCGGTGGTGATGCCCGAACGGGAGATGCCGGGAGCAAGGGCGGCGATCTGGAAGGTGCCGATCGCCAAGGCCCGTCCGAACGACATTCGCGACAGGCGTGCGTCGGCCGCGATGCCGGCGGCGACCCCGTCGGGCGTGGTCTCCACGGGCACCGTCTCGGCGTCCGGATGTCGCGCGACCCACCACTCGATGCCGAGCAGGATCAGGCCGTTCACGATCAGGAACCAGGCAGCGGGCACGGGACGGCCGAGCGTGGTGCGTAGCCAGTGCTCGAACAGCATGCCGACCAGGCCGACCGGGATCGTGGCCACGACCAGCTGCCAGATCAGGCGCTCGTCGGGACTGGCCGTGCCGCGGTGCCGGAAGCTGGTGAAGAAGGCTCGGACCAACCGCGCCCAGTCGCGCCGGTAGAAGACCAGCAGCGCGACCGCGGTGGCGACGTGGGTGCCGACGATGAAGGCGAGGTAGGGCGACTCGGGGGCGGCGACGTTCAGGTCTCGCGCCCAGGCGCCGCCGAGCACCGCCGGCAGCAGCACGCTGTGTCCGAGGCTGGAGAGCGGGAACAGCTCAGAGACGCCTTGGAGGAGCCCGACGACGGCGGCCTCGAGCCAGCTGAGGTGGGGCACGGGCGCCTTCCGTGGGCAGGGCCGTCAGGCCGAGGAGCGGTCACTCCATCGTCGGTGTCGCCGCCTGTCGGGAACCTGACCGCGCCACCGCGCCCCGTCGAGCCCGGGGCTAGCCTCGGCGCCGTGAACCTCATCGAGATCGCGCTGCCCGACGGCACCGCGGAGGCCTACCTGACCGGATCCGGCCCGGGCGTCCTGTTCTTCATCGACGCGATCGGGCTGCGGCCGCAGATCGCGCAGATGGCCGACCGGATCGCTGGGGCGGGTTACACCGTGCTGGCGCCGAACACCCTCTACCGCTCGG
Source organism: uncultured Actinomycetota bacterium (assembly GCA_963820015.1). Lineage (GTDB taxonomy): Bacteria > Actinomycetota > Actinomycetes > Propionibacteriales > Nocardioidaceae > Nocardioides. Next base: position 190,416 of record CAWFYO010000001.1, on the reverse strand, counting down.
GCACTGCCGAGGAGACCTCGCCGGACGGCGACCTGACCGCGCCCGGTGCCCGCGAGGCGTTCTTCGAGCAGGTCGGCCCCCGTCTGGGCGCTCTTACCCCTGGCGCCATGAGGAGCGACATCCCGCACTACCTGGCCGCCCTGCGCGAGCAATGCACCGGCGACGAGGTCGGCGTCGTCGGGTACTGCATGGGCGCGCGCCTGGCGATGCGGGCCGCCAACCTCGACCCGGGGGTCGTGGCGGCGGCGTGCTTCCACGGCGGTGGACTCGTGACCGACGACCCCGACAGCCCGCACGCCGGGCTGCCGGGAGCCCGTGCGGAGTTCGTCCTCGGGCACGCCGACCAGGACCGCTCGATGACGCCGGAGGCGGTCGAGCGGCTCGGCCAGGCCCTCGCGGAGGCCGGGCTGACGGCCACGAACGAGATCTACCCCGGCTCGCCGCACGGCTACACCATGAACGACACCTCGACGTACGACGAGGCCGGCGCAGAGCGCTCCTTCGGGGAGCTACGCGCCCTGCTCGGACGGACCCTCGGCGCCTGAGCCTTCAGCCGAGCGTTTGCGCGCTCGGCTCCGGGGTACGCATCGCCTGCCAGGTGACCGGGGATCGGGCCCCGGCAACGACTGGAGGGGGCAAGGGCGATGGAGATCGTCGAACCTGAGGCGTGGGCCGAGCAGACCCGGCGGGTGCTCACCCGTGACCTGATCGTCCGGGCCCGGCACTCGCCCATCGGTGAGGGGCGGGCGCTCCAGTTCCGCGCCCTGCACCTCAACCTTCCCCTCGTTGCCGAGGTGGCCGACGCCCTCGAGCTCACATCGTCGGAGCGAGAGGCCGTCGAGCCTGCTGCGCTCGACGGTCTCCTGCAGGCGGTCCGACGCTACGACCCGTGGGGCGATCGCGACTTCGCGACCTTCGCCACGCCGTTCGTCCGCGCCCACGTGGTCGCGCACCTGCCGACCGCTCGGCGGCGGGGGGCCCACGCCCGGAGGCTGCCGGAGCGGGTGCCGCCGGCACGCCGGCCGGAGAACCACGCCGAGCGGCACCTCGTGCGTCTCCTGGCGCGGCGTGCCGCACAGACCATGGCCGGTTACCGGACCTAGCGCCGCTTCCTAGGCCGGAGCGAGCAGCGAGAGCAGCGCCTCGTTGAAGGCCGGCAGGTCGTCGGGGTTGCGGCTGGTCACCAGGTTGCCGTCGACGACGACCTCCTCGTCGACCCATTCGGCCCCTGCGTTACGCAGGTCGGTCTGCAGGCTCGGCCACGAGGTCATCCGGCGACCACGGACGACGTCGGCCTCGGCCAGCGTCCACGGGGCGTGGCAGATGGCCGCCACCGGGCGGTCCGACCCGACGAACGCCTTCACGAACGCCACCGCGTCGTCGTCCATGCGCAGGGCATCGGGGTTGGCCACCCCGCCCGGCAGCACCAGTGCGTCGTACGACGCGGGGTCGGCGTCGGCGACCACGGCGTCGACCGGGAACGTGTCGGCCTTGTCGAGATGCTCCATCGCCTGCACCTCGCCCTCCTGGGTGGAGAGCAGCAGCGGCCGGCCGCCGGCCTTCTCCACGGCCTGCCAGGGCTCGGTGAGCTCCACCTGCTCGATCCCCTCGGGTGCCACCAGGAAGGCGACGGTCTTGCCGTTCAGGTCAGTCATGAGTTGTCCTCTCGTGCCTAGGGTCGTGCCTCGGGTCGGCCTCGGGTCGGGCCTCGGTCAGTCGTCCTGCTCCTCGTCGTCCCAGACGGGGTCACGACGGTTGCTCTGCTCATCAGGCTGCTCGTCGACTCGTTCGGCGGCGTCGGCCGGGGAGATCTCCTCACCCGCGGGAACCCCCTCGATCTCGACCGGACGCTCGTTCTCGTGATCTGCCATCTGACTCATGCAGGGCCAGTACCCGACGCGCCACCCGGCATGCCGGCCGGGCAGCGGCATGCCGAAGGTCGGCCGCGGGTACGTCCTCGAGGAGTGGGCGCACGAGACAGGGCGCACGAGACAGGGGGCACGAGACAGGGCGCACGAGACAGGAGGTCGGCTGCCATGCCGCAGCAGGGTTGGAGCGACAAGCGCGAGCGTCAGTACGAGCACATCAAGGAAGGGCTCGAGGAGCGCGGGCGCAGCCAGAGCACGGCCGAGGAGGTCGCCGCTCGCACCGTCAACAAGGAGCGGGCCCGGAGCGGGGAGTCCCGCCAGCGCAGCCGTTCCTCGGTCGATGACATCTCGTCGTCACGCCGTGGTGGTCTGCGCTCGCACCGCGGGTCGGGCGGCCGGACCAAGGCGCAGCTCTACGAAGAGGCACGCCGCAAGAACATCAAGGGCCGGTCGTCGATGAGCAAGGCCCAGCTGGAGCGCGCCGTCGGCCGCTGAGGCTTTACCCGACACCTGGAGACAGCCGCACGAGCCGTGCGTCAGACTGCACGGTGCCGCGGCGCCGGGCCGCGGACTCGGGAGGAGCCCATGTCGGTCCGCCACCTCATCGCCGCGACCGGTGGCCTCGCCGCGGTCGCCGCGTTCGCGCTGCCGGCGGCTCCTTCGTACGCCGCCGGGTCGACCGACGTCTACGTCTCCGCCGCCGGCTCCGACGCCGCCGACTGCTCCCAGGCGACGCAGTGCGCGACGGTGCCGAAGGCGCTCGCTGTCGTGGCCGACGGCGGCACCATCCACGTCGGGCCCGGCACCTTCGACGGCGAGCTGCGGCCGTTGGCCCTGAACAAGTCGGTCTCGATCGTCGGGTCAGGAGCCGGAGCCGGCGGTACGACGCTCACCGCCGACTCGAGCCCGACACCGTCGTGCTCGAGGTCGGAGGCGGGACGACGGCCCTGTCGGACCTCAGCGTCAAGGGGGACTCTTCATCGACGTGCTCGTCGACGGCGCCGGCACGGTGACGGCCGACCACGTCGTTCTCGACCAGTCCGGCTGCAACCTGGTGGTCGAGTCGGGTTCGGCGACGCTGACCGACTCGGTCGTGCAGGACGGCGGCCAGCCGGGGTGCGTGACACCCACTCCCATCGGCGAGATCGCGATGAGCGGAGGCAGCGTCTCGCTCGTGCGGACCCGGCTCCTCGATGCCTCGTCCCAGGTCTCCGGAGTGAAGATGTCCGGAGGCACGTTCACCGCGGACCAGTCGTTCTTCGACGACTCCGCCCATGACGTCACGACCAACAACTCGCGTGGCGTCGAGGTCGCCGGTGGCAGCGCCACGCTCACGCGCAGCACCTTCCACGGGTGGGGGTTCCAGGCCGTCGACGCCGAGGGCGGCACCGTTTTCGTCGGTGACTCGACGTTCCAGGGCAATCTGGTCGGCGTGAACGGCGGCTCCGGCTCGGTCACCGTGGTCCGCAGCACCTTCCACCAGGAGCTCGCCTCTCTGCAGGGCACCGTCTCGGTCGCCGGGTCGGTGCTCGGCTCGATGCTCGGAGGCGCGCCCCTGCCCGGCATCCAGGAGTGCAACGGCACGATCACCGACCTCGGTTACAACCTGAGCTCGGACGGCACCTGTGGCTTCACCGGTACCAGCCAGGACGACGTACCGGACCTGGACCTCGACACCGTGCTGGCCGACCGGGGCGGACCGGTGCCGACCGTGGCGATCCTGAACGTGAGCCCGGCCGTCGACTACATCCCCGCCGGCGCGACCGACGGTCCCTCCGGGACGCCGCTGTGTGCCGGCACCACCGACCTGCGCGGGGTGCCGCGATCCCAGGCGGGGGCCTGTGACGCCGGGTCGATGGAGATGGTCGCGACCGCCACCGGTCTCGCGGCTCCGACGACCGCGAAGCCGCACGCCGAGGTCACCCTCGACGCGACCGTCGCGGTGCCGGATGTCGGAGTGTCCGGACTGGAGGCACCGGCGGGCACCGTCACGTTCCGCTCGGGGACGACCGTCCTGTGCCAGGACGTCGCCCTCGTCACCGGGAAGGCCCGGTGCGTGACCACCGCGCTGGCCGCCGGCAGCCGCCCGTTCACCGCGACGTTCGCTCCCGGGGACGGCAGCACCCTGCATGCCAGCGTCTCCGCCACGCGCACGGTCAAGGTCGGTACCGTGCCGGTGTTCACGTCGAAGAGCCGCGCGACGTTCGTGGTCGGCACGTCGCACACCTTCCGCGTGCGCGCCTCGGGCAGTCCGGCGAGGAGGATCACGCTGGTGAAGGGGAGGCTGCCCGCCGGGCTGTCGTTCAAGGCCGGCAGGGGCACCGCCACGATCTCCGGCCGGGCCAAGGCCTCCGCGGTCGGCACCCACTCGGTCACCTTGCGGGCCACCAACCTCCGCGGCACCGTGCGGCAGGTGCTGAAGATCGTGGTCAGCCGCGGCTGAGGGTGCTCACGGCCGTCGGGCTGCTCCGTCGTCTCCCAGGTGTCGGGCATGGCGCATCCGGGTAGGGGTACGGGCGACGCGCACTGTGCCGACCTGAGGAGGACCCATGGCGAGCGGCGTCGAGACCGGCAAGATCACCACCGACATACCAGCGAGGCTGGACAGGCTCCCCTGGTGCCGGTGGCACTGGATGATCGTGATCGGCCTCGGCACGGTCTGGATCCTCGACGGGCTCGAGGTGACGATCGTCGGGTCGATGTCCGACGCCCTCAAGCCCGCCAGCACGGGCCTCGGCATGAGCAGCTCCGACATCGGTCTCGCCGGGTCGATGTACGTCGCGGGAGCCTGCGTCGGCGCCCTGGTCTTCGGTCAGCTCACCGACCGGTTCGGCCGCAAGCGGCTCTTCCTGATCACGCTGGCCTTCTACATCCTCGCCACCGTGCTCACGGCGTTCTCGATGAACCCCACGTGGTACTTCGCTGCCCGAGCGCTCACCGGTGCCGCCATCGGCGGTGAGTACGCCGCCATCAACTCCGCGATCGACGAGCTGATCCCCGCCAAGTACCGCGGCCGCATCGACCTGGCCATCAACGGCTCCTTCTGGGTCGGCGCCGCGGCCGGCGCCCTGCTGACGATCCCGCTGCTCGACCCCACGGTCGTCAGCGCCTCCGTCGGCTGGCGGCTCGCCTTCGGTCTCGGCGCGATCCTCGCCGTCGGCATCCTGCTCGTGCGGCGTCATGTGCCCGAGAGCCCGCGCTGGCTCTTCATCCACGGACGTGAGGACGAGGGCGAGGAGATCGTGCGCGACATCGAGCAGGAGGTGCACGACGAGACCGGTCGTGAGCTGGCCAGGGTGAACGACACCATCACCGTGCGTCAGCGCACCACGATCGGGATCCCGCTGATCGCCAGGACGGTGTTCACGATGTATCCCAAGCGGACCGTGCTGTGCTTCTCGCTGTTCGTCGGCCAGGCGTTCCTCTACAACGCCTTCTTCTTCACCTACGGCGACTCCCTTTCGACGTTCCTCGGCGTGGGCCAGACCGGCTACTACATCGCCGTCTTCGCGGTCAGCAACTTCGCCGGCGCCCTGCTGCTCGGCCCGCTCTTCGACACCGTCGGCCGGGTCAAGATGATCACCGGCACCTACCTCATCTCCGGGGTCCTGCTCGCCATCGCCGGCTTCACGCTGGGCAGCCTGACGGCCACCACGCTGACCCTGTTCGGCTGCGTGATCTTCTTCTTCGCCTCGGCCGGCGCCAGCTCGGCCTACCTCACGGCCAGCGAGGTCTTCCCGATGGAGACCCGCGCGCTGTGCATCGCGTTCTTCTACGCGATCGGCACGGCCGTCGGTGGCATCACCGGTCCGCTGCTCTTCGGCAAGCTGATCGACTCGGCGTCGGCGAGCGGCGACATCACCGGCATCGCGCCGGGCTACTACCTCGGCGCGGCCCTGATGATCGCCGGCGGCATCGTGGCGGCGTTCCTGGGCGTGCGCGCCGAGGGCCAGTCGCTCGAGGACATCGCCCGCCCGCTCACCGCCGAGGACGCCGACGCTCCCGGCCAGCAGCCCGAGCACGTGAACGCCTGACCGCCTGACGGAGCACACACAGGAGGACACACCATGCCGATGCCACCACCGAAGGCCAGCACCGAAGGTCCCCGCGACCGCCAGGTCTTCCACGAGATGGGCCAGATCGTCCGGGCCCTGGAGGACCGCGGGCCCCAGCAGCGCGACGAGCTCCAGGCGCTGCTGGGTGCGACGTACTGGGAGCACGGTCGCTTCGACCGGGCCCTCGCCCTCGCCGCTTCGGACGGGCTCGTCGTCCGGGATGCGGACGGACGCCTGCAAGCAGTCTGACCAGGGGGAACTGCCACGGGGCCTTCCCCCCTTGGGGGTGTGGGCCGACCGGCCCCGATCCTGATAAACCGTAAGGAGCGGTCGGGAAGGGCTCGTGCCGACCGCGCCATGCCCCAGAAGGAAGGTGAGTAAACGTGGCAGCCATCGCGCTGGAGACTCCCCTGGACCCGCTCGGCCCCCGCGACCCCTACCTCGACGGGTTGCCGCGCCGCGAGGCGACGCAGTTGCTGCTCGACCTCGCTCAGGACGCCGACGACGAGGGCCGCCGCGGCTACGAGGAGCGTGTCGTCGAGCTGAACATGCAGGTCGCTGTCGACGTGGCCCGTCGCTACCGGGCCCGGGGTGTCGCCCTCGACGACCTCGAGCAGGTCGCGTTCCTCGGCCTGGTCAAGGCGGTGCGCGGCTTCGACCCGAGCCGGGCCACCGACTTCCTCAGCTACGCAGTCCCGACCATCCGCGGCGAGGTGCGCCGCTACTTCCGCGACCACGGTTGGGTGGTCCGCCCGCCGCGTGCGGTGCAGCAGGCCCAGGCGCGCATCACCGCTGTCGAGTCCGACCTGTGCCAGGAGCTCGGGCGGGCCCCGCGACCCAGCGAGATCGCCGAGCGGCTCGACCTCGACTTCGACCTCGTCGTCGAGGCGCTGGCCGCCAACGGCTGCTTCGCCCCGACCTCCCTGGACTCCTCGCCGTTGGACGAGGACGGCGCCGGCATCGGCGACCGGCTCGGCGACGACGACGGTGGCTTCGACAGCGCCGAGGCGCGGGTGGCGCTCAAGCCGTTGCTGGCCCACCTCGACCGTCGCGAGCGGATCATGCTGGAGATGCGGTTCTTCAAGGGCTGCACGCAGTCCGAGATCGGCGAGGTGCTCGGCATCACCCAGATGCAGGTGTCGCGGCTGCTGTCCGCGCTGCTCGCGCGGTTGCGTGACGAGCTGGGCAGCACCTTCGCCTGACGATTGGCGACCCGCCGGAGCGGGTACTCCTGGGGCATGGCGGACGACGACTCGACCTCCACCGTGCTGGTCGCCGGTGGCGCCAACCTGCTGATCGCCGTCGCCAAGCTGGTGGCCGGGCTGGCGTCCGGTTCCTCGGCGATGCTGTCCGAGGCGGCGCACTCGGTCGGCGACACCATGAACCAGGTGTTCTTGATGGCCTCGCTGCGGCGCAGCCGGAAGCCCGCCGACGCCCAGCATCCCTTCGGCTACGGCATGGAGCGCTACTTCTGGTCCCTCCTGGCCGCCGTCGGCATCTTCGTCCTCGGTGCGGGCTTCTCGGCGTACCAGGGCGTCAAGGCACTCACCTCCTCCGGCGAGGAGGGCTCGCCGACGTGGGCGTTCGTGGTGCTCGCGATCTCCTTCGTCTTCGAGGGGACGTCGTTCCTCAAGGGTCTCCACCAGCTGCGGGGCGACGCCGCCGAGGCGGGGTCGGGCGCGGCTCGGCACCTCCGCCACGAGGCCGACCCGGCCCTGCGCGCGGTGATCTGGGAGGACGGCGCCGCCCTGGTCGGTCTGCTGCTGGCCGCGGCCGGCCTGGCGATCGACACCCTGCGGGGCGGCCAGACCTTCGACGGCATCGCCTCCCTGGCGATCGCCGTGCTGCTCGTCGGGGTCGCCTACGGGCTCGGCCGGCAGAACCAGCAGTACCTGATCGGCAAGGCGGCCCCGCGCGAGCTCCGCGAGGCGATCGCCGAAGCCATCCGCGGCGCCGAGGGCGTGGACTCCGTGCTCGAGCTGATGAGCATGCGGTTCTCCCCCGACGAGGTGCTGGTGGCCGCCCGGGTCGACCTGGCCGACCATCTGTCGGCGGAGGAGATCGAGCTGGCCGCAGACGAGATCGAGCACCGGGTTCGAGAGCAGTTCCCCGAGGTGCGACATCTGTTCCTCGACCCGACACCCGACACGGCCGAGGAGCACGCTCGCTAGCGTGGGACGGGTGACGCCCGAGGAGATCGCCCGCCGCAGTGCGGAAGCGATGTGGGCCGACGACCGGGCCAGTCGAGCCCTCGGGATGTCGCTGGACGCGGTGGGTCCGGGCACGGCCACCTTGTCGCTCATCCTGGGCGAGGACATGGTCAACGGTCACGGGATCGGGCACGGCGGCATCACCTTCACCCTCGCCGACAGCGCGTTCGCGGTGGCCTGCAACTCCTACAACCGCGCCACCGTCGCGGCCTCGGCCGAGATCCGCTTCCGGCGACCCACCCAGCTCGGCGACCGGCTGGTCGCCACGGCCACCGAGCTGACCCGCGAGGGCCCCGACGGGGTGTACGACGTGCTGGTCATGGTGGGCGACGTGGTCGTCGCCGTCTTCGTCGGACGGAGCAAGGAGATCGGGGGCACGCTCTTCCAGGTCGACGGGGAGCCTCAGCGTTAGAGCTCGACCGCCGGCCGAGCGCGAGCACCCCGACCCTCCTCGGTGATCCAGACCGTCACCCGGCCGGTCGCCCGACGCGTCCCGGGCCGCGGCCGCAGCTCCTCGGGCAGCGCCGGACGGTAGCCCTCCATCAGCTGGAACCCGCCGACGGGGGACGGTCGGCGGGCGCTCTAGCCTTCGGTGCATGGACTCTGCCGACACCGGTCTGATCCCGCCGTTCGACCGCGCCGAGCTTGAGGCGCTCCAGCTCGAACGGCTCCGGGACTCCGTGGCGTGCGCCTACGCGTGCGTGCCGCACTACACGCGGGCCTTCGACGAGGCGGGCGTGCGACCCGACGACCTGGGGTCGCTCGCCGACCTGGCGCGCTTCCCGTTCACGACCAAGGGCGACCTGCGGGACAACTACCCGTTCGGGATGTTCGCGGTGCCGCGCGACCAGGTGAGCCGCGTCCACGCCAGCAGCGGTACGACGGGCAAGCCGACCGTGGTCGGCTACACCGCCGATGACCTCGACACCTGGGCGGAGCTGATGGCGCGGTCGATCCGCGCAGCCGGCGGGCGGCCCGGCGACGTGGTGCACATCGCCTACGGCTACGGGCTGTTCACCGGAGGGCTCGGAGCGCACTACGGCGCGGAGCGGCTCGGCTGCACGGTGGTCCCGGTCAGTGGGGGGATGACCGAGCGGCAGGCGCAGCTGATCCTCGACTTCGAGCCGCGAGTGATCATGGTGACGCCGTCGTACTTCCTGTCCATCCTCGACGAGCTCGAGGCACAGGGCGTGGATCCGAAGGACACCAGCCTCGAGGTCGGGATCTTCGGCGCCGAGCCGTGGACCGACGAGATGCGGCACGCGGTCGAGGCCCGGACCAACCTGTCCGCGGTCGACATCTACGGGCTCTCGGAGGTGATGGGTCCGGGCATCAGCCAGGAGTCGGGGGAGACCCAGGACGGCCTGCACGTGTGGGAGGACCACTTCCTGCCGGAGATCGTCGACCCGCTCAGCCTCGAGCCGGTGCCGGACGGGGAGGAGGGTGAGCTGGTCCTCACCAGCCTGACCAAGCAGGCGATGCCGGTGGTACGCTACCGCACGCGCGACCTGACCCGCCTGCTGCCGGGGACCGCGTACCCCGCCTTCCGGCGGATGCAGAAGGTCACCGGCCGGACCGACGACATGATGATCGTGCGTGGGGTGAACGTCTTCCCGACCCAGGTGGAGGAGCAGATCCTCGGTATCGAGGGGCTGGCCCCGCACTACCAGTGCGTGCTCACCCGGCCGGGCAACCTCGACGAGCTGACCGTGAACGTCGAGTCGGTGGGCGAGGTGGACGCCGGCACGGCGGCCGCGCTGGCCGCGACCCTGGCCGAGCGGATCAAGAACCGGGTCGGGGTGACAGCGCGGGTCGAGGTCGTCGCACCGTGGAGCATCGAGCGGTCGCAGGGCAAGGCTCGACGGATCCGCGACGAGCGGCCGCGCTGAGGGTCAGGGCTCGGCAGTCACCGCGGGAGGCCGGACTTGGTGCACAGCGCCTTGGTGATCTCCGACGTCTTGTCCTCGCGGATCAGCGTGAACATCCGCTTGGAGCGGGTCGGGTCCCAGTGGACGTAGAGGTCGCTGATGGGGACCACGCAGTTGAGCTTGGAGTGGGTCATCGCCCAGCCGAACCGGCCCATCCCGAACACGCTCATGTCCTGGTCGACCCGCAGTGAGTCGGTGGCCGACATCCAGAGGTTCCAGTAGCGGAACGGGTTGATGAAGGTCCAGGGCGAGAGCGCCTGGTGGCCGACCGAGGCCATCACCTCGCGCTGCTGGCCGCCGCGCGCGATGTCGCCGAGCTTCGGGTCGGCGTGGCGGGAGCGGGCGTAGGCCAGGGCGACCCGGCCGTCGACGTGCTGGCAGCCGCGCTTGACGTGGAGGTTGGCCAGCTTGTCGTTCATGGTGTGGGTCGGGCAGATGGTGATGCCGCCGACGGCGTCGACGACGTTCACCACGCCACCGAGCCCGATCTCGACGTAGTGGTCGATGTGGATTCCGGTGTTCTGCTCGATGGTCTTCACCAGCAGCTTCGGCCCGCCGTAGGCGAAGGCGGCGTTGATCTTGGTGGTGCCGTGGCCGGGGATCGGGACCGAGGAGTCGCGGGGGATCGACATGGTCAGCGTCGGGCCGCTCCCGGCGTGGATCAGCATGATGGTGTCCGTGCGCTGGCCCGCGGCGTTGCCGGTGTGGAGCTGCTTGCGCTGCTTCGGGGTCAGGCCCTTGCGCGAGTCGCTGCCGACGACGAGGTACGTCGTGCCGGGCTGGTCGGCGGGGCGCTGACCGGCCGGGAACGCGTCGACCTTGTCGGCCTTCGACCAGGCGAAGAACGGCACCGCGACGAGGTAGACCACCCAGGCCAGCAGCAGCACCAGGAGCCATCGCCAGCGGAACCGTGGGATGTGCATCCCGCTCAGGGTCCGTCGTACCCCGGCGCCGACTCCGCCACCTGTCGTCTCCGAGCCGGGGTCGCCGGCGGAGCCTCGCGGCGTCGGGGTCCTTGCGGCCGGCGGGGGCGGGATCGGGGCAGGGCGCTGCTCGGAAGCCGGGGGCTGGCCGGCCGGGGTCTGGGCGGCCGGGGTCTGGGCGGCCGGGCTCGCGGCGGGGCTCGGGGGCCGCTGGAGGGTCGGCATGACCCGGGTCTCGTCCGGTCCGGGCTGCCGCGGAACGGGCCGGGTCGCGTCGGCCGTGATGCCGGGCTCCGGCTCCTGCTCGGGCGGGGGCTCGGGCCCCGAGGGGTCGCCGGCGTGCCGGCCGCCTGATGGACGACCGCCGTACAGCCAGTCGTCGGACATGTCGGGCAGATTACCGGCCGGCTGGTGAACGGATCGATTCGGCGCGTCGGTCCCCACTGTGACCGGTGTGACTGGTGATACTGACGGGGCTACTTCCCCAGCACAGAAGGACATGTCCCATGGGGCTGCCCGCTTCTTCCCCCGGGTTGCTCGACCCCGTCGGCCGCGCCAGCGCGGGCGACCGCGCCGCCCGCGTGCGTTACCGCCGAGCGCTGATGCTCATGGTGATGACGTTGGTCGTGCCCGGTTCGGCTCAGCTCGTCGCCGGCAACCGGCGGGTCGGGCGGATCGCCACCCGGATCTGGGCGGGGCTGGTGTTGTTGTTCGTGGCCGCAATGGGGGCGGCCATCCTGCATCACCAGTACGTCTTCTCCTTCATGTCCGACACCCGGCTCCTGGGGTTCGTACGGCTGGCACTCATGGTGCTGGCCGTGGGGTGGGCTGCGTTGTTCCTCGACGCCTGGCGGATCGGTCAGCCGCTGTCCTTGATGCTCCCGCACCGCCGCGCGGTGGTCGGGCTCAACGGCGTCCTCTGCTTCTCCGTCGCCGGGGCGCTGCTGTTCGGCGCCCATCTGGTCGGGGTGCAGCGCAGCCTCATCCTCACGATGTTCGCGGGCGACCACGTCACCGGCAGCCATGACGGCCGGTTCAACGTGCTGCTGGTCGGCGGCGACTCCGGCGCCGGCCGCTGGGGTCTGCGCACCGACTCGATGACGGTGGCCAGCATCGACGCGGACACCGGCAAGACGGTGCTGATCGGCCTGCCGCGCAACATGACGAACTTCCCCTTCGCCCGGGGCTCGGTGATGCACAAGGCCTGGCCGCACGGCTTCAACTGCGGCTACCCCAACTGCGAGCTGAACGGCGTGAACACCTGGGTGGGCGACCACCAGCGGCTCTTCAAGCACGCGAAGAACCCCGGCATGGTGGCCACGATCTCGGCGATCGAGGGCATCACCGGGCTGAAGATCAACTACTGGGCGTTCGTGAACCTGGCCGGCTTCCGCGGTCTCGTGGACGCGGTCGGCGGCGTCACCCTCCACGTGCGCCAGCCGATCCCGGTGGGGGGCCTCGGCGCCGACGTCACCGGCTACATCAAGCCGGGTGTCCGCAAGCTCAACGGCTTCGACACGCTCTGGTTCGCCCGGTCGCGCGACAGCTCCGACGACTACTCGCGGATGGCCCGGCAGAAGTGCGTCATGAACGCGATGCTCCACCAGATCAGTCCCCGCACCGTGCTCACCAACTTCGAGAAGATCGCCAAGGCGTCGTCGGCGATGGTGTCCACCGACATCCCGGCCGGCGAGGTCGACCGCTTCATGTCGCTGGCGATGAAGGCGAGGAGCCAGCCGATCGTGACCCTGTCGATGGTGCCGCCGCTGGTCGACACCGCACACCCCGACATCCCGAAGATGAAGCGCACCATCGCCCGGACGATCGCGGCGTCGGAGAAGCCCCACGTCAAGGGCGCGCAGCATCACCACCGGCGCACGCCGAGCACGGTCACGGGCGGGTCGATCGGCTCGATGAGCTCGGGCTACGCCGCCAATCGGTCCAGCGACCTCGGCGCCGTGTGCTGACATTGCTCCCATGGAGCTCGAGTTCGCAGGGCCGCTGTTCGAGTGGCGCGGCCCCGCGCCGTACCACTTCCTAACGGTGCCCGACGACGAGGCCGAGCAGATCCTGGAGACCGCTGCCGCGGTGACCTACGGCTGGGGGATGATCCCGGTCCGCGGCCGGATCGGCGAGACCGAGTTCACGACCTCGCTGTGGCCCAAGGACGGCGGTTACGTCGTACCGATCAAGGACGCCGTACGCCGCCCCGAACAGCTCTCCCTCGGCGACGTCGTCGACGTCCACCTCACCATCGACGTCTGAGCGACCACCGCTGGGCGGGGGCCTTGGTTTCGAGACGGCGCTGGCGCGCCTCCTCAACCAGCGGCCCGGCCGCGCTGCCGCCGCCGGTGCGATCGTGGCGGCGGCGCCGGTCTAGGGTCGGGGCGTGACCGACGTACGACGCATCGCTGCTGTCGTGGTCACCTTCAACCGTCTCGCACTGCTGCAGCGGCTCATCCCCGCGCTGGCGGAGGTGGCGGGGCTCGACGAGGTCCTGGTGGTCGACAACCACTCCTCCGACGGTACGGCGGGCTGGTTGCGCGAGCAGGCGGCGACCAGCCGGGTGCCGGTGCTGAGTCGCACCCTGGACAAAAACGCCGGGGGAGCGGGCGGCTTCCACGAAGGACTGCACTGGGCGGTCGAGCGCGGGGCCGACCTGGTCTGGCTGATGGACGACGACGGGCTCCCCGACCCCGACTGTCTCTCTGCCCTCCTCGCGCACGAGAGCGACCTCGACCTCTGGGGCCCGGTCGTCGTGGACGAGGCCGACCACGGCCGGTTGGTGTTCCCGATCCGACTCCCGGGCTCGGCCCGCGTGGTCCACCGGATGGCGGACGTCGAGGCAGCCGCGCAGAACGGTCTGATCCGCGGCATCGTCATCCCGTTCAACGGGGTGCTGGTCACCCGCGACCTCGTGGAGCGGATCGGCCTGCCGCGGGCGGAGTTCTTCATCTGGGGCGACGACCACGAGTACCGCCTCCGCGCCGAGCGCGCCGGCGCCCGCGTCGCCACGGTCGTCGGCGCGCGCGTCCTGCACCCCTCGGTCGGCAACCTGGGCACGCCCATGGCGTTCGGCCGCACGACGTACAACGACACCCCGAGCGACCTCAAGCACTACTGCATGGCCCGCAACAACCTGGTCAACCTCCGTGAGTACGGCGGAACCCTGCACGCCCTGGCGTTCGTCGCCAAGACACTGTGGTTCTACTCCTTCACCCGGCGCGACCCGGGCCGGATCAGGCTCAGCATCGAGGCCTGGCGGGCGGCCCTGAAGGGCGACTACACGGGCCATCGGAGGTTCGTGGCATGAGCGAGACCGTCGCCGTCGTCATCGTCACCTACAACCGCGCCGACCTGCTCGCCGGCACCCTCGACGGCCTGGCCGGCCAGACCCACGAGCCCGACACGGTGATCGTGGTCGACAACGCCAGCGAGGACCACACCCGGGAGGTGCTCGACGCACACCGGGGCCTGCGTCTCCAGCGCATCCACCTCGACACCAACACCGGTGGCGCGGGCGGCTTCCGGGCGGGAGTGCGGGCGGCCTACGAGCAGGGGTTCGGCCGGATCTGGCTGATGGACGACGACGTCGTACCGGCCCCCGACTGCCTCGAGGTGCTGATGGCGCAGGACGAGCCCTTCGTGATGGCGGTGCGCGAGAACACCCACGGCCGTCTGGTCGAGAAGGCGGCCACCGACTTCGACCTGCACACCCCGTGGGCGATCCGGCCCAAGCGCGCCAGCGTCGAGACGACGTACGGCGACCGGCACGCGATGCCCGAGCGCGTGGAGCTCCACAACGTCGCGTTCGAGGGACCACTGTTGCGGCGCGAGGTGGTCGCGGCGGTGGGGCTGCCCGACGCGTCGTTCTTCATCTTCTACGACGACTGCGACTTCGCCCTGCGGGCCCGTCGCGCGGGCTACCGGATCTGGGCGATGCGCGACGCGGTGCTGGTCCGGCAGCTCGACTTCGACCAGCAGCACGCCCTGGACACGTGGAAGGGGTTCTACATGTACCGCAACCTCTTCGTCATCCACTTCCGCTACGGCGCCAACCCGCTGGTGCGCGCGAAGCCCTACGCCATCGCCGCGGCGGTGGTCGCGCTGAGCCCCGTGCGGGGCGGGAAGGCGGAGGCCGGCAACGTGATCCGCGCCATCCGCAGCGCCCGGGGCATGCGCTCGATTCCCGGTTCGGGCACCCCTGCTCGGTAGACTGGCGGGCCACGACCCGACCAGGAGACCTGACTTGTCCAAGCCCGACCTCGTCGTCGTCGGCTCTGGCTTCTTCGGCCTCACCGTTGCCGAACGGTGTGCCCGCGAGCTCGACCTGCGCGTCCTCGTCCTCGAGCGGCGACCCCACCTCGGCGGCAACGCCTACAGCGAGGTCGACCCGGAGACCGGGATCGAGGTGCACAAGTACGGCGCGCACCTCTTCCACACCTCCAACGAGCGGGTGTGGGAGTACGTCAACCGCTTCACGACGTTCACCGGCTACCAGCACCGGGTCTTCGCGCGCTACCAGGGGCAGGTCTACTCGTTCCCGATGAACCTGGCGCTGATCAACGCGTTCTTCGGCAAGAGCCACACCCCGGACGAGGCGCGGGCCCTGATCGCCGAGCAGTCCAGCGAGATCGACACCGACCGGGCGGAGAACCTCGAGGAGAAGGCGATCAGCCTGATCGGCCGGCCGCTCTACGAGGCGTTCGTCAAGGGCTACACCGCCAAGCAGTGGCAGACCGACCCCAAGGAGCTCAGCCCCGACATCATCACCAGGCTGCCGGTCCGCTACACCTTCGACAACCGCTACTTCAACGACACCTACGAGGGCCTGCCCACCGACGGCTACACCGCCTGGCTGACCCGGATGGCCGACCACCCCCACATCGAGGTGCGGCTCGACACCGACTTCTTCGACGTCGCGGACGCCTACCGCGGCCAGGTGCCGATCGTCTACACCGGCCCCGTCGACGAGTACTTCGGCAACAGCGAGGGCCGGCTCTCCTGGCGCACGGTCGACCTCGAACGCGAGGTCGTCGACGTCGACGACTTCCAGGGCACCTCGGTGGTCAACTACAACGACGAGGACGTCCCCTACACCCGGATCCTCGAGTTCAAGCACTTCCATCCCGAGCGCACCTACCTCCCGGGCAAGAGCGTGATCGTGCACGAGTACAGCCGCAACGCCTTGGAGGACGACGAGCCGTACTACCCGGTCAACACCGCCGAGGACCGGGCCACGCTCCTGAAGTACCGCGACCTGGCCAAGAAGGAGCCGATGGTGCTCTTCGGCGGTCGCCTCGGCACCTACAAGTACCTCGACATGCACATGGCCATCGGTTCGGCCCTGAGCATGTTCGACAACAAGCTGCGGCCGCACTTCACCGACGGTGAGGCGCTGTCCAGCGGAGGAGTGGACGCATGAGCCAGACCGTGACCCGCTTGCTCCAGCGGCAGATCCTGCCCCTGGACCGCGACTTCGACGTCATGGCCCTCTACGTCGACCCGGAGGAGGCCCGGCTCGACGCCGACCGCCACGAGATCGGCGGCAACCGCGCGGCCAAGGACCTCAACAACGCCGCGATCCGCCAGTCCACCTCCACCGGGGCGGCGATCCACCCCGACCAGATCGAGTCGCGTACGGCGTTCCGGGTGCGGTCGGGCGAGCGGCTGTCGTTCGGCACCTACTTCAACGCCTTCCCCGCGAGCTACTGGCGTCGTTGGACGATCGTCGACGACGTCACCCTCACCGTCGAGGTGCAGGGCGCCGGGGCGTCGGTGATCGTCTACAAGTCGATGGCCAAGGGCCACTCCCAGCGGGTCGCCGCGGAGATCGCCGAGGACGACCACGCAGTCCGCTTCACCTTCGAGCTGCCGCTCAAGCCGTTCATCGACGGCGGGTGGTACTGGTACGACGTCGTGGCCGGTGACGACGACGTCATCGTCGCGTCGGCCGAGTGGACCGCCGAGGTGCCGGCCGACCGCGCCGAGCACGGCACCGTCGACATCGCGATCACCACGATGAACCGCCCCGACTACGTCGCCAAGCTGGTCGGCCAGCTCGGCGAGACCGAGGAGCTGCGCCCCTACCTCGACCAGGTGATGGTCATGGAGCAGGGCACCCAGCTGATGCGCGACTCCGAGTTCTTCCCGGCCGCGGAGAAGTCGCTGGGCGACCTGCTGCGGGTGATCGAGCAGGGCAACCTCGGTGGGTCCGGTGGCTATGCCCGCGGTCAGCTCGAGTCGGTCCGGAAGGGCACCGCGACCTACGCCCTGATGATGGACGACGACGTCGTGTGCGAGCCCGAGGGCATCATTCGCCAGGTCACCTTCGGCGACCTGGCGAAACGGCCGACGATCGTGGGCGGCCACATGTTCAACATCTACAACCGCTCCCAGCTGCACAGCTTCGGCGAGATCGTGCAGCCGTGGCGGTTCTGGTGGCAGACCCGCCTCGACGGCTACGCCCAGTGGGACCTCGGCGCCCGCAACCTGCGCTCCGCGCGCTGGCTCCACCGGCGGGCCGACGTCGACTTCAACGGCTGGTTCAGCTGCCTGATCCCGCGCGTCGTGCTCGAGCAGATCGGCCTGTCCCTGCCGCTGTTCCTCAAGTGGGACGACTCCGAGTTCGGGCTCCGCGCCAAGGAAGCCGGCTTCCCGACAGTGTCCCTCCCGGGAGCCGCGGTGTGGCACGTCCCCTGGACCGACAAGAACGACCACGTCGACTGGCAGTCCTACTTCCACCAGCGCAACCGCTTCGTCGCGGCCCTGCTCCACTCGCCCTACCCCAAGGGCGGGCGGATGGTGCGCGAGTCGCTGAACCACCAGATCAAGCACCTGGTGTCGATGCAGTACGCCACCGTCGAGCTGCGCCACCGCGCCCTCGAGGACGTCCTGGCCGGGCCCTACGCCCTGCACGGCCAGCTGGCGACCAAGCTCGCCGAGGTCAACGCCTTCGCCAAGCAGTTCACCGACATGCAGCTCCAGGCCGACCGCGACTCCCTGCCGCCCGTCCGCCGCGAGAAGCCGGCCAAGCGGGGCAAGGAGGACGCCGAGATCCCCGGTCGTCTCTCCCAGCTGATGACCGCCGGGCTCGCCCCCATCCGGCAGCTCCGCCCGGTGCGGTCGATGTCGCGGGAGTTCCCCGAGACCGAGCTGCCCGCGATGGACGCGACCTGGTACCGGCTCGCGCGCTACGACTCGGCCGTGGTCTCGATGAACGACGGCACCTCGGCCGCGCTCTACCGTCGCGACCCCGAGCGGTTCCGCGACCTGCTGCGCAAGACCCTGGAGATCCACGACCGGTTCCGCCGCGAGTGGCCCCGCCTGGCCGAGGAGTACCGCGCCGCCCTGGGCGACATCACCTCGCCCGAGGCGTGGGAGGAGACGTTCCGTCCGTGGACCGAGGGCGCCGACCAGTGAGGCGCCGATGACCACCGGCGTGCCCGCGCGCCGGGTCGTGAAGGCCCCGCTCCGACCGCCGTCGTCGGACCAGGGCCTGCTCGAGCTGTTCCAGCACCGCTACATCCTCAGGCTGCTGGTCCGCCGCGAGATCGCCGCCCGCTACCAGGGCTCGGTGCTCGGCCTGGTCTGGTCCTACGTCAACCCGCTCTCGCAGTTCTTCATCTACTACTTCGTGATGGGGATCCTGTTCGGCCGGGCGAGGTCGACCGAGGCGTTCGCGATCCACGTGTTCGCGGGCCTGATCATCGTCCACTTCTTCACCGAGACGATGAACGCCGGCACCCGGTCGATCGTGCGCAACCGCACCCTGGTGCAGAAGATGGCCGTGCCACGGGAGATGTTCCCCGTGGCCTCGATGCTGGTCTCGCTGTTCCACGTCGGCCCGCAGCTGGTGATCCTGGTGATCGCGACCTGGCTGTCCGGCTGGAGCCCCGACCCCTGGGGCATCGCCCTCGGCTTCATGGGCCTGCTGATCAGCATGGTCCTCGGTACGGCGCTCGCCCTGGTCTTCAGCGCCGCCAACGTCTTCATGCGAGACGTGTCCAACGCCGTCAGTGTGCTCAGCAACTTCGTGCGGTTCGGCGTACCGATGATGTACCCCTACGTGCTGGTCAAGGCGCGGTTCCACGGGCATACGAACTGGTACCTGCTCAACCCGATCACCGAGGCGGTGCTCGACTTCCAGCGCGCCTTCTGGGTGGGCGCCACCAGCCACCCGGCCCGGACCGCGGCGGTCGACCTGCCGCCCCACCTGTTCCTGCTCAGCCTGCGGGCGCTGCTGATCAGCGTGGTGTGCCTGGTGATCGCCCAGTCGTGGTTCTCCCGCCTCGAGCGCCGGATCCCGGAGCGCCTGCTGTGAACACCCCACGAAACCGCTCGCTTCACTCGCATCTGACACCCCACCACGACACTCGCTTCGCTCGCGTCGCGTCGGGGACCCCGAACCACCTCCGCAGGGACCCCGCATGAGCGTGAAGAGCAAGAACCAGTCGATCGTGGTCCGCAACGTCTCCAAGACGTTCACCCTGCGCTACCACCGCACGCTGAAGCAGATGAGCGTCGCGATGCTGCGCCAGGAGGACCTCTCCGACTCGTTCCTGGCGGTCAACGACGTCACCTTCAGCGTGCAGCAAGGGGAGTCGATCGGCCTGATGGGCCTCAACGGCTCCGGCAAGAGCACCCTGCTGAAGATGATCAACGGCATCATGAAGCCCGACGCCGGCAAGGTGCTCACCCGCGGCCGGATCGCCGGCCTGATCGCCACCGGAGCCGGCTTCCACCCCCAGCTCAGCGGGCGCGACAACGTCTACCTCAACGCCGCGATCCTCGGGATGACCGAGGAGGAGACCCGCCGCAAGTTCGACGACATCGTCGAGTTCGCCGACATCGGCAAGTTCCTCGACTCGCCGGTGGGGCACTACTCGTCGGGCATGTTCGCCCGGCTCGGCTTCGCCGTCGCCATCCACGTCGACGCCGACATCTTCTTGGCCGACGAGGTGCTCGCCGTCGGCGACCGGCCGTTCAAGCGCAAGTGCCTGGCCAAGATGCAGGAGATCCGCGAGAGCGGCACGACCCTGTTCTACGTCAGCCACGCCTCGGCCAGCGTCCGCAAGATGTGCGACCGGGTGCTGGTCCTCGACAAGGGCCGGCTCACCTTCGACGGGCCGACGGACGAGGGCATCAGGTTCCTGCACTACGACGACGACACCAGCGAGGACCCCGAGCTGAGCGACGAGGAGTCGATGGACGACGCCATGGGCGCCGACATCTGAGCCCGTTCCGGGTGACTTTCTCCACTTCACCGGCGTGTCGACTGGAAACTACAGGTTTGTAGTTACTCAGAACCGGTTGCGGAGCCTCCGTGTGACCAGTGTTATTGCTGCTACCCGTGTGACTCGACTCCTGCACTGGAGCAGCCTGCATGTCCCCCAACCGGTCGCGTTTCGTGACTGCCTGCCAGCAGGTGCTGGCCCTGGCCGTCGTGCTTGCCGTGCTCACGCCGGCGGCCGGTGTGGTGACGCTCGACGTGGTCGGCTCGGCTCCCGGCGGGGCCGGCGCCACGCCGGCGCGCGGCCCGGTGGCCGCGATGGCGGCGTACGTCGCCCAGGCAGTGCGGCCGTCCCGGGTGCCGACCGCGCCGGTGCCGGCCCACGTGCGCGAGGTCGAGCTGACGGCCCCGTCGACCGGGTCCGGCGGCGCATCGGCGCGCGGCGCGGCGACGACCTCGGCGGCGCGGGTGACCGCGTCCCGCAGCGGCGGGTCCACGCTGACCTCGACCCCGCAGCCGGTCACCGGCTTCGGCACGATCGGGCTCACCTGGACCCACGGCGACACCATCCCGCAGGCCGACCTGAGCGTGTCGGTGCGCACCCGCACCAGTGGCGTGTGGAGCGGCTGGCAGACCGTCCCCTACGACCCCGAGCACGGCCCCGACCCGGGCTCGGCCGAGGCCCGGCATGCCCGCCCCGGCACCGAGCCGGTGCTCGTCGGCAAGGTGGACGACGTACAGGTGCGGGCCAGCACGGTCCGGCCGCTGCCGCCCGACCTCCGGCTCGCGGTGATCAGCCCTGGTCACGCGACGGCCACCGCTCCTGAGCGGGCGGCGATCGACACCAGCGCGATGGACGGGGGCACCGGCGCCGACTCGGTGTACGCAGCGGCGGCAGCCGAGAGGTCGGCCCAGGCCGCGACGACCGGGTCCGTCGCGTCCGACAGGGCGGCCCTCGCCGCGGCGACGTTCACCCCGCAGCCGGTGATCTACTCCCGGGCCCAGTGGGGTGCCGACGAGAGCATCCGCGACAAGGCCTCCCTGCACTACGGCGACGTCCACGCGGGCTTCGTCCACCACACGGTCAACGCCAACGACTACACGCGGTCGGAGGTGCCCGGGCTCCTGCGCAGCATCTACGCCTACCACGTGAAGTCCCGGGGCTGGAGCGACATCGGCTACAACTACCTCATCGACCGCTTCGGCCGGATCTGGGAGGGGCGCTACGGCGGCGTCGACCGGGCCGTCGTCGGTGCCCACACCCTGGGCTTCAACGCCGACTCCTTCGCGGCCTCCGCCATCGGCAACTACCAGATCGCCCGCCCGAGCCAGGCGATGATCGAGGCCTACGCGACGCTCTACGCCTGGAAGCTGTCGCTGCATGGCGTCAACGCGAGCTCCACCCGGCAGTACGTCACGACCCGGTGGTTCCAGGCCATCAACGGCCATCGCGACGCGGCGGCGACCCTGTGCCCGGGCCAGTACCTCTACGCCCAGCTGCCCACGATCCGCAAGCTGGCCGCTGCGGCCCAGCGCGGGTGGTCGGGGCGTCAGCTGGAGTCCAACCTCGCCTCGACCCCGCACCCGGACCTCGTCGTACGACGGCACAGCGACGGCGAGGCCTTCGTGATCCCCACGGGCGGCCTGTTGCACTTC
Source organism: uncultured Actinomycetota bacterium (assembly GCA_963820015.1). Lineage (GTDB taxonomy): Bacteria > Actinomycetota > Actinomycetes > Propionibacteriales > Nocardioidaceae > Nocardioides. The sequence goes on along the minus strand of CAWFYO010000001.1, from coordinate 168,544 downwards.
CCGAGACCCGTCACCGCCGCCACCGGAGCCACGGGCGCGACGGAGGCCCTCATCAGCCCCGACCTCACCGGCGACCTCCGTCGCGACCTGCTGCTGCGCCGGGCCGACGGCAACCTCGCCCTGCGCGCCGGCACCGCCACCGGCGGGTTCGCGGCCACGAGCCGCGTCATCACCGGCTTCGCCGGCAAGGACCAGATCGTCGCGCCGGGCGATCTCAACGGCGACGGGCGCCACGATCTCGCCGCCCGCAACCCCACGACCGGCGACCTGGTGCTGTTCCTGCGCCGGGCCGACGGCAGCTTCCGGCACGTCGCGGTGGCCGGGTCGTGGAACCGTTACGACACGATCGTCGGTCCCGGCGACCTCAACGGCGACGGCCGTGCCGACCTCCTGGCCCGCGACACCGCCGGAGCTCTGTGGTTCCTGGCCGGGAGCGGCAGCGGTGGCTTCGCCGCCAGGGTCCAGGTGCCCGGCTCGTTCGCGTCGTACGACGTGATCGCAGGCGGCGGGGACTTCACCCACGACGGGCGGGTCGACCTCTTCGTGCGCCAGCGCTCGACCGGCGACTCCTTCATCCTGCCCGGACAGGGCGACGGCACGTTCGGACCGCGGCTGGGGCCCTTCCGCGCCTTCGCCTCCGCGAAGGACCCGGCGGTGGGCAACGTCGCCGGCGGCTGGCCCCCCGACGTGCTCGACCTCTCCGGTGACGCCGTGCGGGTCTGGGTGAACCCGGGCACCTTCGACCTCGGCCAGCCGATCGACACCCACGTCAGGTTCACCGGAGCGACCCGGATCCTGCGCGCGGGTGACTGGGACCGCGACGGCTACGGCGACGTGATCACCCGGCAGACCACGGGCGACCTGGTGCTCTGGCGGGGCAACGGCCACGGCCGGCTGACCCGCTACGGCGTCATCGGCCGCGGCTTCGGTGGGGTGAGGTACCTCGCCGCGGTCGGCGACATGACCGGCGACGGGTACCCCGACCTGATGGGTCAGCCCGGCACCGGTGCCCTGAGGATCTACCCCGGGCGCGGGACGGTCGGGTTCAAGCGCAGCTACCCGGCGTACGGCTCGGTCAGCACCGGTGCCCAGATCGGCGTGGGCCGCTGGGACGGCGACGGTGCGCCCGACACCTTGCTGCGCAAGAGCGGGGCCCTCACCCTCCTCCACGGCAACGGGCCCGGTTTCATGAGCCGTCCCACCCGGCTCGGGGCGGACGTGTCGCCCTACGACTGGCTGGTCGGGGTCAGCAACCTGCGAGGCGCGGGCCACCCGGACCTGCTCGTGCGGCTGAAAGGGACCGGCCGCCTCTACGCCCTGCCCGGGACCTCGGCGGGGGTCGGAGCCAGGGTGTACCTCGGGAACGGGCTCGCCGGCTACGACCTGGTCGGCTGACGCGTCGAGCGGCGGGTCAGGGCCTCGTCACACGCTCGTCGCCGGCGATCCGGTCGACCCGCTCCGGTGCGGCGTTGGCCACCAGCACCAGCGAGCCGCCGCCGGCCAGAGCGCCGGTGAAGGCCGCCAGCCCTTCGGCCGAGGTCGGGTCGGCCTCGGAGAGCACCCGTCCACCCGGGTCGGGGCTGCTCGTCGCAGCGGCCGCCCACAGCTCGGCCTGGGTGACCCCGTCGACCGCGGGAGTGTCGTCGGCAGCGCCCGGCCAGGCGACGTAGGCGTCGGGCTGCGACCAGACCTCGATGCCGAGATCGTGCACGCCGGCGGGTACGCCGTCGGGGAACCGGCCGGCGAGCGGCAGCAGCGCGGAGGCCACCACTGGCACCCGGCCTGCCTCCGCAGACCAGCGCGCGACCCCCTCGGGCCCGGTCACGACCGCGTCGTGCGGGCCGTCCCTGACGACCTCCAGCCCGACGGTCCAGGCCGCCCCGAGCACGACCGTGCCGAGCCAATGGGACGGCAGGTCCACCAGGAGCCGGTGACCCGCCTCGAGCTCGAGCTCGTCGGCCAGCAGCGAGGAGGTCTTGGCGACCCAGTTGGCGTACGTCGTGACCGAGAGCTCGGTGCGCTCGCCGGTCGCGTCGTCGTAGAAGGTGACCAGCGGGCGGCCGGGGTCGGTGGCCAGCAGCCGAGCCAGGACCTGGGCGAACGTCGTCACGCGTCGCCGGCGGGGGCGTCGACGCCGAGCTCGGCGTTGATGCGGGTGCTCGAGTCGGCCTTGTCGAAGCCACCGATGCCGTAGACCAGGGCGATGTCGTTGCGCGCAGCGGCTTCGACCTCCTCGGGCGGCAGGGCGTCGAGGTCTTTGCGGTCACCGCCGTTGCAGAACTCCAGCTCGGTGTCGGGGTAGTCGGCGCGCACGAGGTCGAGCGAGGCGGTCATGCTCGGACCGTCCTCGACCGCGACGTAGGCCGCGTCGACCACGCGCAGCGCACGGACGATGCGGGCCCGGTCGTCCTCGCCCTGGATGACCTTGCCCTTCTTCAGCACCTGCTGGAGATCGTTGTTGACGATCACCACGAGGTAGCCGGTGCGGGCCCGCGCCGCCTCGAACAGGTCGAGGTGACCCGGGTGCAGCGGGTTGAAGTAGCCGCTCACGATGGACGCGCGGCGGGGCTGCTCGGTCGGGCTCACGGGCGGCGACCCTACATCCCGTTGGGCTCGGGGCTGTCGCTGTAGGGGTACTTGATCGTGAACGCCTCCACCGCTGCGCCGGAGACCTTCGAGCAGTACTGCCAGACGCCCTGCTGCTTGGCCGACCCGGCGGCCGCGTCGGTCGCGCCGCCGACCGACCAGTGGGTGAGCGCGATGTGCTGACCGTCCGGGAACGGCGTGCCGTCGGAGGCGGTCCACGGCACGGCCTTGAACTTGTGGCGCAGGTCGGTGGTGCCGGAGAACTTGTCGGCGATGGCACGGATCCGGGTCATCTGACTGTCGCTCTTGGCGACGGTGTCGTCGTACCAGAGGATCGTGTAGCCGTGCTCCTCGTTGTGCACGAGGGTGCCGAGCGCGGGGCGGTCTGCGGCTGTGTAGAACTTGCGGGCCATCGCGTCCGGGTCGATGTAGTGCGGTCCGAACGCCGGCGGCGACTGGGGATAGGCGACCGTCGAGCCGTCGGCGAGGTGCTGCTGGTTGCCGTTGGCCTTCTTGGTCGACACCGGCCCGCAGACGCTGGCCGCGGCACCGATCCGGGAGAGCGACGTGCCGTCGTACTTCGACTTCTGGAGGGCATCGTGGATCGGCTGGTAGGCCGCCGCGCCGACGATGAGCAGCGCCACGATGCTGCAGAGGACGACGATGGTCATCCCGCGGCGGCGCTCGGCGCGCTTCTGCTCGGCGCGCAGCTGCTCGACGACCTTCTGACGCTCGCTGCGGGCGGTCTTGGACGACTTGGGCATGGGTGCTCTCGGGTTCACTTCCGGGCCGGGGTGCGGTGAGTCTACGGAGTGAGCGGGTGGAACCGAACCCGACGACGCTCACGCGCCGCCATCTCGAACCCGTGGGCCCAGGCGGCCACCTCCGCGGCCCAGAGGGCACGCGGCTCCTCCGAGGTCACGCTCACCTCGTCGCCGGACCGGTCGACGGTCGCTTCGGCGAGCAGATGGGCGAGCAGGTCGGCGAGATCGGCGGCCGGCACCGGTGCGCCGTACGCCGTGCGCTGCTCGGGCCGGGCCCCGAGTGCCGCCACCACCGCCTCGCGGCTGCCGAGCCCGAACAGGTCGTCTGCTTGTCCGCGGAGCAGCGCGGCAGCGCCGGGGCCGTCGTCGCCGGCCGGGAGCACGAGGTCGGCCCTGCCGCGCAGGACCGTGAGCGGCCGGCGACCGAGCTTGCCCGCCGCCAGCTCGGCCGCACTCGCGATCTCGTCGGCGACCGCCGGCGCGGTGACCGCGAGCACGTTGCCGTAGGGGTCGGTCCGGCCGGCGTGGTCGTCGAGCACGCGGAGGCCGGCCGCCCCGACGGCGATGTCGGTCTGCCCCTCGCGCCAGGGACGCCCTGCGGTGTCGGTGACGACGACCGCCACGTTGACGCCGGCGCGGTCGGCGACGGCCGCGCGCAGGGCCCGGGCAGAGGCGTCGGGATCGTCGGGCAGGAGCACGATCGTGCCCGGCTCGACGTTGGAGGCGTCGACACCTGCCGCCGCCATGGTCAGCCCGAGGCGGTTGACCACGATCGAGAGTGGCCCGCGGCGGGCCACGAGACGCACCGTCTCCCGCACGATCGCCTCGGCCCGGTCACCGGCCACGACCTGCCCCTCCGCCTTGCTCACCACCTTGCTGGTCACGCAGACGACGTCGCCGTCGGCCAGGTCGCCGGCCGGCGCGGACAGGAGGAGGGCGGCAAGGTCGTCGCCCTGGCGCACCTCCCCGACGCCCTCAGGCGACCAGACCGTGATCACGGGCGGTCGGCGACCAGCGACACGGCGGCCGCGGCCATCGCCGCAGTCGCGTCGAGGTCGCTCATCCACAGCGGGACGGCCGCGCAGGCGAGCCCGGTGGCCTCGACCGTCGCGACGGCGGCCGCATCGGTGGTGTCGACGAGCCAGCCGTCGAGAACCCCGCCGTCCGGCTCACCGGTGCGCGCGCCGTACTGGAGGCCGACGCCGGCAGCGGAGACCTCGACGCCGATCGCGGTGAGGAGCTGGTGGGCCATCCCCCGCACGTGGGTGCCGCCGATGATGGGCGAGAGGCCGACAACGGGCGCCCGGGTGGCGACCAGCGCTTCGCGGACCCGGGGGACGCCCAGGATCGTGCCGACGCTGACCACGGGGTTGCTCGGCGGGACGATCACCAGGTCGGCGTCGGTGATCGCGTCGATGACGCCCGGCGCGGGGGAGGAGTCGTCGAGCCCGACCACGAGCACCGCCTCGGCCGGCACCTCCGCGTGCAGGCGCACCCAGTACTCCTGGAAGTGGACGACTCGCCGCCCGCTCGGGGTGCCGGGGTCGGCGATCGCGATGTGGGTCTCGACGCGGTCGTCGCTCATCGGCAGCAGGCGGACGCTGGTGCCATAGGTGGGGCTGAGCCACCGGCGGCACAGGGCCTCGGTCACCTCGGAGAGCGGATAGCCGGCGTCGAGCATCTCGGTGCGCACGAGGTGGGTGGCCAGATCGCGGTCGCCGAGGCCGAACCATGTCGGCTCCACGCCGTAGGCCGCCAGCTCGTCCTTGGCGTGCCAGGTCTCCTCCCGCCGGCCCCATCCGCGCTCGAGGTCGATGCCGTCGCCGAGGGTGTACATGACGGTGTCGAGGTCGGGGCAGACCTTGAGGCCGTGCAGCCAGATGTCGTCGGCGGTGTTGGCGACGACGGTGACCTCGGCGTCGGCGTCCACGCCGGGCAGCAGCCCGCGTCGTAGGCCGTGGAGGAGGCCGCGCAGGAACGTCGCGCCACCGACACCCCCCGACAGCACGGTGATGGCTCGCATGGCGCTAGCCTCTCGCACCGGCCCGGCCGAGCCCACCGACCCCCGTCTGCGGGGCGTGGCCGCGGGATGTTACACGCGATTACCCGGGCTCGGGCGAGAATGCCAATACCAGATCGCACCTTGACTTCCGGTGTACGACAGGCGTGTAATTCCCACAGTGTTCTTCGGGCCGTATGAGGGTCCGAGCGGGTGCAGCTCAAGCGCCACCGGACCGAGCCGGTGGCGGGTCAGCGGCGACAGCCGGTGACACAGTGTCGACAAGACACAGGGTCGAAAGACACAGGGTCGAAAGGGCGAGGACCGTGAGGGAACTGTTTCTCCTCGATGCGGACGCCGAGGAAGCGGGCTGGCAGGAGCGCGCACTGTGCGCACAGACCGATCCGGAGGCGTTCTTCCCCGAGAAGGGCGGGTCGACCAGGGAGGCCAAGAAGGTCTGCCTGACCTGCGACGTGCGAGGCGACTGCCTCGAGTACGCCCTGATGAACGACGAGCGGTTCGGCATCTGGGGTGGGCTGTCGGAGCGCGAGCGCCGCAAGCTCAAGAAGCGCGCCGTGTGAAGCGCCCCGAGCCCGAGCTCGCTCGGGCTCGGGAGTGGCGCGCGGGTTGAGCAGCGTCCGGCCCGGACCCGAACAACGTGAGGGGTCGGGCGGCGGGTCTCGAAACCGGCGTCGCGGTGACTCGGGTCACCGCCGCGACGAATGCGGAGGCGCTTCGGCCCGCCGCTAAGGTGAACGACCGTGAGTCCGACGGTCGTGGCGCTTCTGGTCAGCCACGACGGGACCAGGTGGCTTCCGGCCGTGATCGAGGGCCTGCAGGCCCAGACTGCGTCCCTCTCGGGGGTCGTGGCCGTCGACACCGGGAGCAAGGACGACAGCGTCGACCTGCTGCTCGACGCGTTCGAGGAGGTCGTCACCCTCTCCGGCCGGACGTCCTACCCCGACGCCGTGCGGGTCGGCCTCGAACAGATCGACCCCGCCGTCGAGTGGGTCTGGCTGCTCCACGACGACTCCAACCCTGCACCGGACGCGCTCGCGCGGCTGCTCGCGGCTGCTGCGGCCGACCCGCAGGCCGACCTCCTCGGCCCCAAGCTGCGGGAGTGGCCCTCGCTCAAGCGACTGCTCGAGGTGGGCGTCACCATCTCCGGCACAGGTCGGCGCGAGACCGGGCTCGAGCCCGGCGAGTACGACCAGGGCCAGCACGACGACGCGCACCACGTGCTCGCGGTCAACACCGCGGGGATGCTGGTCCGGCGTCGGGTGCTCGACGAGCTCGGCGGGCTCGACGCGAAGCTGTCGATGTTCGGCAACGACGTGGACTTCGGCTGGCGGGCCGCGCGGGCCGGGTTCCGGACGGTCGTGGTGCCCCAGGCCGTGGTCTTCCACGCCGAGGCCGCCCACCGTGGCATCCGCCGTACGCCGCTGACCGGGCGGCACACCCACTACCAGGAGCGCCGGGCCGCCCTCTACACGCTGCTGGCCAACGTCCCCGGCCGGCGCCTGCCGTGGCAGGTGGTCCGCCTCTTCTTCGGCACGCTGCTGCGGATGCTCGGGTTCTTCGTGGTCCGCTCGCCCGGCGAGGCCTGGGACGAGCTGGCGGCACTGGTCTCGGTCTACACCAACCCCGGCGAGATCCGGCGGGCCCGGCAGGCTCGCCGGTCGATCGGCGACTCGCACGACGCGGCCCCGCTGCTGGCGGCGTGGTGGGTGCCCTACCGGCACGGTCTGGACTTCGTCGGCGACTTCGTGTCCGCGATCTTCAACCAGGCACAGGACGTCGCCGACCGGCGCCGCGCGGCCAAGGACGCCGAGGCACCCGCGCCGATCCGGCGTCCGCTGGTCGTCGACGACGACGAGGCACCGGAGGACACCGGTCTGGTGGCCCGCTTCTTCACCAGCCCGCTCGCGCTGGCGATCACCCTCGTGGTGCTGCTGTCGGTGTTCGGCGCCCGCGAGGCGTTCGGCACGGTGACCGGTGGCGGGCTCGCCCCCGCCCCCGACCGGGCGAGCGACCTCTGGCGGCTCTGGACCGAGTCGTGGCACCCGCTGGGCACCGGCACCGCCGTCCCCGCCCCGCCGTACGTCGTGCCGATGGCGCTGCTGGGCTGGCTGCTGGGCGGCAGCGCTGCCGCCGCGGTCTCCGCGGTCCTGCTGCTCGCCGTACCGCTGGCCCTGTGGGGCGCGTGGCGGCTGCTCCGCGTCGTCGGCCGACTGGTCGACCCCGGCGGCTCCCCACGATGGCTGGTCGGTCTGGGCGCGGTCACCTATGCCCTGGTCTCGGTCACGTCGGGAGCCTTCGGCGACGGCCGCCTCGGCGTGGTCGCGGCGACGGTGATCCTCCCGTGGCTGGCGCACGCCGCCCTCGGCTTCGCCGACCCCGAGCGCGACCGCCGCTGGCGGGCCGGCTGGCGCACCGGGCTGCTGCTGGCCCTGCTCGCGGCCTTCACACCGGTGGCGTGGGTGTTCGCGGTCGTGCTCACGCTGGTGGTGCTGGTCATCGCCTACGCCGTCACCCGCCGGCTCCCGCGCGACCGCGACGTGTGGGGCCCGCCGGCCGCAGCGCTGGGGGTGGCACCGGTCCTGCTCGCCCCCTGGTGGCTGCCCGCGATCATCCACGGCGCCTGGCCCCTGCTGCTGATGGAGACGGGGCGGCAGCCGTTCCCCTCGCTGGGCTTCTCAGACCTCCTGCTCGGCCGGTTCGGCCAGGGCGTCGGCGGCCCGTGGTGGCTGGGCGCCCTCCTGGTCGTGCTGGCCCTGCTGGCCCTGATCCCGCGCGCCACCCGGATCCCGGTGCTCGTGACCTGGCTGGTCGCGGCGGTCGCCGCCGTGACGGCGCTGCTGCTGTCACTGGTCGCGCTCCCGCTGCCCGGCGGCTCGGTCCGGCCCGGCATCACCGTGATGGTCGTGGTGCTGCACGGGTGCTTCGTGACCGGCGCGATGCTCGGAGCCCAGGGTCTGGTCACCCTGCTCCGGCGCTCGCGGGCCGAGCACCACCAGGTGCTGCTGGTGGGCCTGGCCGTCGTCGCCGCGATCATCCCGGCGATCGGCCTCGGCTGGTTCGTGGTGGAGGGTCCCGGCACCCTGGACAACAGCGAGGACAGCGGGATCCCGCGGTTCATGACCGACGAGGCCGAGGCCGACAGCACCCACGGGGTGCTGGTGATCCGCGGCGACACCACGACGGGGCTGACCTTCACGATCCGACGCGGTGCGGGGAACACGCTGGGCCGCAGCGAGATCCAGTACGCCTCCGAGCCCGACGCGGCGTTCACCGACGACGTGCGGGCGCTGGTCTCGCGGCCCACGGCCGGCACCGTCGACCGGCTCGCCGCCGCGGGCATCTCCTACATCGTGCTGCCCGCACCGGTGGACGGCGCCGTCGCCGCCGGCCTGGACGCGACCGACGGCCTGGGTCAGGCCGGCACCGAGAGCCTCTCGACCCGCACCTGGCAGGTCGAGACCCCGGTCGACCCGACGGCGCTGGACGGTCCGTCGTCGTGGGTGCGCAGCGTGCTGCTCGTGGTGTCGGCGCTCGGCACCGCCACCGTCGTCGTCCTGTGCCTGCCCACGCTGCGGGCTCGCCGTACCGACGAGGAGGAGGATGCCGCATGACCCGCGTCGGCAAGCGCGTCCGCGCTCCCGAGGTGACCCGTCGCCAGCGCACCCGGCGCCTCGACCTGGTCACCGTGCTGGCCGTCGTGCTCCCGGTGGTGACCATCGGGTCGCTGGCGCTGGTGCGCACCGACTCGGTGCGCACCACCACGCGTCCTCCGTCGTTGACCCGGCTGACCGCCTCGACCGTCGTCTGCCCGTCGGCGCAGAAGGGCTCGCCCGAGGCTTCCGTCTCGACCGCCGGCAGTGGCTCCGGCTCGCTGGTGGTGCTCTCGGGCGGGAACAGCACCGAGGTGCCGGTCTCGCCCCACGCCCTCTCGCCGCTCGAGGGCGCCGCCGCCCAGGTCGCGAAGGGCGCCGACGACCTCGCGCCCGGGCTGCTAGGCCTCCGGTCGGGGACCGCGCCCCTGAACGCGATGGACTGCACGGTGCCGACGGCCGACCAGTGGTTCACCGGCATCGGCGCCCGCGCCGACCACGACTCCGTGATCGAGCTGACCAACCCCGACGGCGGGCCCGCGGTCGCCGCGATCGACCTGTTCGGCGACCACGAGTTCAGCAGCAAGCGGCTGCGCGGCCTGACCATCCCCGGCCACAAGACGATCTCGCTCGACCTCGGCGCGGTCATCCCGCGGCGGTTGGCGATCTCGGCCCACGTGGTCGTCACCCGCGGCCGCCTGGGGGTCGCCGTCCTCGACAGCCACACCAACCTGGCCTCCCACAAGTCGTACGCCGAGTGGCTCCCGCGGCAGCTCGAGCCCGCGGTCGCCAACGACCTGCTCGGTCTGCCGCCCGGCCGCGGCAGCCACTTCCTCCAGCTGGCCAACCCCGGGCAGGACGTGGTGCGCGCGGAGGTTCAGGTGATCACCTCCGACACCCGGTTCACCCCGAAGGGACTGGCCCCGGTATCGGTGCCACCCGGGGCGACGGTGTCGGTCCCGCTGAGCAAGGCTCTGTCGAAAGCGCTCGCAGACGGCGCCGTCGGGGTCGGCGTGACCGCCGATGCCCCGGTCACGGCCTCGCTGCTGACCCAGCTGAAGAACGACCGCGTCCTGACGGTGCCGGCCCCTACGGTCACCCACGAGGCCGCCACGCTGCTGCCGACCGTTCCGGGCAAGGGCAAGAAGCACCGCGGCGCGACCACGGCGACGCTCCAGGTCGCCGCCGACGGTGCAGGGGCGGCCGAGGTGACGGCGTACGACGCGACCGGCGCGCAGCTGATGGCCGACACGGTCGCCCTGGAGCAGGGCCGCGTCGCCGGCCTGACCCTGCCGCGCGGCACGGCGTTCCTCGAGGTCGTCCCCCAGCGCACGACGATCCGAGCAGCGGTGCTCGTGGCCGGTGACGGCGCGACCGTCGTGCCGCTGCACGAGCTGCTCACCCAGGGGCTGGTGCCGCAGATCTGGCCGGGCCAGGACTGACGCGGCTCAGTCGTCGCGGCTGTAGCGCGGGTCGACGTCCTCGGGGTCGACGCCGAGCAGCTCGGCGACCTGCTCGACGACCACGGTGAGCACCATCGCCTCGAGGTCGGCCCGCGACTCGCAGCGGTGCTCGATCGGGCGCCGGAAGATCACCAGGCGCGACGGCTCACCGGCCTTGCCCCGCACCAGCGACGCCAGCGGCACGGTCCCGAGCGCCCAGTCGTCGGGCAGCTGCGGCGTGTCCTCGACGGCGTACTCCACGAGGCCGAGGCGGTCCTGCCACCGGGTGTCGATGTCGCGGACGGTGTCGAGCACGAGCTCGTCGAACCGCTCCCCTCCCGTCGGCAGCTCGGGGCGCCCGGGCAGGGACGGGGTGATCGCCGGCCCCCTCATGCCGCGCCCGCGACGGTCGCGGACCCGTCGTCGCGGTCCGGGTCGCGCACCCGACGGCGCCACGGAAGTCACAGCAGCCGAGCCTAGACGACTCAGCGAGCCTCATCGGGTGCCGCCCGCTCCGGGGGTACCGTCGGCGCGTGAGTCCGGTCCGGCGCTGTTCGCGCACCGCCTGTGGGCGCCCAGCGGTGACCACGCTGACCTATGTCTACGCCGACCAGACGGCGGTCGTGGGCCCGCTCGCCACCTATGCCGAGCCCCACTCCTACGACCTGTGCGACGTGCACGGCGAGCGGCTCTCGGCGCCGCGCGGCTGGGAGGTGCTGCGGCTCGCGCCCGACCCCAGCACGATCCCGCCGTCCCAGGACGACCTGCTCGCGCTGGCCGACGCCGTCCGCGAGGCCGGGCGGCCCAGCGTCGCCGCGACCCGGTCGCCGGGGGAGCCCCTGCACGACGGGGCCGGGCGCGAGACCGCCCGCCGCGGCCACCTGCGGGTGCTCACCTCCGACTGACGCCCGCCGGACCGGCGGCGAGGTGGGTCGTTAGGCTCGCGTCGTGGCTACGACCGATCCCGCCAATGCGCACGCCGTCTTCAAGGCGTACGACGTGCGGGGCACGGTCCCCGACCAGCTCGACGAGGCCCTCGCGCGTCGTACCGGCTCGGCGTTCGTGCCGGTGGTGGGCGCCGGCACCGTCGTCGTCGGCTACGACATGCGTCCCAGCTCGCCCGGCCTGGCCGCCGCCTTCGCCGCGGGAGCCGCGGCCGCCGGCGCCGACGTGGTCGTGATCGGGCTGGCCTCCACCGACCAGCTCTACTTCGCCTCCGGACGGCTCGGGGTGCCGGGCGCGATGTTCACCGCCAGCCACAACCCCGCGCAGTACAACGGGATCAAGCTGTGCCGCGCGGGTGCGCAGCCGGTCGGTGCCGAGACCGGGCTGCACGAGATCCGCGACGCGGTGAGCCTGCCCGAGCCGGCGCCCGCGGCCGACCCGGGGGAGATCTCCCAGCGCGACGTCCTCGACGACTACGCCGCTCACCTGCTGTCGCTCGCGCCGGTCACCGGGCGCCGGCTCAAGGTGGTGGTGGACGCGGGCAACGGCATGGCCGGGCTGACGGCGCCGGCGGTGTTCGAACGGATCGGCTGCACCGACGACGGTGGCGTCGAGCTGGTGCCGATGTACTTCGAGCTCGACGGCACCTTCCCTCATCACGAGGCCAACCCGATCGAGCCGGCCAACCTCGTCGACCTCCAGCAGCGGGTCGTCGCCGAGCGAGCCGATCTCGGGCTCGCCTTCGACGGCGACGCCGACCGGTGCTTCGTCGTCGACCAGCAGGGTCGCGCGGTGTCGCCGTCGACCCTGACCGCCCTGATCGCCGCGCGCGAGCTGACCAAGGAGCCGGGCGCCTCGGTGATCCACAACCTGATCACCAGCCGCTACGTGCCCGAGCTCGTGCGCGAGCTCGGCGGCACCCCGGTGCGCACCCGTGTGGGCCACTCCTACATCAAGGCGACGATGGCCGAGACCGACGCGGTGTTCGGTGGTGAGCACAGCGGTCACTTCTACTTCCGCGACTTCTGGCGCGCCGACTCCGGCATGCTCGCCGCCCTGCACACGATGGCGGCGCTGGCCGAGACCGACCGCCCGGCGTCGGAGCTCTTCGGCGACTACGAGCGCTACGTCCTCAGCGGCGAGGTGAACTCCCAGGTCTCCGACGCCGCGGCCGCCCTCGCCGCCGTCGAGACGTCCTACGCCGTCACCGAGGGTGCCGAGACCGACCGCCTCGACGGGCTGACCGTGGCCACCGCCGACTGGTGGTTCAACGTCCGCCTGTCCAACACCGAGCCCCTGCTGCGTCTCAACGTCGAGGGCGTCGACGAGGCCACCATGACCCGCGTCCGCGACGACGTCCTCACCCTGATCAGGAGCACCTCGTGAACCTCGACCCGACCCTGCTGTCGATCATCGTCTGCCCCGACTGCCACGGGAAGCTCGAGCCGGCGGCCGAGGAGCTGGTGTGCCAGTCCTGCGGCCTGACCTACCCGGTGCGCGACGACATCCCGGTCCTGCTGGTCGACGAGGCCCGGCGCCCGGGCTGATCGGCGATCATCATGGCCTCCTGGTTCGACGAGTCCCGCCTCGACGACGAGCGTGCGCTCGCGCAGGCCGACCCGCGGCTGCGCGAGCTGGCCGGGGCCGGCGCCCGCGTGCGTCGTGAGGCCGTCGAGGCCGCCCCCGGTATCGCTGCAGCGGTCGCGACCGCCCGCGACGTCGACCCGCCGCGCGCCATCGTCGCGGCCGGCCCCGACTCGCGCCTGCTCCGGGCCGTCCTCGAGCCCTGGTGCCCGGTGCCGTTCGTCGCCTGGCCCGGCCCGGCCCTGCCCGGGTGGGCCGGGGGTCTCGACCTCGTGGTCGTGCTCGCCCCCGACGGCACCGACCGCGGCACCGCGGCCGCCGTCGCGGAGGCCGTACGACGCGGGTGCCAGGTCGTGGTCGCCTGCCCGGCCGGCTCCCTGGTCGCCCGGCACGCCGAGGGCCGGTGGTCGACCATCGTGCCGACCGTCACCCGCGACCAGCTCGCCACGGCCGTGGTCGTGCTCGAGTACCTCGACCAGGTCGGTCTCGGCCCCCGCGCCGACCATGGCGACGTCGCGCAGGCGCTCGACGACGTAGCCCTCGCCTGCTCGCCCCACCGCGACCTCGCCGTCAACCCCGGCAAGATGCTCGGCATCGCGCTGGCCGACACCCTCCCGGTGGTGTGGGGCGGCTCGTCGCTCGCGGCCCGCGCCGCCCGCCGGGTCTCCGAGACGATCCGCCGGGCCTCCGGCCAGTCCGCGATCGCCGGCGACGCCGAGCACCTGCTGCCCTTGATCGAGGCGGTCCGTCCCCGCGACGTCTTCGACGACCCGTTCGCCGACGAGGGCGGGGAGCGGCGCCCGATGCTGCTGATCTTCGACGACGGCGCCGACGACCCCGTCGTCCGCGAGGACCGCGAGCGGCTCCAGACGGCCGCGGCCGAGCACGGCGTACGCGTCGAGGTCGTGACCATCGAGGCAGCCACCGAGCTCGCCCGCTACGCGTCGTTGGTGCTCAACGGTCGCTACGGCGCGGAATACCTCCGCGTCGGCCTCGTCGACGACTGACACCGGACGCTCGGTAGCCTGCGGCGCATGTCGACCGAAGGCAGCACCAGGGCAGTCGTCGCCGCTCTGCTGGCCAACGCCGGCATCGCGGTGGTCAAGTTCCTGGCGTTCCTCCTGACCGGCGCGTCCTCGATGCTGGCCGAGGCCATCCACTCCGTCGCCGACTCGGGCAACCAGGTGCTGCTCCTCCTCGGCGGCCGGCAGTCACGCCGGCGCCCGACGGCGGAGCACCCGTTCGGCTATGGGCGCGAGCGCTACATCTACGCGTTCATCGTCGCCATCGTGCTGTTCGCGGTCGGTGGCCTGTTCGCCCTCTACGAGGCCTATCACAAGGGTCACGAGCTGCACGCGACCCACGGGCACCCGCCCGACTCGCTGCTGGACAGCCAGTGGTGGTGGGTGCCGCTGGTCGTGCTGGTGGCGGCGATGGTGATGGAGTCGCTGTCCTTCCGGACCGCGATCCGGGAGACCAACCACGTGCGCGCCGACGCGTCGTACGTCGAGTTCATCCGCCGCGCGAAGCAGCCCGAGCTGCCGGTGATCCTGCTCGAGGACTTCGCCGCCCTGATCGGGCTGTTCTTCGCCCTGCTCGGCGTGGGGCTGTCGCTGATCACCCAGAACCTGTGGTTCGACGTGGTCGGCACTGCGCTGATCGGTCTGCTGCTGGTGGCCGTCGCGGTGGTCCTCGCCATCGAGACCAAGAGCCTGCTGCTCGGTGAGTCCGCGTCGGTCGCAGCCGAGAGACGGATCGTGACGGCGCTGACCGCCACCGAGGGGATCGACTCGATCGTCCACCTCAAGACCATGCACCTCGGCCCCGACGAGCTGCTCGTCGCCGCCAAGATCGCCGTACCTCCCAGCGACACCGCCGCAGACGTCGCCGCCCACATCGACGCCGCGGAGGCAGCCATCCGGGCGGCCGAGCCCACGGCGCGCGTGATCTACCTCGAGCCCGACATCCACCGGGCGCGGGGCTAAGGCAGGTAGCGGCGCGCCCCCGCGTCGGGTGGCCGGAGTCCCACGATCGAGACGACCTGGCCGGTCGCCGGGCTGTGGACCATCTGGCCGCCCCCGACGGACATCGAGACGTGGTGGACCACGCCGCCCGTGGCGTAGAAGAGCAGGTCTCCGCGTCGCGGCGGCGAGACCCGCTGTCCGTGGCGTGACTGAGGCGCCGCGTCACGCGGGATCCGGAGGCCGTGGAGGCGGTAGGTGAGCCAGGTCAGCCCGGAGCAGTCGACCCCGAACCCGGACGCGCCCGCCCAGAGGTAGGGCAGCCCGACGAAGCGCTCGGCCGTGGCGACGATGCTGGTGCGGGTCGGTGTCAGCGCCGGCGTACCGGTGACATGCACGACGACCGCTGTGCGGAGGAGTCGGCGTACCGGACCACCAGGTGCGCGCACCCGCACGTACGTCGGCGTCACCCTCACCACCGGCAGGATCGTGCCCATGCTCACGGGGAACAGCCGCCTCGGGTCGGCGGCATCGGTGAGGAGCCAGGCGGTGCGCTTCAGGACGGTGGCGACCTGGCCGGCGGCGGCCGGGGAGGTGGCGGCCGGGGAGGTGGCGGCGAGCTGGCGCCTGGGCACCCAGCCGGGGTAGCCCTTGGCGTTGAGGGGACTGGGTTGGGACGGTACGGCGACGCGCGCCCACGCCGGCCGGCTGGAGGGAAGCGCCAGGACGACCAGGCGGTCACCGAGCAGGGCCTGGGTGTCGGCGCGACCGTTGAGGTCGCGACGCTGCGTCAGGGACATGCCGGCCAGCCACCTGCCGATCTCGGCCGGGTGGCGCAGAGCCGGAGCGTCGACGGGTCGTGGTGACGTCGGTGAGCGCCACAGCGTCGCCACCGAGACCGACACCCACGCGGACCGGCCGACCTCGAGGCTCGCCGCCGACGCGTCGGCTCGGGTCGCGCGTCCGCTGCCCGGTGCTGTGGCAGGGGGCGAGCAGGCCGAGGCCACCAACACCACGCTGACGAGCCCCACCCACGCCCTCATGCCACCAGCCTCCCCCGCCCCGAGCGGAGGGGCCAGTGCTGAAAGTCCGTCCCGCCCGCTGGTCGAGGAGGTCGGGGGATGCTCCGCCGGTTCCGGAGGCGGGAAGTTCCGCTGGTCGAGGAGGCTCGGGAGCCCGGGAGTCCCTCGCCTGACCCGTGGGGGGCGCGCGGCCGTCGGGATCCCCGGCTGACCGGGGATCCCTGCACCTGTCGGCCGTTGCAACCCCCGACAAGTGCAGGGACAGCCTGCGAGATGTGAGGGACGGGGCCTGTGGGGCGAACCGCTCAGAACAGCCCGACGATGTTGCCGTCGGCGCCGACGGTCGCGAACACCGACCACCAGTGATGTGCCACGCCCACCACATCCGACACTGGGCCGACCACGGCACGACCCAGCCTCGACAACCTCGTCCTGTTGTGCGGGCACCACCACCGAACCATCCACCACACCCCCTGGCAGATCCGGACCAACCCCCAAGACCGAAAACCCGAGTTCTCCCCACCACTTCGACACGGGAAAGCACGAAAATGGATCCGCTATCGACCACGGATCGAGTGACGTCGCGGCCGCAGTGCGTCACACGCGTCAGTGACCGTTCGGGTCCAGACGTCAGGATGGGTGGACCAGAAGTCGTGCCCGACACCCGGCACGATCGGGAGGCGACCGCGAGGCACGAGCGCGGCCAGCTGTGCCGCAGGCCACGACGGACGGATGTCGTCCTCGGCGGCGATCAGATGCATCGGCCGCCGCCACCGACTCCGGGTGGTCGACCGCATACCGCCGCCACCGTTCGCGAGTCCATGCCCCGACGTGAGATGCTCGCCGCGCCGGACCCCGCGCACTAGCCTCCTGTCATGCGTCACTTCTCCGGTCACGTTTGAGTCCCGCGCAGGGCGTCCGAACGCCGGTTCGTCCTGCACGTCCTCGCCTACCGCGCGTCGCGGGACCTGGTCCCGCTCTATGCCGTGTACTCGCTGCTGTTCGTCGACCACGGCGTCAGCGGCGCGCACCTCTCGATCCTGTTCATCATCTGGTCGCTGACCAGCTTCGTGTGCGAGGTGCCCTCGGGCGCCTGGGCCGACACCGTCGACCGACGCCTCCTGCTCGTGCTGTCGGCTGCGATCTACGGCGTCGGCTTCTCCACCTGGATGGTGTGGCAGAGCTTCGCCGGCTTCGCGCTCGGCTTCGTCTGCTGGGGCCTGTCCAGCGCCCTGATGTCTGGAACCTTCGAGTCCCTCCTGTACGACGAGCTGGTCACCCGCGGCGAGCGGGAGCGCTACCCGACGCTGATCGGCTGGGCCCACTCGACGGCGATGCTCGCCAACCTGACCGCGACCGCGGCCGCGGGCTGGCTGTTCGCCCACGGCGGCTACCCCCTGGTCGGCTGGGTCTCGGTGGCGATCGCGGCCGGTCAGGGCGCCTTGGCCGCCACCCTCCCGGTCTCGCGCGCCGCCCGTAGACCGGCGCACGAGGAACGTGCGCTGCTCGAGACCGAGCGGCCCGCCTCTCGCTACGTCTCGATGCTGCGCTCCGGCCTCGCCGAGTCGCGCCACCACCCCGACGTCCGCCGCGTCCTGCTGCTGGCCGCGGCGATGGTCGGGCTCACGGCCTACGACGAGTACTTCCCGCTGGTGGCGCGCGACCACGGCGTCGCCACCAGCGTCGTACCGCTCCTGGTCGCGGTCACCGTGCTCGGCCAGGTGGTCGGAACAGCGGCCGTCGGCCGCACGGCCAGGCTCGGTGGGCCGGTCGTGGGCGGCATCCTGGTCGTCGGCGCGGTCCTGGTCTCGGTCGGTGCACTGGCCACGCCGTACCTCGGCTTCGTCGCCATCGGCATCGGCTACGGCCTGCTCAACAACGCGATGCTCGTCGCCGAGACCCGGCTCCAGGACGCCATCACCGGACCCGCGCGCGCCACGGTCACCAGCGTGCTCGGGCTGCTGGAGGAGCTGATCGCGCTGACCGTGTACGCCGCATTCGCACTCGGCGCACAGGCGCTCGGCTTTCCCACGCTCGTCGCGCTCCTCGGCATCCCGGCCGTCCTGGTCGGGTACGCGGTGATGCGTTGGCTACCGGGTCGACGGCTGGAGGCGGTCGAGGATTCTGCGGTGAAGGGCAGCCAGTCCTAACCTGAGAATCCTTCAACAGCCGCACCCGTGCGGTCGCCGAGCAGGAGGCACAACCTCATGGACCACAAGGTCGCCGACCTGAGCCTGGCCGACTTCGGCCGCACCGAGATCACCCTCGCCGAGCACGAGATGCCCGGCCTGATGGCGATGCGTGAGCGCTACTCCGCCAGCCAGCCCCTCAAGGGCGCCAAGATCGCCGGCTCGCTGCACATGACGATCCAGACCGCTGTCCTCATCGAGACCCTCGTGGCGCTCGGTGCCGAGGTGCGCTGGGCCTCCTGCAACATCTTCTCCACCCAGGACCACGCGGCCGCCGCCGTCGTCGTCGGCCCCCACGGCACCGTCGACGACCCGCAGGGCGTGCCGGTCTTCGCGTGGAAGGGCGAGACGCTCGAGGAGTACTGGTGGTGCACCCAGCAGATCCTGATCTGGCCGGCCAAGGACGGGCAGAGCGCACGGGCCAACATGATCCTCGACGACGGCGGCGACGCGACGATGCTCGTCCACCTCGGCGTCGAGGCCGAGAAGAAGGGCGAGGCGCCCGACCCGGCCACCGCTGCCAGCCACGAGCAGAAGGTCGTCTTCGACGTCCTGGTCAAGTCCCTCCAGGAGAGTGACGACCGCTGGACCCAGATCGCCGCCGAGCTCCGCGGCGTGACCGAGGAGACCACCACCGGCGTCCACCGGCTCTACGACATGATGAAGGAGGGCTCCCTCCTCTTCCCGGCGATCAACGTCAACGACTCGGTCACCAAGTCGAAGTTCGACAACAAGTACGGCTGCCGGCACAGCCTCATCGACGGCATCAACCGCGCCACCGACGTGCTCATCGGCGGCAAGGTCGCGGTCGTGTGCGGGTACGGCGACGTCGGCAAGGGCTGCGCCGAGAGCCTGCGTGGCCAGGGCGCCCGCGTGGTCGTCACCGAGATCGACCCGATCTGCGCGCTGCAGGCCGCGATGGACGGTTACCAGGTGACCACCCTCGAGGACGTCCTGGAGACCGCCGACATCGTGATCACGGCGACCGGTAACAAGAATGTCGTCACCGTCGACCAGATGTCCCGGATGAAGCACCAGGCGATCATCGGCAACATCGGCCACTTCGACAACGAGCTCGACATGGCCGGCCTCGAGGGCTTCGAGGGCGTCGAGCGCAAGAACGTCAAGCCGCAGGTCGACGTCTGGACCTTCCCGGAGTCCGCGGGCGGCCGCTCGATCATCGTGCTCTCCGAGGGTCGTCTGATGAACCTCGGCAACGCCACGGGTCACCCCAGCTTCGTGATGTCCAACTCTTTCACCAACCAGGTGCTGGCCCAGATCGAGCTGTTCACCAAGCCGGAGGACTACCCGGTCGGGGTCTACACGCTGCCCAAGCACCTCGACGAGGAGGTCGCACGGCTCCACCTCGGCGCGCTCGGTGTGAAGCTCACCGAGCTCACCGGCGAGCAGGCGAGCTACCTCGGCATCGCGGTCGAGGGTCCCTACAAGTCCGACCAGTACCGCTACTGAGCGCGCCCCGCTCCGCACGGTACGTCGGGATTTCTCAGTCGCGACTGGCAAGATGTCAGCCGTGACCCAGGGCGACGACTTTCGAGCGCGTGTGCTCGTCGTGGACGACGACGAGTCCTTGTCGGAGATGTTGTCGATCGTCCTGCGCCAGGAAGGCTTCGACTCCCACGTCGTCGACCGCGGCGACGAGGCGCTGGAGGCCTTCCACGCGTACCGGCCCGACGTCGTCCTGCTCGACCTGATGCTTCCCGGCAAGGGCGGCATCGACGTGTGCAAGGAGATCCGCGCCGAGTCGGGCGTGCCGATCGTGATGCTCACCGCCAAGGGCGACACCGTCGACGTGGTGGTGGGGCTCGAGTCCGGCGCCGACGACTACGTCGTCAAGCCGTTCAAGCCCAAGGAGCTGGTGGCCCGCATCCGAGCCCGCGTACGACGTAACGACGCACCCGGGGCCGACACCCTGGCCATCGGGCCGCTCGCGATCGACGTCGCCGGCCACGCGGTGACCCGCGCCGGCAAGCCGGTCAACCTCACCCCGCTGGAGTTCGACCTCCTCGTCTGCCTGGCCCGCAAGCCCTGGCAGGTGTTCACCCGCGAGGTCCTGCTCGAGCAGGTCTGGGGCTACCGCCACGCCGCGGACACGCGGCTGGTCAACGTCCACGTCCAGCGTCTGCGTTCCAAGGTCGAGTCCGACCCGGAGAACCCCGAGATCGTGCTGACCGTCCGGGGTGTCGGCTACAAGGCCGGCGGGTCGAGCCAGCAGTGACCCGGTGGTGAGATGGCACGCACGGCACCCGGTGAGGGACGCAGCGTCCCGGAGGCACTCCGCCGGGGCCTGACCTTCTGGCGACGCTCGATCCAGGCACGGGTCGCAGTGAGCACCCTGCTGCTGTCGGCGATCGTGGTCTCCGCCGTCGGCTGGTTCCTGCTCCGCCAGATCGAGCAGGGCCTGGTCGACCACCGCGTCGCCGCCGTGCTCACCGAGGTCGCCAACGAGAACCGGCAGGCGTCGGCGGCGCTCAACTCCGCGCCTCCCACCGACACCAACGCCACGGCCCAGGCCACCGACCTCTATGCCTCGATCTACCAGAGCGGGGTGGCCCGCGGCTTCAGCGTGATCATGGCCGGGCCGGGCAGCGGCAAGACCGCCCTCATCGACCGCGGTGACCAGGTCTCACCCCTGCTGCACGAGTCGAGCGTCCCGCGGTCCCTGGTCGAGCACTTCGACAAGCCCAAGGCCGGGACCGCCTGGACCTACACCACGATCGTCACCGACAAGCCGGGCGGAGGGACCACGAGCACACCCGGGATCGTCGTCGGGTCGCTCGTGACGATCCCCGCGGACAACTCGCACTACACGCTCTACTACCTCTTCCCGATGGACGACCTCGACCAGACCTTGGCCCTGGTGCAGCGGGCGCTGCTGACCGCCGGCGTCCTACTGCTGGCGCTCACCGCGGCACTCACCTGGCTGCTGACCCGCCAGATCGTCACCCCGATCCGGATGGCCCGCCGGGTCGCCGAGCGACTCGCCGCCGGTCACCTCCAGGAGCGGCTCCGGGTGACCGGCGAGGACGACCTGGCGCGGCTGGCGACGTCGTTCAACCAGATGGCCACCAGCCTGCAGCGGCAGATCCGTCAGCTCGAGGAGCTCAGCCGCGTACAGCGACGGTTCGTCTCCGACGTGTCGCACGAGCTCCGGACCCCGCTGACCACGGTGCGGCTCGCCGGGTCCGTGCTCTACGACGCTAAGGACGGGTTCGACCCCGCGACCGCCCGCGCCGCCGAGCTGCTGCAACGCGAGCTCGACCGCTTCGAGACGCTGCTGGTCGACCTGTTGGAGATCAGCCGGTTCGACGCCGGCGCGGCCGCCCTCGACCTCGACGACGTCAACCTCACCGACGTCGTACGCCGCGTGGTCGACAACACCCGCGCGCTGGCCGACCAGCGGCACACCCGCGTCGTGGTCCGCGCCCCGGACACGCCCTGCGTCGCCGAGGCCGACGTACGGCGGGTCGAGCGCATCGTGCGCAACCTCGTCACCAACGCCATCGACCACGCCGAGAGCAGGGAGATCGTGGTCACCGTCGCGGCCGACGAGCAGGCGGCGGCCATAGCGGTCCGCGACCACGGGGTCGGGCTGGCGGTGGGGGAGTCCGCGATGGTCTTCAACCGCTTCTGGCGCGCCGACCCCGCCCGCGCCCGCACCAGCGGTGGCACCGGCCTCGGGCTCGCGATCTCGCTCGAGGACACCCATCTGCACGGCGGCTGGCTCCAGGCCTGGGGGAAGCCCGAGGAGGGGGCGCAGTTCCGGCTCACGCTGCCCCGACGGGCCGGCACCCCGCTGCGGCACAGCCCCCTGCCGCTGGTTCCCGACGACGCGGCCGAGGTGGTCGCATGAGCACCCGGGTGAACGCCCGCCGCCTGGCCGGCCCGCTGCTGGTGATCACTGCGGCGCTGGTCCTGTCGTCGTGCGTCCGGCTGCCCACGACCGGGCCGGTGGTGGTCGAGAAGGGCAACGGCCAGGCGACGACGGTCCAGGGCCCCTTCACCCACCCGCCGCCGCCGCAACCCGGCGACTCCCCCCAGGAGATCGTCAAGGGCTTCCTCAACGCGATGACGGCGACGCCGATCCAGATCCCCGTGGCCAAGAAGTTCCTCACCCGGCAGGCGCAGGGGGACTGGCGGCCCCAGACCCGCACGATCGTCTACACCAGTGCGCCGGTCCGCGGCGGCCTGCGGGTGAGCGTGCAGCTGCGCGGTGCCCACGCGCTGGGCGCGAGGGGCAACTGGGAGGGCGCGCTGCCACCGTCCGAGTCCACCGTCGAGCTCCCGATGCGGCCCGAAGCGCCCGGTCGGTGGCGGATCGCCAAGGCGCCGGACGCGTTCATCGTCCCGGAGCTGTGGTACCAGCAGCACTTCCAGGCGGCGACGCTCTACTTCTTCGATCCCACGGGCCGGATCCTCGTCCCCGAGCCGGTGCACCTGCCGGAGGGTGACCAGCTCGCGACCTTCCTCGTGCGCGCCCTGCTGATGGGGCCGCAGAGCTCCCTGTCCCAGGTTGCCCGCAGCTTCATCCCGCCCGGCCTGTCGCCGGCCCCGAGCGTCACCGTGTCGCGCCAGGGCGTCGCCCAGGTGACCCTCAAGGGCCCCGACCCCGGTTCGCTGCCGCCCAAGACCACCGACCTCATGCTGGCCCAGCTGGCGTGGACGCTGCGGCAGGAGCCGTCGGTGAAGACGTTCCAGGTCACCATCGCCGGCCGCCACGTCACCGACTCCACGGGGAGCTCGACGTTCCTCGTCTCCGGGTACCGCCGCTACGACCCCACCGACAGCCTGGCCAGCGCCCAGCTCTACGCCCTGCGCAACGGCCGCCTCGTGTCCGGGCAGGCTGCCCGCCTGACCGCGGTCGACGGCCCCTTCGGCACCGCCGCCGTGGGGATCGGCCCCTTCGCGGTCAGCCTCGGCGACACCCACATCGCCGGGGTCACGCCCTACCGCCTGCTGACCGGACCGGTCCGGGGCGCCGCGGAGGTGCACCAGGTGTACGCCGGCGCCGGGCCGCTGCTGCGTCCCTCGTGGGACTTCGCCGGTCGGCTGTGGGACATCGAGCGCGGACCCCGGGGAGCCCGCGTCGTGGTCGTGATCGGGGGCAAGGCCCACCGGGTGCACGTCCCCGGCGTGAGCGGGGAACAGATCAAGCGCTTCCTGGTCTCGCGCGACGGCTCCCGTCTGGCCGCCGTCGTCCACGGAGACCGCGCCGACCAGCTGGTGGTCTCCCGGATCCGGTACGACGCCCGCGGCACGGTGCTCGGCGCCACCGACACGCGGCGGCTGCCGTGGCAGGCCGGCGGCGGCCCGCGGATCACGGACATCGGCTGGGGGTCGCCCACGACCGTCTTCGTGCTCCACCAGCTGACCCACCAGTACGCCGAGGTGCGCCAGATCGCCGTCGACGGGTCGACCACCCAGAGCGAGGCCTCCACGGCCACCATCGACCTGGCCCGCCAGCAGGGAGCGGCCGGGGCCGGCAACATCCAGGGGCGGGTCATGGGCCTGGTCACCTCGCCGGTCACCACCCCGATCACGTCGCCGGGCGACGCGCAGACGTCGTTCGCGATCCTGCCGCGCAGTCTGGTCGACCTCGACCAGTCGGCCGGCACGCCCCCGGTGCCCTACCGCGACCTGCGCCACATCACCTACGCCGGCTGATCCCGTCTGCTCGTCCACAACCACGAGCCGCCCGGTTGTCACGGCCCGAGCACGCTGCTCGGCTGTTGCCGTGCTGGCCACCGCGTTCCACGACCTGGTGCTCGGCGGACGCTGCGTCGGCTGCGACCGGCCCGGCCGGGTGCTCTGCGAGCCCTGCCGCGAGGCGCTCGAGCCGATGCCCCGTCCGGCCTGGCCGAGCCCGGTCCCGGTCGGACTGCGCGCGCCGTGGGCTGCCGCGGTCTACGACGGCACCGTCCGCGCCCTGGTGCTCGGCCACAAGGAGCACCGCCAGCTCGCCCTGGCCGGCCCGCTCGGCGATCTGCTGGCCGAGGCCGTCGACGGGCTGCTGGGTGACGTGGTGCCCGGCCCCGGTCAGGTGGTCCTGGTGCCGGTCCCGTCGCGGCCGTCCTCCACCCGCGCGCGCGGTCACGACCCGACCGCCACGATCACCCGGGTCGCGGCCGCGGTCCTGCGCACCCGTGGTCTCGACGTACGACGCGTCGCCCTGCTCCGCACCCGTTCCGGCCTGGCCGACCAGGCCGGTCTCGATGCCGCCGGCCGGGCCGCCAACCTCGCGGGTGCCCTGAGGGCCCGTCCGGCAGCGGTGGCTCGGCTGGCCCGGGCGGGCCGCCCGGTCCACCTCGTGGTGACCGACGACGTGATCACCACGGGGGCCACCGCCGCCGAGGCGCAGCGGGCCCTGGCCGCCGTCGGGCTGCCGCCGCTGGGTGTCGCCGCGGTGGCCGCGACCGCCCGGCGTACGCCGCCGGGCCGCGGCTGGGCCCAGGCGTGACGAAGTACCCTCGCCCTCGGTGCCGAAGACGGTGGCCCCATCACCGGGCACGGGCTAGCGTCGGGGCATGGAGTCCGCCCGGGTCCGTGGTTGCGCCGCTCCGGTGCCCCGGGTCCCCGGGGAAACGGTGCGGTTAGCCGATGCCAGTCGCAGGCGAAACGGCCCACGTAAGGCGCTTCCGGTCCGTCCGGGACGCCGATCACGGTGCGGCTTAGTCGTAAGTCCTGCCGCGCAGCCCTCGTCAGACACGAGGACCTGCGGGAGAAGGGCAGTAGTGGCACTCAAGCTGCGAACCCCTCAGCAGGCGGGTGTGGGGACGAAGACCAGGTCGGCCGGGCGGACTCCAGCCGGGCTCGATGTCCTGGGCACCGTCACAGGCTCAGCCCATCAACCGCAACGCACGAGGAGGATCCCATGGACGTGGTGGTCACCGGTCGGCACATCGAGCTCTCGGAGCGGTTCCGAGACCATGTCGCGGACAAGCTCGGAAAGCTCGAGAAGCACGACCATCGCATCATGCGTGTCCAGGTAGAGGTGGAGAACGAGCGCAACCCGCGCCAGGCCGACCGCGCAGTCCGGGTCGAGCTGACCGCCTTCTCGAAGGGCCCGGTGATCCGGGCCGAGGCCGCGGCCGTCGACAAGATGGGCGCCCTCGATCTCGCCGTCGACAAGATGGCGGCCCAGATGCGTCGCGCCCACGACCGTCGCCGGTCGACCCACCGCCGCGGCGGCGCCGACTCCGTAGCCACCGAGGTCGTCGTCCTGGACGGCGAGCCTCTCGGGTCGGGCGACCACGACCGAGGCCCGCTCGCGGTCGAGGGGGACGGCCCTCCGGTGGTGCGCGAGAAGACCCACGCCGCTCGGCCGATGACCCTCGACCAGGCGCTCTACGAGATGGAGCTGGTCGGGCACGACTTCTACCTCTTCGTCGAGGAGGGGACCGGCCGGCCGTCGGTCGTCTACCGCCGTCGCGGCTATGACTACGGCGTCATCGCGCTCGAGGTGGATGCCACCGTCTGACCGGTCCCGGACCACCGCCGGAGTGCCGATCGGGCCACGCCCTATGGCCCGGTCGGGCCACCTCTGCGGCCACTTCCATGCCCCATTCGGCCCATGTCGACCCCAGTTCGTGGGATGCTACGAGCGTGTCACTCTCACCGAACGGGGAGCCAGAGCCGATCCGGGTCATCATCGTCGACGACCAGGAGCTGTTCCGGCGCGGTCTGACGATGTTGATGGACGCCGAGCCAGGGCTCGACGTCGTGGGCGAGGCAGGTGACGGCGCGACCGGCATCGAGCTCGCCGGCCGGGTAGCGCCCGACGTGGTGCTGCTCGACGTCCGCATGCCGAAGGTCTCCGGCATCGAGGCCTGCGTGGCGATCAAGGAGGCCGTGCCGGCCTCCAAGATCCTCATGCTCACGGTCTCCGACGAGGAGTCCGACCTCTACGAGGCGGTCAAGAGCGGTGCCAGCGGCTACCTGCTCAAGGACTCCTCGATCGAGGAGGTCGCCCAGGCGGTCCGGGTCGTGGCCGACGGCCAGTCCCTGATCAGCCCCTCGATGGCGGTCAAGCTGATCGACGAGTTCAAGCAGATGTCGCAGCCCGACCGGGGTCCGACCTCCACGCTGCGGCTCACCGAGCGCGAGCTCGAGGTGTTGCGCCTGGTCGCCCAGGGGCTGAACAACAAGGACATCGCCAAGCGGCTGTTCATCAGCGAGAACACCGTGAAGAACCACGTGCGCAACCTGCTGGAGAAGCTCCAGCTCCACTCGCGCATGGAGGCCGTCCTCTACGCCGTCCGCGAGAAGCTCGTCGAGCTGCCGTAGCCGGCCTCACGCCTCGGGCACGTCCGCCGTACGACCTAGCGCAGTACGACCTAGCGCCGGACGACCTAGCGCCGGACGACGCGGAACGTGGCCATCATGCCGTCGTCCTCGTGGTCGAGCATGTGGCAGTGGATCATGAAGTCGCCGGTGAAGTCGGTGAACTTCGCGGCCACCACGACGTTCTCGCCCGGGTCGAGCCGCCACACGTCCTCGTAGCCGCGCTCCCAGGGCGGCGGCCGCTTCCCGTCGCGCTGGATCGTGCGCCACTCCTCCTCGTGGAGGTGGACGTAGTGGGTCATGTCGGAGGTGTTGCGGAGCCGCCACTTCTCGACGTGCCCGAGGACCACCCGGTGGTCGACTCGTCTCGGGTCGAACCGCTTGCCGTTGATCGACCAGAAGCTTCCGCCCGAGGTCTTCGTCAGCCCGAACGTCCACGTCTTCGCGATCTTGCTCGGCAGCCTCAGAGCGGCGATGTGGGCCAGGGTGCTTGGGATCCGCGCCCGTTGAGTCGTCGTCCCGCGCACCCGGAACTGCATGAGACCGGCCGGCCGCGAGCCGGGGCCGTTGGGATCCGTCGAGGCGATGGAGGCGAGCACGACGTTCTTGCCCGACTCCTTGCGGAAGTCGACGACCACGTCGGCGCGCTGGGCCGGGCCGAGCAGGATGTCCTGCCGTACGACGGGCTGGGGCAGGAGGCCGGACCCGGTCCCGATCTGGGTGAACGCCCGGCCGTCGGAGAGTGCGAAGTCGTAGGAGGAGAAGAGCGAGGTGTTGAGCAGCCGGAGCCGGTAGCGCCCCGGCAGCACCCTCTTGTACGGCGCGAACCGGCCGTTGACGAGCACCTGCACGCCCACCGTGCCCATGGGTGCGTCCCCGCCCATCGACATCCCGGCTGCGAAGGGGTTGGTCAGCGTGTTGTCGGCCCGGAACGTGCGGTCGGTGAAGTCCAGCGGGAGGTCGAACTTCCCGTGCGGCAGCCCCATCTGCGCGTCGTGCGGGTCGATGGTCAAGAACATGCCCTGGAGGCCGAACCAGTTGTTGCGCGCCGTCACGTCCATCCGGTGGTCGTGGTAGAACCGCAGCGCCGCCGGCACCGGCTTCCCGGCATCGCGCAGTGGGTAGTCGTAGGTCCGGGAGCGGCCGTGCCGGATCAGGTAGTCCATCGGCTGGCCGTCGTCCTTGGAGGCATGGTGCCCGCCGTGCTGGTGGACGGTGACCGCGCCCACGCGGGTGGGCAGCCGGTTCACGTAGGTGACCTTGATGTCCTGCCCGGCCCTGCGGACGATGGTCGGCCCCGGGAACGTGCCGCCGTAGGTCCACATCGGCGTGCGAGGGCCGTGCGGCAGCACCCGCACCAGGGCGCGCTTCATCACGATCGTGACGTGCCGGCCGGTCAACCGCGGTGGCTGCGCGAGCGGCTGCTCGAACGGCGGCAGCTCCACCACGGGCCCCCCCGCGCCCACCGTCAGGGTGCCCGTCATGTTCGAGTGGATGAGGCAGAGGAAGTGGTAGGTGCCGTCGGTGAGAGCCACCTGCATCGTCCGGGTCTGGCCCGGGTCCAGGTGCAGGTTGAACAGGGGCTTGCCGTCGCTCCCGACGGCTGCGGAGGTGAACGTGTGCGGCGAGGAGGTCGGGTTCACCACGGTGAGGGTCCCGCCGGGGGCGATGCTCACCTGCTGCGGTGAGAACTGCGGGGTGAACCCGCCCACGATGGTGATCGTGGCGGTGTCGGGCGGCACGGCCTTCGCCACCTCCATCGGCACCTCCCGACCGGTGGCCGGCCCCACACCCGCGAGCGCCAGTACCGAGGCCAGCACGGTCAGCCCGGCCACCGCCGCCGCGGCCAGGTACGTCGTACGTCTGCGCGCGCGTCCGACCGCACGTCCCCCACTCGTCGCCACCGGCCGATTGTGGGGTCGCGTGGAGCGTCACGGCCAGACCTGCGGTGGCCGCCCCCGCGGGGAAGGCCCGAAAGATCATCCGTGAGGAGGAGGCCGGTCGAGCCTGTCGGCGCCGCCCGTTAGGTTCACCTGCGTGCGCTCGCTGTCCCTGGCCCAGGCCCGTCGTGTGGCGCTGGCCGCCCAGGGCTTCCTCGACCCGCCCCACGACCCGCCGACGATGCGCACCTTCCAGCGCACCCTCGGCCGCACCGGCGTGCTCCAGGTCGACTCGGTCAACGTGCTCCAGCGGGCCCACTACATGCCGCTCTACTCCCGGATGGGCCCCTACGACGTCGACCTCCTGGGGCGCGCGTCGTCCGGCCCCCAGCGCCGCGTCGTGGAGTACTGGGCCCACGTCCAGGCCTACATGCCGGTCGACCTGTGGCCGGTGATGCAGCACCGGATGACCCGCTACCGCGACGGCCGCCACAAGTGGTGGGGCACCGAGGTCACCGACGAGCTCAGCCGCAGCCTCCTCGACGAGATCGCCGACCGCGGCCCGTCGACCGCGCGCGACCTCGACGACGGCCTCCCCCGGGAGAAGGTCCACTGGGGCTGGAACTGGTCGACCACCCGACGCGCCCTCGACTACATGTTCATGGTCGGCGACGTCGCGATCGCCGGTCGCAACAGCCAGTTCGAGATCCAGTACGACCTGCCCGAGCGGGTGATCCCCCGCGTGCACCTCGAGGCGCCGACGCCCAGCGAGCCCGAGGCCGCCAAGGAGCTGGTCCGCCGGGCCGCTCGGTCGCACGGTGTCGCCACCGTCCGCGACCTGGCCGACTACTACCGGATGCGGGCGGTGCCGGGACAGGGTCAGACCGGCACCCAGGAGGTCGTCGCCGAGCTGGTCGAGGACGGCGAGCTCGAGCCGGTCCGGGTCGAGGGGGTCAGCCGACCCGCCTACCTCCATCGCGACGCCCGGCTCCCGCGCCGCATCGGCGCCCGCACCCTGCTCAGCCCGTTCGACCCGGTGGTCTGGGAGCGCGAGCGCACCGAGGCACTGTTCGGCTTCTTCTACCGGATCGAGATCTACACCCCGGTGGAGAAGCGCATCCACGGCTACTACGTCCTGCCGTTCCTGCTCGGCGACCGCATCGTCGGGCGGGTCGACCTCAAGGCCGACCGGCGCGTGGGTCTGCTGATGGTCAAGGGGGCCTACGCCGAGCCGGGCGCGCCCGACGAGACCGCCGAGGAGCTCGCGGTCGAGCTACGACGGATGGCCGACTGGCTCGGCCTCCACACCGTCGTGGTCGAGCCACGCGGTGACCTGGCGCCCGCGCTCCACGCCCTCGTCTGAGTCCCGGGCGCCGGCGGGACTCAGACACCATGTTCGCGGCGCAGTTCGCGCACGTGGCCCTCGGCCCCGACGCCGCCTTCCAGCGCACGCTCGACGCGTCCGCGGACTGGACCCGGACGGCCCCGGCCGGGTGAGCCCACGAATCCGTCGGCTCACGGCCCGCTGGGTAGAGTGGCGGACGCAGCACGACTCGCTGCATCCGTCGTCCTCCAGGAGTTCCACGCGTGCCTGCCATCATCGACAAGCTGCTCCGCATCGGCGAGGGCAAGATCCTTCGTCAGCTCGAAGCGGTCTCGCGCGCGGTCAACGCCATCGAGGACGACTACATCGCGATGAGCGACGACGAGCTCCGTGGCCAGACCGCGGAGTTCAAGGAGCGGCTCGCCGCGGGTGAGTCCCTCGACGACCTGATGCCCGAGGCCTTCGCCACGGTGCGCGAGGCGGCCAAGCGGGTCATCGGCCTGCGCCCGTTCGACGTACAGATCATGGGCGCCGCCGCGCTCCACCTCGGCAACATCGCCGAGATGAAGACCGGCGAGGGCAAGACCCTCGTCGCGGTGCTGCCGTCCTACCTCAACGCCCTCGAGGAGAAGGGCGTGCACGTCGTCACCGTCAACGACTACCTCGCGAAGTACCAGTCGGAGATGATGGGCCGGGTCCACCACTTCCTCGGCCTGAGCGTCGGCGTGATCCTGCCGTCGATGAAGCCCGACGAGCGTCGCGAGGCCTACAACTGCGACATCACCTACGGCACCAACAACGAGCTCGGCTTCGACTACCTCCGCGACAACATGGCCTCCTCGCTCGAGGAGTGCGTGCAGCGCGGTCACCACTACGCCGTCGTCGACGAGGTCGACTCGATCCTCATCGACGAGGCCCGCACCCCGCTGATCATCAGTGGCCCCACCCAGGACGAGGTGCGCTGGTACGACGAGTTCGCCAAGCTCGTCGCCCGCCTCACCCGCGACGTCGACTACGAGGTCGACGAGAAGAAGCGCACCATCTCGGTGCTCGAGCCCGGCATCACCCGGGTCGAGGACCACCTCGGCATCGAGAACCTCTACGAGTCGGCGAACACGCCCCTGATCTCCTTCCTCAACAACGCGATCAAGGCCAAGGAGCTGTTCCACAACGACAAGGAGTACGTCGTCATGGACGGCGAGGTGCTCATCGTCGACGAGCACACCGGCCGGATGCTGGCCGGCCGCCGCTACAACGACGGACTCCACCAGGCGATCGAGGCCAAGGAGGGCGTGCAGGTCCGCGAGGAGTACCAGACGCTCGCCACGGTCACCCTCCAGAACTACTTCCGCCTCTACGAGAAGCTCTCCGGGATGACCGGTACGGCGATGACCGAGGCCAGCGAGTTCGACAAGATCTACAAGCTCGGCGTCGTCCCGATCCCGACCAACGTGCCGATGATCCGCGCCGACCAGCCCGACCTCGTCTACCGCACCGAGGAGGCGAAGTACGACGCGGTCGTCGCCGACATCGAGGAGCGCCACCACGCCGGGCAGCCGATCCTGGTCGGCACCGTCTCGGTCGAGAAGTCGGTGCACCTGTCCGACAAGCTCCGCAAGCGCGGCATCCCCCACAGCGTGCTGAACGCCAAGTACCACGCCGACGAGGCCAAGATCGTCGCGCTGGCCGGCCACAAGGGCGCGGTCACCGTCGCTACCAACATGGCCGGTCGCGGTACCGACATCATGCTCGGCGGCTCGGTGGAGTTCCTCGCCGACGAGGAGCTGCGCAAGAAGGGCCTCGAGCCGACCGGCGAGACCGCCGCGGAGTACGAAGCGGCCTGGCCCGGCACGGTGGAGCGGGTCAAGGCCCAGGTCGCCGCCGAGCACGACGCGGTCAGGGGTGCCGGCGGCCTCTACGTCGTCGGCACCGAGCGCCACGAGTCCCGCCGGATCGACAACCAGCTGCGCGGCCGCTCCGGCCGTCAGGGCGACCCGGGCGAGTCGCGGTTCTACCTCTCGCTCGAGGACGAGCTGATGCGGCTGTTCAAGTCCGACTGGGTCGACCGCATCCTCCAGGTGCTGAAGATCCCCGACGACGTCCCGATCGAGAACAAGCGGGTCACCGGCGCGATCGCCAACGCACAGGGCCAGATCGAGGCGCAGAACTTCGACTCCCGCAAGAACGTCCTCAAGTACGACGACGTCATGGACCGCCAGCGCCACGTCATCTACGCAGAGCGCCGTAAGGTGCTCGAGGGCGCCGACCTCCAGGAGCAGATCGCGGAGTTCATCGACGACGTCGTCGAGGGCTTCGTGACCGGCGCGACCGAGGGCTACGCCGAGGAGTGGGACCTCGACGCGCTGATGGCGTCGCTGCGTCAGCTCTGGCCGGTCTCCATCGACATCAACGCCATGGCCGAGGAGGTCGGCGGCATCGAGGGGCTCGACCGCGACGACGTGATCGAGGCGCTCAAGGCCGACGCCCACGCGGCCTACGAACGACGCGAGGCCGAGGTGGGCCCCGAGGTCATGCGCGAGCTCGAGCGCCGGGTCGTGCTCTCCGTGCTCGACCGCAAGTGGCGCGAGCACCTCTACGAGATGGACTACCTGCGTGAAGGCATCGGCCTGCGCGGCTACGCCCAGCGCGACCCGCTCGTGGAGTACCAGCGCGAGGGCTACGACATGTTCATGGCGATCATGGACGGCATCAAGGAGGAGTCGGTCGGCTTCTTGTTCAACCTCGACGTCCAGCTCGTCGAGGACGACGAGGAGGCAGGAGCCGGGGCAGAGGTCGAGGAGGCCGGCGAGGAGCCGCTGCTGCGTGAGCTTCGCTCCCTCGACCGCGACCAGGACCTGCCGCTCGAGCACGACCACCGGCCGCAGATCAGCGCGAAGGGTCTCGAGCAGCGGGTGCCGCAGCAGCTGACCTACTCGGCGCCGTCCGAGGACGACACCGCGCTCGCCGTGCCGGCCGCGCTCGGGGGCGGGTCCGACGGTGGCGGCCGTCCGACCGCTCCGGCGGGGCAGACGGTGACCAACGCCGACGACGAGTTCGCCAACGTGGGCCGCAACGCGCTGTGCCCCTGCGGGTCGGGCAAGAAGTTCAAGCGCTGCCACGGAGCCCCCGGCGGCCCCACCGGCCTCACCGCCCGCATCAACGGCTGAACGGCTCCGGTCGGTTGAGGAGGTCGCCGGCACCCCGCTGGTCGAGGAGGTCGCCGGCGCCCCGCTGGTTGAGGAGGTCGCTCTGCGACCGTCTCGAAACCATGCGGACGGTGCCTGGGGCCCCGAGCCGTCCCGTTCGTCAGGCGAACTCCAGCGCACTGACCTGCCAGCGGTCGCGGATCAGCTCGAACCTGGCAGCCACGGCGCGGGAGCGCTCGCCGTACCGCACATGCAGGCTGACCTCGGCACACCGTTCGGAGACGAAGCTGGTGTGGGCGGCCACGAGCTGGGGGCGCACCTGCTGGACCTCGCCCGCGCCGGGCGCGCGTCCCGCCGTCCGGGCGACGAGGTGGGCTCGCCGCGCGAGGTCCTGGTAGACCTCCGGCGTCGTCCAGCGCAGCACCTGCGAGACAGGGCGGTCACCACCCACGATCTCGACCAGGGCCGCCCCGATCCGGACCGCGTGCTGCTCGAACCGGCGGCGGCGCACGAGGTCCACCCGGACCACGTCGAGCCGGGCGGAGTCGCCGGGCCGCGCACGGACCTCCGGCTCGGGTGGGTCGAGGCGAGGCCCCAGGTCGAGCGCGAGCGTGCCTTGCACGCTGGCGGTCGGGGTGGCCGGGCTCGCCGGGTTGGCCAGCAGCGGTACGACGGATCCCGCCGCTGCGACCCCGTCGAGGTCGCGGGTGTCGAGGAGCGTGGCCAGGAGGGTGGAGTGCGTCATGACGGGTCCTTTCCGGGGAGCCGGAGCCGGAGACCGGGCTCGACCAGGTCGGGGTCGGGTCCGATGCGGGCGCGGTTGGCGGCGTAGAGGGCGTGCCAGCGCTCGGTGATCTCCGCGTTGCCGGCCGCGGGGCCGAGGTCGCGAGCGGCGATCGACCACAGGGAGTCGCCGGGTCGGACCACCGCGGTGTGCGCCCGCACCGGCGGCCGGGGGACCGGCCGGTGTGGGGCGACGGCGCGGTCGGGATAGGGGAGTGCCGTGGCGGCCGGAGCGTGGTGACCCGGCCCGGCCGAGGCGGGCGGCAGCGAGCCTGCGAGCGCGGCGACGCCGCAGGCCACCAGCACCCACCGGCGTACGCCGGACCGGCCCGGGGCCGGGCGGCCGCACAGCGCCTGCGCGACCGTCAGCGTCGTGGTCACCCACAGCCAGGTCGCGCAGCCGAGCACAGCGCACGACGCGACTTCCACGAGGGCCCCGTCGAACGTGGGGGCGAACGTGGGGGCGAATGCTCGTCCCGACAGTCGAGCGACGCCCGGCCGGGCCACGGCCGCCGCGATCAGCGCGGAGGCGGTGGCGCCCAGCCACACCGTGGCGCACCGGAGCATCAGGTGCCGGGTCCCGAGCCACACCGGACGAACCTTCCGTTTGCTTGCGTTTGATCCAGTCAACGCCCGTTTCCGGTGTTTCGCAAGGGGGCGGAGGCGATCTGTGGAGACCGAGGCCGGCGCGTGACAAGGTGGGCCGGATGGAGTGGGAGGAGCGCCTGTTCGCCTACCTCGACGACCTCGAGCAGGACGCCGAGACGCGCTTCGACGCCGAGCGCGCGGGCGAGCTGAACGACCGGGCGCGCGCGGAGTACGCCGCCGTCACCCTGGCCGGCCGGCTGATGGCGTCGGTGGGGCGCCCGCTGGTGCTCGAGGTCCGGGGAGCGGGAGCGGTGTCCGGGGTGCTCGACCGGGTGGGTGGCGACTGGTGCCTGCTCGATGCCGGCACCCGCGAATGGGTGGTCCGGCTCGCGCACGTCGCGACCGTGGCCGGCGCCTCCGAACGCTCGGTCCCGGAGGTGGCCTGGTCACCCGTCGCCCGCCTCGGGGTCGGCTCGGCCCTGCGGGGCCTGGCCGACGCCGGTGCTCGGTGCCTGGTCCGCACCGCCGTCGGCGCGTCGTACGACGTCGTGATCGGCCGGGTTGGCGCGGACTTCGTGGAGGTGGTGACCGGCCAGGACCGGACGCTGCTGCTGCCGCTTTCGGCGATCAGCGCGGTCACGGTTGCCGCGAGCGTCTCCAGGTCGTGAGGCGCTAGGTCGCATCCACGTCGTAGGGCGGGCGCTCACCGGCCGCGAGCGGTCGGGTGCCGTTGCGGGACCCGGGGGCGTTCATCTCCTCGTTCATCGCCTCGAAGATGTGCTTCTTGACGATGGTGCGGGGGTCGAGGTCGCGCAGGTCGAGGTCGGCGTACTCGGGTCCGAGCTCCTCGCGGAGCTCGTCGCGGGCGTCATGGGCGAACTGGCGCAGCTGGCGGGCCATCCGGCCGGCCTGGCGCGCGAAGTCGGGCAGCTTGTCGGGGCCGAAGACGAGCACCGCGACGAACGCGATGACCGCGAGCTCCGGCAGGCCGACTCCGAACATGGTTCAGAACTTAGCGGTCGGGGTGAGGCCCAGCTGGCGTCCGGCCAGACCTCGTCCGCGCGAGTCGAGGCGCTCGGCCACCGACGCGAGCACCTGGGCGGCACGGGAGGTCGGGTCGGACTCGACCACGGGCTTGCCGGCGTCGCCCCCCTCGCGCAGGGACTCCTCGATGGGGACCTGACCCAGGAGCGGTACGTCGTAGCCGAAGCGCTGCGACAAGGTGGCCGCCACCCGCGCCCCACCGCCGCTGCCGAAGAGCTCGAGCCGGTGCTCCGGCTCGCAGTGGGGGCAGACCAGGTAGCTCATGTTCTCCAGGACGCCGACCACGCGCTGGTGGAGCATCGAGGCCATCGTCCCGGCCCGCTCGGCCACCTCGGCCGCGGCCTCCTGCGGCGTCGTGACGACCAGGATCTCGGCGCCCGGGAGGTGCTGGCCGAGGGAGATCGCCATGTCGCCGGTGCCAGGGGGCAGGTCGAGCAGGAGGACGTCGAGGTCGCCCCAGTAGACGTCGGCGAGCATCTGGACCAGCGCCCGGTCGAGCATGGGGCCGCGCCAGGCGACGACCTGGTCGCGGCGCGGCTTGAGCATGCCGATCGAGATCACCGAGACGCCGGACGGCGTGGGCACCGGCATGATCATGTCCTCGACCTGGGTCGGCCGGTGGTCGGCGATGCCGAGCATGGCCGGGATCGAGTGGCCGTAGATGTCGGCGTCGACGATGCCGACCGTGCGGCCGGCCGCGGCGAGCGACAGCGCGAGGTTGACCGTGACCGACGACTTGCCGACCCCGCCCTTGCCGCTGGCGACCGCGAAGACCTTGGTCAGCGACCCGGCCTGTGCGAAGGGGATCTCCTTGGCCGGCTTCCCGCCGCGCAGCGTCGTCTGGAGCTCGGCCCGCTGCTCGTCGGTCATCGCGCCGAGCGTGAGCTCGACGCCGGTGACCCCGGCGACGCCGCCGAGCGCGCGGCGTACCTCGCGGTCGATGGTGTCCTTCATCGGACAGCCCGAGACGGTCAGGAGGACGGTCAGCCGGACCAGTCCGGCGTCGTCGACCTCGACCGACTCGACCATCCCGAGCTCGGTGATCGGACGCTTGATCTCGGGGTCGTGGACGGTGGCGAGGGCAGCGGTCAGCTGGTCGTGCGAAGGAATGGTCATGACAGGGCCAGCGTAGTTGCCGGGCGGTCAGGCCGACGTCGCCGGCTCTCCCTCTTCGTCGTCGACCAGGTCCTCACGCAGGGAGCGCAGCTCCGAGCGCAGGAAGTCGCGGGTCGCGACCTCGCCGACGGCCATCCGCAGGGAGGCGACTTCGCGGGCCAGGAACTCCATGTCGGCGTGGGCGCGCGCGTTGGCCTGCCGGTCCTGCTCGCCGACCACCTTGTCGCGCGACTCCTGGCGGTTCTGCGCCAGCAGGATCAGCGGCGCGGCGTAGGACGCCTGCAGGCTGAGGACCAGGGTCAGGAAGATGAAGGGGTACTCGTCGAAGCGGAGGTCGCTCGGGGCCAGGGTGTTCCAGGCGACCCAGAAGACGACGACGACCGTCATCCACAGCAGGAATCGGGCGGTGCCCATGAACCGGGCGAACTGCTCGGCGAAGACGCCGAACGCGTCGCGGTCGTAGGAGGGCGTCGGGATCAGCGCCCGGCGCTGCTCCTTGGGGGTGTCGAGGCGTGGCCCACGGCGCTCAGCCACGGCTCCCCCCCTCACGACCGGAGCCGACCGGCTTGTCGCGCCAGTTCTCCGGGAGCATGTGGTCGAGCAGGTCGTCCACGGTGACCGCGCCGAGCAGCCGCCCGGCGTCGTCGACCACCGGAGCGGCGACGAGGTTGTACGTCGCGAGGTGGGCCGCCACCTCGTCGATGCTCGCCTGGGGGTGCAGCGGGTCCATCGACTGGTCGAGCGCTGCGGCGACCAGGGTCGAGGGGGGCTCGCGCAGCAACCGCTGGAAGTGCGCCACCCCCAGCAGCCGCCCGGTGGGAGTCTCCAGCGGTTGCCGGCACACGTAGACCATGGCCGCGAGCGAGACCGGGAGCTCGACCTGGCGGATCTCGGCCAGCGCGTCGGCGATGGTGGCGTCGGGGCCGAGGATCACCGGCTCGGGCGTCATCATCGCGCCCGCCGTCTCCTCGGCGTAGGACATCAGCCGGCGGACGTCCTCGGCCTCCTCGGGCTCCATCAGCTCGAGGAGCTTGGCGGCGGTCTCCGGGGGGAGGTCGGCGATCAGGTCGGCCGCGTCGTCGGGGGACATCTCCTCGAGCACGTCCGCCGCGCGCTCGCTCCCGAGGTAGCCGAGCACCTCGACCTGGTCCTCGTCGGGCAGCTCCTCGAGCACGTCGGCGAGCCGCTCGTCGTCGAGGGCCGCCACCACCGCGTTACGGCGCTCGGCAGGGAGGTCGTGCAGGACGCTGGCCGCGTCGGCGGGCCGCATCTCGTTCAGCGCCGCGATCAGGTGGGTCGCGCCCTGGGTCGGCTCGGGGGCCACCAGCCCCACCACGTCACGCCACTCCGCGACGTGGGTCTGGCCGCGGCGGCGCAGGCCCTTGCCCGGCTCCTGGACCGCCACCCGGCTGATCACCCAGTCCTGGGTGCGTGACTGCTCCAGGCCCACGTCGTAGACGGTGCCGCGGACGCCGGTGGGGGCGATGTCGACGGTGCGGTCGAGCATCTGCCCGATCACCAGGGTCTCGGTCGGTCGCTGCTCGAAGCGCCGCATGTTGAGCAGCCCGGTCGTGTAGACCTGGCCCGCGTCGATGTGGGTGACCCGGGTCATCGGCACGAAGATCCGGCGCCGGCCGAACACCTCGGCGACCAGGCCGAGCACCCGCGGCTGGTTGGTCTCGGACCGGATCGCGACCACGAGGTCGCGCACCTTGCCCACCTGGTCGCCCTGCGGGTCGAAGATGGGCAGGCCGACCAGCCGAGCGGCGTAGACACGCGTCGCGGTGGTGCTCACGGGTCCGAGACTATGGTGAGGGCGCGAAGGCCGTGAACGACTGGTCGGGGTCGAGCGTGCTGCCGGTGACCGGCGGCATGCCCAGGGCCTTGGTCACCAGGTTGGCGACGAAGGCGTTGCGCACCGGCTGGGAGCCGTCGTAGCCGACCCGGTCGCGGCCGGGCTTGCTCAGCTGCGGGTTGAGCGCGTAGAGGTCGGACCCCGCCGGCACGCCGGGGCCGGTCACCAGGAACGGGACGCGGTAGTCGCGCAGGAGGGTCGGGTCGGCGGACTGCTTGCCCTGACCGCCGGAGTCGGCGGTGACGATGAGGACGGTGTGCCCGGTCAGGGCCGGGTTGTCCGCGATCGACTGCTGGATGCGGCCGATCTGGCGGGACAGCGTGCTGACCGCCTCGGCGTACTGCGGGCTGCCGAAGCCGTAGCGCTCGCCGATGGCCGCGGGCCGGCCGAGGTGGACGACCGACAGCGTCGAGGGCTGACCGGCCAGCTCGGTCCGGAGGGTCCGGACGACCGAGCCGTCGGAGGTGTACGTCGCGAGGTGGGTGAGCTTGTCGCGTCCGTTGTTCACGCCGACGCGGTCGGCGCTGCCGTCGCCCCAGGTCTTGCCGACGATGCCGAGGTCGCCGCCTCGCGCGAGGAAGCTGGTCCGGTAGCCGTAGTTGTGCACCAGGTCGAAGGCGCTCGTGACGTAGTGGCCGGCCGCCGCACCCACGGTCGTGGACGGTGTCGAGAGCCAGTCGACCCCGTGGCCGCCCTGCGTCGGGTCGACGGGACGACCGGTGAGCATGCCCACGACGTTGGCGGCCGGCGACGTCCGCTCGACCTCGGTGCGCGCGTTCAAGGTGAAGGCGCCGTCGCTCATCATCTGGGCCAGGCCGGGTCCGCCGGCCGACGCAGCCACCTGGGCGGCGTGCGACCGCAGGCCCTGCACGGCCACGACGACGACGTGCGAGGCGATCGGCGGCGTCCGCGGGGCGATGGTCGCGTCGGCCATGATGATCGGGTGGTCGGTCGTCTTGCGCGACAGGGCGTTGCGGAAGGACAGGTAGTTGTCGAACCGGACGTCGGAGGTGCCCATCACCCAGTCGATGGCGAGCGCCCCGGCCGGCGGGTTGCACACGCCGTTGCTCCACGAGCCGCCGTTCGCGGAGTGCAGGATCGAGTGGGCAGCGGCGTAGCAGAAGTACTTCTGCCGCTCGTTCTTGTCGCCGGTCGAGATCACTGCGGTCGAGGGGTCGGCGGCGCGTAGCCGGGCGACCAGGGCGGCCTCGATCCGGTACCCCTCGAGGCGCCACTTCCAGGCGTAGCCGTGCGTGTCGGCGGGGTTGTGGACGTTGTAGAACCAGACGTTCTCGCCGGTGGCGCGGTTCTGCAGGAGCACGTAGGGCATCCGGAGCCTGGTGCCGTTGAAGTAGGGCACCCGGATCGTGTGGGCCTCGACCAGCCTCCAGGTGTCGCGGCGCCAGGCGATGGAGTTCTGCACCGTGGCCCGGCGCCCGAGCCGCACGCCCGGGTAGAGGCCGTACGTCGAGCCCGTCACCTGCTTGAACCGGTCGTACTGCACCGCCTCGAACTCCTGCAGGCCGATGACCTGGAGCCCGTTCTGGGCCATCAGCTGCGCCGCCCACGCGGTCCGCTTGTAGGAGCTGGCCCAGCCGGGCCGCTGGCCGGTGTCGGTGTGCACGGCGCCGAGCATGTTGAAGGAGGCGACCTTGAAGGTCGTACCCGGAAGCCCACGGCCGGGGGTGCCGGAGAGCCGGCCGCGGTCGTTGCCGGGGTCGTTGCCGGGGTCGTTGCCGTGGGGCCAGCCGAACGTGGTCAGCGCGAGGCACCCGGCCAGGGCGATGACACCCAGGCGCAGCAGCCAGGTCCGACGGCGACGGTCGTGCATGAGCCCTCCAGGGGAAGCGGGGGGAGCGCGGCGGAGCCCCTCCGCGCGGAGGTCGCCCGAGGGCAGCCTACTGGGTCAGCAGTGACTTGTGAGGTCTTTGGGACGATTGATCGGTGGTGTCACGAGGAGGGCGCGGGACCGCCGGGACCGCCGGGACCGGTAGCGGACCAGGGGAGCCTAGGCTGTCGTCCGCTCATAGCCCTCTAACCCGACGGGAGCCGCCGTGGTGACGACAGCCCGCTCGCGCTCGGGGCAGGTCAGCGTCGGCCCCGACGGGATCACGGCGCGGTCGCGCCGCGAGCTCGTGCTCGACGTCCTCTTCGACGGTCGCCGGATCTGGTCGCTCTGGCTGCACCGCGACGGCGAGGCCCGCGGGCGCGAGACCTTCGTCGCCTGGCCGGCCGGGCTCGGCCGCTTCCTCGACGGTACGACGCAGGTCTCGGTCGTGGTCCACGAGAGCGGCGAGGTCCTCTACGACGCCGAGCACGCGTTCGGTGGGTCGACCGAGCGGATCGCGGTGGTCGACCGCTTGGGCAACCCGCTGGCCACCGACAAGTCCGGGAAGCTCGTCAAGACCTTCGCCACCCGTAGCCAGGAGCACGTCGCGCCGCTGCTGAACGCCGTGCAGGAGGTGCTCGACGCGCTCGGCAAGGCCGGCGTCGAGGCGTTCTTGGCCTACGGCACCCTGCTGGGCGCGGTCCGCGAGGGCCGGCTGCTCGGACACGACAGCGACGCGGATCTCGGCTACGTCAGCCGGCACTCGGAGCCGGTCGACGTGATGCGCGAGTCGTTCCGGCTCCAGGCGCGGCTGGCCGAGATGGGCTACGAGACGCAGCGCTACTCCGGCGCCGCGTTCAAGGTGAAGGTGGCCGAGGCCGACGGCTCGATCCGTGGCCTCGACGTCTTCGGTGGCTTCCTGCGCGACGGGATGCTCTTCTTGATGGGCGAGATCCGGACGCCGTTCCGCGAGGAGTGGATCTTCCCCCTGGGCCGGGCGGCGCTCGAGGACCGGTCCTTCCCGGTGCCGGCCGTCCCCGACCGGCTGCTCGCCGCCACCTACGGCAAGCAGTGGCGCACCCCCGACCCGGCGTTCCACTTCGAGACGCCGGCCTCGACCTACCGCAGGCTGAACGGCTGGTTCCGCGGCATCCGGCCCGACCGCCCGCTGTGGGACCGGACCTACCGCAACCGGCCGGAGCCCGCGTCGTGGGAGCCGAGCACCCTGGCGCGCGACGTGTTCGAGGCGCACGGCGCCGACGCGACGTACGTCGACGTCGGGTGCGGTCTCGGGGTCGACGTGCGGTGGCTGGGTGAGCACGGCGCCACGGCGTGGGGTCTCGACCACGTGCCGGAGGCCTATCGCGTCGCGGCCGAGACGACCGCCGAGGACGAGCGCACCCACTACCGCTACCTCAACCTGTTCGAGCTGCGCTCGGTGCTGTCGACCGGCGCGCTGGTGGCGCGCTCACCCGGGCCCCGGATCCTGCTCGGCCGCCACCTGGTCGACGTCCTGACCGTGGCGGGACGGACCAACCTCTTCCGACTCGCCGGCATGGCGACGCGCGACGGCGGCGAGCTCCAGCTGGAGTTCCTGGCCCGCCGCGGCAACGACCGCTACGCCGCCGGCCGTCACCTGCGCGCCCGTCAGCCGCGGCGGATCGTGGCCGAGCTGGAGCGCGCCGGCGCCACCGTTCGGCACCGCCGCATCCTGCTAGCCTCGGCCCCGGAAGCTGGCCGAGAGGCGGACGTCGTCCCCTCCAGGATCTGTCGGGTGGTGGCCTCGTGGGATCGCTGAGCAGTGTCTTCGGGCGCAGCCGTCGTGCCGTCGAGGACAAGCTCGCCGACGTCACGGTGATCGACCTGCGCCGCCGCGTGCACCGCCTCGAGGAGGAGGTGCAGGAGTGCCGCGCCCT
Organism: uncultured Actinomycetota bacterium; assembly: GCA_963820015.1. Lineage (GTDB taxonomy): Bacteria > Actinomycetota > Actinomycetes > Propionibacteriales > Nocardioidaceae > Nocardioides. The sequence continues at coordinate 126,663 of CAWFYO010000001.1, read as the reverse complement.
CAACCTCCGGCTGGCCGAGCTGACCGACCTGGTGACCGAGCTCCTGCTGCCCGTCGCGCAGCGTGACGAGGCGAAGGTCACCGAGCTCCTCGAGCGCTACCAGCGCTCCCTCTGAACGATGGCCTGACTGATGGCCCAGCGCGTCTTCCTGCACGTCGGTCTTCCCAAGACCGGCACGACCTACGTCCAGACCGTCCTCTGGCGCAACCGGGCGGCCCTCGCCGAGCAAGGCCTGGTCTACCCCGGCCCCCGACGGCGCGAGCACATGTGGGCCTCGATGGTCGTCCGTGAGCACCCGGGGCTTTCACGGCGCAACCCGCGGGCCCAGGGCGCCTGGGGACGCCTGCTCGAGGAGGTCGCGGCTGCACCCGACGGCGTCCTGATCAGCCACGAGTTCTTCGGCGCAGCCTCGGCCGAGCAGGCCAAGCGCGCGCTGTCGGACCTCGGCGACGTCGAGGTCCACCTCCTGGTCACGGCTCGCGACCTGGTCTCCGTGGTGACCAGCTACTGGCAGGAGTACATCAAGCACGGCTTCGACGCCCCCCTCGACGGGTTCCCGCCCCACGAGGACCGCGGCGACGAGTGGACCTGGGCCGCGGTCGACCTGCTCGGGGTGCTCGAGCGCTGGGGCTCGTCCCTGCCGCCGGAGCGGATCCACCTGCTGGTCCTGCCCGAGCGGTCCGAGCCGCGGGAGACCCTGGTGACCCGGTTCGCGGGCCTGATGGGGGTCGACGCGACCGGCTTCGACTTCGAGGGCGCCAACCCCAACTCCTCGCTCGGCGTCGTCGAGGTCGAGCTGCTCCGCCGGATCGTCCCACGCCTCGAGGGATTCACCAGCGCGCTCGACCGCGGGGTCTGGATCCGCAGCTACCTCTCCCACGACGTCCTCGTGCCCCATGGCGGCGAGACCTTCCTCCCCACGGCCACGCGGCTCGCCGAGCTCACCGAGCGCGCCGACTCGACGGTCGAGAGGGTCCGCGGGGCGGGCTACGACGTGGTGGGCGACCTCGACCGGCTCCGGGTCGGGCGGCTCGGCGAGGTCCGCCATCCCGACGACGTACGGCCACCGGAGCTGCTGGACGCGGCCCTCGACACCATCGCCACGATGATGGGCGACCTGCGCGAGATCCGCCGCGAGAACACGGCGATGCGGCGGGAGCTGACGCCCCCGCCGCCACCGCCTCCCACCCGCTGGGAGCGGCTGCTGCGTCGGCTCGGGCTGACGTCGGCTGCTCGTTAGGATGACGGTCATGCCGCCCCGCCGTCTCTACCTGCACATCGGGCTGCAGAAGACCGGGACGTCCTATCTGCAGAAGGTGATGTGGCGCAACCAGGACCGGCTCCGCGAGCTGGGGCTCGACCTGGTGCCGCCGTCCAAGCGCGCGACGTTCAACCTCATGCTCGACGTCCGCCAGCGCTACAACCCGACGTTCGACCCGCCCGAGGTGGCCACCGCGCTGGCCAGGCTCCCCGGACAGCTGGCTTCGGCCTCACGGCCGGCTTGTCTGGTCTCCGAGGAGTCGCTCGCGCCGGCCGCCGACGCCCAGATCCGTCGGTTGCTGGCGGCCCGCGGTGACCGGGAGGTCCATCTCGTGCTCACCCTGCGCGACCTGGGCCGGCAGATCCCGTCGGCCTGGCAGCAGACCCTGCAGTCCGGTGGCTCCTTGTCGTACGCCGCCTACCTGCGCCGTCTGCGCAAGCTGGAGGGCCGCCCCCACACCGGACTGTGGTCGAGCAAGGACGTCGCGGCGATCCTGGAGCGCTGGTCGGCCCACGTCCCCACCGACCGGATCCACCTGGTGACCGTGCCGCCCCCGGGCAGCCCTCATGAGGCGCTCCTCGAGCGCTACTGCCGCGTGCTCGGCATCGACCCCGAGCGACTCGATCGCGACGTGGAGCGCAGCAACGAGTCGATCGGCCGGGTCCAGGCCGATCTGCTCCGCCGGGTCAACCGGAGGCTCGAGCCCGAGTTCCGCTCGCGCGACGTCTACGGCGACATCGGGAAGCGCTTCTTCGCGGTGCGGGTGCTCGGGCCGCAGGGAGGCGAGAAGCTCCGGGTACCCCACGAGCACGAGGAGTGGTGCCGCGACGTGTCGCAGCGCTTCGTCGACGCCATCGTGAAGGGTGGCTACCCGGTGGAGGGCGACGTCCTCGACCTGATCCCGACCCCCGGGGCCTTCGCGGCCGAGCCGAGGGTCACCCAGAGGGAGGTGGTCGACGCCTCGGTGGGCGCGCTGACCGCGATCCTCACCGACGACATGCGCAAGCTCCGGGCGCGCCGTCTGCGGCAAGGGAGCGGCTGGGTCGCCCGGTTGAAGTCAGCGCGGCGCCGCCTGTCGAATGACTTGTTTCACCGAGACGGCGGGTAAAGTTCCCGGTTGTTCATCTCATCGAGGCTTCGGGGGCCCTTCGTGATTCGCAAGTTGCTGGTGTCCACGCTCGTCGGCGCGCTCCTGTGCGCCCTCGCGACCCTTCCGGACACCGCCACGGCATCCACCGGCGGCGGCGGCTCTCCCGGCGGCGGTCTGCACACGACATGGAAGCCCGCGGCCGGCGCGGCGTTCAACTACCCCGTGGGCGGCACCGCGGCCCGCACGGCCCTGGTGCGGCGGGTGGTCGCGGCGATCAACCACACGCCCCGGGGCGAGACGATCAGGATCGCGGCCTACTCCTTCGAGCGCACCGACGTGATGAACGCGCTCCTGAGGGCCCACTCTCGAGGTGTCCACGTCCAGATGGTCCTCAACGACAACTGGTTCTCCCACCAGACCTTCCGGCTGCGCAGGGTGCTCGGTCACAACATCCACCGCTCGAGCTTCGTGGCATTCTGCAGCGGCTCCTGCCGCGGCGGCCCGGGCAACCTGCACATGAAGGTCTACGCCTTCAGCCGCAGCGGTGCCGCCCAGGACGTCGTGATGACCGGCTCGGCGAACATGACCGACCGTGCGGTCTCGTTGCAGTGGAACGACCTCTACACGATGAACAACGAGACCACGCTCTACAACACGTTCCTGCACATCTTCAGCCAGCTCAAGCGCGATCGCTACGTGTCCTCACGGTGGGTGACCTTCCACGAGGGCACGATCTCGGGCCAGTTCTACAAGACCGGCCAGACCAGCACGCGCACGACCAGCAGCGTCAGCACCCGCAGCTTCTCCAAGCTGCCCGGGCCGAACGAGGACCCGGTGCTGCAGCGGCTGAAGAAGGTCCGCTGCACGGCCGTGAAGGGCGCCGGCATCCACGGTCACACGGTCATCCGGATCACCATGTACGGCTGGAACCACGCGCGCGGCCAGTGGCTCGCCCGGCAGGTCGTCGACCTCAAGCGCCGGGGCTGCGACGTCAAGACGATCCTCGGCGTACCCGGCGGCGGGGTCGTGAGCACCCTCCGCGCCGGTGGCGTCCCGATGCGCAGCTCGGACTACAAGTACATCAACACCGGCACCGTCACCGACCCGGTCTGGGTGATCGACTTCTACTCCCACCTCAAGGTGCTGGCGATCAACGGCAACATGTCCGGCAAGCCGGTCCACAGCGTCTGGACCGGTTCGGAGAACTGGTCTCCGATGTCGTTCCGCAACGACGAGCTGATCCTGCGCATCGACAGCATCGCCAACTACAAGAAGTACGCCGCGTGGTTCGACTTCATGTGGAACCACGGCACGCACAAGATGGGCATCAAGCCCCTCGGCAAGCCGAAGCCGGTCGCGGCTCCCTGATCGGGGAGACCCCTCAGCCGTGGCGCGGTGGCGGGCAGTAGACCGCTGAGCGGTCGTGCGGCGCCGGGATGCACCGCTTGAGCGACCGCTCCGGCGGCAGGGTCGCGGTCGCCTTGATCAGGAAGTGGTCGCTGATCCGGCGTGAGGTCGTCGAGGTGTCGCGCAGGTAGCCGCTGAAGGCCACCTGCGGCGTACCGACGATCCAGTCGACCGGGGTGGGGGAGAACGTGTGGCAGCCGGCGGAGTCGCGGTGGGCCCCGTCGGCTCCCCGCAGCGGGGCCAGGGTGCTGATCCGGCAGAAGAAGCTGTCGCGCTCGTTCATGTCGCCGGTGAGGACCACCGGGTAGCCGTCGCCGACGAAACCACGGACCAGGGACGCCTCGATCGCGGTGGCGGCGGTGCGGGCGCCTTGGGCGGGGTGGAACTTGTCCGCGGGGTTGTGGAAGTTGCCGAACCAGACCAGCCGGCCGGTGTGCACGTTGCGCAGGAGCACTTGGGGCATCGGGACCCGGTTGTAGAAGTAGGGGATCGGAGTCGTCTGGGACCGGACCAGGACCCAGTCGGTGGTGCGCCAGGCGATGGAGTTCTGGAGCGGCTGGGAGCCCATGGACTGACCGGGGTAGACGTCGAAGTCCGGCGCCATGGCGTGGAAGGTGGAGTACTGCGGGCCCTGGAACTCCTGGAAGCCGACGATGCTGGCGTCCTGGGCCCGCAGGATGCCTACGGCCGCGCGCATCCGGGACGGGCCGGGTGCCCAGCCACGCCGATCGCCGCCGCGGGCGGTGTGGGAGTAGCCCAGCGCGTTGAACGACACGACGTTGAACGACGTGGAGTCCTTGAGGGCGCGGGAGACCTTGACGTAGTGCTTGGGGATCAGCGGCACCTTGCGCGAGAGCACCTGACCGGGCACGAACCTGGGCCCCGGCGCACGGTCGAGCGAGCGCGTGACCGCGTCGCCGGTGGGCCGGACGGAGAGCGCACCGGTCCTGGCCGCGGTGTGGGCGGGCTCCGGCGACCCCATCTGCAGGGCGAACCCGACCATTCCGATCAGCGCGAGCACCACCGGGAGCGCGACCAGGGACAGCATCCGGGTGGAGGACCCGTCCGGCGTCTGCGCGTGCCGTGGAGGCTCGGGGACGGACCGGCGGCTCATCTCACACTCTCTGCGGGGTCGGTGGTGGCATCACCTGCGTCCGCATCCGCCGACGCGGCGCACGCTGATCATACCGGGGCGGGAGCCGCCTGGTTGCGGGTCGAGTAAGTCACACTGGGTATCCGCCTGCGGCGGGCGCCGGACATACTGACGGCACTCTCTGCCCCAGGACGGAAGGATCCAGCACGCCATGGGCCGCCTCTGCCAGACCGACGGTCTCACCGACGACCAGACCGAGATCCTCAAGGCCGTGCGCCAGTTCGTCGAGCGCGAGATCCTCCCGGTCGCCACCGAGCTCGAGCACCGCGACGAGTACCCCACCGAGATCGTCGAGGGCCTCAAGGAGCTCGGCATCTTCGGGTTGATGATCCCCGAGGAGTACGACGGGCTGGGCGAGTCGCTGCTCACCTACGCCCTCGCGGTCGAGGAGATCGCCCGTGGCTGGATGAGCGTCAGCGGCATCATCAACACCCACTTCATCGTGGCCTACATGCTGATCCAGCACGGCACCGAGGAGCAGAAGCGGAAGTACCTGCCGAGGATGGCCACGGGCGAGGTCCGCGGAGCGTTCTCGATGAGCGAGCCGGGTTGCGGGTCCGACGTGAGCGCCATCAAGACCAAGGCCGTGAAGGACGGTGACGGCTACGTCATCGACGGCCAGAAGATGTGGCTGACCAACGGTGGCTCGGCCAACCTCGTCGCGGTCCTGGTCAAGACCGACGAGGGTGCCGACTCCGTCTACCGCAACATGACGACGTTCCTGGTGGAGAAGGAGCCCGGCTTCGGCGAGACCGCCCAGGGCGTCACCATCCCCGGCAAGATCGAGAAGATGGGCTACAAGGGCGTCGACACCACCGAGATGGTGTTCGAGGGCCACCGCATCTCCGCCGAGCAGATCCTCGGTGGTGAGCCCGGCAAGGGCTTCTACCAGATGATGGACGGCGTCGAGGTGGGTCGCGTCAACGTCGCGGCGCGTGGCTGCGGGGTCGCCAACCGCGCCTTCGAGCTCGGCGTCGCCTACGCGCAGCAGCGGGAGACGTTCGGCAAGAAGATCGCCGAGCACCAGGCCGTGCTGTTCCGGCTCGCCGAGATGGCGACCAAGGTCGAGACCGCCCACGCGATGATGATCCGGGCCGCTCGAGTCAAGGACAAGGGCGAGCGCAACGACCTCGAGGCCGGGATGGCGAAGTACCTCGCCAGCGAGTACTGCTCGCAGGTCGTCGAGGACTCCTTCCGGATCCACGGCGGCTACGGCTTCTCCAAGGAGTACGAGATCGAGCGCCTCTACCGCGAGGCCCCGATGCTGCTCATCGGTGAGGGCACCGCCGACATCCAGCGGATGATCATCGGGCGGCGCATCCTCGAGGACTACGCCCTCTGACGGGCCGGCGATGGGCCCGCTGACCAGCACCGAGCCGGTGGGTCGATCTCAACCGGGGTTGTTCCGAGACCAGGCCAGGGCCTGTGCGCGCCTCGGCTCGCCGATGTACGGCGAGCTGCTCGAGCGGCTCGCCGACGACCTCGAGGCCGGCGGGGCGACCGCGCAGGTGCTCCGTGGTCACGAGGACGACCCGGGGCCGTCCGGGCTGGCCCTCCGCCTCACCGGCAGCATCCACCGGCTGGTGCTGTCCGGGGCGGCGCCCGAGCTGGCGGCCTACTACCCGACGGCCGGCGGCACGTGGTCGTCCGGCGGGGCCGGGGCCGTGCTCGATCTGCTCGACCGGCGCGGTGAGGAGCTGCGCCCCTGGCTGGACCGGGCACCGCAGACCAACGAGGTGGGCCGGTCCGCGGCCCTGCTCGGCGGGCTGCTCCGGCTGGTCAACCGCTGGCCCCTGCCGGTGCGGCTGTTCGAGATCGGTGCCAGTGGGGGCCTCAACCTCCTGGCCGACCGGTTCCGCTACACCGACGACGCCGGAGGTCGCTGGGGAGACCGCAGCAGTCCGGTGCTGCTCGACCACGCGTGGCAGGGCGAGCCGCTGCCGCTCCGGGCCGGGCTCCGGATCGTCGAGCGCGGCGGCTGCGACGTGAGCCCGGTCGACGTGACCACCGATGAGGGGCGGCTCACGCTGACGGCCTACGTCTGGCCGGACATGACGGCGCGCCACGCCCGCCTGGCCGGCGCGATCGAGCTCGCCCGTCGGGAGCCGGTGCCCGTGGAGCGTGCCGACGCCGCGTCGTACGTCGACCGGCTCGGGCTCGCGGACGGCCACCTGACGGTGGTCTGGCACAGCGTCATGTGGCAGTACGTCCCCGCCGAGCAGCAGGAGCGGGTCACGGCCCGGTTGGCGACGCTCGGTTCGACGGCCGGCCAGGAGGCGCCGCTGGTGCACCTGTTCGCCGAGCCAACGCGTCGTACACCGGAGGAACGGCATCGGTTCTGGGTCGTCGCGGAGGCCTGGCCGGGCGCCGAGAGGCAGTTCCTGGCGCAGCTGGCCCCACACGGGCTCCCGGTCACCTGGACCTGAGCAGGTGCTTGGCGGCCACCCCTACGCTGTGGCTGCGCCCGGAGCCGAGGGCGCGGAAGACGGACTACGGAGGCATCGATGCTGGTCGTGACATCCAACGACATCCCCGGCTGGGAGATCCGGCAGGTCTGCGGCGAGGTGTTCGGCCTCACCGTCCGTAGCCGCAATGCGTTCTCGCAGATGGGCGCCGGCTTCAAGTCGATGATGGGCGGTGAGCTCAAGGGCATGACCGCCAACCTGGTCAACAGCCGCAACGAGGTGATGGGCCGGATGATCGACGAGGCCCGCAACCGTGGTGCCAATGCCGTTGTCGCGATGCGCTTCGACACCTCCGAGATGGGTGACACCTGGACCGAGATCTGCGCCTACGGCACCGCCGTGATCGCCGTACCGGTCACAGACGCCGCCCGCGAGACGGCGGCCAAGCTGGGCTACGGACAGTCCGCCCCGCCGCCGCAGCCGCAGACCTCGGGCGCCGACCTCTACGGTGGCGGACAGCAGTAACCGGCTCGACCCGTCACCGGCGGGGTGGCAAGGTGGTCGCATGACTCCGGACGCGACCGACGGCAGTGCCGAGATGGCCGAGATGGCCGACATGAAGGCCAAGATGCGGGAGGCCCTCGACCGGAAGAACGCCAAGGCCAAGGGCGTCCAGGAAGACGCGCCGTTGCGCGAGAAGGCCCACGGCTCCGAGGTGCAGGGCGCGACCGGGCCCAAGATGCACCGCCGCAAGGCAGGTGGCGGCGGGAGCTGAGCTCGAGCGTCTCGGGCGGCGCGGCTCGGTGAGCCGGAGGGTGCGCCTCACGCTGACGGCGACGATCGGGGTCCCGTGTGGCTCGCGTCCACCTGATGTGTCAGCCGTGACGTGGCCGCCAGCGTCAACCGTGGATCCTGGGTTCCGGCCGCCGCCGACCACGGCACAGTGGCGGCTCGAACGCTCTTCAGCTTGCTGAATTCCCCACGGTCGGTTCGCGCCGGCGGATGGGGAACTCGGCCGAACTCCCTACAGAGCACCCGGTCGGACCGGTCGTGATGCGTGGGGTCATTCCATGCGCGTGGTCGTGACTGCCAGTTGCTGCCTGGCGGATCACGGACCGAGCAGCACTGGCGTGCCCGGGATGTCACCGGCGATCAGCGCCGCCAGCGGTGTGGCGATGTCACGGGGTGAGAACAGGTCGGGTCCGCCGTACTCGGCGATGTCTCCGTGTTGCCACCACCGCATCCCGCTGATGTGCTCGGCGGCGAGGTCGTCATCGGACAGGGCACCGCGAGGGTCGAAGCGCGTGGTGCGAACCAGGAAGTAGTCGTTGGCCACCACGTCGTAGCCGTCCGATTGCCTGGGAGCGGTGACCTCCTGGTGCCAGACGTGAGGCGGGTCGGCGTCTATGACCAGCCCTGTCTCCTCGTGCAGCTCCCGGCGCAGCGCCTCCAGCGGCAGTTCACCGGACTCGATGCCGCCGCCGGGGGCCGCCCATACGCCCGTTGCGCCCGTTGGTACAGCTGGATGCGGAGAACTGAAGCGGCCCAGCAGGACGGTGTCGTCCTCGGCCAGGATGACCGCCCGGACGGCACGTCTCAGCCTCGCCGTGGCGGGCTTCTGGTTCATGCTCTGATCCTCGACGTGCCGGCGGCCGGGTCGCAAGCCGGTCCTGGCAGCGGCTGAACCTGCGCGCTGCTACACGGATCTGGTGTAGTCCGGGACGGCGGAACGACTCCGATGGTGAGGTCGATGAGGGCGGGCAGGTCGGAGGAGCGGGAGTCGCGGATGTTCACTGGTCGTGTCCTTGGTGAGTGCGCGGGAACGACACCGCCGGACCTCGGGGTCGGGCAGCCGGTTGCGGCCTGGAGGCCGCGCACTCAGTGGCGGGTGCGTCCGCTGGCGAAGCATGCACAGTGCACAGCAGGAAGGTAACGCAAGCGCGCCGGACCGTAGGACGGTGAGCTCAGGCGCCGGGGCGCCGGAAGGGTGCGGGAGGGGGTCACCTGGAAGGTGTGGTCGAGGGGGCTGTGCCAGATGAAGGTCCCGTCGCGGGCTCGTTGGTAGCGCCAGCCGCCATGCGTCTTGGCTCGATGGTGGCGGCGGCACAGGCAGCCCAGGCGCGAGGGCCTGGTCTGGCCGGCCGCGCCACCCCGGTCGAGCGGGACGTAGGGGTCGATGTGGTCGAGGTCGCAGCCGCGGGCGTCACGCGCCCACCAGGGGAAGACGAAGACGCAGCGCTGGTCGCGCAGGAGAACGATCTCCCTCATCCACTCGGGTGGGTCGTGCTGGTCGACGGCGTCGTCGCGACCCAGGTCGAGCACCGGGACGATGGTGGCGCGTGAGCCGGCCAGCCACTCGCGGATCCGGGCCTGCGTGGCGGGGCCGAGCTGCTCGGCACCACCGACCGCGGTCGTCAATGCGAGGTCGTCGATCAGGTCGGCGCCGGTGGGGTGGAGGTAGAGGCGAGTCTTGGCCAGGCTCGGTCTCCGGACCCGCTCTGGGGCGTCGGGAGGACCGAGCTCGAGCCGGCCCTGCGCGTCGGCGATGGCACCCAGTGCCTTGGCCTTGCGCGCGCCGAGCGGGGCGGGATCGCGCAGGCTGGCCAAGTGGGCCGCGGTGTCGCACACCAGGTCGTAGAAGCGCGTGAGGTCGAGCGTGTCACCGGTGGCCTCGAGCCGGCTGGTGCCGGCCCAGGCGCCGGCATCAGCATGCGTCAGCGTGACGTCCCAGGCGTCTCGGCCCTGAGCCTCGGCAGCGGCCTGCTGCTCGGGGTCGAACAGCGCAGCTGCTTGGGCCACGGCCTGGTCGATCAGCCGGACCCCGCCGGTGTCGAGGCGTCCGTCGAGGCGTCGGTCGACGTGGTCGGCTGCCTGGAGGCTGAGGTGGTGGGTGGCCTGCGCAAGACGACGAGCCTTCCAGGCGGGCAGGGACAGGTCGCGCACCGCGGCCCAGGCCCGAGGCAGCCGATGAGCAAGGTCGAGGGCGTCGGCCAGCACTTGCATGGCGGCCCAGGTGGAGCTGCCCAGTGCGGTCGCGAACGGCTCGGGCGCGAACGCCGAGACCTCGGGGCAGCCGTCGCCACCGAGCCTCTCGTCGTAGTCGGACAGGCCGGGAAGGCCCGCGTCGCCCCACACGGCGACTGCGGTGTCGGCGGTCGCCGGGTGGAGCACACACCACTGCAGCGCGAGCTCGAGCTTGTCTCGCGCTGACGCCCGCTCGGCCTGCTCAGCCCCGGCTGCACGCGCCAGCACCTCACGCGCGCCCAGGTCGTCGACCCGGGTCATGGGGGCGGTCGGGCTCGAGCTCATGTCTTGATCCAAGCACCTGCCACCGACAGTCACGTCGGCTCAGACCCCTTGTCCACAAGGGGAATCTGCCGACGCCCGGATGGTTTCGAGACGGTCGCAGAGCGACCTCCTCAACCACCGGAAGCCCCCGGCCTCGACGTGAGGCGGATCAGCCTACGGGCCAACCAGCGCCCGGCAGCTCGGTTGCGCAGCGACCTCCTCAACCACCGGAAGCCCCGGCCTCGACGTGAGGCGGATCAGCGTGCGGGCCAACCTGCGCCCGGCAGCTCGACGGGGATCCGGACGACCTGCCCGTCCCAGTCGGTGTGGGTGGCGAGGGCCGCGGCCCCGGGCCAGTTCGCCGTGACGGCGTAGAGCGAGGGTGACGGGGCGTCGTCGAGCATGCACGCGAACCCACCGCGGTCGAGGTCGACGGTGGCGAGCACCGCGCCGCCCTCGGCCACGCGCACGCAGACCTGGTGCGGGACGTCGGCGTACCACGCGGCGCCGGAGGCGTCGAGGCAGATGCCGTCGGGGTTGTGGTCGCCGAGAGCGGCCCAGACCCGGCGGTCGCTGAGCGAGCCGTCGTCGGCGATCGTGAAGCCGACGAGGGTGTGGCGGTAGGAGTCGGCCACGACCAGCGTGCGGCCGTCGGCGGTGACGGCCATGCCGTTGGGGAACGCGAGGTCGTCGGCGACGACCCGCGCCCGGCCGTCCGGTGTCACCACGCCGATCACACCGGGCTGCACGTCGCCCGGCGGCGGCCCGGAGGCGAAGTCGAAGTCGGGGCTGTTCACGAACGCGAGCCCGCGCCCGTCCACCACGATGTCGTTGCAGCCGAACACCGAGATCGCGCCCAGGTCGGCGTACGTCGTGTGGGTGCCGTCGGGCTCGAGAGCGAGCAAGGCGTGCTCCTGGTTGGAGACCACGACCATCCGCCCGTCGGGCAGGAAGTCGAAGCACAGGGGCAGCGACCGGTGCCGCAGCACCACCTCGGTCTCTCCCGCGGCGTCCACGGCGACCACCTGGCCACCGGTCCAGTCGCTGAACCACAGCCGCCCCTCGTGCCACCGGGGCGACTCCACCAGCCCGTAGCCCGAGCAGAGGACCTCCATGACGCCATGCTCGCACCGACCGGAGACCTGCGGGCGCAGGGGGGCGTCAGTGCGTGACGCTGCGCCGACCGCGACGGCCGAGCATGGCCGTGCGGAGCACCTCGTGGCGGAGGTCGCCAGGAGCGGCGTTGGCGTCGACGCCCTGGAGCCAGGTCAGGCCCTTGCGACCGCCGCGGTCGCCGACCAGGGCGACGGCGTAGAGGCCGTCGTCGCCGGCCTGCTCCTCGGCCCACGAGATCACCTCGAGCGCCTCGGCGCCGGTGACGTCGTAGGTCGAGGTGCCGAGGCCGCTGCCGGGCGAGCCTCCTGCTTCGAACAGGTAGACCCGGAAGCGCGGCCGGTGGTCCTCCCACTCGCTGGTCCGCTCGTCGACAGGCTCCACGTGCACGAGCAGCAGCCTAGGCGGCTCGTCGCCGCCTCGTGAGGTATCCCACGACCGGATCACGGCCGAGGCGTCGAGCGCGGCCGCAGGCTGCGGCAGGATGGCCGCCATGCAGTTCGGACGCAGCTACGAGGAGTTCGAGGTCGGCGCGACGTACAAGCACTGGCCCGGCAAGACGGTGACGGAGTACGACGACCACTTGTTCTGCCTGCTCACCATGAACCACCACCCGCTCCACCTCGACAGCCACTACGCCGAGGAGACCACGCAGTTCGGCAAGAACGTCGTGGTCGGCAACTACGTGTACTCGATCCTGCTCGGCATGAGCGTCCCCGACATCTCGGGCAAGGCGATCGCCAACCTCGAGATCGAGTCGCTGCGCCACGTCGCCCCGACGTTCCACGGCGACACGCTCTACGGCGAGACCACCGTGCTGGACAAGTGGGAGTCGAAGAGCAAGGACGACCGCGGGGTCGTCCACGTCGAGACGATCGGCTACAACCAGGACGGCAAGGTCGTGTGCATCTTCCGCCGCAAGGTGATGGTGCCCAAGGACAGCTACCTCGAGGCGCGCGGAGGCGAGCAGCCCGGACGGCCGGTGCCGCAGCCGGACAAGAACTGGACCGGACCGGGGCCCACCGCCTGACGTTTTGAGCCGTCCCGGGCCGGGAACGGTGGTCGGATGACCGCTTCTCGGACGGACATCGACGCACGCCCTGACACCACCGGCAGAGGGTTCTTCGGACAACCGAGAGTCCTGGCCAACCTCTTCGGGGTCGAGCTGTGGGAGCGGTTCAGCTTCTACGGCATGCAGGGCATCCTGCTGATCTACCTCTACTACTCCGCCGCCGAGGGCGGTCTCGGCATCAGCGAGGCCACCGCGACGAGCATCGTCGGCGCCTACGGCGGGGCCGTCTACTTCGCCACGATCCTGGGAGCGTGGATCGCCGACCGGCTGATCGGACCGGAGCGCACGCTGTTCTACGCCGCGATCGTGGTGATGTTCGGCCACGTCGCCCTCGCACTGGTGCCGGGCCTGACCGGAGTCGGGATCGGGCTGGGCCTGATCGCCCTGGGCAGCGGCGGGGTGAAGGCCAACGCCACGTCGCTGGTCGGCTCGCTGTACGACGAGCACGACCCGCGCCGCGACGCCGGCTTCACGATCTTCTACATGGGCATCAACCTCGGTGCCCTCGTCGGCCCGCTGCTCACCGGCCTCCTGCAGAAGAACTACGGCTTCCACGCCGGCTTCGGTCTGGCCGCGGTCGGCATGGCGGCCGGCCTGGTGCAGTACACGCTCGGCCGCACCCGGCTGCCGGAGAGCACCCACGAGGTCGCCGACCCGCTCCCCGCACGGCTCCGGCTGGCCTACGCCGCCGGCCTGGCCGGCGTGGTCGCCCTCGTCGTGGTGCTCTGCCTGGCCGGCGTGATCACGGCGCCGCGGCTCGCCACGATCGTGATCTGGGTCAGCCTGGCAGCGGCCGTCGTCTACTTCGTGGTGATCCTGGCGAGCCGCCACCTCGACGCGACGGAGCGCTCGCGGGTGCTGGCGTTCATCCCGATGTTCATCTGCAGCGCGGTCTTCTGGTCGCTCTACCAGCAGCAGTTCACCGTGGTGACGATCTACTCCGACCAGCGTCTCGACCGCAACCTGTTCGGCTGGGAGATGCCGGTGTCCTGGGTGCAGTCGATCAACCCGGTGTTCATCATCGTGCTGGCCGGTGCCTTCGCTGCGCTCTGGACCCGCCTCGGCGACCGGCAGCCGCGGACCCCGGTGAAGTTCGGGCTGGCCACGATCCTGATGGGGCTGGCCTTCTGGATGTTCCTGCTCATGCCGAGCGGCACGAACTCCGTGCCCCTGATCGGCCTGGCCGCGATCCTCCTGGTCTTCACCGTCGCCGAGCTGCTGATCTCGCCGGTGGGGCTGTCGCTGTCGACCAAGCTGGCGCCCCGGATGTTCCACACCCAGATGGTCGCGCTGTTCTTCCTCTCGATCGGGCTGGGGACGGCGATGTCCGGCAAGCTCGCGGAGTACTACCACCCCGACGACGAGACGCCGTTCTTCCTCTGGATCGGCCTGGCGGCGGTCGTGACCGGCGTGGTCCTGCTCGCCCTCACCCGGCCGATCAGCCGGATGATGAAGGGCGTGCGCTGACCGACGCGAACGCGCGCGCCAGCGGCAGGATCCCGAGCACCAGCACCATGGGTACGGCGAACCCGACCCGCAGGTTGCCCGCGCCGACCAGGCCGATCATGACGGCGCCGAGCAGGGCGCCGGCGTAGTTGAACTGGTTGAACCGGGCGATCACGGTGTCGACCCGCGCGTGCCGCAGCACCGGGTCGGGCTCGCCCGCACCGGCGATCCGGGCCGCGGCCGAGAAGCTCAGTGGCGCCACCACGGCGACCCCGCCCCCGGTGATGCAGAAGCCCAGCACGGCCACCGGCCAGACCGGGGCGAACACGGTGATCGCCAGCCCGAGCGAGGCGATGACGGTGCCGACGCGCAGCACCCGCACGGCGCCGAAGCGGGCGACCAGGTCGTCACCGGCCCACCGGATCACCCCGCTGGCCAGCAGGTAGGGGAACACCGCGAGCGCGACCAGGTGGGACGGGGTGGGGAAGACCTGGTCGAGGTACTGCGGACCCCAGGTGAAGGCGGCGGTGTCGACCATGTAGAAGAGCACCATCGCGAGGCCGACGAGGATGATCGGCCGCCACGGGACCTCGGTCCCCTGCGTGTCCTGGACCGACTGCTCGGCGCGGCGCAGGAACGGCGCGAAGGCGACGACCAGCGGCAGGACGGCGAGGATGGCCGTCGCCTCGATCGGGGTGTGTCCCATGGCCAGTGCTGTCCCTGCGCCGACGAACCCGCCGAGGGTCCAGGCGCCGTGGAACGACGGCAGGATCGGCCGGTCGTAGAGATGCTCGAGCGCGACCGCTTGCATGTTGGTGGTGGCGTCCACGGCGCCCAGGGCCACGCCGTACAACGCCATCGACGCCATGAAGACCGGGCGCGACGGCGCGAAGGCGAAGACGGGCACGGCGACCGCGACCAAGAGCAGGCCGGCCCGCAGGATGACCGCACTGTCGACGCGCTTGCACGCGGTCTCGGCACCGACGCTGCCGACGCCGGCCAGGAGCACCATCATCAGCAGGAGCAGGGACAACGTCGTGTCGCTGTAGTCCCACTGCTTCTGCACGGCGGGCAGTCGCGTCGTCAGGCTGATGAAGATGAAGCCCTGGGTGAAGAACGCGCTCTGGGCCGCGCGACGCGAACGCGAGGGCAGCACCTCCGCTGTCTGCTGCCCGTCCGTGGTGGTCGCCATGACGCGCATCGTGGCACGCCGCGGACCTCTCGGTGATGATGACTCCATGGCGGCTGACGAGGTGTGGCTGGTCCGGCACGGCGAGACCGAGTGGAGTCGCGACGGCCGACACACGTCGACCACCGACCTGGCGCTCACGGCGGACGGCGAGCGGGTGGCGGCGGCCCTCCGCGACCGCCTCGACGGGAAGCCCTTCGCGCTCGTGCTGACCTCGCCGCGCGAGCGGGCCCGGCAGACTGCGCGGCTGACGGGCCACCCCGAGGCGGAGGTCGACGCCGACCTCGCCGAGTGGGACTACGGCGACCTCGAGGGCGAGACGAGCGAGGAGGTCCGCGAGAGCTACCCCGGCTGGACGATCTGGACCGGCCCGGTGCCCGGAGGTGAGACCTCGGAGCAGGTGGGGACCCGGCTCGACCGTGTGGTCGAGCGGTGCCGGGCGGCCGACGGCCCGTCGCTGCTGTTCGGCCACGGGCATGCGCTGCGGGCGCTGGCAGCGCGCTGGCTGGAACTCCCGGTCGCCGAGGGCCGGCACCTGCGGCTCGACACCGCGACCGTGTCGGTGCTCGGTTTCGAGCGCGAGACGCCGGTCGTGCTCCGGTGGAACTGCTGACCGGCGCGTCACAGAGCCTTGACCCCGGAGGACGCGCCCCGCGACCGTGGATCCCGTGCCGCTACGGGAGGAGTGTCCGCGCTGCCCGGTCCCGGTGGCCCGGACGGCCGGTGGCCGGTGGGCCTGCCCGGACCACGGCGAGATCGACGTGCTGCGGCGGCCCGACGAGGCGTCGTACGACGAGTTCGTGCGCGCCCTGGGCGTGGCCGGCGACTTCCCGACGTACCTCCCGTGGCCGATGAGCCCGGGCTGGACGGTCAGCGACTTCGCGGTGGTCGGTGAGGGCCCGGCCTGCGCCACCGTCACCTGCAGCTCGGGCACCAGCGCCCTGGACGGGCCGGTCGACGTGTTCGTGGTCAGCGAGGAGTCGGGCACCGGGCTGGGCGCGCGCTGTGCCGGGACGATCCACCTCGACCCCGGCGCCGAGGTCGGGCATGGGCCGCCGCCGGCGCGGGTACGGGTGCTCAGCCAGTCGGTCCCCCTGTGGCTGGTCTCGACGGCCAGCTCCGACGTGGAGGTGGACCGCTCGGTGTTCGCGGGGGAGTACGCCGGCCGCTGGTTGTGGGTGGTCCTGCGGCCTGCCTCGGCGATGCTCCTGCTCCGTGACGAGTGGATCCTGCGCGACGTCTCCGGCCTCGGGCCGGCCCTGGTGGAGCTGCCCTTCGGAGGTCCGCGACCGAGCTGGTGAGGGTGACCCGGATCACGCATTTCACCGGCTGGTGACTTCCGGCCAAGCCCCGTGGGACGTGAGACCCTGCCGCGCCCGAGCGCACCTTCCCTAGCGTCGAAGTGCCGGGGCGATCCCTCGGCATGTCCGAAGGAGCTGGAGATGACAACCCATCTGATCCGGCCTGCCAGTCAGCCGGCAGACCCCGGTCACCACCGTTCACCCGCCACCGCAGGGCTCGGGCTCGCCGCCCTCGCCGCCCTCGTGGTCGGATCCATGATCGGCAGCGGAATCTTCGCGCTGCCGTCCCAGATGGCGTCGAGCGCCGCGCCCGGCCCGCTGATCGTCGGATGGATGATCACCGGCGTCGGCATGCTGATGCTCGCCTTCGTCTTCCAGAACCTGGTCTCCCGCAAGCCCGACATCGACGGAAGCGTCTACGGCTACGCGCGCGCCGGGTTCGGCGACTACATCGGCATGACGTCGGCCTGGGGGTACTGGGTCAGCGCATGGGTCGGGAACGTCGGCTACCTGGTGCTGCTCGCCTCGACGCTCGGCTACTTCTGGCCGACGTTCGAGGGCGGCAACACGGTGTCCGCCATCGTCCTGGCCTCGGCGGTCCTGTGGCTGGTCCACTGGACCGCTCTGCGCGGCGTCCACAACGCCGCCTTCGTGAACACCGTCGTGACGGTCGCGAAGGTCGTCCCGATCCTCACCTTCATCGCCATCGCTGCGGTGGGCTTCAAGGCCAACGTCTTCACCACCGACATCTGGGGTCACAGCGCCGGGCTCGGCACCACGCTCGACCAGGTCAAGAACATGATGCTGGTGACGGTCTGGGTGTTCATCGGCATCGAGGGCGCCTCGGTGTACAGCCAGCGGGCGTCGCGTCGTAGCGACGTCGGCAAGGCCACGATCATGGGCTTCTTCGGGGTCCTGGCGCTGCTGCTCGCCGTCAACCTGCTCTCCTACGGCCTCATGGCGCAGGCCAAGATCGCCGGGCTCTCCGACCCGTCGATGGCGGCGCTGATGAAGGACCAGGTCGGCAGCTGGGGTGCCGGCTTCATCTCGGCCGGTCTCACGATCTCCCTGCTGGGAGCCCTGCTCGCGTGGGTGATGCTGTGCGTCGAGATCCTGCGGCTGCCGGCACGTGACCACGTGCTTCCGACCGTCTTCGGGCACGAGAACACCCACGGCGCCCCTGATGTGGCGCTGTGGCTGACCAACGGCTGCGTGCAGCTGATGCTGCTGTGGACGCTCTACAACTCCGGCACCTACACCAAGCTGATCTACCTGGCCACGTCGCTGATCCTGCTGCCCTACCTGTGGTCGGCCGCCTACCAGGTGCTGCTGGCGCTGCGCGGTGAGACCTACGAAGGCGGCCACGGTCGGGTCAAGGACCTGGTCGTCGGTGGGGTCGCGCTCGGCTACGCGGTGTGGCTGGTCTACGCCGGTGGCTGGAAGTACGTCCTCGTGGCCGGGATCTTCTACCTCGTGGGCACGGCGTTCTTCGTGTGGGCCCGCAAGGAGAGCAGGCAGGCCTGGTTCACCGCGGTCGAGAAGGTCCTGGTCGGCATCGTGACCGCGCTCGCGGTCGCCGGCGTGATCGGCCTGGTCCAGGGCTGGGTCTCGGTGTGAGGTGATGACGATGACCCAGCTGACAGAGCAGACCTACCGGCCCGAGTCCCGGGTCGGGGTGTGGTCCGAGGCCGGCCGCCTGCGACGGGTGCTGGTGTGCTCGCCCGGGCTGGCCCATCTCCGGCTCACTCCGGAGACGTGCGACGAGCTGTTGTTCGACGACGTGATGTGGGTCGAGCGTGCCAAGCGGGACCACTACGAGTTCGTCACCAAGATGGGTGACCGCGGGATCGAGGTGCTCGAGCTCCTCGACGTGCTCGCCGACGTCGTCGGCCAGCCGCACGCCCGTGCGTGGCTCCTCGACCGCAAGATCACCGACGACCTGGTCGGCCCGGGCCTCGCCCACGAGGTCCGGGCGTGGCTGGAGTCGTTGCCGGCGCAGCGCCTGGCGGAGTTCCTCATCGGAGGAGTCACCTGGCACGACGTGCCCGACGACTTCGCAGGGCCGTTCGTGACCGCCCTCGGCTCCGACCCGGACCAGCCGGGCTTCGTGCTGGCACCGCTGCCGAACACCCAGTTCATGCGCGACAACAGCTCCTGGATCTTCCAGGGCGTCACGCTGAACCCGATGTACTGGCCGGCCCGCCGGCAGGAGACCCTGCTGACGACGGCGATCTACCGGTTCCACCCGGAGTTCGCCGACGCGTCGTTCGACGTGTGGCTCGGTGACCTGGACGGGCTCCCGGCCGACCACGGGTCCGCCACCCTCGAGGGTGGCGACGTGATGCCGGTCGGCAAGGGCGTGGTCCTGATCGGCATGGGCGAGCGCTCCTCGCAGCAGGCGATCACCCAGGTCGCGCAGGCGCTGTTCAAGGCCGGGGCCGCCGAGCAGGTGATCGTGGCGAGCCTGCCGCGAGCGCGGTCGGCGATGCACCTCGACACCGTGTTCACGTTCTGCGACGCCGACGTCGTGACGACGTTCTCGCCCGTCGTCGACGGGATCGTCCCGTTCACGCTGCGGCCCGACGACTCGTCGTCCTCGGGCATCGACATCCGTCGCGAGAAGGGAGGCCTCCTGCCCACGCTGGAGGCGGCCCTCGACGTCCGCTTCCGGGTGGTCAACACCGGTGGAGACAGATTCGCCTCGGAGCGCGAGCAGTGGGACGACGGCAACAACGTCGTGGCTCTCGAGCCCGGTGTCGTCGTCGGCTACGACCGCAACACCCACACCAACACCCTGCTGCGCAAGGTGGGCATCGAGGTCATCACCATCCCGGCCGGCGAGCTCGGCCGTGGCCGTGGCGGTGGCCGCTGCATGACCTGCCCGATCCTGCGCGATCCCGTCTACTGATCCGACCAACCGATCCGACCAACCGATCCGACCAACCGATCCGACCAACCGACCGAGAGGTGGGGCCATGCCCTACAACAACCGGGACCGGGACCTGCTGAGTCTCGTCCACCACTCCGAGCGGGACCTGCGCTTCCTGCTGGACCTCGCCCGTGACCTCAAGCGCGCGAAGTACGCAGGGGTCGAGCAGCAACGCCTGCGCGGCAAGAACATCGCGCTGATCTTCGAGAAGACCTCCACCCGGACCCGCTGTGCGTTCGAGGTGGCGGCCTACGACGAGGGCGCGCACGTGACCTACATCGACCCGACGTCGTCGCAGATCGGGCACAAGGAGTCGATGAAGGACACCGCACGCGTGCTCGGTCGGATGTACGACGCCATCGAGTACCGCGGGTCCACGCAGGGCAACGTCGAGACCCTGGCGGAGTACGCCGGGGTGCCGGTGTTCAACGGGCTCACCGACGAGTTCCACCCGACGCAGATGCTGGCCGACGTGCTCACGATGATGGAGTACTCCGACAAGCCGCTGCACCAGATCTCCTACGCGTTCGTGGGTGACGGGCGGAACAACGTCGCGAACTCGCTGCTGCTGGTCGGCGCCAAGCTCGGGATGGACGTCCGGATCGGGGCCCCCCGGGAGCTGTGGCCGACCGACGAGCACGTGGCGATGTGCCGCGGCTTCGCCGAAGAGTCGGGAGCCCGGCTGACGATCACCGACGACCCGGTCGAGGCCGTGCGCGGCGTGGACTTCGTCCACACCGACGTCTGGGTCTCGATGGGGGAGCCGATCGAGTCCTGGGGCGAGCGCATCGACCTGTTGCTGCCGTTCCAGGTGAACCCCGAGCTGATGGCCGCCGCGGGGAACCCCCGCGTGCGCTTCATGCACTGCCTCCCGGCGTTCCACAACGCAGAGACGACGGTGGGTGCCCGGATCGCCGAGACGTACGGCGTGCTGAAGAACGGCATCGAGGTGACCGAGGACGTCTTCGAGTCCCCGGCCAACATCGCCTTCGAGCAGGCGGAGAACCGCTTGCACACGATCAAGGCGATCCTCGTCGCGGCGCTGGGCTGAGGCGCGACCACGATGCGCATCGTGATCGCTCTCGGTGGCAACGCGATCCTGCAACGCGGCCAACCGATGACCGCTGAGAACCAGCGGTCCAACATCCGGCTGGCCGCCGAGCGGATCGCGGAGATCATCCCGGGCAACGAGGTCGTGGTGGCGCACGGCAACGGCCCGCAGGTGGGGCTGCTGGCGCTCCAGTCGGCCGCCTACGCCGCGGCCGACCAGGGGGTCGCGCCGTACCCGCTCGACGTGCTCGGCGCCCAGACGGAGGCGATGATCGGCTACGTCATCGAGCAGGAGCTCGGAAACCTGCTGCCGTTCGAGACGCCGCTGGCCACGTTGCTGACGATGGTGGAGGTCGACCGCGAGGACCCGGCCTTCGACCACCCGACCAAGCCGATCGGGCCGATCTACAGCCGCGAGGCGGCCGAACGTGGCCGGCGCGAGCACGGCTGGGCGATCGCGCCCGACGGCGACTCCTACCGACGGGTGGTCGCGAGCCCGGAGCCGCAGCGGATCTTCGAGATCCGCCCGATCCGGCAGCTGCTGGAGAGGGGCACCGTGGTCGTCTGCGCCGGCGGCGGCGGCATCCCGACGGTCTACGACGAGAACCGGCACCTGCACGGGATCGAGGCGGTCATCGACAAGGACCTGGCCTCGAGCCTGCTGGCCCGCGAGCTGGGGGCAGACCTGCTGGTGATCGCCACCGACGTCGACGGCGTCTATGTCGACTGGGGGACGCCGGAGCAACGACTTCTCGACGCTGTGACCCCGGAGGAGCTGGAGCAGCTCGAGCTGCCGGCCGGCTCGATGGGGCCGAAGGTGAAGGCGGCGTGCCGCTTCGCCCGTGAGACCGGGAAGCCGGCGGTGATCGGCTCGCTGGCCGACATCGCCCACCTGGTGCAGGGCGCCCGCGGCACCCAGGTACGTCCGGCACTGGTCCCCACGGTGACCTAGCCCTACCGCGCGGGCACGGTGCCGGCCCTCCCTCGGACAGGAGGCGGCGGCAGCCGAGGCATGAGCCCTCGGCTGCCGCTGTGGGCCGGTGCGGGACCGCCAGGTCGCCGCTACCGGCGACCGAGGGACTGGAACCGCTGGAGCAGCGATGTGGGCACGTGCCGGCTCACGCTGACGATCAGCTTGTAGCGCTTGCTGGGGATCGACAGCCGCTTGCCGGCGTCCCAGTCGGCGAGCGCCTCGTCGACCACCCGGTCGACGTCGAGCCACAGCGGGCGCGGCACGGTCTCGCGTCGCACCTCCATCCGGGCGTGGAACTCGGTGCGCGTGAAGCCGGGGCAGAGCGTCATGATCCGCACCCCCTGCTTGCCGTACTCCTCCGCGGCCCAGGTGCCGAAGGTGGTCACCCACGCCTTGGCCGCGCTGTAGCTCCCGCGGGGCTGGTACGCCGCGACGCTGGCGACGTTGATGATGCCGCCGGAGCCGCGGGCGGTCATCGGCCCGAGCGCCGCGTGGGTCAGCCGCATCACGGCCGTGACCAGGACGTCGAGCGCGGCCTGCTCCTGGTCGACGGGGTTGTCGAGGAACCGGCGCTTGAGCCCGAAGCCGGCGTTGTTGACCAGCAGGTCGACGGGCCGGACCGGATCGCGCAGCCGCTCCTCGACCAGGCCCATCCCGTCGCGGTCGGACAGGTCGGCGACCAGGACCTCGCTCTGCACGCCGTACGACGCGGCGAGGTCGTCGGCGAGGATCTTCAGCCGGTCCTGGTCACGGGCGACCAGCACGAGGTCGTAGCCGCGCTCGGCCAGACGCCGGGCGAACACCTGCCCGATCCCGGCCGTGGGGCCGGTGACGACGGCGGTGGGGCGGGCGGGACCGGCTGGGGGATGTGACTCCGACGACATGTCGACCAGCAAACCCGTGGATGCGCTTGGCGGGCAAGGGCTTCGGGCATGATGGTGACGATGTCCATCACACTCGCTGTCGCCAACCAGAAGGGCGGCGTGGCCAAGACGACGTCGGTGGCGTCGATCGGGGCGGCGCTGGCCGAGCGGGGGCACTCGGTGCTGCTCGTCGACCTCGACCCGCAGGCCTGCCTGACCTTCTCGCTCGGCATCGACCCCGAGGACCTCGAGCTGTCGGTGCACCACGTGCTGACCAAGGGACTCAACCCCGCCGAGGTCGTGATCGAGACCGACGACGGCGTCGACCTGCTGCCCGCCACCATCGAGCTGGCCCGCGCCGAGGCCGACCTGCTCACCCGCACCGGGCGCGAGCACGTGCTCAAGGGTGCGCTCGACGACCTCGCTGCCTCGCCCGAGGCCACGTCGTACGACTGGATCCTGCTCGACTGCCCGCCCTCGCTCGGGGTCCTCACGGTCGCCGCGCTCACCGCTGGTGACGGCGTGCTGATCCCGCTGCAGTGCGAGACCTTGTCCCACCGGGGCGTGGGGCAGCTGCTCGACACCGTCCACGACGTACGGCGGTTCACCAACCGCGACCTCGAAGTCTGGGGCGTGCTGCCGACCCTCTACGACGGGCGCACCAACCACGCCCGCACCGTGCTCGAGACGATCTCCGACACCTACGACCTCGAGGTGATCGAGCCGCCGATCCCCAAGACCATCAAGTTCGCCGAGGCCCCGGCGGCCGGCCGGTCGATCCTCGCCACCAGCCGCAGCAGCAAGGGCGCCAAGGCCTACCGCGAGGTCGCCGAGGCGCTCGAGGCCCGGGCGGCGAGATGAGCAGCCACCGCCGCGAGGTCCGCCCGCGCTACGGCCGGATCGCGGTGCTCTCGGCGGCTGTGACCGTCTCGCTGGTGGCGGCGCTCGCCGGTCTCGGCGTCCTCTCCGCGGGCTCGGCCGACGCCGGCCTGGCAGCGGGCTCGGCGGCCTTCACCAGCGACGCTCCGGTCAGTGGCGGCCCAGCCTCCACCCCCACGACCACGCCGGTCTCGCCACCGACGACCCTGCCGACCTCCACCCCGACCTCCACCGACCCGTCGGCGGGCACCTCGTCGGCCGCGGCTCCGACCGGAGTGGCGTCCTCGGCCTCGACGTTCTCGTCGACCGTCGACGTGACGGCGATCCCGGCCGCGAGCGGCCACGGACGGCGCATCGTATTCAGCCAGAGCCTCCAGCGGGTGTGGCTGGTCGGCAGTGACAACACGTCGCAGCGCACCTACCTGGCCTCCGGGAGCCTCTACGACAACCTGCACCCGGGCACCTATGCCGTGACCGGGCGCCAGCGGCACGCGATCGGCATCGACGACTCGGGGACCATGCAGTACTTCGTGGTGTTCACCGCCGGTCCGACGGGAGCCGCCATCGGGTTCCACTCGATCCCGGTCAAGGACGGTCAGCCCCTGCAGACGAAGGCCGAGCTCGGCACCCCGACCTCGCACGGCTGCATCCGGCAGACGACGCCCGACGCGATCGCGTTGTGGCACTTCGCGCCCATCGACACCAAGGTCGTCGTCGTCGCCTGACGGGTCGCCGCGTGACCGGCGGCGTCAGGACGGGGTCGCGGAACCCGAGCCGGAGCTACGGCGGCGACGGCGACGCCTGCGGGGCTGTCCGTCGGGACGCTCGGAGCCCCCGGCCGCAGCGGCTGGCGCGGATGCGGTGCCCGCGCTCGCGGCGTCGCCGGAGTCGGCTCCCGCGGGGCGGCCACCGCGGGTGCGGGTGCGCTCGCGGGAGGAGCGGCTGCGGGCCGGTCGCTCGGTGCGCTCGCGGGGCGCACGCTCCGGGGCGGGTGCGGGGTCGACGATCCGGCCCTTGGTGCCGGGCGGGATGCCGAGGTCGTGGAAGAGGTGCTCGGAGGTCGAGTACGTCTCCTGCGGCTCGTCGAACGGCAGGTCGAGCGCCTTGTTGATCATCTTCCAGCGGTGGAGGTCGGCCCAGTCCACGAACGTCACCGCGATCCCGGTGGCGCCGGCGCGGCCGGTGCGGCCGATCCGGTGGATGTAGGTCTTCTCGTCCTCGGGGCAGGTGTAGTTGATGACGTGGGAGACGCCGGCCACGTCGATGCCGCGCGCGGCGACGTCGGTGGCGACCAGGACCCGCATCTTGTTCTCGCGGAACTTGGTCAGCGCCTTCTCGCGCGCCACCTGCGCCATGTCGCCGTGCAGCGGCGAGGCCTTGAACCCGCGCTCGGCGAGGTCTTCGGCGACGCGCTGCGCCTGGCGCTTGGTGCGGGTGAACACGATGATCTTCTCGGCGTCCTCGGCCTGGAGGATGCGGCCGATGATCTCGGGCTTGTCGAGGTCGTGGGCCTGGAAGATGAACTGCGCGGTCGCCGGCACCAGCTGGGTGTCGTAGGACGACTCGGCGCGGATGTTCATCGGGTGGCGCATGTGGGTGCGCGCCAGGGAGACGATCGCGCCCGGCATGGTGGCCGAGAACAGCATCGTCTGCCGGGTCTCCGGCGTCATCGAGAGCAGCTTCTCGACGTCGGGCAGGAAGCCGAGGTCGAGCATCTCGTCGGCCTCGTCGAGCACGAGGGCGTGCACGTGGGAGATGTCGAGCGAGCGCCGGTTGCACAGGTCGATCAGGCGACCGGGCGTGCCGACCACGATGTCGACACCGGAGGCCAGCGCGTCCAGCTGCGGCTCGTAGGGCACGCCGCCGTAGACGGTCAGGACGCGCAGGCCGAGGTCCTTGCTGGCCAGCGCGAGGTCGCTGCTGACCTGGAGCGCGAGCTCACGGGTCGGGGCCACGATCAGCGCCTGCGGCTTGCCCTGCGGCAGGTCGTCGTAGGCGGGGTCGGTCGAGACCACGCTGCGCTGCAGCACCGGGATGCCGAAAGCGAGGGTCTTGCCGGTGCCCGTGCGGGCCTGGCCGATCAGGTCGGTGCCGAGCAGGGCGACCGAGAGGGTCATCTCCTGGATGGCGAAGGGAGTGGTGATGCCGCCGCGCTCGAGCGCGTCGCAGATCTGGGGCAGCACCCCGAGCTCACGGAAGGTGGTCGTCACGATGTGGAGTTCTCTTTTCGGTGTCTTCGAGCGTCCAGTGGATCAGGTCCAGCGGCGGACGAAGGTCTCGAACAGGAACCGTCTGCGTCTGCCGCGCACATCCTCGCGCCGCACATCAGGGCCGGCGCGCGTCCTCACCGCTCATGCGGGGACGCCACGAGTCTATCGGTAGCGTGTGCGCATGACGGAATCTCCACTGGAGACCGGCGCGCCCAGCCCGGGGGAGCCGGTGTCCGTGGTCTTCGACGACCCCGACTACCGCCTCGCCGTCCTCGACCTCCTCGGCGCGATCGCGTACGGCGAGCTGTCGGCGTTCGAGCGGCTCGTCGACGATGCCGGGCTCGCGCCGACGCTGCGCGACAAGGTGGAGATGGCCGGCATGGCCACCTTGGAGTTCGGCCACGTGGGCCGGCTGCACGAGCGGATCCGGGCCCTGGGCGCTGACCCGTTCGACGCGATGGCGCCGTTCGAGTCCGCCATCGACCTCTTCCACGCCCACACCGCGCCGGCGGACTGGTACGAGGGCCTGATCAAGGCCTACGTCGGCGACGGCCTGGCCGCCGACTTCTACCGCGAGATCGCGGCCTACCTCGACGCCGACACCCGCGACCTGATCATCGCCTCGCTGGAGGACACAGGCCAGGCCGACTTCGCCGTGCGCAACGTCCGGGCCGCCATCGCCGCCGACCCGAAGCTCGGCGGCCGGTTGGCATTGTGGGCGCGGCGGCTGATGGGGGAGGCCCTGGCGCAAGCCCAGCGCGTCGCCGCGGAGCGGGACGCGCTGAGCGCGCTGCTCGCTGGCGGGATCGACCGGCCGGGGCTCGACCTCGCGGCGATCGGGCGGATGTTCACCCGGATCACCGAGCGGCACAACGAGCGGATGGCCGAGCTCGGCCTGTCTGCCTGAGCCCTTCCGACCCGAGGTCGGAAGGGTGCCTCAGACCTTGTTGCGGCCGGTGATCGTGGCAGCGATCATGACCAGCACCGCGGCGATCACGATCGAGATGAAGAACGCCGTCCAGTCGATGCCCTTGGTGCCGCCGAAGATCCCGTAGCCGATCAGGACCCCGACGATGCCGCAGATGATGGTCAGCCAGATCGGGGTGTTGTCCCGGCTGCCGGGGGCGACGAACTTGCCGAGCGCCCCGATGATGATGCCCATCACGATGACGAAGAACCAGCCCACGTGCGCCTCCTTGTTCGTGCCCACACGAGGTGGGCATCCTGAATCGATCATGTCGGGGGTCCGCACGAAAAGCGAGGGCCCCGGCCCTACTGTGCCCGCCCGTCAGGAGCGGAAACCCACCTGGCCCGCGACCCCGCCGCCGATCTCGACGTAGGCTATGCCGGCCGCCGGCACCAGGATCCGCCGCCCACGGTTGTCGGTGACGGCGAACGGCTCGCCGGAGGCCACGGCCGCGGCGAGGTTCTGCTCGATGTCCTCGGCCGACTCGGTGGTGTCGAACACCAGCTCGCGGGGTGCGTGCTGCACGCCGATCTTGACTTCCATCTCGCTCCTTTGTCAGGGGTTGTCCGGGGCTGTCAGGGGTCGCGCCTGCGAAGGCGGGACGCCTCAGTGGTCGTCGATGCGCGGGTAGCCTCGGATGCCGCGCCAGGCCAGCCCGCTGACCAGCTCGACCGCCTGCTCCTGGGTGAGCGCGCTGGACTCCGACATCCAGAACCTGGCGCTGACCTGGGCCATTCCCACCAGGGACACCGCCAGCAGCCGGGACGGCTCGGGCGGCAGCTCGGTGTCGTCGTGGATGACGTCGGCGATCATCGCCGCACACTCGGTGGTCACCCGCTCGACGTGCTCGCGCACCGCGGGCTCACTGGTCAGGTCGGACTCGAAGACCAGGCGGAAGGCGCCACCGTCGGCGGCGACGTAGGAGTAGAACGCCGCCATCGCGGCCGCCACGCGGGTCTTGTTGTCGTGGGTCGCCGCGAGGGCCGACCGGCAGTTGTCGATCACGTCGTCGCAGGCGGTGTCGAGCAGGGCGAGGTAGAGGTCGAGCTTGCCCGGGAAGTGCTGGTAGAGGACCGGCTTGGAGACCCCGGCCCGCTCGGCGATGTCGTCCATCGCGGCGGCGTGGTAGCCCTGGGCGACGAAGACCTCGAGCGCGGAGTCGAGCAGCTGAGCACGCCGCTCCCGGCGGGGGAGTCTCCCGCCCCGCGGCTTCTGCTCCGTGCTGGTCGCGGTGCCCTCGGTCATGCCCACGGGGGAACCCTACTCATCGGTCGTCTGCGTCCGGATGACGGACGCGCTCGTGTCCGGCGTACCCGCTCGGGAACATGGTGGGGACAACCCGGGTTGTCCCCACGCGACCATCGAGCCATCGGTCGGTCGCGCACCGATCCCGCACCGATCCCTCACCGCCACAGGAGTACGTCGTGTCCCTGCCGCCCCTGGTCGAGCCGGCCGACGAGCTGACCCTCGACGAGGTCCGCCGTTACAGCCGGCACCTGATCATCCCCGACGTGGGGATGGCCGGGCAGAAGCGCCTGAAGAACGCCAAGGTGCTCGTGATCGGCGCCGGCGGCCTGGGCAGCCCGGCCCTGCTCTACCTGGCCGCCGCGGGCGTCGGGACGATCGGGCTGGTGGAGTTCGACGAGGTCGACGAGTCCAACCTGCAGCGCCAGATCATCCACGGGCAGTCCGACGTCGGGAAGTCCAAGGCGGTCTCGGCGAAGGAGTCGATCGCCGAGACCAACCCGCTGGTCGAGGTCGTCCTGCACGACGAGCGGCTCGACAACGACAACGTGATGAGCATCTTCGAGGGCTACGACCTGATCGTCGACGGCACCGACAACTTCGCCACCCGCTACCTGGTCAACGACGCGGCGTACTTCCTGAAGATCCCCTACGTGTGGGGCTCGATCTACCGGTTCGACGGCCAGGCCAGCGTGTTCGCACCCACCCTGAGTGATGTGGCGGGCGAGGACCTGCCGTGCTACCGCTGCCTCTACCCCGAGCCGCCGCCGCCGGGCATGGTGCCGAGCTGTGCGGAGGGCGGGGTGCTCGGCGTGCTGTGCGCCAGCATCGGGGCGATCCAGGTCACCGAGGCCATCAAGCTGCTCACCGGCATCGGCGACCCGATCGCCGGGCGTCTGATGATCTACGACGCGCTGGAGATGGAGTACCGCAAGCTCAAGGTCCGCAAGGACCCGAACTGCGCCCTGTGCGGTGAGCACCCGACCGTCACCGGGCTGATCGACTACGAGACGTTCTGTGGG
This sequence comes from uncultured Actinomycetota bacterium, assembly GCA_963820015.1. GTDB lineage: Bacteria > Actinomycetota > Actinomycetes > Propionibacteriales > Nocardioidaceae > Nocardioides. The sequence continues at coordinate 97,800 of CAWFYO010000001.1, read as the reverse complement.
GCCGTGTCCGAGGAGGCGGCCGAGGCCGCCGCCGGCTCGACGATCTCGGTGACCCAGCTCGAGCACCTGCTCAAGGAGCGGGACCACGGCGAGCGCGACTTCGTGCTGGTCGACGTCCGCGAGCCCAACGAGTACGAGATCAACCGCGTCCCCGGCTCGGTGCTGATCCCCAAAGGCGACTTCCTCAACGGTTCGGCTCTGGAGCGGCTCCCCGAGCTGACCGGAGGGTCCAAGCAGGTCGTCATGTACTGCAAGACCGGGGTCCGGTCGGCCGAGACGCTGGCGATCGTCAAGGGTGCGGGGTACTCCGACGCCGTCCACGTGGGCGGTGGCGTGTCGGCCTGGGTGAGCCAGATCGACCCCAGCCAGCCGTCGTACTGAGGAGGTCGCGGCTGCGGTCGTGAGACCGCCGGCCCGGGCCCGGTCACTGGCCCGGTCACTGGCCCGGTCACTGGCCCGGGAACCGTGACCTGCGCGTGATGGAACCCGGCGTGCCCCTGCGGCTACGGTGCGGGACATGACGGGCAGACGGGCGGGGGCCAGCGCTGTCGGCCTCACCGTGCTGAGCGTCGGCCTGATGCTCGTGCTGGTGATGCTCGCGGCGCGGGTGGGTCCCCAGCGGATCATCCACGGACCCCTGATCGACCCGAAGCTGGCGCCGGTCAGCTTCTCGTTCAGCCCACCCCCCGGCGCCCCCGTCCCCCACGTCCGCGGCGGCGGGTCGATGCACACCAGCGGCACCCTCCAGGCGATCGGCTGGATCATCAAGGTGCTGTTCGGGGTGTGCGTGCTGTGGCTGCTCTACCGCGGCCTACGACGGCTGCGGGAGGCCTGGGCCGACCGCGAGCGCCGCGACCCGCGTCCGCGCAGCACCGAGTTCGACGTCCTCGACGATCCCGAGGAGCTGGCCGAGGAGATCCGCGAGGACTTCGACGCCCAGCTGGCCCTGCTGCTCGAGGGCCACGCCCGCAACGCGATCGTGGCGTGCTGGGACCGCTTCGAGGAGCAGGCGGAGCGGGTCGGACTGGCCAGCCAGAGCTGGGAGACCTCCTCGGAGTTCACGATCCGGGTGCTCGACCTGGTCTCGGCCGACGGCGACGCGGTGGTGCGGCTCGAGCGGCTCTACCGCGAGGCGAGGTTCTCCGACCACCCCATCGGCGAGGGCCATCGCCAGGCGGCGGTGGCGGCGCTCGAGGCGATCCACCTGTCGCTGCGACCCAAGGTCACCCGGTGAGCCGCCGTCCGCGGCACCGGTTCGTGGGCCGCGGCTTCCTCGTCCTCGGGGTGGTCGCGCTGCTGGTCGTCTTCGCCCGGATCGAGCAGGCCAGCCCCTTGCTGCTGCCGATGGTGCTGCTGGTCGGCACCGTGGTCGCCATCGGGGGCCTGCTCCTGGACACCGCCGACTTCGACGAGCCCTCGTGGGAGGTGCCGGTCGAGGTCGGCCGGGGCACGTCGGGGCAGGACATGGGGCTGGTCGGCAACGTCCGCCTGATCGAGAACCACCTGAGCGCCCGGCACGTCGACCCGCTCCTCCCGGGTCGCCTGGCCAGGCTCGCGAACGACAGACTGGCCCGCCTGGGCCTCCGGCGCGACGACCCGGCCGTGCAGGAAAGACTCGGGCCCACCCTGACCGCCGTCCTCGACGGCCCGGCGCGCACCCTGCGCCAGGCCGAGATCGAGGAGTGCATCCGACGCATCGAGGAGCTCACATGACCACCCAGCCGCCCGGCGAGGCCCCGATGTCGGTCGCCGACGCATCGGTGCTGGCCAACCAGGTCCTGGACGAGGTGGAGAAGGCCGTCGTGGGCAAGCGCCGCCCGCTCTCGCTCGTCCTCTCCGCGATCCTGGCCAAGGGCCACGTGCTGCTGGAGGACTTCCCCGGCCTCGGCAAGACCCTGGCCGCGCGGAGCCTGGCCCAGGTGCTCGGGCTCGACTTCGCCCGCGTGCAGTTCACGCCCGACCTGCTCCCGGCCGACATCACCGGCTCCTTCCTCTACAACCAGAAGGAGGGCAGCTTCGAGTTCCGGCGCGGACCTCTCTTCACCGGGCTGATGCTCGCCGACGAGATCAACCGGACGCCTCCCAAGACCCAGTCGGCCCTGCTCGAGGCGATGCAGGAGCGGCAGGCCACAGTCGAGGGCGAGACCTTCCCGCTGCCCGACCCGTTCCACGTGCTCGCCACGGCCAACCCCATCGAGTACGAAGGCACCTACCCGCTCCCTGAGGCCCAGCTCGACCGCTTCCTGATGCGGGTCAGCTTCGGCTACCCGACCTCGGAGGAGGAGTACGACGTGGTGCAGCGCCGCCTCGAACGGCAGCGCGAGGAGGTCGACCTGCAACGGGTCACCGACGCGGCCGGCCTGCGCGCGATCCAGGCGGCGGTGGAGACGGTGACCGTCGACGACACCGTGACCCGCTACTGCGTGCAGCTGGCCACGTCGACCCGCGACCACCAGGACGTGCTGACCGGCTCCTCACCACGTGGGTCGCTCGGCCTGGCGCTCGCCTCGCGTGGGTTCGCGGTGCTGCGCGGGCGCGACTACGTGATCCCGGAGGACGTCAAGGCCGTGGCCCGCGCGGTCCTCTCCCACCGGATCACGGTCAAGCCCGAGCTGTGGATGACCCAGGCCAGCGGGCCGCGGGTCGTGGACACGGTGCTGACCTCGGTCCCCACGCCGCGGGCCCTCGAGACCTCGTGAACGATCCCACCAGCCGTTGGCGCTCGACCGGAGCGCTGGGGCGGTGTCTCGCCGTCGGCGGGCTGGGCCTGGTGATCGCCCTGGGGGTTGGCCGACCGGCCCTGGTCGTGCTGGTCGCCCCGATGCTGGTGATCGCGGGGCTGCAGGTCCTCCACCGCCCGCGCCGTGAGCCCCAGGTGTTCAACCGGATCGCCCACCGGTCTCTGCACGAAGGACAGGGCACGCGGGCGTGGCTCGACATCACCGACGGGGACGACGTGGAGGTCGTCACCCGCGTGGTCGCGCCGGCGCCCTTCCTGGCGCTGGACCCGGTGGAGGGCGCGATCGCGTTCCCGGTGGAGGCCCCGCACGAGGTGCAGATCTCACCACGCCGCTGGGGCCCTCGCATCCTGGCCGCCGAGAAGGTCGGCCTGCTGTCGCCGTGGGCGGGCTTCCGCTGGGGCCCGGCCCTCCTGCCGGGACGGCCGATGCTGGTCCTGCCCACCCTCGAGCACGTGCGGTCGGTGGGTGAGGCACCGCAGCCGATCGGGCTGATCGGCGCCCACCGGTCCCGGCGGGACGGGAACGGGACGGAGTTCTCCTCCATCCGGGCCTTCCACTCCGGTGACCGGCTGCGCCGCATCAACTGGCGGGTCTCGATGCGCACCGGCACCCTGCACGTGGAGTCGACGCGGGCCGAGGAGGACACCGCGGTGCTGCTGATCGTCGACGCGCTCGCCGAGTACGGCCTCTCCGAGGGCGTGGACGGCACCGAGAGCAGCCTCGACGTGACGGTGCGGGCCGCCGCCGCGATCGCCGAGCAGTACCTCGGGGGCGGCGACCGGGTCGCGGTCCGGGTGCTCAGCCCGGGCGGCGAGTTCGCGCCGTACCGCACCGGGACCGCGCACCTGCGGCGGATCCTGTCCCTCCTCGCGACCGTCCGTCCCGGGATGCCACGCGACGTGGCCATCGACCAGATCGACTTCCGGGCCACGGCCGGCACGGTGGTCGTGGTGCTCAGCCCGATGCTCTCCGAGCAGGTCGCCAACGCGACGGTCCGGCTGGTCCGCCGAGGTCTGCCCGTGATGGTGGTGGACCCGCTGCCGGCGGACGCGACGCCGCTGGTGTGGCCCGACGTCGACGAGGGGGTCTCGTCGCTGGCGTGGCGGATGCGGCTGCTCGACCGCACCCACCTGCTGGAGAGCCTGAGCGGATCCGGCTGTCCGGTGGTGCCGTGGATCGGCCCGCGGACCCTCGATGAGGTCGTCCGTCGGCTGGCGCGGCGTGCCCAGCTGCCGCGGGTCGGTGGGTTCTGATGCGCAACGTCACGGTCACGACCTGGGTGCTCAGGGTCCTGGTGGCCCTCGGCCCGGTGGTGGCGGTGCTGGCGGCCTCACCTCAAGGACACACGCCCTCGACCTTCATCGTGGTGCTGGTGGCGGTCGGCGGCGTGCTGTTCGCCCTGGCGCCGGAGGGCTTCGTGGGCGTCGTGGTGATGGGCCTGGTGATCGTCTGGTGGACGGTGGAGGTCCGCGACGCGGTCCCGGTCTCCGCGGTGGTCGCCGCCGCAGGGCTGCTGACCTCGCACCTCGCGGCGACCCTGCTCGGGCTCGGCCCGACGCGGGTGGTGCTCGATCGCGCGCTGGTGTTCCGCTGGGCCGTGCGCGGCCTGCTGGTCTGGCCGGCGGCCGTGGTGGTGTGGCTGGTCGCCGACGTCTTCAGCGGCCGGCCCACCCCGACGACGTTCTGGCTGGCGGGTCTCGCGGCGGCCCTCGTGGCGGCCGTGGTCGCCGGGCTGGTGGTGCCCGTGCGGAGCGACCGCGCATGACGGGCCGGCTCGACCACGAGGAGTACGTCGAGCTGGTGCTCGGCTGCGTCGAGCAGGTGCCGCGAGGCCGGGTCACGACGTACGGCGCGGTCGCGGAGGCCGTGGGGCCGGTCGCCGGCGGCGGAGGGCCCCGGCTGGTCGGCTCGGTGATGGCGTCGCACGGCGGTCCGGTGCCGTGGTGGCGGGTCGTGCGCGCCGATGGGTCCCTGCCGCCGAGCCACGACGTGGAGGCGCGTCCCCACTACCTCGAGGAAGGCACGCCGCTGCGCCCCTCGGGCAACGTCGACCTCAACCAGGCGTTCTGGCGGCCGCCCGCTCCCGAGCGAGCGCCGCAAGTCGGCTGAGTGCCTGCGGGAAGATCTCCGCCGGTGGGGTGACCAGCCCGGCGCCGACCTGGCCGGTGCCGGCGACCCGGCCGGCCATGCCGGTGTTGATCTGGGGCAGGATCCCCGTGCGGCACACCCGGCTGACGTCGATCCCGCTCGGCACCCCGGCGAACTCGAGCACCGGCACGCTCCAGCGGGCGTTCTCACCGAGCGTGATCTCCCGCATCCGGCGGGTGGTGGCGAGCGCGTCGGGCACGCTGCCGCCGACGAAGCGGACGATGGCCGGTGCGGTCGCCATCGCGAAGCCGCCCAGGCCGGCGGTCTCGGTGATCGCGGAGTCGCCGATGTCCGGGTTGGCGTCGTCGGGGCCGAAGTCGCCGAGGTAGAGGCCGTCGGCCACCTGGGCCGGGCCGGTGAACCACTCGTCGCCGGCGCCGGACACCTGGATCCCGAAGTCGGTGCCGTTGCGCGACATCGCCACCACCATCGTCGAGCCGGCGACGTCGCGGGCCGCGTCGAGCGCGAGCTTGCACGCGGGCATGGCGAGGTTGAGGAAGAAGTGGTCGTTGCCGCCGACGAAGCGGAGCACCTCCGCGACGTCCTCGGCGGCGCCGCTGCGCACGAGGGCGGGCCCGAGGTCGCGCAGCAGCATCAGGGTGCCGGCGCGGTTGCGGTTGTGGGCCTCGTCGCCCATCTGGAGCATCTGGCCCAGGATCGCGGTCACGTCGACCGGGTCGCTGCGCCGGACGGCTTCGCGCAGCAGGGGTCCGAGCACGTCGTTCATCCAGCGCAGCCGGTCGAGCACGTCGGGCCCGTAGGCGCCGTAGCGGAGGACCTTGCCGAGGCCCTCGTTGAGGGTGGAGTGCGTCCGGGCGCCGGTGGCGGGGTCCTCGAGGACGAACATCCACATGCTGGGGCTGACCACGCCGGCCATCGGCCCGACGGCACCGCGGTGGTGGCACGGTGCGAGCCGCACGTGCAGGCCGCCCTCGAACAGCGACGCGGCCTCCTCAGGCGTGTCGACGAGCCCCTCGAGCACCGCGGCGCCCATCAGCGCGCCGCGCATCGGGCCGGAGGCCCGCTCCCAGGTGATCGGCGGCCCGGCGTGGAGGAACTCGCCGCGTCCCAGGCCCACCGCTTCGTGCGCGGGTACGACGTCGACCAGCAGCGCCTGCACGCCCAGCATCCGCTCGAGGGCCAGGGCGTTGGCCTCGGGGCGCAGGGGGTCGAGGGCGACGGTCGCCAGGTCGTCCTCGGTGCCCGGGAGCGGCGGCCGCCAGTCGACGGAGATCACCGGCGCGGCCTGGTCGGACACGGCCTGCGCCAGCAGGTCGACCCCCACGTTCACCACTGCGGTGCTCATGCGCCACCTCCGAGGATCTCCAGCGCCCGCCGGGTCGCGCCGGCGTGGGACAGGTGCACCTCCGCGCTCGCGGCGACCAGGGCCGCGACCTGGGCCTGGCGCTGCTGGGGGTCGTGGGCGGTGCCGACGACGCTGACCACGACGGGGGGCCGCGCCCCGGCGGTCACGGCTGCGATCACGGCGGCGAGCGAGGCGGCCGGGTCGGGCTCGACACCGTGCCCCAGCACCACGTCGAGCAGCACCACCGCGGTCTCCTGGTCCGCCAGCACCTCGGCCAGCCGGGCCAGACGAAGGGTCGGGTCGATCATCGGGTGGGCCCGGCCGGTGGTGTAGGCGTCATCACCGAAGTCGACCAGCTGGACCCCGTCTGTGCCGGCCAGGATGGCCGCCGACTCGTCCCGGAGCGTGCCGCCGACGAACAGCCCGTGCAGACGCGACCCGCCCGCCGGCTCCGCGCGGCCGACGACCGGCCACGTGGGCACCTCGTGGCCGAGGGCCCGCAGCACGGTCTCGGTCGCCGCGGTCAGGTCGGGGCGGCCGGCACCGAGCAGCGCGAGGTGGACCGGCGTGCCCAGCCCCTCGGCGTACGACGTGAGGCCGGCGGCGACCTCGGGGTCGGGCGGCTTCGAGATCACCAGCGCGAGCTCGACGCGAGGATCGGCGTCGAGCCGGGCGAGGGCGGTGCGGGTCGAGAGCCCGCCGACCGCCGCGGACAGGTCACGGCCGCCGACGCCGTAGGCCGTGGTGACGCCGACCCCGGCGTGGTCGAGCAGCGCCAGCACCTGCTGGCACCCGGTGCCGGAGGCGGCCACGATCCCGACCGGCCCGGGTGCGACGACGTTGGCGAATCCGAGGCCCAGCCCGTCGACGACCGCGGTGCCGCAGTCGGGGCCCATCACCAGCAGGCCGCTCTCGGCTGCGCGGCTCTTGAGGGCGACCTCCTGCTCGAGGGGGACGTGGTCGCTGAAGACCATGACGTCGCTGCCGGCCTCGAGGGCGTCCATGGCCTCGACCGCGGCGCCGGTGCCGGGCACGGACACCAGCGCGATCGCGCCGGGCTGCCGCACCAGGGCGGAGGCGGTGGTGCGGGGCAGCTGCTCGGCTGCCGCTCCGGTCTCGGTACGGCGCTCGGAGAGCAGGCGGTCGACCTCGGCCCGCACCGGCGCCAGGTCGGCGTCGTCGTCGAGGCGGACCGCCACCACGAGGTGGTTGGCCGTCGTGCCGTCGGGCAGCACGAAGCCCATCTGGTCGAGCACCTCGACGTTGAGGGGCGTGCCCATCGCCACCTGGGCGGTCACGACGCCGGGATGCTCGCTGCACCCGGCGGCTGACCTGGAGCAGGGTCACCGAGTCGGCGTAGGCGCCGGCGCGGACCTCGACGTGGTCGGTGGTCATGCCGCCGCCTCGGCGTCCGCCAGTGCAGCCCGCGCGAGGTCGACGCCGTGGGCGATCCCCAGCCCGGACGACGCCCCCCAGGCCTCGAGCCGGACCCTGGCGGTCTGCTCGCAGGGGGTGCCGAGCGCCGCGAGGTGGTCGCGGAGCGGCTGGGCGAACTCGCCCTCGAGGGCGCAGTGGAGGAGCGTCGCCGAGAGGGTCGTGGTGCGCTCGAGCGAGCGACGTACGGCGTCATCGACGTCGGGCGTCGCCACTCCGGCCGCCCGGTGGAGCGCCAGCCAGCCGACGAGGACGTCGTCGCCGAGCGGCGTCAGTCCCGCTCCCCGGCCCACGAACGACGGCACGGAGTCGGGGGTCACCTGGTGGGGGAGAGGGACGAGCCCGGCCACACGGGACCGGGGGGTTCCCTTGGCAGCAGCCGGGCTCGCCTGTGGAACCCCTGCACCGATCCGTGGCGCGCGAACATCCACGAGTCGACCTGTGACCAGGACGCGTCCGTCCCAGCGAAGGGTCCCGCGTCCAACATACGGGCTCACGCCGCTCCCTGACGACACCACGCGGAGATCAGTTTGCAGTCCTGTCGGCAGGGCCGCGACGCCGGCGGCGAGGATCGAGACGCAGCGGCCGGCGACGCCGAGGTGGACGACCTCGGCACAGGCGTGGAGCAGGGTGACCGGCCCGTCGGGCGCGGCCGCCAGCCAGGCGACGACCCGGGGCGGCGCGGCCACCGCCAGGGGCCGCTCGGTGCCGGGCGAGTTGGTCACGAGGTCACGCTAGCCCCGCTCGGGTCCGTGCGCCCGAGGCCGGGGCCGCTGCGGTACGGCGTTCCTCCGGGGAAATCCGGACGACCGGGTGTGTGATGTGGGTCACCGCCCAGGGACTCGGGTGGCTGGTGAGCGAGGAGGCGAGTCATGTCGACGATGTTCAGCTGGCGGGAGGTCCAACCCGCTCCGGGCGAGCCGGTCGCCCCGGACGAGCGACTGCCGTGGGGTCGGACGGTCGGGATCGGCGCCCAGCACGTGGTGGCCATGTTCGGGGCGACGTTCGTCTTCCCCGTGGTGATGGGCCTCGACCCCAACCTGGCGATCCTGTTCTCGGGCATCTGCACGATCCTGTTCCTGCTGATCACGTCCAACAAGGTGCCGAGCTACCTCGGCACCAGCGCGTCGTTCGTGGCCAGCGTGGCCGCCATCCGTGCGCAGGGTGGCGACTCGGCCGACGTCACCGGGTCGATCCTGGTGGCCGGGCTGGTGCTCGCGGCCGTCGGCATCCTGGTCCACTTCTCCGGCTCGGGCGTGATCCACGCGGTCCTCCCGCCCGCCGTCACCGGCGCGGTGGTCATGCTGATCGGCTTCAACCTGGCGCCGGTCGTCGCCGGCGTCTACTGGCCGCAGGACCAGTGGATCGCCCTGGCCACCGCCACCTTCCTGGTGCTCGCCGCGGTCCTGCTTCCGGGCTTCTGGGGCCGGATCGCGGTGCTCCTCGCGCTGGTCTTCGGTTACGTGCTGTCGTGGCTGTGCGACAAGGTCTTCGGGCAGATCGACTCGGTCATCCCGACCAGCGGGGGGAAGAAGGTCGAGCACTACCGCGTCTCGTGGGGCGGCACCGACCCCCACAGCGTGAAGAACTCCGACTGGATCGGCTTCCCGAGCGGACATCTCAAGATCGACGGGGTCTCGGTGGTGCACGCGCCGAGCTTCTCGCTCACCTTCATCCTGCTCGTCCTACCCGGCGTGATCGCGCTGATCGCGGAGAACACCGGTCACGTGAAGGCCGTCGCCGAGATGACCGGCAACGACCTCGATCCCTACATGGGTCGGGCGCTGTTCGCCGACGGCGCTGCCACCGCTCTCTCGAGCGCGTTCGGCGGGTCGCCGACCACGACGTACGCCGAGAACATCGGGGTCATGGGGGCCACCAAGGTCTACTCGACGGCCGCCTACTACGTCGCGGCGATGGTGGCGATCCTGCTCGGCCTGTGCCCGAAGTTCGGGGCGATCGTGAGCGCCACCCCGGGAGGTGTGCTCGGCGGCATCACCGTGATCCTGTACGGCATGATCGGTCTGGTGGGCGCCAAGATCTGGGTGGAGAACGGCGTGGACTTCGGCGACCCGGTCAACCTGGTCGGGCTCTCCGCCGGTCTCATCGCCGGCATCGGTGGTGTCAGCCTGGAGATCACCGACAACTTCTCGTTGAGCGGCATCGCGCTCGGCACGATCATGGTCATCGTCTACTACCACCTCGTGAACCGCCGCGGCAGCACCGGTCCCCACTACGTCACCGAGGCGCTGTCGCACCCCGACGACCCGCCCGACCTGCGCACGCCCGGACACCGCGCGGAGCCGGCCCAGGAGTGATGTGAAGCCGGCACCGTTCGCGTTCGTTCGTCCGCAGGGCCTCCAGGACGCGCTGGAGGCCCTCGCGGCCGACCCCGGGGCCAAGGTCCTGGCCGGAGGGCAGAGCCTGGTGCCGTTGCTGTCGATGCGGCTGGCGGCCCCGTCCACCCTGGTCGACATCAACGCGCTGCCCGACCTCGACCGGGTGCACGTCGACGAGACGGGGGTGCGGGTCGGCGCCCTCGCCCGACATGCCGAGGTGCTGGCCTCGCCCGACGTACGCCGCGTGCAGCCGCTGCTGTCCCTGGCCCTGGCCGACGTCGCCCACGCCACCATCCGCAACCGCGGGACGGTGGTCGGCTCGCTGGTGCACGCCGACGCGGCCGCCGAGCTGCCCGCCGTGCTCGGCGTGCTGGACGGCCGGGTCACCACGGTGTCGCTCAGCGGCTCACGCACCATCCGCGCCGACGCGCTGTACGCCGGCCCCCTGGAGTCGACGGTGCGGCACGACGAGATCGCGGTCGAGGCGTTCTTCCCCGCCCTGGCCCGGGGCGAAGGCGTCGCGTTCGCGGAGCTGGCCCGGCGGCACGGCGACTACGCCCTGTGCGGGGTCGCCGCGGTGGTCCGGGTCGCGGGCGACCGGGTCGTGGCGGCGCGGGCCGGCTACCTCTCGGTGGCCGACGTGCCCACGGTCGTCGACCTGGCCGCCCCGCTGGTCGAGGAGGTCACGGACTCCACGCTGGCGGCTGCCGGCGAGCTCGCCCTGGAGCACCTCGACCCGGCCGACGACCTCCACGCCACCGCCGTCTACCGCGCCCAGCTGGTGCGGGTGCTGACCACCCGCGCGCTCCGCACGGCCTACGACGACGCGCTGCTTCGGGGCGGGCTCGCATGACCGAGCAGCTGCACGCGATCAGGCTGGTCGTCAACGGCGTTGCCCACGACCTCCAGGTGCCGCCCCGACGACTGCTGTCCGACGCCCTGCGTCACGACCTGGGCCTCACCGGCACCCATGTCGGCTGCGAGCACGGCGTCTGCGGCGCCTGCACGGTCCTCGTGGACGGCCGGCCGATGCGGTCGTGCCTGCTGCTCGCGGTCTCGGCCGTCGACACCCAGATCACCACCGTCGAGGGCCTCGCCCACCCCGACGGGTCGCTCGGTCCGGTGCAGCAGGCCTTCTTGGAATGCCATGGGCTCCAGTGCGGCTTCTGCACGCCGGGCTTCCTGACCACGATCACCGCCGGGATCCGCGACACCCCGGCGCCCACCGAGGACGACGCGCGCGAGATGGTCGCGGGGAACCTGTGCCGGTGCACGGGCTACACCAACATCGTGCGGTCGGTCCTGCGGGCCGCGGAGCTGGCAGCCTCGATCGACGCGGGTGAGGGCTGATGGCGACCCGGATGTTCGGCGAGCCGGTCCAGCGGGTCGAGGACCAGCGCTTCCTGCGCGGCCAGGGGCGCTACGTCGACGACCTCGCCGTCGACGGGCGCACCCTGCACGCCGCCGTGCTGCGATCACCCCACGCCCATGCCCGCATCGTCGACATCGACGTCTCGGCCGTGCTCGACCTCGACGGCGTCCACCTGGTCTGGACCCACGACGACCTCACCGGCCCGATGGCCGACCCGCTGCCCCTGCTGATCCCGCACCCGGCGCTCACCCACGGCCGGACGCAGTACGCCCTGGCCCGCGACGAGGTGAACTACGCGGGCGAGGCGGTGGCGTTCGTCGTCGCCGACGACCGCTACGTCGCCGAGGACGCCGTCGGCCGGATCCAGGTGAGCTACGAGCCGCTGAAGCCCGTCGTCGGGCTCGCGGCGGCACGCGCCGCCGAGCGGCTCGTGCACGACGACGTACCGGGCAACGTCGGTGCCCGGCTCGAGCAGGAGACGGGCGACGCGCGCGCCGCCATCGCCGCCGCCCCCCACACGCTGATCCTCGACCTCACCGTCGAACGCAGCGCCTCGATGCCGCTCGAGGGCCGCGGCACCGTCGCCCGCTGGGATCCCGACGTCGGCCGGATGACGGTGTGGACGTCCACGCAGACCTCCACCGGGGTGCGGGCGGCGGTCGCGGCCAAGCTGGGCCTCGATCTCGGCCAGGTCGACGTGATCACTCCCGACGTCGGCGGGGGCTTCGGGGTGAAGATCAACCATCCGTGGCCCGAGGAGCTCCTCGTCCCGCTGGCGGCACGCACCCTCGGGCGGCCGGTGAAGTTCACCGAGGACCGCCGCGAGCACTTCATCTCCTCGGCCCACGAGCGCGGCCAGGTGCACCACGTCGAGGTCGGGTACGACGACGACGGGCGGGTGCTCGGGCTCGACGTGCAGTTCTGGCACGACCACGGCGCCTACACGCCGTACGGGCTGATCGTGCCGATCATCACCTCGACCCAGCTGCTCGGCCCCTACAAGCCGGGCGCCTACCGGGTCGTCTTCGAGAGCCTCTACACCAACACGGTGATGGTCACCCCCTACCGCGGTGCCGGCCGGCCACAAGGCTGCTTCGTGATGGAGCGGACGATGGACGCGATCGCCGACGCGCTCGGCAAGGACCGCACCGAGGTGCGGTCGGTCAACTTCATCCAGCCCGACGAGTTCCCCTACGACCAGGGGCTGATCTTCCAGGACGGTCGCGAGCTCGAGTACGACTCCGGCGACTACCCTGCCTCGCTGACGAAGCTCAAGGAGCTCGTCGGCTGGGACGAGTTCCCGGCGTTCCGCGACGAGATGGCGCACCAGGGGCGGCGGGTGGGCATCGGGCTGGCCTGCTACGTCGAGGGCACCGGCGTCGGCCCCTATGAAGGCGCCCATGTCCAGGTAGAGACCTCCGGCAAGGTCAAGGTCGCCACGGGGCTCACCACACAGGGGCAGGGCCACGCGACGGTGTTCGCGCAGATCGCGGCCGACGTGCTCGGGGTGCCGTTCGACCGGGTCGAGGTGGTCACCGGCGACACCCGCCGGATGCCCTACGCCGTGGGCACCTTCGCCTCCCGCGCCGCGGTGATGAGCGGGTCCGCCGTACACCTGGCGGCGACGCGCACCCGTGAGAAGGCGCTCCGGATCGCGGCCGAGGCGCTGGAGGCCTCGGTCGACGACCTCGAGATCGTCGACGGGGTCGTGTCGGTGCGCGGCACGCCCGACGGCACCGCCTCCATCGACCTCGGCACGGTCGCCGTCCTCTCCAACCCCCTGCGCTACGCCTTCGACGAGGCGTCCAAGGCGGCCACCCAGTTCTCGGTCGGCGATCCCGGCAAGCCGCCGGTGGCCGAGGACGACGAGCCGGGGCTCGAGGGCCGTGACTTCTACAGCCCCGAGCGCTCGACGTTCGCCTCGGGCATGCACGCGGTGATCGTCGAGACCGACCCGGACACCGCCGAGATCACGATCCTGAAGTACGCCGTCGTCCACGACTGCGGTCCGCTGATCAACCCGATGATCGTGGAGGGCCAGATCCAGGGCGGGGTCGCGCAGGGCATCGGCGGAGCGCTCTACGAGCGGATGGCCTACGACGAGGGGGGCCAGCTGGTGAACGCGTCGTTCATGGACTTCCTGATGCCCTACGTCACCGAGGTGCCCGCGCGGATCGACATCGACCACCTCGAGACGCCGTCGCCGCTCAACCCGCTGGGCATCAAGGGCGCGGGCGAGGCCGGCGTGATCCCGTCGGCGGCGGTCTTCGCCTCGGCGATCTCCGACGCCGAGGGGTTCCCGATCACCGCGATGCCGATCTCGCCGTCCGAGTTGTTCATGCTGCGGCAGCAGCACGTGAAGGAGTCCTGATGAAGATCACCGGCCACAACTCCGTCCCGTTCCCGGTGTCGACCGTCTGGGACGCCCTGCTCGACCCGGCCGTCCTGGTCCGTACCCTCCCGGGCTGCGAGCGGTTGGTGGCGACCGGTGCGAACTCCTACGACATGACCGTCTCGGCCGGTGTCGCCGCGATCCGCGGGACCTACGACGGCACCTGCACGCTCTCGGACCTGACGCCGCACGAGTCGCTGCTGATGACGCTGAACGGCGCGGGTGCGCCGGGCACGGTCGACGCGACGGTCCGGGTGGCGTTCGCCGAGGCGGACGGCCTGACCACGGTCTCCTACGACGCCGACGCCGTCGTCGGCGGCATGGTCGGGGGCGTCGGGCAGCGGATGCTGGGCTCGGTGTCCAGGCGGATGGCCGGGGAGTTCTTCGACAACGTCGCCGACGCGATCGCGTCAGCGGGCGTTCGGGCGGGCGAGGGCGGCCCGCCCGACTGGAGCCTGCCCGCCTCAACACCCCCGGCCGTCGGCGCCGTCTACACCGCCCCCCCGCGCCCGGCCTCGGCTCAGCAGGACTTCCTGCGCGGCATCGCCGTCGGTGCCGGGCTGGTGCTTCTCGGAGTCGTCGCCGGCTCCCTCCTGGGCCGGCGGCGGCGGTGACCGTCGGGATCCCCGGCTGGCCGGGGATCCGTGCGCTTGTCAGGGGTTGCAACGGCCGACAAGTGCAGGGAGTGCCTCGGTCGAGGGACGGAAGGGACGGATGAGCACCGTCGGTGTCGACTCCACCGCCCGCGCCATGGCCGACGCCGTACGACGCCGGGAGATCTCGGCGCGGGAGCTGCTCGACCTGCACCTCACCCGGATCGCCGACCGCAACCCGCAGCTGACCGCGATCGTCAGCCTCGACGAGGATCGCGCGCGGGCCGGGGCGGAGGAGGCGGACGCCGCGACCGCTCGGGGGGACGCGCTCGGACCGCTGCACGGGCTGCCGTTCGCCTTCAAGGACACCCACGACGTCGCCGGCTGGCGCACCACCTACGGCTCGCCGCTCTTCGCCGACCACGTGCCCGACGCCGACGACCTGGTCGTCGAGCGCATCCGCTCGGCGGGCGTGGTCACGATCGGGAAGACCAACGTGCCGGAGTTCGCGGCGGGTTCCCACACCTTCAACCCCGTCTTCGGCACCACCCTGAACCCGGTCGACCCGACCCGCTCGGCCGGCGGCTCCAGCGGGGGCGCGGCGTGTGCCCTCCGAGCCGGAATGCTCCCGCTCGCCGACGGCTCCGACATGGGCGGCTCCCTGCGCAACCCCGCGTCGTTCTGCGGTGTCGTCGGCCTCCGACCCAGTCTCGGCAGGGTGCCGTCCTGGCCGACCACCAACCTCTGGGAGACCACCGGCACCAGCGGACCCCTCGCCCGCACCGTCGACGACGTGGCCCTGCTGCTCTCGGTGATCGCCGGGCCGGATCCACGGGTGCCGACCGCGCTCGGCGAGCCCGGCGCGTCGTACGCCGCTCCGCTCACCGGTGACCCGGCCGCACTCGCCGGGCTCCGGGTCGCCCTGAGCCCCGATCTCGGCGGGCTGCTCGCCCTCGATCCCGAGGTACGGCGCGTGGTCGCCGAGGCGGGGGCGCTCCTCGGCGGGGCCGGCGCGCACGTGGACGACGCCCACCCGGACCTGGCCGAGGCCGACGAGTGCTTCCGCACCCTGCGCGCGTGGACGTTCCAGGCCGGGTTCGGCGACCTGCTCGCCGCTCATCCCGACGGTCTCAAGCCGTCGCTGGCGGCCAACGTCCGGGCGGGGGAGTCGCTCACCGGCGCAGACATCGCCCGGGCCTACCAGCAGCGCACCGCCCTGGCCGAGCGGATGCGCCTCTTCTTCGAGCGGTACGACGTGCTGGTGCTGCCCACCTCGCAGGTGCCGCCGTTCCCTGCCGACCAGGAGTACCCCGCCGAGGTCGGCGGCCTCCCCACGGCCACCTACCTCGACTGGATGCGCTCCTGCTTCGTGATCACGGTGACCGGGTGCCCGGCCATCTCCGTGCCGGCGGGCGACACCTCCGACGGGCTGCCGGTCGGGATCCAGATCGTCGCGCCGTTCGGTGACGACCGGCGTCTGCTGGAGGTCGCCGCGGCCTTCGAGACGGTCCGCGGCTGAGGAACTGGTCCGGACCAGAGTTCCACAGCCGCCGGCGTTTCTGTGGACAGTCGACCCGGGTCTGTGGACGGCTGCGGTCATCTCTGTGGACGACGCACCGGAACTCGGAGTATGTGAAAGTCAGGGCCCGAAAGCCCTTGTGGGGTCGGGGTCGGGGGCCGTAGAACTTCTCCCACGCACTTCCTCCGGGGAGAGCGGGATCGGTCGGAGACGAAGATCTGTACGGCGGTCGCCCAGCTTGCTGGGAGGCAGCCGCGGTGGCCCGGTGACGGGGCCACTGGGGTCGGAGGCGCCGGCTGGATCGACTGGGAGCGTCACCAGTACCGGTCACAGCGGTGGACCGCCGGACCACGGACTTGTGCCGAGGCCCGACGGCCACCACCAGAAGGGCCCTTGTCGCTCATACCGATGAGGGCCCTTCTACTTTTTCCGCTCCCTGTGATCTCGGGCCGCGCGAAACCCAGTGGTCTCCGAGTCCCTGCCCGAGCCCGCACGAGCCAGTGCAGCCGCCGAGAGTGTCGGCGCTGATGGGAGCCGCGCCCGCGTCGGCGGCGTACCTCGACACCCCGGCGCTCGTCGGATGGGACTTCCCGTCCGGATGACCCGGTCAGCTCAGGCGGCCCGCGGTCGTGGCGCCCATGACGGCGTAACCCGCGTCGTTGGCGTGGATGTTGGACAGGGTGCACATCCAGGTCAGGGCGCAGATCGTGGCGACGTTGGTGGGGACGAGGCCCAGCCCCGGAACGGTGACGAGGGTGCTGTCGGTGCTGTGGAAGGCGGCCGCGATGTCGACCAGAGTGGCTCCGTCGCCGGCCGCCGCTTGGGCGATGATGCCGTTGAGCAGACCTTGCAGCACGGTGGACTGCGCGGCCAGCGTCTTGCCCGCAGCTCCGGTGAGCCAGGCCGCGAGGAACGGGTTGTAGTAGTTCAGGACCAGGATCTGGGCGTTCGGCGCCGCCTTCGACAAGGCGGCCAGGGTCTGCGGCAGGTAGGTCGCGACGGCGGCCATGCCGGCCGCGATGCACGCGGAGTCGACGGAGACACCGCTCACGCAGCGCTGGACGTCGTTCGCCCCGATGTCGATCGTGATCTGGCGGGTCATCTGACCGTGCGCGTGCAGGAACGCCAGCGCGGCAGCGAGCTGGCTGCCGGCGGCGTAGGAGCAGTGGGTCCCGCCGTTGACCAGGCTGTCGGACGTCTCGCCGGAGCAGGCGAGGTTGACCAAGGTGGTCTTGGGAGAGGTCGTGGTGATCGCGGTCTCGACGTGACCGACGTAGCCCCCGGTCTTGTCGTCGCCCGTCCCCGGTTGGTACCCGGCTGCCAGGGAGTCGCCGAGGGCGAGGTAGTAGCCCGTGGCCTGGCGTACGCCGGTGGGCGAGGCGCCGGCAACCGCCGGTGCCGAGCCGGCGACGAGGACGACGGCGACGGCAGAAAGAACAGCGAAGGTACGGCGCACGGTGGCTCCCCAGCTCGGTCACGGGCGGACGCGGCGCCGCCGTGTGTCAACCTAGCCCCTCTCCGGCTGTGGAGGACATGGCCTGGACTGTGGAGAGATCCCGGCCTTCTGTGGACGACGCGCCGGAACTCGAAGTATGTGAAAGAAAACCGGCCACAACCCCTTGTGGGGTCGGGGTCGGGGGCCGTAGAACTTCTCCCACGCACTCCCTCCGGGGAGAGCGGGATCGGTCGGAGACGAAGATCTGTACGGCGGTCACCCAGCTTGCTGGGAGGCAGCCGCGGTGGCCAGGTGACGGGGCCGCTGGGGTCGGAGGGGCCGACGGGATCGACCGGGAGCGCCACCAGTACCGGTCAGGGTGAGGGTCGGACCTCGGTCCGGTGATCACTCCACGAAGGGCCCTTGTCGCTCATACCGATGAGGGCCCTTCACCCATTTCGCGGAGCAGGTCACGGCTCGCGTCGTCGGTCGGGAAGAACGACTCGACCGCGATCTCGTCGAGGGTGACGTCCCGGGGTGCCCCGAAGACCGAGAGCACGTAGCACAGGGACAGGTCGCCGTGCTCCGTGGACAGCAGGAGCGGTGCGGTCACGGCTTCGACGGCGGCGTCGTGGTCGGCCTCGACGGTCCCGGCCGGGACCGGATAGCTCTCCACCTCGGCGAGCAGCTCGGCCAGGCCGGGAGCCGAGGTTCGTTCCAGCTGGCGTCGGATCCGTCGTACGACGTGGGCCCGCCACTGTTCGTGGGCCCACGTCCGCTTCTGGAACCTCCCGCCGGAGCAGCAGCGATCGCTCGGCGACGAGCTGTTCGCCCCGGAGGTCGTGCAGTACGCCCCGATCGGGGAGCTCGCGGGGCTCGACGCCCTGAGCGGGTTCACCGCCGACTTCGCCACGGCCATGGGCGACTACGCCTTCCGACGTCGTAGGCCGCCCGAGGAGCACCACGGCCGGATCCGGGTCCAGTGGGAGCTCTTGCACGAGGATGCGTCGTTCGCGGAGGGCACCGACGTCCTCACCCTGGACGATGCCGGGCGGATCACGAGCGTGACCACGTTCCTCGACCGCCCGCCCGAGGGCTTCGACCCGCACGCCCACGGGTGGGGGCCGGTCTGGTCTAGGCCACTGGTCAACCCCTGGGCAACGGAGCTGTGGAGATCTGGGGGAAGTCTGTGGACCGGTGTGGGCGGTTCTGTGGACAACCCTGAGGAGAACTCACCGGGCCGACGAAGTCCGCGGAAACCCTTGTGGTGCAGGCGTTGCGCCCCGTAGAACTTCTCCCACGCACTCCCCCCGGGGAGAGCGGGATCGGTCGGAGACAGAGATCCGCACCTCCGCCGCCTGGCTTGCCGGGCGGAGGTGGCGGAGGCCAGGTGATGGGGCCTTCGGGATCGCAGGCGCCGGCTGGATCGATCGGGAGCATCACCAGTACCGGTCGCCGGGTGTACCGCTCGACCACGGACCCGTGCCGTGGCCGACCGGTCACCACCCGAAGGGCCCTTGTCGCTCATACCGGCAAGGGCCCTTCTGCTGTCTCCGTCGAGTCGGGAGACCGCCCCACATACCCAGCCATATCCAGTCGCCTCCGGCCGACCACTCGGGCAATGCTGGGCGTCGCACACATGACGACCCCGCATCGAGGAGGAGAACGCATGCCCGACCGTGCCGCCGACCCGAACCTGAAGACCACCCTGCTCGCGGCGTACGACGCCCAGCTGCGGGGGGTCGCGGAGGTGCAGGGGTCGGTGAGCTGGGACCGCTCCGGGCCGCTGTGGCGCGGGCTGTTCACCGACAGCGGGTTCGTCAGCTACGAGAGCCTGGAGAGTCTCGGGAGCATCGAGGCCGTCGACGCCCTGATCGCTGAGACCGTCGCGCACTTCGCGGCGCTGCCGGAGGTCGGCGAGTTCGAGTGGAAGACGCGCGGGCACGACTGGCCGCCCGACCTCGACCAGCACCTCACGGCCCACGGGCTCGAGCCGGACGAGGTCGAGACCGTGATGGTCGGCGAGGCGTCCAGCCTGGCCGTCGACGTCGACCTTCCCGACGGGCTCTCGGTACGCCGGGTGGACGACCTGCCGGAGCCCGAGCGCGCGACGGTCATCCGCGAGGCCAGCACGATGCAGCACGACGTCTTCGGAGCCGGACCCAGTGGCGACCAGGTGCTCGACCGGCTCGAGCGCATGCAGGGGGCCGAGACCTTCTGGGTGGCCGAGGCCGACGGGCGCGTGGTCTCCGCCGGGCGCCTCAACCGGGTCACCGGCACCGAGTTCGCCGGGCTCTGGGGTGGCGCGACGCTCCCCGAGTGGCGCGGGAAGGGCATCTACCGCGCCCTGACCGCGGCCCGCGCCCGGTTCGCCCTCGCCGAGGGGGTCCGGTTCATGCACAGCGACTGCAGCGCGATGTCACGCCCGATCCTGGAGCGGTCCGGGCTGGTCGCGGTCACCACGACCACGCCCTACGTCTGGAAGCGCGAGGCGGTCGACCGGCCCTGAGACCCCGGCCGGCCGTCTCGGGCAGGTACGGCAAGATGACCGGGTGCTCTACGGCGTGTCCCACCGGATCGTGCCGCCGCTGCTCAAGGCGGTCTGGCGCCCGCACGTCCGCGGGCTGGAGCACGTCCCGCGCACGGGTGCCCTGATCCTGGCCAGCAACCACCAGAGCTTCGTCGACAGCGTGGTGATCCCTGCCGTGGCGCCGCGGCCGGTGAGCTTCCTGGCCAAGTCCGACTACTTCGAGGGCAGCGGGGTCAAGGGTCGCTTCATGAAGGAGTGGTTCGAGGCGTTCGGCGCGCTGCCGGTCGACCGCGACGACTCCAAGGCCGCCCTCGCGAGCCTCGACACGGCGCTCGGGGTGCTGGCCGAGGGTGGGGCGTTCGGCATCTACCCCGAGGGCACCCGCTCGCGCGACGGCCGGCTCTACCGCGGCCGCACCGGCGTCGCCCAGCTCGCGCTCACCTCCGGCGCCCCGATCGTCCCGGTCGGCCTGCGCGACACCGACAAGCTCCAGCCGGTGGGCTCCAACCGACCGCGGATGGTGCGGGTCACGGTGACCTTCGGCGAGCCGATCGACGTACAGGGGCAGTACGACGGCGTACCGCCCGGCCGCGCCCGACGCGAGATCACCGATCGGGTGATGGCCGCGATCGCGGAGCTGACCGGCCAGGAGCTCGCCGGCGTCTACAACGAGCGGCCCCCCGAGTCCTGAACCTCCCGGGCGGTCTCCCCGGCTGCTTGAATCAGCGCATGAGCCGTCGGATTCGGGTGGGCATCGACACCGGCGGCACGTTCACCGACGTGGTCGCGCTCGACGAGGACTCCGGGCAGGTCGTCACCACCAAGACGCCGTCGACCCCCGCCGACCCGGCCGAGGGGTTCCTGGCCGGCATCGAGAAGGTGCTCGCCCTGCTGGAGGGCGCCGGAGGCGAGGACGTCGCAGCGGTCAGCCACGGCACCACCGTCGCCACCAACCAGCTGCTCGAGGGCAAGGTCGGGCGGCTCGGGTTCGTCACCACCGAGGGGTACGACGCGATGCTCGAGATCGCGCGCCAGTCGGTGCCCGACGGCTACGGGAACTCCTACTTCTGGGTCAAGCCGCCCCGGATCGTGCCCCGCGACCTGGTCCGCTCGGTCGGCGGCCGCCTCGACGTGCACGGCCGCGAGGTGCGGCCCTTCGACGAGGAGGGGGCGCGCGAGGTCGCGCGGTGGTTCCGCGACCGCGGTGTCGACACCCTGGGCGTCTGTTTCCTGCACGCCTACGCCGACCCCGTCCACGAGGAGCGGATGCGCCGCGTGCTGGCCGAGGAGCACCCCGGTGCGGTCGTGAGCCTGAGCAGCGAGGTGCTCCGGGAGTACCGGGAGTACGAACGCGCCATGACCACCCTCGTCGACGCGGCGGTCAAGCCCCGGCTGGCGGCGTACGTCTCGAACATCAGCGCGCGCCTCGCGTCGTACGTCGGCGGGCCCGAGCGCGAGCGCCGGGTGCCGTTCTACGTGATGAAGTCCAACGGTGGCGTGCTCAGCGCCGACGAGGTCGTGCACCAGCCGATCACCACGGTCCTCAGCGGACCGGCGGCGGGGGCGCTGGGGGCGGCGCTGATCGCCCAGGTGGCCGGGTTCGACCGGGTGCTGACCTGCGACGGGGGCGGTACGTCGACCGACGTCGCCGTGGTCGTCGACGGCCAGCCGACCCTGACCACCGAGGGAACCGTCGGCGCCTTCCCGAGCAAGATCCCGATGATCGACGTGGTGACCGTGGGGGCCGGCGGTGGCTCGATCGCCCACCTGTCCGCCGAGGGCGCGCTCCGGGTCGGGCCCCAGTCGGCCGGCGCCGACCCCGGACCACTCTGCTACGGGCAGGGCGGCACCGACGTCACCATCACCGACGCCCATGTCGTCCTCGGCCGCATCCCTCCGCACCTGCTCGGCGGGGAGATCCCGCTCGACGTCGACGCCGCGCGCGCCGGGGTCGAGGGGCTCGCCGCGGAGCTCGGGATGTCGCCCGAGGCGACCGCGGTCGGGGTCCTCGAGATCTCCGCGTGGAACCAGGCCAACGCCCTGCGGCAGGTCACCGTCAAGCGCGGCCTCGACGTCCGCGACTTCACGCTGACGACCTTCGGCGGCTCGGGCTCGCTCCTGCTGTGCCGGCTGATGGACGTGCTCGGCATCCCGACCGTGCTGGTGCCCCCCGACCCGGGCAACGTCTCGGCGTTCGGGCTGCTGACCGTCGACGTGAAGAACGACTACGTGCAGACGCAGGTCGCCCTCGACGCCGCCCTCGACGTCGCCGCCCTCGGCAGGTCCTACGACGCCCTGGCGGGGCTGGCCCGCGACGCCCTGCTGCGCGAGGGGTTCGCCGAGGACGCGCACGTCTTCGCCCGCACCGCGGACCTGCGCTACTTCGGCCAGGCCTTCGAGGTGCGGGTGCCGGTGCCGGACGGTGACCTCGACCGGGCGGCCCTGGACCGCGTCGTCACCGCCTTCCACGCCGAGCACCGGGGGCTCTACGGCTACGACTTCGCCGGCGACGCCTCCCAGCAGGTCGAGTGGGTCAACCTCCGGGTCTCCGGCATCGGCCCCATCACCCGCCCCGAGCGAGGACGCCTCACCCCGGCTGCGCCGGGGGGAGCGAGCGGCGAAGCGAGCGTGCTCGCGAGCCCCCTCCGGCCGGTCTGCTTCGAGGTCGAGGAGGGCTACGTCGAGACGATGGTGCTCTGGCGGCCCGACCTCGCGGTGGGGACGACGGTGGAGGGGCCGGCGATCATCGAGGAGTACGGCTCGACCGT
This sequence comes from uncultured Actinomycetota bacterium, assembly GCA_963820015.1. Taxonomy (GTDB): domain Bacteria; phylum Actinomycetota; class Actinomycetes; order Propionibacteriales; family Nocardioidaceae; genus Nocardioides. The sequence continues at coordinate 75,223 of CAWFYO010000001.1, read as the reverse complement.
CCCGCTCCACCCCGGCTTCGCGGCGACGGTGGACGCCTTCGGCAACCTCCTGGTGCGTCGTACGGAGGCGGGCACATGAGCAGGCGCGTCCCGACCGACTTCCCCTACGGACCCCTGACCGCCGACGCCGGGGCGAGCGCCGACCCGGTCCTGGTCGAGATCGTGCAGGGTTCCCTGGCCAGCGTCGAGGCCGAGGTCGAGACGGCGATCGCGCGGACCAGCCGCAGCCCGATGATCCGCGACGCCCACGACTTCCGGGCCGGCATCCACGACCGGCTCCTCCGCAAGCTCACCGGCCGTTCCTACTCGGCCCTCGTGCACCCGGTCGCCCGCGACTTCCCGATCTCGGAGATGCGCGAGGGCGACGTGTTCTTCCACAACGACGTCTACCGCTCCGAGGGCGGGATCGGGCACCTGCCCGACCTGTGCGTGACGGTCCCGGTGATCGTGGACGGAGCGGTCGTCGCCTTCGTCCAGGCCTTCGGTCACCACGACGACATCGGCGGCGCCGTCCCGGGCTCGATGCCGAGCACCGCGACCACGGTCTTCGAGGAGGGCCTGATGGTGCCGCCCATCAAGCTGTGGGACGCCGGCGTCCCCAACCGCTCGGCGCTGGCGATCATGACCCGCAACTCCCGGATGCCCGAGTCGCTGGCGGCCGACCTCGACGCCGAATGCTCGGCCTGCCTCATGGGTGCGCGGCGCCTGGGCGAGCTGTTCGCGCGGTACGGCGTGCCCGAGGTCGAAGCCTGCTTCGACGCCATCCTGGAGCGCACCACCGAGACCTACCGCCGCGAGATCCTCTCCAAGATCCCGGTCGGCAGCTGGGTCTGGGAGGACTACGCCGAGCACGACGGCGTCGACGAGCCGCGGTTGCACACCCAGCGGATCACCCTGACCCGCACGGCGGCCGACGACCCCGACGGGGAGCGGCTGGTCATCGACTTCGACGGCACCGGCCCCCAGGCCAAGGGGCCGATCAACCACTGCGGCGACTACAGCGACGGCGTGTTCCTCAAGAAGTGGCTGGCGCCGATCCTGCGCAACCTCGCCGACACCCCCGAGCGGATGGCCGAGCTCGACGTCAACGAGGGCGTCGTACCCCTGATCGAGATGCGCTTCCCCGACCCCGGCACCCTGCTCACGCCGGTCTTCCCGGCGCCGACCAACGCGCGCACGTTCGTGATCCTGCGTCTTCTCGGGGTGCTCGCCGGCGTGCTGGCCAAGGCGGTCGACGGCCGGATGCCGGCCGACCAGGAGACGATCCGCTACACCGGGGTCTACGGCGAGGACGACGACGGCCGGCCCTACCTGATGCGCGAGGTGCTCGGCGGTGGCTCGGGCGGGCGCTTCTACGCCGACGGCGAGGACACCATCCACGTGGTGCCCGACTCGCGGAACCTGCCCACCGAGTTCACCGAGGCCCGCTTCCCGTTCCGGGTCGAGGTGCTCTCGCTGGCGGTCGACAGCGGCGGACCCGGGAAGTACCGCGGCGGACTGGGCTACGAGAAGCACATCCGGATGCTGCGTGACGCGCACTTCATGTCCATCGCCGACCGCTCGATCCTGTCCTGCTGGGGGGTCGACGGTGGCCGAGCCGGCCGGTCCTTCCAGGTCACCATCGACCCTGGCGGCCCGCACGAGCGCGAGGTCGACGCCCTCGCGGACGCCGAGCCGGTGCGGGCCGGCGAGGTGATCCGGATCCGGACCACCGGCGGTGGCGGCTGGGGCGACCCGCTCGAGCGCGACCCCGAGCTGGTCGTCCGCGACGTGCGGTGGCGCAAGGTCTCGCCGGCCGCTGCCCTGGCCGACTACGGCGTGGTGCTCACCGGGTCGGTCGAGGGCGACGACCTCGGCCACGACGTGGCGCGGACGGCTGCGGAGCGCGCCGCTCGACCTCGGGCGGACGAGGCGTTCTTCGACCGCGGTCCGGGCTATGCCCGCCTCGCCGGCGGCGCGCCGTACGCTGAGGTGGACCGGCGCTGAGCCCGGCCGGCGCCGGGCTGGGACGGTCCGGACAGGAAGGATGCCGGGACCCCCCGGTGCCCGGCATCTCCCCGAGCGGGCGTGCCGCTCAGGGCAAGGAGCCTAGAGCGTCACTCTTCACTTATCCGGCCACAAAGTTGTGTGAACGCAAGTGTCCTAGGCTGAAGGACCTGTCCACCTGTGACGGAACCCCGTCGGAACTCGGGAGGGAGGACACCGTCGATGGGCGAGCCTGGATTTCCTCAGGCCTTCGCCGAAGCGCTGGAACAGCGAGGAGTGAGCCTCGCCTGGCTGCACGAGCGACTCGTCGAGCGCGGCCACCCGGTCAGCTCCGCGGCGCTGAGCTACTGGCGATCCGGCCGCAGCCAGCCCGAGCGCGGCACCTCTCGCGACGCGCTGGTCGAGATCGAACGGCTGCTGTGGGTCGAGCCCGGCCGCCTCGTCGACCGACTGGGGCCGTCGCGCCGGCCCGGGCCGAGGCCGGGGGAGAGTGCGATGAGCGACCTCTTCGACGAGTCGCCGGCCATGCAGGCGGCCCTGCAGGAGCTGGGGTTCGAGAGCCTGTACGACGAGCTGGTCGAGCAGCTGCGCCACATCACCGTCGACCTCGACGCCGAGGGCCGGGCCACCGTCATCCAGGTCAAGGCGGTGATGGTGGCCCGCCGCGACGGGGCGCGCCGTACTCCGCTCATCGTGACCCTCGACGACCACGGGGAGCTGCCCGTCTTCGTGCCGGTCGCCGGGTGCGAGTTCGGCAAGAGCTGCTTCGACGTCACCGGCGGTGTCTTCGCCGTGGAGCTGCTGATGGACCGCGAGCTGCTGGCCGGCGAGTCGGCCCTCTACGAGCTCCGGGTCGAGCTGCCGACACCGTCCCAGGACCGGTTCTTCGACCACTACGCCGCACGTCGCCTGGCCGAGCTGCTGATCTGGGTGCGGTTCGACGCCGCCCGGCTGCCGGAACGGGTCGAGCGGTTCCGGCGGCTCGACGAGGTCGAGGAGAGCGAGCCGCTCGACCTCGGCGGCGGCCACGGTGCGCACGCCCTGGCGCGCGGGTTCGGGCCTGGCCTGCTGGGCCTCCGCTGGGCCTTCCCCGAGGACTGACCCGTGGCGCCACGTCGGCGACCTCACCGATGCGAGGCGTGGGGAGGGCTAGGTTCGGCCCGTGCGCGTGATGCTGGCCCTGGGCGGGAACGCCATGACGAACGCCGACGGACGGGCGCGGCCCGAGGACCAGATCGCCGCTGCTGAGGTCGCGATGGAGGCCGTGGCCCAGCTGCTCGCCCACGACGTCGAGGTCGTGATCACCCACGGCAACGGCCCACAGGTGGGCAACCTGCTGGTCAAGAACGAGCTCGCCGCGTCCGTCGTGCCGCCGGTGCCGCTGGACTGGTGCGGCGCGCAGACGCAGGCGACGCTCGGGTTCGTCCTGATGGACGCCCTCGACGCGGCCCTGGCCCGGCACGGGATCGAGCGGCGGTGTGCGACGGTGGTGACCCGCACGCTGGTGGACGTCAACGACCCCGGTTTCGTGAAGCCGACCAAGCCGATCGGGCGGTTCCTGCCGGCCGACGAGGCGCGGCTGCTGGTCGACCACGGCGAGGTGTGGGAGGACCGCGGCGAGAAGGGCTGGCGCCGGGTCGTCGCCTCACCGGAGCCGCTCGACATCATCGACGCGCCGGCCGTGCTCGAGCTGGTGGACGCCGGGTTCGTGGTCGTGGCCAACGGCGGCGGCGGCATTCCCGTCGTACGACGTGAGGACGGGACGCTCTCCGGCGTCGAGGCGGTCATCGACAAGGACCTCGGGGCGGCGCTGCTGGGGGTGCTGGTCGGGGCCGACCTGCTGGTCGTGGCGACCGACGTACCCCAGGCGGTCCTCCACTTCGGCGCGCCCGGTGCGGAGCCGCTCGGGCGGGTGCCGCTGTCCCGGATGCAGGCCTATGCCGACGAGGGGCACTTCGCGAGCGGCTCGATGGGACCGAAGGTCGACGCGGTGTGCCGCTTCGTGCAGGGCACCGACTGCCCTGCCGTGATCACCAGCCTCGACCAGATCGTGGACGCGGTGACGCTGCTCGGGGCGACGGGCACGGTCGTCGTGGCCGACGAGACCTGACAGGATCGACGGCATGCCTGCCGTACCTGCCATCGAAGTCCGCAAGGTCCCGCTGCACTCGGTCTCCGACGCCTCGGAGCTGGTGACCCTGATCGACGCCGGCGTCCTGCACGCCGACCGCGTGATCGCGATCATCGGCAAGACCGAGGGCAACGGCGGCGTCAACGACTACACGCGGATCATCGCCGACCGGGCCTTCCGCGAGGCCCTGGTCTCGCGAGGCGCCGACGCCGAGGCCGTCCAGCAGGTGCCGATCGTCTGGTCGGGCGGCACCGACGGGGTGATCAGCCCCCACGCGACGATCTTCGCGACCGTGCCCGACGGCGACGTCGTACCGTCCGACGAGCCGCGGCTGACGGTGGGCTTCGCGATGAGCGAGCCGCTGCTCCCCGAGGAGATCGGCCGGCGGCGGATGATCGAGAAGGTCGCGGCCGCGGTGTCGGTCGCACGGGAGCGGGCGGGGATCGTCGATCCCGCGGACGTGCACTACGTGCAGACCAAGACGCCGCTGCTGACCATCGACACGATCCGCGACGCCAAGAGCCGTGGGCACGACGTCTTCACCGAGGACACGCTGACGTCGATGGACGTCTCCAACGGTGGTGCCGCCCTCGGCATCGCGGTGGCGCTCGGCGAGATCTCGATGCCCGACGACGCCGACGTCCTGCGGGACCGGTCGCTGTACTCCTCGGTCGCCTCGTGCTCCTCCGGGGTCGAGCTCGACCGCGCCCAGGTCGTCGTCGTCGGCAACGCCGTGGGCGTCGGCGGTCGCTACCGGATCGGGCACGGGGTGATGAACGACGCCCTCGACGCCGACGGCATCTGGGACGCGATCCGCTCGGCCGGGCTCTCCCTTCCGGAGCGGCCGCGCACCTCCGACCTCGACGGACGGCTGGTCAACGTCTTCCTCAAGTGCGAGGCATCCCAGGACGGTCAGGTCCGCGGGCGTCGTAACGCGATGCTCGACGACTCCGACGTCCACTGGCACCGTCAGATCAAGGCCTGCGTCGGCGGCGTCACCGCCGCGGTCACCGGCGACCCCGCGGTGTTCGTGTCCGTCTCCGCCGCCCACCAGGGCCCCGACGGCGGCGGCCCCGTCGCCGCCATCGTCGACCTCGGCTGAGGTCGGGCCGTCGGGATCCCCGGTCAGCCGGGGATCCCTGCGCTTGTCGGCTGCTGCAACGCCTGACAAGTGACAGGAAGCCGGGCACGACGGGACTGCTGTGGTCGTTGTGGCGCACCGGCTGGGTCGGCGCCCGAGCCCCCGCTCCATCGTTGTCCACAGGCAACGTTGTTGCGCGAGCGCGGGACAGGCGTTTCGGCCAGCCTGGGCGCATGACCGAGTTCACGGATCCGCTGGATGGGCCCGTTTGGCTGCGCTCGGAACTGAACGAGGACGGCCTGACCGACCGCCAGATAGCCCGACTGGTTCGCACCGGCGTCTTGCGTCGGCTCCGCCGGGGCGCGTACGCGCTTGCCGACACCTTCGAGGCCGCCGACGCCGCAGGGAGACATGCGCTCCTGGCCAGGGCGGTTGTGAGACAGGCCGGCACCGACGTGGTCCTGAGCCACGTGTCTGCGGTCCCCTTTCATGACGGACCGATGTGGGGTTGTCCGACCGAGGTCGTGCATATCACGCGCCCCGACCACCGCGCCGGCAGGGCCGAGGCCGGTGTCCGTCAGCACCGCGGCAGGGTGTGCGATGGAGACGTCGTGAGTCGACACCGACTGAGCGTCATGTCCGCAACGCGCACAGCGCTGGACGTCACCACATGCCTCTCCACCGAGGCCGGCCTCGTGGTCGTCAACGACTTCCTGCACCGTGACCTCACGACGCTCCACGATCTGGACTGCCGCTACGCGTTGATGCGCCGCGACCCTCACACCCTGAGGACCGACCTCGTGCTCCGCCTCGCGGATCCGCGTCTCGAATCGGTCGGAGAGACGCGTTCTTTCTGGATGATGTACCGCCACGGGTTGCCGGCGCCCGTACCCCAGTACGAGGTGCGCGACAACACGGGACAGGTGTTCGCCCGGCTCGACTTCGCGTGGCCAGAGCTGGGGGTGTGGCTCGAGTTCGACGGGCGTGAGAAGTACGTCAAGTTCCTGCGCGAGGGCGAGTCGGTGGTCGACGCCGTACTCCGCGAGAAGCAGCGGGAGTCCCGGATCAGCGAGATCACCGGCTGGCGCTGCATCCGCATCACCTGGGCCGACCTCGAGCAGCCGAGAGCCGCCGTGGCGCGGATCTTGGCCGCGCTCGGCGTCGCCCCTCGGGCCCCACGCTTCACAGCCTGCTAAGGCTCCTGTCACTTGTCAGGCGTTGCAGCCCCTGACAAGTGACGGGATCCCCGGCTGACCGGGGATCCCGACATGGGCGCGTACGACAGGATGGGGGGCATGACCGAGGCGAAGCCGATCCACACCTGGCTCACCGACATGGACGGCGTACTGGTCCACGAGGAGGACCCGATCGCCGGGGCGGCGGAGTTCATCGAGGCGCTGAAGGAGAGCGGGCTGAAGTACCTCCTGCTCACCAACAACTCGATCTTCACCCGCCGTGACCTCCGGGCGCGGCTGCTCGGGAGCGGCATCGACGTGCCCGAGGACCGGATCTTCACCTCGGCCCTGGCCACCGCCGACTTCCTCGACGAGCAGCGCCCCGGCGGCACGGCGTACGTCGTGGGGGAGAGCGGCCTGATCACAGCCATGCACGACATCGGCTACGTGATGACCGACCGCAACCCCGACTACGTCGTGCTCGGCGAGACCCGCACCTACTCCTTCGAGGCGATCACCAAGGCCATCCGCCTGATCGAGAACGGCGCGCGCTTCATCGCCACCAATCCCGACGTCAGCGGCCCGAGCCACCAGGGCACCCTGCCGGCCACCGGCAGTGTGGCCGCGCTGATCAGCACCGCCACTGGCCGCAAGCCCTACTTCATCGGCAAGCCCAACCCCTTGATGATGCGCGCCGCTCTGAACCGGATCGAGGCCCACTCCGAGACCACCGTGATGGTCGGCGACCGGATGGACACCGACATCGTCAGCGGCCTCGAGGCCGGGCTGCGCACGATCCTCGTCGGCACCGGCTCCACCCGCGCCGACCAGGTGGGCACCTTCCCCTACCGCCCCACCCGCCTCGTCGACTCCGTCGCCGACCTCGTCTCCATGGTCAGCGAGCGCGCCTGAGCCGGCTCACCCCAGTGTCGGCGGTGGCGGGGTGTGCACCGGTGCGGGGAAGCTCAGCGCCGGGTCGCGCAGCAGTGCCGTGGTCTCCTCGCCACCGAGCTCACGCGCCGCCCGCGCCTCGGGCCACGAGTGCGCCTCGACGTCGTCCAGGGCTTCGGTGACGAACCCGTCGGGTGTCACGTGCAAGTTCAGGAACCGGTACGTCGTGTCGTGCAGCACGAACCCGAAGCTCACCTCCGTCGACCCGTCGTCCCCCACGGTGCTCCGGCACGGGACGTCGGACTGCTGGACGTCGTCGCAGCGCGGAGCCATCGGCTCGCCCGGGATCCTCCGCGACATCAGCAGCGTCAGCTGCTCGCTGCCGGACACGTCGTAGACCGCGTGCCACTCGGTCGCGTCGGCGAAGTCCGCGCCGGGGATCGGGCCCGGCGTGTTCCAGTCGCTCGGGTAGACGTCGGTGGCCGCCGGCAACCCGGGCAGGTGCCGCGCCACGGTCGCCTGCAGGGTCTGGTCGACCTCCGTCCCCGCGACGAAGTCGCGGTAGGACGGGCTGCCGGCAGGCCCGGAGTGGGTGGCGACCCGACGTCGCCCCCTGGGCGAGCGAGAGGCCCGCGACCGCCGCGACCGCCGCGACGGCGACCCCCGCGCCGGCCCAGGCGGTACGCCGTACCCGACGGCGGCGTCGTCCCCCCGCGATCGCCGCGGGCAGGTCGGGACCCCCTGGCTGGTCGTGGGTGAGCTCGTCGAGGGTGGTGCGGTAGTGCTCTGCGAGGTTCACGAGGTCGCTTCCTTCCGGGTCGGGTCGAGCGCGGTCTGAGGCGGGCCAGGGCTCGTGACGTCTGGCTCTTCACGGTGCCTTCCGGCAGGTCGAGGACCTGCGCGACCTCGACGACCGGCAGGTCCTCGAGGAACCGCAGCGCGAGCACGGCACGGTCCCGCGCGTCGAGCCGCCCGAGCGCGACGAGCAGGGCCAGCCGCTCCTCGTGCTCCTCCGGCGCGCCCCGCTCGGGGACCTGCTCCACCAGGACCTCCCGGCCGCGCTGCCGATAGACCGCGAAGCAGGTGTTGACCAGCACCCGGCGGGTGTAGGCGTCGACCTTGTCCGGTGAGATCCGCGGCCAGCGGGCGTAGAGCACGACGAAGGTCTGCTGCGTCGCGTCCTCGGCGGCCGCCCAGCTGCCGAGCATGGCGTAGGCCAACCGCATGCAGGCGTGCCGACGGGCCGCGAAGAACTCGCAGTACGCCGCCTCCCACCGCGGTGCTCTGGCCATGTCCGACCTCCGTCTGGGGCGCCTGTGAAGAGTCGGCGGGGGCCACTCAGGTTCCCGGTTCGGCCAACCAGCTTCGGATCTCGTCGTTGTGCTCGCCGAGCAGGGGCGGCGGCAGGTGGCGCTCGCGCCCCCCGCTGAAGGCGTTCTCGTCGAACCGCAGCGGGGATCCGGTCAACGGCAGCACGCCGTATGCCGGGTGGTCGACCTCGAGCACCAGCCCCTGCGAGCGGACCTGCTCCCACGAGTACACGTCGTCCATCGACCGCACCTTCCCGGCCGGGATGCCCACGTCGTGGAGCAGCGCGAGCCAGTGGTCGGCGGACTCGGCGGCGAAGACCGTCTCGATCGCGGTGATCAGGTCGTCGCGGTGCGCGACCCGCTCCCGGTTGGTGAGGAAGCGCGGGTCGTCGGCGGCCAGGCCCACGGCCGCGGCGAACTTCTGCCAGAGGTTCTCCGAGCCGACGGCCACCTGAAGCGGCGACGACGCGGTCGCGAACAGCCCGTAGGGCGCGATCGCCGGATGGTGGGCGCCGGCGATGCCCGGCACCTCGCCCCCGAGCAGCCACCGGGTGCCCTGGAAGGCGTGCACGCCGACCACCCCGGAGAGCAGCGAAGTGCGGACGACCCGGCCGAGCCCGGTCGCGTGCCGCTCGTGGAGCGCAGCGACGACGCCGTAGGCGAGGTTCATCCCGGCCAGCAGGTCGGCGATCGGGACGCCCACCTTGGTCGGCTGCTCGGTGCCGGTCACCGACATCAGCCCGCCCTCGCCCTGCGCGATCTGGTCGTAGCCGGCGCGGTGGGCCTCCGGCCCGTCGTGGCCGAACCCGGTGATCGACCCGACCACCAGTCGCGGGTTGAGCTCGTGGAGGTGCTCGACGCCGAAGCCGAGGCGGTCGAGCACGCCGACGCGGAAGTTCTCCAGGAGCACGTCGGCACGCCGCACCAGCGCGGCCAGGACGTCGGCGTCGGCGGGATCCTTGAGGTCGAGGACCAGCGACTCCTTGTTGCGGTTGGCCGACATGAAGTACGTCGAGTCCTCGTGGTGGCCGGTGGCCGCGCCGGCCCAGGGCGGCCCCCAGGCGCGGGTGTCGTCGCCGGTCGCGCTCTCGACCTTGATCACCCGTGCGCCGAGGTCGCCGAGCATCATCGCCGCCTGCGGCCCCGCCAGGGCCCGGGTCAGGTCGACCACCAGGACGTCGGACAGCGGCCCCTGGGAATCGGTCACGACGCCCAACCTAGTGGTGGGCCGAGCTGTCGGTGCCGGATGGTTGGGTGGACCCATGAGCATCGAGGAGCGCACGGCCTACCACCTCGTGCCTCCGGTCCCGCCCGAGGCGCGCAGCCTCGACCTCGACCCCGCCCAGCAGGGGGTCGTCGACCACGAGGGTGGGCCGCTGCTCGTGCTGGCCGGCCCCGGCACGGGCAAGACCACCACGCTCGTCGAGGCGATCGCCGACCGGATCGAGCGGCGCGGGGCCGACCCGGCGCAGGTCCTGGCCCTGACGTTCTCCCGCAAGGCCGCCGAGAGCCTGCGCGACCGGGTGACCGCGCGCGTGGGGCGCACCATGTCGACCACCATGTGCTCGACGTTCCACTCCTTCGCCTACGGCCTGGTACGCGCCTACAGCCCGGCTGACCTCTACACCGCCCCGCTCCGGCTCCTCTCGGCCCCCGAGCAGGACGTCGTCCTCCACGCGCTGCTCACCGACGCGCCCGAGTCGGTGCGCTGGCCGGAGGCGTTGCGCGCCGCCGTGGGCACCCGCGGCTTCGCCGCCGAGGTCCAGTCGGTGCTGGCCCGGGCCCGCGAGCGCGGCCTCGACCCCGGCGACCTCGTCGATCTCGGGCGACGCGAGGGGGTGCCCGAGTTCGAGGTGGCGGGGCTCTTCATGCGCCAATACCTCCAGGTCCTCGGCTTCCAGAATGCCTTCGACTACGCCGACCTGATCGCGCGCGCGGGGCAGCTGGCCGACGACCACCGCGACGACGTACGCCGCCGGTTCGGCCACGTCTTCGTCGACGAGTACCAAGACACCGACCCGGCCCAGGTCGACCTCCTTCGGTCGTTGGCCGGTGACGGCCGCGACCTGGTCGTCGTCGGCGACCCCGACCAGTCGATCTACGGGTTCCGCGGCGCCGACCTGCGCGGCATCCTCGACTTCCCGACGACGTTCCGCACCCGCGACGACGCCCCGGCGCCGGTGGTGGCCCTCGCCACGACGCGGAGGTTCGGTCCGCGCCTGCTCCGCGCGTCACGGTCGATCGCCGCCTCCATCGGCATCACCGGCTCGATCCCGCTGGAGATGTTCCAGGTCTTCCGCAACCCCGTGGCCGAGGCGCCCGGCCTGGGCGCCGGCCGCGTCGACGTGCTGACCTTCGACACGGCGCGGGCCGAGTCCGAGCACCTCGCCGACCTCCTGCGCCGGGCCCACCTCGAGGACGGCCTCGCCTGGTCCGAGATGGCGGTGCTGGTCCGCTCCGGGCGGACGTCGATCCCGGCGCTGCGCCGCTCGCTCGGCGCCGCCGGGGTGCCGGTCGAGGTGTCCAGCGACGAGACGCCCCTGGTGCGCGAGCCGGCCGTGCTGCCCCTGCTGGCTGCCCTGCGGGTCGTCGTCGACTTCGACATCGACGACCTCGACGACCCCGACGTGATCGCTGCCGACCGCGCGGAGGCGCTGCTGACCTCACCGCTCGGCGGTCTCGACGCCCACGACCTGCGCGGGCTCGCGCGGGCGCTGCGCAGCCGCGACGACGACATCCCCTCCCGCGAGCTGCTCCGTCGCGCCGTCGTGGTCCCGGGCTTCCTCGACGAGGTGCCGGGCAAGGCCGCCGCACGCGCCCGCCGCGTCGTGGCCCTGGTCCGGTCGGCCCGCGACCGTCTCGACGCGGGCGACAGCCCCGAGCAGGTGCTCTGGACGCTCTGGGACGGCACCGACTGGGGATCCCGGCTCCGGCACCAGACCGAGCTCGGCGGCCAGTCCGCCCGGCTGGCCCACCGCGACCTCGACGCCATCTGCGCGCTCTTCGACGCCGCCGCCCGCTCCGAGGAGCAGGCCGGGCACGTGGGCCTGCGCGAGTTCCTCGACACCCTGTCCGCCCAGGAGATCCCGGCCGACACCCTCGCCGAGCGCGGGGTGCGCGGCGAGGCGGTTCGGCTGCTGACCGCCCACCGGTCCAAGGGCCTGGAGTGGCACCTCGTGGTGGTCGCCCACGTGCAGGAGGGTGCCTGGCCCGACCTCCGGCGGCGCAACTCCCTGCTCGGTGCCGACCGCATCGGCCGCGACGGGCTGGTGCCGCCGCTGACGCCCGCGGCCCTGCTCGCCGAGGAGCGCCGGCTCTTCTACGTCGCCGCCACCCGAGCCCGCCGCCGGCTGGTGGTGACGGCGGTCGCCTCACCCGACGACGACGGCGAGCAGCCGTCGCGCTTCCTCCGCGAGATCGGCGCCGGCGAGCCCGTCCACCACCAGGGCCGGCCCCGCCGCCCGTTGTCCCTCGCCGGGCTCGTCGCCGAGCTCCGCCGCACCGCCGCAGACCCCACCGAGCCCGACGACCTCCGCCGTGCGGCCGCCCACCGCCTCGCCGCCCTCGCGGCCACCGAGATCCAGGGCCGGCCGCTCGCGCCCGCCGCCGACCCCGCCACCTGGTGGGGGCTGCGGGCACCGAGCCGTGCGGCGACCCCCGTCCGACCGGCGGCCGAGCAACCGGTCCGGCTCTCGGCCAGCGCCCTGCAGGGCCTGATCACCTGTCCGGCCCAGTGGTTCCTCCAGCAGGAGGCCGGCGGCACGGTCGTCAGCTCGTCCGCGCAGGGCTTCGGGATCATCGTGCACGCGCTGGCCGACCGGGTGGCCAAGGGCGAGCTGGCGGCCGGCCTCGAGCGGCTGGAGGACCTGATGGCCCTCGTCGACGACGTCTGGGACCGGATGTCGTTCCGCACGCCGTGGTCCGGCGAGCGCGAGCGTGAGGCGGTCCGTGCGGCGTTGGCGAGGTTCGTCGCGTGGCAGTCGCGCCCTGGGGCCCGCACCCACGTCGCCTCCGAGGGCCGGATCACCGCCACCGTCGAGCTGCCCGACGGGCAGCAGGTGCGGCTCATCGGCTACGTCGACCGCCTCGAGCTCGACGACCACGGCGACGTCGTGGTGGTCGACCTCAAGACCGGGAAGTACCCACCGACCGACGCCTCCCTCCCGGCCAACCCCCAGCTCGGCCTCTACCAGCTCGCCGTCGACCACGGCGCGGCCGACGAGGCCGTGGGCCGCCCGGTGCGATCGGGCGGCGCCGAGCTGGTGCAGCTTCGCCACGGCACCGACCTGCCGAAGGTCCAGTCCCAGGCGCCTCAGGCACCCGACGCCGACGGGGTGACCCTGATCGAGCACCAGCTGATGGCGGCTGCTCGTGCCGTCCGCGACGAAGACTTCCCGGCCCGGGCCGGAGATCATTGCCGGCGCTGCGCGTTCCACGCCGTGTGCCCTGCCCAGTCGTCCGGGTCGGTGTTGTCATGACCCGCGCGATCGAGACGCCCGAGCAGCTGCGCGAGGTGATGCACGCCGAATTCACCTTCAGCGACCAGCAGTTCTCGGCCATCACCGCACCCCTCGAGCCGGCCGTGGTGATCGCCGGCGCCGGCTCCGGCAAGACCACGGTGATGGCGGCTCGGGTGGTCTGGCTGGTCGCCACCGGCCAGGTCGCGCCGGCCGAGGTGCTCGGCCTGACCTTCACCACCAAGGCGACGGCCGAGCTGGCCACCCGCATCCGCGAGTCGCTCCGAGCCGCCGGGCTGCTCCCCCCGCGTGGGAGCCGCATCGACGACGACGGCGAGGAGGTCGAGGAGCCCACCGTCGCGACCTACCACTCCTACGCCGCGGGGCTGCTCACCGAGCACGGTCTCCGGATCGGCCACGAGCCCGACACCCGGCTGATCGCCGACGCCTCGCGCTACCAGCTGGCCGGCCGCACCATCGTGCGGCACACCGCGCCGGTGCGGGTCCTCAGCGACGCACCTCAGCTGGTCGTGCAGTGGCTGCTCGCGCTCGATGCCGAGCTCTCCGAGCACCTCGTCACGCCCGAGCAGGTCCGCGCGCTCGACACCCGCGAGCGCGAGCTCTTCCTCGAGGGGATGGCCGGCGAGAGCCGGAAGACCTACCGCGCCCACAACGACAAGGCGATCCTCGCGATAGACCGCCGGGGCGAGCTCCTCGACCTGGTCGAGGAGTACCGCGCCCTCAAGCGCCACCACGGGCTGATGGACTTCTCCGACCAGATCGCGTTGACCGCCCGCCTGGCCCGTGACTGCCCTGAGGTGGGGGCCGCCGAGCGGGCCAGGTTCAAGGTGGTGCTCCTCGACGAGTACCAGGACACCTCCGTCGCCCAGGCCCTGATGCTCACCCGGCTCTTCAGCGGACCCGACCTCGATCGCGGGCTGGGCCACCCGGTCACCGCGGTCGGCGACCCCAACCAGGCGATCTACGGCTGGCGGGGCGCGTCGGTGTCCAACATCCTGGAGTTCCCCGACGCCTTCCGCGCCGCCGGCGGCGGTCGCGCCGCCTCGTACCCCCTGACGGTCAACCGGCGCTCCGACGTGGCCGTCCTCGACACCGCCAACCACCTCGCGAGCGAGCTGTACGCGCTGCGGCCCGAGCTGCTGCCGCTCGAGCCGAAGCCGGGCGCCGACCAGGGGGAGGTGCGGGCCGGCCTCTACGACACCTACGGCGACGAGCTCACCGCCCTCGCCGACGCGGTCGCCGCGGCCCATGCCGCCATGGCGGAGCCGTCCTGGCGCGAGATCGGGGTCCTCACCCGCGACAACGCCCACGCGGCCGACGTCTTCGACGCCCTGTCGCGGCGCGAGATCCCCGTCGAGATCGTGGGCCTCAAGGGGCTGCTGCGGCTGCCCGAGGTCGCCGAGGTGGTGGCGACCCTGACCCTGGTCCAGGACGTCACCGCCAACGCCGCGCTGCTGACCCTGCTGGCCGGCCCGCGGTGGGCGATCGGCCCACGCGACCTCGCCCTGCTCGGACAGCGCGCGGCCGACCTCTCCGGCCACCGCGGACGCGTCTCCTACGCCGACCTCGCGGCCGAGCTCGACGCCGCGGTCTCGGGCTCCGACCCGGCCGAGGTGTCCTCCCTCGGCGACGCCCTGGAGTCGCCCGGCGAGCTGCCCTACTCGCCCGAGGCCCGGGCTCGCTTCGCCCTGCTCGCGGCCGAGCTGCGCCGGCTGCGGTCGGCAGTGGGAGAACCGATCCTCGACCTGGTCCGCCGGATCATCGACACCTGCGGCATCGACGTCGAGCTGGCGTCGTCCGCGAGTCCTGCGGCCTCGGCCCGTCGTGACAACCTCGACCTGTTCGTGCAGGCCGTCTCGGAGTTCCAGGCCGTCGACGGCCAGGTGACGCTGGCCGCCCTGCTTGCCTGGCTCGAGGCCGAAGACGTGTTCGGCCAGGGTCTCGACGTCGCCACCCCGTCCGAGGCCGACTCGGTCAAGCTGCTCACCGTCCACCGCGCCAAGGGCCTGGAGTGGGACGTCGTCCTGATCCCCGGCCTCACCGAACGGAAGTTCCCCACCGACCGCACCCGGTCGACCTGGCTGACCGTGCCGTTCGTGATGCCCGGGAGCCTGCGCGGCGACGCGCGCGACCGTCCGGCGCTGAAGGGTCACACGCCGGCCGACCTCGTCTCGTTCACGGCCGCGACCAAGGAGCACGAGCGGATCGAGGAGCTCCGCCTGGCCTACGTCGCGTGGACCCGCGCGCGCCACCGGCTGCGGGTGACCGGCTGGTGCTTCTCGCCCACGATCAAGGCCGGCCGCGGCCCCTCGGTCTACCTCGAGGCGACCGTCCGCGCGATGGCCGACCGCGGGGTCGTGCCCGACCCGTGGCGCGAGCGGCCCGCCAAGGACGACCCCAACCCCTATGCCGCGCTCGACCCCGACCTGCCCTGGCCGATGACCCACCAGACCCCCGAGGTCGCCCGGCGCCACGACGCGGCGGCGCTGGTGGTCGCGGCCGCCGAGGCGCTGGCAGCCGGCGAGCGGTGGACCGACGCGACCGACGACATGCTGGTCCTCGGCCGGATCCAGGAGTGGGACGACGAGCTGACCTCGCTGGTGGAGGAGGCGACCCGCGACCGCGCGCCGGTGGTCGACGTACCCCTCCCGTCGAGCCTGTCGGCGACCGCCCTGACCCGCCTGCGCGACGAGCCCGACCGGTTCGCCGCCGACCTCGCCCGGCCGATGCCCCGGCAGCCGTCGCCGGCGGCCCGGTTCGGCACCCGGTTCCACGCCTGGGTCGAGAGCCGGTTCGGCCAGCAGGACCTCTTCGACCCCGATGACCTGCCCGGCCGAGGCGACGCCGGCATCGACGACGACGCCGACCTCAAGGAGCTGATCGGGCGGTTCGAGGTCGGTCCGTTCGCCGACCGGGTGCCGCACGCCGTCGAGGCGCCGTTCGCGCTCGTGCTCGGCGGGCAGGTCGTCCGCGGCCGGATCGACGCGGTCTACGCCGACCCGCGGCCCGACGGCGACGGGTGGCTGGTGGTGGACTGGAAGACCAACCGCACGCCCGACTCCGACCCCTGGCAGCTGGCCCTCTACCGCCTCGCCTGGGCCGAGCTCACCGGGGTCCCGCTGGAGCGGGTGCGGGCGCAGTTCTACTTCGTGCGGTCCGACACGGTCGTCGACCCGCCCGACCTGCCGGGGCGGGCTGAGCTCGAAGGCGTGCTCGGCGTCAGTCGAAGGTGATGACGCGCACCGCTGACGTCAGGCGGGGCCGAGGGCAGCCGCCAGCGCGATCTCGACCATCGTGGTGAAGGTCTGCTCACGCTCGGTGGCAGTGGTCTCCTCACCGGTGAGGAGGTGGTCGGAGACGGTGCAGATCGTCAGCGCCTTCCGCCCGTGCTTGGCCGCGAGCGTGTAGAGGGCGGAGGACTCCATGTCGATCGCGAGGACGCCGTAGCCGGCCATCCTCATGACCAGGTCGGGCCGCTCGTTGTAGAAGGAGTCGGTGGCGAAGAGCAGACCTACGTGGACCTCGGTCTCGCGGCGCTCGGCCACCTCGACGGCGGACCGCAGGAGACCGAAGTCGGCGACGGGGGCGTAGTCGAGGCCCTCGAAGGTGATCCGGTTGGTGCCGGCGTTGGTGCACGCTCCCGACGCGATCACCACGTCCCGGATCGCCAGTCGCTCCGAGACCGCCCCGCAGGAGCCGACCCGGACGATCGACTCCACGTCGTACTCGGTGAAGAGCTCGTGCAGGTAGATCGACATCGACGGCTGGCCCATGCCGGAGCCCTGGACCGAGACCGGTCGGCCGTGCCAGGTACCGGTGAACCCGTACATGCCCCGCACCTCGGTGTAGCAGCGCCACGTCGTCGAGGAAGGTCTCCGCGATCCACCGGGCGCGCAGGGGGTCGCCGGGCATCAGGACGACCGGGGCGATGTCGCCGGCCGCCGCGGCGATGTGGGTGCTCACGCCGGACCCTGGTGGTCGCGGCCCCGGGCCATCATCGCCAGCGAGTAGAGCGGCCGGTCCTGGGTCTCGACGTAGACCCGGCCGAGATAGCTGCCGATCACGCCCATCATCAGCAGCTGGAGGCCGCCGAGCAGGAACATGCCGACGGTGATGAAGGCCCAGCCCGGGACCACCTGCTCGGGCTGGAAGACCCGGATCCAGAGCACCCAGACGGCTCCGAGCAGGCTCAGGAACGAGATCAACAGGCCGAGCCGCGAGATCATCCGCAAGGGGAACGTCGAGAAGCCGAGGATGCCGTCGGCGGCGAGCTTCAGCATCGTGCGCAGCGGGTACGACGAGGAGCCGGCGAAGCGTGGGTCGCGGTCGAACGCGACGGCCTCCTGCCGGAACCCGACATGGGCGACGATGCCGCGCAGGAAGCGGTCGTGCTCGCGGTAGCGGATCACCTCGGAGACGACCCGGCGGTCCATCAGCCGGAAGTCGCCGACGTTGCGCGGGATGTCGATCGAGGCCATCCGGGTCAGCAGCCAGTAGAACGTGTAGGCCGTGCCGCGCTTGAACGACGAGTCGCGCCGGGTCCGGCGCTGGGCGTAGGCCACGTCGGCGCCGTTCTCCCAGGTCTCGATCAGCTGCAGGCTGACCTCGGGCGGGTCCTGCAGGTCGGTGTCCATGACGATCACGGCGTCGCGCCCGGCGGCGGCGTCGAGGCCGGCGGTGACCGCGATCTGGTGGCCGAAGTTGCGCGCGAGGGCGAGCACGGTGACGCGGGGGTCGGCGGCGCGCAGGTCGAGCAGCAGGTCGAGCGACCGGTCGCGGCTGCCGTCGTCGACGTAGACGAACTCGAAGTCGAGGTCGGGCCGCTTCTCGGTGGCGGTCAGCAGCGCAGCGTGGAAGGCCTCCAGCCCACCCGCCTCGTTGTGGACGGGCAGCACATAGGCGACGAGGCGGCGTCCCGGCGGTCCGTCCACTGTCCGTTCGATTGTCATCGGCCTCTTCTTCGTCGTGGTCCGGGGGCGCCGCCGACGATACTGCTGTGGTCCTGTGTGACCGATGTGCCCCGCGTAGGGCGTCCCGATGGGTGACCTGTGGGCCGCAGGATCATCCTCCAGGCTGATCCGTCGCTGTGTGCGCCCGTTGAACCATGAGGGCGCGTCGACTCGGAACCCCGGCCCGGGGAGACGTACCCGTCCACACAGAGGAGCCACCCTGATGAAACACCGTCTGACCGCTGCGGGGATCACCCTCGGCCTGGCCTGCACCGCCTCGCTCGGCACGACCCCGGCCCAGGCTGCACGCCCCGTCGAGCGGGCGGCCACCTCGCCCGTGGTGGTGGCCAAGGTCTCGAAGTCGGCCATCGACCTCAGTACGCCGTCGGTCCGGGCCGGCAAGATCACCTTCAAGGTGGTCGACACCAAGGCCAAGGGACAGGCCGTCCTGCAGATCCTCCGCCTCCACGCGGGCTACACCCCGGGCGACCTCCAAAGCGACATCGGCCAGGCCTTCGGTGCTCCTGGGGTGACCCTGCCGGAGCAGCTGGCAGCGATCCACCGGCTCGACAACAAGGTCACCTGGCTCTCCGGCGCGTCGGCGACCCGCACGAGGCCTGGCTGGTTCAACATCGCGCTGGCCAAGGGCACCTACCTCATGGTCGACCAGGACGGAGCCGGCTTCAGCCAGTTCACCGTGCACGGGACGACCGTGAAGCGGACCGCTCCCTCGGCCCACGGCGCGTCGATCATCACCTACACCTACGGCTTCGACACCACGGGGGTGCTGCCCCACGACGGCTGGGTCCGGACCACCAACAAGTCCGACCAGCCCCACTTCATCGTCGCCTCGCGGGTGAAGGACGGCACGAGCGCCAGACAGGTCGCCCGGTACATCAAGTCTGGTGCCCAGAGCGCCCCGAGCTGGGCCCTGAAGGCCAACTCCGGCCTCGGCGTCATCTCGCCCGGCAAGACCGGCCTCTGGAAGATCCACCTGCCTCGGGGCGAGTACCTCCTCCAGTGCTTCTGGCCCGACCTGATGGACGGCCAACCGCACTTCGTCCACGGCATGTGGCAGCTGGTGCACCTGCACTGACCGGGGGACCGCACACCCGGCATCACGACGACCGGGCCGGAGGCGCTGCCTCCGGCCCGGTCGTGCGTCCGGGACTAACCTGCGGGACGTGAGCTACCCGCACCTCGAGCTGGCCGCCCACCCGCACGCGCGCAACGGTGAGCGGCGGGCAGACCAGGGGTGGCTGGACGCCGCCTGGTCCGATCCCGCGACCCGCGTGCTGGTGGTGGCGGGCACCCGCGTCCGCCCCGTCGACGGGGCCGTGGCCTGGGTCGCTCCCGGCGACGCGCCGGCCGACGGCACCCGGGTGCTGCTCGGTGAGCACGACGGCGTCGTGTGGTTCGCGCTCGTGGTCGAGCCGTCGTTCGCGGGGTCGTACGCGGGGTCGTACGCGGGGTCGTACGCAGGGGAGGAGTGGGTGGGGCTGCGGTCCCTGCTGCCGCATCTCGCCGCCGACGGCAGCCGCACGGCACCGTTGGTCTTCCACGCGCTGGGGCTCGCGGAGTGGCTGTTCGCGACCCGGCACTGTCCACGCTGCGGCGGGCTGCTCGATCCGCGGCTGGCCGGGCACGAGCTGGAGTGCCGTGACTGCCACCGCCGACAGTTCCCGCGCACCGACCCGGCGGTGATCATGGCGATCACTGCAGGCGAACCGGGTGCGGCTGACGAGCGGCTCCTGCTCGGCCGTCAGGACTCCTGGCCCGCCGGGCGCTACTCGACGCTGGCCGGCTTCCTCGAGCCGGGCGAGACACTCGAGGACGCCGTACGGCGCGAGGTCGCCGAGGAGACCGGGGTCGTCGTCGGCGACGTCACCTACTTCGGCAACCAGCCGTGGCCGCTCCCGGCCAGTCTCATGCTGGGCTTCCGCGGCCGCGCCACGGCCACCGACATCGAGGTCGACGGCTCGGAGATCCAGGACGCGCGGTGGTTCACGCGCGCGGAGATGAGGGCGGAGGCCGGGGCCGGGTCGCTCGTGCTGCCCGGCGGCGTCTCGATCTCACGCTCGCTCGTCGAGGACTGGTACGGCGGGCCGTTGCCGGGATCCTGGTAGGAGCGAGGACCGAGCGACCCGGCGCAGCCGCGCGCTGGGCCGCAGCGATCGGCGCAGCGCGCTTGCGGCCAGCCTCAGGAGGCCAGCTCGTCGAGCTGGGCGAGCTTGTCCTTGACCTGGATCACCGACGGGTTCGTCATCGCGGTGCCGTCGGGGTAGACCAGCGTCGGGACGGTCTGGTTGCCGTGGTTGAGCTGCTCGACCAGGTCGGCCGCCTCGGGGTGCTGCTCGATGTCCACGACGTCGTAGGTGATGCCTTCGCGGTCCATCTGCCCCTGCAGGCGGTGGCAGTATCCGCACCACGGCGTGGTGTACATGGTGACCAGGCCACTCATCCGGGCGTTGTCCCTTCTCACGTCTAGTCTCGTTCGTGTGTCGACCCCCGTCGATCCCCTGGCCGATCCGGCGGATCGGCGGACGTCGACGGTGATGCCATCTTCAACCATTCTCTCGCAGGAGTTGTTCCCCCGTGTCGCAGACCCCACACCTGCTCGACGCGCTCGACCCCGAGCAGCGTGAGGTGGCCGAGGCCCTGCGCGGCCCGGTGCGGGTGCTCGCGGGCGCCGGCAGCGGCAAGACCCGGGCCATCACCTACCGCATCGCCCACGGCGTGGCCGAGGGCCTCTACGCCCCCACCGAGGTGCTGGCGGTCACCTTCACCACCCGCGCGGCCGGCGAGATGCGCGGCCGGCTCCACCGGCTCGGCGCCTCCGGTGTGCAGGCGCGCACCTTCCACAGCGCCGCCCTGCGCCAGCTCCGGTGGTTCTGGCCGACCACCTACGGCGGCGAGCTGCCCACGCTCACCGAGTCCAAGCTGCCGATGGTCGCCGCTGCCACCCGCCGGCTGCGGGTGCCCGCCGACCAGGCGCTGCTGCGTGACCTGGCCTCGGAGATCGAGTGGGCCAAGGTCAGCAACGTCGGCCCCGACGACTACGCCCGCGTCGCCCCGACCCGGGGCCGTGAGGTCGCCTCCCTCGACGCCGAGACGGTCTCGCGCGTGTTCACCTCCTACGAGGAGGTCAAGCGGTCCCAGGCGCGCATGGACATGGAGGACGTCCTGCTGCTGACCGCGGGCATGCTGGCCGAGGAGGAGCGCGTCGCCGCGCGGGTCCGCGCGCAGTACAAATGGTTCGTCGTCGACGAGTTCCAGGACGTCTCGCCGATCCAGTCCGCGCTGCTCGACCTCTGGCTCGGCGGCCGTGACGAGATCTGTGTCGTGGGCGACCCGGCCCAGACGATCTACTCCTTCGCCGGAGCCAGCGCGTCGTTCCTGCGTGACTTCCCGGCCACCTACCCCGGGGCCACCACCGTCGAGCTGGTCCGCAACTACCGCTCGACCCCCGAGGTCGTGGCCGCCGCCAACGCCGTGCTCGCCGGGTCGGCCACCAGCGCGCTGACCCTGCGCGCCCAGCGTCCGGGCGGGGCCGCGGTCCGGTGGGCACCCGCTCCCGACGAGGTCGCCGAGGCCGACGCGGTCGCGGCCGCGACCGCCGGGCTGGTCGCCGGTGGCACCCCCGCGGCCGAGATCGCCGTGCTCTTCCGGATCAACGCCCAGTCCGAGGCCTTCGAGGAGGCGCTGGCCGCCCGCGGCATCCCCTACGTCGTCCGCGGTGCCGCCCGGTTCTTCGAGCGGCCCGAGGTGCGCCAGGCGGTGACCCTGGTGCGGGCCTCGGCGCGCACCGACCCGAGCACGTCCGTCCCCGAGCTGGTACGGGCCACCTTGACCGGCATGGGCTGGACCCCCGACGCGCCCGCCGCCCGCGGCCAGACCCGCGACCGCTGGGAGTCGCTCCAGGCGCTGGTCGCGATGGCCGACGAGTCCGGCGACCTGACCGCCGACGCCTTCGTGGCCGACCTCGACCGTCGCGCGTCCGAGCAGCACGCGCCGGCCGCCGGCGGGGTCACGCTGGCCACGCTGCATGCGGCCAAGGGCCTCGAGTGGGACGCCGTGTTCCTGGTCGGCATGCACGACGGCGTCATGCCGCTGAGCCACGCCACCACCGCCGCCGAGATCGAGGAGGAGCGACGGCTCCTCTACGTCGGCATGACCCGCGCCCGCGACCAGCTCGTGGTGTCGTGGGCCGCCGCCCGGCAGCCTGGCGGACGAGCCTCGCGCCCGCCGTCCCGCTTCCTCGAGACCCTGCTCCCAGCCTCCGCGCGCCCCGAGCCGGCGCAGCCGCGGCGGCGCCGGGCGGCCCACTGCCGCGAGTGCGGTCGACCGCTCTCGACCGCGGCGGAGAAGAAGCGCCAGCGCTGCGACGACTGTCCCGCGTCCTACGACGAGGAGCTGTTCGAGCGCCTGCGCTCGTGGCGCAAGGAGCGCGCCGACGAGGAGAGCGTGCCGGCGTTCGTGGTGTTCACCGACGCCACGCTCCAGCTGATCGCCGAGCAGAAGCCGTCCTCGCGCGCCGACCTGTTGCGGATCAGCGGCGTCGGGCCCGCCAAGCTCGACCGCTACGGCGCCTCGCTGCTCGAGGTCGTCGGCTAGCGCGAGCCCGGTCCGAGCGGCCCGACCAGGGCCGTAGGTCACGACCCGGCAACTTTCTGGAGAAATACCCACTAAATGGTTTGCCGCTTACGACCACCCTTCGGTAGCGTTCTCCGCACGACGTAAACCGCGCACGAGGACCCTTGACACCGGTCCGCGCCCGACGCCCCGAAGGAGGTGGCCCGCATGATCACCAGCATCCACACGATGACGGCTCTCAGCCCGTCCTTCGGCGTGTCCGCGTATGGCCCCACCTCCATCGAGCGTGTGGCCGTTTCGGTCACTCCGGACGTCCAGGTGTCGACGTGCGCCCGCATTCGCCTCATGGGCGACCTGGGCCTCGCCGCGGCCAAGGACACCTTCCCGGGGACCAGAGCCTGGAGACCTCCGACCTGTTGACCAGACAGCGATCGGCAGCCTCCAGGCCGCGGAACCCGAAACCCGGGATCCGCGGCCTTTCTGATTTCTCAACCGAAGACTTCCCACCCACAGAAGCGATCAGGTCACACAAGGAGGTGACAGACATGACCATCACTGTTCTCGACCGCCGGGACGGGACCGCCGACTCGCTGCCTGCGTCGCTCGGTGAGCTCCACGACGCGGCCGACCAGGAGACCCAGGCCAGCCCCGAGCTGCTGCTGCCCTGCCGAGTGAACGACTCGGAGCTCTGGTTCGCCGAGTCCCCAGCCGACGTCGAGATCGCCAAGGCGCTGTGCCAGGACTGCCCCGTGCGGGACCTCTGCCTCTCCGGAGCTCTGGAGCGGCGTGAGCCCTGGGGCGTCTGGGGCGGAGAGCTGTTCCTGCAAGGAGCGGTGATCCCCCGCAAGCGCCCGCGTGGACGTCCGCGCAAGAACGAGCAGGCCGCCTGAGGCGACCGGCCATGACGAAGGCCCACGGCAACTGCCCAGCCACTGTCTGACACCTAGGAAGCACACCACCTTGAACTCCACTCTTGAGATCGGAAGCAAGCTCATGATGAACAACTTGATGAACGAAGACCTCGCGCGCGCACAGATGTCCGCGCGCCTGGGAGAGGCGCAGCAGCTCCGTCGCGGTCGCCAGCAGGCGGCGGCGCGGCGGTTGAGCCGCAAGGCCGAGCAGGCCGCGCGGCAGGCGCGACTGGCTCTGGCCCGCGCATTCTGAGTAACACCGCCTCGACCTGATCGCGAGGGTTAGCAGGAGCCCGGTACGACACGTTCGTACCGGGCTCCCGCCATTTCTGGTGGTCCCGGCCGAGCATGACGCGGCTAGCCTCGGAACCGTGAAGACCTGCGACTTCTGTGGCCGGGAGGCCGAGGGCGCCGAGACCCTCACCTGGGTGACCTCGGTGGAGAACGGTCGCCGGCGTACCTACTGCGACGTGTGCTCGCGCGAGCACTTGCGCTCGATCGAGGGGAAGCTGGACTCCGAGTGGTGGTGAGCGCGCCCGTTCACAGGTGCTGCCAGGCGGGCTTGTTGGCGTAGACCTCGCGGTAGTAGTCCGCCCGGTGCAGCCGCGACGCCGCCTGCACGTCGAGCAGGACCGTCACGTGGGGGTGGAACTGGAGCACCGAGGCGGGGCAGCCGGCGGAGAGCGGGCCCTCGAGGGCGGCCGCCACCGCCTCGGCCTTGGCCCGACCGGCCGCGAGGAGGACCAGGTGTCCGGCCTCGAGGATCGTGCCGAGGCCCTGGGTCACGACGTGGCGGGGGACCTCGTCGAGCGAGCCGAAGAACCGTGCGTTGTCGTGCCGGGTGCGGTCGGTGAGCGTCTTGAGCCGCGTGCGGGAAGCCAGCGAGGAGCCGGGCTCGTTGAAGGCGAGGTGCCCGTCGCCGCCGATGCCGAGGATCTGCAGGTCGATCCCTCCGGCCTCGGAGATCCGGCGTTCGTAGCGGGGTCCGGCCGTCGGCAGCCCGGCCGGATCGGGATCGGGCGACTCGACCTGCTCGGGCCGCAGACCGAGGGCGTCGGTCAGCTCGCGCCGGATCGTGGCGCGGTAGCTCTGGTCGTGGTCGGGCGGGAGACCGACGTACTCGTCGAGGAGGAAGGCGCGCACCCCGTCGTACGACGGTGCGGTGCCGGCGCGGCGGCGAGCCACCAGCTCGGCGTAGGCCGGGAGCGGGCTGGAGCCGGTCGCCAGGCCGAGCATCGCCTCGGGTCGCGCGGCGACGAGCCGCTCGACGGCGTCGGCGGCGAGGCGGCCGATCTCGTCGGCGGTGGCGAGCGGGACGACCTCCATCAGGGCCTCCGGTGGACGACCCGGCCGCCGACGACGGTCGCGGCCACGGCCAGGTCTGGGTCGAGGAGCGTGACATCGCCGCGCGCTCCGGGTCTCAGGCTGCCGCGGGTCGGGTCGCCGACCAGCCTCGCGGCGGTGGTGGTCGCGGTCGCGAGCGCCTCGGCCGGCGAGCAGCCGGTCGTGGCCCGCAGCACGCGCAGGCACTCGACGAGCGAGGCCACCGACCCGGCCAGCGTGCCGTCGGGCAGGCGGATGGTGCCGCCACCGACCACGACCTCCTGGTCACCGAGCCGGACCGGGCCATCGGGTCGGCCGAGGGCTGCGGTGGTGTCGGAGACCGACAGGAACCGCCGGGGACCGAGCGCCCGCCACAGGGTGCGCAGATAGGCGGGGTGGTGGTGGTGCCCATCGGCGATGACGCCCGCCACCAGGGTGTCGTCGCCGAGGGCGACCCCGACCGGTCCGGGCGCGCGCGGGAGCATCGGGGGCATGGCGTTGCCGAGGTGGGTGAGGTAGCGAGCGCCCGCCTCGACCGCGGCGTACACCTGCTGGGCGGTGGCGTCGGTGTGGCCCACGCTCACGACGACCCCGCGAGCCGACAGGGCAGCGACGGCGTCGAGAGCGCCGGGCAGCTCCGGGGCGAGGGTGACCATCAGCACCCCGGCGGCGCGGGACCACGGCTCCACGAGGGCGGCGCTCGGCGGGGCGAGCCACTGCTCGGGATGGGCGCCGAGCCGAGCCCGCGAGAGCATCGGCCCCTCGAAGTGGAGTCCGAGCGGAAGCGCGCCGGACCAGTCTGCGGGTGGACCTGTCGCGAAGGTCTCCAGGGCCGCCGTCCGGGCGGCGGGTTCGCAGGAGATGAGGGTCGGCATCCACGCGGTCACGCCGTACGTCGCCAGAGTGCGGCCGACCTCCCACAGACGTGAGGGCTCGGCGGTGATGTCGACGCCGCCGGCTCCGTTGACCTGGAGGTCCATCAGGCCCGGCGCCACCGTGAGGCCGGTCGCGTCGAGGACCTCGCCCTCGGAGGCGTCGGCGACGAGGCCGTCGGCGATCGCCACGTCATGGGGTGTGCCGTCGGGTGCGGTGCCGCCACGGATCGCCAGGTCGTTCATCGATGCCACCCTGCTCCTTGGAGAAGCTCGGTGACGGCGGCGACCGCGGGCCGGGACGAGCCGAGCGTGCAGATCCTGGTCCGGCGCCCGAGGTCGGAGCCCGGCCAGCCCCACTCGACGACCACGGTCGGTCGGTCGGCAGGGAGCCGGTCGAGGAAGGAGCGCACCCTCGGCTGCCGGTGCGCGTCGCGCACCTGCACCACGAGCGGGCCGTCCCCGCGCGGCGGAGCGTCGTCCGTGGAGAGGGTGAGATCGGGCCGCACCCCCCACGGCACCTCGCCGACCGCGATGTTGGCCCGCGTCGACAGCTGCACCACGAGAGCGCCGGCGAGGTCGGGGAGCGGCCCTTCGACCCGCAGGGCGGTCCGGGCAGCGCGCCGCTGGGCGGCCTCGTCCACAGGCGCGCCCGCGCCACCCGGCGTACGACGGTCGACCAGGGTCCCCACGCGGCCCGCGGCCTCGGCGAGCCGGCTCTCCTCGAGCCGTCCGGACCGGACGGCGTCCACCAGCGCGTGCTGCACGTCGCGGACCTGCGCGACGTCCTTGTCGGCACCGAGGCAGAGCAGGTCGGCGCCGGCGGCCAGGGAGAGCACGGCCGCCTCGGGGATGCCGCGACCGGCCGAGGCGCCGGCCATGTCGAGCGCGTCGGTCACCAGGACGCCGTCGAAGCCGAGCTCGGTGCGGAGCAGGCCCAGCACCGCCGGAGCTGAGGGTCGCGGGCCGCGCCGGGTCCACCGCCCGGACCAGGAGGTGCGACGTCATCACGGCGTCGGCACCGGCGTCGACCGCGGCCGCGAAGGGCCGCAGCTCGCGGGCGTGGAGCAGCGACAGGTCGGCGTCGAGGACCGGCAGCGCCAGGTGGCTGTCCTCGCTGGTGTCGCCGTGTCCCGGGAAGTGCTTGACGCAGGCGGAGACGCCGGCTCCTTGCAGCCCGCTCACCCACGCCGCGACGTGGGCCGCGACGACGGCCGGGTCAGGCCCGAAGCTGCGGGTGCCGATGACGGGGTTGTCGGGGCAGCTGTTGACGTCGGCGACCGGGGCGAGGTCGAGGTCGATGCCGTGGGCTGCGAGCTCGGCCCCGACCGCGCGGCCGGTCGCGCGGGTGAGTGCGAGGTCGTCGACCGCTCCGAGGGCCGCGGCTCCGAGCACGGGGCTGCCGTCGTCGGCGTGCAGCCGCGAGACGTCGCCACCCTCTTCGTCGACGGTGACGACGGCCCGCGGCCCCGCGTCGTGGACCGAACGCGTCAGCGCGGTGAGCCGTTCACTCCCGTCGGCGGTGTTGCTGCCGAACAGGCACACCCCGCCCAGGCCAGCGTGCAGCAGGTCGAGCACCGCCCCGTCGTAGGAGGTGCCGGTGAACCCCGGGAGCTGGACCCGGAGCGCGAGGGTCTCGAGGTCGCTCACGGGTCAGCACGGTCGCGACTCCTCCGGGTGCGTGTCAAGGCGCAGCCCGGCTCAGCCCCAGGCGCAGCCGCAGTGGGGGTGGCGCAGCCAGGCGTGCCGGGCGACCACGAGATCGTCGGTCAAAGTGACGGTGGCGGCGCGGAGGGCCGGCACCGCACCGTCGAGACGGCGTACGACGTCACGGGTGGCCCAGGCGCAGGCCAGCTGGGCGAGGCCGCGGTCCCACGGGTCGTGGGCGGGCGGGAGCTGCTCGAGCTGGTGGAGCACCGTGGCCCGGCGCGGGTCACGCTCGCCGAGGTGGGCGTCGACGCAGCGCAGGCAGGGCGTGCGGCCGGGCTCGACGAACGGGCCGACCCGCACCGACCGGGGCAGCACCGTGACGAACACGTGAGGGACGTCGTCGCGGACCAGCGCGTCGGAGATCTGCCGGCGCGGCTCGCCGAGAGAGGCGACCACCCGCACCGCGGCCGGACCGGGCGAGTCATGGACCCGCAGGCCCGCTGTGGCACAGGCCCGGGCGGCGGTCTCGGTCAGCGCCGTGTCGGCCACGAGCGCCACCGGCGGCCGGAGCCGGGCCCGCTCGTGGATGGTGGCCGCTCGGGCGTCGGCGTCGACGACCCACCCGTCGGCGACGAGCCGGTCGAGGGTCGGCAGCAGCGCCGGGTCGGGACGCTGGTCGAGACGCGTCAGGGCCTCCAGCAGCCGGGGTCGGTCGGGGACCACCAACCGGTCGGGCGGGTCGAGCCCCACCTGGAGGTGCCCGTCGTCACGGCGTACGACGCGCAGCCCCGGCCGCAGGGCGGGCCGGCGGAGTGCGGCGTAGCCGGTGCGGACGCCGGCCAGAGTGGTCCCCATCCCGGCACCGTGCCACAGCGAACGAGCGTGCCCGCCCGCTCCTCCACAGGCCTGCAGGAAGGGCCGCGGGATCACGACCCGGACATGACACGACCCCCGGACCAGGTGGTGGATGGTCCGGGGGCCGGTCGGTGAGTCTGGGGCTCGGCGGCTCAGGCCTTGCCGAGGATGCGGTTCAGCTTGGTCCCGCAGACGGGGCAGATGGCCTGCGCCATCTTCGTGCCCTTGTCGTTGACGCGGATCTCGCCCTCAGCCGAACGCTTCTCCTTGCACTTCACGCAGTAGAACTCGCCGCTCCAGGTCTCCGCCATGACGGCCTCCTTGCTCGTGGGATCTCGGTCGTCGCGACGGGGAATCGTGGGGAAGCCCGCCGGGACCGGACCCACGGGGGGCCCGGTCGTCAACGACCCTACGACACGCGGGGGCCTCGGTGTGAACGGCGCACCGCCCAGCGTGAAATGAGCGTGAAACGCGCCTCGTCCACGCTCAGCGCCTCCGGGGCCGTCCCGGACCCGATCTGGCTACGCTCGGGCCGTGTCCGAGACCCCGTTGCAGGTCTCCCGGCCGAGTGCCGGGGTGGTACTGCTCACCCTTGACCATCCCGACCAGCGCAACGCCATGACCGGCCCGATGACCGAGGCCTGGCAGGCCGTGATGACCACGCTCGCCGGCGACCGCGACCTGCGAGCCGTGGTCGTGACCGGTGCGGGCTCGGCCTTCTGCTCGGGCGGCGACACGTCGTGGATCGCCGGCGATCCCGACGCCACCCCGGCCGACCTGCGGCACCGGATGCTGCCCTTCTACCGCGCCTGGCTGTCGATCCTCGACCTCGACGTGCCGACGATCGCCGCGGTCAACGGCCCCGCGATCGGCGCGGGCCTGTGTCTGGCGCTGGCGTGCGACCTGCGGTTCGCGGCGAGCGGAGCGCGGTTCGGTGCGCCGTTCGTCCGGTTGGGCATGCACCCGGGCATGGCCGCCACCTGGCTGCTGCCCGAGGTGGTCGGCGCGGCCCACGCGCGCGACCTGCTGCTGACCGGGCGCACCGTCGGGGCCGACGAGGCGCTGCGGATCGGCCTGGTCTCCCGCGTGGTCGAGCCCGAGCGCCTGCTCGAGGAGGCCCTGGGCGCCGCCGAGCAGATCGCGGCCACCGCTCCGCTCGCGAGCGCGCTCACCACGCGGGCGCTGCGCACCGGCGGCCACGCCGACGTGGAGGCCGCGCTGCAGTGGGAGGCGCTGGCCCAACCGGTCACCTTGGCCACCGACGACCTCCAGGAGGGGATCCGGGCCGCCCGCGAGCGTCGGACTCCCCGGTTCACCGGGCGCTGAGCCTCCGACTCCCGCAGGCCCCGGACCTGGCAAGACGGGGACCCAGGTGCTGGACGTCGCTTGCCTTCCCCTTGCGAACGTCGTCCGGCGGCCTGGGGCCCCGTCTGGGGAGGACGCTAGGAGGCGCCTGCGGAGGGGTCAACACAAGGGGCCCGATCCGGCGCCCTACCTGTGGACAACCTTGTGGACAACGCCCGGAAGGCCTGTGGATAACCGGTGGAACGACGTGGCTGGGCTGGGGACGCCGTGTGGAGCGGGCCCGGCCAGGGGCTTGGCCCAGCGGCCTGACCAGCGACAATGTCGTGCACCGGGTGTGGAGGAGAAATAGTCGGGCCCGGACCGGACCAGCGAAGGAGCGCGGATGCCCCAGGCCTACGACGGCGGGCCGGTGACCGCGCTACGCCGGGTGGCGTTCTTGATGGAGCGATCGCGCGAGGAGACCCGGCGGGTGCGGGCGTTCCGCAACGCGGCGGCGACGATCCTGCCGCTGCCGCCCGAGGAGGTCGCCCAGCGGGTCGAGGCCGGCACCCTGACCGAGCTGCCCGGCATCGGGCCGAGCACGGCCGCGGTGGCGGCGGCCGCCGTCCGCGGCGAGCTCCCCGAGCGGCTGGCCGGCCTCGAGGCACAGGCCGGCCCGCTCACCACCGGGGGGCGCGACCTGCGGGCCGCGCTGCGGGGTGACCTGCACTCCCATTCCGACTGGTCCGACGGTGGCTCGCCGATCGAGGAGATGGCCTTCACCGCGATCGAGCTGGGCCACGACTACCTCGTGCTCACCGACCACTCCCCGCGGCTGACGGTCGCCAACGGGCTCAGCGTCGCCCGGCTGACCAAGCAGCTCGGCGTCGTCGACGCGGTCAACGAGCACCTCGCCGGCGCGGGCTTCACGCTGCTGAAGGGGATCGAGGTCGACATCCTCGACGACGGCGGGCTCGACCAGACCGACGAGATGCTGGCGCGGCTCGACCTCCGGGTCGCCAGCGTGCACTCCAAGCTGCGGATGGACGCCGCCCCGATGACCAGGCGGATGATCGGCGCGATCCGCAACCGGTTCACCAACGTGCTCGGGCACTGCACCGGGCGCATGGTGATGGGCAACCGTGGCACCCGCCCGAGCAGCGAGTTCGACGCGCGGGCGGTGTTCGAGGCGTGCCTCGAGCACGACGTCGCCGTCGAGATCAACTCCCGCCCCGAGCGCCGCGACCCGCCCACGTCGCTGCTCGAGCTCGCCCGCGACATCGGCTGCCGGTTCTCCATCGACTCCGACAGCCACGCGCCCGGGCAGCTCGACTTCCTCGACTACGGCTGCGAACGGGCCGAGGCTGCCGGCATCGAGCCGGAGCGGATCGTCAACACCTGGCCGCGCGACCGGTTGCTGGCCTGGGCGCGCAAGGAGGCCTGATCGGCTGACCGGCTCACCTGGGGTCGGGCGCCAGCACTGACTGGCATACAGACCGTTGTTTCCAGAGCGTCCCGACGACGGTCTGTGTGCCGGTTAGTTGCGGCCCACCACCGGCCGACCACCGGGCGCCCACCAGGCCACCATCGGTCCCGACCGCGCCCCGACCGCGCCCCGACCGCGCCCCGAGTGCGCCCGCCGGCACGGCGGCGTACGCCGGATCCCGGGTGCTGTCGGTGGCCCGGGTTAGCGTGTGCGCCATGGTTCCCCTGACCGGCAGCGACGAGACGCCCGTGGAGGTACGCCGCTCCAAGCGGCGGCGCCGCACCGTCTCGGCCTACCGCGAGGGCGACCGCATCGTGGTGCTGATCCCCGCCCACCTGACCCGCGCCCAGGAGGCCGAGTGGGTCGAGACGATGGTGGCGCGGGTCCAGCGCGCCGAGGCCCGCCGGCGGCCCAGCGACGCCGACTTGATGCGCCGGGCCACCGCGCTCAGCCATGCCTTCCTCGACGGGCGCGCGGTGCCGCTGACGGTGCGCTGGGTCGACAACCAACGCAGCCGCTGGGGCTCGTGCACGCCGGCCGACCGCTCGATCCGGCTCTCGCGTCGACTCGAGCCGATGCCCGACTGGGTCGTCGACTACGTCCTGGTCCACGAGCTGGCCCACCTCCTCGAGGCCGGCCACAACGACCGGTTCTGGGCGCTCGTGGCGCACTACCCCCAGGCCGAGCAGGCCAAGGCGTGGCTCGACGGCTACTCCGCCGGTGCCCGGCTCGAGGGCGACGAGAGCGACTGAGCCCGGTCCGCGAGCCGCGCCCGGCTGAGCCGGATCAGCGTGTGCATCTCGGGTTCGAGGTCGGGCAGCGCGGCCAGCGGCCACCACCGCACGTCGAGCGACTCCCCGCTCACCGAGGCGGCCGCGCCCACCGGGGCCAGCGCGGCGTACCGCACGTCGAGGTGGTCGGCCCGACCGTCCGCTCCGCAGAACTCCACGTGGTGCAGATCGAGGTGGACCGGCAGCGGGTCGAGCGCGAGGTCCTCGATGCCCGACTCCTCGACCGCCTCGCGCCGGGCCGCCGCCAGCAACGACACGTCGCCGTCCTCGAGGTGCCCGCCGAAGTGGAACCACCGCCGGGCCTTGCCGTGCAGGTTGAGCAGTACGGCGTCGAGCCCGGGGGAGAGCACGAGCGCGCCGGCGGTGAGGTGGCCCGGCTGGCAGCTGCGCCGCAGCCCGTCGGGGTGATCCTCGAGATGGGAGACGTAGGCGTCCCGGAGCGCTGCCTGCTCCGCCGACGGCGCGGCCCAGCCTCGTAGCTCGCCGAGCGCGACGGTGCGGGCGTTCACTCCTCGGTGGGAGCGTCGCCCGCGGGGCCGTCCCCCTCGAGCAGGGAGCGGAGCTCGGCGTCGAAGTCGTCCTCGGTCAGCTGCTCCGGGGCCTCGGAGCCCTCCCGGAACCCGAGCGGGTCGTCGAGGTCGGCGTCGGTGGGCAGCAGGTGGGGGCTCATCCAGACGCCGTCGCGGGCCTCGGCGCCCTGGCGGGTGCGCAGCGAGCCCCATAGCGTGGAGGCGTCGCGGAGGCGCCGGGGCCGGAGCTCGAGCCCGACCAGCGACGCGAACGTCTCCTCAGCCGGACCACCGGCGGCCCGGCGGCGGCGTACGGCCTCCTGGAGCTTCGCGGCGTTGGGCATCCGCTCGACGGTGGCCTGACCCACGACCTCGTCGACCCAGCCCTCGACGAGGGCGAGCGCGATCTCGAGGCGCTGCAGTGCGGCCTGCTGCTGCGGAGACTGCGGGAGGTCGAACAACCCGCCCTCCATCAGCTCCTGCATGGCCTGGATGTTCGTGGGGTCGACCCCCTGGAGCCGCTCCTCGAGCGACTCCTGGATCCGGCCGGTGTTGAGCTCGACGCCCTGGGCGTAGTCGGTGACCGCACCGATCAGGTGGTCGCGCAGCCACGGGACGCCGGCGAACAGGCGCTGGTGGGCCGCCTCGCGGAGGGCGAGGTAGAGCAGCACGTCGCTCTCGGGGACGTCGAGACCCTCGGCGAAGTGGGTGACGTTGGCCGGCACCAGCGCAGCGCGCCCGGGCGCACCGAGCGGGAGGCCGACGTCGGAGGCGGTGAGCACCTCGCCGGCGAGGGCACCGAGGCCCGACCCGACCTGCGAGGCCAGCATCGCTCCGATCGCCTTGCCGAGCATCGCCAGGATCGGGCCGCCCATCCCTTGCGCCTCGGGCGGTAGGGCCTTGCTCAGCGCGCCGACGGACGACGCGGCGATCGGCTCGACGAGCACCTTCCAGACGTCGGTGGTGCCGACGATCCACTCGGCACGGCTCCACGCGGCCGTGGATGTCACGCCGGAAGGGAAACCGGTGGTCTCGTCGAGCCAGAGGTCGGCCAGCCGTACGGCGTCGGCGACCTCGTCGACCTGCTTCTGCGAGGGCGAGGGGTCGGGCTGCTGGGCGACGGTCTTGCGCGCCATGTCGATGGCGGCGTCCCAGTTCAGCGGGCCGTCGTAGGGCTGCATCATCGACTGCAGCTGGCTGAAGATCTGCCCGAGATCGGGCGTGCCACCGAAGAACTGCTCGAACGGCGTTCCCCGGAACGGGTTGTCGTCGTCCGGCGGTGGTTCGTTGGTCATGGCTCCACGGTACGCCGTGGCCGGTCGCCGATCCCAGCCGTTCGCTGAGCGCGGAAGCCGTGGCGCCGGCTGCCTCGAGGCGCCCCGAGATGGCCTAAGGTCGGCCCGTGCCCGAAAGCCCCCAGCACCCCGCGGTGCGGCTCGTCGACCTGCGCGAGACGCCGCTCGACGTCGCCGAGGTGGTCGAGGTGCTGGGGGACGACGAGTCCGGCGGGCTCACGTTGTTCGTGGGCCGGGTCCGCAACCACGACCATGGTCTCGACGTCGACGGCCTGGAGTACTCCGCCCACCCGACCGCGCTGGACGCCCTGCACCGCGTCTGCGCCGAGGTCGCCGAGCGGTTCGACGTGCACGGGGTCGTCGCGGTCCACCGCGTCGGCCGGCTGGCGATCGGCGACATCGCGGTGATCGTGGCGACCACCGCGCCCCACCGGGGCGAGGCGTTCGTGGCGTCGCGGGCGCTCATCGACACCCTCAAGGCCGAGGTGCCGATCTGGAAGCACCAGCGGTTCGCCGACGGCACCGAGGAGTGGGTCGGCACGCCCTGACCGGCACCCGGCCGGCCGCGTGCGCGCGCGCCTCACGGTCCGGCTACCACCCGCTCCGTACCCTGGTGCCCGTGCAGATCCTGTGGTGGCTGGCCCCGCCCGTCGTGGCGACCGTGCTGGCGATGCTGTGGGTCTCCTGGCTCGGCCGCGACGGCCGGGGGCAGGTCGACCGCGAGGTCGCCGTACGACGTCTCGGCGAAGCGATGGCGCGCACCCCGCGCACCTCGCGGGTGACCACGCGCCCACCGGCGCCGCGCGACCGCAGCACGGGCGTCGCCGTCCGGCCCTCCACCCGGCCCACCGGCCGGCCGGGGAGCCGGGCCGACGACGCAACCCGTCGCGCTTCGTGACCACCGACGGGGTGAGAGGCTTCTCCGCATGACGCAGCGCACCTGGGCGGCCGCTCTGGCCGTGCCGCTCTTCGTCGCGCTCGGCGTCGTCCTGGCGCTCACCGGGCTGCCGTTCGTCACCTACGCACCCGGTCCGAGCATCAACGTGCTCGGCGACAACGGCGACAAGCCGATCATCGGCGTCCAGGGCCACCGCGTCTACCGCGACGACGGCCAGCTGCGGATGACCACGGTCTCGGTGACCGAGCGCAACGCGCGGCTCGACGTCTTCACCTTGATGAAGACGTGGTTCTCCCAGGTGGACGCCGTCTACCCCTTCTCCGCGCAGTACCCCAGCACCGGGTCGCAGAAGCAGGACACCCGCGAGGGCCAGGTCGAGATGCGGACCTCGCAGGACAGTGCGGTCGTCGCGGCGCTGACCCAGCTCGGCTACGACCTTCACCCGCGGCTGAAGATCGCGGCCGTCACCCCGGGCATGCCGGCGGACGGCAAGATCGAGCCCGGCGACGTGCTGCTGCGGGTCGGTGGCACCAGGGTCACCGCCACCACCGACGTCAGCAAGCTGATCGCCGCGGTGCCCGACGGCGGGTCGATCCCGGTCGTGGTCAAGCGCGACGGGGAGCGCGTGAAGGTGCACGTCACACCGGTCGAGAAGGACGGCAACCGGCTGGTCGGCGTCACCCTGGAGCCGCACTACCACTTCCCGGTCAAGGTCAACGTCAACCTCTCCGAAGCGATCGGCGGGCCGAGCGCGGGCCTGATGTTCGCCCTCTCCATCTACGACGTGCTCACGCCGGGCTCCCTGACCGACGGCAACGCCGTGGCCGGTACCGGCACCATCGACCCCCAGGGCACGGTCGGTGAGATCGGCGGCATCCAGCAGAAGATCGCCGGCGCCCGCCGCGACGGTGCCCAGCTCTTCCTGGTGCCGCCGGGCAACTGTGCCGATGCTCTGGGCGCCCAGCACGGCTCGATGCGCCTGGCGAAGGCCACCACCTTGACCGACGCCATCGCGACGGTGCAGGCCTGGTCGGCCGACCACAACGCGGCGCTGCCCCAGTGCACCGCCCCCGGGAGCGCGTCGTGAACCCCGACGAGGGCCTGGCCGGGGCGGTGGTCGAGATCGAGCGGCACGCAGCGCAGTCCGGGTGGGACCAGCCGGCGCGGCTGTTCGCCCTGGTCGAGACCGCCCAGCTGGTCGCCCGCGAGCCGCACCTCGCCGCGTCCCTCGGCGAGGTGATCCTGACGCCGGTCGAGCAGGACGGCCTCGTGCCCGGTCGCGCGCTCGAGGACCAGCTCCACGGCATCGTCTGGCCCGAGACCGTGCACGGCTGCGCCGCCATGGTCGAGCGGGTCGTGCTCCCACCGGCCGCCGAGGCCGAAGTGCCCGACGAGCCGGGCTCCGCCGCGACGTACGCCGCCGAGCACCCCGACCGCCAGGAGGTCCGGATCGTGGCCGCCGCGACCCGCACCGGGGCGTCGTACTGTGCCCTGCGGCTGCGCGCCCACGACGAGGACACGTCGGTGGTCACGGGGGAGGACCTCGTGCCGGAGCTGGTGGCCCTGGTCCGGGCGACCCTGCTCGAGGGCGAGGAGGCGTCCGGCGATGAGTGACCCGATGGAGCAGGAGTTCGAGGACTTCCGGCCGCGGCGCACCCGGCGCGCACGGATCCTGCTGTTCGTCGTCGTCGGTGTGGTCGTGGCGTTCTTCCTGGTCACCTTGTTCGCCTCGCTCTACACCGACCGCCTCTGGTACGCGTCGGTCGGCTACTCCGGGGTCTTCGACAAGATGCTCTGGACCCGGGTCGGCCTGTTCCTCGGGTTCGGCCTGCTGATGGCCGGCACGGTCGCGGCGAACATGGTGATCGCCTACCGGGCGCGTCCGTTCCAGCGTCCCGACTCACCCGAGCAGACCGGGCTCGACCGCTATCGCGACGCGGTCACCCCGATCCGCACCCTGCTGCTGGTGGGCGTGGCCGGCGTGATCGGTCTGTTCGGTGGGGTGGCGGCCAACGGGGAGTGGCGCACGTTCCTGCTGTGGGCCAACCGCGAGTCGTTCCACACCCAGGACGCCTTCTTCCACAAGGACGTCGGGTTCTACGTCTTCACGTTGCCCTGGCTGCACTTCGTGGTCGGCTACCTGATCGCCGTCCTCGTGCTCGCGGCGCTGGCGGCCGTCGTCGTCCACTACCTCTACGGCGGGATCCGGCTCCAGGCCACCACCGACCGGATGTCGACCAGCGCGACCATCCAGCTCTCGGTGCTGATCGGGCTGGCCCTGGTGGCCAAGGCGTTCGGCTACTACCTCGACCGGTTCGACCTGGTCACCGGCAGCGGCGAGGTGGTCACCGGGATGGGCTACACCGACCAGCACGCCCTGCTCCCGGCACGCAACATCCTGGTCGGGGTCGCCCTGATCTGCGCGGTGCTGTTCTTCCTCACCGCGTGGCGACGTACCTGGCTGCTGCCCGGCGTGGGCATCTCGCTGCTGCTGGTCACCTCGATCCTGCTCGGGCTGATCTGGCCGGCGTTCGTGCAGCAGTTCCAGGTCTCGCCGAACAAGCCGGACAAGGAAGCCCCCTACATCGCTGCCAACATCGACGCGACCCGGCAGGCCTACGACCTCAACGACATCGACCAGGTGACGGCGGACTCGCCGAAGGCCACCGCGGCGACCGTGCAGAACCTGATGGACCAGACCAGCTCCGTGCCGGTGGTCGACCCGCAGCTCATCTCCGGGGCGTTCGAGCAGACCCAGCTCGGTCCGTCCTACTACTCCATCCCCGACGTGCTCGACGTCGACCACTACCCGATCGACGGCACCGACCGGGCGCTGGTGCTCGGCGCCCGCGGGCTCGACCAGAACGGCATCCCGCCGGCCGACCAGAACTGGTCCAACCTGCACACCGCCTACACCCACGGCAGCGGGATCATCGCGGCGTTCGGCAACCAGCGCCCCCCGAGCAACGGGGCTCAGAGCGACCAGGTGACGTGGGCGCAGGGCCTGGACGCCTCCCAGAACTCCCTGGAGCGAAGCACCGGTCAGTTCCAGCCGCGGATCTACTTCGGCGAGGACATGAACACCTACTCGATCGTCGGCAAGTCGCCCGGTGGCGCCAACGTCGAGCTCGACCTGGCACCCAACGGCAGCAGCGGCCCCAAGACGACGTACGCCGGTGGC
Source organism: uncultured Actinomycetota bacterium (assembly GCA_963820015.1). Lineage (GTDB taxonomy): Bacteria > Actinomycetota > Actinomycetes > Propionibacteriales > Nocardioidaceae > Nocardioides. Next base: position 37,574 of record CAWFYO010000001.1, on the reverse strand, counting down.
GGCGGGGTCGGGGTGGGCGGCTTCTTCCACAAGCTGATGTACGCGATCAAGTTCGGCGACGCCAACTTCCTCCTCTCCTCGCGGGTCGGGCCCGACAGCAAGGTGCTCTACGTGCGCGACCCCCGCCAGCGGGTCGAGAAGGCCGCGCCGTGGCTGACCCTCGACAACGACGCCTACCCGGCGGTGGTCGGCGGCCACGTCCTCTGGATCGTCGACGGCTACACCACCACCGACCAGTACCCGCAGTCGCAACGCAATTCGTTCCGCGACATGACCACCGACTCGCTGACCCAGCCGGCCGGCGTCCAGACCCTGCCGACCGACCAGATCAACTACATGCGCAACGCGGTGAAGGCGACGGTCGACGCCTACACCGGCCAGGTCACCCTCTACGCCTGGGACGACTCCGACCCGATCCTCCAGGCCTGGCGCTCCGCCTTCCCGAACACGGTGCTCGACCGGAGCCAGATCCCGACCGACCTTCTGCCGCACCTGCGCTACCCGGAGGACTTCTTCAAGGTCCAGCGCTTCCAGTACGCCAAGTACCACGTGACCGACCCGGGCGACTTCTTCGCCGCCACCAACCTGTGGGTGGTGCCCGAGGACCCGACGCCGACCGGCGCCGGCCAGAGCCAGACGCCGATCCGGATGTTCAGCCGGCGCCCCGACGACGGCTCCCAGATGTGGTCGCTCACGTCGAGCTACGTGCCGCGCAACAAGTCCAACCTGGTGGGGATCCTGGCCGCCGACTCCGACGCGACCTCCCCCGACTACGGCACGCTCCGCGTCGAGGAGCCGCACGACAAGAACACTCCGGGCCCCGGACAGGCCTTCTCCGCCCTGGTCTCCGACCAACGGATCTCGCGCAAGACCCAGTCGTTCCGGCTCGGGGACGCGACGCCCAAGTACGGCAACGTGGTGTCGGTCCCGCTGTCGAGCGGCCTGATGTACGTCGTCCCGGTGTACGCGACCTCGAACACCGGGCCGGGGAGCGAGGCCACGAGCTCGCCGTACCTGATCCTGCGCTACGTGATGGTCTCCTACGGGTCCCGCCACGGGATCGGGGACACCCTGGTGAGGGCGATCGCCGACATGGCGGGCGCGGCGCCGCCGAGCACGCCGAGCAACGGCGGGACGAACGGCGGCACCAACGGTGGCAACAACGGCCAGCCTCAGTCGGGGCAGAGCGACACCGCCCGGGCCAAGGCCCTCCTGGCGCAGGCGCAGCGGGACTTCGCGGCCGCCCAGAAGGCGTTCGACGAGGGACGAGGCGCCGACTGGGTCCGGCTCAACCACCGCGCCCGCGCCGAGGTCGCGAAGGCCCTCAACCTCCTGGGCTGAGCGGTCACGCTGCGGTGAGGGAGTCCGGGACCAGGCGGCTGAAGGCGTGCAGCTCGGCGCGGGGGACGAGCTCGAGGAGGCGGTAGGCGTTGGCCAGGGGGATCACCTGGTCCTCGCGGCCGTGGACCACCAGGGTGCGGTGGCCCCGAGGGACGGCTGGTAACCCCAGACGGCGTCGAGAAGCCGAGGAGCTGGTCGGTCCAGGTGCGCCGGTCGCAGCGGATGCTCGGAGGGCGCTCGGTGAAGCCGAAGCCGACCAGGTCGGGCGCGAGCACCCGCACGCCCTGCTCCCGCTGGCGGAAGCAGCACGGGACCGAGCGGGAAAGGAGAAAGGAACCTCCGGCCCTGGGGAGTGCCGATCCCGGGCGCGCAGGCTGGTCCCATGGAGCTGTTCGAGCTGCGCACGCTGGCGCGTGCGATCGTCGACGACCCCGCGCTGACCTACCGGCGGCAGCGGATGCACCGGCTGGCGGTGCTCGCGGAGAACTCCCTGGAGCCGCCGCCGGTGTCGGCGGCCTGCACCGAGGCGCTGGACATGTGGATCGTCTGCGACATGTACGAGGGAAACGCCCCCCATCGGCCGCGCTACGTCCTCCCGACTACGCCACGCTGCTGCGGGACGGGTCGGAGTTCCTCGAGCTGGGGCCGGCCCACGACCTCGACGAGGCGCTGACCCACCTGCTGATCGCCTACCCCCAGGTCCCGTCGACCACCGGCTACCCGGTGTGGCTCGGTGACCTCGACGCCTTGCTCGAGCGGTTCACGGAGACTGTGGGCGACGACGAGCTGCACCGGCGGCTCCGTCTGTTCTGGATCTCCCTGGACCGGATGCTCCCCGATGCGTTCACCCACACCAACCTCGGGCCACGCGACTCGCGGGTCGCCCGGACGGCTCTGCGGCTCGAGCGCGAGCTCCAGCAGGTCGTCCCCAACCTCACGTTGAAGGTCGACCCGGAGACCACCCCGGACGATCTCCTCCTCGACGCCGTCGAGACGGTGTTCTCCTGCGGACAGCCGCACTTCGTCAACGACCCGATGATGCGGGCCGGCCTTGGCCCCGCGTACGGCGTGGCGTCCTGCTACAACTCGCTGCGCGCGGGTGGCGGGTCGCACACGCTGGTCCGGCTCGACCTGCGCCAGGTCGCGCTCCTGCACGGCGGCTCGCGCGCGTCGTACCTCGAGCAGCTGCTGCCTCGGTACGTCGAGCTCACCGGCGAGCTGATGGAGTCGCGGATCCGCCACCTGGTCGAGGAGGCAGGCTTCTACGAGCACTCCTGGCTGGTGGCCGACGGGCTGGTGCACCTCGACCGGTTCTCCGCCATGTTCGGGGTCTACGGCCTGGCCGAGGCCCTCTCCCTGCTGCTGGAGCACGAGGGCCGGGACGGGCGCTACGGCTGGGACGAGGCGGCCGACGAGCTCGCCGAGCAGATCCTGACCACGACGGGCGGCCTGGCGGCGGCGCGTCCGCTTCCCTACTGCGAGGGCAACGGCGGCCGCGCCCTGCTGCACAGCCAGTCCGGCATCGACTCCGACGTCGACGTCACCGCCGGCTGCCGGATCCCGGTCGGCGAGGAGCCGCCGCTGCTGCGGCACCTCCAGGCGATCGCGCCGCACCAGGTGCTGTTCCCGGCGGGGATCAGCGACGTCCTCGCGTTCGACGAGACCGCTCGACGCAACCCGCAGGCGGTGGTGGACGTGATCCGTGGTGCCTTCCGGACCGGGATGCGCGACTTCACCTTCAACCTCGACAGCAACGACTTCATCCGGATCACGGGCTACCTGGTCCGCAAGTCCGATCTCGAGAAGATCGAGCACGGCGCCCGCCATGACAGCACCAACCTGGGCGCCGGGTCGGTGGCCCAGTCGCACGTCGACCCGCGTGCCCCCAAGCGGGTGACGGCCCATGAGCTCGACGCCGGCCCGGGTCGCTGACGTCATCTCGTTCTCCTGGGTCGACGGCCCGGGGAACCGCTTCGTGGTCTTCACCCAGGGCTGCTCCTTCGACTGCCTCGCCTGCCACAACCCCGAGACCATCCCGCCCTGCGGACCGGGCACCAAGGAGCTCTCCGTGCCGGCGCTGCTCGACCAGATCCGCGCGGCGGAGCCCTACCTCGCCGGCGTGACGGTCTCCGGCGGTGAGGCCACCGGGCAGTGGCGCTTCGTCCGCGACCTCTTCACCGCCCTCCGCGCCGCCGAGCAGCTCGCCCGGCTGACGACGTACGTCGACACGAACGGGCACGCCCTGCGCCGAGTCTGGGACGAGCTGGTCCCGGTGACCGACGGCTTCATGGTCGACCTCAAGGCGCTCGACCCGGGCGTCCACGAACGGCTCACCGGCCGCAGCAACCGGCTCGTGCTGGAGTCGATCAGGCACCTCCACGACGTAAACCGGCTCGCCGAGGTCCGGCTGCTGCTCGTCCCGGGCTTCAACGACGGCGACGCCCAGCTAACGCGCACCGCGGCCTGGTTGGCCGACCTCGATCCCGGACTACGCGTGGTCGTGATCGGCTTCCGCCGCCACGGCGTCCGGACCGCCTGCGCCGACCTCCCCGAGGCGACTCCGGAGCTGCTCGCCCACGCCGCCGGGCTCCTCGCCGACGCGGGGCTGTCCCGGGTGGTCGTCGTCGGAGGTCACTGACACTGCTCGACAGCAGTCCTGGTCGGTCGAGCCCCGCGCCGAGAGGATGGTCGACCGATCCGTCAGGTGCCGACGCGGCTGTCTGCGCTCGCTCGGCAGATGAGCTACTACTGAAAGCTCTGCTGGTGGAACGCCAGTCTCCACTCACCGTCTCGGCGGACGAACGTGCTGCTGAGAACGGCCGAGAACGGGTCCTGGCCATCGCGCTGGGCTGTCACGGAGTACACCACGATGCCGGAGTCCGGCCCGAGCCGAACCACCTTCGGGTCCTCCATCTCGTAGCGGGACCATGGGTCTGCGCGCGCCATGGCGTCGAGCGCTTCCTCTCGGTTCAGCACGCCGAACGGGAAGGCCATGAGCGCGTCCTCGGTCAGGTGCCGCCGGTAGTAGGCGTCCGCATCAGAAGAGCACAACGCCTCCCAACCGTGTCGCTCGATCTGTATCAGCTCGTCGCTCCAATTCTCCACGCCCAGCACCCTAGACGCGGGGCGCGTTGCGTGCCGCTGGGTGCGCGCTGACCTGTCGGCGGGCTGCTCGGTGGTCCGCGGCGGGTCGCGCCAGCGTCCGGCGCTCCCCGCCGCGGGAGTGCGTGGGCTCGGGACGCTGTGGAGAGGCAAAGCGGAGGCTCCGTGGCCAATGATCCGATACAGGTATGGCCATCTCCGTCCCCTCCACCGCTCGTGCGGACACCGCGGCCGGGGGGATCGAGTCGGTCCTGATGCACCCGGCCGACTTCATCCACCAGGCGGCCGGTCTGGTGCTGCGGGTTGGGGCAGACCGAGCTGTCGCTCGCCGGCGACGGCGCGCCTGCGATCGCGGAGCTCGCGGTGACGGAGTTCGCCTCGACGGTCGGGCTCTCGGCCCGGCGACTCGGGCGTCGGGCGCGAGGGAGGCACCGTCAGCCGGGAGTTCTTCACCGAGACCGTGGCCGTGGTGGTGCAGATCGACCGAGACTCAGTCCGGGGCCCGGAGGGGCCGTTGGTCCCTGGCGGGTGGGGGTCCGGGGCCCGGAGGGGCCGTTGGTCCCTGGCGGGTGGGGGTCCGGGGCCAGAACCATGGCCGCATGACGTCCGTGCCCGCCACCGCCACCGCGACACCCGGTGACGCTGCTACGCCGGCCCAGCTGCAGTCGGTGCTTTCGGCCCTGGACTTGCTCGACTGCTTCGAGACCTCCGACGAGCTGGGCGTCACCGAGGTCTCCCGACGGCTGGGCGTCGCCAAGAGCACCGCCTACCGCCTGTTGACCACGCTGTGTGCACGCGGCGTCGTCCAGCGGATCCCCGACACCGGGCACTACCGGCTGGGCCTCCACCTCTGGGAGCTCGGCCAGCTGGTCCAGGACCGGGCGCCCTTGCGGCACGTCGCGCTGCCCCTGCTCGAAGAGCTCCGGCTCCGCACCGGCCACACCGCCCACCTGTCGATCGCCGACGGACCCGACGTGGTCTTCCTCGAGCGACTGCACGCGCTGTCGGGCATCGCTCTCTTCGGTGGGCGGCGGCGCCGGATGCCGCTGCACACGACCAGCGCCGGCAAGGTGCTGGCCGCCTTCAACCCTGAGGTCGCGCAAGCCCGGGTCGACGCTGGCTTCCCGGCCCTGGCCTCCCAGACGATCGCGTCCGCGGAGCAGTGGGGCGCATGCCTGGCCCACGTCCGCCGCCGCGGCTTCGCGGTGTCGGACTCGGAGAACATGGAGGGCCTGGCCTCGATCGCCGCCCCGGTCATCGACAGCAGCGGCCTGGCCGTCGCCGCCGTCTCCGTCGCCGGTCCGTCGTCGGTCCTCCGCGACAGCGCCGACCGCCACAGCCGGGTCGTGGTGGTCACGGCTCTCCGGATCGGCCGCAAGCTCGGCGGCTGACCCGACCCCGATTTGGGCCACCCCCGGCGACCCCGTAAAGTGGCGGTCAGCGACGCGGGGTGGAGCAGTTCGGTAGCTCGCTGGGCTCATAACCCAGAGGTCGCAGGTTCAAATCCTGCCCCCGCTACCAATCAGGCCCGGAATCAAGCGTGATTCCGGGCCTGAAAGCATTTGAGAATTGATCACGCGTCCACAAACTGTCCACTTACTCGCGCAGAGCGCCCCTGAGGGGCCCGAACGACGCATCTCGTCCCGGCTGGTGCCCAGTGGTACCGGCTCATCCGGGCGCGGTGGCGCACCTCAACGGCGTGAAGACCAACACATCACTGAGCGGCTCTGGAGCCGCTGATCGGCGTCGAGGAGCTCTCGGAGTACCTCGACGTGCCCATCAAGACCCTCTACGAGTGGCACCAGGGCGGCAAGGGGCCGTCCGCGGTACGCGTGGGGCGCCGCCTGCGGTACCTGGTCTGCGACGTCCGCTCGTGGCTGGATGGGCAGCGCACCGACCTTGCGGAGGCGCGCTCCGAGGTGAGGTGACCTGCGATGGCTAGGCCGCGCACCCCGATCGGGGCGTTCGGTGAGATCAGCTTCACCACGATGCCGAACGGCCAGGTCCAGGCTCGGACGCGGTTCCGCGACGACGACGGCAAGGTCCGCCGCGTCGCCGCGACCGGTCCCAGCCGGGCCGCCGCCGAGCGAAGGCTGAAGGCATCTCTGACCCACCGCACAACCCGTTCGTCCTTCGCAGAGCTCACCCCTGACAGCTCCTTCACGCGCCTGGTGGAGCTGTGGCTCGAGGACCTCGACCTCGAGGACAAGGTCGCCGAGAGCACCCGCGCCTTGTACGAGCGGAACATGCGGCAGCTGGTGTTACCGACCTTCGAGCACTACACGTTGCGGGAGATCTCGGTCTCCCGGGTGGATCGATTCCTGAAAGCCCTGGCCAAGAACAAGAGCTACAGCACCGCCAAGCAGGCGAAGACGGTGCTAAGCCTGGTGTTCGGGCTGGCTGTTAGGTACGACGCGCTCAGGGAGAACCCCGTGCGTGAGACCGCCCGGCTCCGCAGACCGCCATCGCAGGCGCTTGCGCTGACCTCTGAGCAGATCGGGGTCATCCGGGAGGCCGTGCGGGGGTGGCGACGGGGATCTGGGTTATGCGGACCGAAGCCGGACGGACAGTTAGAGCAGATCATCGAAGTGATGCTCGGCACCTCGGGCCGCATCGGAGAGGTCCTCGCGATCCGCAAGTGCGACGTCGATGTGACACGCTCACCGGCGACCGTGCGGATCTGCGGAACCATCGTGTCGCCGGCGAGGAAACCGACCCGCCGTCAGGATCACCCCAAGACGTCCAAGTCGAGCCGGACTGTCTCGGTGCCCAGCTTCACCGCCGAGGTACTCCGCGCGCGCTTGGTCGTGGTCTCCGACGAGGACCCTGAGCATCTGCTGTTCTTCACTCGAAACCACACGCCCCTGACAACTAACAACATCCGCCGTCGGCTGAGGGCCGCTCTCGAAGGCACTGAGATTGCTGGCGTCACCCCGCACTCGTTCCGCCGCACCGTCGCCACGTTCGTCGACCGTGCCGCTGGCTCCGAACTCGCCGCGGACTTGTTGGGCCACACGTCGTCTGACATCACCAAGGCCCACTACATCGAACCGAACGAGCACGTGAACCCAGTGACGGCCGAGATCCTGGAGGCGCTGGCTCCTCAAGGGCACGATTCCGGACAGGGCGAATCAGGAGAGTAGGAGACCGGGCCGCACGGACTCGTGAGTTCCGCTTCCAGGGAGACGAGGATCCGCTCTCGGCGTCGTAATGCCCGTTGCCGTTCTCGTATGCGACAGGGCGGGGATGGCGATGAGTTTGCGGCGGATGGTCGCGGTGGTCGACCTGGCCAGGGCTGGTCCGGTCAGGGTCGCTGCGGCACGGCTCAAGTTGAAGGCGATTACGGCGAGGACCAGCCAGGCCGAGTTGGCGGCGAAGCTCGCCGAGGGCAGGTGCGCCAGCGCGGAGTTCTTCAGGTCGGCGTGGACCTGCTCGATGATCGCGTGTCCGCGGTGGGTCTTGTCCGCGGCCACCGTGTCGGCCATCTCGTGGTCGGTGGTGGTGAGGAAGGCATGGAAGCGCCAGGTGTCGAACAAGGTCGGCTGGCCGTGCTTGCTGCTCGGGTTGAGGTCGGGGATTCGGCGGACCACCAGACGTCCGGTCACCTGGTGGGCCTTCTTCTTGGAGATGAACGCGGTGAACGAGGACCTCGGCAACCTCGTCCCGTGAGATCCAGGAGTCGATGTCCTCGTCGTAGACGGCGCGCTGTATCGAGCGGGGTCCAGGCGTAGGCGTAGATGTGCAGGCCATCGGGAATCGCTCCTCGGGTCGGGCGGTGAATCAGCGCGGAGTGGAGGATCGAGCGGCTGAGCCCTGGAGCGGCCGGCTCGGTCGGGCCGCGCGGGATGAGTTCGCGGACGGCGTCGACGAGTTCCCTGTTGACGCCGCGGTCGAGGGGCACGAACCGCTCACGTACTGGTGAGACCAACTGCCCGGCACCGGTGACGAGGCGGGGAACTTGCCGACGCTCGAAATATGCGCCGCGGTCGATCCCGATGTCGATGATCTCGGCCACCCGTCGGTCGATGCCGTCGAAAAGGGTCTGGAAGCCGGCTGCGACGCGTGGCTCGACGATGGTGTCAGCGGGAACCGCCCGGAGCCGGGAGACCGCGTTCGATGCCTCGGCGACGGCGGGTCCCCCGTTGCCGATCCGCCCGCCGACGTTGCGCAGGTGCTGCTTGAGGAGCGACGTACGACGCCGCGCGGGCGCGCCATGTCTCGGCGCGACCGGCATCGGTCCGCTCCACCATCAGGGCGAGCCGTCGTGACAGCCGCTGCTGCGAGTCGACGATGAGCCGGAGGTTCATCGCGGTCGGGAACGACTTCAGCCGCACGAGCAGGTCGTGCTCCGCCTGGAGCACTCCGAGGATGCCTCGCTGCGGACCGATCCGCAGCTCGTGGGTGCGTGGGCGCCAGCCGGTGTTGTCGACGCTGTAATCGGGCTGGCCGAGACTGACGTCGAGGGCGGTCGCGAGCGCCGCCCAGCCGAGACGCCCCGGCTCGGCGAGCCTTTCCCAGCCGGGGATGTTGAGGTAGCGCTGGTCGAGGACGACGAGTGCCTGGGTGACCGCGGCGACGTCACCGACGAGCGCCTGCGCCTGTGGGCTGGCAAGTCGTTCGCCCGCGGCGCCATTGGTATCGTGCTCGGCCAGCGCTGCGGCACGTGCGGCCTGCCGCCAGTGCTCGACGACTTCGTTGGCGCTCGGGGTGGTGAGCAGTGCGGTGGTTGCGCGCGATGACGCAGAGGCATCGCGGGCGAGGTGTAGGGCGCGGGCGAGTTCGCCGACGGCCGTACCGGGCTCGTTCGACGTCTTGAAGGGGTTGGCCGGCGCGGGAAGCGTGGCGCTGAAGACGAGTGGCTTCGCTGCCATGACGGCTTCGGCGCACCAGCTCAGGATCGTCTGGCGGTACTGCTGGATGACGATGCCTGCGGCCTCGCGATCATGGACCGCGCCAGCGGCTGTGGAGGAGTGGTCGCCGAGGCGGTGCAGGATCCGGTGATGGCGCAGCAGGGCGGCGAGCTCGGTCCGCATCAGGTCGCCCGTCTCGCCGTACATCAGAGCCTGTCCAGAGCTCGGGCTGCCTCGAGCCGCACGAGGAGCAGCTCGAGGTCGAGCGCGTCCAGACCGAAGAGGGCCAAGGCCTCGATCGCCGCCGCGGCGGCCAGGTACAGAACGGCGCGGTCCTCGCTGAGCCCGGTGGTCTCGATGCCGGGGGACTCATCGCCGTGCAGCCAGTCGAGCTCGATCAGAACGCGCTCGAACGCGGCGGAGGCGTCGTCATCGACCGCCGCATCGGCGAGCGCGGCGACGAACGACCGGGCCTGGGCCAACGTCAGCGCGTGCTCAAGATCCATGACGACTCCTTTCGTTGTTCTCTCGCAAGTTCTGCCGACCGCCGCGGCAGGGGGCAGCAGACGGCCTCGCCTGTGGACGGTGACCGGCTCCTCCGCTCGGTGGCGCATTCGCGGTCACGCGAGCAGTTGGTGGCGGACGATCTCTTCGGCGCGCGAGCGCCGCGAGACGTCCTCGTGAACGAACTTCTTGAAGTCGGCGGCGCGATCGGCGATCTCTACCTCGCCCGCGACGGCGGTGACGGGTTCGCCGGGCCAGGTCGTCTGCCGGGTTGGCCGATCACGGTCCAGACGGGTCCCGCAGATGGCGACCCAGTCGCGGAGTCGCTGGCGGCAGTCGGCGAACTCTCGCATCCACGCGACGGGTGCAGAGGGCGAAGCGGCGTCGTCGTAACAGGCCAAGAAGTGGGTGTGCAGCGCCGAGAGTTCCCAGATCAGCTCGTCGTGGCGGTGCCAGTACGGCGGGACAATCGCCGGCGGTAGACCGAAGGTGTTCTTGAGCCAGGTCACGAACATGTCGAGGTCGCGCCACTCGATCGCCGCGGTCGGAGCATCGAGCAGGTTCCAATTGATCGGCCCGGGCGGCAGGTCACGCTCGGTGCCGAACGTCGGCTCGTCCTCCATGACGGTGCCTCAGAACCCGATCGCCGGGCTCGGCGGCTCCTGGGCAGGCAGTTCTTGGGTGGGCGGCTCCGCCGAGGCGATGCGGCGGCGCTGCACCTCGTACGCGGTCCTGTTGACGTTGTGGCCGATCTTGCGGGCGACGAACTCCTCCCGGATCACGCTCGGCTGCCCGGCGCGCTCGACCTCGTACTCGTGGACGTAGCCGCTGGCGACGAAGCAGTCGCCTTTACGGAACCGTGCGTAGGTCTCCCGGGCGGTGCTCTCGAAAGCAACCATGTCGTGGAAGGTCGGGTCGAGCTTGGTGAACTCGCCGTCGGCCTCCTTGCGCCACTGCTCGACACCGACGCGGAGGCGGCAGCACTCCTTGCCCTCGCTGGTGAAGTGGAGTTCCGGTGCTGATGCGACGAAGCCGACCAGGCTCATCTGGGTGGGAATGGACACTCTGACTCCTAACGTCGGGCGCCTCCGGCTGGAAGCGTTCTTGCGGGTCAGGTGCGCGGAGCGCGACCAATCGAGGCCGAGGAACCCAGCTGATCTCGTCAGCGGTCGGTCCACCGGCGGAGGTCGGTGACGATCGGCGGGGCGCTGCGCAGGAGGACGAGGCCGGTGCCGAAGGGCAGGGTGCGGATCCGCTCGGGCGGCATGACCGGGACCCGCCGGGTCGAGCGCTGGAGCGACCGTGAGCCGTAGTCGCCGATGGTGACGGTGTCGGTGCGCTCGTCGCGTTCGCCGATGAGGACGGACAGCTCCTGGAGGTCCTTGGAGGCGGAGGCGCCGCCGAGGATGACCTTGACGATGGAGGCGTCCCAGATCGTGCTGGCGGCGTGGTCGCCCCACTTGTCGCGCGCCTGGGAGAGCGACTGGAGGACGGGCATGGTGGTGATGCCGGTGCCGCCGCCTTCGGCCATCAGGACGGGCAGCGAGGGGAGCGGGGCGAGGTTGCCGATCTCGTCGAGGGCCAGCAGCAGGGGCGGGTCGAGGCGGGCACCGGGTGATGCGGCGGCGAGGTGGCGGGCGGTCTCGGTGAGGTCCTCGATGAACGCGGCGACGAGTGGCCAGGAGGCGCCGGCGCCGGCGCCGGTGGCGAGCAGGTAGAGCGTGCCGTTGCTGGTGAGGAAGTCGCGCGGGTCGAACTCCTCGCCGGGCTCGGGGCTGACGGCGTCGAGGACGCGGGGTCGGCGAGGCAGGAGAGGGCTTGGGCGACGGCCATCCAGATGGAGTCGCGGGTGCGCGGGTCGGAGTTGATCATCGCCTTCGAGCGAGTCCGCCCAGCCGGTCGGCGGCGTGCGGGTGGCTGGCGAGGATGCCGACGGCGTCGGTTGCGGCTGACGGCGGACAGCGACCACTCGAAGAGGGCTCGAGTCGGGAGCTGCTCGAGTGCGGCGGCGTGGAGCAGCGCCTGGAGCGCGGAGCGGGCCTTGCCCTCCCAGAAGCCGCCGGACTCCGACGCCGCCGGAGGACAGTCCGGTCGAGGAGGCGAGGCCGGTGGCCCGGATCATCGCGGTCAGCGGGTCGCTCACAGCCGCGGATCGGGCGACCAGCGCACGCCGCGCCGCGGACGCGCGCAGTCCGGCGGTGAGGCGCTGTGGGTCGAAGACGGCGACCGGCCCGCGTTCCTTGCGGGCGTCGATGGTGGCGGCGATGTTGTCGGGCCGGGTCGAGGTGGTGACGACCGCGCCGGGGGCGTCGAGGATCGCGTTGATGACGAGGTGCAGGCCCTTGCCGGAGCGCGGTGGGCCGATGACGAGGATCGAGTCCTCGACCGATGCCCAGATCTCCCGGCCGCAGCTGCGCCCGAGCAGGTAGCCGACGTCGCTCGGCCTTCGGGTGCTGGATCGAGGGACGGAGGGTCGCGCCGCGGCGTACGAGTGCCTTCTTCGATGCGACCGCGTCGATGTCGCGGCGGTTGCGGTGCCCTGGATCCGGTGAGGATCGTCGAGCGGTCCGGTGCCGGAGCCGCGGCGACCAGTCGCCAGACGCACCAGGCGAGCGCCGCGAGCGACGCCGATGAGCAGCGCCGCGACGACGCCCAGTAGCGCGACCGGCGGACAGCCCGGGGGCGCCGAGCGCTCGCGCCGGGTCGCCTGGGTCGGCGAGGACTCGCAAGCCGCTCGCGATGCCCGCCGTCGGGCGTGGTCGCACCGGTCGCGAACGCGGCGACCGTTGCCAGCGGCGCGGAGCAGGAGCGCCAGAGCGAACGCCGCGACGAGCCCGATGAGTGCGAGGTTGACCAGCTCGTCGTTCGCGCCGCGTGCAGCCGGGTTCATGCCGGCGCCTCGAACGGGGCGACCGTCCGCGAGGTCAGGCCCGAGCAGCACGAGCCCGCCGCGGGTCGCGGCCAGCAGCGCGGGCGGGAGGTTGAGCGACGGCATTGCCCGTCGGCGTCGGCGGTCTGGCGTGCGACGACGTAGGCGAGGGCGACCTCCTCGCCCGGCTGGAACCCGGCACCGGCGAGCGCCGGAGTCGCGGCGGTGGGTGACGGCTCCGTCGGCCGCCGGTGCCGGGGGTTCTGGGGGAGTCGCGATGTCGGCGTACGTCGTGCCGTCGGCCTCGCTGGACCTCGACGCGCACGGCGGTGCCGAGGTCGGTGGTGATCTCGTCGAGGACGAGCTGCGAAGGTCGGCGCGAGTCGAGCTGCCGGTCGGCGGCGTACGGCTCGCCGTCGACGTCGACCGACGAGCACGCCCTCGGCGTCGATGGCGACGTGGACGACGCTGAGGACGACGGGGATCTTCATAGCCCGAGCACCGTCCCGTCGCGTCGTACGTCGGTGACGACCGGAGCCGTCCCGGTCCGGTGGCTGAGCGCTTCGCGGTCGAGTCCGGGCGGGTTGCCGTCGCCGACCTTCGTGGGTGTCGAGCTTGTCGAGGATGCCGAGCGCGGTGGCGCGGACGCGTTCGGCGGTCGACTGGACGACCTCGACCGGGTGTCTTGCCGGGCACGCTCGCCGCCCAGGTCGAGACGTAGGGGACCGTGTAGGACGAGGTGTCGAGCCCGTGCGCGGCGCCGACCATGAGCGCGACGGACTCGGCTTCGACCTCGGCGATGCCGCGGTGCAGGGTCGCGTCGGCGGCGACGCTCGGTCGACAGCGCGTTGTCCGGGGCGCGTGGAGCAGGACGTGGCCGAGTTCGTGGGCGAGCGTCTTGACCTGGGCGGCGTCGTCCATGTCCATCCGGACCGAGACCTCGCGGGAGAGGAAGTCGGTCAGGCCGTTGGCGCCGCCGATCGCCGCGGCCGAGGAGACCAGCCGGAGCTCGAAGCCCGCGCGCGGTGATCTGGTCGGCGAGTCCGTCCCACAGCCCGGCGGGTGCCTGCCCTGGAGCAGGTCCGGGCGGGGGAGTTCGGGGACCGGGTCGCCGGCGGTCTGGGAGATGTCCCAGACGTGGGTCGGCTTGAGGCCGATCAGCTTGCGACCGGACGGCCTCGCCGGACGCGGGCTTCTCGCCGCGGGCGAGGCGGCGCCAGGAGTCCGGCGTCGGCCGGGGTCGAGGAGGCGAACCGGGCGGTGACCGGAGCGAGGATGCCGTACCCGTGCTGGCCCTTCACGACGTGCGTCCGAGGCGAGAGCCACTGGTGGAAGCCGGCGACGTACGTCGGCGTCGGCTCGGGCACCCGGCCCTCGTTGTACGCCGCGTAGTGCTGGGCGTAGATCAGCATCGTGTTGTTGAAGCTGCGCGACGCGGAACTGCGCGGCGAAGGTCAGCGCGCGCTTCCAGTCCTCGCCGGTGACCAGCGCGGCGACGGACTCGGACAGCTGCTCCTGGAGGGCTTCGAGCTTGGCCTCGCGGGCCGCTCGGCCGCGAACTTGAGTGGTCATGACGCTGTGCCTCCTGTCATGCGGCCGGTGGTGTCGAAGAGCTCGAGCTCGGCGGGGTGCATCTGGTGCTGGACGACGAAGGAGCGGTGCTTGATCCGCCACAGCCCCTGGCCGGTGCCGAGCGTGGGGATCAGCGACTGCTCGGTGCCGGTGAGCCCGAGCGCGGCCGAGGTGGCGCCGAGCTGGTCGGACTCCTGGCGGTAGACGATCCGGGTCTCGGCGTTCGCGAGCAGCGACGAGGCGAGGGCGCGCATGGCGGAGCCCTGGTCGCCGACGTTGTCGAGGTCGGTGAGCTTGTGGAAGATCAGCATGTTCGCGATGCCGTAGTGCCGCGCGAGCCGCCAGTGGGCGTCCATCCGCCGCAGCAGCGCGGGGTGGGACATGAGCCGCCAGGCCTCGTCGTACACGACCCAGCGCTGGCCGCCGGCCGGGTCGAGGAGCGCCGACTCCATCCACGCCGAGGCGCAGGTCATCAGGACCGAGATGAGGGTGGCGTTCTCGGTGACGCGGGACAGGTCGAGGGAGATCATCGGCAGGCTCGGGTCGAACGTCGACGGTGGAGGGGCCGTCGAAGAGTCCGGCGAGGTCGCCGGCGACGAGGCGGCGCAGGGCGTGGCCGACGAGGCGTCCGTCCTCGGTGAGCCGGCCGTCGGGATCGTCGGCCGGGTCGGGGGCGAGGAGTCGGTCGACGACCATCGGGAGGACGGGTACGTCGGCGCCGCGGACGGTGCGGTCGAGGGCGAGGTCGACGGCGGTGTGCTCGAGCGGCGTGAGCCGGCGGTCGAGCACGGTCTCGGCGAGCGCGCCGACGAGGTCGCGGCGGCGGGACGGCGACCTGGCTGGCCCACTGGACGTCGTCGAGCCCGGCGGGGCGGTGGCCCTCGTCGAGCGGGTTGAGCCGGTTGGGCATGCCGTGGCCGAGCGCGATCGCCTTGCCGCCGACCGCTTCGGCGACGGCGGTGTGCTCGCCCTTGGGGTCGCCGGGGACGTAGACGCGGCGGCCGAACGGGATCGAGCGGGTGTAGAGGCTCTTGGCGAGGCAGGACTTGCCGGAGCCGACGATGCCGGCGAGCACGAGGTTCGGGGCGGTGATCAGGCCGCGGGCGTAGAGGACCCACGGGTCGTAGACGAACGAGCTGCCGGAGTAGAGGTCCTGGCCGACGAAGACGCCTTCGCTGCCGAGTCCGCCTTCGGCGAGGAACGGGTACGCGCCGGCGAGGGTGGCGGAGGTGTCCTGATGGCGCGGGAGCCGGAACCGGCCGGGCGTGCGCAGCGCGGCCGGGCCGGGCTCGCCGGCCCGGGGCAGGGTGACGGTCGAGCGCTTCTCGGCGGTGAGCGTCGTCGGCCTTCCGCTTCGCCGCGGTACGCCGCGCCTCGCGGTCCTCGGCCATCAGCGCCCGGGCGGCGGCCTTGCGGAGCTTGCGGTCGCGCCGTCGCTCGCGGCCCGGGGAGACGAGGACGGCCGAGTGGAGCCGGTGCTCGTCCTGCCAGCCGGTCACAGCGACAGCCCGCGGCTCGTGCGGCCGGCCGCGGGACCGGCGCGAGGACGGGTAGTCGTGGATGTCGTAGGCGATCGTCGCCTCGACCTCGTGCGCCCGGTCGACGCATCTCGGCGACCTGATGGACCATCTCGGCGGCGCGATGCAGCTCCCACGAGACCTGGTACGACGCGGCCCGGCCCGCGTGCGGATCGCCGTTCATCCACGCCTGCTTGCGCGACGGGCCGTCGTGGAAGTCGCCGAGCTGGTGCAGCGACTGGGTCAGCGACGCCAGCGCCGAGCTGATGGAGCCGAGGACGGGGTAGATCGCGGTCGGGTCCTCGATCGATCGCGTCGCGTGGGCGAGTCCGCGGACGGCCTCGCGGAGCTTCGTCGGCGTCGGCGACCGGGTCGTTGAAGGTGGGCATCGGATCCTCCTCGATCGATGGGTGCTCATCGAGGAGGTGCGCGTGGTGCTCCGCCGTGTCGGCGGAGCACCACGCGATGCGGCGACCTACCCTTGGCGCATGGCTGATCTGACGGAGCCGTGCCCGAACTGCGGCACGCTGATGCGCTGGGAGACCTCCCACGAGCGCTGCGACGGCTGCGGCTACATCCGCCCGTGCTGCGAAGGCGCTCCCTGCAACTGAGCCCGGTCACGCGGACCGCGGTCTGCCGGAATGGATCCGATCCGGATCCACGGACTGCGATGATCTCGCAGGCGGGACCGCTGCGAGTCGTCGCGATGCTTGCCAGCGAGTCGATGTCAGGATGAGACGAAGGTTCCGCTCCCCGTCGACGGTGGCGGTAGGCCCGTACGTCGCGTTCGTGTGTTGGATCGTGTCCTCCAGCGCTTGTGACCAGTCCGCGAGCTCCTCGAGGCTGGCCGCGGACACGCACCCCCGGCTCACATCCGCGAGTTGGAGCCCGTGATGGAAGGCGCGCTGATTCGGCTGGCGGGCCAGCAGCACAGCGAGGTCCTCGCGCTCGTCTTCGGGCGGGTCGGCCCAGCAATAGCCAGCAAGGAAGGACTCCTGGATGTCACAATCCAGCTCTTCGAGTGCCATCGCTCTCGCTGCCTTCTCTCGGTCGTTTCATGAGTCGGTGTCCGTGATGACGGTCGACTCTTCACAGTTGACGGGCGACGGGGAGCGCCGCAACCGCAAATCCCTGTGCCTGCTGGCCCCAGAGCCGCCGCGTCTCGCACGACGCCTGGATCGCGGCCTGCTCGATCGCGGCGACGGCGCGCTCGAGTTCGTCGGGGTCGCTGGCGCTGACGGCGACGAGGCCGGTGCAGCGGAGGACGCCGTGGCCGGCGGTGAGGTCGGCCTCCTGCTGGAGGACGTCCTGGTACTCCGCGGTCTGCTGGGCGTCCTCGATCTGGCCGATCTTCTGGCGCTGGGCGGCGTCGGAGATGTACTCGGTCTTCTTCTTGCGGATGTCGCGGGCGGCGCGGTCGGTGCGCATCGGCGTGTAGAGCAGCGTGAAGGTCCGCCGGATCCCGGAGGAGAGCAGCAGCGGGTGCGAGGAAGCCGGGGAAGACGAGCGAGCGCGGCCACTCGCTGATCCAGAGCACGCAGTGGTGGGCGGAGTCGCTGCGCAGGCTGCCCCAGGACTCGGTGACGGCGACGGGGCCGGCGGTGGCGAGGTCGCGGCCGAGGTCGCCGTGGCGTTCGAGCGCGCCGGCGACGGCGGGGTCGTACGCCGAGCGCAGGATCAGCGGCGAGGTCGCCCGGCGTGAGCCAGTCGCCGGGGGAGAGGTCGGCGGATCGGAGGGCGGCGAGCATCGTCGCCATCTCCTGGCGGAGCACGGCGGCGGCGCCTCGGTTGCCGCCGCCGGCGGCTCGGATCGCTCGTCCGGCGGCCTTCATGTCGAGCGAGATCGAGATGGTGCTCGCGTGGCGCTCGCCGGCGGGGCCGGCGCGGTCGATGAGTTCGCCGTACGTCGTCGAGGTCCAGGAGTCGGTCGTGGTTGCCGTGCTGCTCCCACCACTCGCGCCAGGCCCTTGCCGGAGTCGGGCAGGGTCCGCTCCATCACCTGGACGCGAGGCGATGCGCCCGGAGCGGCAGGCGGTGGCGAGGACGCGGCCCCAGCGCGACGACGCGGCGCTCCTGCTCGGCGGGGTCGAGGAGCACGAAGGCGGGGTGGGAGACGCCGACGATCGCGGTCAGGGTCGCGGCGTGCGGGTCGTGGACCATGACCGCGCCGGTCTCGGGGTCGAGCCACTGACGCAGCCGGGCGGCGTCGCCGGGCAGCGCGAGCGTGCCGGCGGGGCGGGGCTTCACGATGCGGCGGCGGTAGAGCAGTTGCCCGCCGGTCGAGCGCCACAGCCACCGCGCTGCCGATCGGGCGCCCACTCGATGAGCTTGCGGCCGCCGACGCCGACGAACGCCGAGCGCGACGAAGACCAGGATGATCGGGAACGTCATCACGACGGCGCCGACGTACAGGCCGAGGATCAGGGTGCCGGCGCGCGAGGCTCGCCATCACGAGCTGCGGTCCGGACAGGCCGAGCAGCACGCCGCGCCGGGTGAGGCGGGAGAACTTGATCGGGCGTCAGCTCGCGGTCTCGCGCAGTTCGTCGGTGTGCTCATCGGCCGATCACTTCCTGTCCGGCGGGCTCGGCGAGGGTCGAGTCCGCGACCGGCGGCGGGACGGTGCGACGGGCGCGGCGGACTCGTGCGGCGTCGGCCTGTCCGGTCGCCTGCGCAGCGACGAAGCCGCCGAGCCGCGGGCCGGCCGCGGCGGCCTCCTTCGCCACGACCACTCCGGCGGCGACTGCACCGCCCGCTGCCGCCGCACCTCCGGCGGCGCCACCGCGCTCCCGCGCCGACCGCCGCCCGCGCCGCGTCGATGGTCCGCCGCCGGACGGTGCCGCGGTCGCGGGCGAGCCGCCGCCCGTCGTACCGCCGCCGCCTCCGCCGCCGCCGCCGAGGACCTTGGCCGGCTCGACTGCCGGTGCGCCGGCGCAGCGGGATCGGCATCGGCCGGTTGAGCGACGCCTTGGCCTCCTGCTCGGCCGACATCGCGTGGTACATGTCGAAGCCCATGAAGGCGATCGCCTTGTAGGTCAGGTACGGCGCGAACCCGGCCATGAGCATCAGCACGACGCCGGCCATCGGCTGGCTGACCGACTCCAGGTCGGCGTCGATCGGCGCGGAGACCTGCGCGGTGGCGAGCAGGAAGATCACGACCAGGACGACCTTCGACAGGATCATCGCGATCACGAACGTCGCCCACGTGCTCACCCAGGAGCGGGTGTGGTCCCAGCTCGATCCGGCGAGGGCGATCGGGCGCGAAGACGATCGCGATCAGCAGCAGCGCCTTGCGGATGAGCAGGCTGATCCACACGACCATCGCGCCGATGATGGCGAGGCTGGCGAGGAAGATCGTCAGGATCGCGCCGGCGCCGGGTGCGGCGAGGTTGATGGCGCCGAGTCCGGCGGCGAGCACGGCGACCTTGTCGCCCATCTCGTTCATGTTGGTGCCGGCGGCGTTGACGATGCCGATGCAGAGCTGGTCGGTGATCTCGAGCGCGGTCGCCGAGCAGGGCGAGGGCGACGAAGGATCCGAGGATCGACTTCGCGAGCCCGAGCGCGGCTCTCGACAGCGCGGCGGGTTCGCGGCGGATCATGCCGCCGATGACCTGGAGCATGAAGAAGCCGAGCATCACGAAGACCGCGACGCCGAACATGATGTTGTAGACCTTCGTGTACTCGCCGCTGGTCACGTCGACGTACGTCGTGGAGTCGATGACCTTCCAGACGGACGTCGAACATCCACTCCGCCGCGCCGCCCATGCCCTGAGCGAGCCAGTCGAACGGCGCGGTCACGACCGCGCCGGCCGCGTCGCCGGCGGCGTTGCAGACCGCGTGGATCACCGGCACATCGCAGACACCCATGACTGATCGCCGCCTCAGTCGACCTGCTGGCCGACGTTCCAGAAGAAGTTCACCAGCGTCACCGACGCGCCGCAGACGATCGCGGCGCCGAGGGCGACGAGGACGCCGAGCTTGCCGCGGCCCGCGAGGTGCGGGTTGGACGAGTTCGCGCCGAGCGCCCACACGATCGCGGAGATGATCAGGGCGAGTACGGCGAGGATCAGCCCGACCGTCATCGAGGCGCCGACGATGTTGCTTGAGCTGGCCGATGCCGGGCAGGCCGTTGGAGTTCGGGCCGATGTTGATGTCGAGCGGCAGCAGGACGGGCTGAGGCGGAAGGCGGTTCATCGGAGGGTCTCCTGTCGAACGGGCGGACGTCTTACAGGTGGGCGCCGATGTCCAGCAGCCAGTTCGCCCAGGCGAGCGCGGCGCCGGTGAGGGTCGCGCCGCCGAGGGCGACGAAGCAGCCGGCCTTGGCCTTCTGCGCGGTGTGCCAGCTGCCCGGACTGGACGCGATTGCCCAGGTCGTCGCGGAGACGACGAGCATGAGTACGGCGATGATCAGGCCGTAGGTCAGCAGCGCGCCGACGATCGAGCGGAGGTCGCCGAGCCGCCGACGGCGCCGAAGTCGGGCCCCACCTGGGATGCAATCGATGTGTTCATGGTTCTCAGGTGCGCCACGGAGGGTGAGGCTGCGGACGCGCTGGCTAGGACGTGACGGCAGGGTGCGCCGCGTGGCGCCTGGATTAGCCGAGGCGTCGGACCGTCATGATCTGGCCGGAGAACTCGCCGATCGTCCCGTAGCGCACGTCGTCGCCGGTCCGGGGCGCCTGGAGGATCTTGTCGCCGCCGACGTAGATCGCGACGTGGTGCGGGCCGCCGGCGCCGGGGTAGCTGAAGAAGATCAGGTCGCCGGGCTGCTTGTCGGCCCAGGAGACGCCGCTGGCCGAGGTGGATCTGGTCGCCGGTGTAGTGGGGGAGTCGGATCCGTCCGCCGGAGGCTTGGTAGGCGGCGTAGAGGACGAGGCCGGAGCAGTCGAAGCCTCCGCCGGTGGGTCCGTTGAAGTTGCCGCCGCCCCAGACGTACGGCTTGCCGAGCTGCGTTGGCCGCGGCCGCGATGAGCGCGCCGGGGAAGCCGGGCGGCAGGTTCGCTGGGAGGTCGCCGTCGGGCTGCGCGCAGCCGAGGTCGCTGCTCAGGGACGACGCCGCTGAGCGTGGTCAGGACCTTCTCGGCGATCGGGCTGGTTGACGGCGTACCGGTCGGGATAGGCGGAGACCTGGACGGCCTGAGCGGCGGCGCCGGGGTCCATCGTCTGCCAGCCGTCGATGTCGAGCAGCCCGCGGGGCGAGCCGTGGTTCGGGCCGCTCGGTCCGCCGTAGAAGGCGCGGGAGGACCAGACGGGGTCCATCAGGTTCTCGACGCTGCCCCATCCGGCGGCGGGTCGCTGCTGGAAGAGGCCGAGGGAGTCGTGGTCGCCGCCGTTGCCGTCGTTCGGGATGTCGCCGGACTGCGGGGTAGGCGCCGGTGTTCGACAGGACCCGCAGCGACGATTCGGTCAGCGCGGTCATGATCGCGATCAGCTGGCCGCGGGCCGGGATGCTCTCGCTCTTGCCGACGGCGATGATCGCCGCGGCTCGGGTGAGTTGCTGCTGGTTGAGGGTGACGGTCTCGCCGTTGGTGTTGATCGCGCTGAGGCTCGCCGGGACCGGGCCCGCGACGCCGAGGCTGCCGGTCGCCTGGTCGTCCCACAGGCAGCTGCCCGAGCCGGCGGCGGCGGGGCTGATCAGGGTCGCGACCCCGAGCGACGGCTGCGCCGGGGGCGAGCAGGACGGCGGCTGCGGCGCCGACCGCGAAGATCTTCATGCCCATCGCGCGCGTCACCTCAGCGGGTTGTCGAGCTGGGAGAGCCGCAGGACGTGGCAGCGGTCGAACGACGGGCGGGCAGGCGACGAAGACGGTGAACGACGACCGGGTACGACGACTCGGCGGGCTCGCCGTTCCAGACGCCGCTGCGGTGCCGGGTGCCGGTGATCGTGACCGCCGTCGTGCCGGGTCGCAGCTGGCCGTGGGCCTGCTGCGACGGCCGCGGTCCAGGAGTCCGGGACGTACGCGTCGTCGATCGTCGATCGTCTGGACGACGTCCATCGCCCCGAGGTCGAGCCACTGGTCGACGGTCGGCAGGTAGGTGGCGACGTCGTCGATCAGGCCGGGCGTCTCCTCGCCGGAGGGATCGGCGTCGGCCAGGACGGCGGCGGTGTAGTCGGTCGGGAGGAAGCCCGAGGCTGGTGTCCCAGTCGAACAGCGAGGTCGCGACGGCGCGGGCGTAGGCGATCGGATCGGTCGTGTGGGGGAGTGACCGGTCCTGCGAGGTCGGCAACTGGAGCGTCCGGATGCGTGGCTGACCGACTGGTTCCGGCGACCTGCTCGCCGGTGACGGAGCCGGCGTCGGCCACCTGGGCCGCGCACCAGCCCGTAGACGCCGACGACGACGGTGGCGAGCAGGGCCACGCGCAGCGACGAGGAGCAGGATCTGGCGGCCGGTGAGGTTGCGCATCGAGCTCCGGGCGACGGGTCTGGACGTCCGGTAGGTGGTCGGCTAGGCCGACGCGGCGTCGTGCGGCGGCGACGAGTTGGTCGCGGAAGGCGATCGTGGCGGTGACGACGCGGTCGAACCGCTCCCAGTCGTCGTCGCTGAGTCTCGACCGCGAGCTCGTCGACGTCGTACATCTCGGTCCAGTCCGTCGAGCTCGGTCCAGATCAGGTTGAACGAGCGGGGGCTGCGGTAGTGGCTGCGCGTGACCTTGGCTGTGCGTGAGGTGCGCGCAGCCGCTTCGCGTTCTCTGCCGTTCGGACCCGCTCCAGCGCTTCGCGTGCCAGCCGGGCGAGGTCCGTCTCGACCTCGGGCTGCGGCGGCTTGGGTCTCGTCGACGGCCGCCTTGACCTCGCTGTACAGCGGCTCGACCGGCTCGCCGTTCTCGATCCGGCGCAGCGCGTCGGCGGCCATCGCGCCGGACCTCGGGCGGGGTGGCCTTGCGGGAAGCCCAATCCATGAGCGCGCAGACACGTTCGTGGGTGTTGTACGACGCTTTGCCGGTGATCGCCATCGCCGCCTGTCGCCGTGCGTCGCCGTGCTCACCCGGGTCCGCACCGGGTGCGGAGCCGGAGCCTCCGGTCGCTCGCCGCCGAACTGGGTCGCCTGCATCCGGCGCCTCGGCTTCCTCGCTCGAGCGCCTTGAGCTCGCGGTAGAGCGCGGCCGTCTCGAGCTCGTTGAGCGGCTTGTGCAGCTCGTTCTCGTCCTGCTGGGCGAGCAGGCGCGAGAGCTTGTCGGAGATGCCGGAGCGGACCCACACGTTCATCGAGCTGCCAGCCGAGCCGACGCACGGCCTCCAGGCGCCGCCACCCGCAGACGAGCACGCCGTCCGGGGTGATCGTGATCGGGCTGGAGCAGGCCGACTCGTCGATCGACTCGCATGAGCGCGGCGAGGTCGCCGGGGTCCTTGCGGTGGCGGACGCCGACGGTGATCGAGTCGATCGCCCGGTCGAGTTCGATGTGGCCGCGCGTCTCAGGCATGGGCCCGCCCCTCGATTCGCGGCGCGGTCTCGGCTGATCTCCAAGACGAGCAGGTCGTCGGCGAGGAGCTCGACTGACCGGGTCGCCGATGAGCAGGCGCAGCAGCACGCCGTGCCCGTCGCGAGGTGCAGGCCTCGTCCGGGTTGGGGTTGCCCAGGACGATCCGCAGCACCGTCGACCAGGACTCCTGGTCGAGGTCGAGCAGCGCCCGGCCGCTGTCGTCGCGCCGGAGCGCAGGCGTGGGCCCTTGGCCGGTGACCCGCACTCGACCAGCCGGGCGGCGATGTAGTCGAGCGCGCAGGTGGCGGTGTCGCGCGGCCAGCCCAGGGCGGCGAACAGGTCGATGGTCGCGTCGACCGCCTCGTACGCTCCGGTCGGTGGCGTTCTCGTCGCTGGCTCGAACGGGTCGACGGCGAGCGCGGGGAGGAAGTTCGGCAGGTCGGCCTCGGTGTCGCAGAACCGGCGTGCGTCGTGGTGCTCGGAGACCTCGCGGACGCCGGGCCTGGGCGACGGAGCACAGCAGCCCGTCGGCGCGTTCCTCGGCGATCAGGCTGACCTTGACCGCCATGGTGACGACGGCCCACGGGTCGTCGGCGGTGCGGACGGCGTAGGTGCGCATCGCCTCGAACGCGCGGCGGCGCCGAGTCTCGGGTCGCAGTGGTGCTTGAGCGCGAGCGCCTCGTACTTCCGGATGTGAACAGCATCAGCTCGCGCGGCCTCGGGGTCCTGCTCCCAGCGCGTGCGCGCCGAAGACACGCAGCCGCTCAGGAGGCGGCGCAGGCCCTCTGGGGTCGCGAACGAGTGCGCTCACAGCTGACAGTCCTTCCGTGCGGTTCGCGTGCGGATCGGGGTCGGCGGGGTGGCTGGTGCCGGGTGTCGCGGACGTCGCGGGTGGCGGTGGTCGGGTGCGCGTCGCGCGCCGGCGTACGAGTTCGGCCTGGAGGTCGATGCCGCGGCCGACCATCGGTGCCGGCGTACGACGCGAGCTCGGTCGGCCGCACCCAGGCGATGCGCTTCTGCGCGTGCGCCGGTCTGCGTGCTCTCGACGGCGAGCGACGGATCGCGGTGGCGCGCGAGCTCGCTGCGCAGCCGTCTCCGGTTGCGGGGCGCGGCGGCTCGGGCGGCCGGTAGCTGTGGCGGCGGTACTCGGCGTGCGTGTTCACAGCTGGATCCCTTCACTCGCTGGGTAGGGCCCGGGCGGCTCCCGGGGCCGAGCCGGGAGGCGATGCGGAACGCGGAGTTGATCGTCGTCTCGATCTCGCGGTCGCGGGAGCCCGGCGTGCTGCGCGGCCGGCATCGAGCCAGCTGGCGATGTCGGCCGGGGCTGAGTCCGTTCTCGGCCATGCGGCACGACGCCCAGAAGAGCGCGCGGTTGCGGCCGCCCTCAGGCGTCAGCGCCACGGTCCGCGCGAGCGCCGTCGGGTCGGCATCCGTGCGGGCCGCGATGCTCGGCCGGCGGCCGAGGCTGCGCGTCGGTCGGGGCGGCTCCAGGAACTGGCGCAGCTTGACCGCGTCGACCGGCTTCGCGCGGCTGGGTCGTGACGGCGATGACGTCGTACGCCTTGCGCGACGCCGTCGACCTCGATGCGCGACGGGGGAGCGATCACGTAGCCGCCGTCGCCGCGGAAGTCGACGTGAGCCGACGGCACCTGCCAGCTAGCGCTGCTCCTGGTCGCCGCCGGTCGGGTAGTAGGCGTGGAGCCCGCCGGACGGCGTGCGGACCAGCCAGCCCCAGCGTCGCCGAGCCCCTCGGAGCGGGCGCGCTCGAAGGCGGCGAACCCGCTGCCGCCGGCGTGGACGTCGACGTCGACGACGAGTACGCCGGTGCGGCGCTCCGGTCGGAAGGCCGATGTTCGCGTCCGGGGTGCGCTGCCACCAGGCGTGGACGACGCGGGCCGACGACGTCGCGTCGTGGAAGCCGTTCGGGGTCAGCGGCTGCTTGCCGCCCGGGACGCACGGGAAGACCGGGATGCCGAGGTTGGCGTAGCGGATCGCGGCGCCGGCCAGGGTCGGCTCGTCGGCGACGCGCTGCATCGTCGAGACGGTCCAGTGCGGGATCGGGTTGTCGGGGTCGTACATGCCCACGACGCTGCGCCGTCAGGTTTACCCGAATCCGGGATACCTGCCCGGTTCGACCTGCGGGGATACCTGCGTTTGCGCAGGTCAACAGGTATCCCTAAGTGGTGTTGACTCCTCCTAGCCAGCGGACGCTGGGCGCCCTTCGTGGGACCGGCCGTTCGTGCCTCTCGGAATTCCACAGGACCCACCCCGAGCCAGCGACGGGTGCGATGTCGGCCTCGCTGTGCTGGTTCAACCAGCGGCAAAGTTAGATCAACGTGTGGAACGACGGTCCGCGGCGGTAATCGGGACGGCTCACTCAAACGTCGATGACATAGGCGTCATCGTCAGGCGACTCGAACTGCTTGGAGAGTCGCAATTACGCGCCTTCGCAGGTCACGGTTCACCCGCTTCGACGAGAGCGGGATCGAGGCGGTACCCACTTCTTGTTCTCGACGATCTCGGCGGTGCGCTGAGGGAGTTCGATCGGCGGCTGGTCGTCGTCGCGGCGGTTGAACACCCTGTCGGCAAGCTGCTTCCTCGCCTGCTCGTCGTCCCCGCCGGCGGCGACGGCTTGGATCACGTCGAGCTGTGCGACCTCGTCGAACGGAGCTGCGGCGTAGGCCGTCCTGGCAGCCCAGAGCGCCAGCGCGCTGTCGTTGTTGGCGAGGGCGTGCGCGGAGACGATGTGGCCGACGTCGACGATCGCGCTGGTCATGATGTGGTCCCAGCGCTCGCCTTCGAGGAGCCAGGACCAGTGCCTTTCGTGGAGTCGGCTGAACGGCTCGCCGGTGACCAGGCGCAGAGCGCTGATGAGGTCGTCCATGCCGGCGGCGCCCCTGCTCTGGGCGCGGGTGCGCAGGCGGCGGAAGAGGTCGAGGTCGCACAGCACGCCCTCGATCTTGTACGCCGCCGAGCGCCCCGGACGTGTGGGTCTGCTTCGCGTCGGGCAGGTAGGGCTTCTTGGTGTTCGGGTCCGTGCCGAGCCATCGCCGCAGGTTGCTCATCGAGACCCGGGCGCGCTCCGTGGTGATGCCGAACGCCTCGGCCAGGTCGTCGGCGGTCGATCCTTCGGGGTGGAGGACGAGGTAGGCGAGGAGCTCGACGTAGTACGGACGTCGGGCGGCAGTGGTCTTGGCGTCACCCGTCGTACGCGCGCCGACCGGACCCAGCAGCGTCAGCTTGGTCGAGGTGAGCGTCGGCGACTCCCATCGCGCCAGGTCCTCGTCGAGGCTGGGATCTTCGTCGGCGACGACTGCCTCGGCCTCGGGCGCGGCGACCGGTGCGAGCGTCTCGATGTCCTCGACGGTGGCAGCCGCAGCGTCGGCGTACACGTGCGCGTCGAGCGGCAGGAGCGAGGCGTCCCCGGCGGGCCCCTCTTCGGGCCGTGATTCGGTCAGCTCGTCGACGAGCGCGCCACGCCAGGTCGGCGACGGCGGTGCGATCGGTCGCTCGGGGGACGGGCACATCCTGCGAGTCCAGGGTGAGGTCGAGAAGCAGCGCGCAGGCTCGGGCCTCCTCCTCGCTGAGCCCGGCGGCGGCGACATCGAGTCCGAGGCTCGAGCAGGTGAGCCGACCGTCGGTGGCCAGGTGCAGGTGGGTGCCCGTCGGGCGGGGTTCGCCGGCGAGGTCGACCAGCGCGGCCGCCGTACGCCCGGTGAAGCCTTCGAGCGCCTCGGCCAGTGCGTCGAGCTCGTCGTCGGGCCGGTCGGCGGTGGCGATGATCGCGGCGTAGAAGTCGTCCGGATCGCTGCCGGCGACGTGACTCGCTGACAGTGTTCGGGCGAGGTGGCGATGAAGGCGGTGTCGCCGGCTGGATGGGTGCTGACGCGGCCGAGGTGGAACGACGCGAGGTCGGAGCCGAGCCCGAGGACGTCGACGTGGTTCACGATCGACCACGGGTTGACCGCCAGTTCGGCGGCGAGGTGACGCGCGAACGCGGCCTTGCGGTCCGCGTCGCCGGTGACGCTGACGACGCGAAGCTCTTCGAGGTTGAGGAACACGAACGCCCCGTCGTCGTCCTGGCCGACGCTGACGAGAAGCGGGTACGGCGGAAACAGCCTCTCGGCGTTGGGGTACGTCGGCGAGGGCGATCCGCCACGCGGCACCTGAGCCTGTCCACGGTGCTGCGCAGGTCGACCGGCGCTGCGAGCGTGATGCCGATGTCCTCGCCGGTGAGCGTCGCGGTGAGGATCCGGACCTTCGTCGGCTCGAGCGACTGCAGTGCGGCGTCGAGGTCCTGGATGCGCGGCGCCAGCGACGTGGCGGTGACGCGCGCGGTCTTCTCGGCCTGCACAACGCTCGGGTGGTGGCGGCGCGATGATCCGGCCCGGTCGGCGCCAGCGCAGCTGGGTGCGGCGCTGTGCCCGCAGGACGATCCAGAACGCGGCCCCGAAGACGGCGCCCGTGCCGGCGAGACCTGGGAGTAGCCAGGCAGGCATGCTCGGAGTGGTCGGCATCGTCATCGGCATGGGTCGTGCGGTGGCGCTGGTCGTGTCAGGTGCTGTTGGAGGTCGGTGGAGGCTCGGTGACGGGCGGACGTGTCGGTGGCGGGTCGTGCGGTTGCGCGGAGTGCTTGGGCGGCGGCGGAGCGACGGGTTCAGCCGGTCCCGGGATGGTGAGCTTCCAGCCCGGCAGGATCAGGTCGGGGTCGGTAGGTGCGCGCCGTCGGCCTGAACGGTGTCGCGGGAGGCCTCGAAGATCGACGGGTAGGCGTCGGCGTCGCCGAGCTCGTCCTCGGCGATCTCCGAGAGGGTGTCGCCGGGCTGGACGACGTACTCGCCCGTCGGGCGTCGCCTCGTCGCGACGGGCACCCGCAGCACGGTGCCGGGCAGCAGGAAGTCGGGGCGCCCGTCGAGGACGGCTCGTTGAGGTCGACGATTCGACGTACCGGGTGCCGTCGCCGAGGCGTTCCTCGGCGATCTTCCACAGGCTGTCGCCGCGCTTGACGGTGTAGCGCTCGGTGGCCGTCTCGTGCTCTGTCGGCGCAGCGGCAGTGTGGGGCCATCGGGTCGGTGTCGGCGCGACGGGTCCGGGGCGGCGGCCACCGGTGGTGGCGGGCAGGGGAGTCGCGACGACGGCTGCTTCGGCCTTGCGGCTGGGGGAGGAGTGCGGTGGCGGTCGGGATGGCGACGAACAGCAGGGCTGCGGCGGCGACGAGGCGGTCGGCCGCGAGCTGGGGCACGGCGAGGCCGGGCAGTCGGGGGCGCGCATGCCGCGGATCTGGGAGACGATCGAGGCGATCAGTTGGCAGGTGAAGATCGCCCAGGCGACCCAGCAGACGACGGCGATGACCTCGCAGCGCCAGCGTGCCGTCGTCGGGTGCGGTCAGCCGTGACCACGAGAACGCGCCTGGGTCCGGGATCGCGTCGATGGCGAGAAGCAGGGCGGGCACGCCGACCATGAACGCGACCAGGGCGAGCGTCGCGGCCAGACCGCGAAGCCGGGTCGAGAGCGCGTTGAGGTGTGCTCATCGCTGGCTACCTCCGAGGGTGCGGATCGAGGCGTGCGGTCGCGGTGCCGGTGACGTCGAGGCGGTTGATGCCGATCAGGCCGAGGAACTGCGGGTCGTAGGTGTCGTGGACGGTCACGGTGATGGTGTCGCCGCTGGTGATCGTGACGGTGCCGGTGACGCCGGCGGCGTCGAGGTAGCGCTGGGCGGCTGCTCGGGCGGCGGCGGGGTCGATCGTCGAGGTCGCGTCCCTGGATCGCGGGCGCCGCCTTCGACCTCCTCGCCGCCGGCGCGGGCGGCTTGTGCGGCGAGGTCGTGGGCGCGTTCGTGGGCGTGGACCTGCCCGCCGAGGTCGACGGCCAGGCCGACGAGGAAGATCATCACGAAGCTGGCCAGGGCCAGCCAGACGGTGATGGAGCCCCGCTCGTCCGTGCGCGGCGCAGTGGCCGGTTCATCGTTCGCGCCAGGTGTCGATGGGGCTGGACATGGTGGCTGCTGAGCATCTCGGACCCGGGACGCCCGGCACGGCGAGGTCGGAGAGGTCGAGGCGGCAGGAGACGGTGACCGTCGACCGAGCCGGGCACGCCGGGCTGCTTGTTGAAGTCGGAGGTGTCGACGGCGACGTCGACGCTGCGGCAGCGGATGTGCTGGTTGGTCGATGCTGGCGGTGGCCGCCTGCGCGTGCATCCGTCGTGCGCTGTCTGGGCGTCGCGCGCGATCGAGGCCGAGCGGGCGGCGTCGGCGGCAGCGGACTCGAGCGCCTCGTGGGTGGTCGCGGTGCGTCCGCCGAAGATGATCAGGCCGACGAACAGCACGAAGGCAGGTACGCCGATCGCTGCCTCGATCGCCGCCGATCCGCGCTCGTCTCGCCGGTCGCGTCATGGTGCGCCTGCGCTGCTCGTGGCGGATCCGTGAGCCTCTCGACCGGCACGGTGGCGGTCTGGGTGATCGCGGACGTTCCAGCCGGGGATCACGCTCAGGCTGAATCCGGTGACGGTCACGGTCGCCGTCGTGCGCGGTGCGGTTGGCCGTGGTCGAGGTGTGCCGTGAGGACGTCGTCGCCGCCGGCTTCGGTGATGAAGGCGTTGGCTGCGGCCGACGCCGTCGGACTCGTGCCCGTGCTCGGCTCCGGCGGCGCGGGCGCCCTCCTGCGCGGCCGCGATCGCCACCGTCCGGGCGTGGTAGAACAGCGCGGCCTGCATCCCCAGGAACATCACCGCGAAGAGCGCGGGCAGCAGGATCACGAGCTCGATCGAGACCGAGCCCCGCTCGCTCGCGCCGCCTGGCAGCGGCTACTTGATGTTGCCGGCCTGCGTTCGTGACATAGGCCTTGACCGCCGCGACGACGATGCCGACGATCGCGATGACGGCCA
Source organism: uncultured Actinomycetota bacterium (assembly GCA_963820015.1). Classification (GTDB taxonomy): domain Bacteria; phylum Actinomycetota; class Actinomycetes; order Propionibacteriales; family Nocardioidaceae; genus Nocardioides. Next base: position 7,520 of record CAWFYO010000001.1, on the reverse strand, counting down.
CCGCCCAGAGCACGTGCTCGGTGGTGACCGAGCCGCGCTCGCTGCGCGCGGGCTGCTTGCGCACGGTCGTCGAGGTGTGAGTGCTGCGAGCTGCAGCAGTGACGAGGAGTTTCAACATCGGTTCCTCCTGGTGGGTTGTCCTTCCGTGTCACGAGCGCTGTCATGTGGCGTGAACATGCGAAGCAGGGAGGGGGCGACGAGCAGCGCCATGAAGATGACGCCGAGCAGGGAGCCGGGGATGGTCATGCGCTCGCCGACGGCGTTGGCCTGGGCGATCTCGTCGTTGAGCATCGCGGTGCGCATGGCGGCGGAGCGGGCGCGCAGGGTGGCGTACACGCTGGCTCCTTCCTCGCCGGAGAGGCGCATGATGTCGGCGAAGTCGTCGAGCTCGGGCAGTCCGAGCTCCGTCTGCCAAGGTGTGCAGGGCGTCCCAGGGCGGGAGGCCGGACCAGCGCGAGCGGGTCAGTTCCTCGGAGAGTCGGGTGAAGACCCACGAGTCGCCGACCTCGGCGGCGGCCTCCATCGCCTGTCGTGACGCCGATGCCGTTGTTGCGCTCCAGGGCGACGAGGTCGATGTAGGCGCCGAGCGCGCGGGCGAACTCGAGCCGGGCCTTCGTGGCGTCGTCGAGGGCGTTGTAGTTCGGCAGGAAGAACATGACCGCGGCCAGCCCGAGCGAGGCGAGCGCCGGGATCTGCGAGCGGGAAGCCCAGGCCGAGGAAGTCGAAGAAGCAGCGCGAGCAGCGGCGGGATCACCAGGCCGAGGCCGGCGAAGGTCGAGCTTCTCGCCGTAGAACCGGGCGAGTCGGGATCCGCAGCAGCGCGAGCTCGCGCGTCGGCGTACGGACCCAGATGCCGGCGGGAGGACGCGCAGTCCCCAGAGGCCGAGGCGCTCCTTGCCCGTGCGGGCGGTCTGCGGCTGGTCGGCGGTCGTGCGGCTGCGGGTGGCGGTGACGCGGTCGAGTGCGTCGGCGAGATCCGGCTCGGCGGGCAGCGAGCCGGGCGACGAGCAGCGTCAGGCCGAGGCCGACGAGCCCGCCGGCGAGGAGCGCCAGCTGGAGTCCGGTGGTCATGGCGCGACCGCCGCTCTCGGTCGCGGGTCGAGGAACCGGGGCAGCGGCTTGCCGATCGCCATCCGCCGCATCCAGACCAGCGTCGCGACGTACGCCGAGAGCAGGACGACGAGGATCACCTGCCCGATCGGGCTGCTGTACGGCTCGACGTAGCTGCCCGGACAGGGCGAGGACGACCAGCACGCTCGACGCTGATCAGCGTCACCCAGCGAGCGGTCGAGCGCGGCTTGGCGCGGTCGGCCTCGACCTGACGGCGAGCGCGTACGTCGGCGGCGACCGACTCCGCGAGCCCTTCGAGGACGCTGGCGAGCCCGGCGCCGCGCCGGCGGGCGCCGAGGATGAGGTTGGCGGCGATCAGGTCGCCGGTGGCGTCGTCGAGCTCGTCGGCGAACGCCCGCAGCGCGGTCTCGGTGTCCCACCGGGCGCGGAGCCGGGCGACCAGCCGGGTGACCTCGCGCGTGATCGGCGCGGGGTCGAGCGCAGGGTGGCGACGAGCGCCTGCTCCAGGCCGACCCCGACGGTCAGGACGCCGGCGAGGGAGCGGGTCCATTCCTCCATCGCCTCGAGCCGGTCGATCTGGGTGGCGGCCGGGGGAGCCGACAGCAGGATCGGTAGGCCGATGACCGCCACCGGGGCGATGACGAGCGCGAGGACCCAGCCGGTGACCAGCCAGCCGAGGACGCCGAGGCCGAGGCCGACAGGAGCAGCATCCGGGTGCGCGGAGCTGATCGCGAGCCGGACGGCGCGATTCGTGGTCGGCTTCGTCGCGTGGTGACGCGGGCGCCGGCCGCAGCCCGACGACGATGCCGAGGATCCCGAGCGACGACCAGGCCGCCCGCGAGGCCGGGGACGAGCGGCGTCACGACTGCACCTCCCAACGGCTGGGTCTGAGAGGTAGCCCGCGAGGTCGAAGCCGTGATGCGGCGAGCGCGCGGTACTCGTCGGGCAGGACGTCGGGCACGGCGACCCCGGAGGCGTCGGCGCGGAAGACGTGGGTGGTCGCGTAGCCGGTCTCCCTCTCGCCCGGGGCGAGGGCGATGATCTCGGCGACCCGGCGCGTGCCGGTGCGCGCCGCCCGTCGACGCGGCGTGGTCTCCATGCTGAGCTGGACGATCAGGTCGACGGTCGCGGCGAGCTTGCTGGTGGCGAGGCCCTGGGTGACGTGCGGCCCGGCCTCCATCGCGCAGGTGACGAGCTTGCGGACCGCGGCGACGGCGTCGGCGGCGTGGGTGGTGGAGATGGATCCGGTGCCGGACTCCATCGCCTTGATCATCGCCCAGATCTCCTTGCCGCGGACCTCGCCGACGATCTGGCGGGAGAGGTTGAACCGGAAGGAGTCGACCAGCGCCTCGTCGAGGGTGAACTCGCCGGCCTGGCGCCCGTCCGGCGCCGCGCTCGCCGGAGCCGGGGCGGGCCTCCCAGGCGTGGACGATCTTGTGCCGGTCCGAGCTCGTGCAGGTGCAGCTCGTACTCGGTCTCGAAGGTGCCGATCGCCTCCAGTCGCGTCGATCTCGGCGCACAGCGCGCGGACCAGGGTCGTCTTGCCGGCACCCTGAGCGCCGGCGACGACGATCGACTTCCGAGCCCGGACCGCGGCCCGCAGGAACGAGGCGGCGACCGGCGTCATCATCTCCCGCGCCACCAGGTCGTCGAGGGTGACCTGCATCAGCCGGTGCCGGCGGATCACCACCGACGGCCGCGGCGTCACCCACGCCGCGGCCGCGAGGCGGGAGCCGCCGTCGAGGCGCAGGTGCAGGCGCGGCTGGGCCTCGGAGAACGAGCGGGCGTTGACCTCGCTGCGGGAGGCCAGGAAGACCAGGAAGTCGATCAGCTCCTGGTCGGAGTCCGCCACCGGCGGGCCCGTCGACGAGCGATGCCGTCGATCAGCTCGAGCAGGACGTTGTCGTGGCCGACGATGATGATGTTCTCGATCCGGTCGTCGTCGACCAGGGGCTGGAGTCGGCCGAGCCGGAACAGGGAGTCGAAGACCGCCTGAGCCGTCGCCTGCTGCCGAGCGGGGCTCCACGCGCCCTCGCCGGCGTTGACCGCGTCGGCCATCGCCGACTCGATCAGGTCCAGGACGATCGAGCGGCCGAGCTCCTGCTGAGCAGCCCGGTCGAGCCGGCCACGGTCGGCGGCGACCGCCTGGCTCAGCTGCTCGGACGCCTGAGCGCGCAGCGTCGGCGACGAGGGACCAGTCGACGTCGTTGGCTGGCCGTCGGCGGTGCGGTGACTCGTGCGCGTCGAGCCGCTGCGGCGGTCGGCGCCGCTGCGCTGGTCGGCTGGGTGAACAGCGGCAGGCGCGTCAGGTCGCCGTACTCGTTCAGGTAGCGGGACGCCTCGCTCATCGTGCCGCCTCCTCGACGAGCGCGAACCGGCCGCGCGCGACCTGCGCCTGGATCGACTGCGCCGCCGCCTGAAGGCCGCGCGACGTAGGGCCCGGTCTCGAAGTGACGCGGCGGTGTCGCGCCGCGGTGGTAGACCGCGGCGGCCTCGGGATCGTCGGGAAGGTCGGCGACCACGGGCATGCCGAGCACCTTGGAGACCTCGGTGTCCCGGTACGGGCTGGCCCTCGCCGATCAGAAGCAGCCCGGGATGCCGCCACCCCGTCGCGGGCTGCCGGGCGGCCTCGGCCCACGACCGTGCGCGCCGAGATCGACGGCAAGTGTCGCGCGGGTCACCAGCAAGGTCAGGTCCGCGGACTCCAGGAGCGGCTGCGGCGATCCCGTCGAGCCCGAGCCGACCGGCGTCGACGATCACGTCCTGCCCGTTGGCCTCGAGCTCGGCCAGCGCGCCGGCGAGTGGCTCCCAGAGGTCTCGCAGCGCGGCGGCCTGCGCATGCGTCCGAGTGCCGGCGACGAGTGACACGCTCGGGCTGAGCGGGCGGACGACGTCGCGCAGCGCCTCGGCCACGCCCAGCGGTGACAGGGCGAGCTCGATCAGCCCGGCGTCGTACGGCGTCGTGCCCCTCAAGAAGCCGGCGAGGATCCCTGATCCGCCTGTCGGATCGGCCTCGACGAGGAGCACGGGGCGCGGCCAGCAGAACGCGAGCCCGACGGCCGTCGTGGTGACACCGGGCGAGCCGGACGCCGAGGTCAGGCAGATGACGGCCATCACTGAGCCTCCGGAGTCCAGGACGAGGGCGACGTTGCCCGGTCGCCGCGCGGGCGGCGAGGACGCCCGCGTCGGCGTACGGCACCAGGACGTTGACGACGGTGTTGCCGGTGGTCTCGTCGAACGCGGTGTCGACGACCTCGGCGGCGGTGAACGGCGGTGCGCCGCCGGCGCGTCGCCGTTGTCGCCGGGCGTGACGATGATCCGGACCTTGTCGCCGCCGTGCAGCGGCAGTCGCCGGCACCTGCGCCGGAGTCAGCGAGATCCCGACGACCGACTGGCCCTGCGGCGGCATCGGCGCAGTCGGCTCGTCGACTCGCGTGTGAGCAGCCCGCCGGCGGCGATGTCGAGGGCGGCGCGCTGGCCGACGACGCTGTCGTACGCCGAAGCAGGCAGCGGGCTGGAGCGCCGGGTCGCCGCTGATCCGGACCCGCTGGATGTCGCCGGCCTGTGATCACCTCGCCGCGATGGATCGTGTGCGCGCGCGGCGAGGACCTCCTCGGTGTTGGTCGTCGCGCTCCACGCCCACGCGCCGAGCAGGCAGCCGAGGCGCGGTCGACGACGACCGCGGCGACGACCAGGGCGGGGCGCCGTCGGAGCTTGGGCGGGGGAGTGACGGCGGGCCGGTTCCGGCGTGGCGATGCGCGGGCCGGGCTGTCCGGTCCTCTCGGGCAGTCGTGGTCATCGTCGTACCTCCCCGCGCGGCTCGTCAGTTCACGAGCACCTGCGCCTCGCCGATCCGGATCTGGGTCGAGCGGTTCAGGCCGTCGAGGCGGATCGTCCCGGTCTGACCGGCGCCCGACCAGGTGATGACCCAGCTCGACGTGGCGGTGACCGTGTAGGCCTCGACCGGGCTCGTGCGCGCTCGACTTCTTGTAGGTGTGGCCGCAGTCGGGGGAGTCCTTGCGCCCGTACGCCGGCTTGTACGGCGTTCCCGCCGTGTTGCAGACGACCTCGGTGCCGTCGCCCATGTCCCAGGTGACTCCGGCAGGACCTTCGCGGTCGCGGTGATCGTGATCCCGCCGGCCGACGCGCTCGCGGTGATCGGCCCGAAGGTGTGGTCGTTCGGGTGCCTTCGCCCACATCCAGACCGGCATGCCGACGAGGCCGATGCTGTCCGGGCCCGGGCTTGGGCGCGATGCCGATGTTGATGGCCGTGAGGTCCATCTGCTCGATCGCGATCTGGGCGACCTCGCGCGGCGTCGGCCCGGTGCCCGAGTTCGGGCGGCGGGTCCTGCGACCAGATCGTAGATGAGCATCCCGGTCTGCGGCTGGTAGCAGTTGTAGACGGCGCCGTCGCCCGGCTCGTGTCCCTGCCAGCTCGGATCGCCGGCCGGCGGCTGGGGATCGACGGGCTGATGTAGCAGTTGTAGCTGTTCGACCAGTAGCCGTCGGCCGACGTGCAGGGCACCGGCCCGGGCGGCGGCTTCGTGATCCCTTGGTTCGTGCCGTCCCAGTAGCAGGCCGCCCCGGAGCCGGTGTCCTTCGGACCGTCGTCGCCGGGCGTACCCGGCGTGCCCGGGCTGCCCGGGACCTCGACCCAGATCAGGCACTGGCCGGTCGCCGGGTCGGTCTGCTGGCACTCGGTGTCCGGCGTACGCCGGCGTAGCGCGGAGTCGAGCGCGGTCAGGCCGACGGCTGGCGAGGGCGATCGAGCACGACGCGAGTCAGGAGGCCGCGCATGGCGTCTGCTTGAGGTCCTGGCCGGTCGCGACTCGCCAGCCGCCGGTGGGATCGGCGGCCTAGTGGTAGTTCGCGACCGTGTAGCGGGTCCACCCGGTGTCCGGACGGTCGGGGGAGACGATCGACTTGCCGTTCTTGTCGAGACGTCGACCTCGCTGACGTCCCAGCAGACGTCGATGACGACGGTCGGCACCTTGCCCGCCGACGGGTCCGAGTTGTCCAGGTTGACCGACTGGACCTTCAGCTCGGCGATGCGCGTGTCGCCGACCTGCCGCTGGCCGCTGCTCGCGCTGCGTGCGCGAAGCAGCGTCTGCTCGCGCGTTCAGCTGGGTGCTCGTCGCGACCGTCGCTGAGCTTGCTCGAGGTCGCGCGTCGGGTTGCTGCCGCAGCTCGTCGAGGACCGCGAAGTAGCGCCGCATCAGTCGCGCTCGCGTCGAGCGTCGGCCGCGTCGGACGGTGAGGTCGGCGACGCGCTCGTCGTCGGAGCGTCGGTGACGTCGAGGTGACGGCTCGGGGTCGGCGGCGGCGGATCCGCGCCGCTGTTGCCACAGGCGGTCACCGCGGCCAACACCAGTGCGCCGGTCGCCCAGGATCTCAACCCGAGTCGATTCTTCATGTGCGTTCCTGCTTCCTCTCGCCGTTCGGCTCGAGGCGCAGACGACGCCCCGCGGGCGGTGCGTGCATCGTCTGGCCTCATCGTAAGCCCGATCTCGCGTTTCGGACCCGGCCATTTCGCGCTTCAGTGGCCACCACTCAGGTGCTCCTCCGCCCTCCAACCTCCTGCCCTCATTCCGCTCTCGTCCGCCTTCACCCTCCTCCGCCTCCGCCCTGCTCGCCTCCGCCTCGCCCTCTCGTCCGCCTCTCCCGCTCCTCCCACCCCACCCCTTCTCGCGCTTCACACGGATTGCAGATCGAGGGGTCTGTGGATGGAGAAGCGCACCTGAGGGCTGTGGAACGGAAACGGCCGTGACGGTCTCGCTGCGCCGGATGTCCGCGGGCACCGGCTACCAGTACCTGCTGCGCAGCGTCGCCGCCGGCGACGGCAACCGATCCCTGTCGACCCCGCTCACCCGCTACTACTCCGAGGTCGGTACGCCGCCGGGCCGCTGGCTCGGCTCAGGACTCCGTGCCTTCGGGAGCGGCCAACTCAGCGCCGGGCATGCAGGTGACCGAGGAGCAGCTCGCGCTGCTGATCGGCATGGGGCGAGACCCGATCACGGGGGAGCAGCTCGGGCGGGCCTACCCGACGTACAAGCGCCTGGCGGACCGCATCGACGAGCGAGTCGCGGCTCTCGACCCGGAGATGACCCAGGAGGACTGCGCGGCCGAGACGAGCAGGATCGAAGCCGAGGAGACGGCCGCCGGCGTGCGCCACGCGGTCGCGGGCTTCGACCTCACCTTCAGCGTCCCGAAGTCGGTGTCGGTGCTGTGGGGAGTCGCCGACGCGGCCACCCAGGAGCGGATCGCGAGCGCATCACGCGGCCGTCGCCGACGTCATCGACTTCTTCGAGCGCGAAGTGGCCGCGACCCGGGCGGGCATCTCCGACAGCGACGGCGCGGTCGCCCAGGTCGGCGTCGCCGGGGTCGCCGCCGTCGCCTACGACCACTACGACTCGCGCGCCGGCGACCCGCAGCTGCACACCCACGTGGTG